>NZ_JBYSYI010000018.1:0-46112 GCF_058783105.1 Achromobacter sp. FW305-C-30-7 | reverse complement strand
TCCGGAGCGAACGCTCCGGACCGCAATCGTTGCCCCGCGCCCCGCAGGCCGCCGACGCGACAGGCGTCTTAAGAACCAACGGACCCGACAAAAGCAACAGCAACAGCAGCCAGAAAGCCTAAGGCCTACCCCGCAGCCATTCCTCAAGGTCCCCCGCCGGCAACGGCGGCGAAAACAGGAACCCCTGTCCCGCCGCACACCCCTGCTCGATCAGGAACCGCCGCTGCTCCTCGTTCTCCACGCCCTCGGCCACCACCGGCAGGCTCAGGCTCTCGCCGATGCGAATCACCGCGCTGGTCAACGCCCGCGCCGCGTCGTCGCTCTCCAGGCCTTGCACGAAACTGCGGTCCAGCTTCAGTTCATCCACGATCAGACGGCGTAGATGCCCCAGGCTGGAGTAACCAGTGCCGAAATCGTCCATCGACAGGCGCACGCCCAGGCGATGCAGCTCCGCGATGGTCCGCAAGGTGCCGGCGGTTGCATCCAGCACCACGCCTTCGGTGATCTCCAGCATCAGGTCCGCCGCCGCCAAGCCGAATTCAGTCAGCGTCGCCTCGATCATCCGCGGCAGGTTCAGGTTATGGAAATTCGTCGCCGACAGGTTCACCGACACCGACGGCACCTGCAGGCCCTTGGTGCGCCAGACCGCCAGCTGTGAACACGCTTCGCGCACGGCCCAGTCGCCCAGGTCGCCGATCAGGCCGCACTCCTCGGCCAGCGGCACGAAGCGCGCCGGCGAAATATCGCCCAGGGTCGGATGGCGCCAGCGGGCCAGCGCCTCGACGCCGTACAGGTGGCCGTTCTCCAGGCCCACCTGCGGCTGATAGTGCAGCCGCAGCGCCTTGGCCTCCAGCGCGTCGCGCAAGGCGGCTTCCAGCGCCAGGCGCTCTTGCGCCTGGCGGTTCATTTCGGCGCTGAAGAAGGAAATGCGATTACGCCCCGCCGTCTTGGCCTGGTACATCGCCATGTCGGCATGGCGCAGCAGCGTGTCCATGTCGCGCCCGTTTTCCGGGAACACGCTGATGCCGATGCTGACCGAGGGGTTCAGGGTGATGCCGCCCACCGAAAAGGGCTGGGCCAGGGCCACCAGCACATGCTCGGCCGCGGCCGTCAGGCGGCCGTGTTCGAAGTCCGGCATCAGCATCACGAACTCGTCGCCGGACAAGCGGCCCACGATGTCAGCCGCGCGCGCCAGGCGGCGCAGGCGCTGTGCCACGTCGCGCAGCAGCGCGTCGCCGATGGGATGGCCCAGCGTGTCGTTGACCTGCTTGAAGCGGTCCAGGTCCAGGAACAGGACGGCGACACGCTTGCGCTCGGGTTCGGCGCGGGCGATGGCCTGTTCGGCCTGCGCCAGCAGCAGGTTGCGGTTGGGCAGGCCCGTCAGTTCGTCGTAAAACGCCAGTTGGCGAATGCGGGCGCGGGCCTCTTCGCGTTCCAGCGCCAGCGCGCACAGGTAGACGCACACGTCCACCAGTCGGTGATGGAAATCGTCGGGCAGGCGCCGTTCGCGGAAATAGAAGCCGAAGGTGCCTATCACCCGGCCATCGCTGGATTTGATGGGCGAGGACCAGCAGGCCTTTATGTCCTCGGGCAGCGGCAGGTGGCGGTAATCGTCCCACAGCGGATCGGTGGAGATGTCCGGCACGATCACGGGCCGGCCCAGGAAGGCCGAGGTGCCGCAGGCGCCTGCCTGTGGACCGATGGCCACGCCGTCCAGGGCGTCGGCAAAGGCCTGCGGCAGGCTGGGCGCCGCCAGCGGCCGCAGCAGGCCGGCGTCGTCCACGCGCAGCACGCTGGCCGCCACCTCGGGCGCCAGGTGCTCGACCTCGCGGCACACCATGTTCATGACCTCGACCACCGAGGCCTCGTTGACCATGGCCTGCAGCACCCGGCGCTGCAGCACTTCATGCACCTTGGTGGGCGTGATGTCCGTCAGCACGTCCACGATATTGACCAGCGCGCCGCGTTCATCGAACACGGAGTTCGCCATTACCGAGACCCACAGCGGCCGGCCGGCGCGGTCGTAGACCAGCACATCCTTGTGGTAGCCCTCGCGGCAGGCGATGCGGCGGTCCAGCTCTTCGCGCGTCCCGCCGTCCTGCCGGCCGCCGGCCAGCAGTTCGCCCAGCTCCTGGTTCACGGCGTCGCCGCGGGCAAAGCCGAGCATGCGGTGGAAGCCGTCGTTCACATAGACGATGCGGCCGTCCTTGCCCGATACCGCGACGGCGTTGCCGGTTTCGTTGATGCCCAGCAGCAGCAGGCGGACCTCTTCCTGGCGGTCGGCGTCCGCGATGGACTTGCGGGATATGACGGAAATGCGGACCACTTCGCCGGCTTCGTCGGCGATGGGCATGTAGGTGGCTTCAATCCAGACGAAACCGCCGTCGCTCTTGCGATAGCGGCAGGTGCCGGTGAAGTGTTTGCCGCCCAGCAACCGGGCCCACACCTGTTCGCCGCCGACGATGCCCTTGCCCTCGTCCATGCTGTCGCACAGCATGTCGTGGCGCAGCGCCAGGGCCTCTTCGCGGACATGGCCCACCAAGGCGAGGAAGTTCGCGTTAGCGTTCAACAAGGAGCCCGCAGGGTTGAAATCGAACAGCAGCAGCGCCCGATCCATGGACGCCAGGTAAGTGCCCGGGTGCCACGCGCCGCCTTGAGGACGCTCGTCGGTGACGCCTGGATAGGAATCAAGCATATGGGGCTCCATGCCGGATAACAGCGGGTCCGGTTTCATTCAGCGCTTCGGAAACCCGAGTTCGACGCGATCGCGTCCGTCCTGCTTGGCCAGGTACAAGGCCTGGTCCGCGCGGCTGAGCGTTTCAGAGAAGGTTTCTCCCAATTGGTGGTATGCCATGCCTATGCTGACCGTCAATCCCAAGACGCCATCCCCCACCGTGATTGCCAGGGCCCGCACCGCGCCCACCAGCCTGTCCATGACGCGCTGGGCGGCTTCGGGCTGGGTGCTGGGCAGCAGCACCAGGAATTCCTCGCCGCCCCAGCGGCCGCACAGATCGTATTCGCGCAGGTTGTTGCACAGCGCGCCGGCCAGCTCGACCAGCGCGCGGTCGCCTGTTTCATGGCCATAGCGGTCGTTGACCGACTTGAAATGATCCACGTCCAACATCGCCACGACAAAGGTCGAGCCGCCGCGGGAGACGCGCAGGACCTCTTGCTTGATCATCTCCATCAAGGCGCGCCGGTTCAACAGTCCGGTCAAGGCATCGCGGTTGGAGGTTTCCAGCAGCGCTGAATTCAGATCCCGCATCATGCTTTGATAGTGGTCCGAGATGCGCGCGATACGGGTCAGGCGGCGCAGTTGCCGGTCGAAACGGTCGCACAGGCCCAGCTCGCGTTCGTGCGCCATGCTCTGGTAGGCGTCCGACAGCTGGGTCACGCGCTCGATGCGCGCCATCTGCTCCGCCGTGTGCCGCCAGAGCGCGTCCAGCGCTTCATGCAACGGATGGTCTTGATAGGCCGGGTCCGCCAGCAATTCGGCGATGCGCTTGTCCAGCTGGGCGGCGTCGGATTTCATTGGCGGCCGATGACTGAAAAGGGAAAGGTGCAGTCTTCCTTGAATTCCTCGGCCAGCTCGCCGACGCGCTCGTTGCGCATGTCGTAGAACCAGGTCACGCTGACCTCGCGGCCCTTGCCATGAGCAGCCTCCAGCAGATCGAAGATGTCCATGACGGACTTGATGCTGCTGGTATTCAGGTACAGCAGCTCGAGCTCCAGCTTCAGGGGCGCGGCGCTGCTCAGCAAGTAGGCTTCGACCCATTCGATGACGGGGCCGAACAGCTCGAAGGAATTCTCGGGATAGGAGTCGCCACGCATCGCCAGCACGCCGGCAGCAGTGTCGGCGGTGATGGCGGGCGTGGACTGGGTCCCGGGAATATTCAAATCATTCATCAATTGCTCCAAATATATTTCTTGGCCGGGCGGGCGTTCAGATCACCACGCTCAGGCTGAAGAAGGCCTGCCCGGGGGCCGTGGCGGGTGTCAGGCTGGCCTCCAGCGGCGCGCCGGCCCGGCGGGCGATATCGATCAGCCCCAGGCCCGCGCCCGAAGCGACGCCCTGGGCGCGCGGCTTGTGCAGCTGCGTCTTGTACTCGGCCTTCAGGGCCGCCTTGTCCAGCGCCGCCAGTTCCTGGATGCGGGCGACCAGCGACTGGCCGTCCTCGGACTTGACCAGGTTGCCGGCGGACACCACATAGCGGCTTTCATCGCGGCGGCCGATCACCACCGTGGCCGAGGCGTCCACGTCGCCATGCTGCGCCGCGTACTGGCGGATGTTCTGGATCATCTCGATGTAGACCGAGAAGACGTCCATGGCCTCGGCCGGACGCGCGTGCTCCGCATTCAGGTAGTTCTTGAGCGCGTTGCCGATTTCCTCGATCAGGCTGCGGGAAATCGGTCCGTTGAAGCACAACAGGGTGCGATTCTGGTTGAACCGTTCGCCCAATGCGTAAAGATCGGAGGCATTCATGGGGGTAACCGCCCTGATAACGTTTATTCGAAACGGAACGACAGCAAGGTGATGTCATCACGCTGCGGCTGGCCGCCTTGGTACTCGGCCAGCGCCTGGGTGAAGGCGGTCGCCTGTTCGGTTAACGGCCGGCGCGCGTGTGTCTTGAGCATTTCCGCGAACCGGGTATTGCCAAAGCCAAAACCGTGCTCGCCTCCCGCCTGGTCCAGGAACCCGTCCGTGACCAGGTAGAAGGTCCAGCCGGGCTCCATCTGCAGTTCGATGTTTTCGTAGACCTCGGTGCGCTTGTCCCCCAGCGCCCGCTTGCCGCCGGGCACCTCGCGCAGCTCTTCGCCGTTGCTTGCGTACAGGCTGATCTTGGCGCCGGCATAGCGCAGCGTGCCGGCTTGGCGGTCAATATATACCAGGGCCGCATCCGTGTTCGTGGCCAGCGCGCGGGGCAATTGCGCGTCCGCAAGCATGGCGCGGATGGCGTTGTCGGTGCGGGTCAGGATGGCGGCCGGATCGGCCGGCCCGGCCTCGGTGATCGCCAGGTCTATGGCCGCGCGGGCCAGCATGGTCATCAGCGCGCCGGGCACGCCGTGGCCGGCGCAATCCATGATGCCCAGCAGGCAGTTGGCGCCGTCGGAGCGGAACACGTAAAAGTCGCCGCCCACCACGTCGCGCGGCTTCCACAGCACGAAATGGTGTGCGCCCAGGGATTGGGTCAACTGGCGGTCTGGAAGGATGGCGCGCTGGATCAGGCTGGCGTAGTCGATGGAGTCGTCGATCTTCTTGTGCGCGGCGGCCATGGCGCGGTTGGCGTCCTCGAGCTCGGAGGTGCGCTCGCGCACCTTGGTTTCGAGTTCGGCCGTGTGCTGGCGCACCTTGTCCGCCATCACGCCGAAGGCGCGGCTGAGGTCGCCGATCTCGTCCTGGCCGCCCGGCGGCAGGCGCACGTCGTAGCTGCCGTCGGCAATGGCCCGCGCCGACTGCTGCAGGCGGCGCAAGGGTCGCAGCATCAGGCGTTCGATGGCGTATCCGAAGCACAGCAGCATGGCCGCGAACAGCACCACCAGGCCGATGGCGGCGGGCCAGAGCCAATCCGTGTCCAGCACCCGGGCCGCGCCCAGGTCCACCACGGTCAGCACGTGCCAGTGCAGTTCCGGCATGTAGGCCACCGAAACCAGCTGCCGGATGCCATCCATCTTGATCCAGGCGGATTGCACCGACTGCGGGTCGGTCCGCGCCGCCTTCATGGCAGCGGCCAGCTCGGCGCGGCCCTCGCCGCCGTCCAGCAGGTTGAACACCGTGCCGCGGCCGGCGCCCGCGCCGCCGGCGCCCGAGTTGTAGGCGATGAGCGAGGCGTCCATGTGCGCCTGGATCGCGCCTTCCTCGTCGACGATGATGGGCGTGACTCCCGGCTGCCCGCTATTGACGAATTCGCGCAGGAACCCGCCCACGTCCAGGCCAGAGCCGGTCAGGCCGATGACCCGGTCGCCGTCGCGCACCTGGACGTTGATCCAGACCTTGGTGGTCTGCAGCTTCAGGTCCGGATTGACGTTGATGTTGTACTTGGCCGCGGACGCCAGCGTCAGGTAGAACCAGGCGTCATCGGCGGCGCTCTTGCTCAAGGTGTAGCGCGGCGTCTCGGACAGCGGCTGGTCGTCGTTGAAGTAATAGTTGCCCGAGGCGGCGCTGGCGATGAAATAGGCGCGGCCTAGCAGATCGCGGCGGTAGCCGTCGGCTTCGCGGAAGAACAGCTCGCGCGCGGCCGGATCGCCTTCGTGGCGCAGCCAGCGGCGCGTGACCTCGCTATCCGCCAGCCGCAGCGACAGGGCCAGTTCGCGGGACACCGGCGCCAGGATGCGCTGGCGGTTCAATTGCGTGAAGTTGTCGGAGAAAGCGCGTCCGAAGTGCTCCCGGACGCCGTCCAGCACCTGCCAGCCGATCAAGGCGGCCGGCGCCAGCGCCACCACGCACGCCAGCAACAGCGCCATCAACGATTTTCTGCGCAAACCCCATTTCGCCATGCAAAGTCTTCCTGACAACTAGATAAGACGTAACGTGCGTGAAAAGGGGACGCGTGCATAGGCGTTGGCCGTGTAAGCCGCCCCTTGCCGCGCGATTGCCCCGCCTGTTCAGCCGTGAGCCCGATGCGGGCGTACCCACGCGGCACGTCCAGCGCGACAAGTTTAGAGAACAGTGGATCCAATTGAAACAGGAGCAAACGCTTGTAAGACGTTCCCGCGCCCTAAGTTGCATTGCTGCAATATAAATGTCGATTTATTGCTTTTTATGTCACGACTGACGGCATTTGCCTGTTTACATTGCAGCTTTCTTGCTACACGCCCAGGTAGCGTTCCCATAGGCCGCGGTCGGCGTCCAGGGCCTGGGAGTCGCCGGTCCACACCACTTTGCCGCGTTCCAGGATCACGTGGCGGTCGGCCAGGCTCAACAGCCGCTCGACGTATTTGTCGATGACCAGGATGGTCTGGCCGGCCTGGCGCAGGCGGGCCAGGCAATTCCAGATTTCCTCGCGGATCTTGGGCGCCAGGCCTTCGGTGGCCTCGTCCAGGATCAGCAGCCGGGGATTGGTGACCAGCGCCCGGCCGATGGCCAGCATCTGCTGTTCGCCGCCCGAGAGCTGGTTGCCCATGTTGCGGGCGCGCTCGTGCAGGCGCGGAAAGAGTTCGAAGACCCGTTCCGGCGTCCAGGGTTCGCCGATGTCCGGATTGCGGCCGGCGACGAAGGCCGTCAGGTGCTCACGCACCGTCAGGTTGGGGAAGCACTGCCGCCCTTCCGGCACGATGGCCACGCCGACCCGCGCGATGCGGTCCGGGCTCCAGCCGCTGATGTCCTGGCCGGCGAACTGGATCTTGCCGCCGCGCAGGGGCAATTGGCCGAACAGGGTGCGCAGCAGCGTGGTCTTGCCCATGCCGTTGCGGCCCAGCAGGGTCACGACCTGGCCCGCGCCGATCTGCAGATCCACGCCGAACAGCACCTGGCTGGCGCCGTAGCCGCTCTTGGCGGATTCGATGGTCAGCATCACGCGGTCTCCTCGTCGCCCAGGTAGGCTTGCCGCACTTCCGGGTTGGCGCGGATTTCATCAGGGGTGCCGGTCGCGATCACGCGGCCGTACACCAGCACCGACAGGCGGTCGGCCAGGCGGAACACCGCCTGCATATCGTGTTCGACCAGCAGCATGGCGGCGCGGCCGCGCATGGATTCGATCAATTCGGTCAGGCGCACGGTTTCGTCGGGCCCCATGCCCGCCATGGGCTCGTCCAGCAGCAGCACGTCGGGCCGCGCGGCCAGGGCCAGCGCGAATTCGACCTTGCGCTGTTCGCCATGCGGCAAGGTGCCGGCCGGGCGCTCCAGCAGGCTGGCGTCGATGGCGCATTCACGTGCCAATTCGCGCGCCTGTTCGTACAGGGCCGATTCGGCGGCGCGCGGCTTCCAGAAGCGGAAGCTGCTGCCCGCGTGCGCCTGCACCGCCAGCACCAGGTTATCCAGCACGGAGGACTGCTTGAAGATATTGGTGATCTGGTACGAACGCGACAGCCCGGCGGAGACCCGCTGGTGGGCGTTCATGCCGGTTACGTCGCGGCCGCCCACTTTCAGCGTGCCCGAATCCGCCGTCAGCGTACCGGACAGCAGGTGGATCAGCGTTGACTTGCCCGCGCCGTTGGGGCCGATCAGGGCGTGGATTTCGCCCGGGTTCAGGGACAGCGACACATTGTCGGTGGCGACCAGCGCGCCAAAGCGGCGCACCAATCCCGTAGCCTGCAAGGCCGGCGTTGCGGCAGCGTTCATGATCCCACCTTGCCGGATTGGGGAGCAGCGGCGCGGCCGCTGAACAGCGGGCCGAACAGCCCGACCAGGCCCCGCGGCGCGCCGAACACCACGCACAGCAGCAGCACGCCGAGGGGCAGGTGCCAGTATTCGGTCCACAGCCGCAGCACTTCTTCCAGGGTCAGCATGACCACGGCGCCGGCCACCCCGCCATAGCGCAAGCCGATGCCGCCCACCAGCACCATGATCAGCAGGTTGGCCGACTGGGTCCAGTGCATCAGGCTGGGCGAGATGAAGAGGTTGTGGTTGGCCAGCAGCGCGCCGGCCAGGCCGGCCACCGCGCCGCTCAGCGTGAAGGCCATCAGCTTGATGCGATAGACCGGATACCCCATGGATTCCATGCGCGATTCGTTTTCGCGTATGCCTTGCAGGGCGGTGCCAAAGCGCGAGGCCACCACACGGCTGAATACCCACATGATCAGCGCGAACAGCGCCAGTACCAGGTAGTAGAAGCTGACGTCATGCGCCAGGTCGATGCCAGGCAGGGTGGAATAGCCCGGCAGATTCAGCCCGTCCTCGCCGCCATACTGGCGCAGCGAGATAAAGATATAGAACAGCATCTGCGCGAAGGCCAGCGTGATCATGATGAAGTACACGCCGCGGGTGCGCAGCGAAATCGCCCCGGTGATGTAGGCCAGCACCGCCGCCAGCAGCATGGCCGCCGGCCAGACGATCAACGCGGAAGTGACGCCCGACATGGCCAGGATGCCGACCGCGTAGGCGCCCGCGCCGAAGAAAGCCGCATGCCCCAGCGCCACCATGCCGCCATAGCCCAGGATCAGGTTCAAGCTGGTCGCAGCCAGCGCGTAGATCAGCACGCGCCGCACGAAGGAAATATAGAAGTCCAGGCCCAGCGCCGGCGCCACCAGGGGGAAGACGGCCAGCGCGGCCAGCAGGACCACGGTCCAGATGATGGATTTCATGCTCAACCCCGCGCCGGAAACAAGCCGGAGGGCCGGAACACCAGCACTGCCGCCATCAATACGTAAATGGCAATGGCGGCCAGCGTCGGTCCGACGCTGGAAGCCACGGCCGGGGAAAAGACCTGGCGCAGCAGCATGGGCAGGAAGGCCCGCCCCGCCGTGTCCACCATGCCCACCAGCAGTGCGCCGACAAAGGCGCCGCGGATCGAGCCGATGCCGCCGATGACGATGCACACCAGCACCAGGATCAGGATTTCCTCGCCCATGCCCACCTGCACCGAGGTGATCGGACCGAGCAGGGCGCCGGCCACGGCGGCCAGCATGGCGCCCAGCACGAACACGCCCAGGAACAGCAGCGGCACGCGCACGCCCATCAGGGTCGCCATCTGGCGGTTGGACGCGCCCGCCCGCACCAGCACGCCGGCGCGGGTGCGCGTCACGAACCAATACAGGCCCGCGGCGGCGGCCACGCCGAACACGATGATCATGAGGCGATAGGCGGGATACAGCAGATCCGGCAGCAGCCGGACCGGGCCGGACAGCGCGGCCGGCATGTTCAGCATGACGGGCGCCGGACCCCAGATCATCTTGACCAGATCGTTGGCGATGAGAATGACGGCGTAGGTGCCCAGCACCTGGGCCAGGTGATCCCGCAGCGCAAGGCGGCGGATCAGCGTGAGTTCCAGCACCACGCCGACGATGCCGGTGGCGACGGCCGCCACCAGGACGGCGGCGGTGAATGAACCTGTGCGCTGCATGGTCTCGGCGGCGACATAGGCGCCGGCCATGTAGAGCGAGCCGTGAGCCAGATTCATGATGTCCATGATGCCGAACACCAGGGTCAGCCCGGCCGCGATCAAAAACAACATCAACCCAAACTGCAGACCGTTCAGCAATTGCTCGACGATCAGCGTAAACGTCATGAAAACTTCCCCCTGCCGCGAATTGCCGATGGCCTAGCTCGCGGTCAAATCTCTAAAGCCACTAGTTATGCATCGCGCAGCTCACAGCCCGCAGCGCATTGAGACGCCCTCCCCTGAGCGGGGTCGCGCGGAGCCGGCTTTGCCGGTCCGCTGCGACGCCCCCTTGAGGGGGGCCCGCCTGAGGGGGAAGCGCGCAGCGCTTCGGGGGTGGGCTACAGCTTGCACTCGCCGACGTAGACGTCCTGGTACTTGTCGAACACCTTGCCCACCAGCTTGTTGGTAATGCGGCCGCTGCCGTCCTTGTCGACGACGCGCAGGTAGTAGGACTGGATGGGATAGTGATTCTTGCCGTAGGTGAAGCTGCCGCGCACCGAGGGGTAGTCGGCCTTTTCCAGTGCGCGCACGATGGCTTCGCGGTCGGAGGCCTTGCCGCCGGCCTGCTTGACGGCGGCGTCCATGGCCATGATCACGTCATAAGCCTGGGCAGCGTACACCGAGGGATAGCGGCCGTTGTATTCCTTGCGGAAGGCTTCGACGAAGGTCTTGTTCTGCGGCACGTCCAGGTCATGCGCCCACTGCGCCGTGTTGTACATGCCCAGCATGGGTTCGCCCACGGCCTGGATCACGTCCTCGTCGGCCGAGAAGCCTGGGCCGATCAGCTTGACGCTCTGCGCCAGGCCGGTCGAGACGAACTGCTTGACGAAGTTGATGCCCATGCCGCCCGGCAGGAAGATATAGACCGCGTCCGGCTTGGCGGCGCGGATCTGCGCCAGCTCGGCGGCGTAGTCGATCTGGCCGAGCTTGGTGTAGACCTCGTCGCCCGGGGCGGTCTTGTAGCCGCGCTTGAAGCCGTTCAAGGCATCCTTGCCGGCCGGATAGTCCGGGGCCATGATGAACATCTTCTTGAAGCCGCGATCCGCCGCGACCTTGCCGGCCGCTTCGTGGAAGGCATCGTTCTGGTAGGACGTGCCGAACCAGTACGCATTGCACTGCGCGCCGGCGAACTGGCTGGGGCCGGGGTTGTTCGACAGGTACGGCACCTTGGCCGCGAACAGCGCGGGGCCGACGGCCAGCGCCACGTTCGAGCCGATGGGGCCGGTGAAGAAATCGACCTTGTCGCGCTGGATGTAGCGCGTCACCAGTTGGCGGGCCTGGTCGGGGTTGCCGCCCATGTCGGTCTGCACGAATTCGGCGGGCTGTCCGCCCAGCTTGCTGCCCAGTTGCTTGATGGCCAGGTTGAAGCCGTCGCGGGCTTCGGCGCCGAGCGCCGAGAACGGGCCGGAGATGTCGTTGGCGATGCCGACTTTGATGGTGTCGGCGCTGGCCAGTGCCGGCACCAGGGCGGCGGCGGCCAGAAGGGAAGTGATCAAACGCATGGTGGTGTGCTCCGTGCGCGAGCCCGCGCAGAGGGTGTTCTTTTTTGGAATCGCGATTCGAAAGACTTCTTGCTGCACAGCCAAGGCTGGCGTGCTTCATAGTTTAGGTTTAAAGTATTCGGCAAAACAAGTCTAGGGTTTTTACCAAAGGGTTTTTACTAATAAGCTACCGCCATGGCTACCCTCCACCAAAACTATCAAAGCGCAGCGCCAGCTACCCGGCACGACGTTCGCGCGACAGTACCCGACATCCCGCCGATACTCAAGAAGCGCGCCGCCGGCAACGCCGTGGCGTGCCCGACGATTCTCGTTCAACAGCATCTGGCGCCCGCCCCTCATTCCCGGTAATTTGCATAGCCATGACCGATACCCCCGACCTGGAATCGCGCGCCGCGCCCGACGACCACCATGCGTTGCGCCTGTGGCTGCGCATGCTGACCTGCGCCAATCTCGTCGAAAGCGAGATCCGCAGCCGCCTGCGCACTGAATTCGACACCACGCTGCCGCGCTTCGACCTGATGGCGCAATTGCAGCGCGCGCCCAAGGGCATGAAGATGGGTGAACTGTCGCGTCACATGATGGTCACCAACGGCAATATCACCGGCATCACCGACCAGCTCGAAAAGGAAGGCCTGGTGGTGCGCACCAAGGTCGAGTCCGACCGCCGCAGTTCGCTCATCAAGCTCACGCCGCTGGGCAAGAAAAGCTTCGCCCGCATGGCCCGCGCCCACGAATCCTGGGTCAAGTCCATGTTCGGCGACCTGCCCGAAGGCACGCGCAACGCGCTGTTCCAGGCCTTGGGCGAACTCAAGCTGCAAGTGGTGGCGACCCGCTCGGAATCGGCCAAGAACTGAAGGCCCGTGCGCGCCGATGTCCGCTTGCGGATTGGCGCATAATTGCCGCCATGATTCCGGTTTCTCTTCCTGGCGGTAATTTCTACGTGCTGATGGCAGCGTCGCTGGCCTGCCTCGCCACGCTGCTGACCTGGCTGGCCGTACTGGCCACCACTTCCAGCGCCCGGGCATGGCTGGGTGGCCACCGGCGCGGCGGCGCCATCGTGATGGCCTTACTCGCCATCATCGGCGCCATTTTCCCCTATCAGCAGTTCAGCCTGTGGTTCTCGGCCCGGCAAAGCGCCCAGTCCGACGCAGAACGCAAGACCGTGCTGGCCCAGCCGACCCAGTTGGCTGGACTGGAGATACCGGCCGGTACCGTGCTCAGCCTGGCCAAGCCGGGCGATCTGACTTCGTTCGACCTCGCCGTCTTTCCCGAAGCCCACCCAGCCTCCATCCAGGGCGTCGCGGCTACGCGCCTGTTCCGCTATCCAGCCAGCAGCAAGCAGGCCGAGACCCTGTCGGTGGAGATCGCGCGCGACCAGGCGCAGGACGGCTGGCTGTGCGCGCACGGACACCGCCTCGAATTCGTGCTGCGCGAAGGCCGCCCGAGCTTCGCCAGCTGCCATCTGGCCATCGGCAACACCCTGAACCAGCAGCCCGTGCCGCCCGGCGCCTGGCTCAAGGTCGTCAACGGCGCCCCCGCCGCCGACGCACCCCGCTGGCTGCTGCGCACCGAAGGCAGCGACGCGCTGGAGGTGGCCCGCATGCCCTTGCTGAAGGTCGACATGCAGCTGGACAGCCAGCGCCGCATGCTGGATTTCGAAGGCCTGCTGGCCCGCGAAACCGTGCTGGGCGACATGACCTACCAGCCCGGCACCCGAGTGCTCGCCGCCAACCTCCGCCTGCCGGGCGCCCAGCCGGGCGATCTGCTGTTTTCGCCGTCGCGCGGGCGTTCGGCGCGCCGCGCCGGCGGCGAGGACGTGCCGGCGGGCAAGTCGGTGCTGCAGGCCCCGGACGGCGCCGTGCGCAGCGTGCTGAGCAACCGCGAGGCCGGCGTGCTGGACGTAGCCGCCATGCGGATCGGCCCCTGACCGGACGCTGTCCCATTCCGGTGGGATAATACGAAGCTTTCCCCCGCGCGCCGCCTTGCCTGGCGGCGATTCCGTCCTGCTCATACATGAGACGAAGTCATGGCCGTTAATCTGCAGATCCCCTCCGAGTCCGAAATTTTTCCTGTTGCCGGCGTTGAAATCGGCGTTACCGAGGCCGGCATCCGCAAAGCCAACCGACGCGACCTGACCGTATTCCGCTTCGCGCCGGGCACCAGCGTGGCCGGCGTGTTCACGCGCAACCGTTTCTGCGCCGCGCCGGTGCAAGTCTGCCAGGCGCATCTGGCCGCCGGCGGCCCGATCAGCGCCCTGGTCATCAACACCGGCAACGCCAACGCCGGCACCGGCGAGGAAGGCCTGCAGAAGGCCAAGGACACCTGCGCCGCGCTGGGCAAGCTGCTGGGCGTGCCCGCCGCCGAAATCCTGCCCTTCTCCACCGGCGTCATCCTCGAACCGCTGCCGCTGGACCGCCTGGTGGCAGGCCTGCCGGCCGCCATCGCCGACCTGGGCGCCGACCACTGGTTCAGCGCCGCCCACGGCATCATGACGACCGACACCCTGCCGAAGATCGCTTCGGCCAAGGTGCAGATCGGCGGCAAGACCGTCACCTTCACCGGCATCAGCAAGGGCGCCGGCATGATCCGGCCCAACATGGCCACCATGCTGAGCTTCCTGGCCACCGACGCCGGCATCGCCCAGCCGCTGCTGGCCAAGCTGGCCGGCGAAATCGCCGACGCCTCGTTCAACCGCATCACGGTCGACGGCGACACCTCCACCAACGACTCCTTCATCATCGCCGCCACCGGCAAGTCGGGCGTCGAAGTGAATGCCGAATCCGATCCGGCCTACGCCGCCGTGCGCGAAGCCCTGACGGCCGCGGCGCTGGAACTGGCCACCAAGATCGTGCGCGACGCTGAAGGCGCCACCAAGTTCATGACCATCCGCGTGGAAGAAGCCGGCAATACCGAGGAAGCGCTGAAGGTGGCGTACGCCGTGGCCCACTCGCCGCTGGTCAAGACCGCCTTCTTCGCTTCGGACCCCAACCTGGGCCGCATCCTGGCCGCGGTGGGCTACGCCGGCATCGACGACCTAGACGTCTCCAATATCCGCCTGTGGCTGGACGAGGTGCTGGTGGCCAAGGACGGCGGCCGCAACCCCGCCTACCAGGAAGCCGATGGCCAGCGCGTGATGAAGCAGGCCGAGATCCAGGTGCGCATCGCACTGGGCCGCGGCCAGGTCAGCGACACGGTCTACACCTGCGACTTCTCGCACGAGTACGTGTCCATCAACGCCGACTACCGCTCCTGATCCGCAACTTCCTGGACTGCAGACGTGACCGCAACCGAGTTCTCCACCCTTATCCAGCGCGCCGAGCGCGTGCTGGCGCAGCTGGAAGCCTGGCTTCCGCCCGCAACGCCCGAAATCGACTGGACCGCCCACGCCTACCGCTGGCGCAAGCGCGGCGCCCGCGGCTGGCTGGACGCCGTGCGCCACGTAGCGCGCATCGACATGGCGGACCTGCAGCATATCGAGCGCCAGAAGGGCATCATCGACCGCAACACGCTGCAGTTCCTCGAGAAGAAGCCCGCCAACAACGTGCTCATGACCGGCGCCCGCGGCACCGGCAAGAGCTCGCTGGTCAAGGCCATGCTGGCCGCCTACGGCGATCGCGGGCTGCGCCTGATCGAAGTGGACAAGTCGGATCTGGGCGATCTGGCCGACATCGTCGAACTGGTCGCCGCCCGCCCCGAACGCTTCATCGTGTTCTGCGACGACCTGTCGTTCGAGGAAGGCGAAGCCGGCTACAAGGCGCTGAAGTCGGTGCTGGACGGTTCGGTGTCGGCCTCGGGCGACAACGTGCTGATCTACGCCACCTCCAACCGGCGCCACCTGATGCCGGAATACATGAGCGAGAACCTGGCGGCCAAGCACCAGCCCGACGGCGAGATCCACCCCGGCGAAACGGTCGAGGAAAAGATCTCGCTGTCCGAGCGCTTCGGCCTGTGGCTGTCGTTCTACCCCTTCAAGCAGGACGACTACCTGGACATCGTCTACCACTGGCTGCGCGAGCTGGGCTGCCCGGAAGCGCAGATCGAACCCTCGCGCACCGAGGCGCTGCAATGGACCATCGAGCGCGGCTCGCGTTCGGGCCGTGTGGCGTATCAATTTGCGCGCGACTGGGCGGCCCGTCATGTCTGAAAAGATCGTCGACGTCGCTGCCGGCCTGATCCTGCGTCCGGACGGCATGTTGCTGCTGGGGCAGCGCCCCGAAGGCAAGCCCTGGGCCGGCTGGTGGGAGCTGCCCGGCGGCAAGCTGGAACCGGGCGAAACCGTGCTGGAAGCGCTGGCGCGCGAACTGCAGGAAGAGATCGGCATCCGCGTCACGCAGTCGCGGCCCTGGGTCACCTATGTGCACGCCTATCCCCACACCACGGTGCGCCTGGCGTTCTGCCACGTCACCGGCTGGGAAGGCGAACCGCGCAGCCTGGAAAACCAGCGCCTGGAATGGGTCAACCCTGCGCAAGCGGCATCGGTGGGCGATTTGTTGCCTGCCACCCTGCCCCCGCTGCGTTGGTTGCAGCTGCCCACTTCCTACGGCATCAGTTCCGTGGGTTCGCGGGCCGGCGTGGCCGCTTTCCTGGGCCGGCTGGAAGCAGCGCTGGCGCGCGGCGTGAAGCTGGTGCAGTTGCGCGAACCGCAATGGCCGGACGGCGTGGCCTCTCCTTCGCTGCATGAAGTGCTGCAACAGGTGCAAAAGCGCTGCCGCGCCGCAGGCGCCCGGGTGTTGGTCAACAGCGTCCATCCCGCGGCCTGGTGGCGCGAAGCCGACGGCGTGCATCTGCGCGCGGCCGATGCCGCCAAGCTCACGGCGCGCCCTGAACTCCCCGCAGGTGCGCTGGTCGGCGTATCCGCGCACGACAACGACCAGGTCGTCCACGCACGCGAACTTGGCGCCGACTTCGCGGTGCTGGGTCCGGTGCTGGACACGCCCAGCCACCCCGGCGCGCCGACGCTGGGATGGGAAGGTTTCGTGGCAGGCAACCGCGACGCCGGCATCCCGGTATTCGCGCTGGGCGGCCAGTCCACCCAGACCGTGTCGCAGGCGCTGCGCCATGGCGCGCACGGCATTGCCGGGATACGCGGACTGATCTGAGCCGCGCGGCGGCTTTGCCGAAAGCCGCCGCCTGCCTGCTCGACGGGCGCATCCAACGGCTCATGGCTGGGGCTGCCTCCAGCCCCGCCCTCACCGATTGACGCTAATCCACGATTCCTTGCGGTGCGCTGGCATGCGCCCTGCGCCGCGACAGGCTTTCCCAGGCCGCCACCAGAATCATGATCAAGGTGGTCAAACCGCCCACCATGAGGTTGTCGGTCACAAAGGCCACGGGCGCCAGCACCGCCAGCAACACCAACCCCACGACATGCGACAGCGGGAAACGGCCGTAGACCACCGTCTTGTAGATGCCGTTGCCCGCCAGGTATAGCGCCGGGCCGCCGATCAGCGCGGCAGCCGCCGGCATGGCAATGCGTCCGTCCGGATGCAATATGACCAACTCGTTGGCCACGGCGGACACGATCACGCCGGCGATCAGGATGACATGCACATAATGGAACCAGGCGCCGATGCGGCCTGGATCGTCGCTATGCACGATGGCCTCGCTGCCGTCGCGGCTGCTGGTGTCGAAATACACCCACCACATGGCGGCCGTACCCAGGAAGGCCGCCAGCAGCGCGATCAGCGCGGGCGCGTTCCAGCGCTCCAGGTCGGCCAGCGTGGCGCCGCTGATGAGCAGGGTTTCGCCCAGCGCGACGATGACGAACAGTTGGCAGCGCTCGGCCAAATGCCCGCCTTCGATCGTCCATTCGCGCGTGCTGGAACGGCCCAGGCCGGGAAAGCGGAAGCCGATCATGGGCGACAAGTATTCGCAGGCCACCGCCAGCGCCCACAGCGCCAGCCGCGTGCCGTCCTGAGACAGGCCGCCAGCGACCCACAAGACCGCCGATACGCACAGCCAGGCCAGCATGCGGCGGAAGTTGGGCGCCAGTGGATGCGCGGGTCCCAGGTGCAGCACGATGAACAGCGTGCGGCCCACCTGGATCAGCACGTAGCTGACCGCGAACACCAGTCCGGTGGCCCCGAAAGCGCCCGGCAAGGCCGCGCCAGAGACCAGCCCGGCCAGCATCACGGCGAACAGCATGACGCGCATCGGCACCGCGTCGGGGTCGAACCAGTTGGTGACCCAGCAGGTGTACTGCCAGCCCAGCCAGACGGCGAACCACAGCACCAAGGCATGGAGCGCGCCCATCAAGGTCAGATCGTGCAGCAGGCTGTGCGATATCTGGGTGACCGCGAAGACATACACCAGGTCGAAGAAGAGTTCGACGAAGGTGACGCGGGCTTCGTGCCCGTCGCGGCGGCGCAGCAGGTTGGCGCTTGCGAAGAAGGTCATGGCATAGGCTGGCTGGTGATGGTGGCGCAGCCAGATTAGCGCAAGGCAGGCCGTGCCGAACCGTCAAATAATGCAAAGCCGGGCGGGCGTGGCGGCGACGCCACGCGCCTGGTTCTGCCGGGCCTGGAGACCGACCTCACGGGCAGTGAGCCAAGCGCATGCCGCGCACGGCGGGTTGCGCCCTACGGTCCGACTTTCTCAACGACCGCGGACAGCCCGTGGAATCGGTCCGATACCGCACCGAACCTCGCCGTCAGTCAATCTTGTAATCCATCCACGACGCAACCATCTCCCGCAGGCCCCCGCCGTCATCGAAGGCTTCGCGTCCGCCCTCGGCCTTGTTGCGGCCCAGTTCCAGGATATACATATAGTCGGACACCTCCGCGCAGCGGCGCACGTTCTGGTCCACCAGCACCACCGTCATGCCTTCATCGGCAAAGCCGCGGATCAGGGTGTAGATCTCCTTGGAGATCTTGGGCGCGAGCATGGCGGTGGGCTCGTCCAGCAGGATGACGGAGGGCTCGATCAGCAAGGCCCGGCCGAACTCCACGAAGCGCTGCTGTCCGCCGCTCATACTGGAGACAGGATCGTCGCGCTTCTGCGCCAGGATCGGAAAGCGGTCATAGACCGAGTCAATGCGCTGGCGCACGCGCGCCTTGTCCTTGCGGAACGGCCAGCAGCCCAGCAGCAGGTTGTCGTGCACCGACAGTTCACCGAACAGGCTGCGGTGCTGCGGCACGAAGGCCACGCCGTGGCCCGCGCGTTCGTGCGAGGGCTGCGCGCTGATGTCCGCGCCGCGCAGGGTGATGCGGCCGGTGCGCGGCGGCAGGAAACCGAACATGGTCTTCAGCACCGTGGACTTGCCGGCGCCGTTGGGACCGATGACGCCGGTCACCTTGCCCGCGCGCGCCTGGATGTTGACGTGGTTAAGGATGGTGATGTCGCCGTGGTAGGCCACGGTCACGTCTTCCAGCGCGAGTATCGACGTGCTCATGTCAGGCTCCCAGATAGGCTTCGACCACGCGGGGGTCGGCGCGCACTTGCTCGGCGTTGCCCTGGCTCAGGATGGCGCCTTCGTTCATGACGATGATGTGGTGGGACAGCTGGTAGATCGAGGTCAGGTCGTGCGACACCAGCACCACCGAGCAATCGTGCTCGCCAGGCAGTTCGCGGATGACCGAGATCAGCAGTTGCGCCAGCGCCGGATTGACGCCGGCGAAAGGTTCGTCCAGCAGCACCACCTTGGGGCGCGCCACCATGATGCGCGCCAGCTCCACCAGCTTCTGCTGTCCGCCGGACAGCTCTTCTGCATAGTTGTGGCGCAGCCGGTGCAACTCGACCTTGTGCAGCCAGTATTCGGATTGCGCATAGCGTTCGTCGGCGCTGCGGCCGGTCTGCTGCTGCGCCACTTCCAGGTTGTCCAGCAGGGTCAGCTGGCGGAAGATGCGCGGCACCTGGAAAGTACGTCCCACACCAAGGCGGGCGACCTCGTGGATCTGCTTGCCGGCGATGTTCTGGCCGTCGAGCTCGATACGACCTTCGTCCGGGGTGTAGATGCCGTTGATGCAATTGAGCATGGTGGTCTTGCCCGACCCGTTCATGCCGATGATGCCCAGGATGGAACCCCGCGGCACGTCCACGTCCACGCCCTGCAAGGCCACCAGCCCGCCGAAGCGCTTCTTGAGATTGCTGACTTTCAACATGTGTCAGGCTCCTGTTAGCGCAACGCCTGGCGGCCGAAGAGTCCGCTGGGCCGGATGAAGATGGTGGCGACCATGAGCGCAAATCCGCAGATCGTGGCAATGGAAGGATTGAAGAACACCACCGACACCTGTTCCGTGACGCCGAACAGCAGCGCCCCGACCAGCGCCCCCACCGGATGGCCCAGGCCGCCCAGTACGATGACGATGAAGCCGATCAAGGTGTAGTCGTTGCCCATGAACGGCGAGAAAGCGGGAAACACCATCGCCACCAGTACGCCGCTGGCGGCGGCCAGGCCTATGCCCAGCCCGAAGGCCACGGCCGACAGGCGTTCGGCGTTGATGCCAACGATGCGCACGGCGTCGCGGTTCATGATGATGGCGCGCAGCGCCTTGCCCAGCTGGCTGCGGTACAGGAACACCGTCAGCGCGCCGATGATGGCCAGGGCGATGACCAGCGCCAGCAAACGCACGGTGGGGATCAGCACCGGCCCGAACTTCAGGAACACGGGTTCGATCTCATAGGGCAGCGAGCGCGCATCCGCGTCGAACACCAGCAGCATGATGGCGCCCAGCATGATGGACACGCCGAACATCAGCAGCAGCGAGCTGATCTCGGGATCGTCCGCCTTGGACAGGCGCGGGATCAGCACGAAGTACAGCAGGTAGCCCGCCAGGAAGAACGCGGCGAAGGCCAACGGCAGCGCCACCAGCGGGTTGATGCCGGCGTACTCCATCAGATAGAAGGCGAAGTAGGCGCCCAGCACCAGAAATTCGCCGTGCGCGAAGTTGACCACGCGCAGCACGCCGAAGATCACGTTCAGCCCCACGCCGATCAGGCCGTAGATGGCGCCCAGGATCAGGCCGTTGATCAGCCCTTGGATAATCAGTCCGGTCATGGCGGTTCCTCAGGCGATGTAGCGGCGCAGTTGCGGCTTGCGTTTGATCAGGCTGCCGACGATGCCGCGCGGCAGGAACAGCATCAGCAGCACGATGATCAGGCCCAGCAGCAGCAGGTTCACCACCGGGAATTTCTGCCAGATCACGTGGTCGATGCCCAAGAGCGCCAGGGTGCCGACGACCGGCCCGAGGATGGTGCCGAAACCGCCCGCCATGGCGTAGATGATGCTCTTGGCAGTGATCAGCACATGGAAGGCGTATTCCGGATCCACCACGTTGGTGTACCAGGCCTCGATACCGCCAGCCAGCGCCGGGAACAGCGCGGCCAGCAGCCAGGCCTTGAGCCGGGTATTGGGCACGTGGATGCCGACGCAGGCGGCGGCGCCGTCGTCGTCGCGGATGGCCTTGAGCGCGCGGCCCAGGCTGGACACCGACAGCCAGGTGACGGTGGCCAGGGTGGCGCCCATCACCGCCAGCATGGCGTAGTAGCTGTGCGTGGGGTTGTTGGCGTTGGACAGGATGATGCCCATGCTGCCGCCGGTGAAGGACTGCGGCAGGTTGGAGATGATGAGCTTGACGATGGTGGCCAGCGCCAGGCTCACAATGCCGAAGTACACCCCGCGCAGGCGCAGCGTGGGTGCCAGCAGCAGCGCGATCGCCACGCCCACGCCGCCCGCCGCCAGCAGCGACGGCAGGATGGGCCAGCCCAGGATCTTGTAGCAGATGCCGGTGGCGTAGGAGCCCACGCCGTAGAACACCACGTAGCCGAACGGCAGATAGCCGGTGAAGCCGACGCAGATGTTCATGGCGCTGGCCATGGTGATCCACAGCATCAGATAGAACGCGAACGAGATGTTCGACGTCGCCATCGGGATCAGGGCCAGGCCCGCGGCCAGGCCGGCAAAGACGATGATGGCGATGCGGGTGCGCAACCGCACTGCGCGCTGATCCTGCGCGCGATGCGAGGCGGCGCCCGCCGCCAGGACGGGACTGCTGCTCATATGTCTTCCTCCGGGCCGTTTCCGGGTTGGACGGCCGCTTTATTTGGAGGCGATTATGACCAGTTCAAACCATAACCGCAAGTTAAGGACTAACCCTTATTTTCGGCTGGAAAGGCCTCGGCAAGCACGCCGCGCAGCTCTTTGATGAACTCCAGCGCTATGGCCGAGGGCTCGCGGTTGCTGGCATAGACAGCCGAGATATTCAGGGGGATGCGCTCGGCCAGCGGCACGATGACCACATCCGGCATGGTGTTCTGCATGACCGTGAATTCGTCGACGATGGCAATGCCCACCCCGGCATTCACCAGAGCACAGGCCAGTTGGCTCCAGGGCACGTCGGCGCACATGCGGCACGGCAGGCCCGCCTGCTCGAAGGCGCCCAGCACCAGCATGCCAAAGGGCATGCGGGTACCCACCACGATGTGCGGATGGGGCGACAGGTCGGCCAGGCTTACCTCGGCGCGGCCCGCCAGCGGATGCGCCTTGGGGATGGCGGCCACCATGCGTCCCACATGCAGAGGCTGGGACGTGAGGAAGGGATGATCAGCTTGCATCACCACCAGCCCCAGCTCGGCCTCGCCCTGCAGCACATCGGTGATCAGAGTGGGCAGCGCCGTCGTATTCAGCCGCAGCAGCAATTCGGGATGGCGCTGCTGGAAGCGTGCCACGGCGCGCGGCACCAGGAACTGGGCCAGGCTGGGGATGGACGCCAGCCGGAGCACCCCCGTGCCATGCTCCGCCAGCGCATCGGCCAAGTCGTTGACGCGCTGCATCATGCGCTGCGTTTTCTCGATTTCCTCAAACAGGCTCTGCACTTGCGAGGTCGGCCGGAGCTTGCCGCGGACCCGCTCGAAGAGCGTCACCCCCATGGCCTTCTCGGTATGCGCCAGCATCCGGCTGACCGCCGGCTGCGAAATATTCAGCAGCCGGGCGGCGCCGCTGATGGATCCGGCCATGACGATGGCCCACAACATTTCGGTCTGTCGGTAATTCAATTTATTCAAGGCGTGCGCTCCATGCCTATTTGTTATACGCTATCTTGCGTGTTGAGCAAACATTGCCCAGCACCAGGCCTCTGTCCGATGGTCCGCCACGGAATGCGGGGCCGTATACCAAAAACGATAGGAGACCTCCCATGTACGCTAAACCCTGGCTGTCCCGCTTACCGGCGCTGGCTCTCGCCGTCGCCGCCCTGACCCCTGCCCTGGGCGCCGCCCAGACCTCGGACAAGATCCGCGTCGGCATGACGGTGTCGTCCACCGGCAGTTTCGCGCTGGCCTCGCAGTCGGGCGTGCGCGGCGTCGAACTGTGGGTCGACGACGTCAACCGCCGCGGCGGCATCGAAGTCAAAGGCAAGAAGTACCCGGTCGAACTGGTCAAGCTGGACGACCGCAGCGACAAGCAGATGGTGACGCGCGTTTACGAACGCCTGATTGTCGATGAAAAAGTGGATCTGGTGTTCGCGCCCTTCGGCTCCACGCTGACCGCCGCGGCCGCCACCGTCACCGAGCGCCTGGGCAAGTACATGATGGTCTGGTCCGCCGCCAGCGACGATCTGTACAAGCAGGGTTTCAAGAACATGGTGTCGGGCACGCAGATGCCGGTGTCGGCCATGCTGCGCGCCAACATGGAGCTGGCCGCCAACCAGGGCGTGAAGAAGGTCGCCATCCTGTATTCGGACGAGCCGTTCCCGGCCGGCCTGGCCGAAGGCGGCAAGGAACAGGCCGCCAAGAACGGCATGCAGGTCGTGCTGTTCGAGAAGTATCCCAAGGGCCAGAAGGACTTCAGCACCATCCTGCAGAAGGCCCGCGCGGCCGGCGCCGAGGCGCTGGTGCCGACCTCGTACGAGGGCGACCTGATCAGCATGACGCGCCAGATGAAGCAGCTGGACATCAACTTCCCGTACGTCTTCATGGTGTATGCGTCGACCCCGCAATTCCAGGCCATCGGCGCGGATTCCAACTACATCTACAGCCACACCAACTACCACCCCGCGATCAACTGGAAGGTCAACGCCGGCATGACGCGCGAGCAGTTCGCCGCCGCCTATGACCAGCGCTTCCCCAAGGCCGAGTTCCCGCCCGATTTCCAGACCGCGCTGGCCTATGGCGCGGGCGCGCTGACCGAGGAAATCGTCAAGCAGGCCGGCAACACCGATGCGGCCGCGCTGAAGAAGGCCTCGCTGGACCTGTCGGGCAAGCTCACCGTCATGGCCGGCCCCTACGCCATCGACGAAACGGGCAAGCAGCTCTTGATGCCCTTCCCCGTAGTGCAGTTGCTGCCGGGCAAGGGCATGGTGCCTGTGTGGCCTGCCGACGTCGCCACGCAGAAGCCGGTTTACCCCGCCCCCGACTGGAACAAGCGCTGAGCGCGCAAGCAGGAAGACCGGCGCGCGGCTGCCGCGCGCCGGTCTGACATCACCCGAGGAAAACATGTCTGACATTGCATTTGCCACGCTCAGCGAACTTGCGCAGGGCCTGGCCGAAGGCCGCTACAGCTCGGTGGAGCTGGCGCGGCACTACCTGGACCGCATCGACCGCGCCAATCCGGCGCTGGGCGCCTACGTCAGCGTCGACCGCGAGGGCGCGCTGCGCTTGGCCGAAGCCGCCGACGCGCGCCGCCGCGCCGGCTATGGCCTGCTCGGTCCGCTGGACGGCCTGCCCGTGGCCGTCAAGGACCTGTGCGACATCCAGGGCCAGGTCACCACGGCCGGTTCGCAAGCCTGGCGCGAGCGCCGCAGCACAGTCACCGCCACGCCCGTGACCCGCCTGGTCGACGCCGGCATGGTGGTGCTGGGCAAGACGCATATGGTGGAATTCGCCTTCGGCGGCTGGGGCACCAACCCCGTCATGGGCACCCCGCGCAATCCCTGGGACCTGGTGCGCGCCCGCATTCCCGGCGGCTCCTCCAGCGGCTCGGGCGTGGCGGTGGCCGCGGGCCTCGCGCCCGCCGCGCTAGGCTCGGACACCGGCGGCTCGGTGCGGATTCCCGCCGCGCTCAACGGCATCACCGGACTGAAAACAACGCGCGGACTCATCAGCCTGTACGGCTCGGTGGCCCTGTCCCACACCCTGGATTCGATCGGCCCGCTGACCCGCGACACGCGCGATTCGCTGCTGCTGACCGCGGCCATGTCCGGCCCCGATCCGCGCGATCCGGTGACCCGGGGCGTCCCCGCCTACCGCTACCGCGATCTGCGCGCGGGCGCAAAGCCGCTAGCCGGCACGCGCATCGCTCTCATGCCGCAGGCACAGTACCCCATCGCCATCGATGCGGCGGTACAGAACGCGCTGGACGATACGCGGCGCGCGCTGGCGGACCTGGGCGCGGAATGCGTGGAAGCGCCCTTCCCCTTCGATTTCCACGACATGATGCTGCGCAACGGCCTCATCATCGCGGCCGAAGCCTACGCCCAGCATCGCGACTACATCGAGGACGACAGCCTGCCACTGGGCCGCTACGTGCGCGCCCGCATCCTGGGCGGCAAGCAGACCAGCGCCGCCGACTACGTGTTGGCGCTGCAAGCCCATGCCCGCGCCTGCGAGGCCTGGCAGGACTGGATGCGCGACTATGACGCGGTCCTGGCGCCCTGCCTGCCGTTTGCCGCCTGCCCGCTGGAAGACGTGGACGAGGCCGCCACGCCGCTGGCGGCATTCACCCGCCCCGGCAATTACGTCAACGCCTCGGGCCTGGCCCTGCCCGCCGGATTCTCGGCGGACGGCATGCCCATCGGCGTGCAGTTGCTGGGCAAGCCCAACGGCGAAGACGCGCTGGGCCGTATCGGCATGGCATTCCAGGCGGCGACGGACTGGCACCTGAGGCGTCCGGACCTGTCTGCGATCCAGTTGTAGACCGACAGTTGTAGACCGACGGCTGTAACCCCCGCGCCCGCAGTGCTGGCGCCAGCAAGGCCGGCCCGTCAGCGCGACGGCCGGCTTTTTTTTCGTTCAACCCAGGCCGCAAGCCGGCCGCAGCAGCGCCTCCAGCCAGTCCGCGAACACCTGCACCCGCCGCGATGGAGACCGCCGCTGCGGATAGAGCAGCGTCATCGGCATGGGCGCGGGGCGGTGGTCCGGCATGACTTCGACCAACTCGCCCGCGGCGATCTGCGGCTGCACGTCATAGGCCGGAATCTGGATCAAGCCCAGGCCCGCGACGCAGCTGGCGATATAGGCTTCGGCGCTGTTGACCGTGACCCGCCCGCGCAACGGCACGGTCCGGGACACGCCGCCGTCCAGCCATTCCCAGGGCGCCAGCCGGCCAGTGGACGGCGAAGCGTAGTTCACGCAGGCATGCCCCGCCGCCAGGTCGTCCGGCGTCGACGGCACGCCATGGCGCGCCAGGTAGGCCGGGCTGGCGACATTGATCAGGCCCAGCATGCCTATCGGCCGCGCCACCAGGCCAGAGTCCGGCAGCACGCCGACCCGCAACACGCAATCCACCCCTTCTTCGATCAGATTGACTGCGCGATCGGTCACGCCCAGCGTGACGTCGATCTGCGGATAGGCGTCCAGGAAAGCCGGCAGCGCCGGCGCCACGACCAGACGGCCCACGCGTCCGGGCACATCGACGCGCAGCATGCCGCCGGGGCCCACCGACGCGTGACGGAAGAGGTTCTCGGCCTCTTCCATGTCGGCCACCAGGCGCAGGCAGCGTTCATAAAAGGCCGCGCCCTCCTGCGTGGGCGCCACTTGCCGCGTGGTGCGGTTCAACAGCCGCGCGCCCAGCCGTCCCTCCAGTTCCTGCACGGCGGCGGACACGGTGGAACGCGGCAGGCCCAGCGTATCCGCCGCGCGCGAGAAGTTCGCGCACTCGACGACGCGGGCGTAAACCCGGAACAGGTCTATGCGGTCCATGGGGTGGATGGCTCCTGCGAGGCCTGGCCTCACTGTTCGTAATTTCTGGATAGAGATACCAGAAATATCAGTTTTGTGCGGATTTCTTGGAATATATCATCGTCTGCACAAGGGCTCGCATCCGGCAGCCCGAGAGCGGAGAGGACCATGGCAGACCACGGAATCAAAGGCAAAACCGTCATCATCGCGGGCGGCGCGAAAAACCTGGGCGGCTTGATCGCGCGGGATCTGGCGCAACAAGGCGCGCGGGCGGTGGCGGTGCACTACAACAGCGCGGGCACCAAGGCCGACGCGGACGCGACGGTCGCCGCCGTCCAGGCCGCCGGCGCGCAGGCCGTCGCTTTGCAGGCCGACCTGAGCTCGGCCAGCGCAATGGAAAAGCTGTTCGCCGACGCAGTGGCCGCGGTAGGCCGGCCGGACATTGCGATCAATACCGTCGGCAAGGTGCTCAAGAAGCCCTTCACCGAAATCACGGAGGCGGAATACGACGAGATGACCGCGGTGAACTCGAAGTCCGCCTTCTTCTTCCTGAAGGAAGCCGGCCGCCACGTCAACGACAACGGCAAGATCTGCACGCTGGTGACCTCGCTGCTGGGCGCCTACACGCCCTTCTACGCGGCCTATGCCGGCACCAAGGCGCCGGTGGAGCACTACACCCGCGCCGCCTCCAAGGAATTCGGCGCGCGCGGCATTTCGGTGACGGCGGTAGGCCCCGGCCCGATGGACACGCCGTTCTTCTATCCGGCCGAGGGCGCCGACGCCGTGGCGTACCATAAGACCGCGGCCGCCTTGTCGCCGTTCTCGAAAACCGGGCTGACCGATATCGAGGACGTGGTGCCCTTCATCCGCTTCCTGGTGTCGGACGGCTGGTGGATCACCGGACAGACGGTCCTGATCAACGGCGGCTACACCACCAAATAGGAGCGGCGCCATGCACGTACTGTTGACCATCGTCGGAGGCCTGCTGCTGCTGGCCGTGTTTGCGCTGTTCGGCAAGCAATGGGGCGGCGACGCGGCCGGCTCGATTGCCGCCGCCAAATGGTTCCTGCCCGCGTGGCTGCTGATGTCGGTCGTCAACATGTGGGTCGGCGTCACGCGCGCCGGCTACACGGTGCGCGAGGAGCTGCCCATCCTGCTGCTGGTGTTCGCGGTGCCGGCGGCGGCGGCCTGGCTGGTCGTCGCCTTCATGCCGCGCGGCTGAGACGCCGCTGGCGTTGACCACGCCAGTGTGCCCTCACGCATCCGCGCGGCGGGACATCAGGGCTGCGCGGGCGTTGCTGCCGCAGGCGCGGCCTGATTGTCCGCGCGCGCCTGCGCCCCGGCGGGAGGCAAGCCCTCCCAGCCGCCGCCCAGCGCCACGATCAGATTGACGCTGGCCGCAAAGCGGTTGCCCAGCAAGCTCAGCGCATTGCGTTCGCTGTTGAGCGCGGTGGCGTCCACCACCGCCACGCTCAGGTAGTCGACCAGCCCCGCCTTGTACTGATTCTGGGTCAGGCGCAGCGATTCGCGCGCCGATTCCAGCGCGCGGCGTTGCACTACCTGTTCGTTTTCCATGACGCGCAGCTGGATCAGATAATCCTCGACCTCGCGCAGTCCGGTCAAGGCCGCCTGACGGTAAGCGGCCGCCTGCGCGTCGTAGGACGCGCGGGCCTGTTCCACTTGCGCTTCGCGCGCGCCGCCGTCGAATATGGTCAGCGCCAGCGCCGGTCCCAGCGACCAGAAGCGCGCCGGCGCCGTCAGCAGTTCCGCGAACTGGCCGTTGCGGAAACCGCCGTCGGCCGACAGCGTCAGGCTGGGGAACCACGCGGCCTGCGCCACCCCGATCTGCGCATTGGCGGCGGCGGCGCGGCGTTCGGCGGCCGCGACATCGGGTCGGCGCTCCAGCAGTTCGGAGGGCAGGCCCACCGGGATCTGCGGCAGTTGCAGCGCGAACACCGTGGGCGGCAAGCTGAACTGCGACGGCGCCTGGCCCATCAGGACGGCAATGGCGTGTTCGAGCTGGCCGCGTTGCCAATCCAGGTCGATGGACTGCGCGCGCGTGCTTTCCACCTGCGTGCGCGCCACGGCCACGTCGGCCTGCCCGGCCACGCCCACGGCGTAGCGGTTCTGCGTCAGCTGCAAGGATTTTTCGTAGGCCGCCACGGTGGCGTCCAGCAGGCGCTTCTGCTCGTCCAGCACCCGCAATTGCAGGTAAGCCTGCACCAGCGCGGCCTGCGCGCTCAGGCGCGTGGCGCCCAGGTCGGCCAGGCTGGCCGCGGCGCTGGCTTCCGAGGATTCCACGCTACGCCGCACGCGGCCCCACAGGTCCACTTCCCAGCTGACGTTGCCGGTCAGCGAATACTGGTTCGAGACATTGCTGCCGGACGAGGACGTGGAGCCGTTCTGCCCGCCGCCGCTGCCCGAGCGCGTCATACCCGCGCCCGCGCCCACTGTCGGGAAGAAGCCGGCGCGCGCGCCGCGCACCAGGCCCAGCGCCTGCCGGTAGTTGGCCTCGGCCTGGGCCACGGTCTGGTTCGAGGCATTCAGGCGTTCGACCAGGCCGTTCAGGGTCGCGTCGTCATAGACCTGCCACCATGCGCCGCGCTCGGCCTGGTCCAGCGGCCGGGCCGGCTTCCAGCCTTCGACTTCGCCCTGGCCTTCCTTGTAGGCCGTGCCCACGTCCAGCGCCGGACGCTGGTAATCGGGGCCGACCGCGCAAGCGCCCAGCAGCGCGCACAGCGCGGCCACGGCGATGCTGCGGGGAAGGAACAGGTTAGGGACAGGCTTGGCGATGCGCATCATGTAGGTTCTATGGAAGCGGAGGACCCGCCCTTGGGCCCGCGCCTGCGCGCGGCCCAGAGGCGGAAGCGGTCCAGGTAAAGATAGACCACGGGCGTGGTGTACAGCGTGAGGATCTGGCTCAGGACCAGGCCGCCGACTATGGTAATGCCCAGCGGCTGGCGCATCTCGACCCCGGCGCCGGTGGCCAGCACCAGCGGCAGCGCACCGAAGATGGCGGCCATGGTCGTCATCATGATGGGGCGAAAACGCGTCAGGCAAGCCTGGAAGATGGCGTCGCGCGGACTCATGCCCTGGGTGCGTTCGGCGTCCAGCGCAAAGTCCACCATCATGATGGCGTTCTTCTTGACGATGCCGATCAGCAGGAACACCCCGATCAGCGCGATCAGCGTGAAGTCGTAGCGCACCAGCAGCAGCGCCAGCAGCGCGCCCAGTCCGGCCGACGGCAGAGTCGACAGAATGGTCAGCGGATGTACGAAGCTTTCGTACAGGATGCCCAGCACGATGTACATGGTGACCAGCGCGGCCAGGATCAACCAGGGTTGCTGCGCCAGCGTCTGCTGCAGGGCCGCAGCCGTGCCCTGGAAGCCGGCCTGGATCTGGTCCGATGGCAGGCCGATGCGCGCCACTGCCGCATCGATGGCGCTGGTGGCCTGGCCCAGCGACACGCCCGGCGCCAGGCTGAACGAGATGGTATCGGCCACGAACAGCCCCTGGTGCTGCACGCTGAGGGGCGCGTTGGCATTTTCCAGGCGGGTGAAAGCCGACAGCGGCACGCGCGCGCCGGCCGCGGTGATGACCTCGACCTGCCGCAGCGATTCTATGTCCTGTGCGAACTTCGGGTCCACGCCCAGCACCACGTGGTACTGGTTCAGCGGCCCGTACATCACCGACACCTGGCGCTGGCTAAAGGAGTTGTTCAGCACCGTGGAGATCGTGGACATGCTCACGCCCAGGCGGGTCGCGGCCTCGCGATCGATCACCAGGTTGATCTGGCGGCCCTTGTCCTCGACATCGGTATCCACATCGGTGATCTCGGGAATCTGCGCCATGGCCTGCTGCACCTTGGGCATCCAGGTACGCAGCAATTGCAGGTCGCCCGCCATCAGCGTGTAGTCGTAGGAGCCCTGACTCTGGCGGCCGCCGATGCGGATGTCCTGCTGCGACACCAGGAACATGCGCGCGCCCGGCATGTTCTGCAGCTTGCCGCGCAGCCGGTTGATGACCACGTCCGCCGAGACCTGGCGCTCTTCCAGGGGCTTCAACTGGATCTGCATGAAGCTGCTGTTGCTGCCGCCCCGTCCGCCGGCATAGCCCGTCATGCTCTGCACCGCCGGATCCGCCAACACCACCTTGCGCAGCGCTTCCAGCTTGGGCAGCGTGGCCTGGAACGAGGTGCCCTGGTCCACCCGGAAAAATCCCAGCAGCTGGCCCGTGTCCTGCTGCGGGAAGAAGCCCTTGGGCACCACGGTGTACAGGTAAACGTTCAGGCCCACCGCGACCGCCAGGATCAGCATCATCAGGCGGCTGTGCGTCAGCGCCCAGCGCAGGCTGCGGCGGTAGCCGTCCAGCATGGATTCAAAGCCACGCTCGGACCAGCGCGCCAGCCGTCCGGGCGGCTTCTCTTCCGGCGCTTCCTGGCGCAACAGGCGCGCGCACATCATCGGCGTCAAGGTCAGCGACACCACCAGCGACACTATGATGGCGGCCGACAGCGTCACCGCGAACTCGCGGAACAGCCGCCCGACCACGCCGCCCATCAGCAGGATGGGGATGAACACCGCCACCAGCGACAGGCTCATCGACAGCACCGTGAAGCCCACTTCGCGCGAACCGCGCAGCGCCGCGCGCATCGGCGACATGCCCCGCTCCACGTGGCGCATGATGTTTTCGAGCACCACGATGGCGTCGTCCACCACGAAACCGGTGGCCACGATCAGCGCCATCAGCGAAATGGTGTTCAGCGTGAAGCCGCTGAGGTACATGACGCAGAAGGTGCCGATCAGCGACACCGGCACCGCCACGCTAGGGATGATGGCCGCGCGCCAGCGCCGCAGGAACAGCAGCACCACCAGCACCACCAGGCCCACGGCGATGATCAGCGTCAGCTCGGCTTCGTGCAGCGACGCGCGGATGCTGGGCGTGCGGTCCTGCGCCACCGTCATATGGGCGTCCGCCGGCATCAGGGCCTGCAGGATGGGCAACTGCGCGCGCACCGCGTCCACCGCTTCGATGATGTTGGCGTCGGCCTGGCGCCGCACGATCATCAGGATGGCCTTGCGGTCATTGTAGAAGCCGGTCTGGTAAAGGTCCTCGACCGAATCCTCGACCCGGGCCACGTCGGACACGCGCACCGGCGCGCCGTCCTTCCAAGCCACGATCAGCGGCCGGTATTGCTCGGCGCGGCTGAGCTGGTCGCTGGCCATGATCTGCCAGTGGTAGCGGTCATTCTCCAGCACGCCCTTGGGACGGTTGGCGTTGGCATTGGCCAGCGTGGCGCGCAGCTGGTCCAGCGACACGCCGCGGTTGGCCAGCGCGCCCGGCAGCACGGTGACGCGCACCGCCGGCAGCGAACTGCCGCCCACTGTCACTTCGCCCACGCCGTCCACCTGCGACAGCTTCTGCGCCACGATGGTCGACGCGATGTCGTAGAGCTGGCCCTGGCTGAGCGTGTCGGACGTCAGCGCCAGCGTCATGATGGGCGCGTCGGAAGGATTGGACTTGTGGTACGTGGGATTGCTGCGCAGGCTGGTCGGCAAGAGCGAGCGCGCCGCGTTGATGGCAGCCTGCACGTCGCGGGCCGCGCCGTTGATGTCGCGCGACAGATCGAATTGCAGCGTGATGCGGGTGGAACCCTGCGAGCTGCTGGAAGTCATCTCGGTGACGCCGGCGATGCTGCCCAGCGAACGTTCCAGCGGCGTGGCCACGCTGGACGCCATGGTTTCGGGACTGGCGCCCGGCAGGCTGGCTGAGACCGAAATGGTGGGGATGTCCACCTGCGGCAGCGGCGCCACGGGCAAGAGGAAGAACGACAGCATGCCTGCCAGCACAACCGCCAGGCTCAGCAGCGTGGTCGCTACCGGCCGGACGATGAAAGGTGCCGACAGGATCATGACGCATCCCCCGCCGGGGCCTGCTCCACGCCGCGCCAGCGACGCGACATGCGGTCGAACATCAGGTAGATGACGGGCGTGGTGAACAGCGTCAGCACCTGCGACAGCAGCAGCCCGCCCACCATCACAAGGCCCAGCGGCTGACGCAGTTCCGCGCCCGTGCCGGTCGACAGCATCAGCGGCAGCGCGCCGAACAGCGCGGCCAGCGTGGTCATCAAGATGGGCCGGAAGCGCAGCAGCGCCGCCTCATGGATGGCCGCGCGCGGGCTCAGGCCGCGCTTGCGCTCCGCGTCCAGCGCGAAGTCGATCATCATGATGGCGTTCTTCTTGACGATGCCGATCAGCAGGATGATGCCGATGATGCCTATCATGTCCAGTTCAGTGCCGCTGATCAGCAAGGCCAGCAGCGCCCCCACACCGGCCGAGGGCAAGGTCGACAGGATGGTGATGGGATGGATATAGCTCTCGTACAGCACCCCCAAGACGATGTACATCGTCACCACCGCGGCCAGGATCAGCCACAGCGTGCTGGACAGCGAATTCTGGAACGCCAGCGCCGCGCCCTGGAAGCGCGTCTCGACGCCGGTGGGCAGGCCGATCTCGGCCTCGGCCGCGATGATGTCCTCCACCGCGCCGGACAGCGAGGCGCCCGGCGCCAGGTTGAAGGACACCGTCACCATGGGGAACTGGTCCAGCCGGTTCACGGCCAGCACGGTCTTGCCCTCGCTGATATGCGCCACCGACGACAGCGGCACCTGCGCGCCGGTCGAAGTGGGTACATGGATCTGCCCCAGCGAGGCTGGCGTCACCTGGAACTGCGGCTCGACCTCCAGCACCACGCGGTACTGGTTGGATTGGGTGAAGATGGTGGAAATCAGCCGCTGGCCGAAGGCGTTATACAAAGCCTCGTCGATCACCGCCGCCGTGATGCCCAGCCGCGACGCGGCGTCGCGGTCGATCTCGACCCAGGTCTGCAGGCCGTCGTCCTGCAGGTCGTCGGTCACGTCCTTCAGGCCGGGCACCTGCCGCAAACGGTTCACCAGCTTGGGCGTCCATTCGCTCAGGACTTTCAGGTCGGGATTGGACAAGGTCATCTGGTACTGCGTGCGGCTCACGCGGTCTTCGATGGTCAGGTCCTGCACCGGCTGCATGTAGACCGTCAGGCCGTCCTGCTTGGCCAGGGCCTGCTCCAGCCGCGCCATCACCGTGCGCAGGTCGCCGTTGCGCTCGGATTGCGGCTTGAGCGCGATCTGCATGCGGCCGGCGCTCAAGGTGGCGTTGCTGCCGTCCACGCCGATGAAGGACGACACCGCCTGCACGTCGGGGTCCTCCAGCACCAGGCGCGCGGCCGTGCGCTGGCGCTCGGACATGGCCGGGAAGGAGATCGATTGCGGCGCCTGGGTGATGGCCTGGATCAGGCCGGTGTCCTGCTGCGGGAAGAAACCTTTGGGAATCACCAGGTAAAGCAGCACGGTCAGCGCGAAAGTCGCCAGCGCCACGATCAGCGTCAGCGGCTGGTGGCGCAGCACCACCTGCAGCCAGCGGTCGTAGCCGGCGATGACGCGGTCGATGAAGGCGCCCGTGACCTGATGGAAGCGGCCATGCTTCTGCTCGGACTCGGCGCGCAGGAGGCGCGCGCACATCATGGGCGTCAAGGTCAGCGATACCACCAGCGATATCAGGATGGATACCGCCAACGTGATGGCGAACTCGCGGAACAGCCGCCCCACCACTTCGGTCATGAAGAGCAGCGGGATCAGCACCGCAATCAGCGAAAAGGTCAGCGAGATCAGCGTGAAGCCGATCTGCGAAGCGCCCTTGAGCGCGGCCTGCAGCGGCGTTTCGCCTTCCTCGATGTGGCGGGCGATGTTCTCGATCATGACGATGGCGTCGTCCACCACGAAACCGGTGGCAATCGTCAGCGCCATCAGGGTCAGGTTATTGATGGAGAAGCCGGCCAGATACATGATGCCGAAGGTGCCCACCAGCGACAGCGGCACCACCACGCTGGGAATCAGCGTGGCCGTCAGGCTGCGCAGGAACACGAAGGTCACCATGACCACCAGGGCCACGGCCAGCATCATCTCGAACTGCACGTCGGCGACCGAATCGCGGATGGTCTGGGTGCGGTCGGACACCACGCTCACGTCCAGGGTCGCGGGCAAGGCGGCGCGCAACTGCGGCAGCAGCGCCTGGATCCGGTTGACCACGTCGATCACGTTGGCGCCCGGCTGGCGCTGGATGTTGAGCAGGATGGCGGGCTTGTCGCCGGCCCAGGCCGCCTGGCGCGTGTCCTCGGCGCCTTCGACCGCGCGCGCCACGTCGGACAGGCGCAGCGGCGCGTTGTTCTTGTACGCGATGATCAGGTCGTTGTAATCGGTGGGCGTCTTGAGCTGATCGTTGGCGTTGATGGTGGTGGAGCGCTGCGGCCCGTCCAGGTTGCCCTTGGGCTGGTTGACGTTGGCGCCGACGATGGCCGTGCGCAGGTCCGACATCGCCAAGCCGTTGGCCGCCAGCGCCTGCGGATTGACCTGCACCCGCACCGCCGGGCGCTGCCCGCCCGCCACGCTGACCAGGCCCACGCCGGGAATCTGCGACAGCTTCTGCGCCACCCGCGTATCCACCAGGTCGCGCACCTGCGGCAGCGGCATGGTGGGCGAGGTGATGGCCAGCGTCAACACCGCCGCGTCCGCCGGGTTCACCTTGTTGTAGGTTGGCGGCACCGGCAGGTCGCTGGGCAGCAGGTTGGAGGCCGCGTTGATCGCCGCCTGCACCTGCTGTTCGGCCACGTCCAGCGGCAGGGTCAGGTTGAACTGCAGCGTGATGACCGACGCGCCGCCCGAACTGGTGGACGACATCTGGTTCAGGCCGGGCATCTGCCCGAACTGCCGCTCCAAGGGCGAGGTGACCAGCGAGGTCATCACGTCGGGGCTGGCGCCGGGATACAGCGTCACCACCTGGATCGTCGGATAGTCCACTTCCGGCAGCGCCGAAACGGGCAGCAGCCGGTAGGCGATGAAACCGGCGATCAGGATGGCAACCATCGACAGCGTGGTGGCCACCGGACGCAGGATGAACAGGCGCGACGGGCTCACGATGTTTCCCGGCTTATTTCGACGGCGGCGTGGTGCCGGCCGGGGCGCCCGCGCCCAGGTTCTTGTCGCGGGCGGCGGGGATCACGTCCGAACCGCCAGCCACTTCCACCTTGGCGCCCGCCCGCAGGCGGTCGGTGCCTTCGACCACCACCCGGTCGCCGGGCTGCAGGCCTTCGTTGACGGCCACCATGCCATTGTTGACCGCGCCCAGCTTCAGCTGGCGCACCTGCACGGTATTGTCCGGCTGCACCAGGAACACGAAGGCGCCGGCCGAACCTTGCTGAATGGCGGCGGTGGGGATCGCGGTCACGTCCTTGCGCGTGAGCACGTGCAGGCGCACGTTGACGAACTGGTTGGGGAAGAGCGCGTCGTCGGCGTTTTCGAAGCGCGCCTTCAGCTTCAAGGTACCGGTGGTCACGTCGATCTGGTTGTCCATGGTTTCCAGCTGGCCGGTGGCGATGCGCCGGGTGTCGGCGCGGTCGTAGGCGTCCACGGCCAGCGTCTTGCCGGCCGCGATCTCGGCGCGCACCTCGGGCAGTTGGGTCTCGGGCAGCGTGAAGACCACGGAAATCGGCTGGGTCTGGGTGATCACCACCAGGCCATTGGTGTCAGAGCTGGACACCAGATTGCCGCGGTCCACCTGGCGCAGGCCCAGGCGGCCGCTGATCGGCGCCGTGATCCGCGCGTAGTCCAGTTGCAGGCGGGCGTTGTCCACATTGGCCTGGTCGCTCTTGACCGTGCCTTCGTACTGGCGCACCAGTGCGGCCTGCGTATCGACTTGCTGCTTGGCGATCGAGTCCTGCTTGTACAGGGCCTGATAGCGCTGCAGGTCGCGCCGCGCGTTCTCCAGCTGCGCCAGATTCTGCATCTGCGTGCCGCGCGCCTGGTCCAGCGCCACCTGGAACGCCCGCGGGTCCACCTGCGCCAGCAGGTCGCCGGCCTTCACGCGCTGACCTTCCTGGAACGCCACTTCCACCAGTTCGCCGCTGACGCGGCTGCGCACGGTAACGGTGTTGTAGGCGGTGACCGTCCCCAGCGACTTCAGGTAGATGTCGATGTCCTGCTTGGTGGCCGTGGCAATGCGCACCGGCACTGCCGGCGTCATCATGGCGCCCGCCGGTGGCCTGCCGCCACGCGCTCCCGGCCCGCCTGCCCCGCCCGGCTTGGCCGCGGGCCGCAACACCAGCCAGGCGACGCCCGCCGCAACTAGCAATACCAACGCCAGCCCAAGCAGGCGGCGGCGGGTCCAACGGGTGGGCGGAGATACGGGACGGCTATCAGGCATGGAACAGTTCCGGCACGGGCGGAGAAAGCCGTATTGTGTACCAGACCGTCCCGGTTTCCAGCGCCGCGCTCCTTAGTTGAAACTGGGAGCAACAGGAATATGGGCGGAACGGAGGCGGGGCGCCTTACCCCTGGCGCTTGGCGGACCCAGTTCCGCGCTGGCGCTGCCTGACCGGTTAGGGGCAGGGTTGCGCGCGTTGAGCGACGATGTGCTTACGCGGGGACGCTCGCGCTACACCCTTCCTACGAACTGCAAAGGGTCATCTGGAAGGGCACGTCGCGGGCGACCTGCTGCGGCTTGAATTCCCCGTCCTGGGTCGAAAAACGTATCCAGATCATGTACTTATTGGCACTAATCTCGGGGAATACGCCCTGGGACGGGTCCAACCAGACCCGCAGCAGCTGGAACTGCTTGCCGCCCAGCATCTGCTGGTAAGCGCCCTGCTCGCCCACGACGTCGGACTTGCGGCCGGATTCGCGCAGCAGGCGCAGGGCCAGGGTCAGGCCGTCATACAAAGGGATGAAGGGCGCGACCCAGGCCTGCAGGTCGGCGCAGCGGGCGGCCTCGGATTTGTTCTGCCAGGCGAAGTACGACGGCATGTCGACCTGCGTGGCGCTACCCGGCACGGACAAGCGTCCGCGCAGGCTGGTCAGCCATTCGTTTTCGCGCAGGGACTGGCCGGTCTTGCCGGGCGCGGCCAGCGCCGTGGTCACCTTTTCCATTTCGCGCAGCATGGCTTCGAGCGCGTCCTGCGCCACGCCGGGGTGATCGCGCAGCCCGACCAGCGCCATGCGCTGGCGCTCCAGGTCTTGCAGGACCGCGCCCTTCACGTCGGTGCGTTCGCAGGCGTCGAGCAGGTCGAACAGGGAGGTGACGGCAACCTGATGCAGGCGCGAGTCCCCCTCGCGGGCAAAGAAGAACAACCTGTCGAACAGGTATTCCAGCCGCAGATAAGCGCGGATGCGCTCATTGAAGGGGTATTCGTAAACAATCACGCTTCTTTACAGGCCCATCTGTGTCTGGCCGGCTGGCCAATGTTATTCAGGGGTGCCAGCCTAGCCTGGGGCTTGCCGGCCCGTCGTGCTCGCCAGCGCAAGCCAGCGGTCATGCAGGGTCTTCGCCTGCGCGCGCAATTGATCCGGCGTCGTGCCGCCGTCATTGACGATGACGTCATCGGCGACTTCCAGACGGCTTGCCCGCGCAGCCTGTGCCGCCATGATACGCCGGATGGCTGGCTCCGTCAGCCCGCTGCGCTGCCGTACCCGCGCCACCTGCGTGTCGGGGTCGCAGTCCACCACGCAGATGCGGTCCAGGCGCGAGCGCCAGCGCGGCAGCGACTCCACCAGCAGCGGCACCACGAAGACCAGATAGACGCCGCGCGCGGCATCGGCCTGGCGCTCGGTCTCGTGGCCGATGACGGGATGCAGCACGGCCTCCAGCCGCAAGCGCACCTGCGGATCCGAGAACGCCTGGTCGCGCATCCAGGCGCGGTCCAGCGCGCCGTCCGGCGTCAGCGCGCGCGGGCCGAACTCGCGTTCGATCGCGGGCATGGCTGCGCCGCCCGCGGCGGTAAGCGTACGCGCGATCTCGTCGGTATCGACCAGCGTGGCGCCCCATTCCGCGAGCATGTCCGCGACCCGGGACTTGCCCGACCCGATGCCGCCCGTCAGACCTATTTTCAACATACCGCCCATCCCATGCAGGGCACAAACCGCCCTATTGCAAAAACTGCCCCAACCCAAGTTCGCCGCCCACCAGCAGCGTCACCACGCCCGCCAGCGCAAGATAGGGGCCGAACGGCAGGGGCTGTCCGCGGCCGGCGCGGCCGCTCAAGGTCAACGCGCCGCCGATCAGCACGCCCAGCAGCGACGCGCTCAGCAGCAGCGTCGGCAAGGCTTCCACGCCGAACCATGCGCCCAGGGCCGCAAGCAGCTTGAAGTCGCCGTAGCCCATGCCCTCGCGCCCCGTCAGCAGGCGGAATACATGAAAGATAACCCACAGAAAGACGTAGCCCGCCACCGCCCCGACTACCGCCATCTGCAGGCTCGCAAAGGCGTCGAACAGATTGACCAGCAACCCGGCCCAGAGCAACGGTTGGGTCAGCGCGTCGGGCAGCAGCGTCGATTCAAAATCGATCCAGGCCAGCGCCACCAGCGCGGCCGACAAGCCCATCGCGGACAGGGCGAGCGGCGTGGCGCCGAAACGCCAGGCGCAAGCGGCGAACAGCGCACAGGTCAGCAATTCGATGGCCGGGTAGCGCCAGCCTATGGCCGCGCCGCAGGCGCCGCAGCGGCCCCGCAGCAGCAGCCAGCCCAGCAGCGGCAGCCGCCGCCAACCAGCCACCGGGGTATCGCAAGCGCGGCAGTGCGAGGCCGGCGACCACAGGCCATAACGGCTCGCGGCAGGCGGCTTGCCCGCAGCCTCCTGACAGTGCGCCTGCCATTCCTGTTCCATCATGCGCGGCAGCCGGTGCGTCAGCACCGTCAGCCAGTTGCCGACGAACAGGCCGGCCAATGCCGCCAGGCCGATGAAGACGCCCAGAGGCAGATCGAAGACATGCCGCATCGCCGTCATCCGCCCGCGCGACGCACACCCGCAGCGGCGCCGCACCAGAAGCGGGCGTCAGTGCGCGTGGCAGGCCGGCAGCGGCCGTGTCGTAAATAGTGCATAAAGTGTTGACGATGCCCAAGAGCGGCTAAGGGGAACGTATCGAATCTTCGCATAAGTGCGTAAAATCGGAGACAGACTCAACATACGGATAAGCTGCCATGACCGCGCGCGTAGAAATCGGTACCCGCTCCCGCAAACTCAGCGTCATGGGGCTGCTGCTCGCAGGCACCGCATTGGGCGCGGCCGGCTGCGCCCAACAGAAGACCGAAGGCTATTACGACCCCCCGGCTGAAAGCACCGTGACCGACGCGCAGTACCAGGGATCGGGCGCGGGTTACCGCAGCATCATCCGCGCGCCGTCGCAAGTGCAGATCGCGCTCAAGCCGGACGCCCCCCGCAAGAACCAGAATCAGGCCGCCCAGGCTGCCGCCGGCGGCCAGACCACCGAAGACGGCCAGGCTGTTCCGGCCGACACCGAGCACACCACCACGGCATCAGCCGCGAGCGCGCCCGTCGCAGCCAGCCCCGCCGCGCCCAACGCGGCCGTGCAAAGCCTGGTGCCGCAACCGCAAACCTATATGGGCACCTTGCCGTGCTTCTCGCCCGCCATGCAGTGCACGGCGCAACGCGTGACGCTGACGCTGGCGCCTAACGGCCGCTGGCGCGGTCGCGTGGCCTATCTGGAAAATGACCCCAAGAAAGGCCCGCCAGTCACCGAGCAAGGCTGCTGGGACGCCACCGAAGAGCGCCCGCCGCGCGTCATCCTGATGGACGGCAAGGGCAACGGCCGCGCGGAATTCGTGGTTGCAGCCAACAACGTGCTGCGCGTGCGTTCCATCGATGGCCAGACGCCCAACCTGAACTACAACCTGACTCGTCAGCCGGATCTGGATCCGATCGACGAATTGGCCAAGGCCGCAGCGCCCAAGTGCCCTTGAAACCCGCCGGCGGCCATTGAACGCGCCGCCGTGCAAGCATCCCAAACCCCGGGCCCGACGAATATTGCGTTCGTCGGGCCCGGTGCTTTTGGGCTAGTCCGTATCGCGCCCCGGATCCGCGCCGGGATCGCTAAAGGATGAGGATGAGGATGACGCGGAGCTTGCCAGACATCGGCCGTATTCCGGCCCCGGCGCCTCATGCAGCACATAGCTTGGACTGGCGCTGCCCGCCAAAGGCATGGGAATCAGCGCATGTTCGCGGTCCGTGTCCGCCGCGCCCGGCACGGGCGACGCGCCGGAGCGTCCGTGCTCGCACAGCCGGCAGGCCAATTGCATGGCGTTGCGGACTTGCAGCTTGGTGAAAATGCGGGAGCGGTGGGCTTCCACCGTACGCAGCGAAATGCCCAGGTCTATGGCGATGACCTTGTTGGGACGGCCGGCGGCCACGTAGGTGACGATCTGCCGTTCACGGGGCGTGAGCGAGGAAAGGACGGCTTCCAGGTCGGGACGGGGAGCTTGCATGGGGCGGCTCGCTTGCAATGTAGGATTGCGTCGAGTCTGATCCGCCGCCCGCCACGACGTAAGCTGGCAGTTCTTTCAGGGGTGGACACGAACGCCACCCCCAAAACCTTGCCGTCTCAGGCCGTATAGGCCAGTTCCAGATTGTCGATCAGGCGGGTCGCGCCCAGCTTGGCGGCCGCCAGGGCCACCAGCGGTTCGCCGGCCTGCAGGTCGGCGGCTTCGGGGCGCTTGAGGTCGCGCTGGCGGCGCAAGGCCACGTAGTCCACCTGCCAGCCGCGCCGCGTCAGGGTCTCGGTGGCTTCACGCTCCAGGGCGGCGGCATCGCGTTCGCCCTGGGCCAGGCGCTGGCCGGCCCGCTGCAACGCGGCGTACAGCGCGGGCGCTTCGGCGCGGTCGGCTTCGCTCAGATAGCGGTTGCGCGAGGACAGCGCCAGGCCGTCCTCGGCACGCACGGTCTCGTGCGCCAGCACATCCACCGGCAGCTGGAACTGGCGACACATGTTGCGCACCACCATCAGTTGCTGATAGTCCTTCTTGCCGAACACCGCCACGCGCGGCTGCACGCAGGAAAACAGCTTCAGCACCACGGTGCTGACGCCTTCGAAGAAGCCGGGGCGGAACTCCCCTTCCAGGATGTCGCCCAGGTCGTCGGGCGGCTGCACGCGGAAGCTCTGCGGCTCGGGATACATCTCGCGCTCATTCGGCGCGAACAGCACATAGACGTCGCGCTCGCGCTCGAGCTTCTCGATGTCGGCGGCGAGCGTGCGGGGATATTGGTCGAAATCCTCGTTGGGGCCGAATTGCAGGCGGTTCACGAAGATGCTGGCCACCACCGGGTCGCCATGCTGGCGCGCCAGCTTCATCAGGGACAGGTGGCCTTCGTGCAGGTTGCCCATGGTGGGCACGAACGACACGCGGTTCTGGCCGCGCAGGTGATCACGCAGTTCCTGGATGGTATGTACGACTTTCAAGGGGTCTCTCCGGGGTTGGGGGCAGCCCGGTCAGGATCAGGCCGCGACCGCCGCCACGCTGGTGTAGGCCAGGCGCACGTAGATGGGAGCATAGGGCTCGGCCTGCGTAATTTCCAGCAGGGATTCGCGGGCCAGTTCCAGCATGGCGATGAAATGCACGACCACCACCGCCGCCGGCGCGCCTTCGCGCACGCGCTCCATGAACAGATCGCCGAATTCCATGAAGCGCACGTCGTTCAGGCGCCGCAGGATGTGCGTCATGTGATCGCGCACGGACAGCTGTTCGCGCGTGATGTGGTGATGCTGGTTCAGCTTGGCCCGCTTCATGATGTCGGCCCAGGCCGCGCGCAGATCGTCCACGCTGACCTCGGGCAACATGCGTTCCACGCTCAGGTCGGCCACCGCCTGGCTGCTGACGAAGTCGCGGCCCAGCTGCGGCATCGCGTCCAGCTTCTTGGCGGCCAGCTTCATCTGCTCGTATTCGAGCAGGCGGCGCACCAGTTCGGCGCGCGGATCTTCCGCCTCTTCGCCGGTGTCGCTCTTCTTGACCGGCAGCAGCATGCGCGACTTGATCTCGATGAGCATCGCCGCCATCAGCAGGTACTCGGCGGCCAGCTCCAGGTTGTGGATGCGGATCTGGTCCACATACGACAGGTACTGCCGCGTAACATCCGCCATGGGGATGTCCAGCACATTGAAGTTCTGCTTGCGGATCAGGTAGAGCAGCAGGTCCAGCGGCCCTTCAAACGCTTCCAGGAACACTTCCAGCGCATCCGGCGGGATGTACAGGTCCGTGGGCATCTGGAACAGCGGCTCGCCATACAGGCGCGCGAACGCCACGCTGTCGATGGTGTCAGGGGTGCTGTCGACGGGCGGTTCCACTAGCGCGGCCAGGGCGTCGCCCGGGACGGAAGCGTGTTGGGCCATGATTGCCGCAATGGGCTCAGTCGGCCTGGTAGACGTACGGCCTTTGCGGCACGCGGGCCGCGCGGAAGCCTTCCAGCAGTTCCGAATCCTGCGGTTTGTCCCAAAGACGGGCGCGGCCCTCGCGCTGGCGCTCTTCGGTGCCAGGGTGCGATTGCTTGAAGTCTTTCAGGAAAAGGGTGATCTCGGATTCGTAGTTGGTCGCCATGGCACCAATTTCAATGGGTTTCGGATGTAGGGAGTTTACTTCACGGCGGTCACCCCCCCGGCGTTACAATCTCGCGGCACCCATCGCCTCCTCCCGCCATGTCCGCAGAATCCGCAGCAGCAGCCCGTCCCGCTCCTCTTTCCAGTGAGCAAGCAGCGCGCGCGGCGCGCATGATTCCCTTCATTGTGGGCTGTGCGCTGTTCATGCAGATGCTGGACGCCACCGTGGTGGCCACCGCCCTGCCGGCCATGGCCCGCGCCCTGGGATCCACCCCCGTGCGGCTGAACGTGGCCATTACGTCCTATCTGCTTTCGGTGGCGGTTTTCGTACCCGTCAGCGGCTGGGCGGCCGACCGCTACGGGGCACGGCGGGTGTTCGTGGCGGCGATCGGCCTGTTCACGCTCAGCTCCGTGGCCTGTGCGCTGTCCCAGGATCTGCCGCAGCTGGTCCTGGCCCGCATCGTCCAGGGGATGGCGGGCGCGATGATGGTGCCGGTGGGACGGATCATCCTGCTGCGCACCGTGCCCAAGCAGGACTTGCTGAAGGCCATGTCCTTCCTTTCCATTCCGGCCCTGCTGGGCCCGGTGATCGGACCGCCGCTGGGCGGCTTCATGGTCACCTATATGTCCTGGCACTGGATCTTCCTGATCAATATCCCCATCGGGATCCTGGGCATTTTCCTGGTGCTGCGCTACGTCGCGGAGATCCGCGAGGAATCCGCCCCGCGCCTGGATTGGCCGGGCTTCCTGCTCAGCGCGATCTGCCTGGCCACCCTGGTCAGCGGCTTCGAGGCCATCGGCCGCGACGTCATGCCGCTGTCCATGCTGCTGGGGCTGATCGCCGTGGGTACGGTCTGCGGCCTGCTCTACGGCTGGCATGCCAAGCGTACGGAGCATCCCATCATCGACCTGTCCTTGATGCGGATCCCCACCTTCGCCATTTCCACGCTGGGCGGCAACCTATGCCGCTTCGCCGTGGGCGCAACGCCCTTCCTGCTGGCCATGCTGCTGCAGGTCGGCTTCGGCCTCACGCCGTTCGCGGCCGGCCTGATCACCTTCGCCAGCGCGGCGGGCGCGCTGCTGATGAAGTTCGTGGCCACCCCCATCGTGAAGCACTTCGGCTTTCGCCGGGTGCTGACCGTGAACGCCGTGCTGGCGGGCGCGTTCATCGTGATCTGCGGCGCCTTCACGCCCACCACGCCGGTGTGGCTGATGATCGCCATCCTGCTGGTCGGCGGCTTTTTCCGTTCGCTGCAATTCACCGGGGTAAATACGCTAACCTATGCCGACATCCCCCCGTCCAAGATGAGCCGCGCCAGCAGTTTCGCCGCCATGGCGCAACAGCTCGGCATCAGCCTGGGCGTGGGCGTGGCCGCGGTGACGCTGAACATCAGCATGTCCTTGCGCGGCGCGGAAACGCTGGCGATCCGCGACGTCGTCGCGGGCTTCATCGTCGTCGGCGTGCTGTGCATGGCCTCGACCTTCTCCTTTAGACGCCTCGAACCTCTGGCCGGGGCACACCTGAACGGCGCCAAACAAAGTGACGACGAATGAATTTGTCCTAGCCCTGGACCAGGGCACGACCAGCTCCCGCGCAATCGTGTTCGACCGCGAAGGCGTGGTGCGCGGCGTAGGCCAGCGCGAATTCCGCCAGCACTATCCGCGGCCGGGCTGGGTCGAACACGACGCCAGCGAGATCTGGCACAGCCAGCTGGACGTGGCCCGCGAGGCTCTGCGCAACGCCGGCGCGACCGCCGCCGATATCGCCGCCATCGGCATCACCAACCAGCGCGAGACCACCCTGATCTGGGAACGCGCCACGGGCCGCCCGCTGGCCCGCGCCATCGTCTGGCAGGACCGCCGAACAGCGCCAATGTGCGACCAGCTGCGCCAGGACGGCCACGCCGATTTCCTGCAATCGCGCACCGGCCTGGTGCTGGACGCCTATTTCTCCGGCACCAAGCTCGCCTGGCTGCTGGACCACGTACCCGGGGCGCGCCAGATGGCCGAACGCGGCGAGCTGGCCTTCGGCACCGTGGACACCTGGCTGATCTGGCAACTGACCGGCGGCGCGGTGCATAGCACCGACCCCAGCAATGCGTCGCGCACCATGCTGTTCGACCTGCACACGCAGGACTGGAACGACGAGATCCTGGCGCTGCTCAAGATCCCGCGCAGCGTGCTGCCGGCAATCGCGCCCAGCAGCGCGGTGGTGGGCGAGGCCCTGCCCGAATGGCTGGGCGGCTCCATCCCCATCGCTGGCGACGCCGGCGACCAGCAGGCCGCCACCTTCGGCCAGGCCTGCTTCACGCCGGGCATGGCCAAGAACACCTACGGCACCGGCTGCTTCATGCTGATGAACGTGGGCGACAAGCCGGTGCAATCCCGCAACCACCTGCTGTCCACGGTAGGCTGGGGCCTGCCGCAGGCCGGCAATGGCGGCTGGCGCCCGACCTACATGCTGGAAGGCGGCGTGTTCGTGGCCGGCGCCGCGGTGCAATGGCTGCGCGACGGGCTGGGCATCATCCAGCGCTCTGAAGAAATCGAATCCCTGGCCGCCAGCGTGGCCGACACCGACGACGTCTTCATGGTGCCGGCCTTCGCCGGCCTGGGCGCGCCGCACTGGGACCCTTATGCGCGCGGCACCCTGGTGGGCCTGACCCGCGGCACCACCCGCGCCCACATCGCCCGCGCCACGCTGGAATCCATCGCGCTGCAAAGCGCGGAACTGCTGACCTGCATGAACGGCGACAGCGGCATCGCGCTGACCGAGCTGCGCGTGGACGGCGGCGCGGCCCGCAACGACTTGCTAATGCAGATGCAGGCGGACCTGCTGGGCGTCCCGGTGGTGCGTCCGCGCGTGTCCGAATCGACTGCGCTGGGGGCTGCGGGCTTGGCGGGACTGGCGGTGGGGTTCTGGTCGGGACTGGATGAGTTTGCCTCGAAGTGGCAGGCGGAACGGACGTTCGAGCCAACTTGGCCGGAGTCTGTACGGGCTGCGCGGATGAAGCGGTGGAGGCAGGCTGTGGAGTTGTCCAAGGGCTGGTCGGACAGTGCTGGGAAGTAGGCGGGATTTTTAGCTTCCTGGCTGTGTGGCTGCCTGGTGTTGAGTTCCGTGGGGCTTCGTTGGTGGGGCTTCGGACTTCGATGGTCCCAGCTCTTTCGTAGGCCGCCCGTCGGCGCGGGCGTCTGAGTGGCGGGCGCCCACGATTGCGGTCCGGAGCCTTCGCTCCGGACTGCCCCGTCGTCATCTTCGTCCAGGCCTTCGGCCTTCCCT
>NZ_JBYSYI010000017.1:0-51089 GCF_058783105.1 Achromobacter sp. FW305-C-30-7 | reverse complement strand
CCCCCTCCCCCCCCCCCCCCCCCCCCCCCCCCCCCCCCCCCCCCCCCCCCCCCCCCCCCCCCCCCCCGGCTCAGCTCAAGCGGCGCCGCAGCCGGGCGGCAACCTGGTCCAGCAAGAACACGGTGATGAAGATCACGACGAGAATGGTCCCGACGTGGGCGTACTGGTACATGTCGTAGCGGCCTTTCAGCTCCTGCCCGATGCCGCCCGCGCCCACCAGGCCCACCACCGTGGCCATGCGCACGTTGCGGTCCAGGATGTACAGGGTGTAGCCGGTGAACTTGGGCATGACCTGCGGCAACACGGCATAGGCCAGCACGCGCGGCTTGCTGGCGCCGATCGCCGCCAGCGCCTCTTGCGGCTTGGTGTCGGCCGTCTCGATGTCCTCGGCGTAGAACTTGCCGAGGAAGCCCATCGAATGGATGGCCAACGCCAGCACCCCGGCAATCGGGCCGAAGCCGTAGGCCAGCACCAGGAACAGCGCGCAGATCAGTTCGGGCATGGCGCGGAACATGCTGACGATGGCCCGCGCCGCCACGTACAGCAGCCGGTTGGGCGCATAGTTGCGGGCGCTGCAATAGGCCAGCGGCACGCTGCCCAATACGGCCAGCAAGGTCGCCCAGATCGCGATCTCGAAGGTCTCCACCATCTTGACCGCCACCCGCCACAGATAGCCCAGCGGCTCGACCAGGTAGGTCTGCGTGGACACCTCGTCTTCCATCTTCAGCGTGTGCGGATTCAGCCGGCTCTCGGTCACCTGCAACGTTTCCACGCGCGCCAGCCACGGCAGCTTGTCCGGATCGAAGCCCTCGATGCGCGAGGTCTCGGTGCGATACGAGATTTGCAGCGGGAACAGGCTGTCGGCCAGGGCGCCCAGGCCGGACGTGACCTGGGACTGCTCCTTCAGGCCGACCGCGGCCAACGCGCCGTCCAGGGTCAGCGCCGCCATGCGGCCCATCTCGACCCGCTGGCCGATGTAGAGAAACAGCATCAGCGCGGCGATCACGATCAGCAGCGCACGAGCGCCATAGGGCGGATCCAGGCGCCATCCGGCGTTATCGGCCGTCGTCTTCAATGCGTGCGTATTCATTGCGCGCCTCCTGCCGACAACAGCGCGGGCCGGATCGGCCTGGCCGTGCGCGGCTCGGCATGGCCGCGGCCCGCAAGATCGACGGCAGCCATGCCGCTCTCCGACTGCGGGGCCTGATAGAGCGCACGGGCTGTGGCCTCATCGAACGCGCCGGCCGGCCCGTCGAACACCATGACGCCATGGCGCAAGGCCACGATGCGGTCGGCGAACTCCCGCGCCAGGTCGACCTGATGCAGACTGCACAGCACGGTGGCGCCGCGTTCCCGCGCCTGATTGCGCAACAGCGCCAGGATGTCGCGGCTGATGCGCGGATCCAGGCTGGCCACCGGCTCGTCGGCCAGCAGCAAGGCGGGCGTCAGCATGAAAGCGCGGGCGATGCCCACGCGCTGCTGCTGGCCGCCCGACAATTCGCTCACGCGGCGTTGCAGGTGTTCGGGCTGCAGGCCGACTTCGCGCACCAACCGGCAGGCGCGCTCGCGCAATTCCGCGGGAAAGCGCATCAGATAGGTACGCCATGCCGGCAGGCCGGGCAGCGCGCCCGACAGCACGTTGGTCGCCACCGTGGAGCGCGACACCAGGTTGAAGTGCTGATGCACCATGCCGATCCGGGGCCGTACCGCCGCCAGCGTCGACGGCTGCACCTGCGTGCCATCGACCCACACGTCGCCCTGGGTCGGCGTGGTCAGTCCGTTGGCCATGCGCAGCAAGGTCGATTTGCCCGCGCCCGAAGCGCCCAGGATCACGCAGAACTGACCGCGCGGCACCTGCAGCGACACCGAGTTCAGCGCCGTAGTGCCATCGGCGTAGCGCATGCCCACGGCGTCGTAGCGCAGCATGTCCATTCCGCTTGCTTCGGCGATCACCGCTGGGCCGCCTTCTGCAGGATTTCGCCCTTGATCTCATCGGTCAGCAGAGCCATCTTCGAAGCCGGGCCCGCGAACTGCGCCTCGGAGAACTCGGTATCGAAACGATCCAGCTTGGCGCCGCCGTAGCCGCGCACCATATCCGGCGTCACGCCGGGCGCCTGGTGCACCGTGGCAAAGGCCTGCTTGAGCGTGGTCTTCAGCGTCTCGGGCAGCTTGGTGTTCATGGCCAGCGGCGGATACGGGATGGGCTCGCTCTTGAAGATCACCTTCACGGACTTCGGATCCACCGCGCCCTGGCGCACGGCCTTGTCGAACGAGTCGAACGACAGCGCGGCCGCGTCGACCTGGCCTTGCACCAGCGCAGCCAGACTGCTGGCGTGGCTGCCGGTCAGTTGCAGCGCTGCCAGGTCCTTGGCCGGATCCATGCCGTCCTTGATCATGGAGGCCACCTGGAAGGTGAAGCTGGAGGCCGAGTTCACATCGCCAAACGCGGCGCGCTTGCCCTTCAGGTCGGCGAGCGTATTGATGGGCGAATCGGCCTTGGCGAACATCGCCGCGTAATAGGCGGACTCGCCCTTTTGCACGCCCACGGCCAGCAATTGCGCGCATTGGCGCTCATGCGCCTGCACGTAGGAAACCGGACCCAGGAACGCGACCTCGGCCAACTGGTTGCACATGCCTTCGACCACGGCGCCATAGGACTGGCCCACCGTTAGCTGGAAATGCAGGCCGGTGCTGCGCGTGATCGCGTTGAAGATCGGAGCGTAGTCGGCCTTGGTGCCCGATTCCGTGCCGCCATCGGCGGGGATGAGCAGCACGCGCAGCGGACGCTGCTGCGAACCATCGGCCAGGGACTGGGCTTGCGCGAGAGGCGCGGCGGCCAGCAGGGAAACGAGCGCCAGGGCAGGCGCGCAGGTGCGGATCTTCATTTCGTTGTTCCTAGTCTTGATGAGGTTGCTATCGGGGCGCAACGTGCTTGGCCCTGATTCCGGAACGCAGATTAGTCACCGCACATGACAGGCAAATGAAAATTTCTCAAATCAAAAAAATGAATTTTTGAATTTTGTTCAGATAGAATCACAGCCGCCGGGTACCCCGAATCACAGCGGACGCCCACTCCTTCAACCTTGCACGCGCTTCGACGCCCAACCGCCGATCCATGACCCGCATTGCCTGCACTCCCGTCTCCGACTCCCCCCAAGCCCCGACGGCCGAATCGCCCTGGACCGTCCGCTCGCGCGGACTGATCCTGGACCTGGACGGGACCTTGATACGCGGGCATGAGGTGATACCTGGCGCCAGCGAACTGCTGACCCGCTGGGCGGGGCGCTGCGTCATCGTGTCCAACAATTCCACCGATACCGCGGCGGGCCTGGCGCCACGCTTACGGGCAATGGGCCTGCCGGTAGAAGCCGACACGCTGGTCCTGGCCGGCGAGCAGGCCTTGCGCCATATCGCCCGCCAGCACCCTCGCGCCAGGCTGCTGCTCTGCGCCTCGGACGCGCTGCGGGCTTGCGCCGCAGGCCTGGGGCTGGCGCTGGTGGAGCGCGATGCGGACATCGTGCTGCTGGCGCGCGATCTCGCCTTCGGCTATGGAACGCTGCAGAGCCTGGCAAGGGAACTCGCCCGAGGCGCGGCATTGATGGTCAGCAACGGCGATCTCACCCACCCGGGCCCGCAAGGCGCCATCGTCCCGGAGACGGGCGCGCTGCTGCAGTCGGTGCTGGCCTGCGCGCCCGGTGTGCGCCCGCGCATACTCGGCAAGCCCGGGGCCATGCTGCTGGAGGAAGGATTGCGCCGGCTGGGCCTGACGCCAGCGGACACCACGGTCATCGGCGACAACGTGCGCACGGATGGCCTGGGCGCGGTGCGCCTGGGCTTGGGTTATCTGCTGGTTGGGAATGCGCCCTACGCGGATGCGCCGGACGTGGCCGGGCTGCTGGATAGCGCATGCCCGCGCAGGCATGCGCTGCCGGCGGGCATCGAAGGCGATCAGTAGCGCTTGTTCGACAGCACGTCGAAAGTGCTGCGCAGGGTAGAGACGGCCTTGTCGTAGTCGGACAGGGCCAGACAGGCGATGAGTGTGTCGATGATGGCCAATTGGGCCAGCCGGCTGGTCATCGCCTCGGTGCGGAATCGAGTCTCGCGCGACATGGTGTGCAGCACCACATCCGCGTGCTCCTGGATGGGCGATTTACCAAAATTGGTGATGCAAATGGTGCGCGCGCCGGCTTCTTTCGCCAGCCGCGTCGCCAGCACGGTTTCGTGCGTGCTGCCCGAGTGCGAAATAGTCAGCACGGCGACGTCCGGCCCGGTCAGCGATGCGCTGATGGCTTGCACGTGGGAATCGGTCACTGCCGTGGCATGCAGGCCGATGCGCAACATGCGGTAGTGCGCGTCGTGCGCGATCACGGCCGAGCTGCCGATGCCGTAGATTTCCACGCGGCGGGCGCGGCGGATCAGCTCCACCGCCGCCCTCAGCGCGGCCACGTCCAGCACCGATTCGGTTTCCTGCAGGGTCTGGATGTTGCTGTGGAAGATCTTGCTGACGACCTGCTCGGGCGTGTCCTTGGCGGCCAGGTCTTCGTGGATGTACTGCACGGGCTGCACGATCTGCTGCGCCAGCGCGATCTTCAGCTGTTGAAAGCCGGTGGCGCCCAGCAGCTTGCAGAAGCCCACCACGCTGCCTTCGCTGCATTGGGTGCGTTCCGCCACTTCACTGACCGACATGTGCACCACGTCCGCGGGATGGCGTATGACGAATTCGCCGATGCGCTGCGAGGCCGCCCCCATCGACGGCAACAGGCTCTGGATGCGCGCCAGCATGGCCTGGGGCGAGCCCCGCTGCGGATCGGCGGCGGACGGCGTTCGGGGGGAGCGTTTGGATGTGGCCATGGCGGGGTCTGGGGGACGGAAACCGGATGCGAAGGCAACGATACTCTACCCGCTGCCGGCGCGGCGATGGCGCATGCTACCGGCCGCTGATGACAGGAGGTTCGAGCCGCGCGCAGCGTCCATGAAAAAGGCCGGCATGATGCCGGCCTTTCCGTTTGCTGCGGCTTACTTCGCCGGCGTAGCGGGCGTTTCGGCCGGCTTGTCGCCTGCGGCCGGAGCGGCCGGGGTAGCGGGCGCGGCCGGCACCGAGGGTACCGACGCGTCGGGCTTGGCCGGAGCGGCGGGCACCGAAGCGGCGCCAGGGACCGAGGATGCACCGGCGGGAGCGGCAGGCGCCGCGCCCGGCACTTGCGGCACCGAACGGTCGGCCGGGAAGCTTTGCATCACGCCGGAATCGACGGCCGGGCCGCTGTTGCCCTTGTGGCTGACATAAGCCAGGCCAGCGGTGGACGCGAAGAAGACCACGGCGGCCCACTTGGTTGCGCGCGACAGGAAGTTCGCCGCGCCGGTGGCGCCGAACAGGCTGCCGGCCGAGCCGCTACCGAAAGCGGACCCCATGTCGGCGCCTTTGCCCTGCTGAAGCAGGACCAGGACGATGATAGCCAGCGCCGAGATCACTTGGACGGCCAGCAGGATTTTGAGCATCAAGGGCATTACAGACTCCGGAACGGAAACTTAGATAGCGGCGATTCGCAAAAATTCTTCGGCCACGAGCGACGCGCCGCCGACCAGGGCCCCGTCGATATCAGTCATGGCGAACAAACTGGCGGCATTGGCAGCCTTGACGCTGCCGCCGTACAACACTTGCACCTGCGCCGCGCCCAGCGCGCGCAGGGCGGCGCGGATCGCGCCATGGACTTCTTGCGCCTGCTCGGGGCTGGCGGTGCGGCCGGTGCCGATGGCCCAGACGGGCTCATAGGCCAGGACCATGCGCGAAACCGCCTCGGCGCCCAAAGCCAGCACGGGCTTCAACTGGCGTTCGATCACGGCCAGCGTGTTGCCGGCTTCGCGGTCGGCCAGGGACTCGCCCACGCACACGACCGGGGTCAGGCCGGCGGCCAGCGCGGCCTGGGCCTTGGCGGCGACGATTTCGTCGGTCTCGCCATGCAGCACGCGGCGCTCGGAATGGCCGGCCAGGGCCCAGCGGCAGCCGAATTCCTTCAGCATGGCGCCGGAGACTTCCCCGGTGTAGGCGCCCTTGTCATGGGCGCTGACGTCTTGCGCGCCCCACGACACGCTGCTGCCGGTCAGGGCCGACGCCGCCTGCGCGAGATAGGGAAACGGTACGCAGATGCCGATTTCGCAGTGGCTCGCAGCATCCGCGGCGCGCAGCTCGGTCAGCAACGCGGCGTTCTCGGCCAGGTTGCCGTGCATCTTCCAGTTGCCCAGCACGAGGCGGGCGCGGTTTTCGACTGAAGTCATGGCGAGGTATCTGTATCGGTTGGGCTGGGGCGAGCCAGAGGCTGCTTAGCAACCGCCCACAGGTCTGCCTGGAAAAAATTCCAGGCGAAACCCGTGATTGTATCCTGTTGCGGGGCGCTACGCCGGGCGCCCCCCCATTTCTTACATGGTCAGGATGATTTTGCCTATGTTTTCACCGCTTTCCATCATGGCATGGGCGCGCGAAGCCTCGGCCAGCGGGAAGGTGGCGTGCACGATGGGCTTGATGGCCCCTTTTTCCAGCAGGGGCCAAGCCTGCTCGCGCAACGCGCGGGCGATGGCCCCCTTGAAGGCGACCGGACGGGGACGCAAGGTGGAACCCGTGATGGTCAGGCGGCGGCGCATGACCTGGGCCGTATCGACATTGGCGTGCGCGCCGCCCAACTGGGCGATGATGACGATGCGGCCGTCGTCGGCCAGGCACTGCATGTCGCGGCCGATGTAATCGCCGGCCACCATGTCCAGGATCACGTCCACGCCGCGTCCGCCGGTGGCGTCCAGCACTTCCTTCACGAAATCCTCGGTCTTGTAGTTGATGCCGCGCTCGGCGCCCAGCGCTTCCACCGCACGGGCCCGGTCGTCGCTGCCGACCGTGGCGTAGACCTTGTGGCCCATGGCGCGGGCCAACTGGATGGCCGTGGTGCCGATGCCGCTGGCGCCGCCGTGCACCAGCAGGGCCTCGCCTTCGGAAAGGCGGCCGCGGTCGAACACGTTGCTCCAGACAGTGAAGTAGGTTTCCGGCAGGCCGGCGGCCTCGATGTCGGACAAGCCCTTGGGAATGGGCAGGCATTGCGCCGTGGGCGCAACACAGTATTCGGCGTAGCCGCCGCCCGCCACCAGGGCGCAGACCTTGTCGCCCAGCGCGTAGCCGCTGCCGGCCAGGTCGCCGCCAACGATCTCGCCGGCCACTTCCAGGCCCGGCAGGTCCGAGGCGCCGCGCGGCGGCGCGTAATTGCCTTTGCGCTGGAACACGTCGGGGCGGTTGACTCCCGCGGCGCTCACTTTGATCAGGACTTCACCCGCGCCGGTTTCCGGCGTGGGGCGTTCCACGGGGACCAGGACCTCGGGGCCACCAGGGCGAGAGATTTCTACGGCGTGCATCGCGTGCCTCCTTTGCAGCAAATAGATTATTATTGCGCCCTTTACGGCGTATCGTGTTCCCGCCCGGCAGATTGTTTGCCTGGTGGCCGGAACGCAGGACAATAGGCTGTCTGGGTGGCGTCCACACAGCAGCACTACCGGAAGCTTGGCAGAGTGGTCGATTGCACTGGTCTTGAAAACCAGCAACCCGTAAGGGTTCCAGGGTTCGAATCCCTGAGCTTCCGCCAATAGATACAAGGGCTTACCGCCACGGCACAGCCCCGCGACACCTGCACGCAACCGCGCCCAATAACCCGGGCGAGACGTACAGACCGATGCCGGCCCGTACCCGTCCACACACGATGGCCAGGCCGGACGCCCCGCTTACCTGAGTTTTTGATCGTCGGACCAATATCCGAAGCCGGTACACAACGTGGGATCGCCATTTTCCAGGCCCACGAGATCAATCATGTGCGGCCAATTCGCGTTGACCACGGTGCATTCAAGCTTGGGCGCCTTGACGACCAGCTTGTATCCGGCTTCATCGGACCAGTACGCGATACCGGAATCATTGCCGATACTTGTGCCGATATCTGCGGGCAGCCCCCAATCCCCCGACGCCGTTGATCTTGGATATTTTCCATGCTTTGCGTGGTACTGCTGGACGTCCTGATTGATCCGGGTGACTTCCCGCAAGCGGATCTGGAATGGCATGTTGCCTGCTCCAAAATTGCGCCGTTGTTCGGCAAGGCGACTCGCAACCGCGGCCGCCGCGGCTTCTGGATCGATCGGCTTAGTCTGCACATCCTTTTGGGTTATGAAGCCCAGCAGGCAGTCGCCGAGCGCCTCCGTTCTTTGCCTCGCCCCTTCAGCGTTTGCGTGGTACGAAGTGTCAAAACGATAGATGCTTGAGAATGTGGCCTGGACAGGATCGCAATTGAGCGGCGCTCCTGTGGCAGCCATTTGGTCACGGATTCTTCCGATCTTTCTCCAGGTATCGACCGAAGCGATTTCGGGGCCATTCCCTTCGAGCAAGACCGGAGACGTCACGAACAATCGCACGCCCTGCTCCTCGAAATAGGCCCGCCACCTTTCCAACTCCTCAGTCCATTTCGGATCCTGCTTTTCCGGGACGTGGAAAATGGACTTGTCCTTCCAGGTGGCAACGGCCATGGGCTCGCCGATATTGATGTCCCCATATTCATTCAATGCGCGATGTGTATAGTTTTCGTTTTTTTCCCGGTGGTCCCACGTGTACTGAAGCGACTCTTTGGTATAGAAATTCCAATACGATTCCGCCGAGTGGGGCAAATACAGATACGACTTTATGCCATCCACCCATCGACGCAAGGGCACGGACGAAAACACTTCGTACGTCACGCGCGGCGATAGCTCGACCGACCGGCTGAAATGGTGCAGGTAGTTTTCGTAGTCGAACTGATTGATTGCGATCCTGCTTCTGGTCTCCCACTCAAGCGGCGCAACCACAATATCGCCGCGCTTCACCTTGTTTCGGATCTGGGAAAAAAGAATATCTATGTGCAGCCCGGCGTGCAGCGAATAGTTTCTGACGTTGTAGCCCGTCTTTTCCGCCAGTAAACCGCTGGCGGTGGAAAACAAGGAATTCGAACCGCCGACCACGAAGATGGTGTTTTTCCCGTTGCCCTCTTGCTTCGCATACAACAGCTCTCGCATGCGGGCGACATTGCCGAACCATGTCTCGGTTTTGTTTCCAGGAACGGCGTAGCCAATCTGGACCGTAACGATCCTATAGCCGACCCACACCAGCGCGGACAACACGGAGACTGCAATGGCCACTCCAGCGAGGCTCTTAAAATTCGAAATAGATAAACGCATTTGCAGTATCCGGAGAAACAAAAGCAACCGACAGAATAACGATCAAGGCGATCAGCAGCGGGATCTCAATCAGCATCGCTGGACGCACTCGACGGGCCACATACGATATCGACAATCTCCTGGAATTCGGCGCCATGAAGCACAGGAGCGTGGCCATCAAAATGGCGGCAATTTCGAACAACTGTTGCGGCTTGTTGACCTTGGCGTCTATCACGTAGGACGGCACAACGAGATTGACGAGCCTCTGGGCTTCAACACCCAGCCCCACATTTGAAAAGTCAATCAGGGCGGCGTAATGCTGCAAGGCGCCGGAAAGCGATTCCGACCTGAAAAGTATCCAAGTCAGCATAACGAAAAGGAATACCAGCGACTGCTTCATCAGGACTGGGGCGGGGAACCCGAAAAAACGTACTGCGATGAGCGCCAGTCCATGGGCCACTCCCCAAAGAAGGAATGTCCAGTTGGCGCCATGCCACAATCCGCCCAGAGCCATCGTGATAAACAGGGCAAGCGCCATCCTGACGGCGCCACGGCGGTTCCCCCCCAGCGAAATATATAAATAGTCGCGCAGCCATTGCGACAACGTGATATGCCAGCGCCGCCAAAAGTCGCTCAGGCTTTTCGCCTTGTATGGAGAATTGAAGTTGTACGGCAGGCTGACGCCGAATATCCTCGCGACGCCAACCGCCATGTCGCTATACCCTGAAAAGTCGAAATAGATCTGCAGGGTGAAAGCGAACATCGCGACCCAGGCATCGTACGTGGTCATGGTCGACTGGTGCGAGAAGCCATTATTGGCGATCATGCCAAAATGGTCCCCGATCAACTTCTTGACCATGCCGAAGGCAAATATCGCCAGGCCGAACTTGATTGAACGGACGTTGAATCTCGGCCATTTTTCATAGCTTGCCGCGACCCTGCCGAAATGAGTGATCGGGCCTGCCACGAACTGAGGAAAAAATAGCTTGAACAATATGTATGTTCTGAAGCTGAACGACTCGACCTTACCCTTGTAGACATCAACCAAAAAAGCTATCTGCTGGAAAGTATAGAAACTTATGCCCAGAGGCAGCGCAATTCTCCAAGCCCAGGATGAATTTCCGTCAAACAAGGTTCTATCTGCCAATATCGAATACTTGAAGTATCCCAGCACGGCCAGATTTACGAAAATGGTCGAAAGCAGTAGCGTTTTGGACTTATGCTTCAGAAAATATGCCGCTACAAAATAATTGAGCAGCAAAGAAAAAAGCGCCACAACGACGCTTATTGCACTGAACGCATAGAGAAAGGCTATCGATGACGCGCTAGCTATCCATGGAAGAATCTTGGACAGGCCAAGACTCTTCATTGATATAACTATGAGTAGCAGCGGTAATAAAAAGATAAGGAGAAAATCAAGCTCAAAGAACAACATGTTATTTTTTTTGATAAAAAAAAAAGATTTTATCACTGCGAGATGCGCTAAGCCTACCCCCGACTCGCCTGGTTTGAGCGCCCCGACGACTCGATCCCGCCGTGTCCTACAGGCTGCCGTACGAATGCAGCCCCGACAGGAACATGTTGACGCCCAGGAAGGCAAAACTCGTCACAACCAGTCCGGCGAGCGCCCAATAGGCCGCCACTTCCCCCCGCAGCCCCTTGAGCAGCCGCATGTGCAGCCAGGCGGCGTAATTCAGCCACACAATCAGCGCCCAGGTTTCCTTGGGATCCCATTGCCAGTAAGCGCCCCAGGCGTCGGCCGCCCACAGCGCGCCCAGCACGGTGGCCACCGTGAAGAAGGCGAAGCCCAGGGCGATGGCCCGGTACATGATGTCCTCCAGCACCGCCAGGGACGGCAGCCTGCGGGCAATGGGACGGCGCAACGCCAGCACCGCGCCCACAAGCATGGCGCCGACGCCGAAGTACAGCATCCAGACCGGCGACAACCGGCGCGAGCCGAAGACCATCGGCTCGGCGCATAGCAGCGCCCCCAGCAGGAACACCGGAATCAGGCGCTTGCCCGCGGAGGTCTGCCCGTGCAGCTTGACCAGATAGGCAAAGCCCACCGCGCCCGCCAGCGCGAAAGTGCCGTAACCGACGAAGTTGGCCGGCACGTGCAGCTTCATCCACCAGCTCTGCAGCGCTGGAACCAGCGGCTGGATTTGATGGGCGCCGCGTGCGACCGAATACCAGGACAGGAACACGACCATCGAGGCGACCACCAGCATCACGAAGCCGCCCAGCGCCCGCGTCGCATAACGGGCCTCGTAGTAGAGATAGAACAGCGCCGTGACCAGCGCGAAGAAGACGAACACCTCGTACAAATTGCTGACCGGGATGTGTCCGACATCCGGTCCCAGCAGATGCCCTTCGCGCCAGCGCACCAGCAGGCCGGTCAGGCCCGCCCATACTCCGGCCCAGGTCAGGAGCGTTCCCAGCCAGGCGATCGCAGGCCGGGCCAGGCCCGCCCAATAGCAGACCGTGCCCAGCACGAACAGGCAGCTCATCCAGAGGATGGCGGACTGCGACGACAGCAGGTACTTGAGCAGGAAGACACTCTCGGCGCGCGCCAGGTCGCCCTGGAGCAGCCCAGCCCTGCCCGCGTACAGCCACACCGCCAGCAGCGCGCAGGCGCCGCTGGCCAGGACCAGAAGACGCAAGGGACGCCACAACCACCCCAGCCAGACCAGGGCGGGTACCGCGCCGACCAGCATCGCCTTCTCATAACCATTGAGGAACTGCCCGAAATCCGCCAGCGCGTAGACGCAGCCGGCGAGACACACCGCGAGGAACCCGGCATCCGCCCGATTCAAGCGCCTGCCTGGACGATCTTCGGCTTGCGAAACATCCGGCACGGACCGGCGGGAAGTCAACGGGACGGACCCGGCGGCGGTATGCGGCATCAAAGCATCTCCAGGCGTGGCAGTTCCGCCGGCAAGCGGACCGCGGAACATAGGGATCACAAATTTGTCATAGGACAAATTCATTCTAAGAACGGCCGGACCGGAATGCATAGCGATGCCGCCGCTCCCTGCGTTGCGCCGCCATCCCTACCGAAAATGCAGGAACCGTGCTAGACGCCGCCACAGCTAGCTTCCTCCCTGGACAGGCAGACCTCTGCCCGCCCGGGACTGGCCTCCTGCATCTGCCTGCAAGCGGCATGCACCCGCGCCATGGCCTGGGCGATTTCACCGGTTTCCAGGCCGGCATAACCGAACAGCAGATGCCTGGATTCCGCATCGTCGGCCGCGCTGGCGGCGGCCTGGGCCAGCGGGTACAGCCTCACGCCCTGCGCCAGCGCTGCCGCGGCGAGGATATCGGCGCCGGGGCTGTCCGCGGGCAGTTCGAAGGCCAGATGCATCCCCGAATTCTGTCCGCTTACCCGGCCCCGTCCGGCCCAGATCTTGCGGATGCCGCACAACAGCTCATCGCGCTGGGCCTGATAGCGCCTGCGCAGGGCTTGCAGGTGGCGCGCGAAACAGTTCTCGTCGAAGTAACGGGCCAGCACGGCCTGAGTCAGCCACGGACTGCCGTTGTTGAGCAACGCCTTGCGCTCGACGAAATCGTCGACCAGCGCGGGCGGGCAAACCATATATCCCAGCCTCAGCCCCGGTCCTAGCGTCTTGGAGAACGTGCCCAGGTAGACGACTTGGCGTGGGCTCATGGCGGCCAGGGGCATGGGCAGCACGGACTCATAGCAGAAGTCGCCGTCGTAGTCGTCTTCGATGATCAGCGCGCCACTGCGGCCGGCCCACTCGAGCAATCGCTGCCGCCTGGACAGGGACATGGCGTGGCCCAGGGGATATTGATGCGATGGCGTCACATAGGCGAGCCTGGCCGGTCCTTCCGGCAGCAGGTCGGCGCGCAATCCCTGCTCATCGACCGGAACGGGCGCCTCCTGCGCGCCATGGCGCCGCACCAGATTCCTGAAGCCCGCATAACAGGGGGACTCGAACACCGCCCTGCCGTTGCGGTCCAGGAAATGCGAGGCGATCAGGCTCAGGGCTTCCTGGCTACCGGCCGTGATCAGCACCTGCTCCGGCTCCACCTTCAACGCCTTGGCCGCCGACAGGTAATCGGCAATCTGGACGCGCAAGCCCCACAGGCCGGCCGGCGGCGCGTACTCGGCCATGGCGCTGCCCGCGTGCCGCAGCAACTGGTTCGACAGCGTGATGAACTGGCGCAAGGGAAAAGCGTGGACGGAAGGACGGCCGACCTTGAAGTCATAGCGCAAGGGCATGGATGGAGACTGGCCGCAGACGCCACTGGATTGCGCCTGGCTCACGGCATCGGCGTAGACCGGCGGACGATCCTGGACAAAATCCAGGCAACTCGGATTGATGACCAGGCTGCGGTTCAGCGTCACGAAATAGCCCCGGCTGGGCTTGCTCTCGATCAGACAGGAGTCGATCAGCAGCTCATACGCGCCCAGCACGGTGTTCTTCGATACCTGCAGCAGCGATGTGACATGCGGTTGATCGCCGGCAGCCTGTCCCCTTCCTGCAATCGTCCGGCGCGTATCAGCGTTTCGATCTGGTCGGCGATCTGCTGCTTGTAGGGTTTTGCATCCTGGCGGGATAGGGAAAGCGGTAATGAAAACATGGCGGACAACCACAGGAAAAAGATAGCGCCGGCCTTTCGAAGCGGCGCGGGCCGGCCACGCTCCGTTTCTTCTCACGGTAGTCCTCGGGCCATTCCTTTGTTTTGTCCTATGTCAAAAAAACGACTAGACCGTAACCATCGCGTGCGCGCAAGCCGTGCCTTATCGGCCCTGGGCCGCGGTGACACAGTGCAGGTGCCGGAGTTTCGGCAAGAACCTTACGGGAGAGATCGACATGCACACCAAGCTATTGAGCGCGGCCTTGCTGTTCCTCTCGGCCGGCGCCGCCTGGAGTGCGCCAACCGAGGAGTACCTCAAGGCGAATCAGCTGTTCCAGCAGAACTGCGCCGTCTGTCACGGCGCCGACCGCGGCGGCTACATCGCGCCGGGCCTGACCAGCGACCGCCTGGTCCAGAGCGAGGCGGCGCTGCGCGGCACCATCATGACCGGCATTCCCGACACCCTGATGCCGCCCTTCGTGGGCCGCTTGTCCGACGAGGAAATCCGCGCGCTCGCGCGTCTCATCAAGACTCAGGCCGCGGATGATCCGAAGTGGGGACTGGACCAGATCCGCGCCAGCGTGCAAGTCGTGGTCGACGAAACCACGCTGCCCGCCAAGCCGACCTATTCCATTGATACCGTATATGACCTGATGGTGGTCATGGCGCGCGGCAGATACGGGCGGGGCGACGCGGGCAACAATGCGCGCACCGTGTTCCTGGACGGCAAGACCAACAAGGTGGTCGGCGAGATCGCCACGCCGGTGGCGCCGCACATCATGGATTTCAGCCCCGTGGCTGAACGCTGGGCCTGGCTCAAGAGCGACGACGGCATGGTCTACAAGATCGACCTGTATACGCTTCAAATCGTGCGCCGCGCCAAGGTCGGCCTGACCGGCCCCGGCATCGCCTTGTCCAACGACGGCAAGTGGCTGGCCATCAGTTCGTTCGTGCCCAAGAGCGTCGCCATCCTGAAGGCGGACACGCTGGAACCGGTCAAGTACATGGACCTCGAAGGCGAGGATCCGGACGGCAAGTTCGTCAAGTCGGCCGGCGGCCCGGTGATCGGCAGCCGCATCAACAACAAATTCGCCCTGACGCTGCGCCAGGCGGGCCAGATCTGGATCATCGACCCCGACAAACCCGACATGCCCGTGACCAAGCTGACCAAGGTCGGCCGCATGCTGCACGACACCTTCCTCACGCCCGACGGCCGCTACTCCATGGTGGCGTCCTATGACGACAACAAAATCGTCGCCATCGACTTCAAGGACGACAAAGTGGTGCGCGACATTCCCGCGGGCTGCCAGCCGCACGTCGGCTCGGGCGCGGTGACCGAGGTCAATGGCCGCTTTCTGGCGTTCGGCACCAATATCGGCAGCTGCGACAAAGGATCCGTCGTCACCGTGTGGGACACCAAGGACTTCTCGGTGGTCAAGCAGATACCGGTGGCGGGCGCCACCGAATCGCCCGCGGCCCATCCGAACGCGCCCTACGTGGCGGTTGACATCGTCGACAAGGACAAGCGCGCGGCCTGGATCCAGCTGATCGACAAGAACACCCTGGAAGTGGCCAAGACGCTGGACGTGGGCGGGCATGCCTTCTTCCCCGATTACAACCGCACCGGCAACTACCTCTACGTCAGCTCGGGCTACTGGGGCGACCGCATCAAGATCTACGACAGCAAGACGCTGGAACTGGTGGCGGAGCACAAGATGGAAAGCCCCTCGGGCATCTTCTCCCGCGCCCGCACCCGCTGGCTGACCATCGGCCTGTCCGAAACGCGCAAATTCTGAAACCAGGAACACAGACATGAAACCGCTATTCCGCATCCTCGCGGCGCTGCTGCTGTCCCAGGCCGCCGTATACGCGCAGGCCGCCGGCGGGCAGCCTGCCCTGGTCGCAGGCGGCAACCCCGACACGCTCTCGCCCCACGTCTCTGCCATGCTGCCGCTGTGCGCGTCCTGCCATGGCGCGGACGGGATCAGCGCCGTCGGCCTGTACCCCAATCTTGCCGGGCAGAAGGTCGAGTACCTGGTGAAACAGCTCAATGCCTTCAAGGCGCGGGAACGCAACGACCCCGTCATGAGCTCCATGGCTGAACCCTTGAGTCCCGAGGCCATCCAGGAACTGGCCCAGTACTTCTCCAGCCGCAAGTAAGGGAGGATCCCCATGGACGCGCCATCCGCGATGCTCTTCCCGGTGTTCTTCAACCTGGCTGGACGGCGGGTGGTCGTGGCGGGCGGCGGGGCCGTGGCCGAACGCAAGGTCCGGCTGCTGCTCGGGGCGGGCGCCGCCATCGCCGTGGCAGCGCCCGCCCTGACGCCCTGGCTGCGCGAGGCCGTGGACCTGGGCAAGCTCCGGCACCTGCCGGCTGCATTCTCGCCTGCATGTCTGGACGGCGCCTGGCTGGCGGTGGCCGCGACTGATCACGGCCCCACGAACCAGGCCGTTGCCGCGGCAGCGCTTGCGCGCCGCATTCCCTGCAACGTGGTCGACGATCCGGCTCTTTCAACGATACAGGTGCCCGCCATCCTCGACCGCTCCCCGCTCGTTGTGGCGATTTCTTCAGGAGGTTGCGCCCCCGTGCTGGCGCGCCGCATCCGCGAGCGGCTCGAAGCGTTGCTCGACGAAAGCAGCGGCGATCTGGCACGGCTGGCGGCGCGCTACCGCAGCCGCATCGTTTCGCGCTTCCGCGACCTGGACCGGCGCCGCGACTTCTACGACTGGATGCTGGACGGTCCGCTGCCCTCCTTGCTGGCCGCCGGACACGGCAGGCAGGCTTGCCTGGCGCTCGAAGCCGCCATGCTGGCCGACGCCCCGCTCCGCACAGGAAGTGCCACGATACTGGCGGCCGCCGACGGTCCCGCCGACATGTTGACCCTGCGCGCCTTGCGCATGCTGAACCAGGCCGACCTGGTCGCGCACGTGCCGGCCGTCAACCCGGCCATCCTGGACAAGGCGAGGCGGGACGCGGCGAGGATCGAGCTGAAAGGCCCGGGCCTGCAGCCCGATCCGGCCATTGCCGCAGGCTCAGGGCCGGACTGGCTGGCCCGGCAGGTGCGAGCGGGCCAGCGCGCCGTGCTGCTGCTGGGTACGGCGCATGATCCGAAACTGCTGGCCCGGCGGATAACGGCTTGCGGCGTGGCGTGTACCGTGCTGTGAATCCCGTGCGCCCGGCAAGCGCTTCAATCAGGAACTTGCGTCACGGGCCGTGTCGCGGGAATCCCCGCCCGCCAGCGCAGCCGCCAGATAAGCCCGGCCTCGCTCGCTGAAGGACAGCGATGCCGCCGCCTGCTGGCCGGCATCGTCCATCTTGTTCCAGGTCTTCTGCAGCACCGCGACGACCTTGTCCGGATAGCGGTCGCAGAACTCCTCGTACTGATGTTCCAGGAACACCAGGCACAGCGCGTTTTCCATGCATTGCACGTCGGCATCGCGCTTGATGCCCTGCTTGCGCACGATCTTCAGCACCGCCTGCACTGTTTCCGCATCATGGCCTGCGCCTGCGAGCAATCTTGCGGCGATGCCCGCGTGATGCTCCTTGAGCGTATTGCGCCATTGCAGATAGCCCACCCTGCCGGACGGACAGGCCTCGCGCGGCACCTCCCAGCGGCCGATGTGCTGGCAGCGGGCTGCCAGGCGCAGGGCAGTGCCGGCCTGCGGCGCCAGCTTCAGCACCCAGCCGTGGAGGAATTGGGCATGCAGCCATTCGCGCGGCTGCATCGCGCCATCCCAGGCGGCCAGATTGGGATCGCGCCGGTTGTAGTCATCGAACAGCTGCAAGGCGCGCTGCAGTGCCGCATCCTCAGCGTCCGTCGGCATGGGCGGGAATTCCATTCAACACTCCAGTCTCGTCTTCAGTCAGATAGCAGCCAGGATCTTCGGCCCAGAGGTCGCCCGACTGCTTCTGCGCGCGGATACGCGTATTGCCGTTGCAAATATCCAGATAGGTGCAGCGGGCGCAGCGCCCCTTGACCGGCCGCGGCCGCAGCCGCAGCAGCTTGAGCAAGGGCTCGGCGGGATCCGACCATATTGCCGAGAAGGGCCGCAGGCGCACGTTTCCCAGAGTGTAGTGCCACCACATGGTGTCGGCGTGGACATTGCCACGGTTATCGATATTGGCGACATTGATGCCGCTGGCGTTGCCGCCCCACAGGCGCAGCTTGGCCTCGATGTGCGGCGCGCGCTGCGGGAAGCGGCGGCGCACCCAATGCAGGAAGAACACGCCGTCGGCATCGTTGTTGCCGGACGTGAATTCCTTGGGACGACCTGCCGCGGCATGTTCCAGGCACGTCTCGAAGATCCGCTCGATGGCCGCCCGCGTCATGCGATGGTGGCTGTCCTCGGCCCGGTTGCTGCCACCGCGCCCCGCGTAGTTCAGGTGCGAAAAGTAGAAGCGGGCTACGTTCTCGGCATCCAGCAAGGCGAGCAGCCCGGGCAGGTCGTCGGCATTGCCCTGGGTCATGGTGTAGCGGATGCCGACCTTCAAGCCACGGTCCCGGCACAGCCGGATGCCTTCGAGCGAGGCGTTGAATGCACCCGCTTCGCCGCGGAAACGGTCGTGCGTCGCGCCCAGGCCGTCCAGCGAAAGGCCCACGTAATCGAATCCGCAAGCGTCGATGGACTCGATGTTGTGCCGGTCTATCAGGGTGCCGTTGGACGAAAGGCCGACGTAGAAACCCATGGCCTTGGCCCTGCGCGCAATATCGAAGATGTCCGACCGCAGCAGCGGTTCCCCGCCAGACAAAATCAGCGCCCGTACGCCATAGGCGTGCAGATCGTCCATGACTTCGCAGATCTCGGCGTAGCTCAACTCGCCGGCGAAATCCTTGTCGACCGAAGCCGAATAGCAATGGCGACAATGCAGGTTGCAGCGCCGGATCAGGTTCCAGATCACCACGGGTCCGGCCGGATCTCGGCGCGGCGCCAGCGGCGTGGGCCGCAGCAGTTCGGAGACGAAGGCGGAAATGCGGAACATGCGGGATTCCTTGCTATGCGGCCGGCCCCTGGCCGTCTCTCAGGCGCAGGCCGGTCTTTTTCAGTATGGCCGAGGAAAACAGCACTTCCCGCGCACACAGAGCGCCCGGAAAGCGCGCGGCCAAGGCCTCGGCGATCTCAGCGATACGCATCCGCAACGCAGCGCAATCAGCGCCGTGCAGCATGGCGTAGAGGTTGTAGCGCCACAGCGGCGGGCGCCGGGGACGCCGATAGCAGTGGCTCACGTCCGCATGCTGGCCCAGCCAGGCCCCCACGGCGTCGACCTGGCCATCGTCCACGTCCCAGACCGTCATGCCGTTGGCCACGAATCCCAACGCGTAGTGGTTGGGCACCGCGCCGATGCGGCGGATCACGCCGCGCGCGAGCATGGAACGAAAACATGCCATCACCTCGGCTTCGGTGACGCCCAACTGCCTGGCCACGGCTCGATAGGGCTCCCGCTGTATCGGCAGCCCATCCTGGGTGGCACGAACCAGGGATAGCTCGAAGGGGGTAAGCCCGACGACATCCATCTCAAACCTCCAGCTTCATTTCAAGGAAGTACTCGCGCTCTTTCGGAAAGGCCAGCACGGGCAAGCCCGCCTCCTGTTCGATGGCGCGCAGGCTGGCAGCGATGTCCGCGGGATCAGCCGCCGCCAGCACGAACCACATGTTCAGCGCATGCTCGCGGCGATAGTTGTGCGCCACCTCGATCCGGCGGTTGACCTGTGCGACGACCTCATTCCATCGCGCTTGCGGCACGGCCATGGCCGCCAGGCAGTACGCGCCGCCGGCGCGCTCGATCTGGAAGAGCGGGCCGAAGCGGCTCAGCGCCCCGCACGCGCGCAAGCGGGCCAGGCGCGCGATCACGGCGTCCTCGTCCAGGCCCAGCGCCTGCGCGACGTCCGCGTACGGACGCGGGCTGATGGGAAAGCCGCCCTGCAGGCGGTTGATCAGCGCGCGGTCGGTATCGTCCAGCGCCTGCGGCGAACCTGCGGCAAGATCCTGGCGCCTATCCATGCATCGTCTCACTGGTTGCAATCCGCGCTCCGCGCTGCTTGAAGCACCGGGTGGAGAACAGCACCGCATGCGGCCATGCATCCAGTCCGATCCGGGCGGCTATGGCATCGCGCAGCGCCTGCACCGCGCGCCGCTCCTTGCCGTGGATCATGCAGAAAAGGTTGTAGGGCCATTGCGGCAAATGCCGGGCTCGCCGGTAGCAGAGCGTGACGCCCGGCTCGGCGGCCAGCAGCCGGCCCAGCGCATCCACCCGCGCGTCGTCGACGTTCCAGACACACATGGCATTTGCGCGAAAGCCAAGTTGGCGGTGCCTCAGCACTACGCCGAAGCGGCGGAACAGGCCATTGCGCTGCCATTGATCCAGGAAGCGCAGCACCGCCTCTTCATCCAGTCCGGCAAGGCATCCCAGGCGGCGATAGGGCTGCTCACAAAGCTCCAGGCCATCCTGCACGGCGAGCAGCAAGGACTCTTGCCCGCTGCCGGCGGGCGGCAGCCTGGCAGGCCTGCTGCGCCGCACCGGCGCCGCGCGACGCTGCGGCGTCCTCAGGCTGAATCCCAGGTCGATGTGGTACTCGGCCTCCATGGGCAAGGCCAACGGTTCGCAACCGGTGTCCTGCCCGATCCCCGCCAGCAGGCGCGCTAGCGCGCCGGGCGTACGGCAGGCGGCGACGAACCATAGATTCAGCAAATGCTCGCGCTCGTAGTTGTGATTGACCTGTTCAAGGCGGCTTACGTATGCCGCCACCTCGTCCAGGCGGTCGGCTGACACGTGCATGCCCACCAGTGCGCTGGCGAAGCAGGATTGATGCAGCACGGGGCCGATACGGCTCACCACGCCCTCGCGCTGCCACCCGCGAAAGCGCGCCAGCACCACGTCCTGGTCCTGGCCGACGCGCTCGCCCAGCAGGGCGTAGGGCCGCGATACCAGCGGAAAGCCACGCTGCCAGCCGTCCAGCAGACGCAAGTCGGAATCGGACGGTTCAGAAGCCAAGGCGACCGCTCCTGCTGGTGAAGAAAATGCCGCTGGGCTTGGCAATGTCCAGTGTGGCGCCGCGCTGCAAGGTCCGGGTGTCGTACACCACCACCTGATCGTCATCGCGCGCCGACAGCCAGACTGCCTCGCCGCGCGGCGTGAATTCCATATGCAGCACGCCGCGGCCGGGCGCCAGCGTCCGGACCACGGCCAGCGTCTCCGTGTCGATGACCTGCACCTGGCCGTTGTCGGGCACCGCGAAGTTGACCCATGCGCGGCGGCCGTCGGGCTGAGCCATGACGAATACCGGTTGTCCCAGCGTGGCGATGCGTCCGGTTTCCTGCCAGGTGGCGGTATCCACCACCAGCACCTCATGCCTGCCGATGGCCGGTAGGAACAGGCGTCCGCCCGCCGCGCTCCAGCCTCGCAAGTGGGGCATCTTGTAGACCGGCATCGGCTCCTCGCCGCGTCCATAGCCCTGCAGGATCTTGCGCACGCCCGCCTCTGGATGCCAGAGGTCCATCATGGCCAGGGCGTCCTCGCCGAACAGTCCGGCGATGTAATAGCGGCCGTCGGGCGTGACCAGCGCGTCGTAAGGCTGGCGGCCGGCCTGGTAGCGTTGCGTGACCGGGCGCGCCGGGTCCGTGAGATCCGTGATCCAGATCTCGCCTGCGTCGAACAGCGCATAGGCGAACTTCTGTCCAGGCAGGTCCGCCAGGCCGACCACCTTGGAGCGCTTGCCAGGCGCGTACTCGGCGGGCACCTCGCTGATCTGGCGCAGGGTCCGGGCGTCGAAGACCTTGATTCCACCTGGCGTGTAGTTCTGCGCCACGATCAGCGTCCCGTCCTGCGAGATGGCGCCGCCGATCGCATTGCCGGACTGGATGATCCGGCGGTCCACCCGCCCGCGCAGCAGATCCACCTTGGTAAGTCCGCCGTCGCGGCCGAAAACGTAGCCGTAGCGCCCGTCGCGAGAATAGGCGACGTGCGCATGGGAAAGATCCCCCAGTCCTGGGACGCGCGCCAGCCGGGTCTGTCCGGTGGTTTCGACGATGGAGACGGCGCCATCGGCGCGCTCGATCACCATGCCCAGGTCATTGGTGCCACGCGGATCGGTCGTTGCCGCGCAGCCGGACAGCGCCATGGCGGCCAGTGCAAGCAGGAAGCGCAGTTTCATGAGCCTTCTATTCCTCTGGAAAGCCTTTGAGCAGATTCGCGGCGATCCAGGCGGCCTCGTCGGGCGCTAGCATGCCCTGCCACCCGGGCATGGCGGTCCCGGGCAGGCCGCGCAGGATCGCGTATTCGAGATGGGCCGGCGGCTTGCCAGCCAGCGCTTCTGGCGTCAGCGCCGGACCCAGGCCGCCATTCAGGCGCAACCCATGGCAAGAACCGCAATCCTGGCGCACCAAGTGGACGAGCCGCTGCCGATCGGCGGGATCCATATCCGCCAGCGGCGGCGTCTGGCCTGCCGCCGCTGCCAACCAGGCACAACTCGCCAGCATCAGGCATGTCAGGCCGCGACCGGGGCGCATGGCTCGGTCGCGTCACGGAAAAGCCGCTGCCCGCCCCCGGCGCCGGACCATGCGCGCTGCGCCAGGCGCACCACATCGCCGACCACCAGCAGCGTGGGCGGCTTGAAGCCGGGCACCAGGAGCGGAATCTGACGCAAGGACGCGACCGTCCAGTCCTGGTTTTCGGTGGTTCCCGCATGGATCAGCGCGGCCGGCGTATCGCCGCCGCGCCCGTGCCGCTGCAAGGCCGCGACGATCTCGGCGGCGTTGGCCACCGCCATGTAGAACACCAGGGTACAGGTGGGGTCGGCCAGCGAGCTCCAGTCCAGCTCCAGGCCGGCATCGTCCCGCATATGTCCCGTGATGAGACGCACGCTGGCCGCCAGGCCCCGATGCGTCAGGGGTATGCCCAACGCCGCCGCGCAGCCGTTGGCGGCGCTGATTCCCGGCACGACCTCGACCCGCACGCCATGCCGGGACAGGAACAACAGTTCTTCGCCACCTCGGCCGAAAACGAACGGATCGCCACCCTTCAAGCGCACCACGCGGGCGCGCGACCTCGCCAACTCCAGCAGCAGCTGATTGATGTCTTCCTGACGATGCCGGCAGTCGCCCGCCATCTTGCCTACGTCATGGAACTGCGCGGCAGGATTGACGAGGGGTATGATGCCGGCGCCGACCAGCCTGTCGCACACCACGGCGTCGGCCTGTTGCAGCAGCCGCAAGGCGCGCAGCGTGAGCAACTCGGGATCGCCCGGACCGGCGCCAACCAGATAAACCGTTCCGCTCACTTCTCCCTCCCTGCAGCCGCGCTGCGAAAAATAAGGCTTCAGGAGGAAGTGTAGGTAGCGCGATGCCGATGCAGTAGGTACGGTCCACGCAAGCGCCATGGGTGTGCCGGCCGCAAGCGCGGCGTTTCCCTCGCGGTTCGCCGAATGCCGTCACAAGGCGTAGTATGGGTATAGCCGCTGTTCACGCTCCTAGGGCCGCGCGGACTCGCGCCGCCCTCCACACCCTCAGGAGGTCGTCATGTACAAGCACATACTCATCCCCATCGACGGTTCCGCACGGGCCTATGCCGGCCTGGCGCAAGGACTGGGCCTGGCCAGCGCCCTGGGCGCCAGCGTCACCGTGCTGACGGTGTACAGCGCCTTCCGCCCGACTTCCATGGAAACCGTGCATCTGGAAGGCGTGCACACGGAGTATGAACGCGAGGCCACGGAATCAGCCAGGTCGTACTTGTCGCAAGCCGCCGCGCAGGCCGATGCGGCGGGCGTGCCCTGCACCACCGAAATGCGTGAAAGCAACAACCCGGCGCAAACCATCATCGACGTCGCCATGACGCAAGGCTGCGACCTGATCGCCATGGCCTCGCGCGGCCACGGCGGGCTGGCGGCCGTGCTGCTGGGCAGCCAGACGCAAAAGGTAATGGCGCATTCGACGCTGCCGGTGATTGTCTACCGCTGAGGCGGGCGTCTCGCGCGTCCCAGCGCTATGCCGCGGCCAGTGCTCCGTAGGTCTTGGGAATGCCGGCGGCCGCCACGCCGCTGCGCAGATGTTCGTGCGGCAGTGCCGCTGCCAGCAAGGTGCGCGCCGCCAGCAGCCGCGGCAGATCGACGCCCGTCCGGTACCCCATGCTTTCCAGCATGAAGACCAGGTCTTCGGTGACGATGTTGCCCGACGCGCCGGGCGCGAAGGGACAGCCGCCCAGGCCGCCCAGGCAGGAATCAAAAGCGCGGATGCCCTCGTTCAGGCCGGCCAGCGCGTTGGCCAGGCCCAGCCCCATCGTGTCGTGCAGGTGCAGCTTGACCAGCCGCGCGCCCACGGCGTCCTGCGTGGCGCGCACCGCGTCGCGCACCAGTGCTGGATGGGCGTAGCCCACGGTATCGGCCAGCGCGATCTCATCGGCGCCCGCCAGCGCGGTGGCCGCGGCCACCTGCGCCACCCGACCCACCGGCACCACGCCTTCAAGAGAACAACCAAAGGCCGTGGCGACCGCTGCGTCGATGCGCATGGGCCGCGGCTGCGCCCGCGCCCAATCGACAATCGACGCCAGCACGTCCACCTGCGCGTCGGTGCCCTTGCCCACGTTGGCGCGGCTATGCGTGTCGCTGACCGAAACGGGAAACGATAGCGCGTGCGCGCCGGCCTCGTAGGCAGCGATGGCGCCCTTGAGGTTGCAGACCAGCGCGACCACGGTCAGGCCGTCGATCTTCAGGACTTCAGGCAGGACCGCGCCGGTATCGGCCATCTGCGGCACCAGCCGCGGCGACACAAAGCTGCCCGCCTCGATCTCGCGCAGGCCGGCGTCGGCCAGCTGCCGGATCCAGCGCAGCTTGTCGGCCGCCGACATCATGCCCTTGGCCATTTGCAGCCCGTCGCGCGGACCCACTTCGCAAAGCCTGATTTCCTGGTTCATGTGCTGTCCTATCCTGTTTACTGCTGCACCACGATGCCCGCGCTCTCGATGGTCTGGCGCGCCTTGCCGATGTCCGACTGGATCAGCGCGGCGAACTGCTCGGTGGATACTGGATCGGTTTCCAGTCCCTGCATCGCCAGCGCCTCCTGCACGTCCTTGCGCGCCAACAGCTTGTTGAAGTCGCTGTTCAGGCGCGACACGATGGCCGGCGGCGTTTTGGCCGGGGCCAGCACGCCGTAATAGGTCACCACGCTGAAATCCTTGTAGCCCAGCTCCGCCACCGTGGGCACTTCCGGCAGCGCCGGGTTGCGCTTGGGCGAAGTCACCGCCAGCGCGCGCACCTTGCCAGACTTGATAAGCGTGGCCGCCGACGAGATCGAGGAACCCGCGAACTGCAAATGCCCGCCCATGAGGTCCGCCAGCGCCGGCGCCGAGCCCTTGTACGGCACGTGCTGCATCTTGAAGCCGGCCGCATGCTGCAGCATTTCGATAGCGATGTGCACGCCCCCGCCCGTGCCCGAGGTGCCGTAGGAGATCTTGTTGGGATCCTTCTTCGCGGCGTCGATGACTTCGGGCAAGGTCTTGTATGGCGAGTTCTCCGACACCAGCAGCACCATCGGCGTGGTGGCCACCAGCGCCACCGGGGCCAGGTCCTTGACCGGGTCGTACGCCACCTTCATCAGCAGCGGAATCAAGGTGACGTTGTCGGACTGGCCGATCACCAGGTCATAGCCCTGCGCCGGCGAACGCGCGGCCTCGGCCAGACCCAGCGCCGTGCCCGCGCCCGGCTTGTTCTCGGGGATGACCGACCAGCCGTTGAGTTCATGCAGCTTGGTGCTCATCAGGCGCCCGATATAGTCGGTGCCTCCGCCCGGCGTGGACGGGATGATGATGCGGATGGGCTTGCTGGGGTAGTCCTGGGCGTGTGCGGTACAGGCGGCGGCCAGCGCAGCCACCGCGAATAGTTTGCGGATCATCTTGTCTCCTCTTGGATGAATGTCTTGGCGGTCTGCGCCGCCTCGACCGATATCGGGCGCTCAAGCCCTCTTATGCAATCACTCCGGCGGTGCGCAGGGCCTCGATGCGCGCGGCATCCCAGCCCAGCCCCTGCAGGATGGCCTGCGTATCGCCGCCTTGCCGCGGCGGATCGGAACGCTTGCCGGCCTTCAGTCCGTCGAACTCGATGGGCAGCGCGGCCGCGGAAATCTCGCCGCCGTCTGGCAGCCGGGTCTTCAGCAGCGCGCCGCCGGCGTTCAGATGCGCGTCGTCCAGCAGGTCGTGCGGCTGGCGTATCGGACCGTAAGACAGTCCGGCGGCCTCCAGCGCCGCGCACAGCTCGTCGGTCTTCCAGGTCTTCAGGATCTCGCCCACGCCCGGCACCAACCAGGGGCGCGCGGCCTCGCGGTCGACGGCGGTGGCCAGGCGCGGATCCGCGGCCCACTCGGGCGGCAGGAATTTCTGGGCGAAGTTGCGCCACTGCGCATCGCCGACGACGGCGACGAACACCCGTCCGTCCGCGGTCTCGAACACGTCGTACACGCCCCAGGGCGGCCGGCGTTCCGCGCCCATGGGTTTGGGCGCCGCGCCGGTCAACTGGAACTGGGCGATGAACTGCGCGACCAGCAGCAAGTTGTTCTCGAACAGGCCGGAGCGCACGTGCCGGCCGCGCCCGGTGGCGTGGCGGTCGTGCAGCGCCGCCAGCGCGCCCACCACGCCGAAGGTGCCACCCAGGATGTCGTTGACCGAGGCCGCGACGCGCTGCGGCGTATCCGCCCCGCCGTTGATGTAGGCCAGCCCGCCCATCATCTGCACCACTTCATCGAGCGCGGTACGCTGCTTGTAGGGGCCGGACAGAAAACCCTTGAGCGACACGTAGATCAGCCCGGGGTTCTCGGCGGACAACGACTCGTAGTCCAGCCCGTACTGGGCCAGGCTGCCGTCGCGGAAATTCTCCACCACCATATCGGCCTGCAAGGCCAGCTGGCGCACCACGGCCTGCCCTTCGCGCGTCTTCAGGTCGATCGCCAGGCTCTGCTTGTTGCGGTTGAAGACCGGGAAATAACCGCTGCCCGAGCCTTTCAGCCGGCGGGTGCGGTCGCCTTCTATCGGTTCCACCTTGATGACTTCGGCGCCCAGGTCCGCCAGCGCCAAGCCGGCCGCCGGGCCCATGATCATATGGGACAGCTCCAGCACCTTGATGCCGCGCAGCGGCAATTCGGTGTGGTCCATGAAGGGTGAAGCCGGTGTTGCTGCCATCTGCATATCCTTGGGCCTGACGCGATGAAGAACGGGCGGCGGAGTGAGCCGATGCCCCTATTCCTCCATCATCGGCGGCAAGCCGGGCCAGCGGGTAGCGGTCTTTCAGCACCGGGGCATTCTCGTTTGGGAACGTCCGGGAAAGCCCTGAGCCCCGCGACAATCAGGCTGCGTCGGCCACGCCCAGGTGCGCCAGCAGCACGCGGGCAGCAGGCGGCAAAGCCTCCAGCCCCAGCACGGCGATGCACAAGGAAGTGCTGGACCAGGCCCCGGAAAGCGGAATGAAGCGGATGTCCAGATTGGCGTGGCGCGCCTTGAGATACATGGGCACCACGGCCACGCCCATGCCGCGCGCCACCAGCATGCAGATGGTTTCATGCGAGCTGACCCGGGCGCTGATGCGCCGCGCCACGCCCGCATCCTGCGCCGCCTGCTGGAACACCGCGCTGATGCCATTGTCGCGGTTCAGCTCGATCTGCTCGAAGGGCAATAGCTGCGCGTAGTCCAGCGTGTCGCGGTCGGCCAGCAGATGCTGCCCGGGCACCACCGCCGCCAGATCGCAGCGGCCGCAAGCAAAGACCTGCAAGCCGTCATGGCCGAAGTCGGAACCCACCGCCACATCGGCCTGCCCGTCCAGCACCGCGCGGAACACTTCCTGGGTGGTGCCCTCTTCCAGCGAAATGTCGATCTGGGGATAGGCCCGGCGGAAGGACTGGATCTGCGCCGGCAGTTCGCCAGACAAGGCCGCCACACTGACGGCCAGCCGGATGCTGCCGCGCACGCCGGTGGCAAAGCCCGCCATCTCGCGACGCATACGGTCCATGCTCTGCAACACCATGCGCACATGCGTGGCCAGGGCATTGCCCGCCGGCGTGGGCTGCACGCCCTTGACCCCGCGTTCCAGCAGCGGCACCCCGAAGGCGTCCTCCATTTCCGACATGCGCTTGCTGACGGCGGAAGGAACGATGTTCTCGCGGGCGGCGGCGCGCGCCAGGCTGCCCTCTTCAAGCGCCGCCAGGAATAGGCGCAAGGAGACGGGATCGATATCGCGGGGATGCGGCAAAGGGGGCTGGACGGGTTTCATGCCCGGAAGTGTCGTGCTTTGCGCCCGCCCAGGGATCGGGGTTTTCCCGGTAACATCCGCACTCCCAACGCTCATGCGGCTTTCTCGCGCCGCCACCGCCGCCCATGCAATGCCCCCGCTGCAACTGGCAGAATCCGGCCTCCAATACCCTGTGCTTCAGCTGCAACGCGCCGCTGCCCGCCCCAGCCGCGGCCGCGCCTGCCACGAAGACGGCGAAAGCCGCCAAGCCCGCCCCGGCCCGCGCCGGCAATGCGCCGGTCTTCCCCGGCATCTGGCCGCGGTTGGGCGCCACCGCGATCGACGCCGCCGTGATGGTGGCGGCGATGATCGGATTCAGCACGGCCGCCAACCTGACCTACGAATCGCTGGCCGGCGATCCGCGCCCTGTCCTGTTGGCCATGGCCGCCGGCTTCCTCGGCCTGATGCTGCCGGCGCTGATGGACGCTTGGGGCGGCGGGTCTCCGGGCAAGCGGCTGCTGAAGCTGCGCGTCGTGAACCGCAACGGCGACAACCCCGGCGTCCTGCGCGCCAGTTGGCGGCACTTGATGAAGTACGTACTCAACCTTGCCCTGCCCGGCATCTTCTACCGCATCCAGCGGACCATCTTCGGTGAACGCGCCATGCATAACTGGATCTCGGGCAGCTACGTGGTGTCCAGCCGGGCGGATCCGCGGGCCATCCGGCCCGCCATCGCCAAGACCCGCTCCATCACGGGCGCGGGCAAATTCATCTTCACCGTGCTGGGCGTGCTGGCGCTGGTGGCGGGCGGCATGATCATCGGCGCCATCGTCATGGACTCGAAGCAGGAAGACAACCCCTTGCGCGCCGAGGTGATCCGCCTGGACCTGGTGTCGCAACCGGTGCGCATGCTGGCCGAAAACCACTACCGCCGCACCGGGGCCTACGCCCCGGACATGGCGGCGCTCGGCGTCACCCCGGAGTCGCTGAAAAGCAGCGGCTTCAGCGCGCTGAGCCTGAATCCAGTCAACGGCGTGCTGCGTTTCACCATCGCCGGAGAACCCGGCACCGCCGACGCACCCGCGCTGGGCGGCAAGCACCTGGTCTACCTGCCCGAACTGCGCTCGGAAAAGAAAGGCGGCGGCGTGCGCCGCTGGCAGTGCGGCAGCGACGACATCCCGCGCGCCGACCGTCCCTATAGCTGCCGCCACGAAGCCGGCGCTTCCGCGCCCTGACGCGCCCCGACACGGAATCCCGCGCATGTCCAGCCTGATCGAATCCATCCATCGCGCCGACGACGGCGACGAGCACGCGCAAATGCTGGCGCTGTGCGAACAGGGGCTGCGCGAGCAGCCCGCCTCGGCCCTCATGTGGGCGCTGCGCGCCCGCTATCACGACAAGCGCAACGCCCACGCGGCGCGCCAGGCCGACCTGGACCGGGCGCTGGCGCTGGACCCGCATTGCGGCGACGCCATTCGCGTCCAGGCCACCGCGCTCTATAACGCGGGCGAACAGCAGGAAGCCTGGCGCATCCTGCGCGACGCCCAGCAGCGTGCGCCCTCGCACTTCGGGCTGCTGATGGCGCAGGCCTATCTGCTGATCAACGACCGCCGCCTGGACCAGGCCATCGAATGCTGGACCCGCGCCGCGCAACTGCGTCCGTCCGCCGGCGCGCCGCATTGCTATATCGCGTCCAACCTGGCCAATGCCGGACGCCACGCCGAGGCCGAGCCCCATTTCCGGCGCGCGACCACGCTGGCGCCGGGCAACGGCATGTTCCTGTATGACGCCGGCAACACCTATCGCAGCCTGGGCGACCTGCGCAACGCCATCGCGATGTTCGACCGTGCGCGCGCCATCCTGGGCGAGCAGAACGCCATCCAGCACAACCGCGCCTCGTGCCTGCAAGCGCTGGAACGCCATGAAGACGCGGTCGAGGAATGGACCAGTCTGCTGCGCCGCCAGCCCGACTGGGACTGGCCCCTGGAAGGCAAGGCGCGCTCCCTGCACCGGCTGGGTCGCGCCGATGAGGCCGTGCCGTTATGGCGGCATCTGGATGCGCTCTCGGACAGCGGCTGGGAAGGCCGCAGGGAACAGGCCCGCGAGTACGTGCGCAGCCGCGATCCGGAACTGGCCGAGCAGGCGCTGCAAGGGCTGGACCCGATGGACAGCGGCGATGCCCAACTGCTGTTCGTGGCCGGCAACGCCCAGCGCGACCAGCGCAACTGGGATGAGGCGCTGGCGTACTACTTGCGGGGCTACGAGCTGGCGCCCGACAACGACTTCCTGCCCGGCAATGCGGCTGACATGCTGAACCGGCTGGAGCGTCACGACGAAGCCCTGCCGCTGTCCGAGGTGGCGATCTCGCTGGATCCGGACTGGCTCAAGTGGCGCCGCGCCCGCATCGAAGCGCTGACCCATCTGGGCCGGGCGGACGAGGCGGTGGCCGACGCCGACCGCGCCATGACACGCTGGCCCGATGACGGCGCCCTGCACGCCGAACGCATCAACGCGCTGATCGCGGCCCAGCGCCACGACGAAGCGCTGGCGGCCTGCGACCGCCTGATCGCGATGGATCCGGAGTACCGCAGCTGGGCGCTGTTTTCGCGCGGCCAAGCCTACGGCGAGATGAAGCGCCATGCGGAGTCCGCCATGGCCTATCGCCAGGCTGCCGCCGCCTATCAACAGAACGGCAAGCCGCAGTACCAGGAATTGTCCTTGAACAATGCCCTGGCGGCGGAACAGGCCGCCGCCGCGCCACGCGGCCTGCTGGGCCGGATGTTCGGACGCAAGTAGGCCGCGCGCCTACGCGGCGCGCTCCCATTCATAGCCGTTCAACAAGCCCAGCAAGCCGCGCCTCGCAGCCGCCACCGCCTCATCGCGCAAGGCGTCGGGACGCCAGCCCATTTCGATGGCGTACCCCGGCATGGCTACTGGGCAAGGCAGCATGCTCAAGCCGGACGCCGCGGCCAAACCGCGCGCCGCATGCGCGGGCAGGGTCGACAGGGCATCGCTGCCCGGCAGCAGGAACGCCAACGCCGCAAAATGTGTGGTTGAGGCCTGCACCCGCCGCGTCAGTCCCAGCCCGTGCAGCACTTCATCCACCACGCCGATGAATCCGCCGGACGACACCAGGATGTGCTGGCGGCGGACAAATTCCTCCAACGACAGGGTCGTCTGCCCCGGCGCCAGGCTGGCGGGATCGAGCAGGCAGGCATAGCCGCCCTGCCCAACTGTCACGCGCTGCAAGGCATGCGCGGCCAGTCCGCCCGAGGCGATCACCAGATCAGCCTCGCGCGCCATCAGCATATCGGCCGCCAGCCGGCTGTGGGTCTGCCGGAAGATGATGCGCAGTCCCGGCGCGCCTTGCGCCAGCGCGCGGATCGCATCCCGCCCCAATGCGATCTCGAAATCATCCGACAGGCCCAGCGTGACCGACCTGCCGGCAAAGCCCGCCGCGCCGGGACGCGCCAGCGACAGGCTCTGTCGGCACTTGTCCAGCGCCTCGCCGATAACGGGCCGCAACTCGCGCGCCCGCAGGCTGGGCGTCAGCCCCCGGCCCGTGCGCGTGAACAGCGGATCGCCATAGAGACCGCGCAGGCGCCCCAGCGCCGCGCTGACGGCCGACTGCGTCACGCCCAGGCGCAGGGCGGCGCGCCCGGCTCCGCCCTCGTCGTAGATGGCCTCGAAGACCTTGAGCAGGTTCAGGTCCGCCGATTCGATATCAATCTGGTTCATATCATTTATCTCTGACCAGGATTGATTGATTTTAGAGCCGGTCTGACACTGAGGCTTGTTTCTACCCCACCCGAGCCCCCACCATGACCACGAAAACCGTCGCCGCATTGCAGATCGGCTCCTCGCCCGCAGGCCGCGCCCGCACCCTTGAAGACATCCTGGCCTACGAAAGCGAAATCGCCGCCTCGGGCGCCTCGCTCGTGGTCATGCCCGAAGCGCTGCTGGGCGGCTACCCCAAGGGCGAGATCTTCGGCACCCGCCTGGGCTATCGCCTGCCCGAAGGCCGCGAGGCCTTTGCCCGCTATTACGAAAACGCCATCGACGTGCCCGGCCCCGAAACCGAGGCGCTGGCCGCCCTGTCGCAGCGCACCGGCGCCAGCCTGGTGGTGGGCGTGATCGAACGCGGCGGCAACACGCTGTACTGCACCGCCCTGTTCTTCGAACCCGCCACCGGCCTGGCCGCCAAGCACCGCAAGCTCATGCCCACTGGCACCGAACGCCTGATCTGGGGCCAGGGCGACGGCTCGACCCTGCCGGTGGTCGACAGCGGGGCCGGCCGCATCGGCGGCGCCATCTGCTGGGAAAACCACATGCCGCTGCTGCGCACCGCCATGTACGCCAAGGGCGTGGAAATCTGGTGCGCCCCCACCGTGGACGAGCGCGACATCTGGCAATGCTCGATGCGCCACATCGCCCATGAAGGCCGCTGCTTCGTGGTCAGCGCCTGCCAGGTGCAGCCCTCGCCCGCCGAGCTGGGCCAGGACGTGCCGGGCTGGGACGCCAACCGCCCGCTGATCAACGGCGGCTCGGTCATCGTCGGCCCGCTGGGCGACGTGCTGGCGGGTCCCTTGCGCGGCAAGGCTGGCCTGCTGACCGCCCAGGTCGACACGGCGGAACTGGTGCGGGCCCGCTACGACTTCGACGTGGTCGGCCACTATTCGCGCCCCGATGTCTTCGCGCTGACGGTGGATGAACGCCCGCGCCCTGCCGTGCGCTTCGTCTCCTGAGCGCCAGCGCCCAGGGTCCCGCATTCCGGCTCCCTGGCGCCGGGATGGTATAGTCTCGCCCGCTGCCGGCCCTTCCGGGGCCGCGCAACGCCCGAGTGGTGAAATTGGTAGACACAAGGGACTTGAACTAATTTGAGCCCTTTGGGGGAAACTCCAAAGGTGTAGCCCGTCAAACTCGGCGAATGCCCTGGACCCGTTCCGAGCCAACGCCGAGCCAAGCCCTGGTTGCATGACCGGGGAAGGTGTAGAGAGCAGACGGCGGGCACCTAAGGCCAGAAGGCTAAGGTGAAGGCGTGCTCCAGACCACGAACAGCGCAACCGCGCTGGCGGCGAAAGCCGAAGTGGTAAGAAAATCCCTCGGCCTCGCGGCCGTACCGGTTCGATTCCGGTCTCGGGCACCACCCGCAACAGGCAAGGCGTCCTCCCTTCGTCGCAAGCCGGCGAACCGCCTGCCTCGCCACACTGATGCGCGCAAAAATCCCTCGGCCGTTCTAAGCTAGACCGGTAACCAGGGAGCGCGCCATGATCACCCTCTACTCGTACCCCGGACTCTATGGGCTGGAAGACAACAACCCCTACGGCCTGAAGATCTACGCCTTCCTGAAGCTGTGCCGGCTGCCGTTCGACCACCGGCATACGCTCGACGTGCAGTCCGCTCCGCGCGGCCAACTGCCCTACATCGCCGATGGCGATCTGCGCATCGGCGACAGCGACGCCATCGTCGCGTACCTGAAGCGCCAGTACGAACTGACTATCGACGACTCCCTCACGCCGGTGCAGCAGCGACAGGATCTGCTGGTCCGCCGCGCGCTGGACGACCTGTACTGGGTCATGTCCTATTCACGCTGGCGCGACGACCGCTATTGGCCGACCTTCCGCAAGGCGCTGCTGGACACCCATCCGGACGTCACGCCCGAGCAACTGGAAGCCGCCCGCCAATACAATTTCCAGCGCTACCACTACCAGGGCATCGGCCGCTATGCGCCCGAGGACGCCTACGCCCGCGGCGTCGCCGATCTGGAGGTCATATCCAGCCTGCTGGGAGACAACGGTTTCATGTTCGGCGCCAATCCCGGCAGCGTGGATGCGGGCCTGTACGGTTTTCTCGCCAATATCTATTTCTACGCCATCGACACCCCGCTCAAGCAGTGCCTGGTGTCGCGGCGCAATCTGGTGAGCCACTGCAACGCCGTGCGCGCCGAACTGGGTTAGGAGGACCGCCTGGCGACGCTGAAAGGCGCCAGGCGTGGACCTGCCGTATCCCGTCCCCCACCCCGGCTGCCCCCAAAAACGTTATTCTTGCGCCTCGTTTTTCTTTTTCCCGCCCTGCCCGCCGCCCCGATCTCCCTACGGCGCAGCCTCCATAGGCAGGGCTTCAGACCTCACTTGACCGCCGCTTCCTCCTCCCCGCCCTTCATCGTCCTCGACGCCTGCGTCCTTATGTCCGGCATCCTGCGCCGCCTGCTGCTCAGGCTGGCCGAGGCCGGCGTGTACACGCCGGTCTGGACCGAGCGCATCGGCGAAGAATGGCGCCGCAACGCCTCGCGCATCTGGGAAATCCCGCCAGAAGTGATGATGGAAATGTGGGACGACATGAATGCCCGTTTCCCCGCCGCCCGCGAAGCGGACACGCAGGTGTACGAGGCATCCTTGCGCTACAGCGACCCCAAGGATTTCCACGTGATCGCAGCCGGCCTGGCGCGGCGCGCGCGCTGCGGCTTGCAGCAGCCGCCGGTGGTGCAGGTGCTGACCTGGAACCTGAAGGATTTCAACCGTTCCGAACTGCGCCGCCAGGGGCTGGATGTCTACAACCCCGACCGCATGCTGACGCAGTGGTGGCAGGCCGCTCCCGACGCCATCCGCGCGGCGGCGGCGCAGGTGCCCGCGGACTACGTGGCCCTGGGCCGCGAGCCCGAGCCGCTATCGGCCACGCTGCACCGCGAGCGGCTGTACGGCCTGAAGAGCCTGCTGGCGCGCGACGCCGCGCAGCGTGGCGCCGCCTGAATCGCGCCCGCGTGCTCAGTGGTCGTGATTGCTGGCGGCGAAGCCCGCCGCGTTCAGCACTTCGATCACTTCCTGGATGTGCTCATGGCCGCGCGTCTGCAGCACGAAATCCACTTCGACATTGCGCACCGGCAATGAGGTGAAGGCGCGCTGGTGGTGCACTTCGGTGATGTTGGCCTGGGCATCGGCGATGAGCTTGGTGGCATGGGCCAGCGCGCCCGGCAGGTCGCGCAGGTCCACCCGGATGCGGGCCAGGCGGCCGGCGCGCACCATGCCGCGCTCGATCAATTCGCCCAGCATCAGGGGATCGATATTGCCGCCGGTCAGCACCAGGCCGATGCGCTTGCCCTGGTAGCGGTCGCTGCCTTCTTCCTTCGCGCGCAGCAGCGCGGCCAGGCCTGCGGCGCCCGCCCCTTCGACCACCGATTTTTCGATCTCCAGCAGCACCACGATGGCGTGCTCGATATCGCTTTCGCTGACCAGCTCCAGCCGGTCGACCAACTGCGTCACGATGGGTTGGGTCAGCGCGCCCGGCGATTTCACCGCGATGCCTTCGGCGATGGTGTACGCGCCCTGCGGCATGGTCACGCCCTTGACCGCCGCGTACATGGAAGGAAAACGTTCGGTCTGCACGCCGATGATCTCGATGCCCGGCTTGAGCGCCTTGGCCGCGGTGGCGATGCCAGAGATCAGGCCGCCGCCGCCGATGGCGATGACCAGGGTGTCCAGCTGCGGCTGGTCTTCCAGCATTTCCAACGCCACCGTGCCCTGCCCCGAAATGACCGCTTCGTCGTCATAGGGGTGGATCATGATCAGGCCGCGCTCCTGCGCCAGCTCGTAGCCGCGCGCCTTGGCGTCGTCGAAGGTATCGCCGGCCAGCACCACTTCGGCGCCGAAGCGGCGCGTGTTGGCGACCTTGACGGTAGGTGTGAAGCGCGGCATCACGATCACGGCGGGCACGCCCATGCGCTGGGCATGGTAGGCCACGCCCTGGGCGTGGTTGCCTGCTGACACGGCGATCACGCCCTTGGCGCGTTCTGCTTCCGACAAGGTCAGCATGCGGTTGAGCGCGCCGCGCTCCTTGAACGAAGCCGTGAACTGCAGGTTCTCGAACTTCAGCCAGATCTCGGCGCCGAAGATATCGGACAGCGTGCGGGACAGGGTAAACGGGGTCTTCAGCACCTGGCCGCGCAAGTTTTCGCGGGCGGTCTGAATGGAGGCGATATCGATCACGGTGGAAATCCTGTTAGCGCACCGGCAGGAAATTGAACAGCAGCAGGCCCTGCGCGTAGTTGATCCCGATACGCCGCGTGTTCTCACCGAGCAGATTGGCGATCAGGTCCAGGCGGCCGATGATGGCGCCGAATTCGCGTTCAAAGCTAAGGTTGGTGGCGTTCTGGGACATTTCATTGGCCAGCAGCAAGGGTTCGCCCTGGGCATTGCGGCGCGACGCCAGCAGCCAGGCGGCTGCCTCGACGTTCCGTGCGGCATTGTAGACCCGCTGCCCATCCAGCGCGTCGGTGGCATAGAGGCGGGTCTTGCCGTTGTGCGCTGCGATGATGGTGTCGGCCAAGCCGTAGATGAAGGCACCGACCCGGTCGCCAGAATAGTTGGGGTCCAGGGCTACCGCCAGGATCTGGATGTCGCGCAGGCCCGCCAGGTCCTTGGGCGGGATGCGGACCTCGATGGAATGCTTGACCAGCGACACCGCCTTGGCCAGGTCGGGCGCGCCGGTCTTGCGCCATTCGCGCGGATTGCGGCGGTAGAGCTTGTCCAGCAGGACGTACAGGCTGGCCAGGTTGTCGCGCACCTCCAGCGTAACGGTGCGGTTGAAGTCCGTCTGACCGAACTGGTCGGCGGACATGTCTTCGCTCTTGGGACTGCCCTGCCCCGGTCCGGGGCTGCTCATGCAGCCGCTCAGCAGCGCCGCAAGCAGCGCCGCGGCACAGGCGGGTCTGGCCCACGCCGTCATGCCTTGCCCATCCGTTTCCCCCTTTTGCCACGTCGCGCATGCCGTCCTCCGCAATCGGGGGGCTGCGCTCTCGCGCAAGACTTTACAGGAAGGTAGCCGCAGTTGGGAGATGTCCGGGGCCTGAAGAAGCAAGAAGATGAATCGGGCATGGCCACCGCGGCCGCTGCCGGTCCATGAAAAACGGCGCCCGAAGGCGCCGTCTCATGCTGTCGGTCAAGCAGGCTTATTCAGCTTGCGGTTCAGATTGCGGGGCAGCTTCGGGAGCCGCAGCGGCTTGCTGCTGCTCGATACCGCCGATGGCCTTGATGGACAGGCGCAGGCGGCCCTTGTCGTCGGCCTCGATGACCTTGACGCGGACTTGCTGGCCGACCTTCAGCACATCGTTGATGTTGGCGATGCGGTAGTTGGCGATTTCCGAGATGTGCAGCAGACCGTCGCGGCCCGGCAGCACTTGCACGATGGCGCCGAAATCCAGCAGGCGCAGCACGGCGCCTTCGTAGATCTGGCCCACTTCGACGTCGGCGGTCAGCTCGACGATGCGGCGCTGGGCTTCCTTGGCCTGCGCTTCGTCGACGCTGGCGATCACGATCGTGCCGTCGTCGGAGATGTCGATCTGCGTGCCGGTTTCTTCGGTCAGCGCGCGGATGGTGGCGCCGCCCTTGCCGATCACGTCGCGGATCTTCTCGGGGTTGATCTTGATGGTCAGCATGCGCGGAGCGAAAGCCGACAGCTCGCCACGCGAACCGTCCAGCGCTTCCTTCATCTTGCCCAGGATGTGCAGGCGGCCTTCGCGGGCTTGAGCCAGCGCCACTTGCATGATTTCCTTGGTGATGCCCTGGATCTTGATGTCCATCTGCAGTGCGGTGACGCCGTTTTCGGTGCCCGCAACCTTGAAGTCCATGTCGCCCAGGTGATCTTCGTCGCCCAGGATGTCCGTCAGCACGGCGAACTTGCCGCCGTCCAGGATCAGGCCCATGGCCACGCCGGCCACGTGATCCTTGACCGGCACGCCGGCGTCCATCATGGCCAGCGAGCCGCCGCAGACCGAAGCCATCGACGACGAGCCGTTGGACTCGGTGATTTCCGACACGATACGGATCGTGTACTGGAAGTCTTCAGGCGCCGGCAGCAGCGGAATCAGCGAACGCTTGGCCAGGCGGCCATGACCGATTTCGCGGCGCTTCGGCACGCCGATGCGGCCCGTTTCGCCGGTGGCGAACGGAGGCATGTTGTAGTGCATCATGAAGCGGTCGCGGTACTCGCCCATGAGCGCGTCGATGATCTGTTCGTCTTGCTTGGTGCCCAGCGTGGCCACGACCAGCGCCTGCGTTTCACCACGGGTGAACAGCGCGCTGCCGTGTGCGCGGGGCAGCACGCCCAGACGCACGCTGATGGGGCGCACGGTGCGGGTGTCGCGGCCGTCGATGCGCGGCTCGCCATTCAGGATCTGGCCGCGGACGATGGCCGATTCCAGCGAGAACATGATGTTGTCGACGGTCACGGCGTCCGGCAGCGCTTCGCCCTTTTCGGCGGCGGCGGCAGCCAGCTTGGCCGACACGTCAGCCGACACTTCACGCAGCTTGGTGGTGCGGGCCTGCTTTTCGCGGATCTGGTAGGCGGCGTTCAGGCCTTCCTGGGCAGCGGCGGTGACCGCGGCGATCAGGGCCTCGTCCTTGGCAGGAGCTTGCCAGTCCCAATCGGGCTTGCCGGCGTCCTTGACCAGTTCGTGGATGGCGTTGATGACGGCCTGCATTTGCTGGTGGCCGTAGACCACGCCGCCCAGCATGATTTCTTCGGACAGCTGGTCGGCTTCCGATTCCACCATCAGCACGGCGTTTTCGGTACCGGCGACAACCAGGTCCAGCTTGGACGACTTCAGTTGCGAGGCGGTCGGGTTGATGGCGTACTGGCCATCGATGTAACCCACGCGCGCGGCGCCGATCGGGCCGTTGAACGGAATGCCCGAAATGGCCAGCGCGGCCGAGGCGCCGATCATGGCGGCGATGTCGGGATCGATCTCGGGATTGACCGACAGCGTGTGGATGACCACCTGGACTTCGTTGTAGAAGTCTTCGGGGAACAGCGGACGCAGGGGACGATCGATCAGGCGCGAGGTCAGCGTTTCCTTCTCGGAGGGCTTGCCTTCGCGCTTGAAGAACCCGCCCGGAATACGGCCGGCGGCGTAGGTCTTCTCGATGTAGTCAACGGTCAGCGGGAAAAACGTTTGACCCGGCTTGGCCTTCTTGGAAGCCACGACGGTGGCCAGGACGACGGTGTCCTCGATCGACACCACCACGGCGCCGGAGGCCTGGCGAGCGATTTCGCCAGTTTCCAGGACGACCGTGTGCTGGCCGTACTGGAACGATTTTGTCACTTTATTGAACATGACGATTATTCCTTACAAATGAAAAACCGTGGCCGTCGCGACATGCGTCGCACCGACCACGGTTATTGCGTCATGGGGAGCCAGCCCCGTCGATCACTTGCGCAGACCGAGTTTTTCGATCAGTGCGCGGTACGAATCGGGATTGCGGCCCTTGAGATAGTCGAGCAGCTTGCGGCGACGGCTGACCATACGCAGCAGACCGCGGCGCGAGTGATGGTCCTTCATGTGTTCTTTGAAGTGACCGGTCAGTTCGTTGATACGGGCGGTGAGCAGAGCCACCTGAACTTCGGGGGAGCCGGTATCGCCTTGAGCGCGTTGGAATTGCGCGACGATATCGGATTTCTTGATGTCAGCTACAGACATTTATGACCTCTTCGGACATGCGACAGGGCCGAGGCGCCCTGACGTGGTTTGGAAAAAATTTTGCGCGAACCTGGCTGAATTCGCTTTCTCACTGCTGCCATTGATGACTCAAACAGAAGCCTGGAACCCGGTTGTGGACGCGGTGTTTCGACACCGGGACCTGATACCTGGACCCGCTCTGCGGCCAGCGCAAAGGATGTTGCAAAATCAATACACTTGATAAAGCTCGATGATTATAGCCGATTCGATAAAATTACCCCAGTGACGGGTGCCCGCCCCGCTGCGGGCCGCAATCCGACATCAGGAGAGAAGCATGTCTAAATATTACAGAGGCGCCCGCATCGCGCTGGCCGCCGCCGCGCTGGCCACCCTGGCGGCGTGCGCGAACATGGCCCAGATTCCGCCCGGCACGCCCTACGCCGACGTGCAGGCCCAGTTCGGCCGGCCCAACTTCGAGTGCCCGCAAGCCAATGGCGGGCGGCGCGTGATCTGGACCCAGCAGCCCATGGGCCAATACGCCTGGGGCACCAATGTCGGGGCCGACGGCCGCGTGGGTCCGGTAGTGCCGCTGCTGACGGACGCGCACTTCAAGGTCCTGAGCGAAGGCGAATGGGGCCCCGACCGCGTGCGCTGCGAATTCGGCCCGCCCGCGCGCATCGAGGAAGCCGGCCTGGGCGAGAAACGCGAAGTTGTCTGGTCGTACCGCTACAAGGAAAACGGCGTCTGGAACTCGCTGATGTACGTCTACATGAGCCGCGACGGCAACAGGCTGACGCACTTCCACCCTGGCCCGGACCCCATGTACGACGATGACCGGTTCATGTGGCGCTGATTCCCCGCTCCCCCTGAAAAAAACAAAACCCGCATCCGGCGGGTTTTGTTTTGGGCGGCAAGGCTGCCGCGGATCAGGAGGATTGGCTGCGGCGTTCCTGCGTCAGGCGGCGCGCGCGGTTCCAGCGCCAGGCCCACATGATCCAGCCCGACAGGCCATACAGCACGAACAGGCCGAACAGCACGACCGGAGGATCGCTGGACACGAACACGAATACCGCCACCACCAGCAGGATGCCCCAGAACGGCACGCTGCGGCCCAAGGCGAAGCTCTTGCCGCTGAAGAACGGCGCGTTCGACACCATGGAAATGCCCGCGTACATGGTCAGCGTGAACGCAGCCCAGGCCATCAGGCTGTCATGGATGGGCAGCTTGTTGTCCACCGCCAGCCAGACGAAGCCCGCCACCAGCGCGCCGGCCGCCGGGCTGGGCAAGCCCTGGAAGTAGCGCTTGTCCACGACGGCGATATTGGTGTTGAAGCGAGCCAGGCGCAGCGCGGCGCCGGCCACGTAGACGAAGGCCGCGAGCCAGCCCCAGCGGCCCAGGTCGTTCAGGATCCATTCGTACATGACAAGTGCCGGCGCAACGCCGAAGGAGGTCATGTCGGACAAGGAGTCGTACTGCTCGCCGAAGGCGGACTGCGTGTTGGTCAGGCGGGCGACCCGGCCATCCATGCCGTCCAGCACCATGGCCGCGAAAATGGCGATGGCGGCGACTTCGAAGCGGTCGTTCATGGCCTGTACGACGGCATAGAAGCCCGCGAACAGTGCCGCGGTGGTGAACGCGTTCGGCAGCAGGTAGATGCTGCGGTGGCGGTTCTCGGAATCGCGCATGGAAAAATTGGGCATGGTCTCAATAACTTACAACGAACACTGAAAGGTTAACCCATCTGGCCCCGCTTGCGGAGCGGAGCAAGCTGCGTGCCTGGCCAATCGACGGGAACGCCAGCAAAAAAAGCGGCATGCCCTCGCAGGCATGCCGCTTCGACCCTGATTGCGCGGGGGCTGGCCCCGCGCAGGCGTGGATCAGTTCTTGGACTTGTCCACCAGCTTGTTGGCGGCGATCCAGGGCATCATGGCGCGCAGCTTGCCGCCCACTTGCTCGATCTGCGATTCCGCGTTGATGCGGCGGCGCGAGGTCAGCGTCGGAGCGCCGGCGGTGTTTTCCAGGATGAACTTCTTGGCGTATTCGCCGGTCTGGATGTCCGTCAGGCACTGGCGCATGGCCTTGCGGGTTTCGTCGGTGACGATCTTCGGACCCGTTTCGTACTCGCCGAACTCGGCGTTGTTCGAGATCGAGTAGTTCATGTTGGCGATGCCGCCTTCATAGATCAGGTCGACGATCAGCTTCAGTTCGTGCAGGCACTCGAAGTACGCCATTTCGGGCGCGTAGCCGGCTTCCACCAGCGTGTCGAAACCGGCCTTGATCAGTTCGACGGTACCGCCGCACAGCACGGCCTGTTCGCCGAACAGGTCGGTTTCGGTTTCTTCGCGGAAGTTGGTTTCGATGATGCCGGCACGGCCGCCGCCGTTGGCGCTGGCGTACGACAGGGCCACGTCACGCGCGGCGCCCGACTTGTCCTGGTACACGGCCACCAGGTGGGGCACGCCGCCACCTTGCTTGTACGTGTTGCGCACCGTGTGGCCCGGGGCCTTCGGGGCGATCATGATGACGTCGATGTCTTCGCGCGGCACGACCTGGCCGTAGTGCACGTTGAAGCCGTGAGCGAACGCCAGGGCGGCGCCGGGCTTGATGTTGGCGTGCACTTCTTTGTTGTAGACCGAGGCGATGTTCTCGTCGGGCAGCAGCATCATGACGATGTCGGCGGACTTGACGGCGTCGGCGACTTCCTTGACTTCCAGGCCGGCGTTGGCGGCCTTGTTCCACGAGGCGCCGCCCTTGCGCAGGCCGACCACGACCTTCACGCCGGACTCATGCAGGTTCTGCGCGTGCGCGTGGCCTTGCGAGCCGTAGCCGATGATGGCAACAGTCTTGCCCTTGACGAGGGAGAGATCGCAGTCTTTGTCGTAGAAAACTTTCATGGTTGTGCTCCAGATTCCAGTATTTTGGATATTTGTTTAATTCAGATGTAGGGTGCGGCTTGGCCTGGAAGGCCGGTCAAATCTTCAAAATCCGTTCACCGCGTCCGATGCCGGACACGCCGGTGCGCACGGTTTCAAGGATTGCACTGCGGTCCAGGGCCTCCAGGAAGGCCTGTACTTTTTCCTGCACCCCCGTCAATTCGATGGTGTAGGACTTGTCGGTGACGTCGATGATGCGGCCGCGGAAGATGTCCGCCATGCGCTTCATTTCCTCGCGTTCCTTGCCGACCGCGCGCACCTTGACGAGCATCAGCTCGCGCTCGATGTGCGCGCCTTCGGTCAGGTCGACGACCTTGACCACGTCCACCAGGCGGTTCAGGTGCTTGGTGATCTGCTCGATCACCTCGTCCGAACCGGTAGTCACGATGGTCATGCGCGACAGCGTGGAGTCCTCGGTGGGCGCCACCGTCAGGGTCTCGATGTTGTAGCCCCGCGCGGAAAACAGGCCCACCACGCGCGACAGCGCGCCGGGTTCGTTTTCGAGGAGGACGGAAATCACGTGCTTCATGGGTGGCCTCCTTACAGGTCTTCAGAGCCAAGCAGCATTTCGGTCAGCCCGCGGCCGGCCTTGACCATCGGCCACACGTTTTCGGTGCGGTCGGTGATGAAGTCCAGGAAGACCAAGCGGTCCTTGTGCTTCTTGAACGCTTCGCGCAGCGCCGGCTCGACGTCCGCCGGGCGTTCGATGCGCAGACCCACGTGGCCATAGGCCTCGGCCACCTTGACGAAATCGGGCAGCGAATCCATGTAGGACTCGGAATAGCGCGAACCGTAGTCGATCTGCTGCCACTGCCGGACCATGCCCAGGAAGCGGTTGTTCAGGCAGATGATCTTCGGCGTCAGGCGGTACTGGTGGCAGGTCGACAGTTCCTGGATGTTCATCTGGATGGAGCCTTCGCCGGTGATGACGGCGACGTCGTGTCCAGGATTGGCCATCTGCACGCCCATGGCGTACGGCAGGCCCACGCCCATGGTGCCCAGGCCGCCGGAATTGATCCAGCGGCGCGGCTTGTCGAACTTGTAGTACTGCGCGGCCCACATCTGGTGCTGGCCCACGTCGGAGGTGACGAAGGCGTCGCCGCCGGTCACTTCCCAGAGCTTTTCCACCACGTATTGCGGCTTGATGACCTCGTCCGAGTTGGTGAACTTCAGGCATTCCTTGCCGCGCCAGGACTCGACCTGCTCCCACCACTTGGTGATCGGGGCGGGCTTGTGCTCGGCCGCGGCGATGTCGTACTGCGCGCTGAGGTCGGCCAGGACGTCCTTGACGTTACCGACGATCGGGACGTCCACGCGCACGCGCTTGGAGATCGACGAGGGATCGATATCGATATGGATGATCTTGCGGGCGTTCTGGGCGAAGTGCTTGGGGTTGCCGATCACGCGGTCATCGAAACGGGCGCCGATGGCCAGCAGCACGTCACAATGCTGCATCGCCATATTGGCTTCGTAGGTGCCGTGCATCCCGGGCATGCCGACGAACTGGCCGCTGCTGGCCGGGTAGCCGCCCAGGCCCATCAGGGTGCTGGTGCAGGGCGCGCCCAGTTGCGACACGAGCTTGTTCAGCTCGGGCGCGGCGTTCGACAGGATGACCCCGCCGCCCGTGTAGATCATGGGCCGCTCGGCGGCCAGCAGCATCTGCACGGCTTTCTTGATCTGCCCCTGGTGGCCCTTGTTGACGGGCGCATAGGAACGCATCGAGATTTCGCCCTTGGGCGGCGTGTACTTGCACTGCGCGATGGTGATGTCCTTGGGGATATCCACCAGCACCGGGCCGGGACGGCCGGTGCGCGCGATGTAGAACGCGCGGCGCATGGTTTCGGCCAGGTCCTTGACGTCGCGCACGAGGAAGTTGTGCTTGACGCAGGGACGCGTGATGCCGACGGTGTCACATTCCTGGAAGGCGTCCTCGCCAATGGCCGCAGTGGGCACCTGCCCGCTGATGATGACCATGGGGATGGAATCCATATAGGCGGTGGCGATGCCGGTGACGGCATTGGTCACGCCCGGTCCGCTGGTCACGAGGCAGACGCCGACCTTTTGCGACGAGCGCGAATAGGCATCGGCGGCGTGCACGGCGGCCTGCTCGTGACGAACCAGGATATGCTGGAATTTGTCTTGCTTGAAAATCGCGTCGTAGATGTAAAGCACCGCGCCGCCGGGGTAGCCGAAAACGTGTTCCACGCCTTCATCGGCCAGGCAGCGCACGACGATATCGGCGCCATTCAGTTCCATGTTGTCATTCCTTTCAGTACCGGCCCTGCAACCCTGACTGCTGCTCGCCCGGATACGGCGGCAACTGAACCCATACCGGTTCCGACAACATGATCCGGCGCTTTGCGGCTCACGGAGCCACGCCACCCGGACACCTTGCCGACCCGGCACACGCTCGACAGAACGCAGTGCAAACGCCCCTGGGGGACGCTGGAGGTCGAAATGGAAGCCTTGGCAACACACGCTTGTGGCGCGGCCAACGGCAGGTGTAACTGCTGCGGGATGGCTGGGAGGTGACCCTGGCAATCCGCCTCAACGCACCGGTTTCGGATAGGCAGACCGGTGCAAGTGGAGCAATTTACCGCGTTGCGTCAAAGGTGGCAAATCGGCCTTTCGCGGACCGTTGCAGGGAAGGTTCGGTAACTATCTGGCCCCAAAAAATTGAGCAGCATCTCTATACTTGTTTTGTCGTCCAGAACCGAGCCCCCACCCATGGATTTGCGCATTGCCAGCATTCGCCGCTTCCTCTACAGCCACTACTTCTTCGGAGGGGTGCGCCAGGGGGTGGGGATGCTGTTGCCGGTGCTGGTGCTGGGCGGCGTCTTCGGCAACTACACCACGGGGCTGGTCGCGACCTTCGGCGCGCAGTGCCTGGCCATCATCGACCAGCCGGGCGGGCCGCAGCGCCATCGCACCAACGAGATGCTGGGCGGCGCCGCGCTGGGTACCCTGACCGTCATCATCACCGGGTTCGCTTCCTCGTATCCCGTGCTGATCTGGCTGGCGGTCATTGCGCAGTGCTTCGTCTATTCGATGTTCACGGTATTCGGCAAGCGCGGCGGCCTGATCGGCTTTGCCGGCCTGCTGCTGATGACCTTGACCATGCATTCGCCGCTGGCGCCCCACGAGGTGCTGGCGCACGCCGCGGCCACGCTGGGCGGGGCGTTGTTCTACGTCGCGTTCAGCCTGGGGTTCTCGCGCCTGTTCTGGCTGCGCGAGGAGCAGCAGGCCATGTCGGTGGCGCTGTTCGCCACCGCCGACTACGTGGCGGCCCGCGCCGCCTTCTACGATGAAACCGCCGATCTGGACGACGCCTACCGCGAACTGATCCAACGCCAGTCCGTCATGACGGAAAAGCACCAGGCGGCGCGCGACATGGTGCTGCGCGCCCTGCCCCGCGGCAAGGGCCTGGGCGACCGCCAGCGCGTGATGATCTGGAACATGTTCGTCGACATGCTGCAGCTGCTGGACACGCTGGTGGCCACGCATACCGACTACGCGGCGCTGCGCCGCGCGCTGGCCGGCAGCGACTGCCTGATGTTCATGCGCGACGCGCTGGTGAAGATGTCGCTGGAGCTCAACCGCATCGCGCTGGACGTGTCGCGCGGACGCAAGGTGCAGTACCGCAGCAGCGCCAAGGCCGAGCTGCGCGCCATCGAGTACGAAATCGAACAGCTCAAACAGCAGGGCCTGGGCGAGCGCGAGCCCGAGATGCTGGCGCTGATCGTCCAGGTGCTGCGCAGGCTGCGCAATTCGGCGCGCATCGTCGACCGCCTGGCCGACCATACCGCCGCCTCGCCCGATGCCAAGCCCACCGACGTGCTGCGCATCAACAAGTCGCTGACGCGCTTCATTTCGCGCCAGGAATTCCGCGTGGGACTCTTGACCAGCAATCTGCGCCTGGATTCGCCGCACTTCCGCTACGCGCTGCGGGTGACGGCCGCCGCGGCCATCGCCATGACCCTGGCCAGCCAGTGGCTGTCGCCCGCGTTTTCCGCGCACAACTACTGGATCATGCTGACGATCGTCATCATCATGAAGCCGGGCTTCGCGCTGACGCGCCAGCGCAATAGCTGGCGCCTGACAGGCACGCTGATCGGCTGCATCCTGGCCCTGTTGCTGTTCAACCTGACCGACCGCCCGGAACTGCTGTTCGCGGCGCTGCTCGGCGCCTGCATCATGGGCAACAGCCTGGTGCAGCTGAACTATATGGCCAGCGCCACCTTCAATACGCTGTTCGTGGTGCTGGTGTTCCACTTCGTATCCCCAGGCACGGTGTCCATGTCGGTGATCGGCGAACGCGCCATCGACACGCTGATCGGCTGCGCGCTGGCGCTGATCTGCAGCTACATCCTGCCCTGGTGGGAGGCCCGCTACCTGAAGCCGCTGGCGGCCGCGGCCACGCGCGCCAACCGCGAGTACCTGATCGCGGGCCTGCGCTACGTCGAGGCCATGCAGGCCCATGGCGCGCCCGTGGGCGCCGCGGCGGGCGAGACCCCGGCAGTGACCGACGCCGACCTGGCGTGGCGGCTGGCGCGCAAGAACGTGCACATCTCGTTCAGCAATTTCGCCGAGGCCTTCTACCGCATGATGAGCGAGCCCACCTCGCACCAAGTGAGCGTGCCCGAGCTGAACAACCTGCTGATCCAGAACCACATACTGGCCTCGCAGATCACGGCGGCCATACCCATGCTGGCCGCCCTGCCCGCCACGCCCGAGGCCGTGCAGCGGGCGCTGGCCGGCATGGTGGACCTGCTGGACGAAAACCGGGCGCAGGCGCCTACCGGCCTGCCGAACCAGTTCGAGACCGAAGGCGAGCAGGCCGCGCTGGTCTATCCGGTCAAACAAATGCTGAAGGCCGCGCACATGATCCGCCAGGAACTGCACGCGTTGGCCGATCCCACGCACGCGCCGCCAGTGGCGGCGGCAGCGTGACTACCCTGGATTGATCAGGCGGAATAGGGACGTCCCGGGCGCGAGGCCCGGGACCGGGTCAGACCTTGCGGCGGAAGACCAGCTTGTCGTCCGACGAAGCAGAGGCGTCGAACTTGTAGCCTTCCAGGTCAAAACCCTGCAGGCCTTCCGGCTTGGACACCTTGTGCAGGATCGCATAACGCGCCATCAGGCCACGCGCGCGCTTGGCGTGGAAGCTGATGACCTTCCAGGCGCCGTTCTTCCAGTCCTGGAACACGCATTGCACCACGCGCGCCTTGAGAGTCTTCAGGTCGACCGACTTGAAGTACTCCTCGGACGCCAGGTTGATGATCACGGGCGCTTTCTGGCCGGCCTGCCGTTCGTTCAGGTAGCCGGCGATGGCCGGGCCCCAGTACTCGTACAGGTTCTTGCCCTTGGGCGTAGCCAGGCGCGTGCCCATTTCCAGGCGGTAGGGCTGCATCAGGTCCAGCGGGCGCAGCACCCCATATAGGCCGCTCAGGATGGCCACGTGCTCTTGCGCCCAGTCCAGCTGCTTGGCCGACAGGGTCGAGGCCTCCAGCCCTTCGTAGACGTCGCCGTTGAAGGCCAGCACCGCCTGGCGCGAATTGGCCTGGGTGAAGCTGCGCTTCCAGTGGGCATAGCGCTGCACGTTCAGCTCGGACAGCGCCGGACTCAGGCTCATGAGCTCGGAGATGTCCTCAGCCGACTTGGTCTTCAACACCTTGATCAGGCCGGCGGCCTGGTCCACGAACAGCGGCTGGGTATGCGTCTCGATGTGCAGCGGCGAGTCGTAGTCCAGCTTCTTGGCGGGAGAAAGCAGAAACAGCATTCGGGTATTCCTTTTTAGCGTGCCGTCCAGCCGCCATCGACCGAGACGGACGTACCTGTGATTTGCGCAGCGGCGTCCGAAGCCAGGAACACGGCGGTGCCCCCCAGTTGCTCCGGCGTCACGAATTGCAGCGACGGCTGCTTTTCGCTCAGCAGTTCGCGGGCGGCGGCTTCCTGGTCGACGCCGTCCTTTTCCGCCAGCGCGGTGATCTGCTTTTCAACCAGCGGGGTGCGGACCCAGCCGGGGCAGATGGCGTTGGCGGTAATGCCTTGGCCCGCCGTCTCCAGCGCGGTGACCTTGGTGAAGCCGACCACGCCGTGCTTGGCCGCCACGTAGGCCGACTTGTTGGCCGAGGCCACCAGGCCGTGGGCCGAGGCGATGTTGATGATGCGGCCGAAGCCCTGCTTCTTCATGTGCGGCAAGGCGGCGGCGGTGCCGTGGAACACGGCCGACAGGTTCAGCGCCAGGATCGCGTCCCACTTTTCGGCGGGGAAATCCTCGATCAGGGCGGTGTGCTGGATGCCGGCGTTGTTGACCAGGATGTCGATGCGGCCCATTTGGCGCACCGCGTTCTCGACCAGCTCGCGCACAGCGGCGCCCTTGGACAAGTCGGCGCCGTCGTAGATCACCTTGACGCCGTGCTTGTCGGCCAGGCCGGCGCGGACCTTTTCGATCTCGGCGGCATCGCCGAAACCATTCAAGACGATATCGGCGCCCTGCTGGGCGAAGGCAGTGGCGATACCCAGGCCGATGCCGCTGGTGGAACCGGTGACAAGGGCGACTTTTCCTTTAAGCATGAGCATTCTCCTGTGGTCGGGCACATTGGACGGGCCAAGCGAGGATCAAGTGTAGCTGCCCGGCAAGACGGCAATCATGCCATGCCCGTACGCTGCGCAGGGTCAAGCAGCGGGAGGAGGATCGCGCGGCACGGGCGGCTGGGACGCCTCGTCCTTGGCGGGTTCCGCCGTCGGGAGATCGGCCATGCCGCCGCGGTTCTCGGGGATGCGTTCCAGCAGCTTGATCAACACAGGCACCACGCCCATTGAAATCGCCACGATGACCGACAGCAGGTCGCGCTGTTCCAGATTCATCAGGTGGTTGTCCCAGGCTTCATTGAAGATGGCGAAGCTGAACTCGCCGCCCTGCGCCAGCGCCAGGGCAAACAGCAGGCGGTGATAGCGCGGCAAGCCCAGAAAGCGCGAAAAACCGTACAAGATCAAGGCCTTGACCAGCAGCAACGCGAACACGCCCACGAAGATGAACGGCCAGTGGTTGGCCACTACCTTCAAATTCACGGACATGCCGATGGCCACGAAGAACAGGCCCAGCAGCAAGCCCTTGAACGGGTCGATCGCCTTTTCCAGATCGTGCCGGTAGCGGGATTCGGCCATCAGCACGCCCACCAGGAATCCGCCCAGGCCGGCGGACAAGCCGGCAAAGTCGAACAATTGGGCTGCGCCCACCACCATCAACAGCGCGGCGGCGGTGAACAATTCGTTCAATTGCGCCTTGGCCGCCCATCCCAGCAGCCTCAGCCGGTAGGCGGCTGCCACCACCAGCACGGCAATCAGCGCCTCTTTGAAGGAAGGCGCCGACGCACCATCGGAACCCAGCAGGCCCGCCGCCACCAGCATCGGGATCGCCGCCATGTCCTGGAACAGCAATATGCCCAGCGCCGATCTGCCCAATGGCGTGCGCGTCAGCACGCGCTCGTCCAGCAGCCGCAAGGCCACTGCGGTGGACGACAAGGCCAGCGACAGGCCGCACAGGATCGCCGCCTGCCACTCCATGCCGGCCAGATGCCGCAGCGCCGCGCCAAACACCACCGCCAGCAGCAGGCCGCAAGCCAGCATCTGCAAGGAACCCAGCACGAAGACTTCGTTGCGCATGGCCCACAGGCGCTTGGGCGACAGCTCCAGCCCGATGATGAACAGCATCATCACCACGCCCCATTGAGACACGTTGATCATGGTGTCCACATTGGTGACGAGCCTGAGGCAGGACGGCCCCACCAGCACGCCGGCCAGCAGGTAGCCCGGGATGGCGCCCAGGCCCAGCAGCTGGGTCAGGGGCACGCACAGCACGGCCGCAAGTAGGAGAATGAGGATCAGATCCATGGGACTAGCGGTTCCGGGATGAACGCCGAGACGGATGGATGCCTGGGCAGGAACGTCAGGCATACCGGAATTCTGGGCAAAGAACGCCGCCTCCGAAAGCCGGTTGAAACCCGCTGTAGGGGACTTTCAATCACCCTCTTTACACAAACAAAAAAAATCCTGTAGAATTGCGGGCTTCGCTGCTTCGACAACGAAGATCCTTCCGACCAGGGATCTTTTGTGGAAAACCCGGCCCCCGGGTAAACCGCCGTTACGAAACCCAGCCACGGAGAGGTGGCAGAGTGGTCGAATGTACCTGACTCGAAATCAGGCGTACGGTATCCCCGTACCGTGGGTTCGAATCCCACCCTCTCCGCCAAGTATTGCAAAAAAGGCCAATCCCTCGGGGTTGGCCTTTTTCTTTTTCCTTCGGACTTCATAAAAACTAAAAACGCACAGGCTCGGCGCGCGCCGGCTTGCGTGTAGGCTGCCCTGCGCCACTCCGATGCTCGCCCCGGTGGGGCTGCGCTTCGGATGACTCCGGGGTCCTCGGCTGGCAGTCGCCTAATGCATTGGTTTCGGAACCCGTTCATGGGTAGATGCCGTGAGCCGGTGGCCGGGCGGAGGGATCCGAAGCGCAGCCCCACCGGGGCGAGCATCGGAATCCCGCAGTCCGGACGCCGGCGGTTCAAGAACGCTGCCTCACACAACCGAAGTGCGGAGCGGCAGCGCTTCGAGCTTGCGGATGTCGGGGTTCTTTAGCCGCCGAGGCTGCCCTGCGCCATTCCGATGCTCGCCCCGGCGGGGCTGCGCTTCGGATGGCTC
>NZ_JBYSYI010000016.1:0-69183 GCF_058783105.1 Achromobacter sp. FW305-C-30-7 | reverse complement strand
CCGGAGCCATCCGAAGCGCAGCCCCACCGGGGCGAGCATCGGAATGGCGCAGGGCAGCCTCGGCGGCTAAAGAACCCCAACATCCGCAAGCTCGAAGCCCTGCCGCCCCGCTGATGATGACGTGCCCCCGAAAGCTGGATTCACGTCCAACTTTCGGTGGTCAGTTCAGACCCGCGACAGCCTGCATTAGGCCAGCGCTTCCTCATCCTTCAAGATCTGCATGGCCTTGCCCAAGGCGACCTGGTAGCGCCGCTGCTCCTGGGCGACGCGGTCCGGCGTCCATTGATAGAAGCCCTTCAGGGAAGGCGACTTGACGCCTATGTTGCCCTGCTCGACCAGCTCGCGCATGAGAGCGCTGGGCCGGTCGTCCGTACGCAGGTGCGGATACATGGTCGCGGCCGCCGCGCAATGGATGTCGATGCCGGCCAGATCCTTCTGCAGCAGCGGGCCGGCCGCGATGTAGCGGAACCCGAACCCGTAACGCACGGCAGTGTCCACGTCCTCGGCGGACGCGAAGCCTTCCTCGACCAGCGCGATCGCCTCGCGCATCAGCGCGTGCTGGATGCGGTTGGCAAGGAATCCCGGCACGTCGCGCTTGACCTGCACCGGCTTCTTGCCGGTATCGCGCATGATGCGGCTGACTTCCTGGGCCATGGCCTCATCGGTCGCCTCGCCGCGTATCACTTCCACGGCGGGCACCAGGTGGGCGGGCATGAAGTAGTGCAGGCCCACCATGCGCGCGCGGGTCTGCAAGCCCTCGCCGATGGCACTGATCGGAAAGCTCGACGAATTGCTGGTCAAGGGAATGGAGGCAGGCGCCAGCTGTTCCAGCCGGGCGAACACCGCGCGCTTGGTTGCCAGCAGTTCCGGCACGCACTCGACCACGATGCGCGTATCGCTCCAGTCGATTTCCTCCATGGTTGCGCTGGTCGCGATGCGCTCGGCGTCGGCCTGGCCGCCGATCATTTCGCTGGACGCGTTCACGCGCTGTGTCGCGGCTGCGCGCGCGGCCGCATCGGGCTCCACCAGCCACACGCGCCAGCCCGCCGCATGAAAACCGGCGGCGACGTCGGCCCCCATGGTGCCCGCGCCCAGCACAATTGCCTGATCCATCTGTTCTGTCCTTTTGGTAGTTGGAGAATGTCTTACTCAGAGGGCCTGCGGCGCCGGCAGATACATGGGCTTGCCCGCCACGTCGAGGTCGACGCGCAGGATGCTGGCCGAACTGGACTCGGTGATGTAGAGCGTGCGGCCCGCGGGTCCGCCGAAGGCCAGGTTGGTGGTGTGCAGCCCCTCGGGAGACTGGATGCGTAGAGCCGGCTGGCCCAGCGCATCCATGCACCAGACGGTGCCCAGCCCCACGTGGGCGATGCACAGGCCGCCCTGCGCATCCAGCGCCAGGCCGTCCGGCCCGCCGCCGCCCGACATCTGGATGAAGGTGCCGACCTTGCCGACCTGGCCGTTGCGCAACAGCGGCACCTTCCAGATGGCATTGGCCCGCGTCGCCGCGACATACAGCGCGTGCTCGTGCAGATCCATGACCAGGCCGTTGGGGCTGGGTATGCAGTCGAGCAGGCAATCCAGCTGCCCGTCCGGCCGCAAACGGAACAGGCGCCCGGTCGGATCCTGCCAGCCGGTCATGCCCTGGTCGGTGAAATAGAGATCTCCCGCCTCCGAGAAGAACAGGTCGTTGACGCCCTTGAAGCGCTCGATGTTGTAGCGCTCCAGCACCGGGCGCACCTCGCGGCGCTCGAGGTCGAACTGCATGATGCCGTGCTTGTAGTCGGCGATGAAGATGCGGCCGTCGCGGTGGAACTTGAGGCCGTTGGGCCAGCCGTCGTATTGCACCAGCGGCTCGAATTCGCCGCGCGCATCGACGCGCAGGACGCGGCCGTTGATGACGTCCACGCAATACAGCAAGCCGTCCGGCCCGAAGGACGGCCCTTCCAGCAGCGAGCGCGGCGGATTGCCCTGCGGCTGGCCGGCGACCCACTCGTTCAGGTCCTGGCCTTGCCACTTCAGCTCGTCGGGCAGCCGGGCGTGGACCTTGGCCTGAATCCTGGGAACGGGATCGTAGAACATGCGGGTCTCCTCTGATTTTCTGGACGGGAATCTATGCGTCCCGTTTCGAGCAAAATTCTAAGGAGAGCCGAGCATTTAAGGAAATGAAATATATCGAACGAAATTTTCAAAAAAAACGATAGTTGATTTTTCCCGTCCCCAAGGAACTAATGGGTCTTGCGGGCCCGCGCATACGTCGAGCAGCCGCGCGACCGCTCAGAGGCACGATAAGATGATGCGTCCCCTCTTGCCGCTGCCGCTCCATGCTCCGTCTTGCTATCCGCACCGTTCTCGTACTCCTCATTGCCGGTTCGGCATTGCTGCTGCTACGTGGCAACGGCGGCCCGCAACTGATTCATAGCGAAGATTCGCAGTTCGGCAAACTGCTCGTGTTCGAGGAAAACGGCGAGCGCTGCATGAACTTCAACTCCATGCACGACGTCGGCCGCCAGACCTGCATGAGCCTGGAGCATCCCGGGCAGTTGGTGTTTTCCTACACGCGCATGATGATGACCGCGCTCTACATCAATCCCAAGCCGCGGAACATACTGATCGTCGGATTGGGCGGCGCCACGCTGCAAAAGACCTTGGCCGCGCTGCTGCCCGATACCGTCATCGATACCGTGGAAATCGATCCGGCGGTAGGCAAGGTTGCGGCGCGCTACTTCGGCTACCAGCAGGGCCCCAGGCAGCGCCTCTACCTGGAAGATGGCCGCGCCTACATCGAACGCGCCCATCGCGAAGGTCTGCAGTACGACATGGTGATGCTGGATGCCTTCGACGTCGACTACATCCCCGAACACCTGATGACGCTGGAGTTCCTGCAACACGTGCGCGGCATCCTCGCGCCGGGCGGCGTGGCGGTGGCCAACACCTTCACCGAGAGCCAGCTTTACGCGCGCGAGTCGGCGACCTACGCGGCGGTGTTTGGAGCATTCTTCAATCTGCAGACGGGCAATCGCGTCATCATGGCGGTCAATGGCGAGCTGCCCGGCCGTGATGAACTGGCGCGCAATGCCGCGGCGTTGGACGCCAGCCTCGGGCCTTTGGGCGTCGATCTCAAGGAAGCCTTGGGCCTGTTCTCGCGTCGGGAAGATATTGCGGACGACGCGCCGGTCCTGCGCGATTGAGTGGACCCGACGCCGGGGCGCGGCCTGTCGGCCGCGCGCTCACTTCACCGCCGAATTGCCGCCGTCCGCGTAAAGCGCGGATCCCGTCACGAAGCTTGCCATCGGACTCGCCAGAAACAGCGCAGCCGAAGCAATTTCATCAGCGCGCGCAATACGCTTCATGGCATGCAGCTTGGCAGCCCAGTCTTTCTGTTCCTGGTTTCCGGCCATTTCCGTGTCCACACCGCCGGGCAACAGCGCATTGGCCCGGATGCCTTGTGCGCCGTAGTCTGCCGTGATGCCCTTGACCAATCCCATCAGCGCGGCTTTCGACGTCCCGTATGCTGCCATCCCGGGCAAGCCCACGCTAGTCCCCACAAAGCTGGACACGAAGACCAGCGCGCCGCCACCCCGCTCCAGCATGGCCGGGATCTGGTGGCGCGCGCCCAGGAATGCCGCGGTGAGATTGACGCTCAACGTGCACTCCCACTCGTCCAGGGCGACTTCCGCCAGCGGCTTGACAGGGCCGATGGTGCCGGCATTGTTTACCGCGATATCCAGGCCGCCGAATTCGCGTTGCGCAGCTTGCACCGCTTGCCTGTGCGTTTCCGGCCTGGCGACATCGCCGGCCGAAACGCAGGCCCGCCCACCGGCGCTTCTGATCTCGCCCGCCACTTGATCCAGAAGTTCACGGCGTCTCGCGGTCAGCACCAGCGCCGCGCCCTGGGCCGCCAGCAGCAACGCTGTCGCGCGTCCGATACCCGATGACGCACCTGTCACCAAAGCAACTTTTCCAGCAAGAATCAAAGACATCGGCGTCACCTCCAGGCATGAATAATGCCTGCATCCTATAAATGCGAGCGCGCCTTGTCGTCCCGTTTCTTGCTGTCTATGCGCGGCCTATCACGCCACTGATCGGCGCTGCGCCATCCGTCCCGGCAACGCCTGAGGCGCCTGCCTGGCCTCATCGGCAGGCCGTATCAACAGGCAGCCCAGCACACCGAGCGCGCCGCCGGCAAGGCTGTAGAACACGGGCGCCAGTGATATCCCCGTGGCCTGGATCAGCCAGGTGACGATGAACTGGGCGAATCCGCCAAAAATCATGACGGCGACGTTGTAGCAAACCGCCAACCCGGCCGAGCGCACGTTCGTCGGAAACTGTTCTCCCAGCGCCGTCGCAAACGGTCCGAGAAAGCCACCCAGCAATATGCTCAGCACGGTGAACGCGACGATCAGATTCGGCAAGGTCGGCGTCGACTGCACCCATGAGAACAGCGGATACATCAATATTGCGTAGGGCAGCAGAAACGACAGCATCACCGGTTTTCTTCCACGGCGATCCGAAATCGCGCCGGAAATTGGAATGATGACGATCAGCGCCAGCAGCCCGATGGCCTGCGCGGTGAAGGCATCGTGCAGCGTGAAACCGAACTGGCGGGTCACAAAAGTCGGCAGATAGATGATGAATGTATAGACGGAGGCCGTGGCGCACGTGGTCAGGCACAGCGTGGCGGCGATGGACCGCGGAAAGCGACCCAACATGGCTGCCAGACTAACCGTCTCCCCCTTGCGCAGCGACGCCGCGGACTCTTCGGGCTCGTCCAGATAGCGCCGGATCCACCATCCCAGCGGTGCGATCAGCAGCCCCACGACAAACGGAATGCGCCACATCCCATCGAGCAACTGTTGCTCGGTGAAGATTGATGTCAGCAGAAACCCCGTGGCGGCGCCGCCCAGATTAGCGAGATTCTGGCCGAACATCTGCCACGCGCCATAGAGCCCCTTTTTGTCCTTGGGCGCGGCCTCCACGAGATAGGCAGTGGACGATGCGAACTCACCCCCGGTTGCAATCCCCTGCATCAGGCGGGCCAGCACGATCATGATGGGCGCGGCGACGCCTATTGTCGCGTACGAAGGCGTAAAGACCATGATGAGCAAGGACACCGTCATCAATGCAATGATCAGTTGCAGCGCGGACTTCCTGCCTTTGCGGTCCGCGTACATGCCGATAGCAATGCCGCCTATCGGGCGCGTGACGAAGCCGACTCCGAACGTCGCCAGCGTCAGCAGCAACGCGGTATGTTCGCCCGCTTCCGGAAAGAACACCTTGGCAATGATGAACGCCATCGCCGCGAACACGCCGAAGTCATACCATTCGAGCGCATTGCCAAATATCGCCGCCGTCAATTGCAGCCATCGCGGGGCGCTCTTCTTTTTTGTGTTATCCATGTCTAGTCTCCTCCCAACTGCTACCTAGTTGTTGTTGTCCAGCGGCAGCGCTCTTTCGGCTATCCGGGAAAGGACCGCGCTTCCAATCGGAATGGCGGCATCGTTGAAATCGAAGTGCGAAGTGTGCAGCCCGTGCACATGATCCGGATCGCCCGTGCCGAGGTGCAGATACGCCCCAGGCCGCTCGCGCAGCATGTAGGCGAAATCCTCCCCGCCCAGGCTGGGCACCGGATGCCGGACGACATGCTGTTCGCCCACCACGTCCTGCGCCGCCAGCCTGGCCAAGCGGGTCTGCGGCTCCGTATTGACCGTGGCCGGCACGTTCGGCTCATAGTCCAGGGTCGCCGATCCGCCCAGCCCTCTCGAGACGCTTTCCACGGTTTCGCGCAGGCGGGCCTGCAGGACTTGCTGCACTTCCGGCCGCAACGATCTGGCGGTGCCCGTAAGCACCACCTCGTCCGGTATGACGTTGAAGCCGGCCAGATTGCCTCCCGCCACGGCGCACAGGCTGAGCACGCCGGCGTCCAGCGGGTCCAGGCTGCGGCTCACGATGGAGTGCGCCGCAACGATGACGTGGCCGGCGATCAGGACCGGGTCTACCGTTCTTTGAGGCGCAATCCCCCCGTGGCCGCCCTTGCCCTGGATCCGGATCGTGATGCGATCGGACGCCGCCATGACGGGCCCGATCGGAATGGATACCGTCCCCAGAGGGAGTGCCGGCCAGTTGTGCAGCGCGTATACCTCTTGCATCGGGAACCGCTCGAACAGTCCATCCCTGACCATTTCCAACCCGCCGTTGTGCCCCTCTTCTCCGGGTTGAAAGATCAGATAGACCCCGCCATTGAAATTGCGGGTGCGCTGCAGATAAGCGGCGGCGGCCAACAGCATGGCGACGTGGCCGTCGTGGCCGCAGGCATGCATCTTTCCGTCATCGGCCGACGCGTAACCGAGTCCCGTGCATTCGCGCATGGGGAGCGCGTCCATGTCCGCTCTCAGGCCTATCGCCCGCCCGCTGCTCGTTTCCCGGCCTGGAATGAATCCGACCACGCCCGTACGGCCGATGTTGGCATGGAACCCGATGGAGAGCCGGCGCAGCTCTTCGCAAACCAGCGCCGCCGTCCGGTGTTCCTCGAAGCCTAATTCTGGATGCGCGTGCAGATCGTGGCGGATTTGCTGGTACCTGGCGGCGTCCGCAGACAATTGATCTAGGATTTCTTGTGGCATGGGCTTGGGTTTTCGTTATTGAAGATTTTGTCGACACATGTTCACTACCGCCCGAATGGTAGAGACACGGTAACCATGCCGTAAAATGCTATTTAACGATGCCCGTCATACTAATAAGGTATAGCCATGGATCTGCGGCAATTGCGCTACTTCGTTGCCGTCGCCGAACGCGGCAGCATCAGTCTCGCGGCTCAGTCGGTGCACATCGCCCAACCGGCATTGACCCGCCAGATCCAGGCATTGGAAGAAGAGCTGGGCACCGCCGTTTTTGAACGAACCACTCGCGGCGTCCACCTGACCGAAGCGGGCAAGCAGTTGCTCCTGGACGCCAACCGCCTGCTGGGCGATGCGACCGCAGCAATGGAGCGCGCCCAGCGCGCGGGACGCGGCGAGATCGGGCACCTGACCATCGCCCTGCCGGTCATGCTGACGTTGCGTTCCTTGCTCGCCGATGCGCTGCGGTTATTCCGCCGGGAAGCCCCAGGGGTCTCATTGACGCTCAGCCATCTGCTTTCGGATGCGCAGATCGAACTTCTGCCCACGGGCAGGCTGGACGCAGGATTCACGCTGTTCAGGCCGCTCGACGATCCCGCGTTCAACGGCATCCCCATCTACTCCGAGAAGATGCTGGTCGCCTATCCTGCGGACTGGCATTGGGACAATGGCGGCCCGACGTCCTTGCGCGAACTCGCCGCCCGGGACTTCATCTGGCTGCCGCGCAATGCAGCGCCCGTCTGGCACGACAGGCTGATCCATTGCTTTTTCAAGGCAGGATTCGTGCCCCGCTCCTCGATACAGGGCGTGGATGTCGGATCGATGCTCACCCTGGTCGCCGCGGGCTTGGGCTGCACCGTTCTGCCCGACTCGGCCACGCGCGCCGCGCCGCCGACCGTCGCCTTCAAGGAACTGCCCGATCTGGACGTAGTTCAGCATTGGGAGCTGGTCTGGCGGGCCGACAACCAGTCGGCGCCGCTCGAGCGGTTTATCGACATCGTCACGACCCATGTCGCGGACCCTAGCCGCCGTCTTGTGTGAAGGGCGGCAGGCTGCGGCCGGCGCTACCTCGCGCAACTCCAGTACGGGCAACCCGAGCGCCCGATGATCGCCAAAGCCAGCTCGCCCGGCCGGCGGAGCATGCGTTTCATGGCATTTGCCTGCGCCAGCAATGGCGCTGAATCCGTGCGGTACATGCCCTTCTGGTCGAGCAGGAAGTTCATCTTCAAACGCGCCTCGCGCGCCTTTTCCGGATCGAGTTCGCCGCCGTCTGCTTGAAAGATCGCGCCATAGATCCGTGTTTGAATTCCGCAGTACTGGTCCGCCGCGGTCAACGCCTCTTGCATGGCGCCACCCGTGTAGAGTCTGCGCAACCCTGCGATCTGCGCCTGGCAGCTTTGGTACTGCAGCGGCATGAACCTTGCCAACAAAGCCTGGTCCCTGTCGCCGGCTTTCGCACAGCTACGCAGATCCGGCGTCTGCGATCCGTCGCGCGCAGCGGCGGACAACGCGCCGGCGATGCACTCATCCAACGATGGCGCTTTCCACAGCGCCTGGGCCGAGCCCAGCAATCCCATCTTTCCCAGCGTGCGCCCGAACTGCGCGGCGGCAAGCTGTTCCTGCATGCCGCGGTCATGATTGCCGAGCGTCACTGCGACCAACGCCACGGAGCTGAGCGCACCGGCGGCGGCCAGGACCGCCCCCGCCGTCATGGGCCGCAAGCGCTCGGCATACAGCGCGATACCCCCAAGCAGCGCCCCCGACAGCAAGCCCCCCAGGTGCGCCGCGTTATCGACGTCGAACGCAAAGCCCGCGCCGAAGGTCAGCACCAGGCTGAACAGCAGATTGCCCGGCGGGATGTGCGGCCGGCCCATGCGCCGGTCATGCAGGCCGTAAACGATGGCCGCCCCGAAAATACCCAGGATCGCGCCAGACGCACCGCAGCTCAGGAAAAACTCGTCGCGATGCCATAGCGCGGTGACCAGGCTGCCGCACAGACCCGACAGCAGATACACGCCCAGGAACACCCAGGAGCGCATGCGCGCCTCCAGGATGATCCCCAGCGACCATAGCGCCAGCATGTTGATTGCCAGGTGCAGGAAGCCGATGTGCAGGAACATGCTGGTGAACAGGCGCCAAGACTCGCCCGACAAGGTCAACGCCGGCACGTTGCCGCCCCAATCGATCAGGAAGGAGGTTTGGCTCAGGCTCTCGAACGCTCGCGTGTCCAGGAATCCCGCCACGCAGTACACCGCGATACTGCAGGCGATGAGCAAGAGCGTGATCTTGCTGGCGCATATTCTTTTGAGCAGGGACGTGCGTTGGAATGGAGGCATCAGGTAGGCATGTCAAAGAGTGGGCATTATCTTAACCAAGCCGCGCGCCGGCCAGCAGAACCCCGAAGCGTGCGTGCGCTGCATCGATGCAGCGAGCGTTTCAGCCACCGGTCTTCGGCGCTGGTTCCTCGTTGCCGCACCCTGCGTATTGATATCGGCCCGGCTTGCCGAGCTTTGCCGTGAACGTGCATGGCTCGCCGGAATACGCGTGCGTGGCCTGCACTTTCAGCACATTGCCGGCAACAACCACGCTCTGCTTGCCCTGCCCGCAACTCCAGAAGGTGGTCGAGAGTTCCGCAAAGGTCTGCTCCGCAACGAGCTTGGCGGGACGGCCGGAGGTCGCGGAAGCGACCCATTGAATTCGGACGCGGCAGCTGACGTGCTCGAACCCCACCTCTTCCACCACGATCCGGTACGCGCCCTTGGCCGCGCCATCGTTCCAGCGGCCGCCCTGCACCACGCGCGCGATCGACGCCTCCGCCTGCGTTTCAGCGACAGCCCCGGTCGCCTGTAGCGTCAGCAATAGGAGCACCGCAAGTGTTCTCATGACTTTCATTCCGCAGACCGCCTGGAGTTATCAGTGACCGCCAAGCGCTCCGTCAGTGCGCTGCCGTGCACTTATACCATCCGGGTGTGGTGCCGTTCGTCGTCATACCGTCAGCGCAATCACCAACGCAAGAATGGCGATCGTCATCAAGGCCCCCGCGACACCGGCGGACGGCCGATAGTCTGGCCCGGCGCCCTGGTCCTTGAACTGGAACGGCCGCGTCCACAAAACGAACAGGCTGCTTGCGAACGCAGCTACCGCCAACACGCTCCACACGACTACGTACAGCACCGGTGCGCCTCCCACCTCAAGTATCCAATCTGGCGTTCAACGAGGTTCCGCCTGCCGCGCCGCAGCCTTGCGGGCGTTTCGCACAGTCACATGGCTGCAATAGCGCGCGAAGTCTTTCTTCGCCAATGCCAGATAGAGCCCGGTCATAACCATCGCAGCGCTGGCCACAAAGGCATGCAGCCACAGGTTGACGGAATACTTGAGCAAGCTTGTCACCAGATAGAGATTCATTGCCCCTATGCCGAGCAGCATGACCATCAGAATCCAGCGCGCCCATTCACTGCCCCGATACAGCCAATACAGCAGCAGCGCCGGTATCACCAACCGTTGCGCCGCTTCGAATTGCCCGCGCAGTGCGTTCAGGATGTCCGGGCTGGTGGCCACAATAATGCCTAGCAGGCTGATGAACCAAAAGCGGCGGCCGTCGGGCAGGCGGCGACGCGCATGGTTCTTCACGGCATTCTCTCGCGCCATTTTCACTCCTAGTCAGAAAGCGGCGTCCCAGTGTACCCATTCGCGCCCCCCATTTGACGCCGCAAAAGGAAATCCAATACGCTGCGCCGATGATGAAGATAAGAACCTCCCGCCCCGACGAAGGCGCACGCGTAGTCGAAATCTGGCGCAACGCGGTGGACGCCACGCACGGCTTTCTATCGCCCGAGGATCGCCAGGCCATTGACGAGATGGTGTGCGGTTTTCTCCCCCAAGTGCCGCTCTGGCTGGCTGTCGATGCCAACGACTATCCGCAGGCGTTCATGCTGATCGACAACGGGCACATGCAGGCGCTGTTCGTCGATTCCGCCTGCCGCGGAACCGGCATAGGCGCCGCGCTGGTGCGGCACGGCCTCTCGCTCCATCCCAATATGACCACGGACGTCAATGAGCAAAATGGCCAGGCGGTAGGCTTCTATGAAAAGATAGGATTCAAGCGCACGGGACGTTCGCCGCTAGACGATCAAGGCAGGCCGTACCCGCTGATCCATCTGGAATATCGAAGCTGAATAAAAGCAGCAAAGCCACCTTTTCGGGTGGCTTTTTATTTTGTCCGCGCACATGCAACGCACTAGCGCCATGCTCATCGAAAAACAGGCAAGCAAAAATGAAAAGGCCGTCAGTGATTTCTCACTGACGGCCTTTGGAACTACTGGTCGGGACGGCGGGATTCGAACTCGCGACCCCTTGCACCCCATGCAAGTGCGCTACCAGGCTGCGCTACGCCCCGAAAGAAAAAGAGTATAGCAGAACAAAAATTTGTTTGCACGCATTCGTGCAGAAAAAGTGCTGAATACTCAAAAAAATTTTCGCGCTGCGTTCATCGATTGCATCAACCGCATGCGCATCGATGCGCGCGGCGCGAGGTACTGCTCAATGCAACGCGCGGCTTGCGCCGCGCGTTGCAGGTACTGCGTTCAAACAATGTGGGGAATGACGATGCGCCGCGTTCAAGCCGCAGGGCTTGCGTTGCCGGCGCTTGCGCCGGCAACGTTTGCAGCCGTGCCCAAGGCTTCGGCCAGCATCGTCGAGACGTTGCCCAGCTCGTTGCGCAAGGCTTGCATTTCCGCGCCCGACAGGCGCACTGCAGCGTCCTGATCGTGCGGCACGTCGCGCGCATCGCCCAGGCGATTGCGCGCGCCGCTGATCGTAAAGCCTTGCTCATACAGCAGGGAACGGATGCGGCGGATCAGCAGCACTTCGTGATGCTGGTAGTAGCGGCGGTTGCCGCGCCGCTTCACCGGCTTGAGCTGCGTGAATTCCTGTTCCCAATACCGCAAGACATGGGGCTTGACGCCACACAGGTCGCTGACTTCACCGATGGTGAAGTAACGCTTGGCGGGAATGGGCGGTAAGGTAACGGTGGATTCGGTACGTGTCATAAGGGGATTTTATGCCGCGATGCGTCAGGTGCCGATAACAATTGCCGACAAAGCGTATCACTCCTCGGCGTCGGATGCTTCGGGTGCTGCGGGCGTTGCCTGCTCCACCACGCTCTTGAGCTTCTGGCTCGCATGGAAGGTAACCACGCGGCGCGCGGCGATGGGGATGGTCTCGCCGGTCTTGGGGTTGCGGCCAGGGCGCGGCGGTTTGTCGCGCACCTGGAAATTGCCAAAACCGGAGAGCTTGACGGAATCACCGCGCGCCAGGGCGTCGCGGATTTCCTCGAAGAAGGTATCGACGATGTCCTTGGCTTCGCGCTTGTTCAGGCCGACCCGCTCGAAGAGCAGTTCGGCCAGTTCAGCCTTGGTCAACGTGCGCGGCTCGGCAGCAAGCATACTGTTCCCCATGGTTCATGCGCGTTGGCGAGCGCCATGCGCAGCCACCAAGGCTTCCTTGATGCGTGCCAGGCAATCGGCCACGCGGGCTTCGTCCAGAGTGACCTCAGTGTCCTGTAGCCAGAATCGGAAAGCAAGGCTTTTCTCGGTGACGGGCTCGCTGCCTTGGGACTTCTCGCGCCACACGTCGAACAGGCGCGCGTCCTGCACCACGGCCAGTTGAGGATCTGCCTTGACGGTCGCGAAGACGGTGTCGAGCATCGACTGCGCAGACACGTCGGCATCAACCCACAGCGCCAGATCGCGCACCACCACGGGCTGGCGCGAGAGCTCGCGCACTTGCGGCAGTTCGCCTTCGGACAAGGCTGCGGCGTCCAGTTCGAACACGACCGGCGCATGCGCCAGGTCGGCTTGCTGGGCCCAACGCGGATGCAGTTCACCGACCCAGCCTACGTGCTTGCCGTCCAGTTCGATGCGCGCGCCGCGGCCCGGATGCAGTGCGGGATGCGTTGCGGCCTCGAAACGCAGACGGCTGCCGCGCGCGCCGAACAGCGCCTCGACATCCATCTTCACGTCGTAGAAGTCCACCTGGCGCGTCGCCACGCCCCACTGCTCTTCCACGGCCGGCCCCCAGGCCGCGCCCGCCAGTTTCATGGGCTGGCGCACGCCCGCCACTTCCAGCGGACCGTCCTGAACAGACGCATCGCGCGTGAACACGCGGCCCAATTCGAACAGGCGCACGCGCGTCTGCTTGCGATTGGCGTTGTGACGGATATTGGCGACGAGGCTGGCGATCAGGCTGGAGCGCATCACCGACAAATGGCTGGCGATGGGGTTGACCAGACGCACGGGCGTTTCGTTGCCGGCGTAGTCGCGTTCCCACTCGGCTTCGACGAAGCTGTAGTTCACGACTTCCTGGTAGTCCTGCGCAGCGGCCAGGCGGCGCAGCGCATGCGCGCCGCGGCGGATTTCCGGCTGCGAGAACATCTTGGCGCGCGCCATGGGCGGCTCCACGGGGATGTTCTCGAAACCGTAGATGCGGGCCACTTCTTCGATCAGGTCTTCTTCAAGCTCCAGGTCGAAGCGATAGGAAGGCGGCGTGACGATGAAGTCATCGCCTTCGATCCTGAAGTCCAGGCCCAGGCTGCCGAAGATCTTGGCGACCTCGGCCTGCGTGACCGGCACGCCCAGCACGCGATGGCAGCGCGGCAGGCGCATGCGCACGGGTTCGCGCTTGGGCAAGTTGACGATCTGGTCGTCCAGCGGACCGGCTTCGCCGCCGCAGATGTCGACGATCAGGCGCGTGATGAATTCGATGTGCTCGGGAATGGTGGCGAAGTCCACGCCACGCTCGCCGCGGTGGCTGGCTTCCGAGCTGAACTTGTAGCGGCGCGCGCGGCCAGCGAGCGACTGCGGCCACCAGAATGCGGCTTCCAGATAGATGTTGCGGGTGTCGAGCGTGACCGAGGTCGCTTCGCCGCCCATGATGCCGGCCAGGCTTTCCACCTGATCGCCCGCAACCACCACGCCTACCGTGGAATCCAGCGTCACGGTCTGGCCGTTCAGCAGCTCGAGCGTTTCGCCTTCGCGGGCCCAACGCACGCTGAGATCGCCGCGGATCTTGTCCAGGTCGAACACGTGCGACGGACGGCCCAGTTCGAGCATGACGTAGTTGGAGATGTCCACCAGCGCCGATACCGAGCGTTGGCCGGCGCGCTCCAGACGCGTCTTCATCCAGTCGGGCGTCGCGGCGCGAGCGTTGACGCCGCGAATCACGCGGCCGCCGAAACGGCCGCACAGATCGGGCGCCTCGACCTTGACCGGCAGGCGCTCGTCCAGCGTGACGGGCACGGCAACGGCGGTGGGCACGGACAACGGCGCGCCAGTCAGGGCAGCCACTTCGCGCGCCACGCCCAGGATGGACAGGCAGTCGGCGCGGTTGGGCGTCATCTTCAGGGTGAAGAGCGTGTCGTCCAGGTCCAGCACTTCGCGGATCGACTGGCCGGGCGTCATGCCGGCGGGCAGTTCCAGCAAGCCGGCGTGATCCTGCGACAGGCCCAGTTCGCGGGCCGAGCACAACATGCCCGACGATTGCACGCCGCGCATCTTGGCCACGCCGATCTTCATGCCGCCAGGCAGCTCGGCGCCGACGCGCGCGAGCGGCACCGTCAGGCCGGCGGCAGCGTTGGGCGCGCCGCACACGATCTGCAGCAGCTCGCCGGAGCCATCATCCACCTTGCAGACGCGCAGCTTGTCGGCGTCCGGGTGCGGCGCGATTTCGACGATGTGGCCCACGACCACGCCGCTGAAGGCGGGCGCGGCAGGCACGGTGTCTTCGACTTCCAGGCCGGCCATGGTGAGCCGGTGCGCAAGTTCATCGGTGGCGATCGCGGGGTTGACCAGCGTACGCAGCCAGGATTCGGGAAATTGCATGATCAGCCGTCTGTTATTCGTTGAACTGGCGCAGGAAGCGCAAATCGCCTTCGTAGAACTGGCGCAGATCGTTGACGCCGTAGCGCAACATGGTCAGGCGCTCGAGCCCGGAACCGAAGGCGAAGCCGATGTAGCGCTCGGGATCGAGGCCGAAGTTGCGCACCACTTGCGGGTGCACCTGGCCCGAGCCGGAGATCTCCAGCCAGCGGCCGCGGTTCGGACCCGAGGTGAACATCATGTCGATTTCGGCGGACGGTTCCGTGAACGGGAAGAACGACGGGCGGAAACGCACGGCCAGGTCGTCGGTTTCAAAGAAGCAGCGCAGGAAATCGGTGTACACGCCCTTCAGGTCGGCGAACGAGATGTCCTCGGCGATCCAGAGCCCTTCCACTTGGTGGAACATGGGCGAGTGCGTGGCGTCGCTGTCGACGCGGTAGGTGCGCCCAGGCGCGATGACCTTGATGGGCGGCTTGTGCATGCGCGCGTAACGCACCTGCATGGGGCTGGTGTGCGTGCGCAGCAACAGCGGCTGACCGTCGGCGTCGTTCATGTCGACGTAGAACGTGTCGTGCATGGAACGCGCGGGATGGTCCAGCGGGCTGTTCAAAGCGGTGAAATTGGTCCAGTCGTTTTCCACTTCGGGGCCGTCGGCCACGTCGAAGCCTATGGAACGGAAAATCTCTTCCACGCGTTCCCAGGTCCGGATCACCGGATGGATGCCGCCCGGCGCGCGGCCGCGGCCCGGGAGGGTGACGTCAATGGTTTCGGATGCCAGGCGGGCGTCCAGTTCGGCCTGTGCCAGCGCGGCGCGGCGCAGGTTCAGAAGCTCTTCGACCTTTTGCTTGGCCTGATTGATCCGGGCGCCCATCTCGCGCTTCTGCTCGGGTTCGAGCTTGCCTAGGGCTTTGAGCAGCACCGTCAGTGCGCCTTCCTTGCCCAGGAACCGAGCCTTTGCATTTTCCAGCGCAGCAGCATCCGTGGCGGCGGCGAAGCGTTCTTGCGCCTGGGAGACCAGGTCGTCAACCGTTTGAGTCATGAAATCCAGCCTTCAAAACGCAAACGGGGCCATTACAGCCCCGTTTGCAGCGATGCGCGATGAGTTAAAGCGCGATCAGGCAGCCAAGGCAGCCTTGGCTTGCTGCACGATGGCGGCAAAGCCGGCCTTGTCGCGCACGGCCAGGTCGGCCAGAACCTTGCGGTCGAGTTCGATCGAAGCCTTCTTCAGGCCAGCGATGAACACGCTGTAGCTGACGCCATGTTCGCGGACGGCGGCGTTGATACGCGTGATCCACAGAGCACGGAACGTGCGCTTCTTGTTACGACGGTCGCGGTAGGCGTATTGGCCAGCGCGCATGACTGCTTGCTTGGCAATACGGAACACATTACCGCGGCGGCCACGGTAACCCTTGGCGGCGGCAATGACTTTCTTGTGACGTGCGCGGGCAGTTACGCCGCGTTTGACGCGAGGCATAGTAGATCTCCCTTAGATCAAGCGAAAGGCATCATGGCCTTGACGGAGGCCACGTTGGATTCATGAACCGCCGTCGAGCCGCGCAGTTGACGCTTGGCCTTGGTGGTCTTCTTGGTCAGGATGTGACGCTTGAACGCCTGACCACGCTTGATGGAGCCGCTGCCGCGAACCTTAAAGCGCTTGGAGGCGCTTTTCTTGGTTTTCATCTTGGGCATGTTGATTCCCTAAACTAAACACTCATTGTTGATTTACATGACGCCAGGTGCTTGACGCATGAAGGGCCGATGTAGCCTTCCATGGCGGCAAAACTTGGGGACCTGTTGCCACTTCTGGGGGTACTTCTTGGGGGTACATCTTGGGTACTTCCCGCCAGCATTGCTGCCCGGCGGCTTCTCCCCTGGACGGGTCAAATCTGACTCGGATCCAGGAAAGCCTTTGATTATATGGTGATTTCCCGTATTTTGTCGAGTCGACCGGCATGGCGTGCGCCTGACCCACATGGGATAGATGCCGGCAATCATACGCCCGGCCGCCGGTACTGCACCGCCTGGGCAATGTGGCGGGCGCCGAGGGCGTCCTCCCCCTCTAGGTCGGCGACCGTGCGCGCCACCCGCAGCGCCCGGTGCATGGCCCGGGCCGAGCCAGCCAGACGGCGCATGGCCTGCAGCAGCAAGGCCTGACCCTCGTTATCCAGACGGCAATGCTCGTCCAGTTCCGCCCCCGCCAACGCGGCATTGGGCTTGCCCTGGCGGGCCAACTGGCGCTCGCGGCAGCGCGCCACGCGCTCCCGGACCGGGCCGGACGCCTCTCCCGGCGGCTTGCCCATCCACTCGGGGTCGGATGGCGGCAAAGCCACATGCAGATCGATGCGGTCCAGCAAGGGGCCCGATATCTTGCCCGCGTAACGCGCCACCTGGTCCGGCGTGCAGGCGCAGGCGCGCCCGGGATGCCCGCGCCAGCCGCAGGGGCACGGGTTCATGGCCGCCACCAGCTGGAAGCGGGCGGGAAATTGCGCCGCCCGCAGGGCGCGCGCGATGACCACCCTGCCCGTCTCCAGCGGCTCGCGAAGGGCCTCCAGCGTGCGCCGGCTGAATTCCGGCAGCTCATCCAGGAACAGCACGCCATGATGCGCCAGGCTGATCTCGCCCGGACGTGGACGGCTGCCCCCGCCCACCAGGGCCGCCGCCGTGGCGGAATGGTGCGGCGCCCGGAACGGCGGCTGCCCCGCTGGCACGTCCGACAGGCCTGCCAGCGCAGCCACCGCAGCCACTTCCAGCGCCTGGCTGCGCGCCAGCGGCGGCAGCAGGCCCGGCAAGCGCGCAGCCAGCATGCTCTTGCCCGCCCCCGGCGGCCCTATCATCAAGAGGCTATGGCCGCCCGCCGCAGCCACCTCCAAGGCCCGCCGCGCGCCCGGCTGCCCGCGGACGTCCGACAGGCACGGCCCGGGCGCCGCGGCCGGCCAGGGCCTGGGCACGGCATCGGGCAGCAGGCAGGCGCCGGTCGCGTGCGCTGCCACGTCGGCCAGGGTGCGAGCCGACAGCGCCCGCAAGCCCGGTACCCAGGCGGCCTCCTCGGCGCTGCCCGCGGGCAGGATGAGCGTGGCGCCGGGCGCTTCCCGGGCAACGCTCAGCGCGATGACCAGCGGGGCCGCGACAGGCACCAGCGCGCCGGTCAGGGACAGCTCCCCGGCCAGCACCAGGCCGGCCAGGGATGGTTCCTGGACCGGCGATTCCGGGTCGCGGGCATCGACCGGCGCGGCCAACTGGCCAGAGGCCAACAGCAGCCCCAGGGCGATGGGCAGATCGAAGCGCCCGGACTCCTTGGGGATGTCGGCGGGCGAAAGATTGACGGTGATCCTGCCCGGTGGAAACTCGAAACCACTGTTGAGGATGGCCGCGCGCACGCGCTCGCGGCTTTCGCGCACCTCGGTGTCCGGCAGGCCGACCACGTTGAAACTGGGCAGGCCCGGACCCAGATGCGTTTCCACGCGCACCGCATGGGCGTCCAGGCCGCACAGGGCCCGGCTGGCAAGAACGGCTAGCGTCACGGCGGTCTCCGAGAAAAGGCGGGACCCGCCAGTATCCGTAAACGCGAGGCCGCCGCGGCGCGGCCGTGACAAAAGCATCCTGCCAGCCTGCCTCAAGCCCACGCCCAAAATGCAAACGGCCGCGGAATCGCGGCCGTTCGAGGGCAATATCCAGGCCGGCCGCGGCGCGGCCGCCGCGAGCTTACTTGTCCAGTGCGGACAGGCGCGACTCCAGCTGCTGCACCTGCGCAGCCAATTGATCCACCCGGGCGCGAGTGCGCGCCAGTAAATCGGATTGGACGTCGAATTCCTCGCGCGTGACAAGATCCAGCTTCGAGAACGCCTGCGTCATCATCGCGCGCACGTTGCGTTCGACATCCGCGGCCGGACTGCGGGCGATCAGGTCGGAGATATTCTTCTGGATGTCTTCCATCCACTGGGTGCGATTGTTCATGACGGCCTCACTGTGTTCTTGATACCTCAAGTGTAGTGCGTCGGCGCACGGTTTCCGGGCCAGCGGCGAAAAAAGGGCCACCCTCACCCCAAAAAAAGAGGGCGGGCCGCATGCGGTGACCGCCCTTCAAAGCACAGGAGAAAACCGGGCTGCCATGGCGGCAACCCCCTACCAACATCGTTACGGGCAACCCATCTGGCTTGCCGACTGCGTGAACGTATCCGACGACTGCTTGCATTGCGTCGCCAACTGCGTCTTGTCGCTGACCGCCCCCCATTGCGCCCTGGCCGCGTCCAGCTGCTCCTTGATCGCGGCGGCAGCCGGATTGCCGCTGCCCAGCTTGTCCATGCAAGCATTGACCTTGGCGATGTAGGCCTCGCACTCGGCCGGAATGGACGCCGCAGCGCCCGCTGCGGGGGCAGCCGTGGAAGGTGTGGTCGCGGGTGGAGGCGGCGCCGCAGGAGTCGTAGCAGCAGGCGCAGGAGCGGAGGCGGCCGGCGCGGCGGCCTTGTCTTCCTTGTTGCAGCCGGCCAGCGCGGCGAGCGACGCGGCCAGGACCAGAGTGTAGAAAGCCTTGCGGTGGATCTTCATGACTGCCCCTTCCCGTTCCTGCTTTCTTTTGGGAGATCCTTCAATACAGAACTCCGCCTGCGGCACAGCCTGTTCGGGGACAGGCTTGAACTGATATTGATTCTTCTGCAGGCGCCCCTGGACAACAAGCTGGCCGGTGTAAACCCTCGTATCACGAACCTGCGTCCATTTCGCCGATTTCGGCATCTTCCCGCATTGCTTCAATGCCTCCGCCAATTTGAGCCAGAGGCCCGCTCCGCATGGCTTTGCGGGGAGCGCCAGGCTCGCTGACGGCTCGACAAAATCATTCATATGCCAACATAAAACGCAATAAAACTCGCATCAATTTGCTACAAATATCGGGCTGAAAACATATTTGGTTGCTTGCCCCAAGGACTGGCGCTGCGCACCAACTTGAAGCCGTCCATCGGTGCGCGAAGCACCAGATTGGTGCATCTCGGCACAACTTGGGCGCCCCCGCCTTCTCTGCGTGGCGATCCCCGACATGGCATGGAATTTGCTTGATAGACGAAGCCAACGTGCAACCATGAGAGGAAATGCCATGAAACTCATCATCGCCATCATCAAGCCCTTCAAGCTCGACGAAGTGCGGGTGGCTCTATCCGGGATCGGCGTCCAGGGCCTGACTGTCACCGAAGTAAAGGGATTTGGCCGCCAGAAAGGCCATACCGAGCTGTATCGCGGCGCCGAGTACGCCGTCGATTTCCTGCCCAAGCTGCGCGTCGAGGCCGCGGTGCCCGATCACCTGGTCGATCAGGTCATCGAAGCGATCGAACAGGCGGCCCGCACCGGCAAGATCGGCGACGGCAAGATCTTCGCCGCGCCGCTGGAACAAGTGATCCGCATCAGGACGGGTGAAGCCGGCGAAGCCGCGCTGTAAATAAATAAAGACTCAATGGAGCCTGAAAATGGATAAAGCGGATATTTCCTGGTTGCTCGTCTCTACCCTGCTTGTATTGATGATGGCCGTACCTGGTCTGGCGATGTTCTATGGCGGCCTGGTACGCAGCAAGAACGTGCTGTCCGTGTTGCTGCAAGTGCTGTGCACGTTCGTGCTGGGCCTGGTGCTCTGGTTCATCTACGGATATTCCCTCGCGTTCACCGAGGGCAACGCCTTCTTCGGCGGCCTGTCGCGCGCCTTCTTCTCCGGCATGTTCACCCCGTCCGACGGCAAGTACGCCATGTCGAACTCGCTGACCGAACTGCTGTTCGCCTCGTTCCAGGCCACCTTCGCCGGCATTACCTGCGCGCTGATCGTCGGCAGCTTTGCCGAACGCGCCCGCTTCTCGGCAGTGCTGGTGTTCACGGTGATCTGGTTCACGTTCGCCTACGTGCCGATCGCCCATATGGTCTGGTTCGCGTCTGAAACGGCGCCGGGCCTGCTCAACGCCAAGGGCGCGCTGGACTTCGCCGGCGGCACCGTGGTGCACATCAATGCCGGCGTGGCTGGCCTGGTGGGCGCCTATGTGGTGGGCAAGCGCGTGGGCTACGGCCGCGAAGCCATGCAGCCGCACAACCTGCCGATGACCTTCGTGGGCGCGGCGCTGCTGTGGGTGGGCTGGTTCGGGTTCAACGCCGGTTCGGCGCTAGCCGCCAATGAAAATGCCACGCTGGCCTTTTTCAACACGATGATCGCAACTGCGGGCGCCGTGCTGTCCTGGCTGTTCACCGAGTGGGCCGTCAAGGGCAAGCCCTCGATGCTGGGCGCCGCTTCAGGCGCCGTCGCCGGCCTGGTCGGTATCACCCCGGCCGCCGGCCTGGTGGGTCCGGTGGGCGCGCTGGTCATCGGTGTCATCGCCGGCATCGTCTGCGTCTGGGGCGTCAATGGCCTGAAGCGCCTGCTGCGCGCCGATGACGCGCTGGACGTATTCGGCGTGCACGGCGTAGGCGGCATCGTCGGCGCCCTGCTGACGGGCGTGTTCAATGCGCAGATCCTGGGCGGACCCGGCCTGGCCGAGCCCGGCATGATCGGCCACCAACTGTGGGTCCAGCTGGAAGGCGTGTTGCTGACCATCGTATGGTCCGGCGTAGTGGCTTGGATCGCCTACAAGATCGCCAACGCCCTGTGCGGCATGCGGGTGCCGGAAGACCAGGAGCGCGAAGGCCTGGACGTCACCAGCCACGGCGAATCCGCCTACCACAGCTAAACGCGAGTCTCATGCCCGCCGCACGACAGCGGCGAGCATGAACGAAAAAATGGCGCCGGGGCGTATCGCCCCGGCGCCATTTTTCTTGTAGCGGCGAACCGCCTAGGCCAGGTCCAGCGTATCCAGGTCTACCGGCAAGGCGCGGTTCAAGGCGCTAGCCACCTTCACGCGCAAGGCGTTGGAGTGCGCGCGCCGGACCTCGCGCTTGACGTCCAGCAATTGCTGCGGATGCATGGAGAACTCGGTCAGCCCCAGGCCCAGCAACAGCCGGGTCATGCGCGAATCCCCTGCCATCTCGCCGCACACCGCAACAGGTTTGCCGGCCCGCTCGCCGGCGTTGATGGTGTGCGCGACCAGGCGCAGCACCGCCGGATGCAACGGATCGTACAGGGATGCCACGTCGTGGTCGCCGCGATCGATCGCCAGCGTGTACTGGATCAGGTCATTGGTGCCGATGGACAGGAAATCCAGCGCCTGCGCGAAAGGTTCGATGGCGATGGCGATGGCGGGCACCTCGACCATCGCGCCCACTTCCATATGGGGCGCGTAGGCCTGGCCACGCGCATCGAGCTCGCGGCGGGCGGATTCGATGGCTGCCTTGGTCGCCACCACCTCGTGCATATGGGCGATCATGGGAATCAGCAGGCGTACCGGCCCATGGGCCGACGCCCGCAAAATGGCGCGCAGCTGCGTCGCGAACATCTCCGGGCGCGCCAGGCAATAGCGGATGGCGCGCTGCCCCAGCGCGGGATTGGTGGCCACGGTGGCCTCGCCGTCCAGCGTCTTGTCCGAGCCTATGTCCAGCGTGCGGATGGTGACGGGCCGGCCGGCCATCACCCTGACCACCGACGAGTAGGCTTCGTACTGCTCTTCCTCGCCCGGCAGGTCCGGACGTCCCATGAAGAGGAACTCGCTGCGGAACAAGCCGATGCCATGCGCACCGGACGCCAGCGCCAGCGCGGCTTCCTCCGGCAGTTCGATATTGGCGTGCAGCACCACGTCGATGCCGTCCAGCGTGACCGAGGGCTCGTCGCGCAGCAGGCTCAACTCGGCGCGCTCGTCGGCATAGGCCGATTGGCGGCGCCGGTATTCCTCGAGGATGCGGTTGGACGGGTTGACGATCACCGCGCCGGCCGCGCCGTCGATGATCAGCATGTCGCCGTCGCGGACCAGTTCGCGCACATTGCCCATGGCCACCACGGCGGGCACGGCCATGCTGCGCGCCACGATGGCGGTATGCGAAGTGGGGCCGCCCAGGTCCGTCACGAAGGCGGCGAATCGGCCGCCGCGCAGACGCAGCATGTCGGCGGGCGAAATGTCGTGAGCCACCACCACCAGCGCGTCGTCGCCGCCCATGTGGGACATGTCGGGCAGGATGGCCGAGGTGCCGGCCAGCACATGCAGCACCCGTTCGATGACCTGACGCACGTCGGCCCCGCGCTCGCGCAGGTACTCGTCTTCCATGGCGTCGAACTGCTGGCCCAGGATCTGCCCCTGCGTCGTCAAGGCCCATTCGGCGTTGTAGTGACGCTCGGCGATCAGCGCCAGGGTCTGTTCGGCCAGCAGCGGATCGCCCAGCAGCAGGCTGTGCACGTTGAGCATGGCGCCGAGCTCGCGCGGCGCATCTGCCGGCAAGGTGTCGGCCAGCTGCAGCAGTTCCTGCTGCGCCGAAGCCAGCGCATCGGTGAGCCGGCTGCTTTCCGCAGGCACGTCTTCGGGCGAAATGCGGTAGTGCGCGACTTCCAGCGCCGCCGCGCCCATGACGACCGCGCGACCAATCGCATAGCCCTTGGCGACGCCTTTGCCGTACAGACACACAACGGGGCTGGCAAAGCCAGCCCCGTTGTTGGGTGCATCATTGAGGGTCGTAGACGAGCCGGCCCGAGCAGCGCTCAGGCCGGCGGATCCGGAAGAAATTCTATTCCTGCTCACCGAATTTACTGTCGAACAATGATTGAATTTCAGAAAGGGCCTGATCGGCGTCGTTGCCGGAGGCCTCCAGCTTAACCGTCACGCCCAGCCCGGCCGCCAGCATCATGACGCCCATGATGCTCTTGGCGTTCACGCGCTGCGCGCCGCGCGAGATAAAAATCTCGCTGGAAAACTTGCTGGCCAGCTGCGTCAGCTTGGCAGCCGCCCGGGCATGCAAGCCCAGTTTATTGCTGATGACGATGTCTGTATTAGGCATAGGAAATATGGTGGCTGCGGCATGACGCCGCAGTGTTGTTCACAGCAAAACGTCGAACCGCCCTTCGGCCAGAATCGATAGCCGACATAATAGGGCAAATTTCCGCCCGTCAGTCTACACGCAAGACACCCTGAAGCCCCCCGGCCAACGCCTTCTCGCGGGTTTCGGCCAAAGGCAGATTGCGATAGGTCAGGGCCCGCAGCAGCATCGGCGTGTTCAAGCCGGCCAGCACGCAGCACTGGATGCCCTGGGCCTGGGCATCGGAGACGGCGCGCTTGGCAATGTTGGCAGGCGTGGCGCCGATCAGGTCGGTCAGCACCAGCACGCCCGCGCCGTGCTCCTGCTCCAGAATGTCCTTGAGGACTTCCGGCGCCAGGTCGTCCGGGCGGTCTTCAGGCTGGATGTCGTGTATGGCCAGCATGCCGTCCAGGTTGCCCATGACGTGGCTGGCGCAATCGCGTATCGCCGCGCCCAGGGGCGCGTGCACGACGATGACTATACCTGTGGTCATGACGGAAATCCCGGCGGGTCAAACTGCCGCGGCAGAGGTCGCCACGGCCTTTTCCAGCGCCTGGACGAACATGCCCGCGACATCGAAACCGGTTTGCTCCGCGATTTCCACGAAACAGGTGGGACTGGTGACGTTGACTTCAGTGACGTAATCGCCAATGACGTCCAGGCCGACCAGCAGCAGGCCGCGGGCGGCGAGCTTGGGAGCCACGGCCTCGGCGATCTCGCGGTCGCGCGGGGAGAGTTCCTGCGCCACCCCGCGGCCGCCGGCCGCCAGATTGCCGCGAGTTTCGCCGGCCAGCGGAATACGGGCCAGGGAATACGGCACCGGCACGCCGCCGATCAGCAGGATGCGCTTGTCGCCCTTGACGATGTCGGGAATGTAGCGCTGCGCCATGATGGTGCGCGCGCCATTGTCCGTCAGCGTTTCCAGAATGGCGTTGAGGTTGGGATCCTTGGGCTGCAGCCGGAACACGCCGGTGCCGCCCATGCCGTCCAGCGGCTTGACGATGACATCGTGATGCTCGTCGTGGAACGCCTTCAGGCGCGCCATGCTGCGGGTCACCAGCGTGGGCGCGGTGAACTCGCTGATTTCGGTAATGGCCAGCTTTTCGGGATGGTTGCGGATCGACGCGCCGGTGTTGAACACACGGGCGCCCTGCGCCTCGGCGTATTCCAGCAGATGCGTGGAATACACGTATTCCATGTCGAACGGCGGGTCCTTGCGCATGACCACCGCGCCGAATTCCGCCAGCGGCAGATCCTGGGCGGAAGATTCGCGCCACCAGTCATGGCCATGCAGATCGGCGTCCGCGACCAGTTCGATGGGGGTGGCCGCGGCCTTGACCGTGCCCGCCTCGATATAAAGATCGCCCTGCATGGCCACGCTGAGCGTATGGCCGCGCGCCACCAGGGCGCGCATCATGGCGACAGAGCTGTCCTTGTACGCCTTAAGCAGCGGCAAGGGATCCAAAACGAACAATACATGCATCGCGACACCCTGAACGGACGCCGCCTTCCCTCGCGGGAAGGCGGCTTTATGACATCGTAGCGCAGAGCCGCCCAATTAGCGAACCCGCCGGCGCAACAGCAGACGGCGGGCTGCAAAAGCGGCGTAGCCTCCCTGGAGAGGCTACGGCAGGAGCTCAGGCAGCCGATTCAGGCTTGCCCGCAGGCACGGCCTTTTTCTTCGGCGCCAGCACCATGACCATCTGACGGCCTTCGAGCTTCGGCATGGCTTCGACCTGGGCAAGTTCCAGCAGATCGTCGCGCACACGTTCAAGCACCCGCATACCGAGTTCCTGGTGGGCCATTTCGCGGCCACGGAAACGCAGCGTCACCTTGGCCTTGTCGCCTTCTTCGAGGAAGCGGCGCAGATTGCGCAGCTTGACCTGGTAGTCGCCCTCGTCGGTGGCCGGACGGAATTTGACTTCCTTGACCTGGATGACCTTCTGCTTGGAACGAGCTTCGGCTTGGCGCTTCTGCTCTTGGTACTTGAATTTGCCGTAGTCCATCAAACGGCAGACCGGCGGCTCGGCGTTCGGCGCGATTTCCACCAGATCCACGTCGCTTTGCTCGGAAAGACGGAACGCGTCGGCGATCTTGACGATGCCCAGCTGTTCTCCGTCCAGACCTATCAGGCGCACCTCGGGGACGCGGATTTCACCGTTGATGCGATTGGCTTTTTCAGTGGCGATGTTGAAAGCTCCTAGAAATGTTAAGCAGCGCTGCTACCAGGTTGGTTGACGTCGCGACGGGTGGACACGTCCTCGGACAAGCGCGCGACGAATTCGTCGTATGCGATGGCCCCGAGGTCCAGTCCGCCCAGTCCGCGTACGGCTACGGTGCCGTTTTGCTTTTCCTTGTCGCCGACGACGAGGATGTACGGCACCTTTTGCAGGCTGTGCTCCCGAATTTTACGAGTGATTTTTTCACCGCGCAAATCGGACTCTACTCTAAAGCCTTGTTTTTTCAGGCTTTGCGTGATTTCAGCCGCATAATCGGCCGAAGGTTCGGAAATGCAGCATACGACAGCCTGCACCGGAGCCAGCCAGGGAGGCATCGCGCCGGCGTGGTTTTCGATCAGCATGCCGATAAAACGCTCCAGCGAACCGAGGATTGCACGGTGCAGCATGACCGGCGGGCGGCGCTGGTCGTTCTGGTCCACGTACTCGGCGCCCAGGCGCACGGGCATGGAAAAGTCGACCTGGATCGTGCCGCACTGCCAGTGGCGACCGATGGCGTCCTTCAGGGTGTATTCCACCTTGGGACCGTAAAAGGCACCCTCGCCCGGCGACACTTCGAACTCGCAGCCGGTGCGGCGCAGGCTCTCCATCAGGGCCGCTTCGGCCGTATCCCAGACTTCGTCCGAGCCGATGCGCTTTTCAGGACGCGTGGCGACCTTGTACAACACCTCGGTGAAGCCGAAATCGCGGTAAACCTTTTGCAGCAACGCCGTGAAGTCGGCGCACTCGTCCTGCAGCTGTTCTTCGGTACAGAAGATGTGGCCGTCGTCCTGCGTAAAGCCGCGCACGCGCATCATGCCATGCAGCGAACCCGAGGGTTCGTTGCGGTGGCACTGGCCGAATTCGCCGTAGCGCAGGGGCAGTTCGCGATAGGAATGCAGGCCGGCATTGAAGATCTGCACGTGGCCCGGGCAGTTCATCGGCTTCAGGCCGTAGACGCGGTTTTCGGACTCCGTGGTGAACATGTTTTCACGGTAGTTGTCCCAGTGCCCCGTCTTCTTCCAGAGCGAAATGTCCAGGATCTGCGGCGCCTTCACTTCCTGGTAGCCGTTGTCGCGGTAGACGGAGCGCATGTACTGCTCCACCTGCTGCCACAGCGCCCAACCCTTGGGATGCCAGAAGATCAGCCCGGGAGCCTCGTCCTGGAAATGGAACAGTTCCAGTTCGCGGCCGATCTTGCGATGGTCGCGGCGCTCGGCCTCTTCCAGCATGTGCAGATAGGCTTCCTGCTCTTCCTTGGTCGCCCAGGCAGTGCCGTAGATGCGCTGGAGCATCTCGTTCTTGCTGTCGCCGCGCCAGTAGGCGCCGGCCACCTTCATGAGCTTGAAGACCTTCAGCTTGCCCGTGGACGGCACGTGGGGGCCGCGGCACAGGTCGATGAAGTCGCCTTCGCGGTACAGGCTGAGCGGTTCGTTCGACGGAATCGAGGCGATGATCTCGGCCTTGTACTTTTCGCCGATGCCCTTGAAGAATTCGACCGCGTCGTCGCGCGACCATTCCTCGCGCGTGACGACTTCGTCCTTCTTGGCAAGTTCAGCCATCTTCTTCTCGATGGCGGCCAGGTCTTCCGGCGTGAACGGGCGCTTGTACGAGAAGTCGTAGTAGAAGCCGTTGTCGATCACCGGACCGATGGTGACTTGAGCGTCCGGAAACAGCTCCTTGACGGCATAAGCCAGCAAGTGCGCCGTGGAGTGGCGGATCAGGTCCAGGCCGTCGGCGTCCTTTGCCGTCACGATGGCCAGACGGGCGTCGCCCTCGATGCGGAAGCTGGTATCGACCAGCTTGGAATCCGAGCCCTCGAACGTCACGCGGCCGCCCAAGGCGGCCTTCGCCAGGCCCGTACCGATCGATTGCGCCACTTCGGCAACCGTTACCGGCCCCGGATATTGGCGCTGCGAACCATCGGGCAATGTGATCTGTACCATCGGGAGTGCTTCCTGGGGGGGGTTCTGGGAACTAAAAAAACAAAATACGGAAACGAAAAACGCGGCCTGAGAGCCGCGTTTCCTGGATTGTCTTGCTGAGTCCTACCGCTGACCTGACACGGTGAAACCCGACGCACGAAAACTTAACGCGACATAGGGCGAAAGTTCCGGGTCGTAGTTCGTGCCAGCGGGAAAAACATGGTGTCTGGACCTATTGGTGCGCGCCGCAGCGGCATGGATCAAAACCAGCAAACAATGCACTGCGCAACAGAAGCTGTGCTTATCGTCCACGATTGTATCACTACTTGCGCTCTTTCCGTGGCAAAAGCGCCACAGCGCGTCCGAGCGTTCCAGCCGGTTGCGCCTGCGCTGCGCGCCACTGCGCCATAACCCAAAACCTCACCCGTTGTCACGGCCTAAATCCAGAATGTTGCGGGCGTGCTTCTCGCATATATGACAGGTAGATGGTGCAACAGTCTGATTTTGGCGAGATTCATGTCCCGCAGGGCATGCGAAAACGTAATCTGCCTTCGCAAATTCAGGACTATCCGCGACCTGCGCAATCGACCGCCGGCGTTCCCCCATCCTGCATGTGGAGCATCGATGAAAACTGTCTCAGCGCTCACTCTCAAAGCGCCCCCACACCTCAGCCCCGAGCCCGCCGAAACCGGCGACCGCCCGGGTACACGCCGGCACCTGCTCCTGTCCCGGCCGCCGCCCCTCATCAAGGTGGCCATCCTGGACGACCACCCCGTGGTGGCCGTGGGCGTGGGCGCCTACCTGGAGAGCCGCCCGGGCTTCCGGGTGGTCCACCGCGAAACCTCGGCGCGCTCCTTGCTGGAAAAGCTGTCCCACTCCCCCTGCGAAGTCGCCCTCGTCGATTTCTACCTGCCGCTGGAACCCTGGGACGGCGTGAATTACCTGCGCCGCCTGCGCCGCTATCACCCCGCAATGGCGCTCATTACCTTCTCGGCGGGCAGCCGCCAGGAAACCCAGTACGCCGCGTACCGAGCGGGCGCGAACGGCTACTTCGCCAAGGAATGCGGCATGGTGCTGCTGCCGGAAATGATCCGTGGCGTGCTGGCGGGCAGGGAGGAATTCCTCACGGTGCAGGACGGCAAGATCCGCCCGCAACAGCCGACGCACCCCCACGCGGCCTTGACGACTTCGGAAGTCGAAATACTGCGCCATATCAGCCAGGGCCTGTCCGTCACGCAGATTTCAGCGCGGCTGATGCGCAGCAAGAAGACCATCAGCACCCACAAGCGCCGGGCCATGCGCAAGTTGCAACTGTCCGACGATCTGTCGCTGGCGCTCTACCTGCGCGAGAAGTTCGCCGAATGAACACCGCCCGGCGTCAGGCCCCACCCAAAGCCGCGGCTCAAATGATCCGGGAGTAACTGGCCACGGTGCCTGGCGCCTGCAGGTAGCCGTCGAACGCCATGGCGACGGCCCGCACGAAGTACCAGCCCAGGCCGGTTACCTGCAGCTCGCCCGCGCGCAGGTTGACCAGGCCCAGCTCGGCCAGATTCGCCATCTGCTGCAGTTCCTGGCCAAAACTGTCGGCGAACCTCAAACCGTGGCGCGCCTCGATCTGGCCAAAGTCCACACGGCCCTGGCACATGATGTCCATGATGATCTCGCGCCGCACCAGGTCGTCCGCGCTCAGCGTCAGCCCTCTTTCGATGGCGAAGCGCCCTGCTTCGATCGCCGCGTAGTACTCGTCCAGAACCTTGGCGTTCTGGCTGTAGGTGTTGCCGATGCGGCCGATCGCCGACACGCCCAGGGCAACCAGATCGCGGTCCGGCTGCGTGCTGTAGCCTTGGAAATTGCGGTGCAACTCCCCCTTCTGCTTGGCGACCGCCAGTGCATCGCCTTCCAGCGCGAAATGGTCCATGCCAATGTAGGCGTAGCCCTGCTTCAGGAAACCGTCGATCGCGGCGCTGAGCAGTCCCACCCGCGTTTCCCGGTCGGGCAGGTCCGCCTCGTTGATGCGGCGTTGCGGCTTGAAACGGGTCGGCAGATGCGCATAGGCATAGAGCGCGATGCGGTCCGGCCGCAACGCGATGACCTGGGCGATGGTGCGGGCAAAGGATTCCGTGGTCTGCAGCGGCAGGCCGTAGATGAGGTCCATGTTGACCGAGACATAGCCCAATGCCCGCGCGCTCTGCATCAACGCCCGCACGTCCTCGAATGATTGCACGCGATGCACCGCCGCCTGCACCCGCGGATCGAAATCCTGCACGCCGAAGCTCAGGCGGTTGAAGCCCAGTTCGCGCATGTGGGCCAGGCGCTCGGGCGTGGCGGTGCGGGGGTCCACCTCGATCGAGATTTCCGCATCGGTTTCGAAGCGGAACGCGCGGCGCAGATTCGCCATCAGGCCCGACAGTTCCTCGTCCGACAGGAAGGTCGGCGTGCCGCCTCCGAAATGCAATTGCGACACAGGCACGCCTTCGCCCAGCTCGCGCACATGCAGCTCGATCTCGGCAGCCAGGGCGTCCAGATAACGGGCGGCGCGGCCGTGATGGCGGGTCACCACCTTGTTACAGGCGCAGTAATAACAGACCGACTCGCAGAACGGGATGTGCACGTAGAGCGACAGAGGTTCCGCAGGCGCCGCCGCGCGGCGTTGCTGCAACGCCTGCCGGTAATCCTGCTCGCCGAAGCCGCCGTGATACCGGTCCGCCGTGGGATATGAGGTGTAGCGAGGGCCGTTTTTGTCCAGCCGCGCCAGCAATTGGGGCGGGAACAAGGGGCTGGCGGCGGAGGGCTCGCGGGATTCAGTTTGTAATGGGCGTAGGGCGGCTTGCATACCTGGAATTATTCGCCTGTGCCGGCCTCTGCGGCTTGATCTTGCGCAAACCCCGGCGATCTTCCCGCCGGACCAATCCCCACGTCCCGCATCAACCCGTGGAACGCGCACGCGGCCTCGCCCCCGTAAAATGCGGCCTTGTTAAAGATGCACAACACGGAAACCACCATGGACACTGAACTGGACGGCCGCCTGCTCGCCATGCGCCAGGCGCTGGCGATCGCCATCGCCCTCTCGACCCGCAGCAGCCCCCAGGCCACCGACATGGCGCTGGAACTGCTCAATGACCTGAAGGCGGGCATGGACAGCACACCCTCGGACAGCCCGTTCGAGAAAGCGGAATGGGTGGTGGGAGCGCAAGACGAGCTGGACGGCATCGCGCGCCTGGTGCGCGCCTTCACGCAGACGCCGGAGCCGGACGGCGAGGCGCAGTAGCCTGCCCTAGCCAGGCGGCGCGCCTGCCGCCATGCCGCAAGGCGCGGTGGGCGGCGTCGCGCGCCAGTACAGGCCAGGAAAGTCCCGTCCGACGGCGACGAATCCCGGACCGGGCGCCTGCACTTCCAGTTCCAGCGCGCCGCATGCCTGCACCATGTCCTTCGGCACCCAGGGACTGAAACGGAGTTGCCCGTCTATCAACACCAAAGGCTGCTCCGGCAGGCGTAGCGCCAGCGCCCCTGCTTCGTCGGGCGGCCCCGATATCAGCCTGACCGGCCCGCCCAGCACGACCTTGGCGGGTTCATGCAGGGCATCGGCCAGCGCCTGGGCATCGAAGTAGCGCCAGTCCGACGTCTTGCGCGCCAGTCCTGCCCCGCCCGGCGAGGTCAGCACGACCCGCGCCATCAACAGCGCCTGGACCAGCACAAAGACCAGTACGGCATCGCGCCGCCGCACGGCCCCCCAAGCGCCGCCGCGCATCAGTTCCATCGCCGCTGGCACCACGAACAGCAGATAAGGCGTGCCCCAGTGCAATTGCACCTGCGAGCCGCTGGCAAGCGTCATGACGCTGACGAAGGCGAGCGGCGTGAAGCCGAACGACAGCAGAATGGCGCGGCCCGCATCGCCCGGTTGCGGCTCCGCTTCCACGCTGGCCATGGCTGCGCCGCGGCGTGACAACCACCACAAGACACCCAGCAGGACCCAAGCCGGCATCGCGCGGTTCAGCAACTGGTCGCCCCACCATCGCGCCACCTCCGCCGCGCGGCTGCTCCAAGGCAGACCCGCGGCCAGCGACGAGGCCATCGCGTAATTCAGGGGCTCGAAATCGTTGTAGGCCAGCCAGCACAGATGGGGGGCAAAGACCGCCAACGCCGTCAGCGCCGCCACCTGCAGGCCGAAGCGGTGCATGGGGTCGCGCCAGCCGCGCTGGCTCAACCAGAACACCAGCACGGCGGCGCCCGCCACCGCGCTCTGGTACTTGGACAAGGCTCCCAGGCCCAGGCAGGCGCCCAGCACGATCCACCACCCGATCCGGCGCGTGGTCCAGGCCTTCCAGCACGCGGCGGCGCAGCCCACCGCCAGCGGGATCAACACGATCTCGTGGTTGTAGAAATACAGGCGGCCGTTGTAGAAGGTGACGCACAGGCCCGCCAGCAACGCCGCCCGCGCGTAGCCGCTGCCACGCATGTCCCGCAGCCAGCGCCACAGCAGCGCGAAGGCGCCCAGGGTGCAGAGCGCGCCGACGATGTAGCTCGTCCAGGCCGACCAGCCCAGCAATCGCACCGCGGGCCACAGCAGCCAGGTCGGCAACGGCGGATGCTTGTAGTAACCCCATTCCAGGCTGCGCACCCAGGTGAGCTGCTCGATGTTGTCGGTGGGAGGCGCCAGGGCCGCCCGGTCCAGCAGCGTCAGCCATGCCAGCGCGAACACCGCCATGCCAGCGCCGATCCGCCAGCCCTCGGACCCGGATGCCCGCTCCGCAACTTCCTTCACTTCCCTCTCCCTTGCTGCCGGCGCCGCGCGCTGCTTCATGCCCTTCATGGGGCGGGACGGAGTATGGGATGGCCCCTGCCCGCAACAGAGGCGATTCTGTTCGGGATTTGTCGGGAAACTGTAAAGCGCGCAAGGTCTTCCTAACTGGCCTGACCACTCTAAATAAAGAGGTGAAATCCCTGTGATCGTTTTCCCTTGAAATGGAAAATTCTCCTTCTTATTCAAGGATGAGATGCCTATATTTGGTGGCCTGACCACTAGAGCCGAAGTCCCCGCCTCACGCGCCGATGAACACCTTCCAAGCCGCTGCCGTCACCCGCCTGTACCGCGTCATCGCCGACCAGATCGCCGGCCGGATCCGGGCCGGCGAATTCCCTCGCGGCGGGCGCCTGCCATCTGAGCGGGAACTGGCCGAACAGCTGCAAGTCAGCCGCGCGTCGATCCGCGAAGCCCTGATCGCACTGGAAATCGAAGGCTATGTCGAGGTGCGCGTAGGTACGGGAGTCTTCGTCACCGCCGCCCGGGAAGCGGCCACGCCCGCCGCCGGCTACTCCGCGCCTGGACAGGACGGCATCGGCCCCTTCGACCTGCTGGAAGCGCGCATGCTGATCGAACCCGAATGCGCCGGCATGGCCGCGCAGCATGGGTCGCCCGCCCAGATCGCAGCCATCCGCGATGCTCACGTGGGTATGTCGCTAGGCAATTCGCCCGGCCGCCACGACCGCGAATTCCACAACGCCATCGCCGCCGCTTGCGGCAACGCCGCGGTCGCGGCCTCGGTGGCTCATTTGTGGGAATTGACGCAGACCAGCCCGGTGTACAGCCGCATGGAGGATTACTTCGTCGACACCAAGGTCTGGGCGATCGCCCATGCCGAGCACCAGCGCATCCTGATTGCCATTCAGGCGCGCGACCCGATCCGCGCGCGGCACGCCATGCATGCGCATCTGCTGGGCATCCTGGCACGCCTGCGAGAGGACTTTGGCGACGACAACGGCGCGCCGCAATGGTGCGCGGCACGCTGAAGAGCACCCATACGAAGCATTGTTGTAGCGGCTCCACCCGTAGTACCCCTGAAAACACAGGTGGCATGAGGTTTGCTTGCCAGAGCACGGCATCCGCGACGCGGACACCTGTCAGATCCTTTCCAGCCCGGAGGCTCGCAGTGAAATCGAAAAAATGGTTCTCCCTAAGCATCGGCGCACTGGTCCTCGCGGCCGCGCTGCCCGCCACGCAGGCCCTGGCCCAGACCAAGGGCGGCACGCTGAACATGATCGTCCAGCCCGAACCGCCGGTGATCGTCACGGCCATCAACCAGCAGGGCCCCACGCAATTCGTCGCTGGCAAGATCTACGAGAGCCTGCTGACCTACTCCACCGAATTGAAGCCGCAGCCCGGCCTGGCGAAATCGTGGGACGCCTCGGCCGACGGCCTCACCTACACCTTCCACCTGCAGGACAACGTCAAGTGGCACGACGGCAAGCCCTTCACGTCCGAGGACGTGGTGTTCTCGCTGGCGGACATGCTGCCCAAGACCCATGCGCGCGCCCGCGTGATCCTCAACAAGTTCGTGGAATCGGTGCAGGCACCGGACGCCAAAACGGTGGTCATCAAACTGAAGACCCCCTTCCCCGCCTTCATGCTGATGTTCGAGCCGGGCTTTGCACCCATGATGCCCAAGCACATTTACGCGGGCACCGACTACATGACCAATCCGGCCAACCAGAAGCCAGTCGGCACCGGCCCGTTCATGTTCAAGGAATGGAAGCGCGGCGAATACATCAAGCTGACCCGCAACCCCGACTACTGGAAGCCGGGCAAGCCCTATCTGGATGAGCTGGTGTTCAACGTCATCCCCGATTCGGCCTCGCGCGCGGTGGCCTTCGAGCGCGGCAGCGTGGACGTGCTGCGCGGCGGCGACGTCGACAACGTCGACATCAAGCGCCTGCGCGCCCTGCCCAAGGTCGAATACACCACGGCAGGCTGGGAGATGTTCTCGCCGCAGGCCTACCTGATCTTCAACATGCGCAAGCCGCCCTTCGACAACCTGAAGGTGCGTCAGGCGGTGATGGCGGCGATCAACCGCAACATGGTGGTCAACAACATCTTCTTCGGCCTGGGCAAGGTCTCCACCAGCCCCTTCGTCACCACCGAGATGTTCTACGACAAGAACATGCCGCCGCTGGCGTTCGACATGAAGAAGGCGCGCGCGCTGATCAAGGAATCCGGCATCAAGCCCGAGGACTACACGATCCGCCAGCTGAGCTTCCCCTACGGTTCCACCTGGGATCGCCTGGGCGAGTACACCAAGCAGGCGCTGGAACAGCTGGGCTTCAAGGTCAACCTGGAAGCCACCGACGCGGGCGGCTGGGCCAGCCGCACGGGCAACTGGGACTTCGACATGACCACCACCTTCACCTACCAGTACGGCGACCCCGCGCTGGGCGTGCAGCGGCTCTATGTCTCGTCGAACATCGTCAAAGGATCGCCGTTCGCCAATGTGCAGGGCTACAGCAATCCCGAGACCGACAAGCAGTGGGAAACCGCCGCATCCGAGGTGGATCCCGCCAAGCGCCAGGAGATCTACACCAAGCTGCAGACCACGCTGGTCAATGAGATTGCCAACGGCTTCCTGGTGGACATGGAGTTCCCCACGCTCTACCGCGGCAATGTGAAGAACCTGGTCAAGACCGCCATCGGCCTGAACGAGAGCTTCGACGACGTGTACATCGAGAAATAAGCGCCGCAGGACGCCGCCGCGGCAGGCCTGCCGCGGCGGCGGATGCCGGCCGGACAACGGCTGCCCAAGGCAGGCCGCGCCCGACCAGAGAGGACCCCGAGCATGAAATTCCTGTCTTTCCTCGTTTCCCGCATCGGCAAGGCCCTGGTGGTCGTGCTGGGCGTGGTGATCATCAATTTCTTCCTCATCCGCCTGGCCCCTGGCGACCCCGCCGCCGTGCTGGCGGGCCAGGCCGGCGCGGGCGATGCCGCCTACGTCGAACAACTGCGCGTGGCCTTCGGCCTGGACAAGCCCATCCTGACCCAGCTGATGCTGTACCTGAAGGGCGTGGTGCAGCTGGACCTGGGGTTCTCGTACCGCAACCATGTGCCGGTGCTGGACCTGATCCTGGAGCGCCTGCCGGCCACTTTCCTGCTGATGTCCTGCGCATTCGTGTTCTCCATCGTGCTGGGCGTCTTCCTGGGCGTGGTGGCGGCCAAGGCCCGCTACCGCAACAAGCGCCGCTGGATCGATAGTTCCGTCATGACGGGCGCCCTGGTGCTGTATGCCACGCCGCTGTTCTGGCTGTCGCTGATGGGCATCCTGCTGTTCTCTGTGGTGCTGGGCTGGCTGCCGGCCTTCGGCATGGAGACCGTGGGCGCGAACCTGAGCGGTTGGGCGCGCGCGGGCGACATCGCCCAGCACCTGATCCTGCCCACCGTGACGTTGGGCTGCTTCTTCATGGCGGTCTACGTGCGGCTGACGCGCGCCTCCATGCTGGAAGTGATAGGCATGGATTTCGTCAAGACGGCGCGCGCCAAGGGGGTGAGCCCCAGCCGCGTGATCCGCGCCCACGTGCTGCGCAATGCGCTGCTGCCGGTCATCACCTTCGCCGGCATCCAGCTGGGGCAGATGGCGGGCGGCGCGGTGCTGACCGAAACCGTGTTCGCCTGGCCCGGCATCGGCCGGCTGATGTTCGACGCGCTGCTGCAGCGCGACTACCAGCTGCTGCTGGGCATCTTCCTGGTCACCTCCATCATGGTGGTGGTGTTCAACCTGCTGACCGACGTGCTGTACCGACTCATCGATCCGCGCATCGGCGCGGGCGCGCAGCAAGGAGCCGCCGCATGAAGTCCTTTGCCCGGCGCTACATGCGCAATTACGGAGCGGTGGCCGGACTGGCCATCATGCTGATCGTGGTCCTGGTGGCCCTGGCCGCGCCGCTGCTGTACGAAGAATCGCCCTGGATGATGGTGGCCGACCCCCTGATTCCGCCGTTCACCAACGCCGACTATCCCTTCGGCACGGACATGCTGGGCCGCGACATCACGGCCGGACTGGTCTGGGGCGCCCGGGTTTCGCTGATGGTCGGCCTCCTGTCCACCGCCGTGGCGCTGGTCTTCGGCATCGTGGTCGGCTCGGTGGCGGGCTATTGCGGCGGCCGGGTGGACGATGCGCTGATGCGCTTCACCGAGTTCTTCCAGACCATTCCGCAATTGGCCATGGCCGTGGTGCTGGTGGCGATCCTGAGCCCCTCGGTCTATTCCATCATGGGCGCCATTGCCGTGGTGTCTTGGCCGCCGGCCGCGCGCCTGGTGCGTTCGGAGTTCATGACGCTCAAGCAGCGCGAGTTCGTGCAGGCCGCCATCGTCATCGGACAGACGCCAGCCCGCATCGTCGGCACCCAGATCCTGCCCAATGCCATGTCGCCCATCATCGTGTCGGCGTCCTTCATGGTCGCCACCGCCATCCTGACGGAATCCTCGCTGTCGTTCCTTGGATTGGGCGACCGCAACCTGATGAGCTGGGGCTTCATGATCGGCGCCGCGCGCACCATGATCCGCGAGGCCTGGTGGATGAGCGTCTGGCCCGGCGTGGCGATCCTGCTGACCGTGCTGGCCATCAACCTGATCGGCGAAGGCTTGAACGACGCCCTCAACCCGCAGCTGCGCAAGCGCGGCGAATAGGAGGACGCCATGAACGCATCCCCACCGCTGCTGTCCATCCAGAACCTGAGCATCGCCCTGCCCAAGGGCGGCGACCGCCCCTATGCCGTGCAGGACGTGTCCTACGACATCCGCGCCGGCGAAATCCTGTGCATCGTCGGAGAGTCGGGTTCGGGCAAGTCCATGAGCGCCAACGCCATCATGGGGCTCCTGCCCGATTACCTGACGCCGCAGCAGGGCCGCATCCTGTTCCGCGGCCAGGACCTGCTGCGGCAGGACGAAGCCGCCCTGCAAGCTATGCGCGGCAAGGACATGGCGATGATCTTCCAGGAGCCCCTGTCGGCGCTGAATCCGCTGATGACGGTGGGCGAACAGATCAGCGAAGTCATGCGCGTGCACAACGCCTATCCCGGCGCCCAGCGCCTGGCCCGCACGCTGGAACTGCTGGCTTTCGTGGGCCTGCCCGACCCCGCCACGCTCTACCACGTCTATCCTTTCCGCCTGTCCGGCGGCCAGCGACAGCGCGTGATGATCGCCATGGCCCTGGCGCTCGAGCCCGCGCTCCTGATCGCCGATGAGCCCACCACCGCGCTGGACGTCACCACCCAGGCGCAGATCCTGGCGCTGATCGCCCGCATCCAGAAAGAGAAAGGCATGGGCGTCATGTTCGTCACGCATGACTTCGGCGTGGTGGCCGAGATCGCGCACCGGGTCGCCGTCATGGAAAAAGGCATTCTGGTGGAACAGGGGCCGGCCGAAGAGGTGCTGAACCGCCCCCGCCACCCCTACACGCAGCGCCTGATCGCGGCCGTGCCGCACCGCCGCGGCGAAGAGCGCCCGGCCGCCTCGGACGACCCGCCCGTGCTGGACGTGCGGGACTTGAAGAAGACCTACGTGGTGGGGCGCGGCTGGCTGGGCGGCAAGCGCGAGGTTCATGCCGTGAACGGCGTCAGCTTCAGCGTGCGGCGCGGCGAAACCCTGGGCATCGTGGGCGAGTCGGGCTCCGGCAAGTCCACCATCGGCAAGTGCCTGCTCAAGCTGGTGGGCATCAATGGCGGCCAGCTGATCTTCAACGGCCAGGACATCGCCGCCATGCCGGAATCGCGCTTCCGGCCGCTGCGCCACGACATCCAGATGATCTTCCAGGATCCGTTCGCCTCGCTCAACCCGCGCCATACCGTGGGCCGCATCATCAGCGATGGCCCTGTCGCAAACGGCGTGCCGCGGGCCCAGGCCGAGGCTCGGGTGCGGGAACTGCTGTCGCTGGTCGGGCTGGACCCATCCGCCTTCGACCGCTACCCCAACCAGTTTTCGGGCGGCCAACGCCAACGCATCGGCATCGCGCGCGCGCTGGCGCTGGAGCCCAAGGTGCTGGTGGCCGACGAATCGGTGTCGGCGCTGGACGTGTCCGTCCAGGCTCAGGTGCTGCAGCTATTGCATGACTTGCAGCAACGTCTGAAGATTGCGCTGGTCTTTATCACCCACGATTTGCGCGTAGCGGCCCAGATCTGCAATTCCGTTCTGGTCATGCATCGCGGCAAGGTGGTCGAGTACGGTTCGCCCGCGCAGATCTTCGACAACCCGCAGCACGCCTACACGCGGCAGCTGATCGCCGCGGTCCCCGGCCAGCATTGGGACCCGACCAAGGCGCAAGCGGCCTGAACCGCACAAGAATATCCATACCCACCAAGGAGACACCCCATGCAACGCCCCGCCGCCATACCGACCGTGCAGATCGACAATGACATGGTTACCGTCACCGAATGGCGCTTCCCGCCCGGCGGCGAAACAGGTTGGCACCGCCACGGCATGAATTACGTGGTGGTGCCGCAGACCACCGGCCCGCTACTGCTGGAAACGCCTGACGGCGAGATCGCCAGCCAGCTCACCACAGGCGTGGCCTATTACCGGCCCGTGGGCGTGGAGCACAACGTCATCAATCCCAGCGACACCGAATTCGTGTTCGTCGAAATCGAACTCAAGCACGCCTGACGCTGATCATCGCCTCGGACCTGTCCCTGGCGCTGCGCCGGACCTGAACCTCGTCTTCAGCTGGTTTCGCGCTGCACCAGCCTGAAGCCCAGGTCCACATGGCGTTCTGCGACGGGCTCGCCCGCCAAGTGCCGCATCAGCAAACCCGCTGCCGATACGCCGATCTGGTAGCGCGGCGTGGCGATCGTCGACAGCGGCGGCGTGGTCCAGGCCGTGCCGGCCACGTCGTGGAAGCCGATGATGGCCATGCGCTCGGGTACCGGCACGCCCAGGCGTCCACACTGGAACACCGCGCCCTGGGCCAAATCGTCATTGCAGAAGAAAAGCGCGTCGCAATCGGGATGGCGCGCGCGCAACTGCTCCAGCAGGGACGCCCCCAGGCCGATGGATGATTTCTCGGGCGTCATGATTTCCAGGGCCGGATCGTACAGGCCCGCATCCCGCAAGGCCTGGCGGCAGCCCTCGCAGCGGCGCAGCGAACGCGGATCCAGCTGCGCGCCCACGATGCCGATGCGGCGGTAGCCCCGTTCCACCAGATGGCGGCCGGCGGCATAGCCGGAATCGAATTGCGAAAACCCCACGCTCATGTGTTCGCCGCCGTCCAGCGTCTCGATCGTGTGCACGGTCGGAATGCGCTGCGTGTCCAGCAAATCCCATACGCCCGGATTGTGATCGACGCCCGTCAGGATCAGGCCGTCGGGGGCGTGCTGCAGGTACTTGCGCAGCAGGGCTTCTTCCTCGTCCGGCGAATAGCCGGTCACGCCGATCAGCATGTGATAGCCGTGACGGTCCAGCTCTTCCTTGATCCCCGCGATGATGTCCACGAACACCACGTTGCTCAGCGACGGAATCAGCGCCACGATGGTCTGCGAGCGCGCCGACGCCAAGGCGCTGGCAGCATGGTTGGGCACATAACCCAGTTCCTGGCACACCCGCGCGATGCGGTGGCGCAATTCCTCCGCCACCTTGTCCGGCGTGCGCAGTGCGCGCGATACCGTGATCGCGCTGACGCCCACGCGGCGCGCGACCTCCTGCATGGTAACGCGGCCGGCGCGTGAACTGCGGGGTTTACGGATGGACATCGGTCCTCGGCATGGGTTGGTGAGCGCGTAGTCTGACGCAAAAAACTGGGGCTTGCCAAACGCAAAATGTTAGCGCTAACATTCCTCACAGCATAACCCTAAAAAAATTCCGGGAAACGGATAGGAGACAAGCATGCAAGCTTCCCCACCGGGGCGGCCCGGCGGTACGCCGCTGGCCCGCGCCGCCGATTGGTGCTTTGCGCTGCAGACCTGGCTGATGGTGGCCTGTCTGGCCGTCATGGTGGTGCTGCTGTTCGGCAACGTCGCGCTGCGCTACCTGTTCAACTCCGGCATCAATGTGTCCGACGAGATCTCCCGGCTGGCGTTCGTCTGGATGATCTTCCTGGGCTCGGTGATTGCGCTGCGCTCACACCAGCACATCGGCGTCTCCATGCTGGTCGAACGTTTCGGCCCGGCCGCCCGCCGCGTCTCGCATGTGTTCTGCCAGTTGCTGATTCTGTGGGTGCTGTGGCTGATGGCAGAAGGCAGCTGGACGCAGACCATCATCGGCCTGGACACCGTGCTGCCCGTCACCGGCATGTCGCTGGCGGTGTTCAATGCCGCGGCGCTGTATGCGGCCGCCGCCATGGGCATCCTGACACTGATCGATCTGGTGCGCGTCCTTGCGGGCGGGCCCTTGCCGGCGGAATCCAGCCCCGAAGACCCGCTGGTCTGACGGCTCCGCCCCCAACTTCCTTCCCCCGCCCGGACGCCCGCAATGATCCTGACCGTCTTCCTGCTCGTGCTGCTGGGGCTGATCGCCCTGGGCATGCCTATCGCTTTCGCGCTGCTGCTCAGTGCGATCGCCATGATGTTTCAGCTGGACTTTTTCGATACCCAGATCCTGGCGCAGAACATGCTGTCGGGCGCCAACAGCTTCACGCTCATGGCGGTGCCGCTGTTCATGCTGGCCGGCGAACTGATGAACGCCGGCGGCATTTCGCGCCGCATCGTGAATCTGGCCAGCACCTTCGTGGGCCACATCCAGGGCGGCCTGGGTTATGTGGCCATCTTCGCCAGCGTGCTGCTGGCGGCGCTATCCGGCTCCGCCGTGGCCGACGCGGCGGCGCTGGGCTCGCTGCTCATCCCCATGCTGCGCGAAAAAGGCTACGACGCGGGCCAGGCCTCCGGGCTGATCGCGGCCGGCGGCATCATCGCGCCCATCATCCCGCCCTCGATCTCATTCATCATTTTCGGCGTCGCCACCAATGTGTCGATCACCAAGCTGTTCTTCGCCGGCATCGCGCCGGGCCTGATGATGGGCCTGACGCTGGTCGCGGTGTGGACCTGGGTGGCGCGCAAGCACGGCAGCATCAAGCCCTCGCCGCGCGTGCCCTGGAGCAAGCGCTGGAAGGCGCTGCGCGAATCGCTGTGGGCCCTGATGCTGCCGGTCATCATCATCGGCGGCTTGCGCGGCGGCATCTTCACGCCCACCGAGGCGGCCGTCGTCGCCGCGGTCTACGCGCTGCTGGTCAGCCTGTTCGTCTACCGCGAAATCAGCGTGCGCGACCTGGGGCCGCTCTTCATCAACGCCGCCAGCACCACCGCCATCGTCATGTTCCTGGTGGCCGCCGCCATGGTCTCGTCCTACATGATCACCCTGGCCGACATGCCGCAGGACCTGATCGCGCTGCTTGAGCCGGTCCTGGACCAGCCCAAGCTGCTGATGTTCGCCTTGCTGGTGCTGCTGACCCTGGTAGGCACGGTGATGGACCTGACCCCCACCATCCTGATCCTGGCGCCGGTGCTGATGCCGGTGGTCACCAAGGCTGGCATCGACCCCGTCTACTTCGGCGTGATGTTCGTCATGGTGGGCTGCGTCGGCCTGCTGACGCCGCCGGTGGGAACCGTCCTCAATGTGGTCTGCGGCGTCGCCCGCATCAATATGGAAACCATCTGCAGAGGCGTGTGGCGCTACGTCGTCGCCTACACCCTGCTGCTGGTCCTGCTGGTGATCTTCCCCGAGCTGATCACCGTACCCGCACGCTGGATGCATTAGAAAAACCCCAAGGAGGAGCACCATGATGAACCGTTTCAAGACCCGCATTCTCGTCCTGGCGACGGCGCTGTCCTGCGCCGTCGCTGGCGTCGCGTCCGCCGCCGACCTCAAACCGCGCCTGATCCGTTTCGGCTACGGCCTGAACGAGGAAAGCGTCCAGGGCCGCGCCGCGCGCCATCTGGCGCAGGAGCTGGAAAAGATCAGCGGCGGCAAGCTCAAGATGAAGACCTTCGGCTCGGCCAACCTGGGCTCGGACGAACAGATGCAAAGCGCGCTGGTGGGCGGCGTGCAGGAAATGATGGTGGGCTCCACCGCGCCGCTGGCCGGCATGGTCAAGGAGTTCGGCGTATTCGACCTGCCCTTCCTCTTCAATAGCGAAAAGGAAGCGGACGCCGTGCTGGACGGTCCCGTGGGACAGGACATGCTGAAGAAGCTGGAAGCCAAGGGCATCATCGGCCTGGTCTACTGGGAAAACGGCTTTCGCAACATGACCAACTCCAAGCGTCCCATCGCGCGCGCGGAAGACCTGCAGGGCATCAAGCTGCGCGTCATGCAGAACCAGATCGCGCTAGGCGTCTTCAACACGCTGGGCGCGAATGCCGTGCCCATGCCGTTCTCGGAGTTATTCACCGCGCTGGAGACGCGCACCGTGGACGGCCAGGAGAACCCCATCACCACCATCCAGAGCAGCAAGTTCTACGAGGTGCAGCCCTACCTGACCATCACCCGGCACGTCTACACGCCCTGGGTCGTGCTGGCGTCCAAGAAATGGTGGGACACCCTGTCGCCCGAAGAACAAAAACTCATCCGCCAGGCAGCCGCGGCCTCGCGCGACTTTGAGCGCCAGGACAGCCGGGCCGATTCCCAGAAGGCCATGACCACGCTGGAGAAGGCCGGCATGAAGATCAACACGGTCTCGCCCGAAGAGGTCGCGCGCATGCGCCAGAAGGTGCAGCCGGTGGTCGACAAGTACACGCAGGAGCTCGGCCCCGACCTGGTCAAGCAACTCAACGACGAAATCCAGAAGGCCCGCAACTAGCCTTCGCGGCCCGGACGCGCGCCGGGCCGCCACGCAACCGCTGTAAACGAGAATCCCATGTCACAGACTCCCCACAAGCTGCGCAGCCAGAAATGGTTCGACGACCCGGCGCACGCCGACATGACGGCCATCTATGTCGAACGCTATCTCAACTACGGCCTGACGCGCCAGGAACTGCAATCGGGTAGGCCGATCATCGGCATCGCCCAGACAGGCAGCGACTTGGCACCCTGCAACCGCCATCACCTGGCGCTGGCCGAGCGCATCAAGGCCGGCATCCGCGATGCGGGCGGCATCCCCATGGAGTTTCCCGTGCACCCGCTGGCCGAACAAGGCCGGCGGCCCACCGCCGCGCTGGACCGCAACCTGGCCTACCTGGGCCTGGTCGAGATCCTGCATGGCTATCCGCTGGACGGCGTGGTGCTCACCACCGGTTGCGACAAGACCACGCCCGCCTGCCTCATGGCCGCGGCCACCGTCGATATCCCCGCCATCGTCTTGTCCGGCGGGCCGATGCTGGACGGCTGGCACGACGGCCAACGCGTCGGCTCGGGCACGGTCATCTGGCATGCGCGCAACCTGATGGCCGCGGGCAAGCTGGACTACGAAGGCTTCATGACGCTGGCCACGGCATCGTCGCCATCCATCGGCCACTGCAACACCATGGGCACGGCGCTGTCGATGAACTCGCTGGCCGAGGCGCTGGGCATGTCGCTGCCCACCTGCGCCAGCATCCCCGCGCCCTACCGCGAACGCGGCCAGATGGCCTATGCCACCGGCCTGCGCATCTGCGACATGGTGCGCGAGGACTTGCGGCCGTCGCACATCCTGACCCGTGAGGCCTTCGAAAACGCCATCGTGGTGGCCTCGGCGCTAGGCGCCTCCAGCAACTGTCCGCCCCACCTCATCGCCATGGCGCGCCATGCCGGCATCGACCTGAGCCTGGACGACTGGCAGCGCTTGGGCGAAGACGTGCCGCTGCTGGTCAACTGCGTGCCCGCGGGCGAACATCTGGGCGAAGGCTTCCACCGCGCGGGCGGCGTCCCTGCCGTGCTGCATGAACTGGCGGCAGCCGGCCGCCTGCACACGGACTGCGCCACCGTATCCGGCAAGACCATCGGCGAGATCGCGGCCGCGGCCAAGACCAACAACGCCGACGTCATCCGCAGTTGCGAGGCGCCGCTCAAGCACCGCGCGGGATTCATCGTCCTGTCGGGCAATTTCTTCGACAGCGCGATCATCAAGATGTCGGTGGTGGGCGAGGCCTTCCGCCGCGCCTATCTGTCGGAGCCTGGATCGGAGAATGCCTTCGAGGCGCGCGCCATCGTGTTCGAAGGTCCGGAGGACTACCATGCCCGCATCGAAGACCCCACCCTGAACATCGACGAGCATTGCATCCTGGTGATCCGCGGCGCCGGCACCGTGGGCTACCCGGGCAGCGCGGAGGTGGTCAACATGGCGCCGCCCTCGCACCTGCTCAAGCGCGGCATAGACTCGCTGCCCTGCCTGGGCGACGGCCGCCAGAGCGGAACCTCGGCCAGCCCGTCCATCTTGAACATGTCGCCGGAGGCGGCGGTGGGCGGCGGCTTGGCGCTGCTACGCACGGGCGACCGCATCCGCGTCGACCTGAACCAGCGCTCGGTCATCGCCCTGGTGGACCAAACCGAAATGGAACGCCGCAAGCTGGAGCCTCCTTACCAGGCACCCGAATCGCAGACGCCCTGGCAGGAGCTGTACCGGCAGCTGGTCGGCCAGCTTTCAACCGGCGGCTGCCTGGAACCCGCCACCTTGTACCTGAAGGTCGTGGAAACACGGGGCGATCCCCGGCATTCGCATTGACGGCGACAGCTATCGGGAGGCTTGGCCATCGCCAGCGCCCGGCTCCTGCGGCGCCGGGCGCGTGACGACATAGGCGGCGCTGGCCACGAAAAACACGGCAACGGCCGCGGCCAGCAGCCACGACGGGTGCGCGCCCCACCAGAACAGCACGTAGCCGACGGCCATGCCCAGGCAGGCATAGGTCTTGCCCTTGCGCGACACGGCCCCCTGGTCCCGCCAGGCACGCAGCGCGGGACCGTAGGTCGGACTATCCAGCAGCCATTTTTCCAGCCGCGGCGAAGAGCGCGAAAAACAGGCCACCGCCAGGATCAGGAATATGGTCGTCGGCATGACGGGCAGAAACGCGCCAATCACACCCAACGCCAGCATCAGGCAACCCAGGCAGAGCCACAGTACTCTCATCATGATGGGCAGCAGGATATCCCAGGTTTTCCAGTCGCTTCAAACGCGCCGCGCCAAGCACCCATTTCCAGGTCCACAGCTACCGGACGGACCGCCTGGTAGCGTCGCAGCAACAGGAAAGAATAATTTGGAATATATATTCACAAATTGGAATTATTGAATAAAAATCGAGCGTGCGCGGGGTTCCGCGCTTCCGTCGCAAGGAAATGCCATGCGCAACGCAAGCGATTTGCTGGAAGACTCGTACCGCCGGACCGACCGGGCGATGCTACCTCTGCTCTGGCTGCTGTTTGCGGTCGGGCTGTGCATGGCTCCTCAATACGGACGATGGGGCGCCGCCATCGGCGTCGGCCTGGCCGGCGCAGGCATACCCTCGCTGCTGATCCTCTGGCGGCCTGGCCGGCTGAGCACCCGCCTGACCGTGGCCTGTGGCCTGATGGTGCTGGCCGCGCTCCATATCCATCTGATGTCCGGCATGGCCGAAATCCATTTCGGCATCTTCGTTCTGCTCTCACTGCTGCTGGCTTATCGAGACTGGCGCACCATCCTGTGCGCGGCCGTAGTCATCGCGCTGCATCACCTCTCCTTCAATTTCCTGCAGCAATGGGGCTACGGCACGATTTGCTTCACGGAGCCCAGCTTGCCCATGGTTCTGCTACATGCGGCCTATGTCGTGGTGCAGGCTGCCGCCCTGGGCTGGCTGGCCTGGAAAATGGAAAGGGCCGCAGTGGCGGCCGAGGAACTGGCCCAGCTCAGCGCCCACATCGGCCGCGAGGCCGGCGTGTTCGACCTGCGCTTTGCCGGCCTGGACCTGGACAGCAGCCTGGGCCGCAGCTTCAAGGCCACCATGGACGCCGTGCACCGGACCATGAGCGGCGTCCGGACCACGGCCACCGCCCTGTCGGCCGCAACGCGCGACATCATGCAGGACAACCAACAGCTGGAGGAGCGCACCCGGACTCAGGCCGATTCGCTGGAGCGGACAGTCACATCGATGCGCGACCTGGCCGCAAACGTCCACGACAACGCCACCAACGCGCTGCGCGCCCAGGAACTGGCTGACGAAACGCGGCGCATCGTGGATACAGGCAGCACGGCGGTGGCAGGCGTCGCCGCCGTGATGGGAGAAATCCAGCAGGAGTCCAGAAAGATCTCCGAGATCACCGGCTTGATCGACAGCATCGCCTTCCAGACCAACATCCTTGCATTGAACGCCGCGGTGGAAGCGGCCCGGGCCGGCGAAAGCGGACGCGGCTTCGCGGTCGTGGCCACCGAGGTCCGCGCGCTGGCGCAACGCAGCGCCAGCGCCGCGCGCGAAATCCGCGGCCTGATCGACGGTTCGCTGGAAAAAACCGACGACGGCTTCCGCCAGGCCGACCATGCCGCCAACGTGATCCGCGACGTGGTGGCCAGCATCGAACGCGTGGCCGGCCTCGTCAGCCAGATCGGCGATGCGGGGCGGGCGCAGGCCACGGACATCGACGAGGTCAACCAGGCGGTGACCCAGATGGACGAATTGACCCGCCAGAATGCGGCCCGGGTAGCGCAAGCCGCGGGCGCGTCGACGGCCTTGCAAACGCAGGCGGCCGAACTGCTGCAAGCCGTGGGCGTATTCCGCCTGCAGGATGAACGACAACCGGAAACCCAGTCCGCCCCAAATGTGGCCGCTCCAAGGCGCGCCGCGCCGCTGGCGCTGGCGGGCGGTTGAGACCGGAACTGCGCGAAACGCCTGCCGCCGGCGGGCGATTCACCGTCCTTTGCAGGGCCAGTTTTTCATGGAAGAATCAAAGCCTTCCATGGCCCCGCCCCCAACAACCATGACTCCCTTTGCATCCATACTCGCTATCCTCGGTGCGCTGTGGCTCGGAGCCATGCTGCCGGGGCCCAGTTTCATCATCGTCGCGCGCAAGGCCATCGGCCAGTCCCGGTGGGACGGCTTGGCCTCGGCCTTCGGCATGGGTGTGGGCGGCATGCTGTTCGCCGGCCTGGCGCTGGCGGGTTTGTATTCGGTACTGCAAAGCGTGGAATGGCTGTACGTCGCGCTGAAAATCGCCGGCGGCGCCTATCTGCTTTACGTGGCTGTCGGTATCTGGCGCAATGCCAGGCAGCCTTTTGCCATGCCCGGCAGCGGCGCGCCGGCTTCGCGCAATGGACGCCGTTCCTTCTGGATCGGTCTCACGACCCAGTTGAGCAACCCCAAGACGGCCATCTGGTATGGCAGCATCTTCGCCGCCCTGCTACCCCAGCATCCGCCGGCATGGACCTATTTCACGCTGCCGCCCCTGGTATTTCTGATCGAATTCGGTTGGTATGCGATCGTGGCGCTCTGTTTTTCCACCAAGGGCCCCCGCGAGATCTATTTGCGGGCGAAGAAATGGATAGACCGGACCGCGGCGAGCGTGATTGCGGCGCTAGGCTTGCGGCTTATTCTCAATGCGCCCAAGAGCGGACTTTGAATACAGCTGGCACGGTATCAACCAGATTGCGCTGTTAAATGGCGCCGCAATAGGTCGCGACGCATTCGCGAATCCGGCCCGTTCCGTGACCAGAGCATTGCGGCGCTACTGGCCTGCAAAAATAGGGCCACGCGCTCAGGCCGACAGGGCGCTTGCCATCTGCATCTCGCGCCGCGCCTGTTTGTCCGCGTACATCAATTGGTCTGCTTCCTTGAGTACGGCTTGTAGAACGCTGACCGATGGATCCGCGCTCACGATGCCAAAGCTGGCGCCTGTATAGTGGAAACTGCATCCCTCGAAGGTATAGGTGCCGCTGAGCAGCGGGGCGAGCCGCATCCGCATCGATTCAACGATGTTGTCCGTGTCGGATCCCGGCCTCACGCCCAATCCGACCACGACGAACTCATCGCCTCCCCAACGACCTAGGGTGTCTCCCGCGAGCAGACCTGCCGACAGGCGTCGACCTACCTCGACCAGGAATTTGTCGCCGATGTCGTGGCCATAAGTGTCGTTGATCGTCTTGAATCCATCCAGATCGATAAATGCCACCAGCACGGATTGCTGCGTCCGTTTTGCCAAAGAGAAATACCGCTCCAGTTCGGCCATGACGGCCCGCCGGTTCGGCAAGCCGGTCAGCGCGTCATGGTTGGCGGCATGCCGTTCATCTTGGCGTCGTCTCACCATTTGCCCGACCACTCGGCCAAAAAGAAGAATCAGGGTCAGGCCGAGCACTGCCACCGCCACTGCCGCCCATATGTGCTGTTTACGCATGGGCGCCAAATAATCGAGCGATGCCAGCGTAATCAATTGGTATTGGGTATTCGGCAATGGCTGAAACCGCGCCAGGTACGGCCTGCCGTCAATGAGCCACTGGTCTGCATGGCGCGTACCGGCAATTGCCTTTATCTCCAAGGGTTCGCCCAGATCTTCATCGCCGTCGGAAGGCAATACCAAACCAGGGGGCAATAGCGCGGCAACGTTACGCAGCATGAATGGCGCGGACGAAGCCGTGGTTACCCGGCCCTGGCGATTCACGATCAGCGCAATATGCCTGCCAGCCAGGTAAAGCGCTACGTCGGGCGCGTCGAACTTTACGGTCACCGAGCCCTGCGGCACGTCATTCGTATCCTCGATACGGCTCGCGACGAAGTAGGATGGACTCTTGTTCAGTCGCGCAATACCGAAATAACTCCCGGTGCCGTCGCGTAATGCATCGGCAAGATAAGCCCGGCCCGCATAAATCATGCCGACAATGCTGTCCGGTTCCGCCCAGTTGCTCGCGGTCACCGTATCGTCCGACATATTGTTCATGTAAATGCGCGCGTATTGCAGATCGCCAGCCAGCGCATTCATGAAGTCCCCCACTCTGCGCACCAGCGGATCGCGCGTAAACACGGCGGCTCGCTGCTCTCGGGTCAGCTCGGCCACGCCGGGAGGATCCGTGCGGTATCGAATAGCCAGTTCGATCACTTGGCCCTGGCGCGCAACCATATTGGCCACGCTTACCATCTCAGTGAACAACCGGCCCATGACGCGCGCGGTAATTCTGGACTCGTATTCAGCGCTGGCAGTCAGGCTGTCGAGCCGCGATGTCTCGATCTCCTGAGACATCCAGCGCGCAAGAACCGCCACCGACACAACCCACGCCACAACGAACCCAAGCGTCACGCGGCGCACGATGGAGTGCCCTTGTCGTCCGCGTCCATATTGCCATGGCGATTCCGCGCTCACACCGTCACCTGATCCAAATCAGCTTCCTTTGGCAATTATCAGCCCGGTCTATTATCTTTTTGAGGCGATCGGGCTGGTTAACGGAAGGTGGCTGAACAAATGCCAGCCACGCCGAGTGAACCGCTATCTTTCCATTCTGTGCGGCCTATTTCAACATAGGTATGGTCGCTAGACGCACGGACTTTGCCGATTCCAGCTTTCGAGCCGCCAAACTGGGTACGGCCCGGCATCCTTTCTCATCATCCGATGACGGCTCCCGCCAAGGCATCAGTGTTTTTTCCTGCCTCGGGTACTGTGCACAAGCACTACACGATAAGTTGCTTGCAACAAGCCACGCTTGGAACAGAAAACAAAAAAGCCGCCAAGTCATCGACTTGGCGGCTTTTTCTTTTGCCGTGCTTGACAGCACTTTGCAGGAATTTGGTAGGCGGTATTGGAATCGAACCAACGACCTCCACGATGTCAACGTGGCGCTCTAACCAGCTGAGCTAACCGCCTGCAAAGAAGAAGAATTATATAGTGCTTTTTTAAACTATGCAAATCGTCTCGGAAGATTTTTTGCACTATTTATTGCGTTTCGAAGTTTGCGGCGTTTGCTTTTGCATATGCCTTCAGACTTCTCACGCAACGCATTTTGAAGAGCTCCGTGGCGCAGCTTTTCAGCTTTGCCGCACTGCTTCAAACCGCCTGCACTGCACTACTAATTTCCCTTCAGCTTCGCGTCTGCGGCTTGCGCTGCAGCAACGAAGAACGAGATTCTATCAGAACTTTTGATCCCTTGCTCAAGCTCCACGCCGCTGCTCACATCGACTGCCCAAGGCCGGATCAATTGCACCGCCTCGCCGACGTTTTCCGCATTCAAGCCGCCGGACAGGATCAGAGGCCGGGACACCGGATCAGCCCTTACCTCGTCGAGCAAGGCGTAGTCGAAGCCGTGGCCGCTGCCGCCGTAGCCCGCGCTGTAGCTGTCGAACAGCCAGCCCGCGGCCTCGCCGTAGGCACGGCACGTGGAGGCCAGGTTTTCCGCGGTATCCAGGCCGGGCGCGCCGGCGCGGAATGCGCGTAGAAAACGGTGGCCATAGCGGGCGCAGTCCTGCGGCGTTTCATCGCCATGGAATTGCAGCAGCTCCGGTTTGACCTGGTCCAGCACAGCCTGCACCTCGGCCTCTTCTGGATTCACGAACAAGGCCACCACGTCGACAAAGGCCGGCACCATGCGCCGCAACTGCGCCGCGCGGGTCGGCGTCAGGCAACGCTTGCTCTTGGCGTAGAACACAAAGCCGATCGCATCGACGCCTGCCGAGACGGCGGCGTCGATGTCCTGTTCGCGGGTCAATCCACAGATCTTGATGCGTGTGCGCATGAAACTCTTCGCTTGCCTGGCCGCCCTGCGCGGCCGATCAAGTCAGTATATCCGGCGTGCAGACCGGCCTACCCGGCGGGCTGGCCCAAGGTGGCCACGAGATTGTCGAAGCTGCCCTCGGCCAGGCGGAACCACGGGGTCTCCTTGTCGCGGAACGCCGTCATGCTTTCATAGAGCTTCTTGAACATGGCGTCCTTGGCGCTCATTTCCTGGTAGGCGGCAAGCGAGGCCTCGTAGCTCGCCTGCAGGACCGGCTTGGGAAACGCCTTCAACTGCGCGCCGCGCGACACCAGGCGGCGCAGCGCGTCCGGGTTGCCGGCGTCGTACTTGGCGATCATGTTGCCCGTGGCCATGCGGCATGCCAGCGCCAGGGCGGACTGGTACTGCTTGGGCAATTCATCGTAGGCGTCCTGGTTCACATACAGGGACAATTGCAGCGTGCCTGCCCACCAGCCCGGGAAATAGTAGTTCCGGGCCACCTTGTAGAGCGCCAGGTTTTCATCGTCATAAGGACCGATCCAGGCGACGGCGTCCACGACACCCTGCTCCAGGGCAGCATAGGTTTCGGCCACCGGCACCTCGACGGGCGTGGCGCCCATGCGCGCCAGCACATGGCGCGCGAAGCCGCCAGCCTTCACCTTCAACCCGCGCAGATCGTCCACGGTCTTGATTTCCCCGCGAAACCAGCCCCCCATCTGCGCGCCGGTATAGCCGCAGGGAAAGTTCAGGATGTTGTACTTGTCGAACAGCACGCGCGTAAGCGCCAGTCCTTCGCCCTGCGTCATCCAGGCGTTCATCTGCCGCGTATTCAGGCCGAACGGCACACCGGCGTCAAAGCACAGCGCCGGGTCGATATCGAAGTAACGGGTCGACGCGGTATGGCCGCAATCGACGACACGGTGCTGCACGGCTTCCAGCACTTGGCCGGGTTGCACCAGGTCGCCTGCCGGAAAAATCTCGATGCTGAAGCGCCCGTCCGTCACCTCGCTCACATAGCGCGCCACATCCTCGGCGCCGGCGAACAGGGTCGGCGACTCATTGGGAAAGCTGGAGGCCAGCCGCCATGCAACTTTGGGAGGGGCGGCCACCACCGCCGGCGCTTCGGGCGCGGCGGCTGGGACTTGCGGCGCGGTGACCGGAGCCTCTTGCACTTCCGCTGGCGTTACTGGCGGGTTTGGGCTGGCGTTTTCCTCGGCCAGCGGGACTTCCTGCGCGAACGCCGGAGCGACCAGAGCGGCGCCGCCCAGGGCGGTCTGCTTCAAAAACGCGCGGCGTTGCATGGCAAAGGCCTCCATCGGACTTGGGCAGGCGTCGCCGTTGCCGGCGGCATCCCTAATAGGTTTGAGTAAACGGCGACAGCAACTGCGATCCCCCGTCGAGTTCATCCAGTCCGAACTCTTCCGGATAATCGATGGCGGACAGGTACAGCCCATCGGGCGCGAATGTCGGCGCACCCAGCTTGCGGTCGCGCCAGGACAGCAATTGCGCCATCCAGTCCACCGGCTCGCGCCCCTGGCCGATCTGCAACAGCGCGCCCATGATGTTGCGCACCATATGATGCAGGAAAGCATTGGCCTTCAGCGTGAACACCAGGAACGGCCCGCGCTCATCGATGTCCAGCCGGTACAGATGGCGCACGGGATGCTTGGCCTGGCACTGCGAAGAACGGAAGCTGGAAAAGTCGTGCTCGCCCAGCAAGGCGTTCGCCGCGGTCCGCATCGCATCGACGTCCAGCGGCTGGAAACACCAGCCCGCCCGGCCCGCCCACAACGCGGGCCGAACCCGGCCGCGCCACAGCAAATAGACGTAGGTGCGGGCACGTGCGGAAAACCGTGCGTGGAATTCGTCAGACACCGGCTGCGCCCACTGCACAGAAATGCTGGGCGGCAGGAAGGCGTTCACCCCCCGCACCCAGGATTCCATCCGCCGGTCGAGTTCGGTGTCCAGATGGACCACCTGCATCGCGCCGTGCACCCCGGTATCCGTGCGGCCGGCGCAGATCGTCGCCACCGGCCCTTTCACACCGCAAAAACTGCCGAGGGCGGCCTCCAGCGTGTCCTGCACCGTTTGCCGGTGCGGCTGTGTCTGCCAACCCTGCCAGGCGGAGCCGTCATACGCCAGCCCCAATGCAACTCTAGACATGTATCAAACCCGTGGCCCGCCGACACGGTGCGGTTCGTCCGTGGGCGGTTCGTCCAGGTCGAGATTGATGCTGCCGAGCTTGCGGTTCAGCGCCGCCGTATCCAGCGCTGGCTCGTTGAATTCATAGGTTTCCTCATCATCGTCCCCGCGCCGCGCGCCGGCCCGGCGCAAGAGCCACGCGATGGCGAATGCGATCAGCGCCAGCACCGCAGTGACAATGACGAGCAGATTATCGGCCAGCCACGCGGGCATGTCCGAAGTGAGATCCTTATCTGCCGGCTTGCCGGCGGCCTGCTCCGACGAGGGCGTGCTCGACGCGCCTGCTGCGGAAGGCGTGCCGGCGGCGCCCGGAGTGCCTGCCGCGCCCGGAGTGCCTGCCGCACCCGAAGCGCCTGCTGCACCCGAAGTGCCTGCTGCACCCGAAGCGCCTGCCGGGCCCGAAGTCCCTGCCGCTCCCGAAGCGCCTGCTGCACCCGAAGCGCCTGCCGCACCCGAAGCGCCTGCCGCACCCGAAGCGCCTGCCGCACCCGAAGCGCCTGCCAGGCCCGAAGTCCCAGCTGCACCCGAAGTCCCTGCCGCTCCCGAAGCGCCTGTTGCGCCCGAAATACCTGCGGCGCCCGAAGTACCTGTAGCGCCAGAAGCGCCTGGGGCACCCGAAGTACCTGCCGCACCTGGCGCTCCAGCCGCGCCCGGGGATCCCGCCGCGCCAGACGCTCCGCCTGCAGCGCCCTGCTGTCCCACCGCCTTGTTCAAATCATCGACGTTGCTTTGCAGCTGGCTCACGCGTCCCTGGACATCGGCCATGGCGCGCTCGGTCGACGTCCGGGCGTCGGCCTGCGCCTCGGCTTGCGCCGGCGCGCTGTCTTGCGCCTGTCCGGAGGACAGGCGCACGCGATCCTGCGGCTGCGAGGCGCTCGCCACCCCCGCATCAGCGGGAGGAGCGACGCTGCCCGAAGCCGCGCCCTGCCCCTGAACCACGGACGGGTTCGCGCCCGCAGCCGCGCCAATGCGCGCGCGATACTTCGCGAACGCCTCGGCATGTTCGTTGAAGATGCGGCGCGCCTCGGCCGGATCCACGGCACGCACGGTCGCCGCATCGGGAATCGTCAGTCTCTGCCCGGCCTTCACCAGATTCATATTGCTCTGGATGAACGCCTCGGGATTGGCACGCCACAAGGCCACCAGCATCTGATAGACCGATGCGTTGGGCACGGCATTGCGTTGGGCGATGGCGAAAAGATTGTCGCCCGACTTCACATTGACCGAACGCGACCCGGCCGCGCGGCTCGGCGTGCCCACCGCTGCCGGCGTCACATCCGCGCTGGTGCCGCGCAGAGGCACCAGGATGCTGACTTGCACCTGGCGCTGCCCCGAACTGGAGCTGATATCCAACAGCAGGTCCACCGCGCCGCTAGTCGGCGGCTGCGAGGCCCGCACACGGAGATTCTTGCGTGTCGCGTCCAGTCCGTCTTCGACCCGGACCACCATGCTTGCCAGCGGAACCGGCGGCTTCAGACCCGCACGTTGCCAGGCGGCCTCGTCCGCCACCGACACTTTGAGCGAGGCGATCTCGTCAGGCGTCAGTTCCTGCAATCCCACCACTGCCTGCAACGGCGCGCCCGGCACCGAAACCACCCGCGAATGCCCCACGCGCATGGCCATGGCGGTACTACACACGCTTGAGCCAATCGCCAGCGCAATCGCCCACTGCAGGGCTTTTAAACGGCGGGCATGCTTCACTTGGCGCGAACGCTGGGTCATAAGCTGGAATTCCGTTCTTGTAGTCGACTTGCGGGCTGGAGCCGGCTCACGCCATATAGGTGAGAACAGGCATCAATTCACGGGAAAAGTGTAATGGATCATGCGCATTTCACAAACCTGAAAGGCCCGGCTGCATTTGTTGGCGAGCCCGTCTGGCGCCGCAACGCGGACGCCGCGCGAACGACAAGGGCACCCTGAGGTGCCCTTGCTTGCCTTGCGTACTTGATCAGGTGGCGCCAAACGCCGCCTGCAAGGGCATCAGGCTTCAGCCAGCGCGATACGCAGCATGCGGCGCAGCGGCTCGGCGGCGCCCCACAGCAACTGGTCGCCCACGGTGAAGGCGCCCAAATACTGCGAGCCCATCGACAGCTTGCGCAGACGGCCCACCGGAATATCCAGGGTACCGGTGACGGCAACCGGGGTCAGCGCGGAAACCGTGGCTTCCTTGGTGTTGGGCACGACCTTGGCCCATTGCGTGCCTTCGGCGATCAGCGCCTCGATCTCGTCCAGCGGCACATCGCGCTTGAGCTTGATGGTCAGCGCCTGGCTGTGGCAGCGCATCGCGCCGATGCGCACGCACAGGCCGTCGATCGGCGTGGCGGGCGTGCCGAAAGCGGCGCCGCGGCCCAGGATCTTATTGGTCTCGACTTCGCCCTTCCACTCTTCCTTGGACATGCCGTCGCCCAGATCCTTGTCGATCCAGGGAATCAGGTTGCCGCCCAGCGGCACGCCGAAGTGCTCGTGGGGCAGCGCCGGATCCTTTTGCTTGGCCAGCACGCCGCGGTCGATTTCCAGGATGGCCGACGCCGGATCGTCCAGCAGCGACTTGACCGACTGGTTGATTTCGCCGAACTGGGTCAGCAGTTCGCGCATGTGCTGCGCGCCGCCGCCGGAAGCGGCCTGGTAGGTCATGGAGGTCATCCACTCGACCAGGTCGTTGTTGAACAGGCCGGCCAGGCCCATCAGCATGCAGCTGACGGTGCAATTGCCGCCGATGAAGTTGCGCACACCGCGCTTGAGCGCCGCGTCGATGACCGGACGGTTGACCGGATCCAGCACGATGATGGCGTCTTCAGCCATGCGCAGGGTGCTGGCGGCATCGATCCAGATGCCGTTCCAACCCGCGCCGCGCAGCTTCGGGTAGACCTCGGAGGTGTAGTCGCCGCCTTGCGCCGTCACGATGATCGGCAGTTTTTTCAGAGCGTCAATGTTGTAGGCGTCTTGCAGCGGACCTGCGCCAGTGGCCCAAGTGGGCGCGGCGCCGCCAGCGTTGCTGGTGGAGAAAAACACCGGTTCGATCAGTGCGAAGTCGTTCTCGTCGCGCATGCGTTGCATGAGCACCGAGCCGACCATACCGCGCCAGCCGACAAGGCCTACTGCTTGATTCATTTCAATCGCTCTTTAAAGGTGTGGAGACTAGGGTCCAGGGGGAAAAAGCCGTGCAATTCAACAATTTATCAGAATGCACGGCCTGATGTTGCGGCGCAACCATAAAAAATAGGGGCCGCAATGGATGCAAGTGCTTTCGAGGCGATGCCACAACAGCAAAAACAAGGGGCGGCCTGACGCGACCGCCCCTTGTCTTGCGCCGCCCCGGTCGCCGGACGCGGGCGTCCGGCGGCAGGATCAGGCCAGCGCCTTCAGCACCGCATCGCCCATCTGCGCCGTGCCGACCTTGGTGGTGCCCGGTTCGAAGATGTCGGCCGTGCGCAGGCCCTCGGCCAGCACGCGGCGCACGGCGGCCTCGATGCGGTCAGCCTGCGGCGCCAGGTTCAGCGAATAGCGCAGCAGCATGGCGGCGGACAGAATGGTCGCCAGCGGATTGGCGATGCCCTGGCCGGCGATATCGGGCGCGGAGCCGTGGCTGGGTTCGTACAAGCCTTGGCCGCCAGCGTTCAGCGAAGCCGAGGGCAGCATGCCGATCGAGCCGGTCAGCATGGCCGCCTCATCCGACAGGATGTCGCCGAACAGGTTTCCAGTCACGATGACGTCGAACTGGCGCGGGTTGCGCACCAGCTGCATGGCGGCGTTGTCGACATACATGTGCGACAGTTCCACGTCGGGATACTCGCGCGCGATCTCGATGACGATGTCGCGCCAGAACTGCGAGGTCTCCAGCACGTTGGCCTTGTCCACGCTGCACAGCTTCTTGCCGCGCTTGCGGGCCGATTCGAAGCCGATACGCGCGATCCGGCGCACTTCGGATTCCGCGTAGCGCATGGTGTCGTAGCCTTCGCGCTCGCCCGTGAAGGCGCCGTCGGGCGACGAACGCACGCCGCGCGGCGTGCCGAAATAGATGTCGCCAGTCAGTTCGCGGATGATCAGGATGTCCAGGCCGGACACGATCTCGGGCTTGAGCGACGAAGCGCTGGCCAGTTCCGGATACAGAATGGCCGGACGCAGGTTGGCGAACAGGCCGAGCGCCTTGCGCAGGCCCAGGATGGCCTGCTCGGGGCGGAACTCGCGCGGCAGGCTGTCGTACTTCCAGTCGCCCACGGCGCCGAACAGCACGGCGTCCGATTCCTTGGCCAGGTTCAGCGTGGCCGGCGGCAGCGGATGTTCGAACGCATCGAAGGCGGCGCCGCCCACCGGCGCTTGCTTGATCTCAAAGGAAACGTCCAGCGCCTTCAGGACGCGCACGGCCTGCTCGACGATTTCCGGGCCGATGCCGTCACCCGGCAAGACTGCGATGTTGTGAGTCATACGAAAACAATCCTGTAATCAGAATAAGAGTGGCGTCAGGCGATCGGGCGGCTTTCCAGCCACGGATGACGGGCCAAGCGCTCGGCCTCGAAGGCGCGGATCTTGTCCGACTGGCGCAAGGTCAGCCCGATATCGTCGAAACCATTGAACAGACAGTACTTGCGGAAGGGCTCAATATCGAAGCCCATCTCCCGCCCGTCCGCCGCCACCACGACCTGGCGTTCAAGATCGACACGCAGCTTGTAGCCCGGGAAGGCCTTCACTTCGTCGAACAGGCGCGCGACTTCCAATTCGGAGAGGATGATCGGCAGCAGGCCGTTCTTGAAGCTGTTGTTAAAGAAAATATCGGCATAGGACGGCGCGATGATGGCGCGGAAACCGAACTGCGTCAGCGCCCAGGGCGCGTGCTCGCGGCTGGAGCCGCAGCCGAAGTTCTTGCGCGCCAGCAGCACCGAGGCGCCCTGGTAGCGCGGCTGGTTCAGCACGAAATCCGGATTCAACGGACGCTTGCTGTTGTCCATGCCGGGCTCGCCGTGGTCCAGATAGCGCAGCTCGTCGAACAGGTTCGGGCCGAAGCCGGTGCGCTTGATCGACTTGAGGAACTGCTTGGGGATGATGAGGTCCGTGTCGACGTTTTCGCGATCGAGCGGAGCCACCAGGCCTTCGTGAGTGGTAAATGCTTGCATGATGTCGGTACTCGGTGCTTGACGCTTAACGGAAAGTGCGGACGTCGACGAAATGACCGGCGACGGCAGCGGCGGCGGCCATGGCGGGGCTGACCAGATGGGTGCGTCCGCCCTGCCCTTGCCGGCCCTCGAAGTTGCGGTTCGAGGTGGAAGCGCAACGTTCGCCAGGTTCGAGACGGTCGGCGTTCATGGCCAGGCACATGGAGCAGCCCGGCTCGCGCCATTCAAAACCGGCTTCAATGAAGATCTTGTCCAGCCCTTCGCGCTCGGCTTGTTGCTTGACCAGGCCCGAACCCGGCACCACCATGGCCTGACGCACATTGGACGCCACATGCTTGCCGCGCGCGACAGCGGCGGCTGCGCGCAGGTCTTCGATGCGCGAGTTGGTGCACGAGCCGATGAACACGCGATCCACACGGATATCGGTCAGCGGCGTGTTGGGCTTCAGGCCCATGTACTGCAGGGCGCGCTCCATGCCGCTGCGGCGCACGTCGTCTTTTTCGCGGTCGGGGTCCGGCACGCGGGAATCCACCGGCAACACCATTTCAGGAGACGTGCCCCAGGTGACTTGCGGCTTGATGTCGCGGGCGTTGATTTCCACCACGGCGTCGAACTTGGCGCCCTCATCGGTATGCAGAGTGCGCCAGTAACCCACCGCCTGGTCCCACAGCACGCCGGTGGGCGCAAAGGGACGGCCGCGGAAATACTCGACGGTCTTGTCGTCCACCGCCACCATGCCGGAACGGGCGCCGGCTTCGATGGCCATGTTGCAGACGGTCATGCGGCCTTCGACGGACAGGGCGCGCATCGTGCTGCCGGCAAACTCGATCGCGTAGCCGGTGCCGCCCGCGGTGCCGATGATGCCGATGATGTGCAGGACCACGTCCTTGGCCGTACAGCCGAAGGGCAGCTCGCCATCGACCTTGATCAGCATGCTCTTGGCTTTCTTCATGAGCAGCGTCTGGGTGGCCAGGACGTGCTCGACCTCGGAGGTGCCGATGCCGAAGGCAAGCGCGCCCACCGCGCCGTGCGTGCTGGTGTGCGAATCGCCGCAGACCACGGTCATGCCGGGCAGGGTCGCGCCCTGTTCCGGGCCGATCACGTGCACGATGCCCTGGCGCAGGTCATTCATGCGGAATTCGGTGATGCCGTACTTGTCGCAGTTGGCGTCCAGCGTATCCACCTGCAAGCGGGAAATCGGGTCGTCGATACCCTGGGCTCGATTCAAGGTGGGCACGTTGTGGTCCGCGACCGCCAGATTGGCGCCCGTGCGCCACGGCTTGCGGCCGGCCATCGCCAGGCCCTCGAACGCCTGGGGGCTGGTGACTTCATGCACCAGGTGGCGGTCGATATAGAGCAGACAGGTGCCGTCTGATTCCTGGTGGACGACGTGGGCGTCCCAGAGTTTGTCGTAAAGAGTTTGGGCCATGGATGCGCTCTGCAAGTAGACAGTCCGGCTCGTGCCGCACGCGGTTGAAAACGACCTCCGCGCGCCGGCCACTGCGGCATGAACGAATTATGCACAGGGTCTCAACCTAGTACAATTGCACCTTATATACCAGTATCAAGACTACCATGCTAGGAAATGACGGGGGTCACTTTGTCCTATTTCCATGCCCCAACCGCTCCGCAACCAAACAGTTACAGATACAAATTCGGGTATTTAAAACAGATACAAAATTATCAAACCGATATAATCGTTGTTCAGCGCGGACGCCTAAACTGCGAAACAAAGCGCAATAAACCGCATTTATCCTGCATTAAACTGGACCACAAATCCGGAATATAGCGAAATTAGTGCAAATTCAAGCTAATTAAGAGATGATGCGCGAAGAAACTCAAACTGCCGACCGGAAAACTTCGTCAAGAATTAACAAATATTGACTCGTCAAAACTGACATTTCCACACAATATGGCGGCCATTAATTCCTAACTCGACTCGCGAATAATCACTATGGCTTCGTTTTTGCTCAAAAGCACGACTTCGGTCCTTGCCCTGGCATTCGTTCCTGCGGCATTTGCACAGTCATCGGCTCCCGCCTCCGGGCAAGCTGGGGTCACGCTGAACCAGGTGGTCGAACAGACCCTGCTCAGCAACCCGGAAATCCAGGCTAAATACCATGACTTCCAGGCTTCGCTGGAGGGCCAGGCCGTCGCTCGCGGCGCCTTCTTTCCGCAGATCAATGCGCAAGGCTATGTAGGCCGCGAGTACCGCAACAACGTGCCCGGAGTCGGGTCGCAAAGCTGGAACCGTCCCGGCTACAGCGTGGAACTGCGCCAGTTGATTTTCGACGGCTTCCGCACGAGCAACGACGTCAAGCAAGCTGGCTTCGACAAGCTGGCTCGTTTCTATGACCTGCTGGCCACTAGCGACAACACCGCCTTCAGCGCCGTGCAGGCCTACGTCGACTTGCAGCGCTACCGCGACATGGAACTGCTGGCCCGCCAGAACTACACCCTGCATGAAGAAACGCTCAAGCAGATCGGCGAACGCGCTGACTCCGGCGTGGGCCGCCGCGTCGACCTGGAACAGGCCGGCGGGCGCCTGGCGCTGGCCCAGACCAACCTGATGACCGAGACCGCCAACCTGCTGGACGTGCAGCAGCGCTTCCAGCGTGTTACCGGCGCCCTGCCCCCTGACTCGCTGCAACCTACGCCCGACATCAGCGGCAAGCTGCCGGTCAAGCCGGCCGACTTCAACGAGTCCTTGCGCCGCAACCCCAGCTTCCTGTCCAAGCAGGCCGGGCTGCAGGCCGCGCAAGCCGGTGTCGCCTCGTCCAAGGGCGCCTTCTCGCCCAAGTTCGAGTTCGTGGCAGCGACCGGCCGCGACCAGAACGACCCGACGCCGCAAAACCGCGACATCCAGAACTCCAGCGTCCAGGTTGTCATGAGCTACAACCTGTATCGCGGCGGCGCCGACTCCGCCCGCGTGCGCCAGACCTCCGCGCAGTCCTACGCCGCGCGCGACATCCGCGACTACACCTGCCGCAACGTGCAGCAGGACCTGGCCGTGGCCTGGAACAACGTGGCCAGCCTGAACCAGAAGCTGCCCTTCCTGCGTGACCACGAAGTCGCCACCACGAAGGTACGCGAAGCCTACCGCCAGCAGTTCCAGATCGGCCAGCGTTCGCTGCTGGACTTGCTGGACACGGAAAACGAACTGTTCGAATCGCGCCGCGCCCTGACCAACGCCCTGTATGACCTGCAGATCGCGCAGTACCGCTGGCTGGCGCTGTCGCACGCACTGCTGCCGGCGCTGTCGCTGCAGCCCGCGCGCAACGAAATGCCCGAGGAGAACGGCAAGCTGGAAGTCTCCGACGACGTGATCAAGCTCTGCAACTCGACGATCCCCGACTCGGCCCGCCTGGCGCCCGTGCGCGTGCAATACAACGAGGGCAATCTGCCGCCCACGTTCATCCCGGTAAACTCGCCCAAGGCCAAACCCTAGGCGAAGCAAGCGCAAGGAGACCATATGCAGAAACAGGGCAACGACTTCTCACAACTGGACGCGGATTTTGTCCGCGTCCTGGAAGACCTGATCGACGCGCTGATAGCCAATGGCACCTTGCGTATGACCGACCTGCCTGTGCAGGCTCAACAAAAGCTGACCCAGCGCAAGCAACAGCGCGCGCGCCTCTCCGAACACCTCGACCTGCTGGATGACGAAGATGGACAAGTTATCTGAAACGGCGGCCCGGGAGTGGCGCGCTGACGCGCGCGCGGCGCACGACGACCCTCTGCTGGACTGCCTGGTGGAAATCACCCGGCTGCATGGCGTGACGGCGACGGGACAGGCTTTGTCCGCGGGCCTGCCTCTGGAAGAACACAAGCTGACTCCCGCATTGCTGCCGCGCGCTGCCGCGCGCGCGCAGCTCTCCGCCCGCGTGGTCAAACGCACGCTGGACAGCATCTCGCAGGACCTGTTGCCCGCGATCCTGCTGCTCAACGGCGAGCGCGCCTGCCTGTTGCTGAAAAGGGACGGCGATAAGTATGTTGTCAGCCACCCCGAATTAGGTGGCAGCTCGATGGAAATGAGCGCTGCGGAACTGTCTGCGCAATACACCGGGCTGGTGTGCTTTGTGCGTCCGCAGTTCCGCTTCGACGCGCGCGCGCCCGAAGTCGCCAAGGTACGCGAGCGCCATTGGTTCTGGGCTGCCATCATGGAAAACCGGCGCATGTACCGCGATGCGCTGATCGCCGCCCTGCTGATCAATATCTTCGCAATGGCGATGCCGCTGTTCACCATGAACGTGTATGACCGCGTCGTGCCAAACAACGCCGTCGAGACACTCTGGGTGCTGGCTATCGGCATCACCCTGGTCGTGATCTTCAACATGATCCTGAGCACCGCGCGCTCCCATGTGGTGGACAGCGCCAGCAAGCGGGTCGATGTGCGCCTGTCGGCGCAGATCATGGAACGGGTGCTGGACCTGCGCATGGAAGGCCGGCCGGTATCGGTGGGTTCCTTCGCCGCCAACCTGCGTTCATTCGAATCCATCCGCGACTTCATCGCGTCGGCCACCATCACCACCCTGGTCGACCTGCCCTTCATTCTGCTGTTCCTGTTGGCGCTGGCCTGGATCTCGCCCTGGATGATTCTTCCGCCCCTGGTCGCGATCGTGCTGATCCTGCTGGTATCGCTGGCCGCGCAGGCCCGCATGGAATCGCTGACCATGGCATCGTTCCAGGCCTCGTCGCAACGCAATGCAACCCTGGTCGAGGCCCTGACCGGCCTGGAGTCTGTCAAGACTCTCAATGCCCAGGGCTCGATCCAGCGCAACTGGGAACGCGCCACCGAATTTATCGCCCTGACTGGCGGCAAGCTGAAGCTGATTTCGTCTTCGACGGTCGGCTTCGTACAGGCCGTCCAGCAACTGGTATCGATCTCCGTCGTCATTATCGGTGTCTACCAGGCGCAGGAATCCGCCATCTCAATGGGCGGCATCATCGCCGCTTCCATGATCGCCGGCCGCTGCCTGGCCCCGCTCGGCCAGGTTGCCGGGCTGCTCATGCAGTACCAGAACGCGCGCACCTCGCTCGGCTCGATCGACAACTATATGAAGCTGCCGATTGAACGTCCGGCAGAAGCCGAATTCCTGCATCGTCCGGTCTTCCACGGCGGCATTGAATTCCGCGACGTTACCTTCAGCTATCCCGGCAGCAAGCAGCCGGTGCTGAAGAAGGTGTCCTTCAAACTGCAGCCGGGTGAAAAAGTCGGCATCATCGGCCGCATCGGTTCTGGCAAGACCACGCTGGAAAAACTGGCGTTGGCACTGTATCAGCCCACCGAGGGCGCCGTGCTGCTGGACGGCGTAGACGTGCGCCAGATCGATCCCGCCGACGTGCGCCGCGCCATCGGCCACGTGCCGCAGGACCCGCTGCTGTTCTATGGCAGCCTGAAACACAACCTCGCGATGGGCGCGCCCTACGCCGACGACGCCAGCATCCTGGCGGCCGCCAATATGGCCGGCGTCACCGATTTCGCCAACCTGCATCCCGACGGCTTCGACATGGTCATCGGCGAACGCGGCGAGTCCCTCTCCGGCGGCCAGCGCCAGTCGGTGGCGGTGGCACGTGCCCTGATCAACGATCCGCCCATCCTGCTGCTGGACGAGCCTAGCAGCAACATGGACCACCAGAGCGAAGCGCAACTGCGCAAGCGCCTGGGCGAAGCCAGCGCCACCAAGACGATCCTGCTGGTCACACACCGCACTGCCCTGCTGGACCTGGTCGACCGCCTGATCGTGATCGACAACGGTCACATCGTGGCCGACGGTCCCAAGGAACAGGTTGTCGAAGCACTGCGTCAAGGACGCGTCGGACGCGGAAGCTGAGGAAACCATGCTGAACAATCCCGGCGAATCCCGGCACGGCCTGTTTGGAAGCTTGTGGCGCATGCTGCGCGGCGTCTTCGTGTTCTTCTTCGACCGCCTGCTGGACGGAGCCGAAAAAGGCAAACCCCAACAACGCTCCGACTACGTCGGCAACGCGGAATGGGTCATCCATGAATCCCAGGCGCGTGGCTCGCGCATCCTGCTGTGGGTCAGCCTGCTGGCCACCGGCGGACTGCTGCTGTGGGCGGGTACCGGCAGTATCGACGAAGTCGTCCGGGGCGAAGGCAAGGTCGTGCCGTCGCGCCAGGTCCAGATCATCCAGAGCCTGGACGGCGGTATCGTCGAGGAAATCCTGGTGCGTCCGGGGCAAGAAGTCGAGGCCGGGGAAGTGCTGCTGAAGATCGACTCCACCCGGTTCGCTTCGTCCCTGGGCGAAAATAACGCGGAATACATGTCCCTGCTCGCCAAGGCCGCCCGACTGCAGGCCCTGGCCACCGGCGAGCCCTTCGTGGCCCCCGAGGAAGTACTGACGCAGGCGCCTGGACTGGTGGAAATGGAGCGTAATGTCTGGCAAGCCCGCACCACGGAGCTGAACGCCACGGTCAACGTCGCCCGCGAGCAACTCAAGCAGCGCCAGGAAGACCTGCGCGAAACCATCGCCAAGCGTGACCAGGCCGCAGCCAGCTGCAGCCTGACCTCGCGCGAGCTGCAGGTGACCCGTCCCCTGCTCAAGAGCGGGGCCGTATCCGAAGTAGATCTGCTGCGCCTGCAACGCGACGTGGCCCGCTATTGCGGCGAACAGAAAGGCGCCGAAGCCCAGATCGACCGCTTCCAGGCTTCCATCAAGGAAGCGGAAAGCAAGCTGCAGGAAGCCGAGCTGAACATCCGCAACCAGGCCCGCAGCGAACTGTCTGAAACCAACACCAAGCTGGCCACCCTGCGCCAGGGCAAACTGGCGCTGGCTGACCGCGTGAAACTGGCCGAAGTGCGCGCCCCGGTGCGCGGCACGGTCAAGACGCTGTTCAACAACACGGTCGGCGGCGTGGTCCAGCCCGGCAAGGACATCATCGAAATCGTGCCCAAGGACGACACGCTGCTGCTCGAAGTCCGCATCCAACCGCGCGACATCGGCTTCCTGCATGCCGACCAGAAGGCGGAAGTGAAATTCACGGCGTACGACTTCGCCATCTACGGCGGCCTGGAAGGCAAGGTGGAACAGATCGGCGCGGACACCGTGACCGATGAGAAAGGCAATTCCTACTATGTAGTACGGGTCCGCACGGACCGCAGCACGGTAGGCGACAAACTGTTGCCCATCATCCCCGGGATGGTGGCGGAGGTTCATATCCTGACTGGCAAGCGCACGGTGCTGCAGTACCTGCTCAAGCCCATACTGCGCGCCAAGGCGAATGCCTTTACCGAACGTTAAAGGAGGGCTGTAAGGCTTTATGAAACCCGTTCCTGTTCTGTTGATTACGCACGACGACCTGTTGTGGCAGCACTGGCGTGGCCTGAACCCGGCCCGCTGGCTGGCGGCCCGCGGGCGCGGCCTGGCCGACCTGCAGCGCTGGCGCGAACAGGGCCGTACGCTGGCGGTCTTGGACGCGGACCTGCCTCGCCTGCCGTCCTGGCAGGCCCCCAGCTGGGCCACGACCTTGGCAGACATGCACGTGGTTGTCGCCAGCCCCAGTCCGAACGACGAGCAAGGCACCCGGGTCCTGGGCGCCGGCGCGCACGGATACTGCCACGGCTATGCGTCGGCAGCTTCGCTGTCCCAGGCGCTGGAAGTCGTCGCATCCGGCGGCATCTGGATGGGCCGTTCCCTGGTGTCGCGGCTGCTCAAACTGGTCGCCGAACGCGCCCAGGATGCGCACTCCTGGGACGGCGGCGTGCTGACCGAACGTGAAATCACCGTCGCCCGCTATGCCTCCAGCGGCCAGGCCAATGCGCAGATCGCCGAAGCCCTGGGCATTACCGAACGCACGGTCAAGGCCCACCTGTCAGCCGTTTTCGAAAAGCTGGGCGTAACCGACCGCCTGCAGCTCGCCCTGCTCGTTCACGGCATTTCAGCCCCCGCCGACGCCAAAATCAAAATTACTTCCTGATACTGTCCTTGAGGACAATATCCCGCGCCGGCGGCGCAATCTAGTATCTGGCCATCTTGGATAACTCCCTGAAACGGAACCAACATGGCCAACACCTCCCCCGCAGTCGTCAACGAAATCTCCGGTCGCGCGTGGATACGCAATAGCGACGGTTCTCTGACCGAACTGCATCAAGGCAGCAAGGTCCCCGCCGGCAGCGACGTCGTCACTGCCTCGGGCGCCACGGTTTCGCTTCAGGTTGAAAACGGCATGCCTATCGTCATCGGCGAAGGCCGCGAGGTCGCGGTAACCGGCGACATGACCGGCCCGCTGGCCGACCCGTCCGAAGCGGCGGTGGCCCCGCCCTCCGGCACCGATTCCGACCGTCTCCTGGCCGCCCTGCGCGACGGCCGCGATCCGTTCGACGAACTGGATCCCACCGCAGCCGTCTTGACCGGCGGCGGCCCTGACGGCGGCAGCAGCTTCGTGCGCTTGGCCCGCATTCTGGAAACGACCACGCCGCTCGACCTGGCTTACCCGAACCCCAGCCGCGGCCAGGAAATCCTGCCCCGCCTGTCCGGTACCGGCGCCGGCGCCGGCGGTGACGATGACGCAACCCCAGCCACCGTCAATACTCCCCCCAACGCGCTGAACGACGCTGCCAGCGGAGACCAGAACAGCCTGGTGCGCGGCAACCTGCTGCTGAACGACTCGGACCCCGACGGCGACCCGCTGGCGATCGTCTCGGTCAGCGGCCGCCCCATGTCCCCGGCCGGCATCACGGTCAACGGCAGCAACGGCGGCACCTTCACGGTCCTGCCCGACGGCAGCTACGTCTTCACCCCGGGTAACGAGTACGGCCATCTGGCCGTGGGCGAAACTGCCACCAGCACCATTTCGTACACCATCACGGATCCCAGCGGCGCCACCTCCACGGCGACCGTCGTCGTGACGATCACCGGCACCAACGATGGCCCGGTCTCCACCGCCATTGCCGACACGTCGGGCATCGACGCCCAGACGGGTGTGAGCTACAACGTCTCCAGCCATTTCTCGGACCCGGACACCAGCGACAAGCTCACCTTTACGGCCACCGGCCTGCCGCCCGGCCTCACCATTGATCCGAACACCGGCATCATCACCGGCACCATCGACCACTCCGCCTCGCAAGGCGGCAACAACGGCGTCTACACGGTAACGGTGACCGCCACCGACCCGTCCGGCGCCACGACTTCCCAGGACTTCAACTGGGACGTCACCAATCCCGCACCGACGGCAGCCAACGACAACGGCACCACGGATGAGGACACCACGCTCAACGTCGACGCCCAAAACGGCGTCCTGGCCAACGACGTTGATCCGGATGGCGATACCCTGACCGTCTCGCAAGTCAACGGCGCTACCGGCAACGTCGGCACGCCGACGGCCGGCTCCAACGGCGGCACGTTCACCCTGAACCCCGACGGCTCGTACTCGTTCAACCCCGGCAACGCCTTCCAGCATCTGGCGGTTGGCCAGACGGCGACCAGCTCGATCACCTATACCGTCACGGACGGCCAAGGCGGCACCAGCTCCGCCACGCTGACGGTCGAAATCACCGGCACCAACGACGCGCCGACCGCAGTTGCCCTGCAGAACCAGGACAACATGGACGGCGATGTCGTCAACTACAACCTGTCCGGCTTCTTCAGCGACCTCGATGACGGCGATTCCCTGGTCTACTCGGTGGACCATATCCCCGGCGGCCTGAAGTTCGACCCCACCACCGGCACTTTTACCGGCCAGTTCGCCAACTGGGCGTCCGACCACACCAACACGGGCGTCAAGGGCGAGTACCTCATCACCGTGACCGCCACCGACAAGTCGGGGGCGACCGTCTCCCAGACCTTCGTCTGGACCGTGGGCAACCCCGTCCCGGTCGCGACCAATGACGAAGGCACCACCGGTGAAGACAAGCCCCTGGTCGTTGACCACGTCACCGAAGGCGTGCTGGGCAACGACAGCGATCCGGACGGCGACAAGATCCACGTCTCGCAGGTCAACGGCGTCGACGCCGACGTCGGCAAGCCTGTCGTAGGTTCCAATGGCGGCACGTTCACACTGAACGCCGACGGCACGTACACGTTCAATCCCGGCACCGCGTTCCAGTACTTGAATGACGGCCAGACGGCGACCACGTCGATCACGTACACCGTGTCCGACGCGCAGGGCGCGACCAGCACGGCCACCCTGACCATTACGGTCACAGGGCAGACCGACGCTCCTCCGGTGATCACGCCTGAGAACAGCGACGGCGATGTCACGGCGGGCCATAACAGCGTGGTCGAAGCCTCTGGCGACACCGTCACAGGTTCCGTGACTGTCTCTGCCGAAGCCGGCATCGCTGGCGTCACCGTGGCCGGCCAGGACGTCACCAAGGCCAGCACCACCCCGGTTGTCATCACCACCGACAAGGGCGTCTTGACCATCACGGGTTACGACGCCGCCACCGGCAAGATCACCTACTCCTACCAGGAGACCGGCGGCGCCGACGACCACTCCAACGGCGACGACTCGGTCCGCGATCTCTTCGAAGTTGCCGTCACCGACTTTGCTGGCCAGACCCAGCGCAACGATCTGGACATCCAGATCATCGACACCGCGCCTGATGCCAAGGACGACACCGCTTCCGTCACCGAAGACGCGACCGCCCCGGTCACCGGCAGCGTGCTGACCAACGACAAGCTCGGCGCCGACGCGGTCACAACCGTCATCAACACCGCCGACGCCAAGTACGGCACGCTGGTGGACAACGGCGACGGCACCTGGTCCTATCAGCTCAATAACGGCCTGCAGGCTGTCCAGGCCCTCAACAACGGTCAGACGCTGACCGAGACCATCCGCTACACCATCACCGACGCCGATGGCGACATCAGCGAAGCCGAACTGACCATCACCATCAATGGCCAGACCGACGCTCCGCCTGTCGTCACTCCTGAGGACGCCGACGGCACCGTCACCGGCGCCCACAACAGCGTGGTCGAAGGCACGGGCAATACCGTCACCGGTTCCGTGACCGTCACCGCCGAGGCCGGCATCGCCGGCGTCACCGTCGGCGGCAAGGACGTCACCGG
>NZ_JBYSYI010000015.1:0-69688 GCF_058783105.1 Achromobacter sp. FW305-C-30-7 | reverse complement strand
ACAGTGAAACGACTTTGCGCCGATGATAGTGGACGGACGTCTGTGAAAGTAGGTCATCGTCAAGCTTTTATTCCGCAAAACCCCACAGGTAACCCCTGTGGGGTTTTGTCTTTGCGGCGCCGCGCTGATGATGCGCTTCGCAGGTTCCGCAAACCCCAATGAAAAACCCCTCGCAGGATGCTCCTGCGAGGGGTTTTGTTTTGGGCGCGCCGTTAAAAGCGGCTAGAGCAATTGGCGCCGCAAGGCAGCGAAGAACAATTCGGATTGCAGGCGTTCGCTTTGCACCTGTGCCGCAACCTTGGCCGCGAGTTCGGGATTGACCGGCACCAGCGGGCGCCCCGTGGATTGCGCCAGCACCTGGGCGGTACAGGCGCGTTCCAGGAAAAACAGGTCGTCGTAGGCGTAATCCAGCCGTTCGCCGCAGACGACGACGCCATGGTTGCCAAGGAAAACCACATCAGCGCCCTGCATCGCGTGAGCGATGCGTTCGCCTTCGCTTACGTCCAGGGCCAGGCCGTTGTAGTGCTCATCAATGGCCAGGCGACCATGAAAGCGCATGGCATTCTGGGATAGCGTGGTATCGAGCGCGCGATCCGAGGTGAGCGTCAGGGCCGTGGCGTAAGGCATATGCGTATGCAGCACACAGGCTTTGCCGGCGATGCGGTGGATGGCGGCATGGATGAACATGGCCGTGGGTTCGACCGCATGGCAGCCCGCGAGCTTGTTGCCCTGGGCATCGATCAGCACGATGTCATCCGCCTGCACTTCATGCCACATCAGCCCGCGGGGGTTGAGCAGGAAATGCTCCGAGTCTCCTGGCAGGGCCACGCTGAAGTGATTGCAGACGCCTTCCCCCAGGCCATGCGCTGCCGCAGCCCGCAATGCGAGCGCGAGGTCGGCGCGCAATGCCGCGACGGTTTCAGAGTGAAAGAGCGCTTCGGCGTGGCGAGGATCGTGGTTCATGTCTGTTTTTGGAATATTTGGGTTGGGAAAGGCGCGGTCCGGGAGTGTCGGGGATGGTCAGTACAGGTCGCCGTCCACGTAGAACCATAGTCCGCCTTCGCGCACGAAGCGGCTGAGCTCATGCAGGCGATGGGCGCGGCCGGCCTGGCGGCTGCGGGCGACGAATTCCACGGTTGCGTGCTCAGGGCCCTGGCTGCCGGTTTGCTTGATCGCCAGTCCCAGCCATTTCAGGTCCGGCGGATTGGGATCGAGAGACGCAGGGCGGGTGCTCGGGTGCCAGGTCGCCAACAGATAGGGCAACCTGTCCAGCACGAAGGCGCTGTAGCGGGAGCGCATCAGCGCTTCGGCGGTGGGGGCCTGCATGGCCTGAGGGCCTTCATGCCAGCGGCCGCAGCATTCGGAATAGGGCTTGGGGCCACCGCAGGGACAGGCCGCAGCCTGGAGCTTGGATTGCTTGGTCACGGGACGAAACGCGGAAGAAGCTCAGGCCAGCAGATCGTTGTATTCAGGATGGCGGCGGATATAGGCGTCCGCGTATGAGCACAAGGGCCGCACCTTCCAGCCCCGGGTGCGCGCGTCGTCCAGCGCGTACTTGGTCAACGCAGCGGCGATGCCGCGGCCGCCCACCTGGCTCGGCACGCCGGTGTGCGTGATGGCCATGGTGTTGCCTTGTAGCTGGTAGTCGAGCACGCACAAGACGCCATCAACGGTGGCGGTGTAGCGGGAATGGGCGGTTTCATGCGTTACGGAGATCATGCGGAGGAATCCTGCGATGGAATGGCCGGCTACTGTCAGCCGGCTTGATGGGCTATGGGGCGCATTCGCCCCGTGTTGCTGCCATTGACTGCTGCCGCTTCAGCGTTGCAGCGCTTTGAGCAGCGCGGTGAGCTGGGCGTCGCGAGTCTGGACCAGGTCGGCGATGCTGCGCTGGCCTGCTTCGGCGTTGACGCCTTCGATCAGGCGCTGCCGCAGCTCGGGAGTGACCTCGGGTGCTCCCAGGTCGTCCCACCAGGTTTGTACCGGACCCAGCAGGTGGTCCATGAAATTGGCCAGGCCGCCCGCGCCGCCGCCCAGATTGAAAGTCATGTGCGGACCGAACAACGCCCAGCGCAGGCCGGGGCCTTGCGATACGGCGGCATCGATGTCGGCGACGCTGGCCACGTTCTCGGCCGCGAGGTGTATCGCTTCGCGCCACAGGGCCGCCTGCAGGCGGTTGGCGATGTGACCCGGCACTTCCTTGTTCAGGCGGATGGGGTATTTGCCCAGGCTGCGGTAGAAGGCGATGCAGCGGTCGATGGTGTCGGCGGAGGTCTGGGTGCCGCCTACCACCTCGACCAGCGGGATCAGGTGCGGCGGATTGAACGGATGCCCGATGACGAAGCGCGAGGCATGGCGGCACTGCGATTGCAGGCGGCTCATGATGAGACCGGACGAGCTAGACGCGACGATGACGTGCGCAGGCAGCGCGGCGTCCATGCGCGCGAACAGCGCGGTTTTGAAATCTTCGCGCTCGGGCGCGTTTTCCTGCACGAAGTCCACGCCGGCCAGCGCGGCCTCCAGGTCCGGCTCGAAGCGCAGGGCCTCGGCCGAGGCGCCGGGCAGCACGTGTCCGAGCTCTGTCAGCACGGGCCATGCGGCCTGCACGCGGGCGCGCGTCAGCGCTTCGGCATCGGCGGCCGGATCGCTGACGACGACCGCGAGGCCGCGAGCGAGGAACAACGCGGCCCAACTGGCGCCTATGGTGCCGGCGCCCACGATGGCGACTCGGCGGATGGCGGGCGGGTTGGACGTGGCGGTGCTGGACATGCAGGTCTCCTGTGAGCGCGGATAGAAGCATTGTGAAGCAAACGCCGGCCCGTTGCCACGCGCAGGCGGCACGGGCAAGATAGCGGCTCCCTTCCGCCTCCGGAAACCAGGAGCCCTGCATGAACGCGACCCCAGCCCATCGATCCGCCGTGCCCTACTTTTGCCAATGGGAGTCGGCGCATCTGGCCAGCGAGATCATCCAGGGCAAGCTGGCCCTGGTCGATGATCCTGCGTGGCGCGGCTCGGGCGCGCGTGATGCGGACGAGTATGGGCGCTGGGCCAGCCACGTTTGCGGCATGGCCTGCCTGAAGATGGTGCTGGCGGCACGCGACGGGCGGCATTACCCCACGCTGGAGCTGGCGCGGGGCAGCTTGCCTTATGGCGCCTATACCGTGGAAGGCGAGCAGATCAAAGGCATGATCTACGCGCCGTTCGTGCGCTATGTGGACGAGGTATTCGGCCTGGCGGCGCGCGTGCATGTCGATCTGCGCGCGGAAGAACTGCCTGGCTTGATGTCGCAGGCCGCCTACTTCATGGCCTCCGTGCATCCCTGGATACGCTGGCCCGAGCGGCAGCCGCCCAGGAAAGGCGGGCACCTGGTACTGGTGACCCGCGCAACGCCGAACGCGGTGACCTTCCATAATCCCTCGGGCGAGCCCGGCACGCAGGCCGATGTCGAATTGCCGCTGGCCGTTTTCGAGGAATTCTTCGCGGGGCGCGGCGTGGCCATACTCGCGGCCGCTTGAAGGAGGCGAGGGCAGCCGGCCTGATTTCCGCGCCTGCCTTCGTGCTGGAGTTCAGGCGTTGCGGGCGCGGCGCAGATGCCGCCACACCAGCGCAACCGCAGCCAGATAGCTTGCGCCGATGATGCAGTAGGCCGCAGGCAGGCTGGCGTGCCAGTCCGGCAGCAGATGCAGGATGGTACCCATCAGTGCGACCCCGACCAGGGCGCCGGATTGGCGGTTGGCGTTCAGCGCCGCGGCGGCGCTGTTCGCGTGGCTCTTGCCCGAAACCTGCATGACCACGCTGGTCATGGCGGGCACGGCGATGCCCACGCCCAGATTGGACAGCGCGACGGCGACGGCAAATGGCCAGTAGGCCATGTCCGGCGAGAAAGCGAAAGTGCCCATGCTGCTCATGATGGCGGCCAGCGACAATCCGCCTAGCAGCGCCGTCGAGACGTTCCAGCGCGCCGAGATCCGGCCCGACATCAGGTTGCCGATGGAGAATACCGCCAGCATCGGCACCAGTTGCAGCCCCGTCTGCAAGGCGTCCGTGCCGCGCGCCTGTTGCAGGAACAGACTGAGCAGGAAAAGCTGGCCGTAGGAGGCAAGATTGATCAGAAAGCCCACGCCGTTGGCGGCCGCGAATTGCGCGGTCGCGAACAGGGCGCGCGGGATGATGGGCTCGGCGTGGCGGCGCTCGCGCCGCACCAGCAGCGCGGCGGCGGCCAGGCAGAGGGCAACCATGCCCAGGATGAGGCTGGAAGACCAGCCATAGGCATTGCCCTGGATCAGTACGAAGCACAGCGACGACAGGGCGATCACGCCCAGCAGATGGCTCAGCGGATTGAGCGCGCGCGGACGGCGCGGCGCGGCATGGATGCGGCGCCGCGCCAGCCACAAGCCGGCCAGTCCCAGCGGGATGTTGATGAGAAAAATCCCGCGCCAGCCGAATTGGTGGATCAGCACGCCGCCCAGCAGCGGGCCGGCGGCGCCTGCCACCGCCACGATGGCGGACCAGGCTGCCAGCATGCGGTTGCGCACCTGCTCGTCGTCGTAGGCATGGGTCAGCAGGCTGAGGGAACTGGGCATGAACAGGGCCGCGCCCAGGCCTTGCAGCATGCGGGCCAGGATCAGCAGGTCGGCATTCGGCGCCAGTCCGCAAAGCAGGGACGCCAGGGTGAAGACGCCCAGGCCGGCCAGATAGACCGTCTTGGCGCCATAGCGGTCGGCCAGCGCCCCGGCCACCAGCAGCAGGGCCGCGAAGGTAAGCGTGTAGCCGTCCACGATCCAGACCAGATCCGTCAGCGGCACGGTGAACTGGACCGCGATGCTGGGTAGGGCGACGTTGACGACGGTCACGTCCAGCATGGCCATGACGAAGCCGATGGCCAGTGTGACGAGCGGCAGCAGGCCAGCTGCTGCGGGCTTGGCGTCCAGCGAGGGCGCCGGGATATTGGGACAGGCGGAGTTCATGGTTGAGGCGTACGGCGGCTTTCGAGGAGTGAAGCTTAGGCGCTTTGAATGATGCAAAAAAGCAGAATAATTGCTTTATAGTCATGCAAAAATGCATCTGAAGAAGGCTGTCATGGACTGGGACAACGCCAGGATCTTCCTGGCCATCTATCGGGTCGGCACACTGCGCGGCGCGGCGGCGCTGCTGCAGGTCGACCAGGCCACGGCCGGGCGCAGGCTGGCGGCGCTGGAAGCCTCGCTGGACGCGCGGCTATTCCTGCGCACCCCGGGCGGATACGTCCCCACGGCGGCGGGTGAGCTGGCGTTCGCGGCGGCGGAGCGCATGGAGCAGGCGGCGGATCAGTTGCAGCGCCAGATGCAGGGACTGGACCACCGGCTGTCGGGCGTGGTCCGCGTGGCGACCTCGGAAACCGTCGCCACCTACTACGTCATGGAGGCGGTCCGGCGCGTGCATGCCCACCATCCCGACATCCGCGTCACGCTGTCCACGGCGATCCAGCTCAGTAACCTGACGCGCCGCGAGGCGGATCTGGCGATCCGCAACATCAGGCCGGACAATCCCGACCTGATCCACCGGCATCTGGCGCGCAAGGAGGTCGGGCTGTACGCCTCGAAGGCCTACCTGGAGGCGCATGGCGAGCCGCGGCTGGGTACGGCATTCGCGGGGCATACCCTGGTGACCTACCAGCAGGCGGTGCTGCCGGGCTGGTCCGATACCTTCTGCGGCGAGCCCACGGGCAACGGACGCATGGGTGTCGAGTTGAATTCCGGCCTGATGATCATCGAAGCCGTCGCGGCCGGCCTGGGCATAGGCCAGGTGCCCACGCACATGGCGCCCCAGTACCCGGATCTGGTGCGCATCTGGCCTGCACGCAGCGAGCCCTACGATCTATGGCTGGTGATGCACGGCGACTTGAACCGCACGGCCCGCGTGCGCGCCGTGGCCGATGCCATCGTCGAGGTCTTCGAAGAGGACCAGTAGGCGCAGGCCGGGGCGCGGCGGCTTGTGGGCGGACGCGGCTGGCGCTAAGGTTGGCCTGACCCATCAACGCAACCATGACTCAGGAGTCGCGCGTGTCCGATCTTTGGCGTTTGTCCGCAGTTGAACTTGCCGCCCGCATCCGCAAGCGTGAGGTGTCCGCCCGCGAGGCCGCGCAAAGCGCGTTGGGGCGGCTGGATGCCGTCAATCCCGCGATCAATGCGGTGGTGGACCATAGGCCGGAAGATGTGCTGGCCCAAGCCGCGCAAGTGGATGCCATGCTTGCGCGCGGCGAGGATGCGGGACCGCTGGCCGGCGTGCCCGTCACCGTGAAGGTCAACGTCGATCAGGCGGGCTACGCCACGACCAACGGCGTACGCCTGCAGCAGGATGTGATCGCGGCCGAGAACAGCCCGGTCGTGGACAATTTGCGGCGCGCGGGCGCCGTGATACTGGGGCGCACCAACACGCCCGCGTTTTCCTTGCGCTGGTTCACCGGCAACGCGCTGCATGGCGACACGCTGAACCCGCGCAATCCGGCGCTTACGCCCGGCGGCTCGTCGGGCGGCGCGGCCGCCGCCGTGGCGGCCGGCATCGGACATCTGGCGCATGGCACGGATATCGCCGGCTCCATCCGCTATCCGGCCTACGCCTGCGGCGTGCACGGCCTGCGGCCGTCGCTGGGACGCGTGGCGGCCTACAACGCGGCCTTGCCGGAGCGCTCCATCGGCGGGCAACTGACCGCGGTGTCCGGCCCGCTGGGGCGCAGCATCGCCGACCTGAGACTGGGCCTGGCCGCGCTGGCGGCGCGGGATCCGCGCGACCCGTGGTGGGTGCCGGCTCCGCTGGTGGGGCCCGAGGCGCCGCGCCGGGCGGCGCTGTGCCTGAATCCTGACGGAATGGATACCCAGCCCGCTGTGGTCAAGGCCTTGCAGGAGGCCGCGCGCCGGCTCAGCGAGGCAGGCTGGACGGTGGACACGCTGGATGCGGTGCCGCCGATGCAGGAGGCCGCGGACCTGCAGATCCGCATGTGGCTGGCCGATGGTTACGAAGCGATGGTCGCAGCCGCGGAAAAAGAGGGAGACCGTGGCGCTCTTGTTGCGTTGGCCGGCCAGCGCGACAAGGCTGCCGGCGCCGATCTCGCCAGTTTTTCGGCGACGCTGACGCGGCGCGCCACACTGACGCGCATGTGGGAACTGTTCTTCGCGGAATATCCGGTGCTGCTGCTTCCCGTGTCGGCCGAGCTGCCTTTCCCGGACAAGCTGGACCTGCAGGGCGATGCGGCCTACGCCCGCGTCTGGCGCGCGCAGATGACGCAGATCGGCGTGCCGTTCATGGGCTTGCCGGGCCTGTCGGTGGCGATGGGCAGCGCCATGAGCGGCGCGGGCGCCAGCCCGATCGGCGTGCAGGTAGTGGCGGGGCGCTACCGCGAGGACTTGTGCCTGGACGTGGGCGAGATCATTGAGGCGGCCGCAGCCCTCATCGATATCGCCGAGCCTGCGGCCCGCTAGCGTGGCGCTGGTCGGCCCGGACCGCACTGTGTCGGCACGGGCGCGAGGCGCTAGGGGTTGCTGAAGCGCAGGCGCAGGATGCCGAGGTCGCCGTAGGCGAGTTCCAGGTCGTGGTTGGCGGGCACGTCCAGGAATCCGGCATAGGAACCGGTGATGACGTGCTGGCCGGCGCGCAGCCCCAGGCCTTGTTCGCGCAGGAAGTTGGCCAGCCAGTACAGCCCCGCCTTGGGGCGGTCGTTCGGGTGGATGCCCGCATGCTGCTCGGTTTCGACGCCGTCCACGGCCAGCGTAATGCTCATGCTGCCGGGCGCGTCATGCGGCGAGGCGATGCGCGGACCCAGTACCAGGCCCTGGTTGAACATATGGTCGGCCAGCAGTTCGGGCAGGCTGGCGTGTTCCGGGGCGGCATAGCGGCAGCCCAGCACCTCCAGCGCCAGGCGCGCGCCGCCGATGGCCGCGTCCACCTCGGCTTCGCTGTAGGGCTGGGGGCGGGCGGGCAGGTCCCGGGCGATTTCGAACGCAATCTCGGGTTCGATGCGCACCGTGGCGGTCCGGGCCGCGACCGGACCGGCTTCGGCGTAGGCGACGGTCGAGGCGTAGATTGGCGCGACCACGCTTTTCTCGGGCGTGGGCAAGGCGCTCTTCCAGGCGCCGATATCGTCCTGATGGTTCTCAAGCAGCAGTTGCGCGGTGCGTTGCTGCACGGCGAAGGCCTGGTTCAGCGATTGCGGACGGCAGTCGGCGGGCAGACGTGGGCCGGCGACGCCGGATAGGCGCGCGGCGATCAGGTAGCGCGCCGCATCAAGGCTGCCGGGATAGTCTTCGATTTTGATCTGCATGCGCTCAAGCTCCTACAAACAACATGATCCAGAGGACGATCATGGCGATCAGGCCGAGCCAGCAAGAACCCCAGAAGCCGACGATGGGCCACTTCAGGGCCAGCGGGGTCTTCTTCGGATCGACGTGCGGAAGCAGATCGTTGGCGTTGCCGATCAGCCAGAAACGCGTGTCGGGAAACATCAGGCGGAAGAAATAGTCCAGCATGATGGACGCCTGGATCGCGAGCGGATACTGATTGAACGGGCGGTGCTGCAGATACGGGTGCTTCAGCTTGGCGTTGATCTGCTTGCGCTTGAAGAACAGCACGATGCCGCAAAGCGTGCAGGTGATGAAGCAGAGCAGGAAGAGGCTGAAGGCCATGGCCATGGCGGGTGAGTACATGGGGGATCTCGGGAAGACGCGGTGTGCCGCGTTCGGATGATAGGAAAGCGTGCGGAAAATTGCCGACCGTATTGTAAAAGGCTTGCCGCGGCCCCGTGTTCAGGGCCGCGTCAGGCTTCGCGCGCCGTAGCGCCCGGGGTCAGCCGCGCACCTGGCCTTCGCCGCTCAGCACCCATTTCAGCGTGGTCAGGCCCTCCAGGCCGACCGGACCACGCGCATGCAGGCGGTTGGTCGAGATGCCGATTTCGGCGCCCAGGCCGTACTCGAAGCCGTCGGCAAAGCAGGTCGGCAGGTTGACGTAGACCGAGCTGGAGTCGACCTCGCGCTGGAAGCGCTGCGCGGCGGACAGATCTTCGGTGACGATGGCGTCGGTATGGCCGGAGCCCCAGCGCGCGATGTGCTCGATGGCGTCGTCCAGCGTATCGACGATGCGCACCGCCAGGATGGGACCCAGGTATTCCGTGGCCCAATCCTCTTCGGTTGCCGGCTTGGCGTGCGGCAGCAGGGCCAGCGTGCGCGGGCAGCCGCGCAATTCCACTCCGTGTTCGGTGAGCGCCGCGGCCAGGCTGGGCAGGATGGAAACGGCGGCCACCGCGTCGACCAGCAGGGTTTCCATGGCGCCGCAGATGCCATAGCGGTAGGTCTTGGCGTTGAAGGCGATGGCATGCGCCTTGTCCGGGTCCGCTGCCGCATCGATATAGACGTGGCAGTTGCCGTCCAGGTGCTTGATGAGCGGCACGCGCGCTTCCTGCGACAGCCGGGCGATCAGACCCTTGCCGCCGCGCGGCACGATGACGTCGATGTGCTCGGTCATGGTGATGAGCTTGCCGACCGCGGCCCGGTCGGCCGTGGCAACGACCTGCACCGCGTCTTGCGGCAGGCCCGCGGCGGCCAGGCCGGTCTGTACCACGCGGCCCAGCGCGATATTGGAATGCAGGGCTTCGCTGCCGCCGCGCAGGATGGCGGCGTTGCCGGACTTCAGGCAGAGCGCGGCCGCGTCTATGGTCACGTTGGGACGGGATTCGTAAATGATGCCGATCACGCCCAGCGGAACGCGCATCTGCGCCACGCGCATGCCGTTGGGGCGAACGCTGGTGGCGGTGATGCTGCCGATGGGGTCCGGCAGGGCGGCGATCTGGCGCAAGCCTTCCGCCATGTGCGCCAGCGTCTTGTCCGACAGGGTCAGGCGGTCCAGCAGGGCCGGCTCCAGGCCGTTGCTGCGCGCCGCCGCCAGGTCTTTCTCGTTGGCGGCCTTGAGTTCGTCGTGGCTGGCGGCCAGGGTGTCGGCCATGGCCAGCAGCGCCTGGTTTTTGGCGGCGCCATTGGCGCGCATCATGGCGCGCGAGGCGCGGCGGGCGTTTTCGCCCAGGGTGAGCATGGCGTGTTCGATGGAGGACGAGGACATGGCGGCGTCGATCATGAAAGTGGGGCGGCGCGGGCGCCGCCTGGAGATTCAGTGTATATCCGGCCGGATGGATGGCCGGGCGAACTCCAGCCGCAGGACTGGAGGGGAGGCGAAGGCGGCGGCTATGCCGCCTTCACGGTCGTCCGCCGGCGGCGGCGACGCGCAACGCGAGCCGCGTCATTTCTTCCCAGGGATCGGACAGGCGCCCAGGCACGGACAGGCCCTTGATCAGGCGGTCGACCTCATGGGCGTGCTGCACGGCGGCGGGCCACACGTTCGGCTGCACGCGGCCTAGCGCCTGCAACGCCAGGCGCTCGTGCGCGCCGAAGATGCGCAGGCGGCGCATCAGGCCGTTGACGTCCTGGCCCAGGGTGCGGGCTTCCGCGACGCGGGCCAGCAGGCGGATTTCCTCGCCGACCGCCCACAGCACCAGGGGCAGGGCCTCGCCTTCGGCGCGCAGGCCGTCGATCATGCGGATGGTGCGGCCGATGTCGCCGGCGAGCATGGCGTCGCGCAAGCCGAAGACGTCATAGCGCGCCACGTTCAGCACCGCGCGCTCCACGTCTTCCGCGGCCAGTTGGCCTTCGGGGTAGAGCAGGCCCAGCTTCTGGATTTCCTGGTGGGCGGCCAGCAGATTGCCTTCCACTTTGTCCGCCATCCATTGCAGCGTGGCGCTGTCGGCGCGCTGGTTCTGGCGCGCCAGGCGCATGCCGACCCAGGCGGGCAGGCGGCCGCGCTCGATGTTGGCGATGTCGACCATCATGCCGCCGCGGTTCAGCGCCTGCACCCAGCGGCTTTCGCGGGTGGCCTTGTCCAGGCGGGGCAGGGCGATCAGGACGAGCGTGTCCGGATCCGCCTGCTTTTCGGCCTGTTCGGCCAGCTTGGCCAGGGTGTCGGCGCCGGACTTGCCGGGCTTGCCGGTCGGGATCTTGATTTCAAGTATGCGGCGGTCGCCGAACAGCGACACGCTCTGGGTGGCGGCGGTGACCGAACTCCAGTCGCTGCGCGCGTCCATGACCATGGACAGGCGCTCGCTGTAGCCCGCGTTGCGGGCTGCGGCGCGCAGGGCGTCCACGGCCTCGGTCACGAGCAGGGGTTCGTCGCCGGACACCGTATAGAGCGGCGCCAGGCGGTTGCCTGGCCGCTGCAAATGCTCGGCCAGGCGATCCGCGTCCAGGGGCTGTGCCATTTAGCGCAGGATGGCAGGGTCGGTGGTGGACGGCGTCTGCCACGGCGCGGGCGTGCGCTGCTGTTCCGGCATGGTTGGATCGTACAGCGGGGTCTCGCCGTCTTCGGCGCGCTGTTCGGCGTTCTCGAACGCATTGCGCACTTCCGGCGCGGTCATGCGGCGCAGCAGGCGGGACACGAGGTCGCGCTGCATGGTCTTGTACAGCGTTTCGATCTGGCCTTGCTTGGCCTGCACAACCTGGTCGTCATAAGGCATTTCCCGGTAGATCGACAGCGTCGTGTCCGGGATCAGGGCGCGGCCCTTGGCATCGATGAGGCGGAAGGTGTAATTGATGCCGAGTTCGTATTCCTCGACGCGACCCTGGGCGTTCAGCGAAACTTCCCGCAGGCTGCGGGTTTCGGCGACCTGCTGCAGGATCGCTTGCGCCTCCTTGGGGGTGGCCACGAGCTTGGTGTTCGGAGACGCCGCGCGTAGCGCACGGCGCACGTCGGCGCCAAATTGCGTGGTGTCGGGGATGCCGATAAACAGCGTGTCGAACGGCATGGGAGTGACTCCCCGCAAAGCGAAGCCGCAAGCGGAAAGCAGCATGAACAGCGCCAGGCAGGCGCCGCGCAGCAGCCAGGACTGGCGGGGGGAATGCGTTTGTTGCCCGGCGAAGTGCATGCTTGACCTCATCAGCCTACGACGTTGACCAGTTTGCCCGGAACCACGATGACGCGCTTGGGCGGACGGCCTTCCAGGAAGCGGGCGACCTCTTCCTGGGATGCCGCGAGCTTTTCGATGTCTTCCTTGGCGGCCTTGGCGGCCACGCGGATGGAGCCGCGCAGCTTGCCATTGACCTGGAGCATCAGCTCGATCTCGTCGGCGACCAGCGCCGCTTCGTCCACGTGCGGCCAGGGCGCGTCGAGCAGGTCGCCCAGCTCGTGGGCGTAGCCCAGGTCGCGCCACAGGTGCCAGGTGATGTGCGGCACCACCGGGTACAGCACGCGCAGCAGCACGCCCAGCGTTTCGGCGTAGGCGGCGTCCGCGGGCGCGCCTTCCGGCAGCTTGGCATCGTCGATGGCGTTGAGCATCTTCATGCACGCGGACACGACGGTGTTGTACTGGATGCGCTGGTAGTCGTAGTCGGCTTGCTTGAGCAGGCCATAGACTTCGCGGCGCAGATCCTTGACCGGGGCCGGCGCCTGCGACCAGTCGGCTCCATGGGCCAGACCGCGCGCGATGGCTTCACGCTGGCCGTAGCTGATGGACCAGAGGCGGCGCAGGAAGCGGTTGGAGCCTTCGACGCCGGAGTCGGACCATTCGAGGGTCTGTTCCGGCGGGCTGGCGAACATGACGAACAGGCGGGCCGTGTCCGCGCCCAGCGTGTCGATCAGCGATTGCGGATCGACGCCGTTGTTCTTGGACTTGGACATGGTGCCCACGCCGCCGTAGGTGATGGCGGAGCCGTCCGACTTCAGCTTGGCGCCGACAATGGCGCCGCGGTCGTCGTAGACGTTTTCGACGTCTTCAGGCCAGAAATACTCGATGCCGCCCTGGGGCGTCTTGCGCGAGTAGATATGGTTCAGCACCATGCCCTGGCACAGCAGCTTGGTGAAGGGTTCGTCGAAGTTGAGCAAGCCCATGTCGCGCATGACCTTGGTCCAGAAGCGGGCGTACAGCAGGTGGAGCACCGCGTGTTCGATGCCGCCGATGTACTGGTCCATCGGCATCCAGTAGTCATTGCGCGCGTCGACCATGGCATTGTTGTTGCCCGGCGAGGTGTAGCGCATGAAATACCAGGACGAATCCACGAAGGTGTCCATCGTGTCCGTCTCGCGGCGCGCCGGCTTGCCGCAATTGGGGCAGGCGCAGGACAGGAAGGCCTCGTTCTTGGTCAGCGGGTTGCCGCTGCCGTCCGGGATGAGGTCATCGGGCAGGACCACCGGCAGGTCTTTTTCCGGAACCGGGACCGGACCGCAATCCGCGCAATGGATGATGGGTATCGGGGTGCCCCAATAGCGCTGGCGCGAGATGCCCCAGTCGCGCAGGCGCCAGGTGGTCTGCTTTTCGCCCAGGCCTTGCGCGCCCAGGTCGACGGCGATGGCGTCGACCGCTTCCTTGTGCGAGAGGCCGTCGTACTTGCCCGAATTGATGGTGCGGCCGGCCTGCTTGTCGCCGTACCACTCCTGCCAGGCATTGGTGGAATATTCCTTGCCGGCCACGTCCACGACCTGGACGATGGGCAGGTCGTACTTCCTGGCGAAGGCGAAATCGCGCTCGTCATGCGCCGGCACGCCCATGACGGCGCCGTCGCCGTAGCTCATGAGCACGTAGTTGCCGACCCAGACCTCGACCTCGGCGCCCGTGACCGGGTGCGTGACGAAGAGGCCCGTGGGCATGCCTTCCTTTTCGCGCGTGGCCATTTCGGCCTCGGTCGTGCCGCCCAGCTTGCATTGTTCGATGAACGCGGCCAACTGCGGATTGGACAAGGCGGCCTGCGTGGCCAGGGGGTGCTCCGGCGCCACGGCGCAGAAGGTCACGCCCATGATGGTGTCGGCGCGGGTAGTGAAGACATACAGCTTGCCGTCCTGGATCAGCTGGCCGTCCTGGCCGGCGATCTGGTGCGGGAAGGCGAAGCGCAGGCCCTCGGATTTGCCGATCCAGTTTTCCTGCATCAGGCGCACGCGCTCGGGCCAGCCTGGCAGGTCGTTCTGGACCGCGCCCAGCAGTTCGTCGGCGTAATCAGTGATGCGCAGGTAGTAGCCGGGGATCTCGCGCTTCTCGACCAGGGCGCCCGAGCGCCAGCCGCGGCCGTCGATGACCTGTTCATTGGCCAGCACGGTCTGGTCCACCGGATCCCAGTTGACGACCTGGGTCTTGCGGTAGGCCACGCCCTTTTCCAGCATCTTGAGGAACAGCCACTGGTTCCACTTGTAGTACTGGGGATCGCAGGCGCACATTTCGCGAGACCAGTCGATGGCCAGGCCCATCGCCTTCATCTGCTTCTTCATGTAGGCGATGTTGTCGTACGTCCACTTCGCCGGCGGCACCTTGGACTTGATGGCGGCGTTTTCCGCCGGCATGCCGAAGGCATCCCAGCCCATGGGCATCAGGACGTTGTAGCCGCGCATGCGCAGTTGGCGCGCCATCATGTCGTTGATGGTGTAGTTGCGCACATGGCCCATGTGCAGCTTGCCGCTGGGGTAGGGCAGCATGGAGCAGGCGTAGAACTTCGGCTTTTCGGAGCCGTCGGCGTTCTTGGCGTGTTCATGGACCAGATAGACGTCGCGGGCCTGCCAGTCTTGGTGGGCGGCTGCTTCGACGGTAGTGGGAAGGTAACGTTCCTGCATGGGCTCGTGCACGGTGGCAAAAAAAGGGTGAGCCGCCTCGCCGCGCGGGCGCGGAGGCGGTCAAAACCCCTGATTATAGGAGGTGCTAGGCGCGGGCAGGGGACGGAGCCGTTTCCGGGATGCGCGCACTGGGCGCCAGGGCGCCATAAGCCAGCGTAATCACCCCGAGGACGGCGCCCGCGGTGACCACGCCGGGCCAGCCAAAATGGGCGTACAGCCAGGACGATACCAGCGAACCGGATGCGCCGCCGATGAAGTAGCTGGTCATGTAGCCCGCGGTCAGCCGGCTGCGCGCCTCGGGGCGCAGGCGGTAGAGGGAGCTGGTGTTGGTGACGTGCACGCCCTGGATCGCCAGGTCCTGTATCAGGATGCCGGCCAGCAGGGCCAGCACCGATACCTCGCCGAACGCCATCAGTCCCCACGAGCCCAGCAGCAACAGCAGCCCGACGCGGGTGGCCAGGTTGCCCATGCCCCGGTCTGCCATACGGCCGAAGCGGTTGGCGGCGTAGGCGCCGGCGGCGCCCGCCAGGCCGAACAGGCCGATGGTGGTGTTGCTGTATTGGTAAGGCGGGCTGGCCAGCAGGAAGGTCAGGGGCGTCCACAACATGCTGAAGGCCGCGAACAGCAGCCCGCCCAGCAGCGAACGGGCGCGGAACAGCGGTTCCTCGATGAACATGCGCAGGATCGAGCCCAGGAGGCGCGGGTAGCTCAGCCCGGCCGGACTCTGGTGGCGCGGCAGCAGGCGCCACAGGGCGGCGGACATGCCCAGCGTCAGGATGGCGGCGACCCAGTACACCGTGCGCCAACTGCCCACGTCAGCGAGCGCGCCCGCGACGGTGCGGGCCAGCAGGATGCCCAGCAGCAGGCCGCTCATGACCGTGCCCACGGCCTTGCCCCGTTCGTGGGGCGCGGCCAGCGTTGCGGCGAAGGGCACCAGGATCTGCGCCACCACGGACAGCATGCCGGTCAGCGCGGTGCCCAGGATCAGCACGGTAATGTTGGGGGCGAAGGCGGAAATCAGCAGGCCGACCGAAGACAGCAGACTCATCAGCACGACCAGGCCGCGGCGTTCGAACATGTCGCCCAGCGGCACCAGCAGCATCAGGCCCAGGGCGTAGCTCAGCTGCGCGGTGGTGACGATAGTGCCGGCCGTGGCGGTGGACAGCGAGAATTGCTCGCTGATGGTGTGCAGCAGCGGTTGGGCGTAGTAGTTGCTGGCGACCGCGAGGCCGGTGGCCACCGACATCAGCAGGATGATGGGCGCCGTCAGCGCCGGCGTCTGGGAGGACTGGGAAGCGGAAGTCATGGATCTGAATCGGGGAGGGCGGCTGCGGAAAGGGGGGCTCGGTTCAGGTGCCGATGCCGCCGGGCGTGTCCTGGTCTTGCTTGATCAGCAGCTTCTTGAGCAGGCCGGCAAGCTGCTTGCGCTCGCTGGCGGACAGGGGCTCGAGCAGTTCATTGAGGTCTTTCAGATAGTCCTTCAACACCAGCTTGATGACGCGCAGGCCCTCGGCCGTGAGCGACACGATGACGCCGCGCCGGTCTTCCGGGTTGGGGCTGCGCGTGAGCAGGCCGGCCTGTTCCAGGCGATCGAGCCGGTTGGTCATCGCGCCGGAGGTCAGCAGCAGAGCCTCCACCAGCTTCTGCGGATTCAGCGCATAGGGGGCGCCGCTGCGGTACAGCGTGGCCAGCACGTCGAATTCGCCCTGGTGCAGGTCGTAATTGCGGAAGCTGCGGTTAACGTTGCGCGCGGCCAGCGCGTTCAGGCGGAACACGCGGGTGACGACGGACATGGCGGCGAAGTCCTGGGCTGGGCATTCGCGGGTCCATTGCGAGATCACCAGATCGACAAGGTCATTCATGGATAGACGGCGTTTATTTTTACGTGAAGTATCTTAACATGAAGATAAATTCGGATGAGAACGCCATGCGTGCGGCAAGCGCCGCGGCAAAAAAGAAGGGCCCGCCTCTTGCGAAGCGGGCCCTTCCGGCTTGACCGGAACTACGCGCGAATTACTGCGCGGCGTCCTTCAGCTTCTTGAGCGGGCGAACCTTCACCTTGACCGAAGCCGGCTTGGCGGGGAACCAGCGCTCTTCACCGGTGAACGGATCCTTGCCGAAGCGCTTGGCCTTGGCGGGAACCTTCTGCACGGCAACCTTGAACAGGCCGGGCAGCGTGAATTCGCCAGCGCCCTTCTTGTCCACGGAGCTCAGCACCGAGGTTTCCAGGCTGGCCAGGACGGCCTTGACCGACTTGGCTTCAACGCCGGATTGCTCAACGATGTAGGCGATCAGCTGGGTCTTGTTCAGAGCAGCCTTGATGGCCTTGGGGGCAGCAGCGACCTTCTTGGCGGCGACGACCTTCTTGACGGCCGGCTTGGCAGCGGGCTTCACAGCGGTTTTTGCGGCGGTTGCCTTCTTTGCGGGCGCCTTGACGGCGGGCTTGGTGACTTTCTTGGCAGGAGCTTTTGCTTTCGTGGCCATGGTCAAAATCCGTATGTTGAGGACATGGAGCAGCGCGCGCGCCGGATATCGGCGTTTAACGCTACGCGGCCGATGATAGCGGAAGAGTGACGGTTAATGCGGTTTTCTAGCGGGTTTTTGGCCCTTGTTTGTTGTTTTCGACACAGAAAGTGCTTTGTAGAAGGGTCCTCGCAAGATGTCGTGACATTCATCGCGCATTTTTTCAGATGTCTGCGGTACTGAACCAACCGCGCCGGACATGTTCCAATTGCGTGCCCTGCGCGAGGCCCGCGCGGGAAAAACCCAAGCATGGAAGTGAAGCAAGCCATATGTTGATGAAGAAGTTGGCGGCGAGCCTGATCGTCGCGGCCGCGTGCATGTCGGGAGCCATGGCGCAGACGGTGCCTGCTCCGGCCTTGTCGGCCAAGGCCTGGCTGCTGCTGGACGAGACCAGCGGACAGGTGATCGCGTCGCACGCGGCGACGACCCGGATCGAGCCCGCGTCCCTGACCAAGATCATGACGGCCTACGTGGTGTTCGAGGCTCTCAGCAAGAAAGAGCTGTCGGCCACGCAGCTGGTCACGGTATCGACCCGCGCCTGGAAGGTGCCGGCGGGCAGCTCGAAGATGTTCCTGGAGCCTGGCTCGAAGGTGTCGGTGGACGACCTGCTGCGCGGCCTGATGATCCAGTCGGGCAACGACGCCGCCATCGCGCTGGCCGAGGCGGTGTCAGGCAGCGTCGAGGCCTTCGTGGCGCGGATGAACGACACCGCCGCAAGGCTGGGCCTGCACGCCACGCGTTTTGCCAGCCCGCACGGCCTGCCGGATCCGGAGACCTACTCCACTGCCAGCGATCTCTCCATCCTGGCCACGCGCTTCATCCGCGACTATCCGCAGCTCTACAAGACCTACGACTCGGCCAAGCAGTTCACCTTCAACAAGATTACGCAGCCCAACCGCAACCGCCTGCTTTGGCTGGATCCCAGCGTGGACGGCCTGAAGACCGGGCACACGGAATCGGCCGGCTACTGCATCGTCGCCACCGCGCAGCGGCCCAATGGCGCCGATCAACGCCGCCTGATCACGGTGGTGGTGGGCACGGCCTCGGACAAGCTGCGCACGCAGGAAAGCCGCGAGTTGCTGGAGTGGGGCTTTCAGGGGTTCAATACCATCAAGCTGTACGCGCGCGGCCAGGCCGTCGCCACGCCCGAGGTCTGGAAGGGCGAGCAGGACAGCCTGAAAGCCGGCTTCGCGCGCGATGCGTACGTGACGGTGCCTGCGGGCGCCAAGGTCGAGCCGGTGTGGACGCCGCAGGATCCGCTGATCGCGCCGATCGCGGCCCAGTCCGCGGTGGGCGCGGTGCGCGTGCTGGTGGACGGCAAGCCCGCCATGCAGTTTCCCGTGGTGGCGCTGGAACCGGTGGCCGAGGCGGGATTCGCGGGGCGCGCGTGGGACTCCATCCGCTTGTGGTGGCGTGGCCACGCCGGATAACGGAGGTGTGTGATGGCGGTGAGCTTTCCTGGAGGTCCGGCCCCGGCGCCGGGAGCCGATGATCCGCTGGCCCTGCTGTCGGCCTGCCATGGCCGCATTTCCCGCCAGTGCGCCACGCTGGGGCGCCTGGCCGGACACCTGCCGGTGCACGGCAGCGACGCGGCGGCCCAGACCGCGGCGGCCAGCGTCCTGCGCTATTTCGATACCGCGGCCGCGCACCATCACGAGGACGAGGAAGAGGACCTGTTCCCCGCCCTGATCGAGTCCATGGCCGGATCCGACGCCGTCTGTCTGCATGCGCTGGTGGACGGCCTGGTCGCCGAACACCGGCAACTGGCGCAGCGCTGGGAGCCCTTGCGCCAGGCGCTTGCCGAGATCGCGGCGGGCCGCCAGGCCGATCTGCCCTTGCGCCAGATCCAGGATTTCATCGAGGCCTACGCCGCGCATATCCAGCGCGAAGAGAGCGAGTTGCTGCCAATGGCGGCGCGGCTGATTCCGGACGATGCCTTGGCCGCCATCGGGCAGGCCATGAAGGCGCGGCGCGGCGGCGAAGCCGGCTGAGGTTCCGGCCGCGCCGGGATTGGCGCTACGATGGCCGCAGCCGGCGCGCGGCGCGCCGGGTTTGCGCCTACGCCCCCGCCATGAACAGAAACGCCTGTTTCCGCCAGAAATTGCAGGACCCCGTCTTGATGCATGCCATGTCGGCGCATAACCCGCTGTCCGCCAGGCTGGCGGCCGAGGCCGGGTTCGACGCCATCTGGGGCAGCGGCTTCGAGCTGTCGGCCAGCCACGCGGTGCCCGATGCCAATATTCTTTCGCCATCGCAGCACCTGGAGATGATGCGGGCGATCGCCGCCGCGGTGGACGCGCCCGTCATCGCCGATATCGACACCGGATTCGGCAATGCGATCAACGTCTCCTACATGGTGCCGCAGTACGAAGCGGCCGGCGTGTCGGCGGTGGTGATGGAGGACAAGACCTTTCCCAAGGACACCAGCCTGCGCGCCTCCGGCAGGCAGGAATTGGTGCGTATCGAGGAGTTCCAGGGCAAGATCGAAGCCGCCTGCGGCGCCCGCCGCGATGCGGATTTCTGCGTCATCGCCCGGACCGAGGCCCTGATCGCCGGCGCCGGCGAGCAGGAGGCGCTGGCCCGCGCCAGCGCCTATGAAGCCGCCGGCGCGGATGCCATCCTGATCCATTCCAAGCAGAGCACGCCCGACGAGATCCTGTCGTTCGTGGCCGCATGGCAAGGCCGCGCGCTGCTGGTGCTGGTGCCTACCGCCTATCCCCAGTTGCGCGAATCCGATATCCAGGCGTTGGGCAAAGTGGGCCTGGTGATCTATGGCAACCACGCCATTCGCGCCGCGGTGGGGGCGATGCGGGATGTGTTCGCCCGCATTCGCCGCGATGGTGGTATCCACCAGGTGGACGCCAGCCTGCCGACGGTCAAGGAAATCATCGCGTTGCAGGGCGATGCCCGCATGCGGGAACTCGAAAGCCGCTACCTGAAGTAGCCGGGACGCGTTGCGCGCGGGGGGCGCTAGCGTTTACGCTAGACGACCCGCCGCAGGCTCTGTGCGCCGCAGGCGGGCCGATCAGAAAGCAGATGCCAAGGGACAGGAAAGAATGATGCAGGGGGGGATGAGCGTCGCGCGCCGGTTGTTCGGCTCGTGGGTGGACGAGGTCAATGCGCGGACCTTGCGCGCGGATGCGACAGCGGGGCTGCTGGGCGCGTTGCTGGTGCTGCCGCAGGGCGTGGCGTTCGCCATGCTGGCGGGCCTGCCGCCCGAGTACGGCCTGTATTCCGCCATCGTGCCCTGTATCGTCGCGGCGCTTTTCGGGTCCAGCCGCCACGTCATGTCAGGTCCGACCAACGCCAACTCGCTGGCGCTCTATGCGGTGCTGACGCCGCTGGCGGTCGCCGGCAGCCAGGGCTACATCCAGTTGGCGCTGGCCGTGACCGTGCTGGTCGGCTTGATGCAATGGCTGGTGGGCACGCTCAGGCTGGGATCGCTGGCGCATTTCATTTCGCCTTCGGCGCTGTTCGGCTTCACCAGCGGCGCGGCCCTGCTGATTGCCGTGCATGCGCTGAAGGACGCGCTGGGCATGCCCGCGCCGGACGTGCACGGCGCGGGAGCCTTGCTGGCAAGCTTGGCCACGAACATCGCGCAGGTGCAATGGGGCGCCTTGTTGGTGACGCTCACGACGCTGGCGGTGGCCTTGCTGCTGCGGCGCTTGGACAAGCGCAAGCCCTATATGCTGGCGGGACTGGCGGCAGGGGCGTTGGCGGCCGCTGGGTTCAATGCGATGACCGCAGGCGCGCCGGTGTCCGTGCTGGGCGCGCTGGCGCAACCCTGGCCGCCTTTCCATATTCCCAGCGTGGACTGGCGCGCGCTGCCCGAATTGCTGAGCGTGGCCTTCGCGCTGACCATCGTGGCGCTGGCGCAGTCCATTTCCATTGCCAAGGCCGTGGCCACGCGTTCAGGCCAGCGCATCGACGCCAACCGCGAATTCGTGGGGCAGGGGCTGTCCAATATCGTGGGCGGCTTTTTCTCCTGCTATCTGTCCTGCGGGTCGCTCAACCGTTCCATTCCCAATTACGAGGCCGGCGCCAAGACGCCGCTGGCGTCCGTGTTTTCGGCCTTGCTGCTGGTGGCGCTGGTGGCCCTGTCGGCGCCGCTGCTGGCCATGATTCCGCATGCCGCGATCTCCGGGCTGCTGCTGCTGGTGGCCTGGACCCTGTTCGACATACCGCGCTGGCGCCAGCTTATCCGCACCCAGCGCGGCGAAGCCATCATCGCCGCCGCCACCCTGGCCGCCACCATCACCATACGCATGGAAGTGGCGATCCTGCTGGGCACGGTGCTATCGCTGATGGTCTATCTGCACCGCACCTCGCGGCCCGCGATGCGCACCATGGGTTTCGATTCGCGTGGACTGGAGCGGCGCTTCGTGGTGCTGGAGCATCAGCCGGACGCCTTGCCTGAATGCCCGCAACTGAAGCTGCTGCGCATGGAAGGTTCGGTCTATTTCGGCGCCGCCACGCACGTGGCGCAGCGGCTGCATGAACTGCGCGCGGCGCCCGGCGCGCCGCGCCATCTGCTGGTCATGGCCAAGAGCATGAACTTCATCGACATGGCTGGCGCGCAGGTCTGGGAAGACGAACTGGCCGCCCGGCGGGCCATGGGCGGCGACTTGTATTTCCACCGTCCCCGGCCAGAAGTGCTGGACATGTGGCGCCGCACGGGCTTCCTGCAGCGCCTGGGCGAAGATCACATCTTTCCCGACAAGGCTACCGCGCTGCACACGATCTACGCCAAGCTGGACCGCGGCATCTGCGACGGCTGTCAGGCCAAGATCTTCTGGGAATGCCAGCCCAATGGGCTTAGGGACGACTGAGGCCGGGCGCGCCGGGGGTCAGGCCGGCTGCGGCGTTTCCGTGCCCAGATAGGCGGCGCGGACCCGTTCGTCGGCCGCAATCTGCGCGGGTTCGCCTTCGGCCAGCAGGCTGCCGCGCACCAGCACCGCGATGCGGTCGGCATGCTTGAACACCACGTCCAGGCTGTGCTCGGTAAAGAGGACCGCGATGCGCTGCGTGTCGGCCAGCGTGCGCGTCAGCCGCATCAGCGCATGGCGTTCATTGGTGGCCATGCCCGCGGTGGGCTCGTCCATCAGCAATAGCCGCGGCTGGTGCGCCAACGCCATGGCCAGTTCGACCCGCTTGACGTCGCCATAGGCCAGCGTGCCGCAATGCTCCTCCGACTTGTCGGCCATCTGCACCTGCGACAGCAGCGACATGGCTTCCTCGGCCGCGTGCCGGGTGACCCGGCGCCACGGATTCAGCAGCAGCCGGTCGCGCGACAGCAGCGCCGTCTGCACGTTTTCGCGCACTGTCATGGAACGGAAGGTGGCAGCGGTCTGGAAGGTACGGCCCACGCCCAGCCGGCAGATCTTGCCGGCCGATAGGCCCACCAGCTCGCGACCGTCCAGCAGGACGGAGCCGGAGTCGGGCCGCAATTGGCCGCCCAGCGCATTGAAGCAGGTGGATTTACCCGCGCCGTTGGGGCCGATCAGTGCCAGCATCCGGCCCGCTTCCAGCGTGAACGACACGCCGGCCAGCGCGTCGATGCCGCCGAACGATTTGCGCAGCTCGCGGACTTGCAGCAGCGGGGCGGCGGTCATGCGCGCCTCCTGTTCCAGCTTGCGGCGATGCGCGCGGCGGCGCCGGCCAAGCCCTCGGGAAAGGCCATGACCAGGGCCAGGATGGCCAGCCCCAGCACCGCGTGCCAGTACTCGGTGCTGCGCGCAGCCACATCCTGCAGCCAGGTGTAGGATGCCGCGCCAACGAGCGGGCCGGCCAGCGTCTGCAAACCGCCCAGCAGCACCATGACCAGCCCGTCCACGGACCGGCTCACGGCCAGCGTGTCGGGCGCGATGCTGCCCTTGGAGAATGCGTAGAGCGACCCGGCCAGGCCCGCGGCAAAGGAGGCGGCCACGAAGCCCGCCCATTGCACGCGCCGCGTGTCCATGCCCAGCGCTGCGGCGCGCAACGAGGAGTCGCGCACGCCGCGCAGGGCGTAGCCCAGCGGCGAGAACGCCAGGCGGCGCAGCCAGGCGATGCCGGCCACGCACAGCGCCAGGGTGAGGTAATAGAACCAGGGTCCCTGGGTGAGCCAGGCCGACGGCCACAGTCCGATCAGGCCGTTGCTGCCGCCGGTCACGTCGTCCCACTGATAGGCCAGCGCCCAGAGGATCTGCGCCACCGCCAGGGTCAGCATCGCCAGGTACACGCCCGACAAGCGCACGCAGAACCAGCCGAACAGCAGCGCGCCCAGCGCCGCGGCAAAGGGGCCCAGCAACAGCGCCGCTTCCATCGGCACGGCCGCCAGTTTCAAGAGCAGCGCGGCGCCGTAGGCGCCCAGGCCGAACCAGGCGGCGTGGCCGAACGAGGTCATGCCGGCCAGTCCGGTCAGGAAATGCAGGCTGGCGGCAAACAGCGCGGCGATCAGGATTTCAGTCAGCAGGATGCCCAGATAGGGACTGTGCGCGGCTGCCACGGGCGCCAGCGCCAGCAGCGCCAGCAGCAGGCCGTAGGCCAGCCGCAGGCGGCGGCCCGCGGGGGCGATGGGACGCTCGGGTGCGGCGGCGTGGGAGGCGGGCTCTGGCGGCTTGCCCAGCAGGCCCCAGGGCCGCACCACCAGCACCACGGCCATCACGGCGAACTCGGCCAGCAGCGTGAGCTTGGACAGGTTGAAGAGCCAGGGGCCGATCTGCACCTGTCCCAGGAACACGAACAAAGCCTTGACGGAGCAGATCAGCAAGGCGGCCAGGAAGGCGCCGGGAATCGAGCCCAGGCCGCCCACCACCACCACCACGAAGGCGCTGGCGATGATTTCCAGGTCCAGCCCGAGCGTGGCGGGCACGCGCGGCGCCGCCAGCGCGCCGCCCAGGCCGGCCAGGAAGGCGCCCAGGGTGAATGCGGAGGTGAACAGCCAGGCCTGGTTCACGCCCAGCGCGGCCAGCATCTTGCGGTTTTCAGCTGCTGCGCGCAGCAGGCGGCCCCAGCGGGTGCGCATCAGCAGCAGCCACAGCAGGCCCAGTACCACGGGGCCGGCGGCGATCAGCAGCAGGTCGTATTCGGGATAGCGGCGGCCCAGGATCTGCACGGCGCCGGACAGGCCGGGGGCGCGCGCCGCGAACAGGTCTTCCGGCCCCCAGATGGCCAGCGCAGCGTCGCCGATGATGAGCACCAGCGCAAAGGTGGCCAGCAGCTGGAACAGTTCGGGGGCCTGGTACAGGCGTCGCAGCACCAGCCATTCGGCGGCCGCGCCGATGAGGCCGGTGGCCAGCGCCGCCAGCAGCAGCCCGGCCCAATAGCCCGCGCCGTCGCCGAAATAGCCGGTGAAGGTCCAAGCCAGGTAGATGCCCAGCATGTAGAACGAACCGTGCGCGAAGTTGACCACGCGCGTGACGCCGAAGATCAGCGACAGGCCGGCGGCCACCAGGAACAGCGCGCTGGCGTCCGCCAGCCCATTGAGCAGCTGCAGCAGCAGCCCGGACAGGCTCATCAGTGCGCCGGACGCATCTTGCGCACTTGCTCGTCAGGCGGCTGCAGGCGGGCGCCGTCGATGTAGGCGAAATCCTTCATCACGCCCTTGCCGTCTTCCACCGCGGTCACGCCCACGTACACGCCCATGGTCGACTGGTGGTCGATCTTGCGGTACTGGATCGGGCCGTAAGGCGTGTCGACCTTCAGGCCGGCAAAAGCGTCGACCAGTTTTTCGGTGTCCACCTCGCCCGCGGCCTTCAGGCCCTGGGCGATGGACATGAGGGACGCGTAGCCCACGACTGAGCCGACCTTGGGCGTTTCGTTGTAGCGCTTCTTGTAGGCTGCGACGAAGTCGTTGTTGGCCGGCGTGTCGATGGCGTACCAGGGGTAGCCCGTGACGATCCAGCCGGTGGGCGTATCGGCGCCCAGCGGCTCCAGGTATTCGGGTTCGCCGGACAGCACCGACACCACGGCGCGGTTCTCGAACAGGCCGCGGGTATTGCCCTCGCGCACGAAGCGGGTCAGGTCGGCGGCGAACAGCACGTTGAAGATCGCGTCGGGCTTGGCGTCCGCCAGCGCCTGCACCACGGCGCCCGCATCGACCTTGCCCAGCGGCACGGCCTGCTCGGCGACGAATTCCACGTCGGACTGGAACGAGGTCATCATGGCCTTGAAGGTGGCCACGGCGGACTGGCCGTATTCATAGTTGGGGTAGACGATGGCCCAACGCTTCTTGCGCAAGGCCAGCGCCTTGGGGGCCAGCGCCGCCACGTGCATCCAGGTGGACGGGCGCAGGCGGTAGGTATAGCGGTTGCCGTCCTGCCAGGTGATCTTGTCGGTGAGCGGCTCCGCCGCCAGGAAGAACACCTGCTGCTGCTTGGCGAAGTCCGTCAGCGCCAGGCCGGTATTGGACAGGAAGCCGCCGAACAACAGCTCGACCTTTTCGCGGGCCAGCAACTCCTGGGCCGCGCGCACCGAATCGCCGGGGTTGCCGTTGTCGTCGCGCGAAATCACCTCCAGCTTCCTGCCCAGCACGCCGCCGCCGGCATTGACCTCTTCCAGCGCCAACTGCCAGCCCTTCTTGTACGGACCGAGGAAGGCGGGGATCGCCTTGTAGCTGTTGATCTCGCCGATGCGGATGGGCGGCTCCTTGTCCTTGGCCGAGGCGGCGGGAGTCAGCGCCAGGGCCAGGAGTGCCGGCGCCACGGCGCGGCGCAACAGGGTAAGGCAGGGACGGAACATGTCAGGTATCGCGTGGAGAGGGAATCTGGCGCCAGCAGGCGCGGTGGATGACAGCGGCCCAATTGGAACATGGGCTTTCGTCCCGGGGCAATAGACAGGCGCTCCACGCGCCGTCCGCGCGGAAATGAAAAAGGCCCTGCGATGCAGGGCCTCTTCGTCTTGCGGGAAAACCGGCTGAATTACTTCAGCTTGGTTTCCTTGTAGTCAACGTGCTTGCGAGCGACCGGATCAAATTTCTTGATCAGCATCTTCTCGGGCATGTTGCGCTTGTTCTTGGTGGTCGTGTAGAAATGACCCGTGCCGGCAGTCGACTCGAGCTTGATCTTTTCGCGGATACCTTTGGCCATGTCGTGCTCCTAGTATGTAGATTGGCGGGGAGGCCGATTAGGCCATTTCGCCGCGGGCACGCATTTCGGCCAGCACGGCGTCGATGCCGTTCTTGTCGATCGTGCGGATGGCCTTGGCCGAAACACGCAGGCGGACCCAGCGGTTTTCGCTTTCAACCCAGAACCGGCGCGATTGCAGGTTGGGCAGGAAGCGACGCTTGGTCTTGTTGTTTGCGTGCGAAACATTGTTGCCCACCATCGGGCCTTTGCCGGTCACTTGGCATACGCGTGCCATGGATGCACCTCTTTAGGTCATTCTTTTGTCGCGCATCGCTTGGGGGGTAGACAGGGTTTCAGCCGCCGGGCTGTACAGGCGCTTGCGCTGCCTTTGCCGGCCACCCAGTCTTAGTGGATGAGGGGGGATCGGAATGGCCATCAAAGCCCAGTCTGGTCCGCCCCAGTGCTTATACCCGCTGCCTGCCACCCGCAAAATTCTTGGAAGAATCTCTGGGAATTCCTGGGGAATCGCCAGACGTTGCGCGGTTGGGGTCAGAGTGCTGAACTACAAAGCATAGTAGTCCGGCACGGGAAACTTCATGTGAAGACTTAGATTCTAATACGAAAAGCGTAATTAAATCAAGCGGCCAGGCTAGCTGGCGTGCGATTGCGCCACGCGGCCCGAGATCCAGGACAGGCAGGCGCACGCCGCCAGCGTGGTCGTCAGGGGCAGGGCGCTGTCGGTTTGCCAGGCGCTGACGGCGAAACCGGCCAGCGCGCCGCAGGACAGTTGAAGCGTCCCCAGAAGCGCGGACGCCGCGCCCAGGCGCTTGCCCTGGTCCGATAGCGCCAGCGCGGCCGAGTTGGGGTTCACGAAGCCCTGGCTGCCCATGTAGCAGATCAGGCACAGCATCAGCAGCGGCAGCGTCATCCAGCCGGCCAGCGTCAGCGCGACCGCGGCCAGGCTGGCGCAGGCCAGCGAAGTCAGGGCGCGGCGCTGCAATTGGCGCGGCGTGTAGGTGCGCAGCAGGCGGGCGCTGATCTGCGAACAGATGATGAGCGACAGCGCGTTGGTGCCGAACAGCAGGCCGTAGTACTGGGGAGCCACGCCGTAGAGTTCGATGAAGACGCGCGGCGAGCCGATGATGTAGGCGAACATGCCAGCCTGGCCGAAGCCGCCGGCCAGGCTGTGCGCCATGAAGCCGCGATGGGCGAACAGGTCGCGGTAATTCCGCAGTATGGTTTCCCAACGCAGCGGCACCACGCGTTCGGGCGCCAGCGATTCCTTCATGATGAGTATGACGGCGGCCATCAGCATCGCGCCGCCGGCCAGCATCACCCAGAACAGGCTGCGCCACGAGGTGATGGTCAGCAATTGGCCGCCTGCCAGGGGCGCGAGAATGGGGGCCAGGCCCATGATGAGCATCAGCAGCGACATGGCGCGCGCGGCTTCGTGGGTTTCGTAGTGGTCACGGATGACGGCGCGCGGGATCACGATGCCGGCGGCGCCGCCCATGGCCTGCACCACGCGCCAGCCGGTCAGCGCTTCGACCGATCCTGAAAGCGCGCAGCCCAGGGAGGCGATCATGAACAGCGTCAGGCCCACCAGCAGCGGCGGTTTGCGGCCGTAGCGGTCGGCCATCGGGCCGTAGAACACCTGCGCCATCGCCAGCCCGATCAGGTAGGCGGCCAGCGTGCGTTCGACATCGCCGCGGGACACGCCCAGGTTTGCCGCGATCGTGGGGAACGCGGGCAGGTACATGTCGATGGCGAACGGACCGATTGCGGTCAGCGCGCCCATGAGTATCAGCCAGCCGGGCAGGCCGCTGCGAAAAGACTGTGATGGGGGCATGTGGATTGCGGGGTAGCGCAGTGACAGGGCCCGGATGCGGTTTGTTGCACGTTTTGGGCCAAGTGAACGACTGTATCACGGGCAACCTTACAAGCAAATTGCAGGTTTTTTCCGATAAAGTCATTGAGGTCCGTACGTATTCCAGAGGAGTAGCCGTGAATCCTTTGTTGTCTGTTGTGGAACGCAAACTTCAGGCCCTGCCGGTCCCGGTCCAGCTGGTTCTGCCCGACGGCGCCGTGCTGGGGCCGCCCGAGCCCCGCGTCCGTTTCGTCACGCATGACAAGACCGCCTTGGCGCACCTGGCCGAAGGCGCGGTGGGCGTGCTGGGCCAGGATTACGTGGAAGGCCGCATCGACATCGAAGGCAATATGCGCGATGTCATGGCCGCGGCATCGGCGCTGCTGCCCGGTTCGCCGGTGGACGCGGCCCGTGGCGGCTGGCTCACTGAGCTGGTGCGCAAGGTGGTATCGGTCTGGCGCCATTCGGTCGAACGCGACGCCAGGCAGATCGAGTTCCACTACGACCTGTCGGACGATTTCTACGCGCTCTGGCTGGATCCGCGCCGGGTCTATTCCTGCGCCTATTACCGCGAGCCGGGCATGACGCTGGCGCAGGCCCAGGAAGCCAAGCTCGACCACATCTGCCGCAAGCTGCGCCTGCGCGAAGGCGAGCGCTTCCTGGACGTGGGTGCGGGCTGGGGCGGCCTGCTGCTGTGGGCGGCCGAGAACTATGGCGTCGACGCCACCGGCATCACGCTGTCGCGCAACCAGCATGCCCATGTTAGCAAGCTGATCCAGGAGAAGGGGCTGGCCGGTCGGGTCCGCATGGAACTGCTCGATTACCGCAAGCTGGACGAATCCGCGCCCTACGACAAGATTGCGTCGGTCGGCATGTTCGAGCACGTGGGCCGGGCCCAGCTCGAAGGCTATTTCGCCAAGCTGCGCCGCCTGCTCAAGCCGGGCGGACTGATCATGAACCATGGCATTACCGCGGCGGGCGTCTACAACGCTGAACTCGGCAATGGCATGGGCGAATTCATCGAGAAATACATCTTCCCGGGCGGCGAGCTGACCCACGTCAGCGTGGTGCTGGAAACCTTGACCAACGGCGGGCTGGAAGAAGTGGACGTGGAAAACCTGCGGCCGCACTACGCGCGCACCCTGTGGGCCTGGAGCGATGCGCTGGAGGCGCGCCTTTCTGAGGCGGCGCGCATCCTGGGCGGCGAGCAGGGCGAACGTTCATTGCGCGCCTACCGGCTGTACCTGGCCGGCTGCGCCATGGGGTTCGAGCATGGCTGGATCGCGCTGCATCAGATCCTGGGCCAGCATCCGGCGACGGGGCGCGCCGACGAGCTGGACAACCCGGCGGACCAGGCCTATCCGTGGCGCCGGGACTATATGTATGTAAAGAACGGATAGCGGCCAGCAAGTGTCCATTGGGCGGCCGCCGCCAATCCGAATGGCGGCGGAAATTCGCCCGAAACGCGTCCACGCCCTGGCCGGAACGGCCGTTTCCGGGCCGTTTTGATGGCGCTAAAGCGTGTGGATATGAATTTATTATTAACTGAATGTATCTTTGCTTCTGAATCAAAATCCTCTAGGGAAAATCGCGATTCTGCCCCTGGTCGTTGCGGGTAATCCCGGACCATTTTTTCCGGAAATGTATCTGATTCATTCTGGAGTGGGGTTGGGCTAAGCATCAATTTCGTTTAAGATGCTCGCTTCTTCGTTCAGTTTGTTCACTTTCTGTGGGTTTTCAAAAACTGCGTTTTTGAAGCTCCTGTCTTGCAAGACGACGCACCCTCGCGGACCGTCTTGTTGCTAGTGTCGGTTTGTATTGGCGGTTCTGCCCGTCTTCCGCACAACCCCCTTAGCTCCATGGCACCTCCGGGCCCAAGCCTGGCGTGTGTGCCTGAACCTATGGAGGCAAAAGCCAATGCGTTTTACCCCTGTCAAGACCCTGGCCGCCGCGGCCGTGTTGTTCGCCTTCGCCGGTGCGGCCCAAGCCGCCGATGCCGTTCAGTGCGAAATCAAGCGCCCGGTCAATTTCGGCGCGATGAACTGGGAATCCAATCTGGTCCTGGTTGACGTCGAACGTTTCATCATGGAAAAGGGCTACGGTTGCAAGACCGAAACCCTGCCCACCGAAACCCTGCCCGCCCTGGCCGCGCTGGAGCGCGGCGATCTGGATATCAACACCGAGATCTGGCTGAACAGCGTCGCCGATCCCTGGGACCGCGCCGAGAAGACCGGCAAGGTCAAGCGCATCGGCGACCTCTACATGGGCGCCGAAGGCTGGTACATCCCGCGCTACACGGCCGAACGCCTGCCCGAACTCAAGTCCGCGGCCGACCTGCCGAAGTTCAAGGACAAGTTCAAGGATCCGGAAGAGCCCGGCAAGGGCCGCTTCTACGGCTGCCCGGCAGGCTGGGGCTGCGAAATCACCAGCAACAACCTGTTCCACGCCCTGAAGCTGGACGACTCCTACACGCTGTACTCGCCCGGCACGGGCGCGGCGCAGAAGGCGGCCCTGATGTCGGCCTACAAGCGCAAGCAGAACGTGGTTTTCTACTATTGGTCGCCGACGCCGCTGGTCGGCGCGATGGACCTGGTCAAGCTCGACATGCCGCCCTACGACGCCGAAAAGCACAAGTGCCTGACGTCGCCCAAGTGCGCCAATCCCGAGCCCAGCGCCTATCCCGACAACCCCGTCTTCACGGCGGTGAACACCAAGTTCTCCGAGGAAGCCCCCAAGCTCACCGAATTCCTGTCCAAGGTCTCGGTGCCGCTGCCGGTGATCAATGAAACCCTGGCCCACATGGAAGAGTCCGGCGACGAAGCCAGCGCCGTGGCCAAGTGGTTCCTGAAGAACAAACCCGACGTCTGGACCAAGTGGGTCCCCGCCGACGTCGCCGGGCGCGTCCAAGGCGCGCTGTAACCCGCCATGAGCCTGGCTGCGCGCCCCCGTGGCGCGCGCCGGCCCTCCCTAGGGGCCGGATTCCTTCGCCGGGATGACCGCCGGCCGGGCGTTCGCGCCCGGGCCGTGATGCGCTGGCGCAGCCGGGATGGCCGGCCGTTTTCTAGCTGGAAGCCGCAAGCTTGCGCCGCATTCCCGATCCCGGGGCTGGCGCGGGCGGTCCGCGCGGTGAGTGCGCCAGAATGGAGTAGAACGAATGTTTCCTGAAATTATTCCCGCCCGGCAGGTCCGGGGGGCGATCGACGGCTTTGTCGATCACTTGGTCACCAACTATGCCGACACGCTGGAGACCCTGTCCCAGCCCGTGCTGCATGCCCTGGTGTGGCTGGAGCAGCTGCTGCGCAATTCGCCCTGGTGGGCGGTGGTCGCGGTCACGGTCGCGATCGCCTGGGGCGTCAGCCGCCGCATCGGCCTGAGCCTGGCGATGGGCGCGCTGCTGTGCGTGATCGGCGTGCTGGGCCTGTGGGATGCCGGCATGCAGACGCTCGCGCTAATGATCATGGCGGCCGGCCTGTCGGTGATTATCGGCATTCCGCTGGGCGTGCTGATGGCGCGGATCAACTGGCTGCGCTCCATCATGCTGCCGGTGCTGGACGTGATGCAGACCATGCCCAGCTTCGTGTACCTGATCCCCGTGGTCATGCTGTTCGGCCTGGGCAAGATCCCCGCCATCATCGCCACCGTGATCTACGCCGTGCCGCCGCTGATCCGCCTGACCGATCTGGGCATCCGCCTGGTCGACCGCGAAGTGCTGGAAGCCTCGCGCGCCTTCGGCGCCAATCCGCGCCAGCAGTTGTTCGGCGTGCAGTTGCCGCTGGCCCTGCCCAACATCATGGCCGGCATCAACCAGACCACGATGATGGCGCTGTCGATGGTGGTGATCGCTTCGATGATCGGCGCGCGCGGCCTGGGCTACGAAGTGCTGCTCGGCATCAACCGCCTGGAAGTGGGCCGCGGCCTGCTGGCGGGCCTGGGTATCGTGGTGCTGGCCGTGCTGTTCGACCGGATCACGCAATCGTATGGACAGCGCATGCGCATGGGAGGCCAGCGATGAGCAAGATCGAGGTCAAGAACATCTACAAGGTCTTCGGGCCGCATCCGAAGAAATGGCTGGAAGCCGCCCAGGGCGGCATGAGCAAGGAACAGCTGCTGGCCGAAAGCGGCCATACGCTGGGCCTGCGCGACATCAGCCTGTCGATCGAAGAAGGCAGCATCTACGTCATCATGGGCCTGTCGGGTTCCGGCAAGTCCACCTTGATCCGCCACTTCAACCGCTTGATCGAGCCCAGCGCCGGCCACATCCTGGTCGACGGCGTGGACGTGGTCAGCCTGAACAAGCGCGACCTGGAAATCTTCCGCCAGAAGAAGATGAGCATGGTGTTCCAGCGCTTCGGCCTGTTCCCGCACCGCACGGTGCTGGACAATGCCGCCTACGGTCTCACCGTGCAGGGCGTGGGCCGTGCCGAACGCGAAAAGCGCGCCCGCGAATGGCTGGACCAGGTGGGCCTGTCGGGCTTCGAGAACCAGTATCCCCACCAGTTGTCGGGCGGCATGCAGCAGCGCGTCGGCCTGGCCCGGGCGCTGGCCACCGATGCCGAAATCCTGCTGATGGACGAAGCCTTCTCGGCGCTGGATCCGCTGATCCGCCGCGAGATGCAGGACCAGCTGCTGCAATTGCAGGCCAAGCTCAACAAGACCATCGTCTTCATCACCCATGACCTGGACGAAGCCCTGCGCCTGGGCAACCGCATCGCCATTCTCAAGGACGGCGAACTGGTGCAGGAAGGCACGCCTGAAGACATCCTGTTGAACCCGGCCAACGACTACGTGCAGTCGTTCCTGCAAGACGTGAACCGCACCAAGGTGCTCAACGCCACGCACGCCGTGAACCCGGCGCGCCTGACTTTGACCATGCGTTCGCGTCCCGCCCACGCCATGGACCGCATGCGCGCGCTGAGCTATGAATACGCGCCAGTGCTGGACGGCAAGCGGCTGGCGGGCGTGCTGACCGCGGAGGCCGCCACGCGCGCCATCGAGGAAGGCGCGCGCGACATCTCGCGCTACGTCGAGGACCTGGCTTCGGTGCCGGCCACGGCGGGCTTGGGCGAGGTGCTGGCCCAGCTGGTGCACAGCGACCAGCCGGTCGCGGTGACCGGCGAGGACGACGAGTTCATCGGCATGCTGTCGCGCAAGAAGGTCGTGGAACTGGTGACGCCGGCCCTGGCGGAAACCGCGCCGGCGGAAGCTGCCGCGGCCACCGAGGCGCAAGAGCAGCCCGAGCTCGAGCGCCGCGATCAGGCGGCCTGACAGGGAGAAACCCTAATCCGTATCGAGGCCGCTTGGCCGTTTGCGCGGCTCCGATACGGATATGATGGTTTGCCGGCCGCCTGGGCCGGTTTCTCCTTTTTCGGAACATCGGAATCCGTCATGCCTATTTTGAATGTCCAGATCATGGCAGGCCACACGGCCGCCCAGAAGGCCGCTCTGTTGCAGGCCGCGTCCAACGCCGTCGTCGAAAGCATTGCGGCGCCGCTGCCCAGCGTGCGCATCGTGCTGCAGGAAGTGGCGGCCGAGCACGTGATCGTGGGCGGCGAAATCGGCAAGGCCATGGCTCGCGTCGACGTGGCGCTGATCTCCGGCCGCGACGAGGCCAAGAAGGCCGCACTGATCGCGGCCCTGAACCAGGCCGTGTGCGCCAGCATCGGCATCTCGGGCCAGGACGTGCGCGTGCTGCTGCGCGACGTGCCCAATACCGACATGGGCGCGGCCAACGGCATCACCGCCAAGGCCAACGGCCGCTGAGTTTTTCAGCCGGCTTCGCAGTCCCAGCAAAACGCCCGCAACTTGCGGGCGTTTTGCATCCACCTTCGGCGGCCATTAGTCTAGCTTGACGTTGGCCTCCTTCACCACTTCTCCCCAACGCGCGATTTCGCTCTTGATGTAGGTCGCGTACTCCTGGGGCGTGGAGCCCAGCGCCTGCGCGCCCTGCGCCTTGAGCTGTTTGGTCATTTCGGGCGATTGCAGCGCGCGGCGGATTTCGGCGTTCAGCTTGTCTATGATCGGCGTCGGCGTGCCTGCCGGCACCACCACGCCTTGCCAGGCGCCCATCTCGAATCCAGGCACCACGGTTTCCGCCACCGTCGGCACTTCGGGCAATTGTTCGCTGCGCGTGCCGCTGGTCACGGCCAGCGCGCGCAGCTTGCCTTCGCGGATGAAGCCGAGCGAATCGTTCAGCGTATTGGTCATGAGCTGCACCTGTCCGCCGACCAGGTCCGTCATGGCCGGCGCGCTGCCGCGGTACGGCACATGCACCGCGTCGATCTGCAGCGAACGCATTAGTAAAAGGGCGCCCAGGTGCGTGACGTTGCCGGCGCCGGCCGAACCATACGACAGCTTGCCGGGATGCTCGCGCGCGTACTGCACGAACGCGCGGGTGTCTGGCGCCGGCACGGACGGATGCACCAGCAGCACCAGCGGGATCACTGCCGTGGACGATACCGGCGCGAAGTCCTTGACCGGGTCGAAGGCCAGCGACCGGTACAGATTGGGACTGAGCGCGATGGAGGACGTGTTGTACAGCACGGTGTAGCCATCGGGCTTGGCGGCCGCCGCGTACTGCATGCCGATATTGCCGTTGGCGCCGCCCTTGTTCTCGACCACGACGGTCTGGCCCAGCTGGTCCGTCAGCTGCTTGGCCAGCACCCGCGCCACCAGATCGGTCGGCCCGCCCGGCGGGAAGGGCACCACCATGGTGATGGGACGCTCGGGCCAGGCGGCCTGGGCGCTTGCGGCGCCTGCCAGCGCCAGGATGGCGAGGCTGCCCGCCAGCAGTGCTTTCTTCATCATTTGTCTCCTTGTGCTGTTTTAGTGACGCGAACCGCGTCCAGGCGCCAGCTCCCTCTGCGGGGAGGCTTGGCCGTCTGATGAACTTTCAGGGCCTGCCGGCCAGCATGCGCGTGGCCGTGTAGGCCATCACCGGCTTGCCGTGCTGATTGCGGACCTCGATGGCGGACGTGACCACCGCCCGGTTGTGTTGCGAGGTGGGACGTATGCCCGTGACTTCGATCTCCGCCCAGATGGTGTCGCCCGCGACCACTGGCGCCAGCATTTTCTTGTGGACCTCCAGCAGCGCCAGCCCGGTGCCTTGCACCATGCCCTGCATGATCAGGCCCTCGATCAGGCCGTAGGTCAGCGCGCCGGGGGCGGGGCGTCCCTGGATGGCGCCGTGCGCATAGGTGGCGTCGATGAAGATCGTTTCCAGCATGCCGGTCACGCTGATGAAGTTCACGATGTCGGTTTCGGTCACTGTGCGGCGGAAGGTGTGGAAGCGCTGGCCCACGGCCAGGTCCTGCCAGTAATAGCCGTGGCCAAGCTGCTTGATGTCGGCGGCGTCGCGGTCTGCGGTCATGCGGGATCCTTGCTGTGGGTCTGGGTTGAGGAAAGCGTGTCGCGGGCGGCGCCCGATTCCAGAAGCGTGGAAATCAGGGCTTCGTCCAGGCCGGCCTGGCGCAGCACGTCCAGCGTGTGCTCGCCCAGGCGCGGCGGCATGGCGGCCGGCACGTGGGAGTGCTGCAGGCGCACGGGGTTGCGGGGAAAGCGGTAGCGGCTGCCCGAGGCGCTTTCGAGCGGCTCGAAGAAGTCCACGCTTTGCAGGTGCGGATCGGCCTCCAGGTCCTGCAGGCGGTTGACGCGCGCGGCGGGGATTTCCAACCGTTCGCACAGCGCCAGCCAGTAGGCGGTATCGCGTGCGGCCACGATGCCGGCCTGCAGTTCGTACAGCGTCTCGATATGCCGCGTGCGCGACGCGATGTCGGCAAAGCGCGCGTCCTCTGCCAGGTCGGGGCGTTCCGCCGCAAGGAAGAAGTCGCGCCAGTGGGCGTCGGTGTAGGGCATCAGGCAGACATGGCCATCGGCGGTCTGGCACGGCCTGCGCCAGGGCGTGAGCACGCGCGGATATCCCGCCTCGCCGGGCTGGTCGGCCAGGTGCCTGCCGTAGTAATGCTCGACCAGCGCGTAGGACGCCATGCTCTCGAACATGGGGACCTCCAGTTGCTGTCCCGCGCCGCTGCGCTCGCGCTGGAACAGGGCGGCCAGGATGGCGTGCGCCGCGACCAGGCCGCAAGTCTTGTCGGCCGCCACGGTAGGCAGGTAGCGCGGCGCGCCGGTCTGGCGGTCGACCAGATCGGCCAGGCCCGACAGGCCCTGGATGATGTCATCATAAGCAGGCCGGCCGTCGTAGGCGCCGCCCGCGCCGAAGCCGTACAGGCCGGCATAGACCAGGCGTGGATTGCGTGCGCAGAGCGTATCCGGGCCCAATCCCAGCGCCGCCATCTTGGCCGGGCGCATGCTGTGCATCAGCACGTCGGCCTGGTCCACCATCGTCAAGAGCGCCTGCCGTGCCGCGGCCTGCTTCAGGTCCAGCACGATGCTGCGCTTGTTGCGGTTCAGGCCCAGGAACATGGCGGCCAGCCCGGGTTCCTGGGCGGGGCCGGTGTGGCGCGTGGAATCGCCCGCGGGCGATTCCACCTTGATTACGTCGGCGCCATAGTCGGCCAGTATCTGCGACGCATAGGGGCCGAACACCACCGACGTCAGGTCCAGGATGCGCACGCCGCCCAGCGCACTGGTTCGGGATAGGGGAGAGGCTGTCATGGCAGGAATCCTATCGGCCAGCCGCATACACGTCTAATATGGCGTAGGTATTGGGCGATATGGAATTTGTTATGGCTATCGATTTACGGCAGCTCCGGCAGTTCGTCACCATTGCGGAGCTGGGCAGCTACCGACGGGCCGCCGATACGCTGCATATCGCGCAACCGGCGCTATCGGTCTCGATCCAGAAACTGGAACATGCGGTGGGCGTGCCGCTGCTGGTGCGCGGCGCCAAGGGCGTGACGACTACGCCTGCGGGGCAGGCGCTGATGGCGGACGCCCGCCGCGCGCTGTTCCACGCCGACCAAGCGCGCCAGGCCGCCCGCCGCGTGGCGCTGGGCGAATGGGGCACGCTGCGGCTGGGCTTCGTCGGCTCGGCCACCTACATGCTGCTGCCGCGTCATTTGCCGGCCTTCCGCGCGCAGTATCCGGATGTGCAGCTGGACCTGCGCGAGGACAGCACGGTCGGCCTGGTGGCGATGCTGCGCGCCAACGATATCGACGCCGGCCTGGTGCGCGGCCCCCTGGCGGAAGACGCGGCGCTGGATTCCTGGGTGGTGGAGCGCGACGACCTCATCCTGGCCGTGCCGGCGGGACATCCGCTGGCCGCGGGCGGGCCGGTCAGCCTGCAGCGGGCCCGCGCCGAAAGCTTCGTGCTGTACTCGCCGTTGAAGGTGCCGGGCCTGCACGGCGTGGCGCAGGCGCTATGCCTGAAGGCGGGCTTCTCGCCGCGCATCAGCCAGGAGGCGATACAGGTGCAGACGCTGATCAGCCTGGTGGCCAGCGGCATGGGGTTGGCGCTGGTACCTGGGGTGACGCGGGCATACTCGACCCCGCACGTGGCCTTCGTGCCGCTGACCGACGCCGATGCGCATGATGCGCTGTCCTTGTCGCTGGTGACGCATCGCGACACTTCCTGCGCATCGGTGCTGCGCTTGCGGGACTGCATGCTGCACCCCGCCGCCTGAGGACGCCGACGGCAGCGCGCGCTCCAAGCCGTCACTGCATCTTCAGGCCCAGCTCGGCCACGAACTTTTTCTCTTCCGCCACCTGCCGGATCGCAAAGTCGGTGTAGGCGGCGCTATCCATCAGCATGTGGGGCTGGTCGGCGGTTTCCAGCGCGCGGTTGTACTCCGGGTCGCTGGACGCGCGATGAAAGGCCTGCTGCAAGACGCGCGTCACCTCGGGATCCATGCCCTTCGGACCGGCGATGCCGACCGGGTTGGCCGTGACAATGGGGTAGCCCAGCTCCGTCAGCGTGGGCACGTCTGGCACGCGCTTGGCGCGGGCCTCGCCCAGCACCGCCAGCAAGCGGGCCTTGCCGGTGTCTATCATGGGGCCCCAGCCGGCGTCCGACACCATCTGGATATGGCCGCCCAGCAGCGCGGTGGTTTCCTCGGCCGCGCCCTTGTACGGGATGAAGTTGAACCGCGTGTTCGTCAGGCGCGACAGGCGCTCGATCGCGATGCGTCCCGAACCGCCCGTGCCGGTGCCGCCGTAGCTGATCTTGTCGGGGTGGGCGCGCGCGTCGGCGATCAGTTCGTCCAGCGTGCGCCAGGGCGCGTCCTCGCGCACCACGATGGCATAGGAGTAGGCCGTCATGCAGGCGACGTAGGTGAAGTCCTTGATCGGGTCATAGTTGACCTGCTGTAGGAAGGGATAGCGGAACAGCGTGCCCACCACCACCGACACCGTGTAGCCGTCCGGCGCGGCGGTATGCGCCATGGCCGCGGGACCGAGCGTGCCGCCGGCGCCCGGCCGGTTGGCGATGACGACCGGCTGGCCCAGTTCGCGCGAGGCCGCGACCGCCAGCGCGCGCATCTGGGTGTCCGTCGCACCGCCCGCGGGGAACGGCACGATGAGCGTGACGGGGCGGGCCGGGAAGCCTGCGGCGCGGGCCGGTCGCTGCAGGGCCAGTGCGGCAGGCAGGGCCGCGCTCAGCTTGAGCAGGCTGCGGCGTCGCGGCGAGGGGGGGCTGCGATGAGGATCGTTCATGGATGTCTCCGTCCTGGTTATGGGTACTGCAGGTGTCGGGTGGGCTGGCCGTATGTGCCTACAGCGCAATGCCACGTCCGATCAGGCTGGCGACGTCGGGCTCGCTGTAGCCGGCCTCGCGCAGGATCTGATTGCTGTGTTCGCCCGGCAGCGGGGCCTGGCGGTGGATGGCGAACTGAAAGCCCGACATCTTCACCGGGCTGGCGACCTGGGCATGGCGGCCATAGGCCGGGTGCTCGGTCTGCAGTGGCAGGCCGCGGGCGACGAACTGTGGATGCTCCAGGCTTTCCGCCAGCTTGAGCACGGGCGACACGCAGCAGTCGGCGTCTTCCAGCAACGCCAGCCAGTGCGCCAGCGGCCGCGTGCCGAACAGCTGTTGCAGCTCGCTGCGCACGTGCGCCTGCTGCGTCGCGTCGCCGTTGCGGTGCAGCGGCGCCAGGTCGGGGCGTTCCAGCCGCCGGCACAGCGTTTCCCAGAACTTGGGCTCCAGCGCGGCGACCGCCAGATAGCGCCCGTCCGCGGCGCGGTACTGGCCATAGCAGGCCAGTCCGCCCGACAAGGTATCGGCGCCCGCCGGGCGCGTGTCGCCGCGGGCGTTGAGCGTGGCCAGCGGCACCACGGCGGCGGCCAGCAGGCCGTCGGCGATGGCGATATCGATATAACGTCCGCGCCCGCTGCGCTGGGCGTCGTACAGCGCGGCCAATATGCCCATCACCGCGGTGAGCGAGCCTCCAAGAATGTCGGCCACCGGCAGGTTGGACAACGCCGGCAGATCGGGCCCGCAGCCCATCTGGTCGGCGACGCCGGCGCAGGCGGCATAGTTCAGGTCATGGCCGGCGGCGTCGCGCTGCGGGCCGTCCTGTCCGTAGCCGGTGATGCTGCAGTAGACCAGCCGGGGATTGTGCCGCGCCAGGGTGGGATAGTCGGCCTGCAGCCGCGCGGCCACGCCGGGCCGGAAGCTCTCGATCACCACGTCCGCGCTACGCACCAGCGCGGCTAGCGCCGCCTGCCCTTCGGGATGCTTGAGATCCAGCCGCAGCCCGCGCTTGTTGCGGTTGCAGAGGGCGCGCAGCGGCGCGGGCGCATAGTCGCCCGCCTGCGTGTCTTCGATCTTGATCACATCGGCGCCCAGGTCGGCCAGGTACTGCGCGCCTAGCGGGCCGGGCAGGAGCCGCGACAGGTCCAGGATCCTGACGCCTGCGAGCGGAGCGGTGTTCGGCGTATCCAAAGAGGGACTCCCGTAAATACGAAGTGGCATGCCCGCCAGGGGCTCGGCCCAGTCTAGGCGCGGCTTTGCGGCCCACCAATGGCGGATTCGCTGATTCCGCTTGGCGGGAATGCTCAGGCCGGCCATTCCTGCGCGCGCGGGCTTTGGCTACCATCGATCCATCGGCGTACGCCAGCCGCAGGATTCGCTCATGACCCATCACACCATCGCCGTGGGGCATATCGCCCAGATCCTGCAAGGCGCGCGCAGCCGGGGCGTGGACGTGGAACGGGTGCTGATGCGCGCCGGCGTGCCGCCGCCCCTGCTGCAGGCGCCGATGGCGCGGGTTTCGCAGGCGCAGCTGGCGCAGATAATGCGGGTGTTGCGCCGCGCTACCCGGGACGACTTCCTCGGCATGGGCCAGCATCCCGTTCCCATGGGGGCGTTCGATCATGCCTGCCGGCTCGCGCTGCAGGAAGGCACGGTGGGGCAGGCCTTGCGCGTGGCATTCCGCTACTACCACGGCGTGCTGCCCGACTTCACCGCCCGCCTGTGCGTCAGCGGCGAGCGCGCGCGCATCGTGCTCGACTCGCGCGGCCCCAGCAGCTGTACGCGCTGGTACGGCGAGCGCAGCTTTCTGTTTTTCACGCTGGGCGTGGCCAACTGGCTGGCGGCGCGGCGCATTCCCATCCTGGGCGTGGATTACAGCAGCGGCGCCCGCAGCGCCGATGCGCACAGGCTGTTCTATGCGCCCGTGCGCTATGGCCAGCCCGTGACCGGCCTGTGGCTGGAGTCGCGCTGGCTGGCCCTGCCTGTCGTGCAGAACGGACAGACGCTCAAGCCATTCCTGGCCAATGCGCCGTTCGACCTGCTGGTGAAGTACCACGACCGCACCACCCTGACCGACCGCATCCGACGCCTGCTGCGCAACGACCTTTCCAAGGAATTGCCGTCGTTGGCCCAGGTCAGCGCGCAGCTCGCGATGACGCCGCAGACGCTGCGGCGGCATTTGCGCGAGGAAGGCCAGGGCTTTCAAGCCTTGAAGGACGATCTGCGGCGCGATGCCGCCGTCGAATACCTGGCCCGGCACGATCTTTCCCTGATGGAAATCGCCGGGCGCCTGGGCTTTTCCGAACCCAGCACCTTCCACCGCGCCTTCAAGAAATGGACCGGCGTATCGCCGGGCGAGTACCGCCGCAACCGCCTGGTCTGCGGTCCCGCGGGTCGCTGACACTTTTCGCCTATCGGTTTGACGCCTGCGGCCATTGCCGCGATCCGGCCTCAAGGGAGAAGCTAGGGACATCGCGACGAAGGCATGCCGTTCCGGACCGGAATCCGCCCAAGCCTACGCGCGCCGCAGGAGACAAGCACCATGTATCTGACACAAGGTCTGCATCGCGCAGGCCGGCTGCACCCCGCAAAGATCGCGTTGCGCGAAGACGCAAGACGTTGGACCTACGCCGGGTTGATCGATTGGACCGCGCGCAAGGCCGCCGTGCTGCGCGGCCATGGCGTACTGCCGGGCGATCGCGTGGCGTTCTGGCGCGCCAACGGCGCGGATTATGTGTCGTGGATCCTGGCGTGCTGGTGGCTGGGCGCGGTGGTGGTGCCGCTGAATACGCGCTGGAGCGGCGCAGAGCTTGCGCAAGCGCTGGCCGATTGCAGCCCGCGCCTGCTGCTGGTGGACGAGACGATGGCGCCGCGCATGGCCGCCATCGACATGCCCGCCGGCACGGAACCGCTGTCTGCCGAGGTCCTGGAAGCTCACGCCAGCACGGCGGTGGCGCAGGAGGATGTCCGCGCGGGCGGCGACACGCTGGCCGCGATTCTCTTTACCGGCGGCACGACCGGCGCGCCCAAGGGCGCCATGCTGACGCATGCAAATTTGTGGAGCGCCGCAGTGGCCAGGATGGCCACCGTCCCGACGTCGCCCGACAGTCATACCCTGCTGGTGGCGCCGCTCTTTCACGTAGCCGGATTGGGGCGGTTGATCGGACAATTTGTCGCGGGTGCATCGGTGGCGATACAGCGCGGCTTCCAGCCCCGTGCGGTGCTGCAGGCTCTGCAGGACGATGGCGTAACCGAGGTGCTGCTGGTGCCCAGCATGATCCAGATGCTGCTGGATGAGCCTGGGTTCGCGCAATATTGGCTGGGCGGCGTGCAGCGCGTGATCTGGGGCGCGTCACCGATTTCCCGGGCCTTGCTCGACCGCGCGCTGGCGGCCTTTCCGCAAGCAGAATTCGTGCATGCGTACGGCATGACGGAAACCGCCGCCACCGTGGCCATCAATGCCGAGGTGCGCGAGGGCGGCGCGCGCACCGAATCGGCGGGGCGGCCAGCTATCGGCGTGGAAACGCGCATTCTCGCGCCCGACGGCAGCGAGGCGGCGCCAGGCGTCGTCGGCGAACTGGCGGTGCGCGGACCCATGGTGATGCAGGGCTACTGGAACCGGCCCGAGGAAACGCAACGCGCATTCGACCACGGCTGGTTGTTGACGGGCGACGCCGCCCGTCAGGACGAAGACGGCTATCTGTACATCGTGGACCGGCTCAAGGACATGATCGTCAGCGGCGGGGAAAACATCTACGGGGCCGAAGTGGAAGGCGCGCTGGCCCGCCATCCGCTGGTGGCGCGTTGCGCGGTCATCGGCGTGGCGCATGCGCGCTGGGGCGAGGCGGTGCACGCGGTGATCGTGCCGCGTCCCGGCGCGGCGGTGGATGCGGACTCCCTGGACGGGCATTGCCGCCAGCTGCTGGCCGCCTTCAAGTGTCCCAAGACCTATGAGTTCCTCAACGAGTTGCCCATGTCGGCAGCGGGCAAAGTGCTGAAGTCCGCGCTGCGACAGAACCATGAATCCAGGAGCGCGGCTGTGGCCGCGCCCGCTCATCAGGAGAATCAGGCATGAATCGGAAAGTATGGGTTGCAGGGGTAGGCATGATCCCGTTCAGCAAGCCCGGCGCCAGCGAGGCATATACCGTGATGGGCGCGCGCGCCGTGCGCGAGGCATTGCGGGATGCCGGACTGCAATACGACGCGGTTCAGCAGGCCTACGCGGGTTACGTCTACGGCGATTCGACTGCCGGACAGGCAGTGGTCTATGGCGTGGGGCTGAGCGGTATTCCGGTATTCAACGTCAATAACAATTGCGCGACCGGTTCCTCGGCGCTGTTCCTGGCGCGCCAGGCCGTGGAAAGCGGCGCGGTGGAGTGCGCGCTGGCAGTGGGCTTCGAGCAGATGGTGCCCGGCGCGCTGAAGAGCGTGTATGAGGATCGTCCTTTGCCCTTGCACGATTTCATCTCGGTGATGACCGAAATGCAAGGCTATGACACGGCCAAGCCTCGTGCGGCCCAGTTCTTCGGCGGCGCGGGCCGCGACTACATGAAGGAACACGGCATCGGCGCCGACATCTTCGCGCGCATCGCGGTCAAGGCGCGCCAACATGCCGCGCGCAACCCCTACGCAGTGTTCCGCCAGACGGTCACGCTGGACGAGGTGCTGGCCGCGCCCATGATCTTCGATCCCCTGACGCGCCTGCAATGCTGCCCGCCCACTTGCGGCGCGGCGGCCGCCATCCTGTGCTCGGACGAGTTCGCCCGCCGCCACGGCCTCGCACCCGCCGTGAGCATCGCCGCGCAGGCCATGACGACAGACACTCCGTCCACCTTCGGCGCAGGCGACATGCGCAAGGTCGTGGGCTTTGACATGACGCGGGCCGCCGTCGACCAGGTGTATGAAGCTGCGGGCATCGGTCCCGACGATGTGGACGTGGTGGAACTGCACGACTGCTTCACCGCCAACGAGCTGATCACCTACGAGGGCCTGCGCCTGACGCCGGAGGGCACCGCCGAGAAGTTCATCCTGGAGGGCGACAACACCTATGGCGGCAAGGTCGTGACCAATCCGTCCGGTGGCTTGCTGTCCAAGGGCCATCCGCTGGGCGCTACCGGACTGGCGCAATGCACCGAGCTGGTGTGGCAACTGCGCGGCCAGGCGGATCTGCGTCAGGTCGAGGGTGCCAGGCTGGCGCTGCAGCACAACCTGGGACTGGGCGGCGCCTGCGTGGTGACGCTGTACCAGGCAGCTTGAGGAGAACGTCATGCTGGATACCAGTCATATTGGCGCCGTCTTGCCGGCGTTCAACGCGACCGTGGAGGCGGGCCGTCTGCGCTTTTTCGCCCAGGCTAGCGGACAGGACGACCCGGTCTACATCGACGAGGCCGCCGCGCGCGCGGCCGGACACCCGGGATTGCCGGTGCCGCCGACCTTCCTCTTCTGCCTGGAGATGGCCAGTCCCCGCCCTGCCGCCATGCGTGAACTATTGGGCATCGACATTGCCCGGGTGCTGCATGGCGAGCAGGCTTTCGTTTACCACGCCATGGCGCATGCCGGCGACGAACTGCGCTTCGAACCGCGCATCGCCGACATCTACGCCAAGAAGGGCGGCGCGCTGGAATTCGTCCTGCGCGAAACCCGGGTGACCGACGCCGCCGGGCGCCTGGTCGCCGAACTGCGCGCGACCACGGTCGTGCGCAATGCCTGAGGAGCGCGCGATGAGCACAGCCATGAACCATGACGCCCGGGCCGGCGACGAACTGCCCGGCTTTTCCGCCGGGCCGGTCAGCCGGCTGGGGCTGGCGCTGTACTGCGGCGCCTCGGGCGACCACAACCCGATACACGTGGACCTGGATTTCGCCCGCGCCGCGGGCATGGACGACGTATTCGCCCACGGCATGCTGTCAGCCGCCTATCTGGCCCGCCTGCTGACGAACTGGGCGCCGCAATCGGCGCTGCGCGAGTACGCCGTGCGTTTCGTGGCGATCACGCATGTGGGCGACGAGGTCCGCTGCACCGGTCGCGTGGTCGAACGCTTTGAAGCGCAGGGGGAAGCCCGCCTGCGGGTGGAACTGCATGCGCGCAGCCAGACCGGAGAACTGCGCCTGAGCGGCGTGGCGGTACTGGCGGTCCGGTAAACCAAGAGAAGGAGAGTGCGATGGGTACATTGGAAGGCAAGGTGGCGCTGGTGTCGGGCGCAGGACGCGGCATCGGCCAGGAGATTGCGCTGAAGCTGGCGCGCGAAGGCGCCAGCGTGGTGGTGAATGATCTGGACGCGGGGCCGGCGGAGGAAACCGTCGCGCTGATCCGCAAGCTGGGCGGCCAGGCGCAGGCCTGCGCCGGCAGCGTGATCGAGGCAGGTTTCGCCGAGCGTTTCGTCGGCACCGCCGTGGACACCTATGGCGGCCTGGACATCATCGTCAACAACGCCGGCTACACCTGGGACAACGTGATCCAGAAGATGACGGACGAACAATGGGACGCGATCCTGGCCGTGCACCTGTCCGCGCCGTTCCGCATCCTGCGCGCCGCGTCCGGCTTCATTCGCGTGGCCGCCAAGGCCGAAGCGGAGCAGGGCAAGGAGGTGTTCCGCAAGGTCGTGAACATCTCGTCCACTTCCGGCGTCATGGGCAATGCCGGCCAGGCGAACTATTCCGCCGCCAAGGCCGGCATCAACGGCCTGACGCGCGCGCTGGCCAAGGAATGGGGGCGTTACAAGGTCAACGTCAACAGCGTGGCTTTCGGGCTGATCAAGACGCGCCTGACGGAGGCGCCCGCCGACGGCGACGCCACGCTGGACATCGAAGGCCGGCAGATCAAGGTGGGCGTCAATCCGCAGGTGCTGAAGAACGCCGAGAGCCTGATCCCCATCGGCCGGGCCGGCACGCCGGCGGAAGCCGCGGGGGCGGTGTACCTGTTCTGCCTGCCCGAGTCCAACTACGTCAGCGGCCAGGTCCTGGTCGTGGGCGGCGGCCGTCCTTGAGGACAGGAGGAACGAGCATGGACACGCCACGGCAAGGCTGGATGGACGCGGACCTGACGCTGTTCCAGGATTCGACGCGGCGCCTCTTTGAAAAGGAGTTCGCGCCCGACGAAGAGCGCTGGCGCAAGCAGCAGCACGCGGACCGCGAGGTCTGGAACAAGGCGGGCCGCCTGGGCCTGTTGTGCGTGAGCATGCCCGAGGCCTATGGCGGCGGCGGGGGCAGCTTCGCCCACGAGGCCATCGTGGGGGCGGAGCAGGCGCGCGCCATGGTCCATGGCTTCAGCAACAACGTGCATAGCGCCATCCTGGCGCACTACATCCTGAACTACGGCACCGAAGCGCAAAAGCAACGCTGGCTGCCGCGCATGGCCACGGGTGAACTCGTGGGCGCCATCGCCATGAGCGAACCGGGCGCGGGGTCCGACCTGAAGAGCGTGCGCACCACCGCCACCAAAGACGGCGGCGAGTACGTGCTCAACGGCTCCAAGACCTTCATCACCAACGGCCTGCATGCGGACCTGGTCTGCGTGGTGGCCAAGACCGACGCGCAAGCGGGCGCGCGGGGCGTTTCGCTGATCATGGTGGAAACCCAGGACTTGGCCGGATTCAGGCGAGGGCGGCTGCTGGAAAAGTTGGGCCAGAAAAGCCTGGACACGGCGGAACTGTTCTTCGATGGCGCGCGCGTGGGCCAGGACTGCCTCCTGGGCGGCATCGAGGGCCGCGGCTTTGCCCAGCTCATGCAGCAACTGCCGCGCGAACGGCTGCTGATCGCGGTGGGGGCGGTAGCCACCATGCGGCGCGCCATCGAGGAAACCGTCGCCTACGCCAGTACCCGCCAAGTCTTCGGCCAGGCGCTCATCGAGCTGCAGAACACGCGCTTCAAGCTGGCCGAGTGCGAGACGGTCGCCACCATCGCGGCGCGCTTCGTCGACGATTGCATCGAACGTCAACTGGCGGGCACATTGGACCTGTCCACGGCGGCCATGGCCAAGTGGTGGACCACGCAGATGAACTGCCAGGTGATCGATGAATGCCTGCAGTTGCACGGCGGCTACGGCTACATGCTGGAATACCCGATAGCCAGGATGTACGCGGATGCGCGGGTAGGCAAGATCTACGGCGGTTCCAACGAAATCATGAAGGAAATCATCGCGCGCGCCATGACCGCCTGAGGCGCATGGGAAGGAACCAGAACAAGCACGAGGAGACAAGATGCAGCAAGCGCACTATCGGTTTTGGCCCAAGGGCCTGCCGAAGGAAATCACCCCGCCGCAGTCCAGCCTTTACTTCAACCTGGAGGCATCCGCCACGCGCTATCCGGACAAGCCGGCCATCGTGTTCTACGAAACCGTGCTCGACTACGCGCGACTTAGGCGCGAGGTCGACGCCATGGCCGGATACCTGCAGCACAGTGCGGGGGTAAAGGCGGGCGACCGTGTCCTGCTGCTGAGTCAGAACTGCCCGCAGTTCGTCATCGCGTACTACGCCATCCTCCGCGCCGATGCCGTGGTCGTGCCGGTCAACGCCATGAGCACGCCGGAGGAGTTGGCGCATTACCTGGACGACAGCGGTGCCCGGGTGGCTTTCGCCGCGCAGGAACTGTGCGCGCGGCTGAACGGTTTTGTCGAGGATAAGCGTTTGGATCGTGTCATCGTCCACACCTATTCGGACTATCTGGATGGCCCGGTTCCCGATGCGCCGGACTGGGTCGCCGCGCCCAGGCGCGCGCCCGATGTGCGCGGGGGCGTGCCCTGGTACGGCGCGCTGGCAGTCAACGCCCAGCCCTTGCCGCTCCGGGCACGGGCGAAAGATCTTTGCCTGCTGCCCTACACATCCGGCACCACCGGCCGGCCCAAGGGCTGCCGCCATACCCACGGCACCATAGGCGCGTCCCTGGCCGGTTCGCAGCTATGGCGCGGACTGACGTCCGAGGCGGTCATCATGGGCGTGGCGCCGATGTTCCACCTGCTGGGCATGCAGAGTTGCATGAACACGCCCATCCTGCTGGGCGCCACGGTGGTGGTGTTGCCGCGTTGGGACCGCCAGGTGGCAGCCCGGTTGATGGCGCGCCATCGCGTCAGCGTCTGGGCCGCGCCACCCGCGATGATCGTGGACTTCTTCGCGCAGCCGGGCATCGAAGAACTGGACCTGTCCAGCCTGGCGCAGCTGTGCGGCGGCGGCGCGCCCATGCCCGAGGCGGTCTCGGCCATGCTGGCCAGGCGCTACGGCATCACCTACAACGAGGCATACGGCCTGACGGAAACCGCCTCGTTTCTGCATTGCAATCCACTGGACCGCAACAAGCGCCAATGCATAGGCGTGCCCACCTTCGGCGTGGATACGAGGGTTGTGGATCCGGCCACGCTGGCCGAGTTGGCCCAGGGAGAGACCGGTGAACTCGTGACGCGCGGCGCGCAGGTCATGCTGGGCTACTGGAACAACCCGCAGGCCGACGCCGATGCCTTCTTCGTGCTGGATGGTCAGCGCTACTTCCGCACAGGCGACCTCGGCCGGGTGGACGAAGACGGCTATTTCTACGTGACCGACCGCTTGAAGCGCATGATCAACGCATCCGGCTACAAGGTCTGGCCGGCGGAAGTGGAGAACACGCTGTACGAGCACCCGGCGGTGCACGAGGCTTGCGTGATCGGAGTGCCCGACGCCTGCCGCGGTGAAACGGTGAAGGCCCTGCTGGTATTGCGCGACGAGGCGCGCGGCAGTGTGCGCGAAGAAGACGTGATCGCCTGGGCCCGTACCCGCATGGCGGCCTACAAGGCGCCACGCATCGTGGAATTCGTGGATGCCTTGCCCAAGTCCAGCACCGGCAAGATCCAGTGGCGGCAGTTGCAGGACGCCGGCAAGGCGGCGGCCTAGCGCAAGGTCAGGGGCCGGCAGGCGGCTCCTGGTCCTTCCCCGCCAGCCCTTTGAGCAGGCGGCTGAACTCGACGGGAAAGGGAAAGACAATGGTCGAGCTGTTTTGCGCACCGATCATGGCGAGCGTGCTCAGATAGCGCAGTTGCATGGCTTCGGGCTGTTCCGATAGCGTGCGCGCCGCGTTCAGCAACATCTGCGCGGCCTGTTCCTCGCCTTCGGCGTGGATGATCTTGGCGCGCCGCTCGCGCTCCGCCTCGGCTTGCCGGGCGATGACGCGGATCATGCCTTCGTTCAGGTCGATGTGCTTGATTTCCACGTTCGCCACCTTGATGCCCCAGGCGTCGGTCTGCGCGTCCAGAATGCTCTGCACCGCATTGTTCACCTTGTCGCGTTCCGAGAGCAGCTCGTCCAGATCATGCTTGCCCAGCACGGAGCGCAGCGTGGTCTGCGCCAGTTCGCTGGTGGCCTGCCGGAAGTTCTCCACCTGGATCACCGAGCGCTCCGGATCGATCACGCGGAAGTAGATGACGGCATTCACCTTGACCGACACGTTGTCGCGTGAGATCGCGTCCTGGCTGGGCACGTCGAACACGGTCATGCGCTGGTCCACGCGCACCATCTGTTGCACCACCGGTATCAGCAGGATCAGCCCCGGACCCTTGACTCCGGTATAGCGGCCCAGCGTAAAGATCACGCCGCGCTCGTACTCGCGCAGGATGCGGACCGACAGGGCGAACAGCGCGACGGCCAGCGCCAGGATGGGGGCGTAGAAGGCGAGGTTCATCAACATGGCTGACTCCGCTTGAGTAGGGTATCGGCGTGGCCCGAATGGAGGGTGTCACCGCTGGGACGGCGGCAGGCCTGTGTCTGGCTGCACATGCAAGGTCACGCCTCGGACGGCGGTGATCACCACGGTGTCGCCAGCCGCGAGCCCGGCCGGACCTACCGCGCGCCAGCGTTCTCCCACCGCCGCCACGTAGCCTTGCCCGTCCGCCCAGCTCAGCACCTTGATCCGCAGTCCGATCAGCGCTTCGGCGCCGCTGACGACCGGCGCGCGGCGCGAGCGCAAGGCCAGCCGGCCGATCAGGAACGTCATCCCCAGGCTGGCCGCGGCGATTCCCGCCATCAGCGGCACGGATACGCCAAAGGCCGGCGTGTCCGTGTCGATGAGCAGAATGGCGCCGAGCACGAAGGAAACCGCGCCGCCCACGCCCAGCACGCCCAGCGTAGGCGCGAATATCTCCGCCACCATGAGCGACGTGCCTAGCAAGACCAGCGCGATTCCGGCATAGGTCAGCGGCAGCGCAGCCAGGGCGTACAGGCCGACCAGCAGGCAGATGGCGCCGAAGATGCCCGGAAACAGGGCGCCCGGACTCATGAATTCGAAGATCAAACCGTACACGCCCGCCATCAATAGCAGCAGCGCCAGATTGGGATTCGTAATGACGCTGAGCACTTGGGTACGCCAGTCCGGCTCGCGCGCGATCTGGCGCAAGTCGCGGGTGTGCAGGGTGGTCTCGGCGTTGCCGACCCGGACGCGGCGTCCGTCGGCTTTGGCCAGCAAGTCGGGCACGTCGTCCGCGATCAGGTCGATCACGTTCTGCGCGCGCGCTTCGCCGGCCGTGAGGCTGGCCGCGGCGCGCACGGCCTGTTCAGCCCAGTCGGCATTGCGGCCGCGCAGCGCGGCGAGCGACCGGATATAAGCCACGGCGTCGTTGATGGCCTTGGCTTCGCCTGCGTCCTTCGGCGCGGCGGGTGCGGTCTTGTCTGCGGGGGGCTTCTTGTCTGCCGGGTCAGCCGGTCCGGAAGGGCTGTCGGCCGGCCGGGACGGGCTGCCGCCCAGCGCGATGGGCGTGGCCGCGCCCAGATTCGTGGCCGGGGCCATGGCCGCAACGTGGCTGGCGTAAAGAATGTAAGTGCCAGCGCTGGCGGCGCGCGCGCCGTTGGGCGCCACATAGGAAATCACGGGAACCGGCGACGCGAGAATCGCACGGATGATGTCGCGCATGGAGGCGTCCAGTCCGCCCGGCGTGTCGATGCGCAGCACGACCGCCGCCGCATTCTGCTGCCGCGCCGCCTCCAGGCCGCGGATGACGTAGTCTGCCGTGGCGGGGCCGACGATGCCGTCCAGGGAAAGCACCACAGCGACTTGCGGGCCGCCGGCAGGCTGCGCGCCCGCGCCGCCCGAACAGATTGCCGCCGCCGCCAACAGCACCGCCACGCGGCGCAGCTTGCGTAGCATGGCACAGCTTCGGGACAGCAGGCTCAGGATCGGGGCGGCCATGAGCAGGTTTCCTCCGACGCGCGGCGCCGGACGGCAGGGCGGCGCTGCTGCTATGTCCAGAGTACTACTTTCGCCAATTTATTCAGAGCCTTACGGAAGTTGGAGACGGCCGGGATGGCTACCTCAGGGTGATCCCCGTCTGCTGCACAACCCGGGTCCAATACTGGCTGTCGTCCTCCATCCGCGCGGCGAGATCGTCGGACGAGCCGCCTTCGGCGATCAGCCCCAGTTGCGCATAGCGTTCGCGCACCTGGCTCGACGCAAGCACGGTTGCAACATCCTTCGTGATTTGATCGACCACGGGCTGCGGTGTGCCGGGAGGCGCGTAGAGGCCGACCCAGGTGTCCCGGTCCAGGCCGGCGATGCCCAGTTGGGCGAAGCTGGGCACGCCGGGCAGCAGCGCGGAACCCGCGGGCGTCGTGACGGCCAGCACGCGGGTCTTGCCGGTCTGGGCCGCCTTGGTGGCGCCGGATGCGCTGAGGAAGGCGCTGCCGACATGCCCCCCTATCAGGCCGCTGAGATTGGGGCCTTCTCCCGCAAAGGGAATGTGGGTGATGTCGATGCTTTTGTCGCGCCTGAGGAGTTCGCCGAAGAAGTGGGTGCTCGTGCCTTCGCCGCTGGAGCCGAAGCTTACTGAACCTGGTTTTTCGCGGGCCAGCGCAACGTACTGCGCCAGGTTTTCCGCCGGAACCGCCTGCCGGTTGACCAGCAGCGCGACCGGCGTGGTGAAGAGGGTGGAGACGGGCAGCAGGGTCGCGGCCGCTGGCGCTGCGCCTTCCTGGCCGCGGGTCAGCTGTTCGTTCAGCGTGGAATTGGTGGCCGCGACCAAGGTGTAGCTGGGCGGACTTTTGGCGGCCAAGGCCAGGCCGATGCGGCCGGACGCGCCGGGGCGGTTCTCGACGATCACGGCCTGGCCCCATAGCGAGCTCAAACGCTCGGCCAGGACGCGGGCGGCGCCGTCGACCGCGCCGCCCGCCGGATACGGCACGATCAGCCGCACCGGCTGGTCGGGGTAGGGGGCCGCCGCGGCGGAGGGCCGGGCGCCGGACGCCGCCAGCGCGGCGATCATGAACGCGGTCAGGCGGATGGTTTTTTGCATTCCTTGTCTCCCTTGTGCATGTTGAATGCTCAGATCACGCCTGCCGCGCGCAACCGGGCAATGCTGTCTGGCGACAGCCCCAGCAGATCGGCGTAGACAGCCTCGTTGTCCTGTCCCAGCTCCGCGCCGGCGTGCCTGGGCTCCGTCGGATCGCGGGTGAAGCGCGGCACGACGCCGGGCATCTGCAGCATGCCGAAGTCGCGGTCGGGGACGTCGACGATGGAACGGCGCGCCACCACGTGGGGGTCCTTGACCACCTGGTCGATGCCATAGATCGGCGCCAGCGTGCCGTTGGCCTGTTCGAAGGCGGCCAGGACCTGCTCCAGGTCGTGCGCGGCGCACCATTCGATGAAGACGCGGTTCAATTCCTGTTCATGCCGGACCCGGCTGGCGTTGTCGGCGAAGCGCGGGTCTTGCGCGAGGTCCGGGCGGCCGATGGCGCGGCAGTTGTTGGCGAACATGGAATCGATCGAGCCCGCCATGGATACCCAGTGGTTGTCGCGCGTCCGGTAGACCGCGGAGGGCGCGGAGTAGGGGCTGCGGTTGCCGTTACGGGCGGGCACCGTGCCGAGCTGCTGGTAGACCCCGGGCATGAAGTCCAGCAGCCGGGTGATGCACTCCGTCAGCGCCAGGTCTATTTCCTCGCCGGGCCGGTCGGGGTCGCGCGCCCGCGGCCATAGCGCCGTCAGGATGCCGATGGCGCCGAATAGCCCGCCTATGGAATCACCCAACGGCATGCCCGCGTGCATGGGCTCGTCATCGGCATGGCCTGTGATGGTGGTCAGCCCGCCCATGGCTTCGAAGATCCGCGCGAAACCCGGCCGCTCCGAGTAGGGGCCGGACTGGCCGAATCCCGTGACCCGCAGGATCACCAAGTTCGGCTTCAGCGACCACAGCACTTCCTTGGTCAGGCCCCAGCGGTCCAGCGTGCCTGGCCGGAAGTTCTCGATCAGCACGTCGAATTGCGGCAATAGCTGCTTGAAGATGCCGGCGCCCTCGGGCGTGCGCAGGTCCAGCGTGGCGAAGCGCTTGCCGCGCTGGGCAGTCTTCCACCAGATGCTTCTGCCGTCCTTGAACGGCGGAAAGGCGCGCATGCCGTCGCCCTTGCGCGGCAACTCCAGCTTCAGCACGTCGGCGCCGTAGTCGGCGAGCAAGGTGGCGGCGAAGGGGCCGGCCAGCACCGTGGCGATGTCCAGTACCCTGAGCCCGGCCAGGGGGCCTGTCTTGGCGTCGCTTGCGGTCATCATCGCGGCGCCAGTTGACGGGCGATGATCTCCTTCATCACCTCGTTGGCGCCGCCATAGATCTTCTGGCCGCGCGAGTCCATGTACATGCGCGCTATCGGGTATTCGCGCATGAATCCATATCCGCCGAAGAGCTGCAGGCAGCGGTCGACCGTCTCGCATTCTTTCTGCGTGCCCCACCATTTCGCCATCGCGGCGGTGGCCGCGTCCAGCCGCCCCTGCTGCTGCCAGGCGATGCACTGGTCGATGAAGACCCGCGCCAGCGCGGCCTCGGTCTTCATTTCGGCGAACTCGAAACGGGTGTTCTGCAGCTTGAACAGCGGCTGGCCGAAAGCCTGCCGCTGGTGCACGTGTTCCAGCGTGAGGCGCAATGCCCGTTCGATGCTGCCGACGGCGCGTATGCCGATCAGCAGCCGCTCATAGGGCAGCTGCGCCATCATCTGGGCGAATCCCTGGCCTTCCGCGGCGCCCAGCAGGTTGGCGGCGGGCACTCTGGCCTCGTCGAAGAAGAGCTCGACGGTGTCCTGCGCCTTGAGCCCGATCTTGTCCAGCGGCTCGCCGCGCCGAAAACCTGCCAGGTCGCGGGTTTCCACCATCAGCAGCGATACGCCCTTGGCGCCGAGACTGGCGTCCGTCTTCACCGCCAGCATCACCAGATCGGCGTGGTGGCCGTTGGTGTTGAAGGTCTTGGACCCGGTGATCACATAGCTGTCGCCGTCGCGCCGCGCGCGGGTCTTGATGCCTTGCAGGTCGGAACCGGCGCCGGGCTCGGTCATGCCGATGGACGCGACGATGTCGCCGCTGGCCATGCCGGGCAGCCAGCGCCGCTTCTGCTCCTCGCTGCCGTAATGATGCAGATAGTGGGCGACGATGTAATGCGGGCCGAAGCCGGGGCCGAAGCCGCATTCCGCGCTGACCTCGACCAGCGCCGCCAGATGGGCGTAGTCGCCGTCGCCGCCACCGTATTCCGATGGCAGGTCGGCCAGCAGGAAGCCCATGGCGCCGAGCTGGTTCCAGACCTCGCGGTCGATGCCGCCTTGCGCTTCCCAGGCCGGCACGCGCGGCAGCAGTTCGGCGTGCCAGTAGCGGCGGGCGGTTTGCTGGAATTGTTCGATCTCGGGCGTGCGCCACGGTGATTGATAGTCGTCCATCAACATGCTGTGTCTCCTTGTCGTCCGTTGCGGCGTCGTTCAGGCGCCGTACTTGCCCAGCACAGAAACGCTGCACACGTTCTGCCAGGGAAAGCCGCCCAGGTTGTGGATCACGCCGATGGCGGGGTCGTCGGCGCGCTGGCGAGCGCCGGCGCGTCCCAGCATCTGCAGGTACATCTCATAGGCCATGCGCAGTCCGGTCGCGCCGATGGGGTGGCCGAAGCACTTGAGGCCGCCGTCGATCTGGCAGGGGATGGTGCCGTCGGCGTCGTAGAAGCCGTCCAGCACGTCGTGGGCGCCGCGGCCTTCGGCCGAGATGTGCATGTCCTCCATCGTTACCAGTTCGGTGATGGAGAAGCAGTCGTGCACCTCCAGCAGGTCGATCTGTTCGCGCGGCCGTCCTATCCCGGCCTCCTCATAGGCGCGGGTCGATGCCACCCGCGTGGTCTGGAAGTAGCTGCCGTCCCAGCTGTCGTGGCCGGCTTCGCTGCCGCTGGATACGGCGAGTTGGAGCGCCTTGATCGCCACCAGGTCGCGCTTGCCCAGGCCGCGCGCGATGTCCGGGGTGGTCAGGATGGCGCAGGCGGCGCCGTCGGAAACACCGCAGCAGTCATACAGGCCCAGCGGCTCGGCGATCATCGGCGCGTTGATTGCGTCTTCCATGCTGATCGGGTTGCGCAGATGGGCCTTGGGATTGCGGCCGGCGTTGGCGTGGCTTTTCACGGAGATGTGGGCGATGGCGCGCTTCAGGTCCCGCGCATCGACGCCGTGCTTGGCGCGGTAGGCGCTGGCAAGCTGCGCGAACGAGCCGGGCGCGCTGATGTTCGGCCACACGATGTCATTGAGCGGACCGCGTGGACGCTGGGGCAGGCCGCCATAGCCGGTGTCCTTGAGTTTCTCCACGCCGAAGGCGAGCGCGAAGTCGCAGGCGCCGGACGCCACCGCATAGGCGGCGCCGCGCAGCGCCTCCGATCCGGATGCGCAGAAGTTCTCGACCCGCGAGACGGGGATGTTCGGCAGTCTCAGGGCGACGCCCAGCGGCACGCCGCCGCTGCCCAGGTGCTGGGTTTCGATCCCGGTGCCCAGCCAGGCCGCCTGGATCTGCTCCTTGCCGATCCCGGCGTCCCGCAGGCATTCGTCGAAGGCTTCGACCGCCAGGTTCTCCGCGCTGCGGTCCCAGCGCTCGCCGAAGTGCGAGCAGCCCATGCCCAGGATCACCACCTTGTCACGAATGCCTGTTGCCATGCCTGTTCTCCGTAAGGTCGGCGACCATCGCCTTCCAGAAATAGCGGGTGTAGCCGCGCGCGGCGTCTTGCGCCTTGATGCGAAAGCTCATGCGCAGCGCCAGCCCCACCGCCAGTTCGTCTTCGTCCATGTCGGTGTAGTCCATCATCAGACGGCCTCCGCCTTCGAACTGCACCATGCCGTAGCAAGCCGGCGGATTGGGCGTATAGGCCAGGCGGTCCGCGGTGTAGCTCATGATCCGGGCCGGAGTGTCGGCAAACGGCAGGTCCTCCTGAGTGCCGATGGCGCCGCAGGCGGGGTTGACGCATACGTCGGTGCGCGGCCACTGGGCCGTGCCGCAAGCGCCGCAGCGTCCGCCGAGGAAGCCGTGCACCGCCTTGCGGTTGCGGTACTCGACCGACAGCGGGGTGAGCTTGTCGTTGTCGGCGCGCATGCCGCGCTCCAGAGGAAGCTGGTCGTTGAAAACCAGGAACTTCATGTAGTTGTCCTCGGCCTTGCCGCGCGCCAGCCAGCCTTGCGCGCCCAGGCGGCGGGGCAGGTCGGCCAGGGCCGGGGTGGTGCGCAGCACCAGCACGTCGACCCCCTGGCCGAATGCCACCAGCACCAGCACTTGGCCGGGTTCCGCCGCGCCCAGCGCATGCGCCAGCATCAGCAACGGATGGGCGCAGCCGGCGTTGCCCACCGTGGCCGCCAGCGTGTCGTGCACGCGTTCGGGCGCGATGCCGGCCAGCTTGGCGATCCGCTGCGCCGCGCCCTTTTGGGGCAGCGCCACGCACAGCGTGTCCACCTGGCCGGGTTTCAGGCCGGCCCGGCGCAGCGCCGCCGAAATGGCTTGCGGAATCTGCGCGCCATGGCCTTCCTCGCGTATCCAGCGCTCTTCCCAGTAGGTGTCGGTGGCAGCGTTCGCGCCCCGATAGTGGTCGGCCATGTCGATGGTGCGGCTCTCCAGCGCCAGGGGCTCGGCAATGGCTGCGCCGTCGCCCACCAGTACCGCGCCGGCGGCATCGCCATACAGGAGCTCCTGCGCGCTGGCCACCTTGGCCTTGCGGCGATCGCTGGCGACGACCAGCGCATTGCGTCCGCTGCCGCCGCGCAGCGCCTGCATCAAGGCAGAGGTAGCGCCGCGCTGCGAGGACGCGACGTCGATGGCGCCGACGTCCTCGGCCAGATTCAAGGCCTGCGCCACGATGCTGGCGTTCAGCCGGCTGGCATAGGGCAGCGAGGTCGAGGCCAGCAGCAGGTCGTCGACCTCGCGTGCTTCGGTCCCGCTCAGGCAGTCGCGCGCCGCTTCCACCGCCATGGTGACGGCGTCCTCATCGAAGCCGCACATGGCGCGTTGGCCGGCGCGATGCGCCGCCAGCGACGCGTCGTACCAGGAATGGCTGCGCACGATCGCCTCGCGCTGCAGGCGCAGGCGCGGAATGTAGGCGCCGAAGGAAAGTATGCCCCTCATGCGCGGGCTCCTTGCGGCGGGTCGATGATGGCCAGTCCATTGTTGAGCACCACCTTCTGGCGCTCCAATGCCGTGGCGCGGAAACGCACCTCGCCGCTGGCGCCCCAGGCCTCGACGCGGATGGTCTCGCCCGGATAGACCGGCGCGCTGAAGCGCACGTCGATGCGCTTCAGCCTGGCCGGCTCGTAATCGCACAGCATGCGCAGCAGCCCGTGGCAGGCAATGCCGTAAGTGCAGAGGCCATGCAGGATGGGCCGGTCGAAGCCGCCCGCGCGGGCGACTTCGGGATCTGCGTGCAGGGGATTGAAGTCGCCCGACAAGCGGTAGAGCAAGGCCTGGGACGTCAGCGTGGGCAGGTCGCAGACATGCTCGGGCGTGTTTTCAGGCAGCTTGACCGCCGCCGGTGACGGGCCGCTGGCGCCGCCGAAGCCGCCATTGCCGCGCGCCATCACCGCCTGTTCCACGGTGGCCAGCAGGGCGCCGTCGCGCGTTTCCAGGGTGCGCTCCACGAAGAACAGCGCGCCCACGTCGGGCCCCTTGTCGAGGATGTCCTTGATCCGGGTGCGGCCGATGACGGTGCCGGCCGGCGCCAGGGGGCGATGCAGCTGCACCGACTGGCTGGCGTGCAGCACGCGGCGCCAGTCTATGCCGGTATCCGGTTCCTTCATCCAGAAGCCGGGGTATCCCAGCACCGCGGCCTGGGTCGGCACGGCCAATTGACGGTCCTCGTAGACGAAGGGCAGCTCGCGCGCGTCCAGCGGGTCGCGGCCCAGGCCCAATCCCAGCGCGTACAGGATGGAGTCCTTGGCGGTGTAGGTTTGCTCCACCGGTTCGAAGCGGCGCTGCATCAGCTTGTCGGGGTCGATTCTCATGGCGGGCCTCATACCGGAGTCCAGGCAAAAGCCTCGCGCGCGCTTTCCAGCGGCACCAGGCTGGGCTGCATCGCGGGAATCGCATGTTCGGCGATGGTCTCGACGGTCCAGCCTTCCGAGCGATGCACGCTGCGCACCGGCCGCGGCTGGCTGAACAGCATGATCTCGTTCTTGCGCACGCCGAAGATCTGGCCGCTCACGCCGGCGGCCAGGTCCGACAGCAGGTACACGACCATGGGCGCGATCTTGTCGGCGGTCATCTGCTTGAAGCGTTCCAGCCGGCGCTTCTGCTCTTCGGTTTCATCGGGCAGGGTACCGATGAGGCGGCTCCAGGCCCACGGCGACACGCAGTTGGAACGTACGTTGCAACGCTCCATTTCCAGCGCAATGGAACGCGAGATGCCGACGATGCCGAGCTTCGCCGCCGAGTAATTGGCCTGGCCGATGTTGCCTACCAGGCCGGCTGCCGAGGTCATGTGCACGTAAGCGCCGGATTGCTGTTCGCGGAACATTGCCGCAGCGGCGCGGCTGACGTTGTAGGCGCCTTGCAGATGCACGTCGATGACCTGCTGCCAGTCCACGCTGCTCATCTTGTGGAACATCCGGTCGCGCAGGATGCCGGCGTTGTTGACCACGCCGTCCAGCCGTCCGAAGTTGTCGACAGCGGCCTGCACCATGCGCGCCGCCGCTTCCGGGTCGGACACGCTGTCGCCGTTGGCGACGGCGCGGCCGCCTGCCTGACGGATTTCCGCGACCACTTCGGAGGCCGGATCCAGCGTTCCCGCGCCTTCGCCGTTCGGACTGCCGCCCAAGTCGTTGACCACGACCGCCGCGCCTTCGCGCGCCGCCAGCAAGGCAATTTCGCGGCCGACGCCGCGGCCGGCGCCAGTCACAAGCACGACTTTCCCTTCAAGAACTCCAGCCATTTCATCTCCTCGGCAGGTTGATGCATCCACCCGGAATCGGGATGCGCCAACTGTAGGCATGGCTGGCAAGCCGGGTAAGCACACGCAGCGGATGGCAGGTATGCAGGATCGGCAACGCTGCGGCGCGTCCCTCGCGATCCGGTCCGTGTTGCGCGGCAGCAAGAACGATCCCGGACCTGCTTCGGGTTGATCCCGATCCGTCATGGCTGAGCGCGAGGACGCATCCGCCATGGCGCGGCGCAGCACCCGCAGCCCGGCGCCGTGCCATGGCGAGCGGCCGCGATACGCCCTGATATGATCAAAAAAAGTAAACGCAGGCTGTCCCGTCCTGGCAGGAGACAGAAAGTGAAACTGGTGGTCCGCGCAGCCGATGAGCTGAAGATAGAGAACGTGTCCGCTTTCGTCGCGACTGCGGAGTCGGGCAGTTTTTCGCAGGCGGCGGTACTGCGAGGATGCTCGCAGTCCATGTTGAGCCGGCGTGTATTGGAACTGGAAGAACTGCTGGGCGGGCGCTTGTTCAACCGCACCGGCCGTGGCGTCCTGTTGACCGAGCTGGGCGTGGCGCTGCTGCCGGTGGCGCGGGGGCTGCTGGACGGCGCCACCGGCTTCCTGGAACTGGCGTCCTCCACCAACGAGCAGCCCTCCGGCACTGTCGAGATCGCGCTGCCGCGCTGGGCCGCGGAAGGTCCCGTGTCGATGCTGGTGAACCGCATCTCGTCGCAGTTTCCCCGCATCCACCTGGTCATACACGAAAGCTACAGCCGCGACGTGATGGACAGGCTGGCGGCGGGCAAGCTCGATATCGGCGTTTTCAACAGCTATCAAGCCGAGCCGCCCGCCCAGGCGCAGCGCCTGTTCTCGTCCGACCTGGTGCTGCTGGGCCGGCGCGACTCGCCGCTGCTGCGCGATCCCACCGTGCCGCTGGCCGCATTGAACGGCCTGTCCATCGTGATGCCGCCTTCGCCCAATCCGGTGGAGGCCGTGGTGCGCGAACGCACCCGCGACATGCAGCTGGAGTTGCGCGCGGAACTGGAGATAAACTCTGGCGCGATGATCCGCGAGGTAGTGCGCCGGTGCGGTCGCCATGCCATCACCCAGGTGCATCGCATCGAGGACTACCTGGACGAGGGCGACCTGGCGATTTCCCGCATCGTCGAACCGGCGCTCACGCTGCATACCTTCTGCGCCACCGGCGCCAAGCACCGCATCAATCGCGCCAGCCTCGCGGTCGAGCGCTGCCTGGTTGCGGTGCTGGGAGAGCACTTCGTCCGATTGCAGCAGGCCGCGCAGATGCGTGAAGCGCGCTGGGCCAAGGCATGGCAGACGGCTGTCCAGACCGTGCATAGCTGATCGTCGGTTCCCGCATGGCACGGCGGAGTTCTTGTCGCTATCGTGACAGGCCACAAGAACCCCAGGAGACGAAACCATGTCCGTTGCCAGAACCGCGTGGCGCGCTGCCGTGCTCGCCTGCGTCGCACTGCTTGCTTCGATGTCCGCCGTAGCCGCCGATGCCTATCCTTCGCGTCCCATACGTTTCATCGTGCCCATCGGTCCCGGCAGCAGCGGCGACACGATGACGCGTACCTTCGCCGAGCATCTGCGCAAGGTGGCGGGCCAGTCCACGCTGGTGGAGAACCGGCCCGGCGCCGAGCTCTCGCTAGGCACCCAGGTGGCGCTGAGCGCGCCCGCCGATGGCTATACCGTGGTGTTGATCAGCCCCAGCGCGACGGTAATCAATCCCTTGTTCGTGAAGGACTTGCCCTACCGGCCCGAGGATCTGCTGCCCATGCTCAACGTGACCCGCCACGTGGCCGTGCTGGTCGCGTCCGAGAGCTCGCCCTACAAGAGCCTGGGCGACGTGGTGGCTGCGGCCCGTCGCGACAAGGGCGGTGTCAGCCTGGCTACCTACGGCAACAGCTATCGCCTCGGTGCGCTCGACCTGGCCAGGCGCGCGGGCGTGGACTTCAACCAGGTGCCGTACAAGGGGGCCGCGCAGGCGGTGGCGGATGTGGTGGGGGGATCGGTGGACCTGGCGCTGATCGACATTGCCGGCGCCGCGCCCTTGGTCGCTTCGGGAAAAATCCGTGCGCTGGCGGTGGCGGGGGACCAGCGTCATCCGCTGTTGCCCGAGGTGGCGACGGTGCAGGAAGCCGGCTATCCGGGCTACTCCCTATACATTTTCATAGGCTTCGCCATTCATGCCAAAACGCCCCCTGCCGTGGCAGGCAAGCTTGAAGACATGATGCGGCAAGTCATGGACGATCCCGCGCTACGCGCGCAGCTTGCCCAGCAGAGCGGCGGCGAGGTGGTCGGCGCCGGAAGCAAGGAGTTTGCGCGGACGATACAGGCCGAGGCGGTGCGATATGGGGAACTGGCGCGCCTGGTCGGCGGCGGCTCGCCCTGACGCTTGCGGGCATCGCGACGCGGCTCGAGGAGGGTTCCGCACCAATATTTTCGATGTATCGGCTGACCCAAATATAGTATTTCCGGCGTGCGCGGTTCTTACCTAGGATGTCCAGCAAGGCATTCTGGAATGGGAGCTGTCATGTTCGAAGGTGGTGTTTGCAGGATATCCGGGCCGCGCGGATTGCGCGTCCGGGCAGGGCGTTCGGGGATCGGCGCATGAGCGGCCCGTTGGAAGGCGTGCGCATCCTCGATGTCACGACGGTGCTGATGGGACCCTATGCGACGCAGATATTGGGAGACCTGGGCGCGGACGTGATCAAGGTCGAGCCCCCGGCCGGCGATAACGTCCGCGGCATCGGCCCGGCGCGCCATCCAGGCATGGGCGGCATCTTTCTGCATGCCAACCGCAGCAAGCGCAGCGTGGTGCTGGACCTGAAGCAGCCAGCGGGCCGAGAAGCGCTGCTGAAACTGGCGGCCACCTGCGACGTCCTGATCTACAACGTGCGGCCCCAGGCGATGGCGCGGCTGGGGCTGTCGTACCAGGAACTGGCGCAGGTCAATCCCGCCATCCTGTACGTGGGCGTATACGGCTACGACCAGCGCGGCCCCTATGCGGCGCGCGCCGCGTACGACGACCTGATCCAGGGCGCGGTGGGCATACCGGCGCTGTCGGTCCAGGCCGGCGGCGAAACGCCGCGCTACGCGCCCAGCGCCATCGCCGACCGCATCGTGGGCATCAGCGCGGCCAACGCGGTCAGCGCCGGCTTGTACCACCGGGCGCGGACGGGCCAGGGCCAGGCCATCGACGTGCCCATGTTCGAGACCATGGCGCAGCTGATACTAGGCGACCACATGGCGGGCCAGTCCTTCGAGCCGCCGCTGGGGCCTGCCGGATATCCACGGATCCTGAACGCGGACCGGCGCCCCTATGCGACGCTGAACGGCCACATCTGCGTGCTGATCTATGCCGACAAGCAATGGGCGGCATTTTTCGAACTGATCGGGCAGCCTGGCCGCGAGTCCGCCGATCCCAGGTTCCGCGACATCGGCACCCGCACCCAGCACATCCATGCGATCTACCGCCTGGTGTCGGATGAGATCGCCAAGCGCACTACCGAGGAATGGCTGGAAGCGTTCGAGGCGGCGGATATTCCGGCCATGCCCATGCACACTGTCGAATCGCTGCTGCGCGATCCGCAGTTGGAGGCCGTCGGATTCTTCAACACGGTCGAGCATCCCAGCGAGGGCAAGCTGCGCACCATGGCGGTGCCGTCGCGCTGGTCCGGCACGCCGCCCGCGCCGTCGCGGCCCGCGCCGCGACTGGGTGAGCACAGTGTCGAAGTGCTGAAGGAGGCGGGCTACCCGGATGAGGCCATTGCCGCGCTGCTGCGGGATGGCGTGACCTCGATGGCGGCCGACGCTGCCGCAGTGAACGGAGCCGCCCATGACTGAATTCCTGAAACGCGAGCGTCATGGCGCCGTGCTGCTCCTGACCATGAACCGCGCAGCCACGCGCAACGCGCTGTCCGATCCCGATGCGATCGACGCGCTGGTGGACGTCTGCGCCGAGATCAATGCGGACATGTCGGTGCGCGCCGTGGTGCTTACCGGCGCACACGGCGTGTTCTCTTCCGGCGGCAATCTCAAGACCTTGTCGGCGGCGGTCGGCGCCGGGCTGGGGGAGCCGGTGCGCAGCCGTCAGGCCTACCGCGACGGCATTCAGCGCGTGCCGCTGGCCCTGTGCAATCTGGAAGTGCCGACGATCGCGGCGGTCAATGGACCGGCCATCGGCGCGGGCTGCGATCTGGCGTGCATGTGCGATATGCGCCTGGCCGCCGAAGAAGCGCGTTTTGCCGAGAGCTTCGTCAAGCTGGGCCTGACGCCGGGAGACGGCGGCGCCTGGCTGCTGCCGCGGGTGGTCGGCATGTCGCGCGCCTGCGAACTGGCGTTTACCGGCCGCAGCGTCGATGCCGCCCAGGCGCTCGATATGGGACTGGTCTCGCAGGTGCTCAGCCAGGAGGGGCTGCTGCCGGCCGCGATGGCGTTGGCGCAGGAGATTGCCCAGCATTCCGGCCACGCGCTGCGCCTGACCAAGCGGCTGTTGCGCGAGGGTCAGCACACGCGGCTGGACACCTTGCTGGAGCTATCAGCAGGCTTCCAGGCCTTGGCGCACCACACGCAAGAGCACGCCAGCGCACTGGACGCGTATCTGGACAAGACGCGCGGCTGAGCGGCTCCGGCCCTGGCAACGGCAGCCTCGCCGGCGCGCAACCTATAACGAGGCGATACAAGGAGGAGACCCATGCAGACAAGGAGAAGAACACTGGTGGCCGCTTTAGGCGCGCTTGCCGGTTTGCCGCTGGCGCGCGCCGCCATCGCGAACACGGCGGCATGGCCGGCGCAGCCCTTGCGCTTGATCCTGCCCTACGCGGCGGGAGGTCCGACGGATGTTTTGGCCCGGGCCGTGGCGCAGCATGTGGCGCGCGAACTGGGCCAGCCCGTGATCGTCGAGAACAAGACCGGCGCCAGCGGCAACATCGCTGGTGAAACCGTGGCGCGCGCCCGGCCCGATGGCTACACGCTGCTGTACCACTCGTCCGGCCTGGCGATCAGCCCCGCGCTGTACCGGCAATTGCCCTATGACCCCCTGCGCGATTTCGCGCCGGTGGGGCTGACGGCCTCGATCCCGCTGGTGCTGATGACGACCAAGGCCTTGCCGCCCCAGGACACCAAGGAGTTCATTGCCTACCTCAAGGCGCGTCCCGATGCGCTCAGCTATGGGACCGGCGGCGTCGGCAACATCACGCATCTGAGCGTGGCGCTGTTCCTGCATGCCACCGGCACGCGCGCCGTGGGCATTCCGTTCAAAGGCACCAATCCGGCCATGGTGGCGATGCTGGGCGGCCAGGTGCAATTCATGGTGGACGCGATAAGCTCGGCGCTGCCCTACATCCGCGACGGCAGGGTCAAGGCGCTGGCCGTGACCGGCGCAGAGCGGTCGCCAGCGCTGCCGCAGGTGCCGACGCTGCGCGAAGCGGGCTTGCAGGACCTCACGATGAGCACCTGGCAAGGCGTGCTGGCGCCGGCCACCACGCCGCAGCCGGTGATCCAGCGCCTGAACCAGGCGGTGGCGGCGGCGGTGCGCGATCCGGCCATCGCCGGACCGTTCACGGCGCAGGGCGTGGACCTGCGCAGTTCCTCGCCCGCCGAGTTCCAGGCATACCTGGGGCAGGAGGTCAGGCGCTGGGGCGACGCGGTCAGAATGGCGGGCATACAGCCCGAATGAATACGGCAAACGCCGTGGCTGCAAAGCCACGGCCATGAACGCAACAGCCTTGCGGAGACAAGCATGAACATCAGGACCCTGGCCATGACGGCCATGCTGGGCGCGGCGCTGGCCTTGGGCGGCAACGCCCGCGCGGCAGACAAGTATCCCTCGCATCCCGTGAAGATCATCGTGTCGCTGCCTCCGGGCAGCGGCGCCGACACCACGGCGCGATTCCTGTCCAAGCATCTGGCCGAGCAGTTCGGCCAGCCTTTCATCGTCGAGAACCGGCCGGGCGCCAACAGCTTCATTGCCGCCCAGGCCGTGGCGACCGCGGCGCCGGATGGCTACACCATGTTCGTGGCCAGCAATTCGCCCATGACGACCAACGCCGCCGTCTTCAAGCACCTGCCGTATGACGCGATCAAGGATTTCTCTCCGGTCGCGCCCATTGCGCGCTTTCCCATGGTGCTGGTGGTGCCGGCCAGCTCGCCATACAAAAGCGTGGCGGAGTTGGTGTCGGCCGCCAAGGAAGCTCCCGGCAAACTGAACTTCGCGAGCGGCACCGCCACCTACCAGGTGGTGCTGGAACTGTTCCATGAACAGAACGGGATCAAGGCCACGCACGTGCCGTACAAGGGTACGTCGGCGGCTCTGGCCGATCTGGCTGGCGGGGTGGTGCAGTACAGCCTGGCCGACGTCAGCGCGGCGCTCCCCTTGATCCGCGGCGGCAAGCTGAAGGCGCTGGCCGTGACCAGCGCCCAGCGCATCAAGGACCTGCCAAACGTTCCCACGATGCAGGAGAGCGGCACCAAGGGCTACGAGGCCTATGCCTGGACGGCCGCGTTCTTTCCCGCGAAGGTCGATCCCGCCATCGTGGCGCGGGTGTCGGAGGCGGTGCAGGCCTTGGTGCGCAGCGACGAGGGGCGGGCGTTCATGGCCAATCTGGGCGGCGAGTCGTTCGTGGGCGGTCCCGACACGCTGGCGGCCTTCCAGAAGGAAGAGCTCGAGTCCATGCGGCGTATTGCGAAACTGGCCAACATCCAGCAGGAGTAAGCGCGCGCGGGGCCTGTCATGCGGAGACCGCCGCGGCGGTCTCCGGCCGCATCAGGCGGCAGGCCATCTCGACGAAATTGGCGGTGGTGGGCGTGGCGTTGTCCGGATGCACGGCCAGCGCAATGCCTACCTTGATGGTTTCGGCCAGCTGCGAAACATTCACCAGGCGTACATTGCTGCCGGCTTGCCGGCGGGCCACCGCCGGCACGATGGCTATCCCGAGCCCGCTTTCCACCAGGCTCAGTATGGTCTGCACCTGGATCGCTTCCTGCGCGATGCGCGGCACCACGCCCGCTTGCTGGAAGGCATACATCACCAGCGCATGCATCCCCGGCACATGCGCGCGCGAATAGCCGATGAACGGCTCGTCCGCGAGTTCGCTCAACGCAACGTCCTCACGCTGCGCATGGCGGCTGCCGGCTGGCACCGCCAGCATCAGGTGGTCAGGCTGCAGCAAGGTGACGCGCGCCGCCGTTGGCTCCAACACAGGAAAACGCACCAGCGCCACGTCCAGCGTGTGCGCGTCCAGGCGGCGCAGCAGATCGACGGTGGTGGATTCTTCGATGATCAGGTCGACGCGCGGGTAATCCTTGCGGAACTCCGACAGCAGCCGCGGCATCAGCGAATAGGTGGACGAACCGACGAAGCCCACCTTCAGGACGCCCTGTTCGCCGCTGGCGCCTTCTCTTGCCGCACGGCGGATCTCCTCGGCATAGAACAGGGTGGTGCGCGCATATTGCAGCACGACCTGGCCGGCGGGCGTGGGCCGCAGGCCGGCGGGTAGCCTTTCGAACAACTGCACGCCGAGCTCCTGTTCCAGCTTCTTGATCGCGGTGGACAGGGGCGGCTGAGCCATGTGCAGCCGCTCGGCGGCGCGATGGAAGTTGAGCGTCTCGGACAGGACCAACAGCTGCTTGAGCTGGCGTAGCTCCACGGGTGTCTCCCTTGATGCGCCGGGCTCGCGATATTTGTGATGTATTGCCCGGTCCACATCTAATATTAGACCGGGATGTGACCCCCGTGTAGATTGCCATGAAGCCCGCGCGCATTGCGCCGGGCAGGGTTTTCACGGCACTTTCGGCAGTTCGAATGCATGCGGCGGCGCCGTGCCGCCGCGCCTTCCGGGGACCACATTGGGCGCTATCAACGAGGCACTGCGGCTTGCCGCGATTCCTGCGCAGGACGAGGCGCTGCGCCCGTCCGTGCGCGCCTTCCTGCGCGAGGCGCTGAAGGACATGCCGGCGGACCGCCGCGCGCGTTCCTGGATGGGCTATGACGCGGAGTTCAGCCGCGCGCTGGCGCGGCAGGGATGGCTGGGCCTGACCTTGCCCGCGGCCTACGGCGGCGCGGCGCGCAGCAATTTCGCCCGCTTCGTGTTGAGCGAGGAACTGCTCGCGGCGGGCGCGCCGGTGTCGGCGCATTGGATCGCCGATCGCCAGACCGCGCCGCTGATCCTGCGCTACGGTTCGCCGGCGCAGCGCGATTTCTATCTGCCGCGCATCATACGGGGCGAAGCCTTCTTCGCCATCGGCATGAGCGAACCCGACACCGGTTCCGACCTTGCCAGCGTGCGCACGCGCGCCACCCCCGACGCCGGCGGCTGGCTGCTGAACGGCCGCAAGATATGGACCACCAACGCGCACCGCTCGCACTACATGTGCGCGTTGGTGCGCACCTCCGGCGTGCCGGAAGACCGGCACAAGGGACTGTCGCAGATGATCTTCGACCTGTCCTTGCCCGGCATCGAAATCCGTCCGATCCGCGACATCGCGGGCGACGCGCATTTCTGTGAAGTCCTGTTCGACAACGTCCGCCTGCCGCGCGATGCGCTGGTGGGCGAAGAGGGCAGCGGCTGGCAGCAGGTCACGGCCGAACTGGCGTTGGAGCGCAGCGGCCCGGAGCGGATCTACTCCAGCATGGTGCTGATGGACGGCTGGCTCGCGCATCTGCGCCAGGCGGCGTCGCCGGACCCGGCGCACGTCCGGCTGGCGGGACGTCTGGCCGGCCGGTTGACGGTGCTGCGGGCCATGTCGCTGGCGGTCACGCAGCGGCTCAACGATGGGGCCGACGCCAGCCTCGCGGCCGTGCTGGTGAAAGACCTGGGCACGGAGTTCGAGCAGGCCGTGCCCGAATGGATAGGCCAGGCCTTGCGCGCGGACGCCAGCCCCGCGCCTGACGAGGTGCTTGCCCGCACGCTGGCTTATCTGACGCTGATCAACCCGACCTTTTCGCTGCGCGGCGGCACCCGCCATATCCTGCGCGGCATCATCGCGCGCGAGCTTGGCCTGCGCTAGGGCCTATCGACACCTGAAGGAGGGCCCCATGGCGGCATCCATCCAGCAAGACCTGTACGACGAATTTGCGCGCGCCCTGGCTGGTTTGTGCCCGCTGGAGCGGGTCCGCGAGATCGAGACGCAGGGCGGCGCAACCGACCCGGGCAGCCTCGCTGCCCGCACATGGCGGGAGATCGACGCGCTTGGGTATGTGGACGCATTGACGCCCGCGGAACTGGGTGGCGCCGGATTGCCGCTGGCCGACGCCGAGGGCCTGCTGCGCGCGGCAGGCGCGTTTGCGTTGCCTTACCCGCTGGCCGACACCATGTTGGCGCGCGCCCTGTTGCGGGCCAGCGGCCAGACCGTGCCAGAGGGGCCTATTGCATTGGCCCAGGCGTTGCCGGGACCGCGCGGTCTGCGCTGCGTCCAGACGCCGGGAGCCGGGCTGGCGCGCACGCTGCTGGTTCAGCGCGACGGCTGCCTGTTGTTGCTGGCGGCGCCGGCCGCATCCGATCCGGGCGTGTTCCGGCCGCGCGCCAGCGCCGCCCCCGCATGGACCGACTCGCCGCCTGTCCTCGGCCGTATCGCCTTGCCGGACGAGGCCGTGCAGGCTTGGCGCAACGCCGCCGACGCAGCCGCAATCGCTGGCGCGATGCAAGCCGTGCTCGACCGCTGCATCGCCTTCGTGGGCGAACGCCAGCAGTTCGGCAAAGCGCTGGGCCGTTTCCAGGCGATCCAGCAGGAGATCAGCGTGCTGGCGGAGCAGGTGGCGTCCACCGCCATGGCGGCGCGGCTGGCTTGCTCCAGCGGCTCCCTGTTTCCCGACGTCACGCTTGCGGCCTGCGCGCGGCTGCGGGCATGCGAGGCCATTCCCGTCGTGTGCTCCCTGGCGCACGCGATCCACGGGGCGATCGGGATCACCGAAGAGCTGGCCCTGGGCCTCTACACCACGCGGCTGCATGAGTGGCGCGCCAGCGGCATGAGCGAAGACGCCTGCGCCAACCTGATCGGAACCCAGCTGCTGGCCGGCGACAGCCCGTCGATGCTGGAGTTCGTGCGCGGCGTCATGGCGGCCGTGTCGGCGGATAGCGAGGCCGACGCGGCGCGCGTTCCCGCGTAGCGCGAGACGGGCCCGCGTCTTTCTTTCGAATTCCATGCAACCGAGGTAATCATCCATGCCCTCAAGTTCAGATGCCGTCGTCATCGTCGGCGCGCAGCGCACGCCCATCGGCGCCTTCCAGGGCGCCTTGTCGCACTACACCGCGCCCCAACTGGGCGCCCATGCGCTGGCTGCCGCCATGCGTCAGGCGGGCCTGCCGTCCGATGCGGCCCAGGAGGCATTGATGGGCTGCTGCCTGTTCGCCGGCCTGGGGCAGGCGCCCGCGCGCCAGGCCGTGCTGGGCGCGGGGCTGCCGACCACCGTGCAGGCGACCACGCTCAGCAAGATGTGCGGCTCGGGCATGAAGGCAGTGACCCTGGCGCACGACATCCTGCGCGCCGGATCGGCGGATGTGGTGCTGGCCGGGGGCATGGAATCGATGAGCAACGCGCCGCATCTGATACCCCGGGCGCGGCAGGGCTACCGGCTGGGCGACGGGCAGTTGCTGGACCACATGTACCGCGACGGCCTGCAGGATGCCTATGAAGGCCATCTGATGGGGCACTACGCCGATCTGGCCGCGCGCGAGCACGGTTTCAGCCGCGCGCAACAGGACGCCTATGCGGAGCAGAGCGTGCTGCGCGCTCAGGGCAGCATCGCGGCAGGGACGTTCGGGGCCGAAATCGCCCCCATTGCGGCGGGGGGGGGGGGGGGGGGGGGGGGGGGGGGGGGGGGGGGGGGGGGGGGGGGGGGGGGGGGGGGGGGGGGGGGGG
>NZ_JBYSYI010000014.1:0-139235 GCF_058783105.1 Achromobacter sp. FW305-C-30-7 | reverse complement strand
TGTCGTCTTCCATCTTCATACTCATCGTCAACTTCCTCGATTATGACGTGAGCAGGTTTTCACTGGGTCAATACAAGTCCGCAAACCGCACAGTGCAGAACTCCGGGTCATCCGGCGTTGCCCATCGGTCATGAGTCAAAGAGTGATCGTCCATCAGCCGCTCCAGTATTGACGCAATAAAGAGAAGGTAGTCGCCATTGCAGCGACCATGTCGTCCGTCTTTTCCAGCTGTCAATCTGGGCGATCTTTGTGGGATTGCGATGCCAGTATCGAGTTCGACGGGCATCGCAATCAAGCGTGACCCGTGCCAAATTGAGCACACTTGAGCCTAAATCCGCGCCATGCGTGCGGCCCTTTCCAGTTCAGACTCAGGCCACGCCGGCTAAGTCGTCATCTCCATCCCTTACACTTACATCGATCATCAGGGAGCGATATGTCGATTCAAAGATTAAGCCGTTGCAGCATCCTCTTGTTCCTTGCCGCCTTGAGCTCCGGTTGCTCATTAGGCGGCGAGTGCGGATGGAATCGCAGCAGTTGCATGTATGAAGGCAAGTACGAAGAGGGCGAGGAAGACTACGCGGAAGACGAAGCAAAGCGCTTGAACAAGAACTCGTCCGATCGGTTGCGCCGCAGCTCTGGCAATTGACCCGCGGATCGAGCTTTTCAAGCTCGTGAGGTCCTAGCCAGAGACCTGCCAGTCGCGAAACTGCTTGAACAAGCGAAACCCTACATAGGTTTCGCTCCTGAGCCAACGCCGCCGGTAGTAGCAATCCCAGTAGCTGGTCATGCGTTGCTGCGCCAGATCCAGAAAGGCCGGATTGCCTCGAAGAACCGTTCCATAGACGCGCTTGTCCAGCAAGGGCAAGCGCGCCTCGATGTCCTGCAGGATTTCCACGACGTATTCGCTGCAGAGCTGCACCACGAACGGCACAACCCAAGGCTCGGAAGCCCCAGCCAGCCGCTCAATTTGGCGCTGGCGCACGTGGCCGTCATGATGGCGTGACTGGATGCACGCGTAGATCAGTGCCTGGGGTTCGTCCAGCTTGGAAGACAAGGAATCGCTGCCCCCATGCTGAACGCGATAGGGCAGCGTCAATGACTCTCCCTGCACGATGACGGACAATCCGCGGCCGCTCATGACCGAGGGGCGGATTTCCTCGGCGATATGTGCTGCTTCGGCTCGCAGCCGCGCGGGGAAGGCCGCTGTTAGTAGCGCCGTCTGCTCTGGGGCGGCCTTGCGCGGGCGAGAGGGCATGTGGGGAAGGCTGCTTGAATGGCGTTCACCGTGTCATACGGTGCATCGGCGGAAGACCACGGCACGCCCGGATGCTGACGTTGCGGCATGAAGCACACCAGGCGCTTACGCCGCCGCCTCTGCAGGTTGCGGCACAAAGAACCGATCCTTCAGTTCCTGCAGCCCGATCCTATCCAGCATCTCCGTCAGCCGCTCAGTCGCCTTCCTGCGCGGCAAATCCTTGTACTGCGCAATGATGAGTTCATTCTTCATCGAATGCTCCCACCCCACCAGCTCAGTCACGCTGACCTGATACCCATGCGCCTCCAGCTGCAAGCACCGCAGCACATTCGTGATCTGGCTCCCAAACTCCCGCGTATGCAGCGGATGCCGCCAGATCTCAGCCAGCGGATCAGCCAGCGCCTTCGCCTTGTTCTTGCGCAGCACCGAAGCCACTTCCGCCTGGCAGCAGGGCACGACGACGATGTACTTGGCCTTCTTCTCCAACGCGAAATGAATCGCGTCATCGGTGGCGGTGTTGCAGGCGTGCAGGGCGGTGACGACGTCGATCGTGGCCGGCAGTTTGTCCGACGTGATTGAATCGGCCACGGACAGGTTCAGGAACGACATGCCGCCAAACCCCAGCCGCTTGGCCAGTTCTTCCGATGACTTCACCAGTTCTTCGCGGGTTTCGATGCCGTAGATGTGGGAGCCGTTCTTCAGCGCCTCGGGCTGTTCCTTGAAGAACAGGTCGTAGAGGATGAAGCCCAGGTACGACTTGCCCGCGCCATGGTCGGCGAGGGTGACGGCGCCGCGTTGTTGTTGGACGTCTTTGAGCAGCGGTTCGATGAACTGGAACAGGTGGTAGACCTGTTTGAGCTTGCGGCGGCTGTCCTGGTTCATCTTGCCGTCGCGGGTCAGGATGTGCAGGGCCTTGAGCAGTTCGATCGACTGGCCGGGGCGGATGTCGTGGGTTTTGTCGGACATGGGGTAAGGCAATGCGCCCCGCGATGGGCGGGGCGCATAAGAAGAAGGCGGAAAGCGTCAGTTTAACGAAAACGCCGCCGACGCTGGCGAACCGGGAAAACCGGCCGCGGACTGTTCGGTATCTGGCGATCCAGATTATCTGGCGGGCGAGTAACATGCGCGATGCGATTGGAGCATGTCATGCATTTCTGAAAGCGCCTGACCATCAGGGCGGGCGCGTGGAGAGTCGTCAAATGTTCAGCCATATCACTGTCGGGACGCGTGATCTTGAACGCGCGGGCCGTTTTTATGACGCGGTGCTGCTTCCGCTTGGATTGAAGCGTCGCGTTGTCACGCCGGATGGCGGGCCCTTGGCGCTTTGCTGGGTGACCGGTCAAGCGCTGCTGCCGCGCTTCTATGTCTACATGCCCTACGATGGCGAGCCGGCGACGGTGGGCAATGGCAGCATGGTGGCCTTTCTGGCTCCTACGCAGGAAGCGGTGAGCCTGGCCCATGCGGGCGGGCTTGCGCAGGGCGGGACGGACGAAGGGGCGCCGGGGGTACGTCCTCAATACGGCGATGGTTACTTCGGCGCGTATCTGCGTGATCCTGACGGCAACAAGGTCCATATCGTTCATCGCGGAGACCTCCCGCTGTAAGGCGGAGAGGACCGACATCCCTGGAGAAACGCAAATGCTCGTGAGTCAGCTTGCTCTTGTGTATGGTACCTATCTGATTGCCACGGCCAGTCCCGGACCCAGCAATATGGCGATCATGGCCACGGCGATGCGTGATGGTCGTGTGCCAGCGCTTGCGCTGGCGGCGGGCGTGATTACGGGCTCGCTGTTCTGGGCGACGCTGGCGGCGACGGGCATTTCCGCCGTGCTGGCGGCGTCCGCCCAGGCGTTGTTCGTCATCAAGGTGGTGGGGGGAGTCTATCTGCTCTATCTGGCGTTCCGCACCGGCAGGTCGGCGCTGAGGCCGGGCGCGGCCTTTGTGAACGTGGAAACGGGCCGTGTGACGCCGCGCTATCGGGTGCTGTACCGCCAGGGCGTGCTGATGCATATCGGCAACCCCAAGGCGGTGCTGGCCTGGATGGCGATCATGTCGTTGGGGCTGGGGGAGAGCGCGTCGGACGGCACCTTGCCCGCGATCATCGGCGGTTGCGCGTTGCTCGGCGTGATGGTGTTTGGTGGGTATGCCATCGCGTTCTCGACCGCGCCGATGATTGCGCTGTACGCCAGGTTGCGGCGCTGGATCGAAGGCACGGTGGCCGTGGTGTTTGGAGTTGCGGGCGTCAAGCTGCTGACCTGGCAACGTTGACAGGGCGGCTTGTCATCGCCGGCCAGTGTCGGCGATGACAAGCTGCAAGCAAAGCGTCCAGCACGCAAGCGGCCGGACGCTGCAGGGTCAGGCGTTCGGGAAAACCGGCTCGCCCAGGTTCAGCATCAGGCGATTTGCCCAGGCGAAGATCGCATCCGAATGCAGCAGATCCAGGATCTCGCCTTCATTCAAGCCCGCATCCTTCAAAGCCTGGATGCTGTCCGCATTAACCGAGGCAGGCGCTTCAGTGATCTGGATCGAGAACTTGCCGATGGCCAGTTCCCGCGCCGTGGTGCCGGCCGTGGCGGGATCCTCGAACACCTGCGCAATGACCTCATTGCGCTTGGCCAGCTGTTCGAAACGCTGGGCATGCACGGACGCGCAGTACACGCAGCCGTTGATGCGCGATACGTAGGTCGAACCCAGTTCGCGCTCCGCACGCGACAGTCCACCCGGCGCATACATGATGGCGTTGAACGCCGTGGAGCGCTGGCGCAGGATTTCGGGCTGATGCACGAGGAACAGGTAGTAGTCCGAGACCTTGGCCTTGGGGTGGCTTTCTTCCAGGACGGCGACCTGTTCGGGCGTGGCGGTTTCGACGTTGACGACGTCCAGCCAGGCCTTCCACTCCAGCGACTCGTTGGTGAAGCCGTGGGCCTTGATCACTGCGCCGGGCGCGGTGGCGGCGGTGTTGGCGGGGAAGGGCGCGGGCGGGGTGCCGGCGGCGCGCTCGGGCTGGCCTTCCAGGGCCTTCATGGCTTCCAGGCCGGCAACGAGGCGGACCTGGTAGGACAGGAAGGCGATGAGCTGGGACAGCGTGACCACGGCGGGCGTGGAGACGCCGGCGGCCGGCAGGGTCTTGAGCGCCGCTTCGTCGCCCTCGACGGGCTTCTCGATCAGCTTGCGCGTGAATTCCAGGATGGCGGCCAGGCGCGGGGTGGCGGCGTCGGACGGCTTGCCGGATTCGGCGGTGGCGATGTCGGCCGGCGTGGCGCCGGCGTCGTTCAGGCGGGCGCGGTAGTGCGCGGCCAGCAGCGGCGACGGGGTGATGCGGGTGGCGTACAGCGCGACCAGCAGGCGCTCGGCCAGGGACAGGCCAGGCAGCGCGGGGTCGAACAGGGCGTCGTAGCTGCCTTGGGTGGCGGCGGCGACCTTCTCGCGGAAGTGGCGCACTTCGTAGGTCTTGGCGCCCGGGGCCAGGCCGATCAGGCGGTCGACGAGGTCGTCCGTGACGTTGTAGACGATGGGTTCAGCCATGCGGATCTCCTTGATGCTTTATTTGGCGGCGCGCGCTTGGACCGCGGCGTCCAGGAACTGCTTCACGCCTTCCCAGGATTCCTGGTCGGCGCGGGCGTTGTCCTTGGGGTTGCCGCCGCTGGTGCTGATCTTGCCGGACACGGGGTGGGCGTAGACGAGCTGGGTGGTGGGCACGTAGGGGAACAGGATGGAGTGCCCGCCGTTCTCGTAGTCCAGCCATTCGACCGGGTAGGGGTGGTTCACCTGGGCCAGCTTGTCCTGCACCATCTTGGAATAGATGCTGGACGGCCAGGAGCCGTCGTCGGTGCCGGACAGCAGCATGACGGGGCCCTGGATGTCTTCGACCTTGATGCGGGCGCGGGCCACGGCATCGGGGTCCTGCAGCGCGGTGAGGATGGCGCGTTCATGGCGGTGCGGCGCGGGGCCTTCGTCGAAGGGCGCCCAGGTGGCGGTGCGGTTGTTTTCCCAGACGTGGGGGATGGGCTTGCCGCCCAGCAGCCACGTGGGGCCTTCGCGGCCGATCTTGGGATCGCAGGCGTTCTGGCCGCTGTGGACCACGGCGCCGGGCACGTAGGCGACCACGGCCGAGACTTCCTCGGGGAAGGTGGCGCCCAAGAGCAGCACCAGTTCGCCGCCGCGCGACTGGCCGCTGATGGCGACGAAGTCGTGCTTAGGCTGGACCTTCTTGCGCAGCCAGCGCAGGCCGGTCTGGAAGTATTCCAGCGGGGTGTTGGAGATGTAGTCAGACAGGCCGGGCGCCTTGAAGTAGGCCAGCGCGAAGGCGGCGTAGCCGCGGGACGCATACAGCGCGGCGCGCGGTTCGTTGATGCCGCCGCCGGAGCCGTTCAGGATCATGACCGCAGGGAACGGGCCGGGGCCGGGCGGCAGGTACAGCGTGCCGACCAGGCCTTCCTCGCGCACGTCCTGGCGGGTGACGCCTTCAGCCGCCAGGCGTTGGGTGAAGCTGGCCTGGGCCTGGGCGCCGGCGGCGCGCGCCACCACGTCGGTGACCAGGGCATCGGTCACCGGGTGGTTGAAGTGTTCGCGGCTGGGCGAGTCCACCGGGGACTGCGACCAGACCAGGCCCATGGGCGCCACGCCTGCGTAGTCGCCGGACACGGGCGCGTCGCGGCCCAGGTCGACCGTGCCGTCCGCGCCCGCCACGAAGGCGGCCTGGCTTTGCCAGAGCACGCCGTTGCGGCGGGTCAGGGCGGTGATTTCCACCGTCTGCCCGGGTGCGACGTGTTCGACCCGGATCTGGCGCGGCACGTCGATCAGGTCGACGGCCGGGGTGATGGTAAGGGTGGGCGTCATGGCTTTACTTGCCTGCGTCCTTGGTGACCATCATGGCGGCCGTGCGGTCGCTGGTCATGGGGGTGACCTTCAGGCCCTTCTTGGTGGCCCAGATGTTCTTGTAGTGGAACAGCGGGATGATGCCGACGTCGTCGTACACGATCTTGACGGAGTCGCGCAGGACAGCTTCACGCTTGGCCACGTCGAATTCCGAGGTGGATTGCTCCAGCGCGGCGTCGACCTTGGGGTTGCTGTAGCGGCCCCAGTTGGACGCGCCCAGGCCCTTCTTGGCGTCGGCGGTGGCCAGGATGTTGACCAGCGCGTAGCTGCCTTCGCCGGTGCCGTTGCCCCAGGCCAGCATGCTGACCGCGAATTCGTTCTTGTTGGCGCGGCCCGAGTACACGGCCCATGGCACCACTTCCACCTGGGTCTTGACGCCGGCGCGGGTCCAGAACTGCGCCACGGCCTGGGCCGTTTCCGGGCCTTGCGGGTAGCGGTCGTTGGGCACGTGCATGGTCAGCTTGAAGCCGTCCGGGTAGCCGGCTTCGGCCAGCAGCTTCTTGGCCTGGGCGACGTCGTTGGGGATGTCCTTGACGTCGGGGTTGTAGCCGATGGTGCCCTTGGGCATCCACTGGTTGGCTTCGGTGGCGGCGCCTTGCAGGATGCGGTCGGCGATGGCCTTGCGGTTGATGGCCAGGTTCAGGGCCTGGCGTACGCGCACGTCCAAGAGCGGGTTCTTGTCCAGCGGCTTGCCGTTGTTGTCGGTGATGTACTGGTTGGGCGCGGGGTTGAAGCTGGGCTGCAGCAGCATGACGCGCAGGCCGTCGTAGGGGTAGACCGACACGTTGGCGGCCTTTTGCAGCTTGGCCAGGTCCGACACCGAGACCTTGTCGATCACGTCCACGTCGCCTGCCAAGAGCGCGGCGGTGCGGGCGGCGGCGTTGTTGATGTAGCGGTAGTTGACCTTGTCCCAGATCTGCTTGTCGCCCCAGTAGCCGTCGTTGCGTTCCATGATGACGCGGTCGCCGGGGGTGTAGGACACGAACTTGTAGGGGCCGGTGCCGACCATGGCCTTGCCCGAGTTGTAGTCCTCGGTGGTGGACTTTTCACCGACGTGCTTGCTGACCACGTGCACCGAGGCCAGGTTCAGCGGCAGGTCGGGGTTGGGGGCCTTGGTCTTGACGATGAGCGTCAGCGGATCCTTGGCGGTCATGGTGTCGATGGTGCGCAGGTAGCCGGCATAGGTGGCCACGCTGCCCGGCACGGCGCGCGCGCGGGTGTAGGAATAGATCAGGTCGTCGGCGGTGAAGGGCGTGCCGTCCTGCCACTTGACGCCTTCGCGCAGCTTGAATTCCCAGGTCTTGTCGTCCAGCGGCTTCCAGCTGACGGCCAGGCCGGGTTGCAGCTTGTTCCACTTGTTCTCGATCAGCAGGTCCCAGAAGTGCAGGGCCACCGAGCGGTCGCCGGCGTGGTTGTTCAACTGCGGGTCCAGCGACGACAGCGGGTCGGCGAAGCCGATGGACAGGTCGTCGGCGCTGGCGGCGGCGGAAGCGCCAAGAATGGCGGCGGTCAGGGTGGTGAGAATCAGGCGTTTCATGTTCGGAGTCCTTGGTATAGGGGGAACTAGCGGTTAATCCGGAAGCCGCGGCGCGGCGGCTGGGTTCACGCCATGTCGTTCAGGTGACAGGCGCTCAGGTGGTTGATGGCGATTCCCTTCAAGGTGGGAACCTCGGTCTTGCAGCGCGGCATCGCATGCGGGCAGCGCGGATGGAAATGGCAGCCTCCCGGCGGATTCAGCGGGCTGGGGATCTCGCCCTTGATCGCGGTGAAGGTCTTGTGGCGCGACTTCAGGCTGGGGATCTCGGCCAGCAGGGCTTGCGTGTACGGGTGGTTGGGGTGGCGGAAGACTTCTTCCACGGTCGCCGTTTCCACCACGCGGCCCAGGTACATGATCACGACGCGGTCGGACAGGTGCTCGACCACGCCCAGGTCATGGCTGATGAAGAGATAGGTCAAGCCCAGGTCTTCGCGCAGGTCCATGAAAAGGTTCAGGATCTGCGCCTGGATCGACACGTCCAGCGCGGCCACGGCCTCGTCGCACACCAGCATGGTGGGCTGCACGGCCAGCGCGCGGGCGATGCCGATGCGCTGGCGCTGGCCGCCGCTGAACTGGTGCGGATAGCGCTGGCGCAGGGCCGGGTCCAGGCCGGCGCGTTCCAGCTGGGCGCTGACGTAGTCGTCGAAGTCGCCGTTGCCGACCAGGCCGTGGATGCGGGCCGCTTCGCCCACGATCTCGTCCACGCGCAGGCGCGGGTTGAGGCTGGCGTAGGGGTCCTGGAAGATCATCTGCACTTGCAGGCGCGCAGCATGCGCCTGGGCCGAGTTCATGTCGGCCGGGCGCACGCCGTTGATGCGGATCTCGCCACCGGAGGGCGTGAGCAGGCCGGCTGCGATGCGGCCCAGCGTGGACTTGCCGCAGCCGGACTCGCCGACCAGGCCGACCACTTCGCCGGGGTTGACGATCAGGTCCACGTTGTCGACGGCGCGGGTCACGGCGGGCGGCTTGGACAGGCCCAGGCGCTGCATGGCGCGTGTCGCGGGGCCGGTGGGGCGTTCGCCGAAACGCTTGCTGACTTGGCTGAGATCAATCAGCGGGGTAGGGGCGGTCGTGCTCATGCCATTACCTCGCTGGTCTGGATCGTGGGATGGAAGCAACGCACTTTGTGTTCGGGCAGGGCCTGGGTGATGCCGGGCTGCTGGCCGCAGGCGGCGGTGGCGCGCGAGCAGCGCGCCGCGAAGGCACAGCCCGCGGGCAGGGTGAGCAGGTTGGGCGTCATGCCGGGAATCTGGCGCAGGCGCTGGCCGCGCCGGTTGTTGCTGGGCAGGCTGTCGATCAGGCCCACGGTGTAGGGGTGCTGCGGGCGGTCCAGCACGTCGTCGACGGTGCCGTGTTCGACGATGCGGCCGGCGTACATCACCGCCACGTCGTCGGCCAGGCCGGCCACCACCGACAGGTCATGGGTGATCCAGATCAGGCTGGTGCCGTGCTGTTGCGCGAGCTTCTGCACTTCGGACAGGATCTGCGCCTGGATGGTGACGTCCAGCGCGGTGGTGGGCTCGTCGGCGATGATCAGGTCGGGCCGGTGCAACATGGCAATCGCAATCGCCACGCGCTGGCGCATGCCGCCGGACAGCTGATGCGGATAGGCCAGCAGCCGCTCTTCGGGGCTGGGAATGCCCATCATGCCCAGGGTGTCGCGCGACAGGGCGCGGGCCTGGGCCGCGCTCATCTTGTTGTGGGCGCGCACGGTCTCGATCATTTGCGCGTCCACCCGCAGCACGGGGTTCAGCGTCATCATCGGATCCTGGAAGATCATGGCGATGCGGTTGCCCTGCAGCTTGCGCAACTCGCGCGGGGCCAGCTTGGTCAGGTCGCGGCCCTGGAACAGCACTTCGCCGCCGACGATGCGGCCGGGGGCGTCGACCAGGCCCATGATGGAGAAGCCCGTGACGGACTTGCCCGAGCCGGACTCGCCGACCAGGCCCAGGATCTTGCCGCGTTCCAGCGTGAAGGAAACGTCGTCCACGGCGGGCAGCACGCCCGCGCGGGTATGGAAGTGGGTGCGCAGGTTGCGCACCTCCAGCGTCGGCGCGCCGGCTTTTTCGCGGTCGGCGCTCATTTGTGGGTCCTCGGGTTCAATACGTCGCGCAGGCGGTCGCCCACCAGGTTGATCGCCACGATGGTGATCAAGAGCGCGATGCCGGGATAGAAGCTGATCCAGTATTCGCCGGACAGCATGGTCTGGAAGCCGTTGGAGATCAGCAGCCCCAGCGACGGTTCGGTCACGGGCACGCCCAGGCCCAGGAAGCTGAGCGTCGCTTCCAGCGTGATGGCGCGCGCAATCTGCAGGGTGCCGATGACGATCAGCGGCGGCAGGCAGTTGGGCAGGATGTGCTTCAACATGATGCGCCAGTTGGGGATGTCCAGGCAGCGGGCCGCTTCCACGTATTCGCGGCGGCGCTCGACCAGGGCCTGGCCGCGCGCGGTGCGGGCGTAATAGGCCCATTCCAGGATCACCAGCGTCAGCACCACGTTGCCCACGCCCTTGCCCAGGTAGGCCAGGATCATCATGGCCACCAGGATGGACGGGAACGACAGGATCAGGTCGACCAGGCGCATGATGATCGCGTCGGTCTTGCCGCCAGCGTAGGCAGCAAGCAGGCCCAGCAGCGTGCCGACGATGCCGGCGATGACCGCCGAGCCCACGCCCACGATCAGGCTGATGCGCAGGCCGTACAGAATGCCCGAGAGCAGATCGCGGCCCTGGCCGTCGGTGCCCAGCCAGTAGTGGAAGGTGTCCAGGCCGTTCATGGTGCCCGGCGGCAGGCGCGCGTCCAGCACGTCGATCTGCAGCAGGTCATAGGGATTCTGCGGCGCGATCCAGGGCGCCAGGACGGCGGCCAGGATCAGCAAGGTGGCGACGGCCAGGCCCAGCACCGCCGTCTTCGACGACATGAACTCGGCCAGGTTGCGCCGCCACGGCGATTCGCGGCGCAGCGCGGGAGTGGGAGTAGGGGTAGATACGGCGCTCATGCCGAGGCCTCCAGCCGCACCCGCGGGTCCAGCACTTTATAAAGAATGTCCACGATCAGGTTCAGGGTCACGAACAGGCACACCACCACGATCAGATAGGCCACGATGACGGGGCGGTCCAGCGCGTTCAAACTGTCCAGGATCAGCTTGCCGGCGCCGGGCCAGGCGAAGATGCTTTCCGTGACCACGGCGAAGGCGATGGTGGAGCCCAGCTCCAGGCCCAGCACCGTCACCAGCGGAATCATGGTGTTGCGCAACACGTGCACACAGACCACGCGCATGGGCGACAGGCCCTTGGCACGCGCGAACTTCACGAAGTCCAGCGGCAGCACGTCGCGCACGCCGGCGCGGGTCAGGCGGATCACCAGCGAAATCTTGAACAGCGACAGGTTGAACGCCGGCAGGATCAGGTGGCGCCAGCCGTCGGCCGTCAGCCAGGACCATTGGAAGCCCAGGAACTCCACGGTTTCGCCGCGGCCGCTGGCTGGCAGCCAGCCCAGCGACACGCTGAAGGTCATGATCAGCATCAGCGCGATCCAGAACGTCGGCAGCGAAAAGCCGACGATGCTGCCCGCCATGATCAGCTTGGCGAAGCGGCTTTCGGGATACAGGCCGGCGTACAGGCCCAGCGGCAGGCCCACCACCACGGCCAGCATCATCGCGGCGATGGCCAGTTCGAAGGTAGCCGGCAGGCGCTGGATCACCAGTTCCACGGCGGGGATGTTGTAGACGAAGCTATTGCCCAGATTGCCGTGCAGGGCGCCGTTCAGGAACGCCAGGTACTGTTCCCACAGCGGCTTGTCCAGGCCGAGTTCGGCGATGATGCGGGCGCGGTCCACCTGGTCGACGTCCTGACCGATCAGGATGTCCACCGGATTGCCGATGGCGTGCAGGCCGACGAAGACGATCAGCGTCATCAGGAAGACCACCACCGCGGCTTGCGTGATGCGGCGCAGCAACCAACCCGTCATTGCGTGGTCTCCGCTTGCGGAGCCGGGGCCGGCGTCCATTCGTCGCCGAACACTTCCGGCTCGCAGAACGCTTCCATATTGGCGTAGTGCGTCTCCACGTCCTCGCGGTAGAACAGGCCGGCGATGCCTTGCGCCAGGCGCTTGGCGCCTTCGCTGATGGCCGGGATGTCGCCCGAGATCGTGCCCTGCGTCAGCGCCGCGGGGTAGGAGAAGCAATGCACACGGTCCAGCCCCGGACAGGCGCCCGGGGTCTTTTCCTGCAATTCAAACACGGCGCCCAGGTCGGGCGAATCATGCAGCTCCTGGTCTTCCTCGCCCGCCGGCGGCACGTAGCGGTCGCCCCAGGCGCGCACGTGCGGCGCCAGCGCGGCGAACTCCGGACGCACGGTCCAGTCGATGCGGAAACCCGTGGAGAAGATCAGGAAGTCCAGCACGAACACGCCCTTGGGCGTGGTGACGTGGATCTCGTCGCCGACCAGCGCCAGGTCCTGCACGCCGCAGCCCAGGTTGAAGCGGGCGTTGGGGTGGCGCGAGACGCGCAGCGTGCTGCCGCGCGGCGGCGGCACCTGGGCGGCGTTGATGTAGTGGCGGATCTTCCACTTCCATTCGTCGGGCAGGGTCAGGTGGCCGTGGGTCAGGCCCGGATTGCCCGCGCCCTTGCCCTTGTTGATGCGCGGAATGTCGTTGCGGCGGATCAGCAGGTCCACGCTGGCGGCGCCGGCTTCCAGCGCGGTGCCCGCGCTGTCCATGGCCGACGCACCCGCGCCCACCACGCCCACGCGCTTGCCGGCAAGCGCCCCGTAGTCCATCACGTCGGACGAGTGCGCCCAGCGGTTGCGCGGCAGCTTCTTCGCAAAATCAGGCACATAGGCACCGCCCAGACCGTCGCGGCCGGTGGCCAGCACCACGCGGCGCGCCAGCACCGTGCTGCGTCCGGCGGGAGATTCGATGTCCAGCTGCACCAGCTGGTCGGCGCGCGGCAGCACGGCCAGGATGCGGTGCTCGTTACGCACGTCCAGGTCCAGCGCGCGGCGGTACCAGCGCAGGTAGTCCATCCATTGCAGGCGCGGAATCTTGTCCAGCGCTTCCCATTCTTCGGAGCCGAATTGCGCTTCGAACCAGGCGCGGAAGGTCAGCGCCGGCAGGCCCAGCGCGGGGCCCGTCAGCTGCTTGGGCGAACGCAAGGTTTCCATGCGGGCGGTGGTGGCCCAGGGGCCTTCATAGCCTTCGGGCGCCTGGTCGAAGATCGGGGCGTTGATGCCCAGGTGCTTGAGCGAGGCAGCCGCGGCCAGGCCGGCCATGCCGCCGCCGATCACGGCCACGTCCAGCACCGGCTGGCCATCGACGAGGCGGGGCGTGACCCAGTTCTTGGCGGGGATTTCCAGCCAGGACAGGTCTTGCCGCAAGCGCGCTTCCAGCGCGGCCAGGCCTTGCGGCGGGGTGGCTAGGGGCTGATTCATATAGCAGGGGATTCCGTAAGAGGGGCGTCGTCGCCATAGATCGACTGCAGCAGCGCCGAATGTTCGGCGGCGTCGTGCAGGGCGAAGCCGGGCAGCAGGGCCGCGGCGGCTTGGGCGAGCGCGTCGACCATGGCCTGGCAGGCTGGCGTCGGCGTTTGCGACTGCGGGGTGATGACCCCGAAGAAAAAGGGGATGTCCAGGTCGATGGGACGGATCGCCACGCCCGGCATGGGGGCGCCGTAGGCGGTGATCGGCTCCAGCACCGACACGCCCAGTCCGGCGCGCACGGCGGCCAGGGCGTTGACGGACGAATTGGTTTCCATGGTGCCCAGCGCCTGGGCGTTCTGCGCCAGCGCGGCGTCCAGGCGGCGGCGCAGGCGGTAGGGATTGGCCATCGTGATCATGCGGCGTCCGGCCAGCGAGGCGACCGGCACTACGGCTTGTTGCGCCAGCGGATCGTTTTCCGGCAGCGCGACCACACAGGGCGCTTGCCCGATCCAGTGCACCGTCAAGCCGCGATGTTCCAGCGGCAGGCTGGTCGCGCCCAGTTGCGCGGCGCCCGACAGCACGGCGTGCACCACGCGTTCGGGCGAGGCGCTACGCAGTTGGATGCGCGCGGCGCCGATGCGGTCTTCGATGCGCTTGAGCGCGTCGGGCACCAGGCCCGCCGCCAGGGCGGACGTGGCGGCCATCAGCAGCGGCTGGGCCTGGCCGCGGGCGATTTCATCGGCGCGGCTGCGGATCTGCTGCATGCCCGCCAACGCGCGCTCGACGTCGTCATACAGCAGGAAGCCCTGTTCGGTGGGCGTCACGCGCGGGCCGCTGCGCGCAAACAAGGGATAGCCGATCTCGGCTTCCAGTTCCTGCAACAACCGGCTGATCGCCGGCTGGGAGCGTCCCAACAGCCGGCCGGCAGCAGTGACGCTGCCCGTGGACATGACGGCCGCGAAGGCCTCGAGTTGACGAAGTTCCATCTGTATTGATCTATACCAAGGACGAATTCTTGCTCGGCAAGTATGCGCTTTGCAAATAATTAAAGAGCATAAGTAAATTCCCTGATGGGGTTTTCCTCAGGGAATTTCATAACTTGTAGTTATTTCAAGGGCTTGCGGCGGCCAAACCGTCGTCGGACACAAAACCGTCCGCCGACTTGGCTTAAAGTCGGGGGCCGACGGGAACACTTATTGAGGAGTACGCATGTCTACGCGTTTCAAGAAAGCGGGTCTTGTCCTGGCAGTGGCCGTGGCGTTCAGTCTGCCGCTGATGCAGGGGTGCGCCAGCAGCCAGCCGGAGGATCCGCGCGTGGTTGCGGCCGAGGTCGACAAGCCGTTCACGGATTGGATGAACCAACTGTTGGGCCAGGTGGAGGCGAATCCGAACTATCGCCGTATCCCATTGGATACGAAGGCGCAGCAGGACCAGTTCCTGGTGTGGCTGCACGACGCCTATCGCCATCGGATCACGAAGCAGGAATTCACAAGCCGCGTGACCAGCCAGTATCCGGGCCATCAGAACGAAGCCGCGTTCGTCGCTTCCAAGCTGCCCTGATCCGTGGACGGTTGCCCATGAAAAAGCCCGCTACGGCGGGCTTTCGCGTAACAGTACCGGCAAAGGGGCGCTCAAGAATACCCGCGCCCCTCGCGCCGGTAATACAGATAGCGCTCTATCTCCGCCTGTTCCACCGCCGGTTCCAACGAGCGCCATCTGACGACGTATCCGCGATGCGCAGGCGGCATCCAGCCCAATACGGAGTACATCGTGACTTCGGTCTGGCCAGTATTGAATTCAGTCTCGAAGAATCCCTGGCGACCCGGCGGCTCGCTGCCGCAAATCCAGCTGGAATCTGGCATGGCGCTCTCCCGTACGGCTTCAATCCTACGCGCCGGTCCAGGAAATGGCATACGTTCTAGCCCCGATGCGGGCTGCGGCTACCTTGTGTTAGAAACACGGATGGGGCTCTTGCGGCACGATTGCCGGGATCTTTGCGAACCTTTGCAGTTCGATTTGGCGGATGCCGGTAGTATTCGCCCATCGAACCTCAGGAGCCCGTCATGCACAGTCAGCAACCCGCGCCCGAGCCGAACAAGCGCCGCTGGCCTTTCGGCTACGGCGAAGAAGAATAGGGCGCTCGCGCTACCCGATGCGCGAAATCCGGTCGCCGGGGCCGGAAAGCTCGTGATAGATGTCGTCCAGGTATTCCGCCAATTCGTCGGCGGACACTTCCGGGGGAATGGCCAGGTCCGTAGCCGGGACGCGCTTTCCCGCATCGGAACGGTAAACGGCCCACGCCGCGCCCACACGCTGGATGTTCAGTTGAAATCTGCCGTAGATGTCGAATTTCATGGGCGTCCTGAAAAAGTCATGACCAGGTCAATGCCAACTCGGCGGCCACGCTACGCGTGAGTCCCAGCAGTGCTTGCGAGGCCGGGCTGAGCGTTTCACCGCCGCGGGTCAGCACTTCCAGGCTGCGGACGGCGCTTTGGTCGGCCAGAGGCACGACCGCCAATTTTGCGCTTGTCGTGACCGCCAGGGCGGGCAGGATGGTGACGCCAAAACCCTGTTCGACGAAGGTCAGCAAGGAAGTGGTGTTGCGCACCGTCAGTAGCGAGGCTTCCACCAGTGCGGCGACTTCCGGGGAATTGAAGCGGGCGCACAAGCCATTCGCAATGAACTCCGCAGCATCGATATCGCTCCAGCGCACCTCGCGTCGCAGTTTGGTCAGGCCATGTCCGGCTGGGCACACCAGTACGAAACGGTCTTCGAACAGGGGTTCGGTCACGATGCCGGGCAAGGGCGCCGGCAGCGTGGCAATGCCGAAATCGACCTCTCCGTCGGCCACCGCCTTGCCCACCGCGGCCGAGTCTATGTCGCGCAAATCCACCCGCACCTGCGGATACTGCCGGCGCATCGAGCCGATGACTTGCGGCAGCAGCTGGATGGCCGCCGAGGGCACGGCGGCCACCTTGGCGGTTCCGAGCGCGCCGCTGGCATAGCGGACCATATGGGCCACGGCCGTATCGAATTCGGCAATGGCGCGCTGGGCCTGCGCGCGGACATAGAGGCCCAGCGGAGACAAGCGGATCTTGCGCTCGCCTTCGAATAGCGGCCCTCCCAGCTCCGATTCCAGCTGCTTCAAGGTCATGGAGAGCGCCGCCGGCGTGCGGCCCACACGATCCCCCGCCTGGGCCAATTCACCCGCATCGACCACGGCCATGAACATGCGCAAATGCTCAAGCTTCATATTTAAGAAAAAATGAAATAAAACTAAGTAATTTTAGTTTGACTGAATTCCGGCCAAATATCTACAGTACCGCTCACTGCCAATCAAGGAAGCAAGCAATGAGCGCAAGCGCCTTACGCGTCGACGGGCTGCAATACAGCAACTGGTCCGAAAAGATATTCCGCCAACTGCGTGAAGGCGGCGTGGACGCGGTCCACGTCACCATCGCCTATCACGAGAACCTGCGCGAGATGATCCACAACATCGAGCGCTGGAACCGGTGGTTCGAGCGCTTTCCGGAACTGATCGTGCAGGCGCGCAGCGGCGACGACGTCAGGCGCGCCCGTGAGTCCGGCCGCACTGCGATCATTTTCGGGCTGCAGAATCCCTCGCCCATCGAAGACGATATCGGCCTGGTCGAGGTGGTGCACACGCTGGGCGTGCGCTTCATGCAGCTGACCTATAACAACCAGTCCCTGCTGGCTTCGGGCTGCTATGAAGCGGTCGACAGCGGCGTCACGCGCATGGGCCGCGAAGTGATCAAGGAAATGAACCGGGTCGGGCTGGTCATCGACATGAGCCATTCGGGCGAACGCTCTACGCTGGAAGCGATAGAACTGTCAGCGCGGCCCATCACCATCAGCCACGCCAATCCGCATGCCTGGGCGCAGGCGCTGCGCAACAAGTCGGACACGGTGCTCAAGGCGCTGGCCGGCGCGGGCGGCATGTTCGGCTTCTCGCTGTATCCGCATCATCTCAAGAACAAGTCGGCTTGTACCCTGGACGATTTCTGCGCCATGGTGGCGCGCACCGCGGACCTGATGGGGGTGGAGCACCTGGGCCTGGGCTCGGATCTGTGCCAAGACCAGCCGGACTCGGTGGTGCAGTGGATGCGCACGGGCCGCTATACCAAGAACATCGATTACGGCGAAGGCTCGGCCGCGCAGCCGGGGTTTCCGCCGCAGCCGGACTGGTTCCAGGACAGCCGCGGTTTCCAGAACATCGAGCAGGGCTTGTGCGCGACCGGGTTTTCATCGGACGACGTGGCGCTGCTGATGGGCGGGAACTGGATGCGCTTCTTCGATCAGAGCTTCGGCCCGCAAATCTCTTCCATCCGCAATCCCTGACCGGACGCAACCTCGGAGCACTTACATGAAGAACGCGATTCGCATCCTTGCGTGCGCCACGCTGGCGCTGGGCGCCGTCTGCAACGCCAGCGCGCAGGACTTTCCCACTAAAAGCATACAGATCGTCGTGCCGTTCCCGCCGGGCGGCGTGGCCGACCTGGTCGTGCGCACCGTCGCACAAAAGCTGGGCCAGGACGTCAAGCAGCCCGTGCTGGTGGTGAACAAGCCCGGCGCCAGCGGCATCATCGGGGCCGAGTTCGTGGCCCGCGCACCAGCGGACGGCTACACGCTGCTGTTGGCCAACCTGCCCATCATGTCGATCAACGAATTGCAGTACAGCAGCCTGCCGTATTCCGCCGCACGCGACTTCGCGCCGGTGATCCTGTTGGCCGATCAGCCCTACATCATTGCTACCGGCAACGCCGTGCCTGCCAAGACGATGAAAGAGTTCATCGCCTATGCCAAGAGCAAGCCGGATACGTTGACCTTCGGCTCGGCCTCCAGTTCCACCTTTTTGGCAGGCGAACTGTTCAAGCAGCGCGCCGGCATCCGCATGGCCCACATTCCCTACAAGGGCAGCGCGCCCGCCATCAACGATCTCTTGGGCGGACATATCAGCCTGATCCTGGATCCGGTGATTACCTTGCTGCCGCACGTCCAGGCCGGCAAGCTGCGGGCCCTGGCTGTTACGTCGTCCGAACGGATAGATTCCGCGCCGGACATACCCAGCTACAAGGAAGTCGGCTTGGCGGACATGGACATCACGTCCTGGCAAGGCATCGTCGCTCCGGCCGGCACGCCCGAGGCGGTCGTGAAGAAGCTCAACCAGGACTTCAATCGCGCATTGCAGTCGCCCGAAGTGGCCTCGCGCCTGAAAGAGCAGGGCGTCAGCACCAAGGGCGGTTCGGCCCAGGCTTTCACCGATTTCGTCGCGGCGGAGAACAAGCGTTGGGCGACGCTGGCCAAGCAGGTCAACTTCCTGCCCGGCAGCCTCTGAGGAACGTCATGAGCGGAGCCGATGCGCGTTTGCAGGCCTTGGGGCTGGTCCTGCCAGAGCCCACACCCACGCACTATGCCTATTTGCCGGCGTTGCGGCATGGCAGCACGGTGTATGTCGCCGGGCAGATTCCCAAGCTCAGCGCGGACCAGTTGCTGGTGCAAGGGGTCATAGGCGAGCAGGTCGGCGAAGCGCAGGCGCGCGAGGCGGTGCGCCTGTGTGTATTGCATGCGCTGTCATGGGTTGCCCATCACGCGCAGGGCAGTCTGGATGCGGTGGATCAGATACTGCGCGTCAACTATTTCTTCCAGGTGGGCGAGTGCGCCAGCACGAAGCTGTCCGCGATCGCCGATACCGGATCGGAACTGCTGGTGGCGATTTTCGGGCGCCAGGGCGAGCATCCGCGTTCGGTCATCGGCGTGCGCGAGTTGCCGCGCAACGCGCCGGTGCTGGTCAGCATGGACGTGGCCTTGGCTGTTGCCTACGAACCGCGAGACCCGCCCCGTTGACGCGGGCTCGGTCCCGCGCCGCGCTGTTCAGCGCTTGGGCAGCACGAACTCCACCCGCCGGTTCTGCGCCCGTCCTTGCGGATTGTCCGCGCCATTGGCCAGCCGGTTCGACTGGATCGGCTGGGTATCGCCCAGTCCCTTCACCGTCAGCCGCGCCTTGTCCACGCCGTGGCTCGTGAGCCATTGCGCCACCGCCTGCGCGCGGCGCAGGGACAGGTCCTTGTTGTAGGGCGCCGATCCCTTGGAATCGGTATGTCCTTCGATCGCAACAGTGCCCGCCGAGCTGGCTTTGATCAGGCTGGCGATGTCCCGCAGTGTAGGCTCGGCGGCGGGGCGTATGGCGGTCTTGTCGAAGTCGAACAGCACGTCGCCCAGCATGGCGACGGTCACGGCATTCTTGTCCTGCCGCACCGACAGGCCGTCGTGGCGCGCGGCCAGTCCGTCTATCTGCGCGTTCAGGTCCGAGATGCCGCCGCTGGCGTCGGAGGGCAGACCCTTCAAGTCCAGGATGGTGGCCTGCAGATCCAGGATCTCGGCCTTGTAGGGTGGCTCCTGCGCCATGGAGCCGCCGGCGGCGGCGAGCAACGCCGCGGCCAGCAGAGTTGACGAGCCCGGGTAGCCGGCCATGGCTAGCGGTCGGTGATCTTGATGGCGTCGAAGGTTTCGACGCTCGGTATCGTCAGCGAGACCTCTTTGATCTCCTTGGGCGGGGCGGGGAATTTCCCCTGCCAGGAGCCGGCGATCGGCGCGTCCTTCTCGGTCCTGATCATCAGTTTGGGATTGGTCAGCGGCTTGTCGTTGCTGTCTCTCAGCAGCAGGTGCTTCTTGTTGCCGGCGACGACGTAGAAGCTGTTTTCATAGTCGCTCTTGCTGATCTGCGGATACAGCATCTCCGTCTTGCCCATGACGATGGGCTTGAACCGCACCTTGATCGACAGGATGTCGCCGCTGCGCACCGCTTCGACCACCTGGCCTTCGGCGACGCCGGAATCGGTCAGGCCGGTAGCCAGGGGCGCGGGAGCGCTCGCCTGGGCCTGGGCAAAGGCGGCCTGGCCAGTCGCCGCCAGGGTCATGAAGGCGCCCAGCGCACAGGCGGCGGCGGTCTTTCTGATAGGAATCACGATAAGCATCCTCTGTCGTTGAAAACCATTCAGGGCAGGGCATCCGGACCGGAACTCATGCTTTTGGTCCCATCCAAAGTCCAACACGTGATGGTCCGACTTTCAGGCGCTTATTGCAGTTTGATGTTTTTCCAAGAAGTTACGGAATCTAGCCAGCAGCAGCGTTATCCGCCGCGGTGCCCGTGATAGCGCGGCGCTGCGACGCTGCGCGTGTTTTCCTTGTGCTGGGATCCGACCAGGGCCTTGCGCCGGGCTTCCTCGTGCTGGTGATCGGCACGGGCCCGGTCCTTTTCCGCATGCGGCGGCGAGTGCGCGTCGGGCGAACCGGAATCGGGCGTGGCCTGGGCCGGTTTGGGGTGGGGGGTGTTGGGCGTCATGGTGCGTACCTATGCAGGTGACGCGGCTTATGCCGCTATTCCACGTTACGCCTGGGGTGCCTGTATCTCAAGCGCCAATTGCGACAGACTCTTTCAGGGCCCTCCACCCTTATTTTTGAGGCGCGGGCGCCGCGCTAGCGGCAAAATAGTCATGCGCTGGTTTCCTAGACGTTCGTCTTTCAGGAGAGCCTCATGTGCGACTGTTCCTCTTGCGCAAATCCCCTGCATTTCAATCGCCGCCGCCTGCTGTTTGGAGCTGCTGCAATGGCAGCGGCCGGCGCCTCGGGCTGGCTGGGCGCTGCCCAGGCCGCCGTGCCCTCAAACGATATCGGTCCTGACGCGGCATTGAAGCGCCTGATGGCTGGCAACGCCCGCTACGCCGCCAACAAGCCGAACATGCGGGATTTCTCCGCCGGACGTGCCGCCCGAGCCGTAAAGCAGAAGCCCATCGCCGCCATCCTGGGCTGTTCGGACTCGCGCGTGGCGCCCGAACTGGCTTTCGACCAAGGCCCGGGCGACCTGTTCATCGTGCGCGTGGCTGGCAACTTCGTGAACGAAGACGGCCTCGCCAGCCTGGAGTACGGCACGCTGGTACTGCGCGCGCCGCTCATCCTGGTGCTGGGCCACGACAACTGCGGGGCGGTGGACGCGACCATCAAGGCGTGGAAGGACAAGACCGAGTTCCCGGGCCATCTGCCGGCCCTGGTGAACGCGATCAAGCCCGCCGTCGAACTCGCGAGCAAGTCGGGCGCCAAGGATCTGATGGCCGCTGCCGTGCAGGAGAATGTGCGCATGGCGGTCGATCGCCTGAAGAGCGCGCAGCCGCTCTTGCAAGAGATGGTGCAGCAGAAAAAGCTGGGAGTGGTCGGCGGCGTGTACAGCCTGGCCACGGGCAAGGTGACGCTGGTCTGACGTAGCCGACGGGGTTGGCTGAACTACAGCGCCGGCCGGCCCCGGAACGGTGAGAATTGCTGAGCTTTAAACGTTTTTCCCTTCGTAATATCCGCTGAAAGGATATTGAAAGGGGAAGGAGCATGGGGGCGTGCAAAAAATGCGAGGCTATCGTAGCGGACCGGCGCGATGCGCCCGGACATGAAGACCTGATCAGCCTGGGCGTAGTGCGCTCGGCTGGGGAGACGCAGCGGGGCGTGCAGCAACTAGCGTTCACCTGCGCGGTATGCGGCACGGACTGGGATTATTTCGACGACAAGCGCGACCCGGCATCGGGGTGGCGTCGCTGCGAAGCCAATCCGGATGCGCAAATGGCCGAAGAGCCTCTGGCAAGAGCGGTGGGCGCGGTCTAGCGCGTACGGTCTTCAACCGGGTGCCATTCCCGCGCGCCGCGTCGGCGACGGGCCCGCGCGCCTACATCTGCATCTTCTTCTTGCCCAGCAGCGTCAGCGCCAGGCTGCGGCCGGTGCGCATGAACGGGTAGAGCGCCGTCGACAGGCAGGGATTGCGGAACACGGCCGCGTTGACGCTGTTGAACAGATCGTTGCCGGTGCTGATCAGCGCCAGCCGGTTGATGCAGTCGGCGCCCCAATAGTCCTGGCCATCCAGATGCAGCAGCATGCCTTGGTTCAGGTCGTAGCCTTGCGCCTTGTAGGCCACCGCCAGATCGGGATGGTCGCGCATGTTCAGCAGATCGATGGGGCCGACGGCCTTCTGCAATTGCAGCATCCGCACGTAGTTCGAGCAGAAAGGGCAGTCTCCGTCGTAGAGCAGGAAGTTCTTTGCGATGGCCATGACGCACCGTGTGGAAATGCGCAGGCGCGAAAAGCGCGCCCGCCGCTTATCTCCGATTAAAACCCATATCGCTGAACGCGCCCACCGCCGGCATTGCGCACGCGGGGCGGGTGCGGGACATCAGCGCATCTGACGCACGCCGTGGCCCAGGCGCCGGCGCAGCAGGTTGCGCAGCGTGACGCCGTCGGCGTAGCCGACCTGGGCCGCGATCTGCTCCAGCGACAGGCTGCTGGTCTTCAGCAAATGGGCGGCGCGCTCCACGCGCAAATCCTGGAAGAACGACAGCGGGCTCTTGCCTAGCACCTCCTGCGTGCGGCGCGCCAGCGTGCGCTTGCTGGCGCCCAGCGCCTGCGCCGCGGCATCCAGCGAGAACCCGTGCGCAAGATGCGCGCGCGCCCAGCGTTCGAAAGCCTGCACCAGCGGCTCGGCATGCGTCAGGTGGTCAGTGATGGCATAGGCGGATTGCGCGGGCCGCTGGTCCACGATCAGATAGCGCGCCACCAATGCCGCCAGTTCGGGACTGGCCTGGCGCACCAGCCACAGCGCCATGTCCATGTGGCTCAAGGCCGCGCCCGCCGTCAGCAACGACGACGAGCGCACCAGCATGTGCTTGTCCTCCAGCTCGACTGCCGGATAGCGCTGCCTGAACAGCGGGGCCAGCCACCAGGTGGTGGTGGCCTTGTGGCCGTCCAGCAGGCCCGATTCCGCCAGCACGAAGGTGCCGATGCAGGCGGCGGCGGTATTCGCGCCAGGGCCGCGTTCGCGCAGCATCCGGCCAGCGTCGCGCACGTCGGCGCGGCCCAGCGCGGGCACCAGCGTTTCGGGCATCTTGCAGCCGATGGCCGGGATGACAAGCCAGCCCGGGTCCGACGGGTCCGGACTGCCTGAAACGGGCACGCCAAATCCCTGCGAGGTGCGCACCTTGCGGCGCAGGCCGACCACCCGTGCGTCGAACGGCTGCACGGGGTCGGGCAGCAGTGGCGACAGCTCGCTGGCCGTCGAGAACACGTCCAGGATGGCGGACAGGCCGGTATCGAACACGCCCTCCAGGGCCAGGATCTGGATCTTCATGGCAAGAACGCTATCAAAGATGTCAAAACCGCCAATATTAATAAGGCTGGGCCGGACCCACAATGCCGCTGTCTGACCGTCGGCGCCAAACCTGCGCCGCGTGCCACCGGAGCCTTGTCTTGTCCTTTGAAAATCTGCTTGCCCTGACGGTGTTCGCCTTCGTGACCTCTGTCTCGCCGGGCCCCAGCAACGTCATGCTGATGACCTCGGGCGCCAACTTCGGCTTCGGCCGAACCTTGCCCCAGGTGCTGGGGATCACCGTCGGCTTTACGTCGCTGTTGTTGGGGGTAGGGCTGGGCCTGGGGGCGCTGTTCCAGGCCTGGCCGCCGTTGTCCGCGGCACTGAAGATAGGCGGGGCGGCCTACCTGCTGTACCTGGCGTGGCGCATCGCGTTATCGCGTTCGATCAGCACGGGCCAGGCATCGGCCAGGCCGCTGACCTTCATGGAATCGGCCTTGTTCCAGTGGATCAACCCCAAGGCGTGGATCGTGGCGCTGGCATCGGTGGCAGTCTATGTCGACGCTGCGGCGCCCTGGGCGTCGCTAGCCTGGATGTGCCTGGTGTTCGCGCTGGTGAACCTGCCCAGCGTTTCGCTGTGGGCCGGCTTCGGCGTGGCGCTGCGCGGATTCCTCGCGCAGCCCGGACGCCTGAAATGGTTCAACATCGCCATGGGAGCGTTGCTGGCGCTGACGTTGTGGCCGATGCTGCGGTGAGGAAAGCCGGTGGCAGCATTGGGGCGAGGGCGGAGAGGAAACCCGTGGCCGCTTTGGGGGAGGGTGAGGCCTGCGCAGGCCGCACCCCGACACGGGTCAGTCCGCGGTGGTTTCGCCGGGCGCGCCCCATGCCAGACCCATGGCGTAGCCGCGCACATCTTCTGGCCATCCGGCGACCTGCTGCGTAAAACGCTCGCGGTCGCTGGCGTACAGCGCCCGCGTGGCTTCCTCGAAACCGGCCAGGTTGCCGGCCATGCTGGACATGAACCGGTACGCAGCCTCTTGGCGTTCGCGCTGGCGGTCCTGCGCCTCGTTGTCGCGGCGGGCCTGTTCCACCAGTTTGCGCAAGGCGACGGACGCGCCGCCGGGCTGCGCGCCCAGCCAGTCCCAATGGCGCGGCAGCAGCGTGACTTCACGCGGTACTACGCCCAACTTGGGGCGGCCCCGGCCGCGCGGTTGCGTCTCGTCGGCAGCCACGTCGGCGGGCATTTCGACGGCCAGGGGCACCGGCTCGATGCGCGCGCGGTGACGTTCCGCGATGGCGGCGTCGTCGCCTCTCAGATCCAGGTCGATCTGCTTGCCGGTCTGATCGTCGAACACCAGGATGGCGGCGTCGCTGCCCGAGTCCATGGTCCGTTTAACGGCGAGCGCCACCTCGGCCAGGGGGCCTGTGGCAAGCATGCGGTGGCCGGCGAAGGCGGTGTGCGGATCGGTGTGGCGGGGTACGGATAGTTCATTCATTATTTTGTCCGGATGAAAATTGCAGGCGAATTATGATCCGGGTAAAAATACAAGTCAATATATCCGGGTAAAAATATTGTGAGATGGCAATCCGCCACTGCGACGTATAGAAATATCCCCGCCAACCTAGGGACAACACCTAGGCAAAACATACAAGCGGCGTATAATCTTGCTTTGCGCCCGGAGTTACCCATGCGTCTCGTACAAAAAGCGCTCACCTTCGACGATGTGTTGCTGGTGCCTGCGTATTCCGAGGTCCTGCCTCGCGACACTTCCCTGGCTACGCGCCTCACTCGCAATATCAGCCTGAACATCCCGCTAGTGTCCGCCGCCATGGACACCGTCACCGAATCGCGTCTGGCCATCGCCATGGCGCAAGAGGGCGGCATCGGGATCATCCACAAGAATCTGTCCGCCGACGCCCAGGCGCGTGAAGTCGCCCGCGTCAAGCGCCACGAATTCGGCATCGTGATCGATCCGGTCACCGTCACTCCCCAGATGAAAGTGCGCGACGCCATCGCGTTGCAGCGCCAGCATGGCATCTCGGGCCTGCCGGTGGTCGAAGGGCGCAAGCTGGTCGGCATCGTCACCAACCGCGACCTGCGCTTCGAAGAAAACCTGGACCAGCCCCTGCGCAACATCATGACGCCGCAGGAACGCCTGGTCACCATGAAGGAAGGCGCCACGCTGGAAGAGGCGCAGTCCCTGATGCACAAGCACCGCCTGGAGCGCGTGCTGATCGTCAACGACGGCTTTGAACTGCGTGGCCTGGCCACCGTCAAGGACATCGTCAAGAACACCGAACACCCCATGGCCAGCAAGGACGCCCAAGGCCAACTGCGCGTGGGCGCTGCGGTCGGCGTGGGCGCCGGCACCGAAGAGCGCGTGGAAAAGCTGGTTGCGGCAGGCGTCGACGTCCTGATCGTCGACACCGCCCACGGCCATTCCAAGGGCGTGCTGGAAGGCGTGCGCTGGGTCAAGCAGAACTACCCCAAGGTTGAAGTCATCGGCGGCAACATCGCCACCGCCGCCGCCGCGCGCGCGCTGGTCGAGTACGGCGCCGACGGCGTCAAGGTCGGCATCGGCCCCGGCTCCATCTGCACCACCCGCATCGTCGCCGGCGTGGGCGTGCCGCAAATCCATGCCATCTCCGAAGTCGCCAAGGCGCTGGAAGGCACGGGCGTGCCCCTGATCGCCGACGGCGGCATCCGCTACTCGGGCGACGTCGCCAAGGCCCTGGCGGCCGGCGCTTTCGCCTGCATGATGGGCGGCATGTTCGCCGGCACCGAAGAAGCGCCGGGCGAAGTCGTGCTGTTCCAGGGCCGTTCGTACAAGTCCTACCGCGGCATGGGCAGCCTGGGCGCCATGACGGACGGCTCCGCCGACCGTTACTTCCAGGATCCGTCCAACAACGCCGACAAGCTGGTTCCCGAAGGCATCGAAGGCCGCGTCCCCTACAAGGGCAGTGTGCTGGCCATCATTTACCAACTGGTCGGCGGCATCCGCGCCTCGATGGGCTACTGCGGCTGCGCCACCATCGACGACATGCGCACCAAGACCGAATTCGTGGAGATCACCTCCGCGGGCGTGCGCGAGTCCCACGTCCACGACGTACAGATCACCAAGGAAGCGCCCAACTACCGCGCCGACTGATCCGTACAGTCAACTACAATGTCATGCATCGCGCACCGGCAGAACCGCAAATGAATCAGCGGTTCTGCCGGTGCGGTTTTATTTACTGCGGTTTTATTCTTTACCGGTAGAGTCTCCATGCACCAGCGCATCCTCATTCTCGACTACGGTTCGCAAGTCACCCAGCTGATCGCCCGCCGCGTCCGCGAAGCCGGCGTCTACTCCGAAGTGCACCCTGGCGACGTCGACGACGCCTTCGTGCGCGACCAGATGGCGCAAGGTCTCAAGGGCATCATCCTGTCCGGCAGCCACGCTTCCGCCTACGAAGAAGGCTCCATGCGCGTGCCGCATGCGGTGTTCGAGCTGGGCGTGCCCGTCCTCGGCATCTGTTATGGCATGCAGTCCATGGCGCAGCAACTGGGCGGCGTGGTCAGCTTTTCCGATCATCGCGAATTCGGCTACGCCGAAGTCCGCGCCCACGGCCACACCAAGCTGCTGGAAGGCCTGGAAGACTTCGCCACGGCAGAAGGCCACGGCATGCTCAAGGTCTGGATGAGCCACGGCGACAAGGTCACCGAGCTGCCCCCGGGCTTCAAGCTGATGGCGTCGACGCCGTCCTGCCCGATCGCCGGCATGGCCGACGAAGACCGCAAGTTCTACGCCGTCCAGTTCCACCCCGAAGTCACGCACACCGTCCAGGGCAAGGCCATGCTGGCCCGCTTCGTGAACGAGATCTGCGGCTGCGAAGGCGACTGGAACATGCCCGACTACGTGGCCGAAGCCGTCGCCCGCATCCGCGAGCAGGTCGGCACGGACGAAGTCATCCTGGGCCTGTCGGGCGGCGTGGATTCCTCGGTAGCCGCGGCGCTGATCCACAAGGCCATCGGCGACCAGCTCACCTGCGTGTTCGTCGACCACGGCCTCTTGCGCCTGGACGAAGGCAAGCAGGTCATGCAGACCTTCGCCGAAAACATGGGCGTGAAGATCATCCACGTCGACGCCACCGCCCAGTTCATGGGCAAACTGGCAGGCGTGGCGGATCCGGAAGCCAAGCGCAAGATCATCGGCCGCGAATTCGTCGAAGTGTTCCAGGAACAAGCCGGCAAGCAGCAAAGCGCCAAGTGGCTGGCCCAGGGCACGATCTACCCCGACGTCATCGAATCCGCGGGCGCCAAGACCGGCAAGGCCACCTCCATCAAGTCGCACCACAACGTGGGCGGCCTGCCGGACACGCTGAACCTGCAACTGCTGGAGCCGCTGCGCGAACTGTTCAAGGACGAAGTCCGCGAACTCGGCGTGGCCCTGGGCCTGCCGCCGCAGATGGTCTACCGCCACCCGTTCCCCGGCCCCGGCCTGGGCGTGCGCATCCTGGGCGAAGTGAAGCACGAATATGCCGAACTGCTGCGCCGCGCCGACGCGATCTTCATCGAAGAACTGCGCAACACCAAGGACGAGGCCAGCGGCCTGACCTGGTACGAACTGACCTCGCAAGCGTTCGCCGTGTTCCTGCCGGTGAAGTCGGTGGGGGTGATGGGCGATGGTCGTACTTATGAGTACGTCGTAGCGCTGCGTGCGGTGCAGACGTTTGACTTCATGACGGCTGATTGGGCGCCGCTGCCGCATCCGTTGCTGGCAAGGGTGTCGTCGCGCATCATCAATGAAGTGCGCGGTATCAATCGTGTTGTTTACGACGTGTCGAGCAAGCCGCCTGCGACGATTGAGTGGGAGTGATCCTGCAGTAGTCTTGCGGTGAATGAAAAAGGCGCTTCGGCGCCTTTTTCTTTTTTGGTCGGGAGCGGGTTGGGGAAATGTAGTCTGACACCAACAGGATTCCCGGCCAGCCTGAGCTGTTTTGCGGGGTTGCCGAATGCGGCCCGCATTCAGAAGGCAGCCGCCCGATAAACCTCCTGGCCGCCCACATAGGTCGCCAGCGCGGTCAGGTCTTTTACTTCGGCGGCCGGGATGTTCAGGTAGTCGGCGGAAAGCACCACGAAATCAGCTAGCTTGCCAGCCTCGATGGATCCCTTGATGGCTGCTTCGTCGGTCAGCGTGGCGTTGTTGATCGTCATCAGCCTGAGCACGGCGTCGCGTGACGATACCGCCTCATCCGCGCCATAGACGCCGTCCGAGATCGTGTCGCGCGTCAGGAAATGGTACATGGCCCAAAACGGATTGACCGGAATGACCGGGGAATCGGTGCCGCCCGCCAGCATGAAACCTTGCTCCAGGTAGGTCTTGAGCGGTGTCACGCGCGCGGCGCGTTCGGCGCCCCAGTAGCGCTTGAGCACGGGCGCGGCAAGATAGAGGTGATCCTGAACGGACAAGCGCAGATTCATGGCGCGGATGCGCGGGTACTGGTCCGGGCGGGTGATGAACGCATGTTCGATGGTCCAGCCGGCGTGGGTGAGATCATGCTCCGCGTTGGCTTTCTCGAACCCCTGGAGCGTCTGGTCGACGCCGGCATCGCCCACCGCATGGACGGCGGTACGCCAGCCGGCGCTGTTGATTGCCGCGACGTACTCGTCGAAGACCGCTTGCGGCATGGTCTGCAGGCCGTAGTAGGTGCCGCCTTTGCCCATGGCGCCTTCATACGGGCGCGTCATGCGTCCGCCCTCGAACCCCCCGTCCACGCTGATCTTGATGCCCCATACCTTGACCCATTCGTCACCTTCTCCCTGTTTGATGCCCGCCTCGACAATGCTGGAGCGGAAGTCGGCAAGGCCGGCGGGGCGGAACAGGATGCTGTAGCGCACTGTCGCCTTGCCGCTGTCGCGTAACTGCTGGAACTGCCGGTAGGCAGCGACAGTCGTGCCGGGGATGCGGATACTGGTGAGGCCGTACTCATTGAGCTTTCGTTGCTGTGCTTCCAGAGTGGCGAGGCTAATGGGTGGCGCTGGCGGCAGCGGGGCCAGCCGCTTGGCGTTGCCGGTGAGTTCGCCCGTCAGGCGGCCGGATGCGGCGCGGGGGATCGATCCCCCCGCAGGCACCGGCGTTGCCGTCGTAATGCCATATTTGGCCAGGGCGGTGTTGTTGAGGAAATAGCTGTGGCCCCCGCGCACGAGAATGATCGGAACGCCGGGGGCCGCGGTTTCCAGCTCGTCGGCGGTGGGCAGCCGCTGTTCCTTGAGTTGGGCTTCGTGCCAATCGCTGTTGGAGACCAGCACCTCGCCCGGCGTCGCGGCCTTGGCGGCTTCGGAGACCTTGCCGAGCAACTGCGCCACGGACCGCGTTGCAGACAGGTCGATTCCCGGGCCCCCGCCGACCGCATGCAGATGCGAATCGGCCAGGCCAGGAACCACCGTGCGTCCTTTGAGGTCGACGACACGGGTGGTGGGGCCCGCGTGGGACATGACGCTGTCTGTCGTGCCTACGGCGATAAACTTGCCGTCCTTGACGGCCAGGGCCTGGACCACGGAAGAGCGCGCGTCGACCGTGACCACCTTGCCGTTGATGAAGACCGAGTCGGCGGTTGCCGCAGGAGTGTGCGGGGAGCTTGCGCAGCCGGCAACCGATGCGGCCAGAATGGCTGCTCCCGCGACTTTCTTTGCACAGATTGCATGGGCCATCTTGCTCACGGGCGTCTCCATTCCTGTAGGCATCGATGGCGCAAGTTTCTTACGTCAAATATTTAAGTGTCAAATAAAAAAGTGTGACTGTGGTTGCGGCGGATGGCAAGGGCGCGGGCCAGCCGCCCTCCGGCCTGCCCAGGCTGACAAGTGTCTGCTGTGCGGATAGACGATGTGCATGGGCCGGGCCGCGAATTGCCAGTCCGGCGGCACCGGGACCAGCAAGTCATTCGCGGCAGGGAAGTCATGGCTGCCGGCGGCGCAATTGGCTGGGCGTGGCGCCGTACTTACGCAGGAAGCGGCGGCCGAAGTAGCTGGCGTCCTTGAAGCCGCAGCTGAACGCGATCTCCTGGATCGAGCGGTGACGCTGGTTAAGGTTCAGCAACTGGCATCGGGCGCGTTCCAGGCGTTCGTCTTCTATCCATTTGTGCAGCGTCGTCCCCGTGGCGGCGAATACGCGATGCAGGTAGCGGATGGAGATGCCCACCAACTCGGCGATGCGGCCCGCCGATAGATCCGGATCGGAGAGATGGGCGAGGGCCATGGTCCTGATGCGCCTGATCAGGTGGTCGTGTGATCGGCCCAACGGGACCGCGGATCCATCCTGGGTTTCCGATTCGGCGACCAGGTCGAGCAGCGCGGAGGTGAGCGAATGGCCGATAGGCGGGATCTGGTCGGGCGTCTCCGCTGCCAGGGCCTGCAGCAGGCGGGAGGCCAGCCCGCTGGTGCCGCGCGCGCCGCTGAATACGCGCCCGCACATCGCATCGATGCCGAGGCCGCGCAGCATGAACTCATGCCGGGGAACTCGCATGACCAGGCGCTTGGCCGCACTGTTGGCTTCTATCCGGTATGGCAGGGTGCTGTCCACTATCGTGAAATCGCCCTGCTGCAGCGGCATTTCGCGGTCCAGGTGCTTCATGTGTACCCGGCCGCCGAGATGAACGGCAAGCAGGAAATCAGTCTGCCGGTCGCGTGCGATGTCTGCCGGGCCGCGCTCGATGCTCGCGGAGTCGTAGTCGACGAGCGAGTACTCGAGGAACCCGGCCTTTCCCTGTTTGATCTTTGCATTGAAACCGTCTGTGGCGGCCCGGCGCACCGAAATTTCCGCGACGCGGCATACGGCGCGTTGGAACACTTCGAAGCGCCTGCCCGGCGTGAGAAGTTCGGTGTCGAGTATGGTCTGCATCTTGTTCGATCCATGGGGCCGCAGGCAGCAAGTCCCGCTCGGGTGTCGCCGCAGCGCGGGCGCGTCAGTTGCAGCAGCGGCAATGGGCACGAGCCAGATTAGCGTTTCCACATCTTGCGGTCCAGCGCGTGCAAGCACGTGCCCCTATCCGACCTTGTGCGTACGTATTGGTTCGGCAGCGCGAAATTCGGCTCCACGTGTCCAGTCGCGACGGCGAGTGCACGAAAGTCCGCGAGATCATGCACTTTCTCCAACTTTGTTCCATCCCGGCTTTGCTACCTTGTCCTGATGGGCGCATGAGCCGGCTTGATGCCGGCGCGCGGCCGCGAACCAGGGAGGAAACGGACATGAAATTGATACAGCACATCGACGATGTCGAAACATCGATGCAAGGCATCGCCCATCGGACGATCGCGTCGCATCGAGACGGCTTGACCGGCCTTTCGGTCTGGCATCAGAAGATTGCGGTGGGCATGGCGACGCCGGACCACTGGCATGAATGCTCGGAAGTGATCGTGTGCGAGCAGGGCAGGGGCCGGGTCGAGTCGGATGAGGGCACGCTGCGCTTCTCGGCGGGGATGAGCGTCGCCATTCCTGGCTGTGTGGTTCACCAGATATTCAACGATGGCCAGGACACGCTGGTGATCAGAGGCATACTCGCGGCCTCGCCGGTGGAGGTGTTTCATCCCGACGGGAAACCCTTGCCCTTGCCCTGGATCAGCTGAAGAAGAAATCCTTGGCGGCGTTTTGTTGATGCAGCATCCCGCGGCGGCGAAAGCGCGGACTGATACCGAAACAGGAGAGCAGGGTGAGGATGACATTTGGCGATCGGCTGGTCGACCTTCTACTCGAGGAAAAAGTTGAGATGATTTTTTCCCAAGGGGATCTGAGTATGGTGGAGATCCAGAAATGCGCGCAACAGAAGGGTATCCGGCTCGTTGGCCCGCGTCATGAGCAGGTGGCGGCCTTCATGGCTTCGGGCTATTACTGCATGACAGGCCGCATGCAGGTGGCTATGGGCGCCATGGGGCCGGGCGTTTCCAACATGCTCTCGTCCGCTGTCTGTGCGGCGCAGGAGAACATTCCTCTCCTGCTGATCGGTTCACGCAGGCAATCCGCCACCAATCTTGCGGTGCGCCGCAACAGGTGGCTGTATGCCCCGATGCTCGAAATGTTCCGCGTGCCCTGCAAATTCGTGGCGTCCATCGATACGCCCGGCCATCTGGACGACATCGTCAGGGAAGCATTCCGGCAGGCGTGGGCAGGCACTCCGGGGCCCGTGTATCTGGAATTCGACTATTCCATCCAGGACATGGAATGGGATTTTCCGCCCCCGGAAAGTCCGGCTCGTTATCGCGCGCAGCCTCGGGCCGCTGACGCCGCCAGCATGGATAAGGCTTGCGACCTGATACTGAGCGCTCGCAAACCCATCCTGATGGCCGGACCCGCAGTTGTCAGGAACCGCTTGCACGCCAAATTCCGCAAACTGGCCGATCTGGTCGGGGCGCCGGTGCTGACTTCGCTGGGGGGCACCGGAGCGGTTCCCGAGAGCGATGACAGGTACTTGTTCCAATTCAGCCGGGCGGGCAGAGAGGCGATAGAGAAGTCCGACCTCTTGATCGGGATTGGAACCAATTTCCCTGAAATGGACGGCTACGGGCGTCACGGGCCATTCGCCGCGGGTGCAGGTGCGGACCGCAAGATTTTGGTGCTGGAGACCGATCCCGGAATGGTGGGCGTGAACCGCTGCGCAGATCATGCGGTGGTGGGAGATCTGTCGCTGATTCTGGGGCAGCTTATCGCCGGACTGGAACGGGCAAGGCCGACGCCGGCATGGGCAGAACTATCGCGCTTGCGGGTCGAGTACGTAGCGGAGCGCGAGCGCCTGGCCGCGGCCATTCCCGAATCCGAGCAGATCCATCCGTCCCGGCTCATGCTGGAGGCTCGCAAGGCTGTTCCCGAAGACGCCGTCATCGTGTTGGACGGCGGCCTTACCATCCTGCACAAGATGGCGTTCTTCGAGCAGCGCAGCAGCGAATTTCTCTACACTTCCACTTTTTCACACCTCGGCTCCGGCCTGGGTTATGCGATCGGCGCACAGCTTGCCGCCGGCTCGCGGCGCGTCTGCCTACTGACGGGCGACGGAGCGCTGGGCTTTCATTTGGCGGAGTTCGAAACGCTGGTTCGACACCAGCTTCCCGTGGTGGTCATCGTCAACGACGATCGCGCGCTGGGCGCGGAAATGTCGTCGCACATGCAGCATGTCGGCCATGCCATCGAGGCCACGTTCAGCCCTGTCAGATACGATCAGATCGCGCGCGCCATGGGAGGGCATGGCGAGTACGTCCAGGAAGCGCAGGAGATCGTTCCGGCCGTCCAGCGCGCCTTCTCCGCCGGAAAGCCCGCGTTGGTGCAGGTCGTCACCGACCAGAAAGCCAGCTACATGGACGCTCCCCCCTACGTGGACGCCTTGGCCGGATGGCTGGGGAACGACGCCTTGTCGCCGTCCGGACTTTTCTGATCAAGGGCCCCGACCATGACCACAACCATGGAACACGAACTGTCCGAGGCGTTGGGCAGGCAGAAGAGGTCGTTCATGAACGCGGGCTATCCGGCTCTCGAGGTCCGGCTCGACCGTCTCAGGCGGCTGGCCAACGTGCTGGATCGGAACCGGAAGGAGATCGTGGAAGCGGAGGCCGCCGATTTTGGCGGACGCAGCCGGTTTTTGAGCCATTCCGCGGACATCCTGGGGGGGCTTGAGGTCATCCGCCACACGTCGAGCCAACTCGGCGATTGGATGAAGGCGCAGCCACTGGACGTCGGCGATCCGGATGTCGACGTGCAGCTCAGCTTCGCACCGCTTGGGGTGGTGGGAGCCATGACCCCTTGGAATGGACCGGTCCTCATCAGCTATCTCGCCCTGGTGGGGATACTGGCAGCGGGCAACCGCGCAATGATCAAACTGCCGGAATTGACTCCCGCGACCTCCAGCCTGCTCGCCAGGGAACTGGGCAGGGAGTTCGACGCGGCTGAAGTCCTGGCCGTACAGGGCGGAGCCGACGTCGCAGCGGCCTTCAGCCGTTTGCAGTTCGACCATCTGCTTTTCACGGGGTCGACTGAAACCGGCAGGAAAGTCATGATGGAAGCGGCGAGGAACCTGGTGCCGGTTACCTTGGAGCTGGGAGGAAAATGTCCGGTCTTCATCGGCAGGAGCGCGGACATCGACGTGACTGCCGCGCGTCTGGCGCACGGGAAATTGCTGTTTGCGGGGCAGGTATGCGTAACGCCGGACTATGTGCTGGCGCCGCGGCAGGTGGCGGAGCGCCTGGCCGAAGGGATACTTGCGCACGCACAACAGCTATATCCCTCGATTGCCGGCAATGACGACTACTCCGCCATAATCAGCGACAGGCACTACGCTCGCTTGCAGACCCTGGTGGACGATGCCGTGGCGAAAGGCGCAAGCGCGAGGCAACTGCACGGCGCGCAAGCGCGCCCGGCGGGGACGCGCCAGTTCCCGTTGACGCTGCTATTGGAGACGAGCGCCTCGATGGCGGTCATGCGCGAGGAAATCTTCGGCCCCATTCTGCCTGTCATCGGCTGCGACTCCTTCGAGGAGGCGGCCCGCTATGCCCGGTCGCTGACGCGTCCTCTCGCATCCTACTATTTTGGCGATGACCCGGAGGAAATACGCTGGCTGCGGGAGAATTTCCAGGCCGGGTCGCTCACCCTCAACGACGTCGTGTCCCAGCTTTTTCACGAGCAGATTCCGTTCGGCGGGGTCGGCGCCAGCGGTATGGGCCGATATCGTGGGGTCGCTGGATTCAGGACGTTCAGCAACCTGATGCCCGTCGTCACGCAGAATGCCGCGGAAGCCAAGCTTGAGAAGCACAGGCCGCCGTATCCCGCCGGTTGATGGTCTGGGGCGGAAAGCGGCACCGGGGAATTCGGTGAGCCGCTGCGCACCTCTGGCCCGCGTGCGCCGCCTTGCCGCAACGGTTGCGCTCAAGAAGCGTTATCGGCCTGCCACCAGCGTACGCGTGTGACGCGTCTTTCGCCCTAGATAAGGCAACAAACTGACCAATCCCAGCACAGCCAATGCGGCCCCAACCCAAAGCGGCGAACGCACGCCATAACCCGCCGCGATACCCAGTCCGCCGATCCACGCACCAGCCCCCAGCCCGATATTGATCACCGAAGTATGGACGGTATTGACCAACGCGCCAGGATGCGCAGTCTGCATGACACGCGCAATCATCGCGGGATTCATAGGCACGCCGACCAGGCCGATCACGATCAGCGCGCTCAGGCTGAGAACCTGGCTTTCAGCAAACACGGCGAACAGCGCCAAGGTTGCGCCCAGCACGACCAAGCCGCCAGCCATGATGGGCATGGCGTGTTTGTCCGCATAGCGCCCCACTACCATGTTTCCCAGCACGTTGGCCGCGCCGTAGACGCCCAGCAGCCAGGGAATTGAGGATGCGGCGAAGCCCGCCACTTCGGTCAGGATCGGAGCGAAATAGCTGAAGGCTGCAAACGTCGCGCCGATGATCAAGCCGCTGGTGGCGAAAGCCGCCCACAGGTGCCGGTTTTTGAACTCGGCCAGTTCCGCGGCCAGGCTGGCCGTTGCCGATGCCTTGGCAGACGGCACCAGGATCGTGATCACCCCTGCACACAGCACGGCCAGCGCAACCACCAGCCAAAAGCTGGCGCGCCAGCCCAGGTGCTGATCGACGACCGTGGCGATGGGAACACCCAGCACCGTCGCCAGCATCAAGCCTCCAATCACGATGGACGCCGCCCGGCCGCGCGACTGCATGGCCACGATCTCGGCGCAGATCGCCAGCGACACGCCAAAGCACGCGGAGCCTGCCACCCCCGTGGCGACCCGGGCGAACGCCATGACTTCGTAGCTGGTCGCGGATGCGGCGACCGACTGCGCGATTGCGTAGAAGCCCAGCAGCCAGAGCAGGGCCTTCTTGTTGGGTATGCGCAGCTTGATCAGGCCTACCGTGAGCAAGGGGCCGCCGACGACCATGCCGATGGCATACAGCGAGATGAGGTAGCCGATCTGCGTCACTGAAACGCCGAAGGCCTGCGTCAGCGACGCCATCATGCCCGCCACCATGAACTCGGACGTGGTCAGCGAGAAGATCGTCAATCCCAGGATGTAGACCGCTAGTGGCATGGGGAAACTCCTAAAGTTTATTGGTCAGTACAGAATTGCCCCAAAAGAACCGGCCAGGGGCCGGTGGCTATTTTTGGGGTAGTCGACGACTCGTTGGGTTCAGCAGCGGGACGATGGGAACACGACCTCGCGCGCGTGCGCTGTCATGGGGTAGGGGACTCGGCGTCAACTGTGCGGTTGAGCGGTGCAAAGGCCACCGCCTTGATCTCTACCAGCCCGCCATCGGGGTTCAAATCAGCAACTTCCAGTTCCACAGCGGCAGGATACGGAGCGAAGAAGAACTCATCGCGGACCCGTCCGATTGCGGCCAACTGGCCAGCCTTGTCCAGTTCCAGGCGGTCGCTGCCGAATACATGGAACATCTGCAGCTCGATCACATCTTCCATCTGCGCGTCGCAAGCCAGAAGCAGATGTTCGATCTGTCTGAACACGTCACGCAGTTCATCGCAAAACGCGGTTGCGCTCATTGGCTCGCTTGTTCTATTGCAAGCCACAATGCCGGACAGGTACACAAAGTCGCCTGCGCGACGCGCGGGCGCATAGTGAAACTGCGCAACGTCTGACTCCAGCGTGGCGGGAATCACGACTGCCCCCGTTTTGGTTGCTATGCGCCGGAAATCAATGCTGGAAGGGTGGTTCATACGGGCTCTTTGAGGTTAATAGTGTAATGATCGATAAACAATTGGGCAAAAAAATAGGCCGGAGCCTGCGGTCTGTGGTGATTCAAAGGGGCAATTGTTCTGTTGCTCATAGGCCTGCCAAGGTGCCCTCCAGCACGTCTTGAAGAAACGCCCGATCCGGCATGGATTGCCCCAGGATGCGCAGCCCGTAGTAGCTGGCAAGGAACGCGCGCGTCATTTCCAACGCGAGCCGGTCACCAGACAGTTCGCCATTGCGTTGGCCGACGGCGATAACGTGGCAGATTGTCGCTTCCAGCTTGTTGACATAGCTTCGGTTGATCCGGTCGATGACCGGATCTTTGCTGCTGCGCTCCATGACCGAAAAAAGCGCCATGCAACTACGGCGCCGGCTTGGATCCAGGTCGCCGTCAACGCCCCATTGCAGCAGCGCCCGCAATCTGTCCTTGGCGCTGCCAGGGCCGTTGAGGATCTCCGTTTGCGCCTGGAGTCCCAGCTCCTGATAGCGGCGCAGGGCTTGCTCATAGAGGTTCTGTTTGCTGCCGAATGCATGGTAGAGGCTGCCGCGCCCCAAGCCTGTGCGCTCGCACAGCTCTTGTGTTGAACTGGCTTCGTAGCCGTTCGTCCAGAAAACGTCCATGGCGGCGTCTATGACGACGGTGTCGTCGTACTCCTTGGGCCTTCCACTCATGATCACTGTCCTTTGCCGCTGTTCACGCGTCGGATTATAGGTATTATTTTACTGACTGGTAAACAACTATTTTTCGATGCCCTCGCGGCGAGCAGCAGCACCGCAAGTCCTTGGCCATCTCCTGGCGCCTGCAATTTCGTTCAAGACGGAGCCGTGCGGCACTCGGTAAAAAGCGTCTCCACCAGGGGCAAGGACATCCATCTGAAATGGCTCACTCCAACCTTTCCCGAACTGCCCGATCGCCTTTCGTTCATCTCCCGGTTACCGAGCTGACGAACGCCTTGGTGGCGTTCCTGTTTGCGGCATCGGCGCCGGTGACGATCATCATGAGCGCGGGCGCGAAAGGGGGCCTCAGCCAATCCGACATCGCGTCATGGATCTTCGCGGCCTTCTCCATCAACGGCATCCTGACCGTGGCCATGTCTGCGATCTACCGGCAGCCCCTGGCGTTTTTCTGGACGATTCCTGGCACCGTGCTGGTCGCCAGCGCGCTGCAGCACCTGACTTTCGCCGAGGTCATAGGCGCCTACCTCATCACGGCCATCCTGATCCTTGCCATGGGGCTGACCGGATGGGTCAGGCTTGTGATGGATCGTCTGCCATTGCCTATCATCATGGGCATGGTTGCCGGCGTGTTCCTGAACTTCGGTCTGGACTGGATACGATCGTTTGCTTCGGACCCGTGGCTTGCCGCGGCCATGACGGTGACCTTCTTCGTGCTTTCGGCCTTTCCTGCCGTTCAGAAATGGCTCCCGCCCATGGTCGGCGTGCTGATTGTTGGCATTGTGTCGCTGGTGATTGCGGGCGAGGCTCCGCGCATTGAAGGCGTGACGGTGGCCAATGCGCTGGCGCAGCCCAATCTCTATGTGCCCGTCTTCTCGTGGCCCGCGATTCTCGAATTGGTCGTGCCGCTTACGGTCACCGTGGTGGCGGTCTACACACCACAAGGCGTGTCCCTGCTGAGAAATGCGGGTCATAGCCCGCCCGTCAATGCGATTACCAATGCCTGCGGCATTTTCTCGGCCATTACCGCGCTTTTCGGTTGCGTGTCGACATGCCTGACCGGCCCCTCAAGCGCCATCCTCGCATCGGGCGAATGCAGAAGCCGTCACTGGCTCGCGGGCATCTTCCTGGGGATCCTGGCGATTCTGTTCGGGGCGTTTTCTCCGATCGTGACGCAGGCCATGCTGGCTACGCCTACGACGTTTCTTGCTTCGCTTGCCGGTCTTGCGCTGTTGCGCATCTTGCAGGGCGCCTTCCAAACATCCTTTAGCCAGAAATTCTCGCTGGGGGCGTTGGTCGCATTTCTGGTGACGCTGGGCAGCCCCGCACTGTTCGGTATTGGCGCGCCGTTTTGGGGGATCGTCTTCGGCGTCGTCACAAGCTTGATGCTGGAGCGCCCGGACTGGACCCGCTCTTGAAACGGTTGCGCGGGCGTCGCGCGATCCTGTCCGATGGACTAGTACAACAATGGAGAAACTATGGGCGACATCGACGCGGCTTTGCCAGATGCGAGCACGCTTTATCCTGGCGCCGTCGTGGCGCGCTTCAGCGGGAAATCACCCAGCCGCATTAGCGCGGCCGGGCACGTCGATATGGCGCGTTCAGCTGCGCTGGCGCCTGATGCCATTTTCCGAATCTCGTCCATGACCAAGCCGATCACGGCGGTTGCGCTCATGATACTGATCGAGAAACTCGATATCGAGCTGACCGAGCCAGTGGCCAAGTGGTTGCCCGAACTGGGCAAGCCCAAGGTACTGGTCGATCTGCAGGGTGAACTGGATAGAACGGTGCCCGCGAAGCGCGAGATCACCATCGAGGACATCCTGACGTCCCGGCTTGGCACGGGTATCGTGCCCGCCGTTCCCGGCAGCACCCCGATCCAGCGGGAAATCGCGCGCCAACAACTGGTGGGCTTTGGTCCCCCGCGGCCAGCCTCGGCCATGGGGCCGGATGAGTGGCTTCGCAGGCTCGGCGCCTTGCCGCTATTGGCGCATCCCGGCGACCGGTGGTTTTACTCGGTCGCGTCCAATGTGCAGGGAGTGCTGATCGCCCGGCTCTCGGGCATGGCATTGTCTGAGTTCCTGAGTGCGCGGGTGTTCGAGCCCTTGGATATGAAGGACACCGGCTTTTACGTCAAACCCGGGCAGTTGTCCCGCCTCACGCCCGCCTATTCCAGCGACCTCCAGCTTGCGGATGGTCCGAAAGAGGAGAGCGCTTGGGCGAACCCCCCCGCATTTGAAGGCGGCGAAGGCGGTTTGGTGTCAACGGCGGCCGACTACCTGGCCTTTGTACGCATGCTGCATGCCGAGGGGGAAACGCCCAAAGGCCGGCTGCTGGGCAAGACTTGGGTCAGGCGCATGCTGACCGACCAGCTTACTGCCGGACAGCGCGCCGGCGCAGCCGGGTTTCTCGATGGCCGCGGCTGGGGTTACGGCGTTTCGGTCGACGCAGGGCGGTCCCTCACGGACGGCTTGCAAGGAACCGCGGGCTGGTCAGGAGGACTCGGCACCTCATGGCTCAGCGACCTTTCCCGCGATCGGGCGGTAGTGGTCATGTGCGCGAGGGCGCTTGATGCGCCTGCGGTCTATGCGGATCATCAGGCGCTTCAGCAGGCTGCGCTTCGCTAGGGTCCGCGCTGCATTCCTACCGGCTCCAGCCCCGCCCGAGGGTCGGGCTGGGAAAATGCTTGCGTCACTTTGATTCATGAGGCGTTGACCTCGTCAAAACCGATAGCAACAACGCAGCCGCTGCCAGGGCCGCGGCAATAAAGCCCAGATTGATCGCTCCGACCCATTCGATTCCAAGCCCGCCGATCGATCCGGACAGTGCGATGGCGAGATAGAGGATGGCCTGGTTGAGCGAGATGAGGACGGCTGCGGCATCAGGTTTGAGCGAGATCAGGCGGTGTTGTTGAGGTGTCGTGATGGCAAAGGCTGCGACTCCATAGAACGCGATCATCACGAACGCCGCCAGCAGGCTTTGCGTCGCCAGCGGCAAGACCAGCATGGCGGCAATCAACCAAAGCAGGGCAAGAATCACAACTCTCGGCCCGCCAATACGGTCCGCAAGCATCCCGGCGCCCAGGTTTCCGATGGTCCCCACGATGCCTAGGGTCGTCATCAGCCCCGCCAGATAGAAGCTATTCGCCTGGGTGGCCGATTCAAAGATGATGCCGATATAGGTGTACGGCATATAGACCGCCGTGAAGGCCAAGAGCGTTACGCCGAGCACGGCAAGAATCCGGGGCTCCAACAACAGGCGGAATTGCTGGCGCAGTCCATGGGCAGCGACAACGGCCAGCGTCGCGGGAATGGCGCGGAAGACGCCGATGACGCCGATCGCGGCGAGGCCCGTTGCCAGCCACATGGTCGATCGCCAGCCGAACACCCCGCCGAAGGCAGTACCCAAGGGCGCGCCCAACGCGGTCGCCGCGGTAAAGCCGCTGACCACCAGCGCGATGGCCTTGCCCCGATGCTCTGGCGCGACCATGGCAGCGGCGGTCACGGTGGCTGTCGGAACGAACATGCCCACGCCCAGCGCGGCCACGACCTGCCCAAGCAGGACTTGCAGGTAAGAGGGCGCGAGCGCGGTCCAGGCGCTGCCCAGGAGGTACACGGCCGATGCGGCGACCAGCACTGTCCTGCGTTGCCAGCGCACCGTCGCGGTCGTCAGGATCGGGCCTGCAATCGCGCAGGTCAGCGCGAATATCGTGATCACCTGGCCCGCGACGGAGGGGGAAATTTCAAGCGAGCGACTGAGCAGCGGTAGCAGACCCGCCAGCACGAATTCACCAGTTCCGACGACGAACACGCCGAAGGCGAGCATGGAAACTGCGAGCCACTGGCTTTTTGCCGCTGGACGGGGAACCACGCGTGAGGATGGCAATGTGGAATTGAGCATGATTGGTCCTTTTGGCGCTGCGACGCGGGCGCCGCGCCAAGTTGGCGATTTTTGGGGTGGGCCACACAAAGCCGCCGGCCTGAAAGCGGGGAGGCGCTGGTCGCCTCGTTTCCGCCTCTTGCCAGCGTGTTCATATCGACCCGTAGTTGAGTTCAGGCTTTCTTTAATATATACGACCGTACGTATATATGTCAAAGCCTGTAGCGACAGCGCGAGCCGACGTCCAGCGGCATGGAAGTGCCGCTTAGGGCGCGCTATTTCGGGCTTTTTTGCTGCTCATTGAGCGTTGATATACTCGCCCGGTTGCGATCCGGCCATGCCTCTGAAGGTTTGCGGCAATTCGCCTGAAATGATCGAGCAACCTCCGGAGCATCAGGCGAGATGGCTTGTTGAACCTGCTTGCAAAGCAGGCGCCGCACGAGAAACGAGTGAATTACGTAATGGGAGATATTGGATGCGCTTAAAGGCTCTTGCTCTGTGCTTGATGGCTGGATGGGGTACTGCCGCCGCGGCACAAGACAGCACGCAAACCCTGCAGCAAGCCTTGAGGCAGATACCGCAGGTAGTGCTTGCCTCCCCTGAAGCGATGCAGGTGTTCTTCATGGACGTGCAAGCCTGGCGGGGATTGGAGCAGGCTGGGCCGTCGGCCGATGGCATGCGCAGATTGGGCATCGCGCAATCGATCAGTCCGCTTCAATCCATCGGCTATGGCCTGGACCCGTGGTCCGATAACGCAAGAATCCGCTTTGATGAGCTGTCCTATTTCGCCGGATTTGGTCAGGCACCCGGCAACGTTGCGTATTGGGGGCTGAAGGACAGGCAGGCCGCGGACAACTTGGTGGATCGTCTGAAACAGGCCGGTTTCGCTACGGTGAATGGCGATGTCGCGGGCCTGATCGCCAATGGCGAGGCCAACAAGCCCGACATGACCAAGGCCAACGGACGCGATCCGTGGAGAGGGACGATGGGCAGCGCAAGCTTCGTTCTGCCGCTGGATGCGGCGTTGGTGCAAGCGTCCGCGCCAACGGGAATGAAAATGCTGGGTCAGCCCAAGCCGTCCGTGGCGGACAGTGAAATCGTTGCTGCCTCTCTGACCGGTCTGAAGGAGGCGGTGCCCGCGGCCAACGGCCAGATCGTGCAGGCGGCGATCATATCGCCTGTGCTGGGATTGCAGGCTGCCGACCCGAGCAAGGTCATATCTTCCTCGCCGGACGATATGGAGACCGCGAAGCAGAAGCTCAAAGCCTTGGCCGAATCGAGCGGACGCGGCATCCCGCCTTACTTTGCGGGTGTGATTGCGGACGTGCAGATCAAGAATGCGCCTGCGGTCGTGATTTCGCTGTCCTATGCCGATTGCGCGACCGCCAAGCAGGCCGTGGACGGCGTGGCTGCCGCCTGGAAGCAAAGCATGGCCAACGCGGTGCAGGCCGAGGTTTCGGTGCGTACCGTCCCGGCCGGCAAGCTGTGCGCCGCAGTCGTCAGCGTGACGGCGCCGAAAGCGGAGAATGCCGGCAATCCGATACTGGCGCAGGTCATGAATCGCTACATGCGGCGCGAATTCACGGTCCTGCAGATCGGTTCGTCGCTCTGAACTTCCACCCCCGCCAGGGCCAGTCGTCATGCGCGGCAGACGGCCCAGGCAGAGGGAGGGCAGTTACGGACGCAAGCCGCAGATATCGCGCAACTGCGCGATGTCTGGTTCCACTCCCAGGCCCGCCTCGTTTCCGAGGTTGGCCTTTCCTTCGACGATCCTGCCCAATGCCGGGCTGAGTGCTGCGCGCAGGGGATTCTCGTTGGCATCGATTTCGAGCATGCCGCCGGCTTGTCCCCGTGCCGCCAGGATGTGCGCCGAGGCGAGCTGGCCGACGCCTGCGCCGAGGAAATGCGGGCAGTAGCGCAGTCCTGCCTGGTGGATCCGGTCGATGACGGGCAGGCAACCGGAAATGCCGCCCCATTTGGCCAGATCCGGCTGTACGACATGCAGCGTCTTGCTGTTGATCATCGCGTCGAAGGCATCAGGACCGATGAGGTTCTCTCCCGCCGCGAGCGGGATGCCCGCATTCTCAGCCAGCTGCGCCCATTCCGATAGGGGGCGGTCGGCGCGCAGCGGCTCCTCCAGCCATCCAGGCGTGAACTCACTCAAGCGGCTGGCCATGCGCAGCGCGCCTGCCAGATCCCAGGCCTGGTTGGCGTCCAGCATGAGTTCATTGCCTTGGGGCAGCCGGGCATGAACCGTCCTCAGGTTTGAGAGGTCCCGCTCTTCGCCGAAGCCCACCTTGAGCTTGAACGCGCGATAGCCCTCCGCATGTTTGGCGAGCACCGTGTCCTCGGGACGATCCGGGTTGATGCCGCTTGCGTAGACACGGATCACACCTGAAGCGCCACCCAGGAACTGCCAAAGCGGAACGCCCGCCCGGCGGGACAGCATGTCCCACAGCGCGAGGTCGACCCCAGCAATCACCTGCGAGATGGGGCCCGGCTCGCCGGACTGGATGGCAAGCACCGCGGTGCGCGCGCTCATGTGGGCAAACGCCGCTGCGGCCGACGCGTAGGGCTGGCCGACGACCAGCGGCGCCACTACGGTTTCAAGCAGGCGGGCGCGGTGTTCCGCGCCACAGGCGGGAAAGTTGCACCAGACCTCCCCCCAGCCCACCGCGCCGTCCGCGTCTTCTACCCGCACGAGCAGGGCGGGGCGGTCATACATGGTGCCGAACGAGGTCTGTACCGGACGCTTGACTGGCCAGCGCAGGACGTAGGCCTCGACGCGCGCCAGCGTGAAAGGCCCGACGGCCGGGGACTGTTTGGCATTAGGGTTTGTCATGGCTTTAAGATATTAAGTGCTGGTCTATAGTATGTTTAGCACTTACGGATTGCAACTCAGGTATAACCCTCTATACACACCATGCGCCTTCCGTCCTTCATCTCGCGCCCGCTGCTCATCGCGGCGCCCTGGCTATGCATCCTCGCGCTGTGGTTGGCGGTACGCGCCAGCGGGCTTGTCAGCCCCGCCCTGGTGCCTTCGCCCGCGGCTGTCATCGAAAAGTTCATCGAGCTCTCCAAGGATCGCCTGTGGCTGGACATCTGGATGTCGGCGCGCCGCGTCTTCACCGGAGTCGCGCTGGGCATCCTCGCCGCAGTGCCGGTAGGTTTTTGCCTGGGCTGGTATCGCGGGCTGCGGGTCTTTATCGATCCCGTCATCAACTTCTTCCGCGCGCTTCCGCCGATCGCGCTGATTCCGCTGGTGATCGTCTACTTCGGGATCGGCGAATCGGCCAAGACCGTGATCCTGTTCTACGCCTCGTTCTTTGCCGGCGTCATCGTGATGTATGAAGGAATTGCGCAGATCAGCCCGATCTTCGTGCGCGTTGCCCGCACGCTGGGCGCCAATGACTTGGAAATCTTCGCCAAGGTCATCGTCCCGTTGACCGTGCCGCACATCCTGACGGCCATCCGGGTGGCGCTGGGCGTGGCCTGGGCCACGCTGGTGGCGTCTGAACTTATCGCCGCCCAGCAGGGGCTCGGCGCGCTCATCCAGAACGCGTCGTCGTTTTTCCAGCTGGACGTGATCTATGTCGGGATCATCTGCATCGGCCTCATCGCCATGCTGATGGACCTGGCCCTGAGGGCCGCAAGCCGGCGCCTGGTCGCGTGGCAAGACCGCATCGCCTGAGACCATCCCGGACATCCATGACCATGACCATGAGCACCCAACTGCGCAGCGTGGATACCGCCACGCCGAAGCCGTCCCAGGAACCGAAAGTCAGGATCCGATTCGATAACGTCAGCGTGGATTTTCCTACCGCCACGGGGCCGATGAGGGTGGTGGACGGCGTGACCCTGGACATCCGGGAGGGCGAGTTCGTGTCCATCATCGGCCCGTCGGGCTGCGGCAAGACGACCTTGATGAATATCGTGGGCGGATTCGTACAGCCTAGCGCTGGCGCCGTGACGCTGGATGGGCAGCCCGTCACGGCCCCCGGGCCGGACCGGGGCGTGATTTTCCAGGAATACGGCGTGTTCCCGTGGCTCACGGTCCGCGGCAACATCGAATTTGGCATGAAGCTCGCGGCCAACAAGGTCAGTGCGCGGGAACGCGCCGAGATCTGCCAGCGCTATATGAAGCTGATGGGCCTGACCGACTTCGCCGATCACTTTCCCAAGCACCTGTCCGGCGGCATGCGGCAGCGCCTCGCGATTGCGCGCGCCTACGCCGTCAAACCGCAGTTCCTGCTGATGGATGAGCCCTTTGGCGCGCTGGATGCGCAGACCCGGACCGCCATGCAGGACCTCCTGCTCGAAGTGCTGCAGACCGAAGGCAAGACGGTGATGCTGATCACCCATTCGGTAGAGGAAGCCATCTACCTGTCGTCAAAGATCGTCGTGGTCACTGCCCGGCCTTCAAAAGTCCGGAAGGTGATAGAGGTGCCTTTCGGCTACCCCCGTTCGGAGCGGGTCCACGAGGACCCGCGCTTTGTCGAATTGAGCCGCGAGATCCGGGAACTGGTCATGTTCGAGTATCAAGCCCAGGCCCGCCAATCCGTCCGGCCGACCGATTGAGCCGGCGTCAGCAGCCCCACAGCAAGGAGACTCCATGAAGCTCGATCGCAGAACCCTACTCAAGGCCGGCGTAGCCGCGTCCATCGCAGCAATCGCGGCGCCCGCCATCGGCCAGGCGCGCAAGAAGCTGCGCGTGGGCTACCTGCACACGCCCGCCGTCGACGGACATTTGTGGCTGGGCCTGCAGATGGGCAGCTACGCCAAGCATGGCCTGGAACTGGAGCCCATCGTCTTTACCACGGGCCTCGAGATCTTCCAGGCCATGATAGGCGGCAGTCTCGACGTGCTGGCCACCGGCGCCGTCGTTTCGAACTTCCCCGCCCGCGGGCAGGGCAAGGTCTTTCTTGTGAACGACATCGAGTACGGCACCGCCCAGCTATGGGTGCGCGACGAGTCGATCAAGACCGTGGCCGACCTGAAGGGCAAGCAGATCTCGACCACAACGGGCACGACCGCCCATGTGTTCCTGGACCGGGCCTTGCGCGCGGCCAAGCTCGACCCGGGCAAGGATGTGCAGATCGTCAACCAGCGCATGGCCGATGCCGTGACCTCGTTCGTATCCGGCGCGGTCAGCGCGGTCGCGCTCTGGGTGCCATTCGACACGATCGTCCGGTCCAAGGTGTCCAATGCGCGCATGCTGATCGACGCTTCCGCGTTCTATCCGGAGGCGGCGATCATGGGCGGATGGGCGGCCAGAAACGACTTCTACGAGGCCCAAAAGCCCGCCGTTCTCAGCCTCATCGCCGCCTGGGGCGAGGCCAACGACGCCATTGTGAAAGCCCCGGAATTGGCGATGGAAACGCTGCAAAAGTCTCAATACAAGGACGTGCCGCTTGCCGAGTTCAAGGCGCAGTTCAAGCAGGCCAAGTACTTCTCCACGGCCGAGTGGCGCACCAAATATGAGGATGGTTCCGTGACCCGCTGGCTGCAGCAGGTGACCGACTTCTTCGCGCAGGCGGGGAATATCCCGAATCCGGTTCCCGCCTCGCGCTACTTCGATCCTTCGGCCTATCTGGAGGCGATCAAGACATGAGCATTGCGGCTGGCACGGGCTTTGATTACATCGTCATCGGCGGCGGCTCCGCTGGATGCGTGCTGGCCAATCGGCTCAGCCGCGATCCTGCGGTGCGCGTGCTGCTGCTGGAGGCGGGTGCGGCGGCGCGTAACTTCTGGCTCAAGCTTCCGGTGGGCTATTTCAAGACCATCTACGATCCACGGTTTTCCCGACTGTTCCCGGTCGAGGCCCAGGCCGAGACCGGCAATCGAGCCATCCTGTGGCCGCGCGGGAAAGCGCTGGGCGGTTCAAGCGTCATCAACGGTCTGTTGTATATCCGCGGGCAGCATGAGGACTACGATGATTGGGCTGCTCTCGGCGCGACGGGCTGGGCCTATCGGGACGTACTGCCGTACTTCAAGAAGTCCGAGCGCTACGACGCAGGCGAATCCGAGTACCACGGGGCTTCGGGCGAACTCCGTGTCTCCAACCTGCGCAATCAACATCCTTACACGGCTGCGTGGGTGGAAGCGGCGGTCGAGTCCGGTTGCCGGAGAAATGACGACTTCAACGGCGCGGAATCGGAGGGCGTCGGCCCCTATCAACTGACGCTCGGCAGCCGTTGGCGTTGCGACGCCGCGACCGCCTTCCTGAATCCGGCCCGGTCACGCCCGAATCTGGTGATCGAGACTGGGGCCCACGTTACGCGCATCCTGATCGAAGGCGGCCGGGCGCTAGGCGTGGAGTGGACGCAGGATGGTCAACTGAAACGCGCGATGGCGGACGCCGAGGTGGTGCTTGCCGCCGGCGCGCTGCAATCGCCCCAGGTGCTGCAGCTCTCCGGTGTGGGCGACGCGGCGCTGCTTGCCAGGCATGGCATCGCCGTCGCGGCGCATTCGCCGGAAGTCGGCCGCAACCTGCAGGACCATTACCAGGCGCGCGTGATCGTCAAATTGAAGCAGCGCATGTCGCTCAACGACGCGGTGCGCAATCCGTTTAGCCTCGCTGGGATGGGGGCGCAGTGGCTGTTCCAGGGCAGGGGGCCGCTCACGGTGGGCGCGGGCCAAGTGGGCGGACTGGCGGCGACCGAGCACGCGGTGGGCGGCCGGGCAGACATACTCTTCAATGTCATGCCGCTGTCGGTCGACAAACCCGGCGACCCGCTGCATCGGTTTTCCGGATTCTCCGCGTCGGCCACGCAATGCCGGCCCGATTCGCGCGGAAATGTGGAGATCGTGGGCACGGATCCCTTTGCATCGCCGCGTATCGTTTCGAACTACCTGACCGAGCCGCGCGATGCGAAGGTCCTGGTCGCGGGGTTGCGCATGTTGCGCGATATCTATGCCCAGCCGTCGTTCCGCGAATTGGTGACCGGTGTAGAGTACCTGCCGGGGAACGACGTGACGACTGCCGCCGCATTGGAGCAATTCGCCCGCAACAAGGGCGGAACGGTCTTCCATCCCGCCGGCACCTGCCGCATGGGCGGCGATGCCGGATCGGTGGTCGATGCGCGCTTGCGCGTCCGCGGGATCGAGCGCTTGCGGGTCATCGACGCTTCGGTCATGCCCCGCATGGTGTCGACGAACACGAACGCCGCCGCGATCATGATCGGCGAGAAGGGCGCCGCGCTGATCCTGGAGGACGCGCGCGGCGGAGTCCGGCTACCCACGCGTGATATAGTCGCGGACACTTTGACGCCATGATTCTCGACACCGCCCAAGCCCCTCTCTACGTTCAACTTTCGGATCTGTTCCGACAGCGGATCCTGAAGGGCGTGTGGAAGAACGGTGACAAATTGCCCTCGCTCGACGCGCTGGCCGAAGAGTTCCACGTGGCCAAGGTCACGGTGCGCCAGGCGATCGAAAGGCTCACCCGCGACGGGCTGCTTTCACCGCAGCGGGGGCGCGGTACCTTCGTGACGGGGGAGCCCCAGGACAACCGTTGGTTCCGGGTCGAGACCACGCTCGAGAACCTGTCCAGCGTCTATCGGAATACGCACCCGACCATACTCAATATCGACGAGTCGACGCGCACGCCATTGCTGAACGAGTCCGACGGCGTTGCCGCGGAGAAGTACGTCTTCATGCGGCGTATCCATACGCGCAACGGGCAGCCGTATTGCGTCATCAATATCTACCTGGACGCCGCCATCTTTGCAAAGCACCCCACGCGCTTTCGCAAGGAAACCGTCATCCCCATTTTGATGGGCATGTCCTCGGTGGATATCGTCTCCGCCCGCCAGGTGCTGACTATATCGACAGCGGATGTCGAGGTGGCGCAGCATTTGGGCATCAATGTGAATGCGCCCGTGGCGGAAGTCCGGCGCGTGTTCACCGGGCCGGAGCGACGCGTCATCTACCTGGGTGAGGTGACCTATCGCGGCGATTTCGTGCGCATGGAAATCGATCTGAAGCCGTGACAGGGAAAGAGCGGTCCGCGCGTCTGTGCGGGCAAGCGTTTCCGGGTGTGCCGTCCAGGCGGCAAGCAGTGCGAGGCGGTCGTTAGCGTGCTTGCCTTACTCCACCTCAAAGGCTTGGTACCTGAAGTTGTCAAACTCCCGCTTCGAGTCGGCATTCTTGACATAGAAACCGAGAACGTAGGAGCCTGATGCTTGAGGCGTCCACGTTAGCGTCGACGCTTCGCCATACTCGGACACGGGAGTCCACAAGCCATCCAGGCGCACCTCCATCCTGTAAAGCTTTTGCTTTCCGGTGCCGCCGGCCGCGTCCAGCTCTACAGTCAATGGCTGCCCCACTTTTCCCGCGGACGCAGAGGGCGCGATCTTGATGAACTTGAGCGTTTGATTCATTGCGTCCACCTTGGCCTGCCATTTTTTTTCAAAATGGGCGAGCACCTTGCTTGGCGCTATGGAATCCAGCGCATGCAGCAGATAGACGTGGATGCCTAGGTACTCCGGCGCGACATAGGGCGGAAGCTTCAAGACGATATGCGCGAGGTCGTAGGCCGAGTACCCGTCAATGTCGAACAGCGGCAGGATGCGGTCCAACGTCGCCATTCCGTCGCGGAACGCCTTTGCAGCTTCCGCCTGATTTTTCGATGCGACCTGCGACCAGTCATAGATGCCCAGCAGTGCGAACATGTAGCCATTGAGCGTGTAGTCGATAGGCGTGTTGGGGTACTCCGGAAAGAAGACGTACTTCGACAGGGAAGGGTCGAGATCGGCCATCGTCGTGAAGGAGCCTCCCCGATCGACCGGCGTCAGCAGGTTTTGCATGGTGAGTTCGCCAGCTCGTCGATAGCGCGGATCGTCTTTGAGCTTGAGCGCCCGGGTGAAGACGCTCAGCGCGTTTCCCTGCGCCATGGCGCTCACCCAGCCGTCCTGCAACGTGGTGTGGCGGTGCTGGCGGGAGGGGTAGGGGAAGCCGCCATCCTCACGTTGCAGCTCCAGGAGCTTGTCCACGGCGGCGAAGAATGCTGGTTGCGCCGTTTTGTCGCCGCGTAGATGGCGTCCGTACATCGTCAGGGCATAGTGACTCAGGGCCACGGTGTTCCAATACAGCATGTCGCCGTCGCGGACTTGTGGAAGCCCGCTCTGGTGCATGACGATTTCGCCGTCGTCCTTGAAGTCCCGCCACTCTCCCCAATTCAAATAGTCGCCGAAAGGCTCGTACTGTTGCATGAACGCCTGGTAGGACGTGTCATGGTAGCGCCCAGATGTGCCAGCCAGGCGCTCGTTAAGCTCCTGCACCTCTGCAGGCTTGGGCATGTAAATGGGGCCCCGGTCTCCGATCAGGGTAGACAAGAGGAGGAGAATGGCAGTAGCAAGAATCAGGATGCGCATTTGAGGGGTGACTGGATTCCAGTTTTTTGGGTAGGCGTGAATCCTACTCGGGTTCTTATGGGCGCTTTGAATCGTGGCCGCGGCCTTGCCGGCAAATCCCTTCAATAGCGTTGCGGGCGCGGGTGATGAACGCCTCCACGTCAGTTGGGCAACGAGCCAGATCGTCCTCCGCGCAACCGATGTAAATCGCGCGCGCCTTGTTCAGGACGGGGCGATAGGGTGGTTCCAGCCTTTCCAGCAGCCACGCCGCCGCCTGAGCCTTGGGGGTGATGCCGCCAGTGACAGCCGTGTACCAGATGCGCGCCAGCGCGAGGATGATGTGTTTTTCTTCGTCGGCCCAGTCATCGGGCGTATTCCATTGCGCGACGGTGTCGAGCAGTGCGCGCTTCAGGTCTTCGCTGGGTACGGCCTGGAGCAACTGGCCAGCCTGCGGACCTGCGATAGGGATGCTGTGTTCGCGGACCTTGGTGAGCAGTATGGCCAGGTCGTGGTCCATCATGGGCGGCTCCACGACACCTGCCTCCAGGTCGGCGCGCAGCCATTCGCCGAACTGGAGTTCGCGCCTGGCCGGGTGGCGCCAGGGCACGATGCTTTCATGCGCCAGCACGGTGACTTCCAGCGCGCGCAAGCTGGGCGATGAACCCGGTGGAGCGGATACGGCCAGCAACGCCATGGCCAGGGCGTGGAGTGCGGCGTCACCCGGCGGCTGGGCCACGGTGACGAGCAGGTCGATATCGCTATGGGGTTGCAGCCCGCCGTCCACGGCGGAGCCGAACAGGTGGATGGCGACAAGGTCAGCGCCTAGATGCCGTTCGATGAGGCTTCTGGCTTGCGCGATCTGGGGGACGATTGGAGGAGGGATCAGTAGGGCCATACGTCGATAGTAGCCAAGATTTCGCGCAGCCGGCAGACCGATGGCTGTAGCGGCGAACTGTTCGTTCCCGCAGGCCACGGCTGCGAAGCTGGCGCTGGTACTATGCCGGCGCTAGGCCCGAGTCCCATGATCCCCATGAGCCCAAGACAGGCACTCAGATGATCCGTTTACTGTTCCGAGCAGGCACCCTGGTCGCAGGCGTCCTGATGGCAATGGTCAGCCAGGCGCAATCGCCTGCGCCTGTCCCCAATGTCGGAGGTTGGCGCCAAGTGTCGGATAGCCAGTTCAACCGGCAATTCCATTTCTCGATGCTGCCCGGCGTGGCGGCCATCGGCAGCAACTGGGCGGTCTACGACTCCCGCGCAGGGAAGGTTGTGTGCTGCCTGGTGGTGGAAGGGCCGGAGGTTTCAGAGGAGCAGCTGGGTAGCGTCTACGACATTCCGGGCCCCTGGATCACCGATCTGACCAATGGCTGGAACCTGGACGCGGCGCCTTACCGGCCGCGCGTGCAGTTGCTGCGGGTCGACGGGGAGTTGCGCGACTACGAGTTCGCCGATGTCGGCGACGGGGTCGGCGGGCTGCTGGTGCCCGACTATGCCGATGCGGCCGCAGCACGCACGCTGGAGATCGATGGCCAGCGCTATGCCGTGGAGCGCAAGGATACGGCGCTCGCCGACGATGATGGCGGCGTTTACACATATAGCCTGCGCCCAGCCAATGGCGCCGCGCCGCTGAAGATCGAGGTTCCCATCGGAACCTATTGAGCAAGGGAGGCAGCGATCAGCGCATGAACCAGACCCTGCAAGTCGAGGACGCCCCGCTTACTGACGACGACATCCTGCTGCTGCGCAAATGCAGCCGCGGGAGACTGCTGATGGCCGGGTTCGGCGTCTTCGTGGTGCTGCTGCTGGCGCTTGCCGTGTTGACCTTTGTCGCGCTTGGCCTGTCCGAGTGGCGCACGCTGGACTTCGGCGTGGGCGCGATATTGCTGGCGGCCATCACCGTGATGGGAGCGCTGGCGGTGTTTTTCGGGCGCAAGCTGCTGCGTATGCCGCAGGGCTGGCGCAGCCTCGACCGGGCGCTCAAGGGACGGCTGGCCAAGCAGATCGTTTCAGGCCGGCTGACCTCATTCGGTCCGGGTGGCTCGACGCCGGGCGTGTGCTACGGATTCGGCGAGCAGCGCGTGGAGGCAGCCTTGCCGTTCTGGAACGAGATCACCAGCGACACGCGTAGCGGGCACGGGCCGGTGACGGCCGTGGGCTTGACGGATCTGCCCGTGCGCCTGCACCTGCTGACCCTGCAGCCAGACGCGCCTGCCGTGCTGTTGCGGGCGGAGTACCCCATGAGCGCGGAGTCCCTGGTCGCTGTCGAGGAAATCAGCGATGCGGACCGTGCGGCCGTGCGCAGGGAAGAGTTGGATGCGCGCAAGTTCATGCTGATCTTTGCCCTTGTGCCGCTGGTGGGAGGGCTGTTTTTGCCCCCACTGCTGTTCGTCGCGGCGATCTTTGCGATCCTGGGGATGCTGTTCGGCATGCGCAGTCGCAAACTGCAGCGGGGGCTATACAAACATGGTGTGCGGGGAGTGGTCGAAGAGGCCGTGGTCTATCGGTTGCGCAGCCCCAACTCCTCGATCGTCTCGTTGGTCCACAACTACCGTATCGGCGGCGTGATGTATCGGGTCGAATACCTGGGCGACGTGGTCGAACCGGGCAGGCGCGTCGAGTTCGAATTCCTGGATGGCGGCCTGAAGGGGCAGACTGCACTGTTCTTCCGTGTGGACGGCGAGCCTGCGTAGGCGTCAATGAATCGGCGGGATTGTCATCAGTGGATTCCGCCAAGCAAAAGGAGAGTCGTGTGTCCGTACCCATAGACGTGTCCGGCGAGCCCGCAGGCTCGGTGAGCGAGGCAGGGCATTATCAGGTGAGCCTGACCGCAGCGGGCAGCCATGTCTTCGCACGCGAAGCAGGGCGCGGCAATCTGATCATCGGCCCGGCCAGCATGGGCAAGAAGGCTGATCTGCACGTGGCTGGCGACGAGGCCATCAACTGGGCTGCATTTGAACCGTTCTCCACGCCTGCCGGCTCGCCGTGGCCGCGGCATATCGATTATTACGGCAACGACAGCGGTTTCTTCGGCTGGTCGCAGGATCGTGAAATCGAGCAGTTCAGCTGGGCGCCGGCATACTCAGGCAGGCGCGCCATCGACGCAGGCGCGGCAAGAATCGAGACGCTGCGCATCCGGCTGGACCAGGTGTCGGGGCATCTTGAAGCCAGGTTGCCTCAGGTCCGTGACCTGGAACTGTTTGGCGACCTGACGCGCGTTGCCGTGGCGGGCGAACTGCCCGACATGTTGTTGCTGCGGCCGGCGCTGGGGCGCCGGACTGGCGCGGGGCCTTACGCCTTGCCCGACCTCGGCCCGCTGCAGGAAGTGCGCGCGCTGGCGCTGCACGGCGCGCCGCTGGGGCAGCCCATTTCGCTGCAGGGAATCGATCGCTTTCCGGCGTTGGAGAGTCTGTCGCTCTGGGGCGGCTTCAGCGGCTGGGAGGCGCTTGCCCGCCTGCCGCGCCTGACAAGTCTGGAGATCCGGTTCACGCCCGATCTGGACGGCTTGCCGGAACTGGCCAGTTGGCCCGCGCTGGATAGGTTCATCGCCTACAACGTCGACGAAGCCGCGGGCAAGCGCTTGAAGGCGCAGATGAAGGCGCGGGAGAAGGTCCGCGCATGGGGCGGTTACAACTCCGTCTCCCAACTGCGCAAGCGGGAGTGGTGGCAAAGCGAGTACGGCCGGCCATTCTCGGGCTGGAACAGCCGCATGGCGAAGTCGGCGAATTCGGCCTACGGCACGGCCCGGTCGGCGCTGGAAAGCGCAAGCAATGCCGCCGAGGTGCAAGCCGCAATCTCCGCCTTTACCCGCCACTTCAACGGCATGAAGGGGATCGAGACCGCGGAGCGCGAAGACATAGGCGAGGCGGTGTGGCAGTTCAGCCAGTTTGCTCAGGTCGAACGGCTGGGTATAAGCGAAGCGCAGACGCAGCGCTGGTTCGACGAGGCGAGGGACTACTGAGACTTTGCTTCCCGCCCCGCGCCGCGGCCGGCGGGCGTGGATTGCTTCGCACAGGCTATTCATGGAGGCTACGCGGGCTACTTCATGGATCCGGACGGACATTTGTGGGAAGTGGTCTACAACCCTCAGATGCTGCCTTAGGAATAGTTGCGTATCGCTCTGTTACGGTGGTGCGAGGCCGCTTCCTTTAAGCTGCGCCGGTCTCAATTGTGATGGAGCTGGCGCATGTTCAAGCCCTTGATTTCCGTGGCGTCGATGGTTGCATTGCTGGGGGTGGGCGGCATGGTCCAGGCCCAGGATCTGGTCCTGCCTTCCATTCCCGAAGCGACGGATGCGATCGTCGACATGCTGGCGGACACGGGCATGCCCCGGCCGTCCAAGGTCAAGCTGGGTACCTGCATTCCGGCGGTCGATGCCACGTATCCGGGCCAGGTCGCCTGCACGGTCGCGGTGACCTTGGGGGCCGCGGTCAGCGAGAACCAGATGGACTTCTACAAGCAGGATGGCAAGTGGAAAGCGCAGCCCAGCGTTTCCCAGGATAAGCTGCCGTTTCCTGATCCCAAGCTGGATTGAGAACGACCTCCGGCGTGGCGACGGGCACAGGCACTTCAACCAGGAGAAAGTCATGCCGTTCGTCAGTATCCGCATTACCCGCGATGGCGTTACCGCCGAGCAAAAGGCGCAGGTCATCCGCGAAGTCACCGAGACGCTAGAACGCGTGCTGCACAAGCCGCCCGAGTGGACGCATGTCGTGATCGAGGAAATCGATACGGACAACTGGGGCTTCGGGGGAGTGACGACCACCGAGATGCGGGCGGGCAGGGCGCCGACGCCGGGCGTCAAACCGCAAGGCAGGGGCTAGGAATGCCGGCCCGGGCTGCAAGGCTCTGCCATGCAGGAACCCGGGCGCCGCAAGCGCGTCTGATTACCCTTGCCGGCTCATGATGCTCATGGCTACCGCCTCGGCGATCTTGATGCCGTCCACGCCCGCCGACAGGATGCCGCCGGCATAGCCCGCGCCTTCGCCTGCCGGGAACAAGCCCTCGGTGTTGATGCTCTGCAGGGTTTCGTTGTCGCGCTTGATGCGGATCGGCGATGAAGTGCGGGTTTCGACGCCCGTGAGCACGGCGTCGTGCATGCCGAAACCCTTGATGGTCTTGTCGAACACCGGCAGCGCCTCGCGGATGGCGGTGATGGCGTATTCGGGCAGGGCGGTCGCCAGGTCGGTGAGATGCACGCCCGGCGTGTAAGACGGCTGCACGGAGCCGAATTCGGTCGAGGCCTTGCCCGCGATGAAATCGCCGACCAACTGGCCAGGCGCGCTGTAGTCGCGGCCGCCCAGCTCGAACGCCTGGGATTCCCATTGGCGCTGGAAGTCCACGCCCGCCAGCACATGCTCGGGATAATCGACTTCGGGCGAGATGCCGACCACGATGCCCGCGTTGGCGTTGCGTTCGTTGCGCGAGTACTGGCTCATGCCGTTGGTGACCACGCGGTTGGGTTCGGAGGTGGCGGCCACCACGGTGCCGCCCGGGCACATACAGAAGCTGTACACCGAGCGTCCGTTGTTGGCGTGGTGCACCAGCTTGTAATCCGCCGCGCCCAGGATCGGATGGCCGGCGTTGGGCCCGAAGCGGGCACGGTCGATCAGCGATTGCGGATGCTCGATGCGGAAGCCGATGGAGAACGGCTTGGCCTCCATGAACACGCCCTGATCATGCAGCATCTGGAAGGTGTCGCGCGCGCTGTGGCCGATGGCCAGCACGACGTGGTCGGCCTCGATATGTTCGCCGCCGGCCAGGGTTACGCCGGTGATCCGGCCGTTTTCCCGCTGCACCGTTTCGACCTTGCTGGAAAAGCGGACCTCGCCGCCCAGCTTGGTGATGGTGTCGCGCATGACTTCGACCATGCCGACCAGGCGGAACGTGCCGATGTGCGGCTTGCTCACGTAGAGGATTTCTTCCGGTGCGCCGGCCAGCACGAATTCCTTGAGTACTTTTTCGCCGTAATGCTTGGGGTCCTTGATCTGGCTGTACAGCTTGCCGTCGGAGAAAGTGCCGGCGCCGCCTTCGCCGAACTGCACGTTCGACTCCGGGTTCAGTACCCGCTTGCGCCACAGGCCCCAGGTGTCCTTGGTGCGTTCGCGCACGGCCTTGCCGCGTTCCAGGATGATGGGCTTGAAACCCATCTGCGCCAGGACCAGTCCCGCGAACAGGCCACAGGGTCCGGTGCCGATGACGATGGGGCGCTTGTCCAGGCTGGCGGGCGCCTGGGCGACGAACTTGTATTCGGTATCGGGCGTGGGCTTGACGTTGCGGTCGTCGTGAAAACGCTGGAGCAGCGCTGCCTCGTTTGCAACGTCGATATCCAGCGTGTAGATCAGCAGGATGTTGTGCTTCTTGCGCGCGTCGTAGCTGCGGGAGGCCACGGTGTGGGCGCGCAGGTCGCTGGCCGGAACGCCTAGTTTCTTGAGAATCGCGGCAGGCAATTCCTCGGGCGTGTGATTCAACGGCAGCTTGATTTCAGACAGTCGCAACATGCAGGGATCCAGACAAAACGGGCGAGCACAACGTCGCCAAACGCGGATTGTACTGGACGGTAGGCAGGCGGCGGCCGGCTGCTTGGCGCCGGCTCAGGAGGCGGGCGGGCTGGTACGCGCGTCGCGCCGCAGGGCCTGGGGCGGCATGCCGAAGCCGCGCAGGAAAGCCTCGCGCAGGTGGCGCCGGTCGCGGAAACCGGTCTCCCTGGCCACCACTTCCAGCGGGTGGCGGCTGCTTTCTATCATGAGGCGCGCGGCTTCCAGCCGCAGTCCCTCGATGGCCTTGGCGGGCGACTGGCCGGTTTCGGCCGTGAACACGCGGCTGAACTGGCGCGGGCTCAGGCTGGCGGCCTGGGCCAGATCCTCCACGCTCAGGGGCTGGGCGAGGTTGCGGCGGGCATGCTCCAGCGCTTGCTGGATGCGATCGGATTTGGGCGCAAGCCTGAGCATTTCCGAGTGCTGTGATTGGCCGCCCGAGCGGCGCTGGTGCATGACCAGGCGGTGCGCCACCGAGCGTGCGACATCGGCGCCCAGGTCCTTTTCCACCAGCGCCAGCGCCAGGTCCATTTCCGCCGTCATGCCGGCGGAGGTCCAAGCCGGCCCGTCGGCGATATAGATGCGGTCGGCCTCGACCTGCACGCGCGGGTGGCGCTGCTGCAAGGCGTCGGCCCAATGCCAGTGCGTGGTGGCGCGCCGTCCATCCAGCAGACCGGCGTCGGCCAGCAGGAATGCGCCGGTGCACAGGCCGGCGACGCGGCGCGAGCGAGGCGCGAGTTTTTCGAGCAGCCGGGGGAGTTCGGGCGCCACGGGCCTGGAAAGGGGAGACAGCACGCCGGTCACCAGCCAGGTGTCGGCCTGGCTGCGGGCGGTGAGCGGACGGGCCTGCACCGTCAGGCCCGCCGAAGCGCGCACCGCGCCCTCCAGGGCATAGCTGTCCAGGGCATAAAAGGGTTCGCGCGCCATCACATTGGCGAGTTCGAACACGGCCTGCGTGCCCAGGCCAATGATCTGGAAGCCTTCGGGAAGTATGTAACCGATGCGGTGCATGGGGGCGTCCTTGCAGGTTTATGTCCTGCGTATGTCCTTATTAATGACTATATACGTCATTTACGCCATCCCCGGCAAGCCCCAACATGGATCCCATCGCAATGACCTCCCCAGGAGTCTCACCATGGCACAAACCCAACCCGGCACCGCTCTCGTCACGGGCGCATCCAGCGGCATCGGCGCGCTATACGCGCACAAACTCGCGCAGCAGGGCTATGACCTGATACTGGTCGCCCGCAACCGGGAGCGCCTGAACGCCTTGGCCAGCGACATCAGCACGCGCACCGGCCGCGCCGTGGAGGTGCTGCCCGCGGACCTGGGCGACCGCGCTTCGCTGGCGCGGGTGGAGGCACAACTGCGCCAGGATGCCAGCATCACCTTGCTGGTGAACAACGCGGGCATCGGCACGCATACGCCGCTGCTGCAAAGCGACGTGGAGCAGATGACGCGCATGGTGGAACTGAACGTCACCGCGCCGATGCGGCTGACTTATGCGGCCGTCCCGGGTTTCGTGGCGCGCGGCCGGGGCGCCATCATCAATATCGCTTCCATCGTGGCTCTCGCGCCCGAGGTCTTGAACGGCGTCTACGGCGGCAGCAAGGCTTTCGTGCTCGCGTTCAGCCAGTCGCTGCAGCACGAGTTGGCCGGGACCGGCGTGCAGGTTCAGGCGGTGCTGCCCGGCGCCACGGCCACGGACTTCTGGGCCATCGGCGGCCTGCCGGTGGAAACGCTGGACCAGCGCATCGTGATGCGTGCCGAAGATCTGGTCGATGCCGCCTTGCTGGGCTTCGCGCGGGGCGAGAAGGTCACGATCCCCTCGCTGCATGCTAGCGAGGAATGGGACGCCTTCGAAGCCGCACGCCTGACCATGGCGGGACACCTGTCCAGCAATACCGTTGCGCAGCGCTACGCGGCCGCGGTCTGACCATTCCTTGGGGCTGAAACCATGAAAGCAGTGATTGCCGCCTACGCGCGTTCGCCTTTCCACTTTGCCCGCAAGGGCCGGCTGGCCGATGTGCGGCCCGACACATTAGCCGCGCAGGTGGTGCAGGGCCTGCTGCGGCGCACGGATCTGGATCCCGCGCTGCTGGAGGACGTGATCCTCGGTTGCGCCTATCCGGAGGCCGCCCAAGGCAACAACCTGGCGCGCATCGTCGGCCTGCTTGCCGGCCTGCCGCAGGAGGTGGGCGGCATGACCGTGAACCGCTTCTGCGGTTCGTCGATGCAGGCGGTGCACATCGCGGCGGCGCAGATCGAGGCGGGCATGGGCGAGGCTTTTCTCTGCGTGGGCGTGGAGTCGATGACGATGGTGCCGCAGGGCGGCTTCAATTTTTCGCCCAATCCCGAGCTGCAGGCGACGACCGACGCCTACCTCTCCATGGGCGAGACGGCGGAGAACGTGGCGCAGCGTTGGAATGTCAGCCGCACCGACCAAGAACTGCTGGCGCTGCAATCCCACCGCAAGGCCGCTGCGGCGCGCGAGCAGGGACTGTTGGCCGCCGAGATCGTGCCTATCCGCTTGCCGGACGGCGAGCTGGTCGATGCCGACGGTTGCATCCGCCCGGGTACTTCGCTGGAGGCTTTGGCGGGACTCAAGCCGGCGTTCCGCGCCGATGGCGCGGTCACGGCGGGCACCTCGTCGCCGCTGACCGACGGCGCGGCGGCGGTGTTGGTCGTCAGCGACGACTTTGCGGCGCGCCATGGCCTGGAGGCGCTGGCTCGCATCCGCAGCTTCGCGACCGTGGGCGTGGATCCGGCTGTCATGGGCATAGGCCCGATACCTGCCACGCGCAAGGCGCTGGCGCGCGCGGGACTTGCGGTGGCCGACCTGGACGTGGTGGAGATCAACGAAGCCTTCTCGTCGCAAGCGCTGGCCTGCATCCGCGAGTTGGGCCTGGACATGGACAGTGTGAACATCGACGGCGGCGGCCTGGCCATTGGCCATCCCCTGGGCGCCACGGGCGCGCGCATCACCGGCAAGGCCGCGGCGCTGCTGGCTCGCAGCCAGGGGCGCTATGCGCTGGCCACGCAATGCATAGGCGGCGGGCAGGGCATTGCCACGGTGCTGGAACGGCCCTGAATCTCGATCGACAACCTGACCTCATCGAACCATGAACAACCCGACCTCCCTTGCCCTGGGCCGCGACGCTGCCGCTCCCGTCAGGCTGACCGGCCGCCTGTTGGCCGTGCTCGCCGGGCTGGCCGCTCTGGGGCCGCTGTCCACCAACATCATCCTGCCGGCCTTTCCGCGCATGGCGTCAGAACTCGGCGTGGACACGCGCGACATGGGCCTGGTGCTGTCGAGCTTTTTCCTGGCCTTCGCCATGGGGCAGTTGCTCGCCGGGCCGGTATCGGACCGCTGGGGGCGGCGTGCGCCGGTGCTGGGCGGATTGGCCTTGTTCATCGTCGGCTGCCTGGTCTGCGCCTGGGCGCCGACCCTGCCGCTGCTGGTGGCGGGCAGGGTGATACAAGCCCTGGGCGTATGCGCGGCCGCGGTGCTGTCGCGGGCGATTGCGCGGGACCTGTTCGAAGGCGAAGCGCTGTCGCGCACCCTGGCGCTGACCATGGTGGCCATGGCCGCCGCGCCGGGCTTCTCGCCGCTCTTGGGCAGCGCGATGGAGTATGGGCCGGGCTGGCGCGCCAGCTTCGCGCTGGTCGCGGCCCTGGGGCTGGTCCTGGCGCTGGCCTATGTGGCGGCGGTGGGGGAAACGCACCCGGCCGACCGGCGGGCGGCGGCGACGCCGGCTGCCGTGCTGCGCGGTTATGCGGACCTGGCGCGGGACCGGCGGTTCATTCGCCCGGCGTTGGCCGTGAGCGTGGTTATTGGCGGCCTGTATGCCATTTTCGCGGCCACGCCAGCCATGCTCATGGGGCGCATCGGCCTGAGCGCGCTGCAGCTGGGGTTGTTCTTCGCCTGCACGGTGTTCGTGGTGTTCGCCGCCGGCATGCTGGCGCCGCGCCTGGCCCACCGTTTTGGCGCGGCCGGTGTGGCCCGGGCCGGCTGCGCGGTGGCGCTGGCCGGCGCGCTGACCTTGCTGGCGGGCGGCGAGGATAGCGGCCTGCCGCAGTTCACGGCCGCCGTGGCGCTGTACCTGTTCGGCATGGGGCTGGTCAATCCGCTGGGTACCGCCATGGCGCTGGGACCGTTCAGCCGCCAGGCAGGATTGGCGTCCTCGTTGCTGGGCGGCCTGCAGATGGCTTGCGCGGGCGGCATGACGGCACTGGCCAGCCTGGCGGGCGGCAGTCCGGCGACGACCCTGGGCCTGGTGCTGGCCGTGGCCTCGATGCTGGCGTTGGCGGCGCTGATGGCGCGCCGGCGCCTGGGATAGTATTTTCCTTCTTCGCGACAACCCTCTGCATAGGAACATGCCATGCTGCGCTCCAGTGAAACCATAGATCGCCTCTTCCAACGCCAGCAAGGCACGCTGCCCGACACCTTCGGCGTACGGCCCTTGTCGATCGAAGAGGGGCGCATGTCCATGGAAATGACCGTGGCGCCGTGGATGATGGCGCCCAACGGATACCTGCATGCCGCCAGCCAGGTGATGTTGGCCGACACTTGCGCCGGCTATGCCACCCTGGCGCATCTGCCGGAAGGCGCAAAGGGCTTCACCACGCTGGAGCTGAAATCGAACTTCCTGGGCACCGCCAAGGAAGGCGTGCTGACCGTTGAAGCGGTGGCGGAACACATGGGGCGCACGACCCAGATCTGGTCCGCGACCGTGGTCGACGCAAGCGGCCGCAAGCTGTCGCTATTCCGCTGTTCGCAGATCATTCTCTGGTGAACGCGCGGCCTCGCGAGGGGCCGCAGCGGTAGAACCCGCAAGCCATTCCAGTCCTTTCGTCCGTTTTTCAGACGGATTCCGCCTTGGTTACCGCGAGTGCCCTCGATAAGCTGCAACGTCGGCTTTCAGGGCCAGCGGTCGTGGCCGCAAAGGACACTATTCGCGCCACTGGCATCCCTGAAGCTGTTTATGGTTGTCTATTGACAACCGAATTGAACGTCTTCATACTGGATACCAATGATGGCTCGTCCGTCCCATCCCAAGAAAGAGGTAGAGGCAGCACTCCGCCACGCCGAAGAAAACGGTTGGCGCGTGGAAGTTGGCGGCAGCCACGCCTGGGGCCGGATCTATTGCCCCAGCAATGTTGCGGAATGCCGCTGCGGCGAATTCTGCATCACCAGCGTCTGGAGCACGCCAAAGAATCCTGGCAATCATGCGCGCGCCTTGCGGCGCGTCGTGAACAACTGTACTGCGCGCCGTGACCTGCCCGAGGCAGGCGGTGGCATCTGGGAGTAGCGCGATGGAATACACCTTTACCTTGAAGTACCAGCTTGCCGACGCCGATCACGATATGGATGCGCTGGTCGAACGCCTGGGCGCGGCCGGTTGCGACGATGCCCTGGTCGGCACCGGGCTGCCGGGACGCCTGGCGCTCGAGTTCACCCGAGAAGCCAAAAGCGCGGAAGCCGCGGTGCGCTCGGCGCTGGCAGACGTCAGGCGCGCGGAGCCATCCGCGAAGCTGATCGAGGCCGCGCCCGATCTGGTGGGTTTGACCGACGTGGCCGAAATCGTGGGCGTTTCGCGTCAGAACATGCGCAAGCTCATGCTGGCTTATCCAGACAGCTTTCCGCTGCCGGTCCACGAGGGCAGTACCTCGATCTGGCACCTGGCGGACGTGCTGGCCTGGCTGCAGGCCAAGGGCGACTATCCGCAAGCAGAAAGTGTCATGGACGTGGCGCGCGTGGCCTTGCAGGTCAACGCGGCGAAAGAAGGGCAGCGGCTGACGGCGCCAGTTTTCCGCGAGCTGGACGCCTTGCTGGCCTGAGGACCGCCGCTCGCTCAGGGACCTGCCGGCCATGGTGCACGGCAGTTGCGCGCGGGCAGATTGTCTTGCAGCCATGGTCGGGCGTTGTGCAGATCGTCACGCAGCACGCCGGGGGGAGGCCGGAGCGCCGTGCGCGAATCGGCATGCTTGCGGCATTACATGCGCACGACAAGTTTGCCGGGTGCGCGGCCGCCTTCGATCAGTGCATGAGCCTGCCGCACTTCGTCGAATGCGAAGGTGCGCTCCAGTAGCGACGGCAGGCGTTTGCGGGCGATGTCGTCGGCAATCGAGCGCAACGGCGCCTTGTCCAGCGGCAAGGCGGGCGTACCGAACAATTGGCTCGGAAAAAAGCTGAGCCGCACGGCAGGGGGCAGATCCGCCATCAGGTTGAATTGTTCAAGCAAGGGAGGCCCGCCCAGCAGTCCGACGACCGCGACGGCGCCGAATGGCCGCAAAGCGCTGGCGGTGTCGCGCAAGGTGGCCGCGCCGACGACCTCCAGCGCAGCATCGATGCCATCGGGGAAGTTACGCCGCGCGGTCCCGGCCACCGCGCCAGTGTCGACGATGACCTGGTGCGCGCCGGCGTGCAGCAGACGCGCTTCGTTGCCTGCGGAGCGGGTCGTCGCCACCACCCGCAAGCCGGCGGATTTCGCATAGGACACGGCCGCAAGACCCACGGTCGAGGTCGCGCCGCGCACCAGCAGCGATTGTCCGGACTTGATCGCCAGACTCTTGTCCAGCGCGCCCCAGGCCGTCAAGTATGCCTGCGGCAGGGCGGCAAGCTCTTCCCACGACAGCGTGGTTCCGTCCAGGTCGATCACGTTGGCCAGCGCCACGGTAACCTCTTCGGCATAGCTGCCATGCCGGGTGAACTGCAGGCCGCCCATGGCCGTGGCCACGCGCTGTCCGATGCGGAAGGTGCCGGAAGCGTCTTCGACGATTTCGCCGACCGCCTCGATGCCGGGTACGCGCGGGGCGTCTATCGGCCCCATCTTGCCGGCGCGCAAGTAGGTTTCGGCGCGGTTCAGACCGAAGGCGCGCACGCGGATGCGCACTTCACCGGCTTGCGGCGCGACTGGCGGGATGTCGCGGATCTGAAGCGTTTCCGGGCCGCCGGCTTGCTCAATGACATAGGCTTTCATGGCTTTTCCTTGTTCAGAATCAAGTGTGTGTGGACGGGTCAGGCGTAGGACAGGACGTCGGCAGTGGCTTTACGAGGCTTCTGCGGCCAGTTGCCGGGAGCGGCGTAGCCGACGGTCACGAGCATGACCGGCACTTCGTCGGCTTGCAGGCCAAAAGCCGCGGTAACGCCTTGCGGATCGAACCCGATCATGGGCCCGGAAGCCAGGCCGCGATCCTGCGCAGCCAGCATCAACGTCATGGCGGCGAGCGAGGCCGAGCGTATGGCTTCGTCGCGCTGTAGCGCCGGGTTGTCGCTGTACATGCTGTTCGCGGCGGCGACCCAGCCCGCGTGGGTCGCGTCGTCCAGAATGCCGCGCTCGACCGAGGGCTGGAGCGCGGCGGGCAGCGTGGCATGGGGCGCGAGCGTTCCGCAAACGATGAACGTGACGGCGGCGTCGGCGACCTTTGCCTGACCATAGGCTAGCGGCAGCAGCTTGGCTTTGCCGGCGGCGCTGCGTACCGCCACAAACTTCCAATTCTGGACATTGAAGGCAGAGGGGGCCAGGGTCGCCAGCTGGATGAGCTTATCGATTTCCAGGTCTGATAAAGTGCGGCCAGAGTCATATTTATTGGTGGAAACTCTTGATTTCAATAGTGTTTCTACGGTTTTCATGGCGATCTCCAGTGATCGGATTAGAGGGAACACGCCCTCACTATGCCGATAGCGCAGGTTTGCCGGAATCGCCAAAACCGATAAACTTCCTATCGAAATTGAGAGGAATGAATGGACCTCAACGCGGTCGAGATGTTCGTCGCCGTGGTGCACGCAGGCAGCTTGTCCGCTGCCGCGGCGCACACCGGTGTGCCGTTGCCCACCTTGAGCCGCCGCATCCGCGAACTCGAGAAGCAACTCAGCGTGCAGCTGTTCGAGCGTTCAGTCAGGGGAACGAAGTTGACGGATGCCGGCGCCAGGCTATACGAGCACGCCAGCCGCGGCATCGAGGCCTTGATGGACGCGAAAGAGGCGGTGCTCAATGCGCAGCGCCAACTGGAGGGACTGCTGCGCCTGTCGCTGCCGCCGTCGTTCGATATCTGGTGGGACCTGCTGGCTGCGTTCCAGCAGCGTTATCCGGGCATACGGCTCTTTGTCCACACGACGGAGCGGCGCGTCGACTTGATTGTCGACGGCATCGATGTGGCCCTGCGCGTGGGCGCGATCGAACATGAGTCCATGGTTGCGCGGAAAATCCTGCAATACCGGCACCGGCTGGTCGCCAGTCCCTCCTTGCTCGAACGGCTGGGCTATCCCACTGTGCCGGAAGACCTGCACCGGCTGCCTTGCGCGGCCTGGGCGCGCGCAGGCTACGAGCCGCCGGTATGGCATCTGGGGGGAACGGCGTTCCATCCGCGCCCGATCCTGTCCACGAACGACTACGCCCACTTGCGCCACCGCGCGCTATCCGGCCAGGCCGTGACGGAATTGCCATTGTTCCTTGCCGCCGAAGACCTGCGCGCGGGGCGGCTCGTGGGCGTGCTCGATGGGTACCCCTTGCCGGAACAGGAACTGAATTTGCTGTATCCCTCGCACCGGCATCCTTCGTCCGTTGTGCGGGCGTATCTGGATTTTTGCCGCGAGTATTGGCAGGACGAAGCGCGGGCTCGGTCCTGCCTGCCCGATCAGTCGATGGAATAGGCCTCGCCCGTCAGGCCATAGCGGGTGAAGAACTGCCCGAAAGAGGGCATGGCGGCGATATCCATGGTGTGGCCGGCAGTGTCCATCACCAGGGTCGCCACCGTGGCCGAGCGCCCGCCTGTCAAGGTGCCGCGCGGCGGACGGCAGACGGAATAGGGAGTGGCCCAATCGTCGGCCAGGGCGCGCCGCACGTCAGCCACCGTGATCCGGGGGCCGCAGGCGTCCAGCAACTGGCGCACGCGCCAGGCCCGGTAGTAGGTGTCCACGGCATTCTTCAGGCCAGCTTCACGCAGCTTGCCCAGCGCCACTTCGCTCATGAAGTGGTTGGAGTGGGTCAAGAGGCCGTCCTGCGGCAGCAGCGTAAAGCTCTCGTCGGGCGCGCATTCGAAGTCGATCACCCAGCCGGCCTGGCTGACGATCATGTTGCTGGAGCAGGCCTTGGGCGTGGCGGCGATCAGTTGCATGGCGATGGCGACGTGCTGCTGGCTAAGGACCGCCCGCCGCACGCTGCTCAAGGGCACGCCGGACTGGGTGTAGTCGCGGTCGCTGCTGAGATAGTTGCCGGTCAGGCCGATGCCGGCCGAGTTGAAGCCGTGCCGCGCCAGGCCGCCAGCCTCCACCAGCGTCAGGAAGGTGATGCCGGTTTCCAGGGTGGCGCGCAGCACGATGGTGCTGTCGCAGGCGTCTGGCTCCCAATCCCAGTTGTGGGCATGGATCAGATTGCCCGTGGCGCTGCGCCCGGGCATGACCAGGGCGGCGGTGCATTCGCCTTCGGCGGGATCCAGGTTGCCCATCTTGGCCTGCAGGCGCGCCTTGGCGATGACCTCGGTGCGGGCGTTGATCAGCGCCACGTCGTCGAAGGCGCAACCGGCGCCTTCCGCGATGCCGCGCATCTCTTCGGTGTGCGCGGGGTCGAACTTCTGGATCTGGTCGGCGAACTCCTTGATCAGGGCGGCCTGGGTGGCGGGGGGAGTGCCGATCTTGTCGAGTTCGCCGCGATAGTGCCGGGCGCTGTGGGCGATGCGTTCGGGCACGGCGCGGCCGTATTGCACGCCACGTTCAAAGGGGCTGCCGGAGATCGAGACGAGAGGAAACGGGGCGTATTTCATGGGAGCATCAATTCGGAGTAACGGAGGTTCAGGAGGCGGCGGGGCCGGCCAGGTCCAGTTGCAGGCCGTCGGCGCTGATATGCAGGTCGGCGCCCAGCGCGGCGGACGCGCGCATCAGCAGGTCGCGTTCTTGCGCCACTTCGGACGCGGGCACGAACACGGTCTGGTTGGCGCTGTTGCGCTGCACGAAACGGAACTGCATGGCGGCGGGGCGCTTGTCGCGGATGTCGACGCGGACCGTCATGCCGGTCCATTCGGTATGCGCGTCCGCCTGGTGGGCAACCTGGAAGGAGAAGTTGCCGCTGCCATAGAGGATGGGCTTGCCGCGATGCAGTTCGATCGGCAGGATCATGTGCGGACCGTGTCCCAGCACGATGTCGGCGCCGGCTTCTACGGCCGCATGCGCATACTCGCGCTGGTACTGCAGCACTTCGCGCCGGTAGCCCCAGTGCAGCGAGGCGATGACGATGTCCGCTTGTTGCCGCAGCGCCGCCACGTCGGCGCGGAACTGCGCAAGCGACTCCGGGTCGGCCCAGGTCAGCACTTCGGGCGGCACGCCGGGGCGCGTGCGCGCCGCCTGCATCTCCAGCCGCGGCCGGTAGGCGGTATGCGCGCGGATGATGGCGACGCCGGCATGGTGCGCACTGGCCTCATGATTGTCCGGCCAGTACACGGCGGTGCGCTGCAGGAAACCGTAGCGCACGCCGTCCCTGACTTCGATCAGCGGGGCGCGGGCCTCGCCGGCATTGGCGCCCGCGCCGACGCTGGGCAGCGACGCGCCCCGCAAGGCGGCCAGCGTGGACAGCACCGCCTCGTGGCCGATGTTGACGTTGTTGGCATTGCCGACCGCCTGCAGGCCGCCTTCGCGCAGGGCCTGCGCGTGGCGGGGCGAGGTATAGAAGCCGCGCCGCTCCTGGGCGTGTTCGGGCAGGTCGTACAGGCAGCATTCCAGGTTGGCGAACACCAGGTCCGCTACGCGCAGCGGCTGGCGGACGTGATCGAACAGGCCGCTGGCGTCTGGTACGCCCTTGAGGTTGATGTCGCCCAGCAGGTACAGGGTTTGATTCATGGCGGCGTTCCTATTCGGTCTTCGAGACTTCCCAGAGCAGCGGCGCGCCGAAGATCGACGATTCGAAACCCTGGACGTTCTTGCGGTATGCGCCCGTGCTCAGCGTGTTGAACAAGGGGATGATCGGGACCTGCTCCAGCATCAGGCGGTGCAGCTGGTCCAGCAGGGCTTGGCGCTCGGCGGGCACCGTGGCGTTGGTGGCTTTTTCCAGCAGCGCGCGGGCGCCGGGATCGTCCCACAGCTTGCGCGGCTGGCTGGCCTTGTCGCCAGTGACGGCTTCAAAGCTCAGAGCGGGATCCATGCGGCTGGAGTACGAGAACGACATCATCTGGTAGTTGCCCTTCTGCCACTTGTCCTGCTGGGCGCCCCATTCCAGCACTTCAATGTCGGCGTTGATACCGGCCTGCTGCAGCATGGCCTGGGTGATCACCGCCGCGTCATAGTTCGGCAGATTGCGCTTGTTGGTCGAAATGACGATCTTCTCGCCCTTGTAGCCGGCCTTGGCGAGCAGCGTCTTGGCGCGCGCCAGATCGTAGACATAGCCTTTCTTTTCGGCTTCCCCATAGTAGGGCGACGCCACGGGCACGAGCGAGTTGTTGGGTTCGGCCAGGCCGTAGGTCACGCCTGCGACCAGTTCCTTGTAGTTCAGCGCCGCAGCGATGGCCTGGCGCAGATAGGGATTGGAGAGCAGCTTGTCGCGGGTCTGGATCGTCAGCGTGGAAGGCGCCAGCTGAGGCGAGACGTTCGTGCTGATGGCCTTGTTTTCCGCTAGTTCCGCGACCTCGGAATACGGCACCTTGGACATTACGTCGATGGCGCCGCTGGCCAGGGCGGTTTTTGCCGTCGCCGGGTCGGAGATCACGACAAAGCGCACTTCGTCGACCAGGGGACGCTTGGAGCCCACGTAGCCGTCGGGCTTGCCCGGCCGGTTGGCGTAGTTCTCGAAGCGCGTCAGGCTGACGTATTCGCGGCGGCGCCACTCCGCGAAGCGGAAGGGGCCGGTGCCTATGGGTTTGTCCCAGGTGCCGTCGGGCTTGACCGAGTCGCGGTGGGTGATGGCGGTCATGCCGCAGTCGCTGCGCGCCAGCGAATCAAGGAACAGCGGCGCGGCCCGGTCCAGCTTGAACACGACGGTGGCGGGATCGGTGGCGGCGGCGCCTTCCACCTTCAGGCCGATGCGGCCATCGAAGTCCGTCAGGCAGCGCCAGCCGGTCTTGGGATCCATGTAGCGGTTCCAGCTCCAGACCACGTCGTCGGCGGTCAGGGGCGCGCCATTGTGGAAGGTCACGCCCTGCCGCAGATGAAACGTGTAGGTCTTGCCGTCTTCGGAGACGTCGATTTTCTCCGCCAGCAGGGGAGCGGGCTGACCCTTGGCGTCGTAGCCGACCAGGCCTTCGACGACATGCAGGATTACCCCATCGGTATTGGCGTCGCGGTTGACGCCCGGATCGCTGCTGCGGATGTCCGCGTCCTGGTGGGCACGCAGCACGGTGGCGCCCAGGGCAGGCGCGGCGGCCGTCAGGAGGGCGGCCAGGGCGGTGTACGCATACAGAGGTCGTTTCATGATGGATCCTTGTTGTGAGCGGTTTGCAGCTGGAAGACGTTCAATAGGAAGGGGACGATCCGCGTGCCACCCCGTAGCGGGCGTAGGCGGCGCCCTGCCAAGGCAGGCGCGCCACTTCCAGCACGCCGGCGGCGGGTTCCATGATCAGCGTGGCGGTGGTGCAGGACGCATAGCCCTGGGCGCTGACACGCCCCGGCCGGCAGACGGAAAACGGGGTGGCGTGGGTGTCGGCGAAAGCGGTCTTGAGATCCTGCACGCCGAGCTTGCGGCCCGCGGCGGACAGGCTCTGGCGCACGCGCTGATCGCGGTACAGGCTTTCCGGCGAACTGGCGATGCCTGTCTCCTGCAGCTTGCCGAGCGCGACGGCACTGGTCCAGTGGTTGGCGTGGACCAGCAGGCCGTCCTCGGGATAGACCAGGAAGGTCTCGTCGGGCGCGCATTCCAGGCTCAGCGCCAGGCCCAGTTGGGTGCCCAGGATCAGGTTGCATGAGCAGGCCTTGGGTGTGCCGGTGACGACCTGCAGGGCCAGGGCGTAATGTTCCTGTTCCAGCGCCTTGCGGCGTACCAGAGGCAGAGGCACGCCGTCCTGCAGGTAGTCGCGGCTGGAGGACATGCCGTTGCCGTTCAGGGTCAGTCCAGCGGAGTTCATGCCATAGCGCGCCAGGCCGCCGGCTTCGACGAACGTCAGCACGTCGGGGCCATCGTCGCGCAGCACGCGCAGGATGATGATGGTGTCGGCGCAATCCTGGCGGTTGTCCCAGTTCTGGCCCTGCAGGAAATTGCCGTTGGCGCTGCGCTCCGGCAGGATGGCGGCGCCCGTGCATTCATCGCTTTGCGGCGCGGCGCCGGCGGCCAGATGCGCGCGGCGGGCCTGGGCGACGATCTCAGTGCGGGCGTTAATCATCAGCACGTCTTCGAACGAAACGCCGGCGCCTTCGGCGATGCCGCGCATTTCTTCCAGGTAGTCGGGTTCGAAGTCCTCGATGGCGCGCGAGAAGCGCGCGATAAGCCGTTGCAGGTCGGCGGGCGAGTACCGGAACTGCTGCAGCGCACGGGCGTAGATGTCGGCGCTGCACCGCACTCGCCCGCCTGCCAGGCGCCCATGCTGGAGTCCGCGCTCGTAGGGCGCGCCGGACACTTCAACCAGAGGAAAGAACGCTGCTGCCGTCATGTCTGTTCCTGTGCGTGCGGAGCCGTGGACATCATTGATCGAACCGCCACTTCAGGCGCACGCCGCCGGTGTCGTTGGCTTCCAGGGCGGGAATGGCCGACAGCAGCTTACGCGTGTAGGGATGCTGGGGCGCGTCGAAGATCTGGTCGCGCAGGCCTTGTTCGACGATCTGGCCGTCCTGCATCACAACCACGCGGTCCGCCACCTGCTCGACCACGCCCAGGTCGTGGCTGATGAACAGACAGGAAAAGCCGTGGCGCTGCTGCAACTCGGCAAACAGCTTGAGCACCTGCGCGCGCACTGTGACGTCCAGGGCCGAGACGGGTTCGTCGGCGATCACGAAGGCGGGGCGGCGCACGATGGCGCGGGCGATGGCGACGCGCTGGCGCTGGCCGCCCGACAGCTCGTGCGGGTAGCGCCGGGCGTACTCGGGCCCCAGTCCGACCTCGGTGAGCACGGACTGGACGCGCTCGGCCTTCTGCGCCGCCGTCATGCCGTCCACCTGGCGCAGGCCTTCGGCCGTGAGTTCACCGACCGTCATGCGGGGGTTCAAGGAGGAGTAGGGATCCTGGAACACCATCTGGCAGTTCAGGCGGTAGTCGTTCCAGGCGGCGCCCGTTTGCGCAATGGGCTTGCCGCGGAAGTAGATGCCGCCGTCCGTGGGGGCCAGCAAGCCGGCGATGGCCCGGCCCAGGGTGGTCTTGCCGGAACCCGATCCGCCGACCACCGCCACCACTTCACGCGGCCGGATCTGCAGGTCTATGCCGTGCAGGGCGCGTTTGGCCTGGGTGCGGCCGAACAGCCGCTGACGGCCTGCGTAGTCCACCAGCAGCTGGCGCACGTCGACGATGGGCGCCTCGGGCGGAATGGGGCGTGCAGGGCCGCGCATGGGCATGGCCGCCAGCAATTGCCGCGTATACGGATGCGCGGGGCGGTCCAGGATCTGCTGCGTGGTGCCGGTTTCCACGATTTCGCCGTGGCGCATCACGATCATGCGCTCGGTGTACTTGGCCACCATGGGCAGGTCGTGGCTGATCATCAGCACGGCCGTGTTGCGGGCGCGGGTCAGTTCCAGCATCAGTTCCAGCACGTCGCGCTGCACCACCGCGTCCAGCGCGGTGGTGGGTTCGTCCGCCACCAGCAGGGCCGGTTCCAGCAGCATCACGGCGGCCAGCATCATGCGCTGGCGCATGCCGCCTGAGAATTCATGGGGCCAGGCGTCCAGCGCGGCGGCCGGGTCGCGCAGGCCGACTCGCGCCAGCATGGCCAGTATCAGCTGTTTGCGCGCGGCGGCGGACAGGTCCTTGCGGTGCAGCGCCAGCCCTTCGTCGAGCTGGCGGCCGATCTTCATAGAGGGATTGAGCGAGGTCATCGGCTCCTGGAACACCATGCCGACGCGCGCCCCGCGCAGCTTGCGCAAGGCGGCGGGGCTGGCATCCGTCAGCGACTTGCCTTCGAAAGTGAGCGAGCCCGCCGCGCGCACCAGCGGCGGGGGCGTCAGGCCCAGCAAGGCGCGCGCCGCCTGGGTCTTGCCGCTGCCCGATTCGCCCACGATGCCGACCAGTTCCCCGGGCTTGATGGAGAAGCTGACCCGCTTGACGATTTCCCTGCCGCCCGCGCCCACCGTCAGCGTCAGGCCGTTTACCTCTGCCAGCGTTGCGCCGGTGTCCATGTTCTTGTTCGTCATGTCATTCACCCGTGCGCATGCGCGGATCCAGGCGGTCGCGCACGGCGTCGCCCAGCAGGTTGATGCCCAGCAGCGTGAGCGAAATGCAGATGCCGGGGAAGATGCTCAGATACGTGGCCTGCGCCATGAACGGACGGGCCGAGGCCAGCATGTTGCCCCAGGTCGGCGCGGGTGGCGGCACGCCCAGGCCCAGGAAGGACAGGGCGCTTTCCGCCAGGATCACCCAGCCGAACATGGACGTGGCCAGCACCGTCAGCGGCGCCACGCAGTTCGGCAGCACGTGGCGGAACATGGTGTAGAGCTCGGAATTGCCCAGCACGCGCGAGGATTCGATGAATTCCTTCTCGCGCAGCGACAGCACCGTGCCGCGCACGATCCGCGTCACGGACGGCGTGTAGGCCAGGCCCAGCGCCAGGATGATGCCGTACTTGTTGGCGCCCACCACCGCCAGCAGGCCCAGCGCCAGCAGCAGGCCGGGAAAGGCCAGCAGGGCGTTGTTGAAGGCCATGATGATGCGGTCGGTCCAGCCCCGCACGAAACCGGTCAGCACGCCGATGGCGGTACCCAGCACGACGGAGAACGAGACGGTCAGCAGGCTGATCCAGACGCTGGTCGAGGCGCCGACCATCAGGCGGCTGAGCACGTCGCGGCCGAATTCGTCGGTGCCCAGCCAGAACTGGGCGCCAGGCGGCTTGAGCCGCGACGCGAAGCTGATGCCCAGCGGGTCGCGCGGGGTCCACACGGCGCCGAGCAGGGCGGCGCCCACGACGATCGCGATGATGACCCCGCCTATGGCCGCATTGGCGGGCAGGCGGCGGCGCCGGGGCTTGATGGGATTGATGGCGGTCAGTTGCATGGCGGTTTACTCGGCTCCAACGCGGGGATCGAAGGCGGGATAGAGCAGGTCGACGAAGAGGTTGACCAGCACATAGATGACCGCGACAAACAGCAGGCAACCCTGGATCACCGGGTAGTCGCGGGCGAAGATGGAGTCGACCAGGAGACGGCCCAGGCCGGGTATCGTGAACACGGTTTCCACCACGGCGATGCCGCCCAGCAGATTGCCGAGCACCAGGCCGATCAGGGTCCAGGTGGGGCCGAAGGAGTTCTTGAATACGTGATGGGTCAGCACCGCGCGTTCGCTCAAGCCCTTGGCGCGGGCGTGGGTCACGTAATCCAGGCGCAAGACTTCCAGGGCGCTGGCGCGCGCCATGCGCATCAGCACGCCGATCTCATGCAGGAACAGGGTCAGGATGGGCATGGCCAGGTACAGCAGTCCCGCGACCGCGTCCTCCGACACCGACACGTAGCCCACGACCGGCAGCCATTCCAGCTTCAGCCCCAGCAGCAGCAACAGCAACAGGCCCAGCCAGAAGGTGGGAATGGACACCAGCAGCGTGGCCATGCCGACCAGCGCGATGTCGGCGGCGCGGTTCTGGCGCCAGGCGGCGATGATGCCCGCCGGCACCGCGACCAGGGCGGCGGCGGCCACGGCGGCCAGCACGATGGGCGCGCTGACCAGGAAGCGGTCCCACACCAGGGCCAGCACTGCCTGGCCGGTGGTAATGGATTTCCCCAGGTCGCCATGCAGCAGATTGCCGAACCACAAGGCGAATTGGGCGGGCCAGGATTGGTCCAGGCCCATGCGCTGGCGCAGTTCTTCCAGGCTGGCGGGGTCGGCAAGGTCGCCCAGCAGCAGCTGGGCCGGATCGCCGGGGATCAAGCGGATCAGCACGAAAACGGCGACGGACACGATCAGCAGTGTCGGTATGGCCATTCCGATGCGCGAGAGTGCGAAGCGAAGCATAGGGGGCTCGTAGCTCACGTCCCGGCGCCGGCGGCGCGGCGCGATGGTGACGATACGGTTGACGGGACCGCGTATGCCGGCTCGGCTGCGGGATGGCGTAACTTTGACGTCCTGTCATAAAGAAGTAAAACTAAAATTACTTTGTGATATATAAAGTTCTTCTTACCGATAGGGCGCCCGTCACATGAGCTCGATCCGCTTCTTTCGCACCTTTGTTGCCGTGGCCCGCAGCGGCTCGTTCGCCGCCGCGTCGGAACGGGTGTCGCTGACGCCCGCGGCGGTCAGCCTGCAGATGCGCGCGCTGGAAGACGACCTGGGCGTCAGCCTGTTCGACCGCAGCGGCAAGATCGTGTCCCTGAGCGAAGGCGGACACCGCCTGCTGCCGCGCGCGGAGCAACTGCTGGCGGTGTACGACGATCTGCGCGACGGCCCCGGCGGCGACGAGCTGGTGGGTGCCATCGACGTGGGTTCGGTGGGCACTTCCATGGCATTCCTGGCGCGCGCCGTATTGACCTTGCGGGACTCGCATCCCAAGCTGAACGTGCAGCCCGTGATCAGTTTTTCCGGCGACCTGTCGCTGCGGGTGCGGGCAGGGGAGTTGGATGCGGCGTTGGCGGTCAAGAATGCCCATAAACTGCCTTCCGGCACGCAATGGACCCCGCTCTACACGGAACCCTTCGTGTTCATCGCCAACCGCCAGGCGGCGGGCAAGGCCGACCTCGCCAGCCTGATGGCGCGGCGCCTATTCCTACGGCCTTCGCGCGATACGCATACGGGGGCGCTGATCGATGCCTTCATCCGCAGGAACCATCTCAAGTTCGGCGATTTCCTGGAAATCAATTCACTGCGGACCATGGTCGAACTGGTCCAGCAGGATGTCGGCGTGACCATCGTGCCGCTCACGCGGGCGGCGCACTGGGAGGAAGATCCGCGCCTACGCGTGACCTATTTCGATGACCCGTCCGCGCAACGGACCGTCGGACTGTTCGAGAACGAGGCGCGCAGCCACCTGACCAGCGCGCTCAGGCGCGTCCTGCTTGCCACGATCGAGCAGGACGCCCAGGTCAGGCGGTAATCGCCACTACAATGTCGGATCAATCACCCCACCAGGAGTCATTCGCCATGCGCCATTGATGCCGCCGTCTGCACGACGGCCAGTCTCCACCCACCCCCAAAGAGCAGGGGGAGTTCTTGGCATCCTTGGAACCGCACATGACGAATCCCTATCTCGCGCTGGAAGGCGTGTCCTATGTTCTGCCGGACGGCAGGACGCTTTTCTCCGGTCTCAACGAACAGTTCGACCTGCGGCCTACCGGGCTGGTGGGCCGCAATGGCGTGGGCAAGAGCGTGCTGGCCGGCATTCTTGCCGGTCAGTTGCCGCCGGCCTCCGGCCGCTGCGTGCGTTCGGGCAGCGTGCATTATCTGGCCCAGCAGGCCGCCCCGCGCGTAGCCGGGACCGTCGCGGCGCTGGCGGGCGTGCAGGCCAGGCTCGATGCGCTGGGACGCATCGAAGCGGGCAGCGCCGCCGCCGAGGACTTCGACATTCTCGGCGATCGCTGGGATGTGCGCCTGGCATTGCAGCAGGAACTGGAGCGCTGCGGCCTGGGCCATCTCGACGCCGCGACGCCGGCCGCCACGCTCAGCGGCGGCGAAGCCATGCGCGTCGCCCTGATCGGCGCCTTGCTGTCGGAGGCCGACTTCCTGATCCTGGATGAACCCACCAATCATCTGGACAGGCCAAACCGGCTGGCGTTGATCGAGCAGCTGCAACGCTGGCCGCGCGGCTTGCTGGCGATCAGCCATGACCGGCAACTGCTCGAAGCGATGCAGCGCATCGTGGAATTGTCGGCGTTGGGGCTGCGTGGGTACGGGGGTGACTACAGCTTCTACGCCCAGCGCAAGGAAGAGGAGCGGCGCAACGCGCTGTCGCTGCTGGAGCAGCGCAAGCATGAACGCCAACGCGAGGAACAATCGCTGCGTGCACAGCGCGAGCGCCAGGAGCGGCGGCAGGCGCGCGGCAACCGGCAGGGGCGCGAAGCCAATCAGGCCAAGATTCTGCTGGACCGGCAGAAGGCGCGCAGCGAAACCTCCGCGGGCAAGCTGCGCCGCCAGCATGCGGCGGCAAGCGAGCAGCTCACATTGCGTGTGCGCGAGGCGGCCGAACAGGTCGAGGACCAGGACGCCATCGTGCTGCATGCGCCGCCGGCCGCCATGCCTGCGCAGCGGCGCATTGCTGAACTGGATGGGGTGGAACTGCCCTTTGTCCCGGCCGCCACGCGCCGCATTGACCTGATGCTGGGCGGACAGCAGCGGGTGGGAGTGGTCGGCCCGAACGGTTGCGGCAAGTCGACCTTGCTCAAAGTATTGGCTGGGCAGCTTCAGGCATCGGGCGGGACATGCCGGGTCGCGGTAGAGGCCGTGTATCTGGATCAGGGACTGGCCACGCTGGCGCCGCAGCGCCCGGTGCTGGAGCAGTTGCAGGCGGCCAATCGCGGCGCGTCGGAAGCTGACTTGCGCACGCGCCTTGCCCAGCTTGGCCTGGACGCGCGCAAGATTGCCGTACCCAGCGCCGCGCTCAGCGGAGGAGAACGGCTGAAGGCCGCACTGGCCTGCGCGCTGTATGCGGACCCGCCCGCGCAACTGCTGTTGTTGGACGAGCCCAGCAACCACCTGGATCTGCCGTCGATGCAGGCGTTGGAGGCAATGCTGCGCGCGTACCGGGGCGCCTTGGTCGTGGTGTCTCATGACGACGCGTTCATGGACAGCCTGGGCCTGACGCATCGCCTGCTTGCGGGCAGCGACGGATGGCGCCTGGAGATTATCTGATCGACAGTTCCAGTATGTCGTCGCCGGCTTCATCCCGTTCTCCCGTGGGCGTCCAGCCCAGGTGCCGGTAGAAGCCGTGGGAACGCACAGCGGGATCGCTGGCGCATGCCAGGAACAGGCGTTGGTGTCCCAGGCTTGCCAGATGCCGGACCATCAGCTGCAGCAGCGTCTTGCCCGTGCCCCGGTTCTCGCTTTCGGGCAGCAGGGCCAGGACCACGATTTCGCCGGTGTCGCGGTCGCCGTAGCAGTAGCCTGTCACCCGGCCGTCCGCGCAGGCGACAAAGCCGGGAAGGTCTCCCGCGCGGACGCCGGCGGCCCAGCTGTCCACGGTGATGCCCAATGCGCGCAGTTCCTCGACGGAAAACGCGTTCTCTCTGGTTTGGCCGCGGATCGTCACGCAGGCCGGGACGTCGTCGGCGGTGGCGGGGCGGAATGTCAGTGTGCTCATGCCCGTATATTGACACCCTGTGCGCAATCGTGGCGAGCGGTAACATTCCTCGCGCCGGCGCGGCATTAACATCGACCGCTTCAATCCGCGCACTGCAGGGTGTAGGCATGCTCGAGTCCGTACTCGCGCCATGGGCGCTGACTGGCCGGCTGTGGCTGCGGTTCTGGCCGCAATTGATGGCGCTGGTGCTGGCAGGCACGCTGGCCCGCGATGTGCTGCTGTGGGTGGCGGCGCAGACGGGCTTTGCCAATCATCTGGCCGGCCTGGCGGTACTTACGCTGGTTGCCTTGGCACAGCTGGTCACCACGGTGGCGATGTTGCTGGTGCTGCTGCCCGGCCTCCCGGCCTTGCGCGACGCGCAAGCGGCGGCGCGCGCTGGCGACACCGCGTCCGGCAACGCTGAAGGACGGCTGGGGCGGGCGTTGACCGTGGCCTTGCTGCCGTTCTTCGCCTATTACGCCGCTTGGGGGTTCCTGGGCGACATCGTGCGGCAGTACTCGCGCCTGGCCTATGGGCTGGATCCGCTGGGCGAGCACGGCAATGTGCTGGACGCCCTGGATTCGCGCTGGCTGCTGGTCTCGGTGGCGATTTCCTGGCTGGTGCGCAAGGTGGCGGTGATGGCGCGCGACCGCACGGGCAAGGGCCGCTGGCAATGGCTGGTGGTGCTGTGCGAGACCAATTGGATCCTGATCGGCCTGTACGTCATCAGCCGCTGGAAGGACCAGGCTTGGCAATGGCTGGCCGACCGGCGCGGGCTGGAGGCGCTGCTGCAGTCCCTGATGAATATGCTGACGCCCATTACGAATGCCTGGGCGGCGGGCATGACGCCGGTCGAGGCGCAAGGGCGCGGCGTGGGCGTGGCGCTGGTCAGCCTGTTCTTCTATGCCTTGCTGCCGGTGATATGGCTGGTGATGGCCGCGCTGGTCTACGGCTACGACGTGCGCGATGATGCCGACCTGCGGCGCTATGAACGGCTGCAACGGCTGGGCGATCGCTACCGCGCGGTGCCGCGCTTTCTGCGCGATTTCGTCGAGCATTTCGTGGCCGGCTACCGCAAGCGCTATCTGCCCTTGGCCAGCGGCGTGCGCCTGGCCTTTCACAGCAGCGCGCTGCTGCTGGTGACGCTTATCGTGGGCTATCGGCTGATCGATTGGGGCGCCGCATGGCTGTGGTACGGCGCGACGCGGCTGATCGGCCCGCATGACCTGGATACCTGGCAGGTGCTGGCGCACGGCGTTTCGCTGCTGTTCGGCAGCCCGTTTCGCGATTCGTCCACGGGTCTGTTGATCGAGCCTTTGCGCATCTGCTTTCTTGCCGCCGTGCTGGAATGCGCCTACGCGCCGTGGAAGATGCGCAGTCCGGCGCCTGCGCCGGCAGCCTGATTCAGCCGGGCGGGTCCGGCGGCGCGAAGCGCAGGTAAGCAGGCCGTTCGGCATCGATAGATACAGTGATAGACCAGGGCGCGGCCGCGTCGGCGGGCACCATGAAGGCTTCCATGATTTCCATCTTGGCGCCGGGCGCGGCGCCGCTGTGGGCGGCGGCCACGCAGCCGCGCGCCGTACCGCGGGGCAGGCGCAGCGCCGGCGCGATGGCGGGCAGCCAGGTACGCCCCTGCGCATCGTGCAGCGCGATGCGGCAGCCGCGCCAGCGCGTGGGCAGATCGGTGGATTGCACCTGCACGGAGAAGGCTGCCAGCGCGGCGCGGGAACCGGCTTGCCAGCCGCGGCCGGCCGGCGGTTCCAGCACGGCGAATTGCTGTAATTGCCACTGCGCGCCGCCCAGCGGCGCCTGGGTGCCGGCCGCGACCTCGCGCGGCTGCAGTTCGCGGCCGTCGAGCCAGCGGGCCACGTTGTCGTGGCCGCTCCAGTACAGGGTCAGCAGTAGCAAGGGAGGCAGCAGCCACAAACTGCGGCGGCGCCAGCGGCGTTCGCTCATGGCCGCGTCGTTCATGGCGCGGCCTCTTGGTCGAGATCGTATTGGTCGGCCGCAATCGGCCGGCCAGAGTCGTCCAGCGGCACGCCGTCCAGCGCAATGCGCACCTGCGAGTCCAGGCGCGGGCCATAGCGCGCGGACAGCAGCAGCGTAGCGCCGCGCGCCTGATCGGGCCGGATCTCGAACACCAGCCGCACGGTGCGCGGCAGGCCTGGTTCCACGGCGTGGGGCGGCTGGTTGCGCGCGAGCACGAGACGGTCCGTGTGGCGGTAGGCCAGGCCGTCGGGTCCGAGCCAGGCGGCTTCGCCGACGGTGGCCGACGTGTCGCGCGCGGCCAGGCGCAGCCAGACGATGGCCCAGACGCCGCCCGTCGTGCGCGTCTGCGTAGCGCTCAGGCTCTTGTAGCTCAGCTGCCGAGCGAACTGCACGCGCTCCACGGTGACGTCGAACTGCCTGGCGCTCACGGTCTGTCCCATGGCGCCGCCTGCCGTGATGGGGCCAGTCAGCGCCATGTAGCGGGGCGTGCTGCGCTGCATGGCGTACAGGGCCAGCGCGGCGGCCAGCACCAGCAGCAGCGTGCCCAGCCGCGCGCTCATGGCGCCGACTCCGGCACGCCGTCCCGGGTTATCGGCAATTCGATCCTGCCGACGTTCGCGGGATTGAACCAGCCTGGCGCGCCATACAGATTGTCTACCGGCTTGTAGATCTTGCTATGCACGGCAAGCGCGGTGCGCGCGGGAGCCGCAGCTGCGGGCGGCAGCATCCAGACAAAGGCCATGCGCTCGGGCAGGCCGGGCTGCAGGTAAGGCATTTGCTGCGAATCGCGCAGCCCGACCGCCATGGGCTTGCCTGCAGCCGCTCCCAGCGGCGCATTCCAACGCAGCAGTCCGAGATAGTCGGCGCTCGATTCGGCGGTGCGGTTGGTGAGGTCAGCCTCGACCACCAGCGCCGTGGCGCCGGGCTTGAGCGGCACGCCGTAGACCTTGGGGGTGGAGGCGGTCCAGGCGCGGCGCGGCACCACCTGCCACTGGCCGGTCTGGATCGAGGCATCGGCGCCATATACGGGTTCGGACGCGCGGTTGAGCTTGCCGTAGGCGCCGTACAGCGCGACGCTGGCGGCGGCAAGCAGAGAGCCTATGCCTGCCAGGCTGGCGGCGACACGGGCTCTGAGCGAGTGCAGTACGCGCATCCGGACTCCAGGCGCGCGGACGGCGCGCATCGGGAATTCCAGATCGTAGGCGCGCCGCTCATGCCGGGCTTTGTCCTTATGTTTCCATGCATGTCGCGCAGGGCATTGCTGCGCGCTCAGGCCAAGTTTTGAAACAATTCATGGGTCAACGTCCGGACGTGAATGTTTCAGAACAAGTTCAGCGCCCGGGCCACCCACCAGCCCAGGCCGATCGCGATGCCGATCAGCAGCATCCTGCGCAGGCCGCCGCTCTTGGCCGGCACGGCGCCGGGAGGGAGCCCCGCGTTCACATGGGAGGGAGCAGCTTCGGCCGATGTGCGTGCCTGCGCCGGCGCCGGATCATCGGTTTCGATCACGAACTCCGGTTTGGCCTCGTGCTGCTTCATTCCCTGCGCCAGGTTTTCCACGTCCACGCCGGCGTTGCGCAGCATGTCCCACAGGCCGCCGTCTCCCTGGCCGGCGCGCAGCGCTTCGATGCGCTCGCGTTCGGCACGGGGGACTTCGTCCAGGCTGTCGTACTTGCGGCCATTGACCGTGACCGCGCCGTCCTTGATCTCGACCTTGAAGGACTCACCGTTCTCGATGCCGGCATAGCTCCAGGTTTGGCTCACCGAAGCGCCATCCATTCCGCCGTCCAGCAACTCTTCGATGTTGGCGCGCTGTTCGGGCGTCAGGTCCTTCGTGGTGCTCCAGCTGCGCGTCGTCGTGGTGCTGCGCCAAGTCTTGGTTTTTTCGTTCATGGGTGAATCCGTTGTCATGCGGGTCTAGTGCAAAGCCTCTTACTTTGTCCTTAATGCAAAACTTATTTTCATGTCAAGAAAATCGATCTGATATGGTCTATCGAGCGTATCAGATGGCCTAAAGAGCGCATAATGTGCGCACCCTTTCCCAAGCTCCATGTCGTGGGGATCGGGTCGATTTTCTGTATGCGAAGAGCGTGTTGTCACTAGCTCGGCGGTTCGTGTTCCCAGGTTCATGTTCGGTAGCTAGGACAACTTGGAGTATTCACGGAGATGTCTATGACAGAAGACGCAAAGCCGCGCAGGCGGTTCCTGCAGGCGTTGGCCATCGTGCCGGCGTCGACGTTGGCGGTGGGCGCAATGACCACCGGCTGTACCAACGAGTCGGATGGCGCCGCCGCGCGCGCCGCCAAGCCCTATGAACCCACCTATTTCACCAAGGCCGAATGGGCCTTCGTCGTGGCCGCGGTGGATCATCTGATTCCCGCTGACGAGTACGGTCCCGGCGCCATCGAGGCCGGCGTGCCGGAGTTCATCGACCGGCAGATGGAAACGCCGTTCGGCCACGGCAAGCTCTGGTACATGCAAGGTCCGTTCCACACCGACCAGGTGCCGGAACTGGGCTATCAACTCAGCCAGAACCCCCGCGAGGTCTACCGCCACGGCATCGAGGCCTGTGACGCCTGGTGCGTGAAGACGCACGGCAAGGCTTATGCCGAACTGGACAAGCCGCTGCAGGAACAGATCCTGAAGGATCTGCAGGGCGGCAAGATCAAGTTCGAAAGCGTGCCTGCCACGACGTTCTTCAGTTTCCTGCTTTCCAACACCAAGGAAGGGTTCTTCGCCGATCCCATGTATGGCGGCAACAAGAACATGGTGGGTTGGAAGATGGTGGGTTTCCCGGGCGCGCGCGCGGACTTCATGGACTGGGCCGACCAGCCCAACGCGAAGTATCCCTACGGCCCCGTGTCGATCTCTGGGGAGAAGGGTTAAGCCATGGCGATCAAAAAAGACAAAGTCGATGCGGTGCTGGTCGGGTTCGGCTGGACCGGTGCGATCCTCGGCCAGGAGCTGACCGAGGCAGGGCTGCACGTGCTGGCGCTGGAGCGCGGCGCGATGCAGGACACGCCCAAGGACGCCGAGTATCCCAAGGTCGCCGACGAGCTGGCGTACTCCGTGCGCGGCAAGCTGTTCCAGGACCTGTCGAAGGAAACCGTGACCATCCGCCACGGCGTCGACGACGTGGCCGTGCCGTATCGGCAGAATGGTTCGTTCCTGTTGGGCACGGGCGTGGGCGGGGCGGGCTTCCACTGGAACGGCATGCACTACCGTGTGCTGCCCGAGGAACTGGAGCTGCGCACCCGCTACGAAACGCGCTACGGCAAGAGCTTCATTCCGGAAGGCATGACCATCCAGGATTTCGGCGTGACCTACGATGAGCTGGAACCGTACTTCAGCAAGTTCGAGTACGTGTGCGGCACGTCCGGCAAGGCCGGCAACCTGAACGGCCAGATCGTCGAAGGCGGCAATCCGCTGGAGGGCAAGCGCAGCAAGGAGTTTCCGCTGCCGCCCCTGACCACCACCTACGGCGCCCAGCTGTTCGACAAGGCGGCGCGCGAAGTCGGCTTTCATCCGTATCCGGCGCCCGCGGCCAATGCCTCGGGGCCTTACACCAATCCGTACGGCGTGCGCCTGGGGCCCTGTAATTTCTGCGGTTTCTGCGAGAACTACGGCTGTTATATGTATTCGAAGGCTTCGCCGCAGACCACCATCCTGCCGGTGCTGCTGAAGAAGCCCAACTTCGAATTGCGCACGCAATCGCACGTGATCAAGGTCAACCTGGACTCGACCGGCAAGAAGGCCGTGGGCGTGACCTACATCGACGCGCAAGGCCGCGAGATCGAGCAGCCGGCCGACCTGGTGATACTGTCGGCCTACCAGATGCACAACGTGCGCCTGCTGCTGTTGTCCGGCATCGGCAAGCCTTACGATCCCAAGACCAATGAAGGCGTGGTCGGCAAGAACTACGCCTACCAGATGAACGGCGGCGTCAGCGTGCTGCTGCCCAAGGGCACTCAGCTCAACCCCTTCGTGGGCACGGGCGCGGGCGGCGTGGGCATGGACGACCTGAACGGCGACCAGTTCGACCACGGCCCGCTGGGCTTTCTGGGCGGCGCCAGCATCCGCCACGTGCGCTACGGCGGCCGTCCGATCAAGCAGACCCCCACCATGCCGGGCACGCCGAGCTGGGGCACGGGCTGGAAGGCGGGCGTGCAGGACGCGTACCAGCGCCACATGACCATAGGCATTTCCGGTTCGGTGATGTCGTATCGCGACGCCTACCTGTCGCTGGACCCGACCTATAAGGACAGCTTTGGCCAGCCTCTGCTGCGCATGACCTTCGATTGGCATGACAACGAATTCGACATGCTGGGCTACATGGGCAAGCGCATGGAAGAAGTAGCCAAGGCCATGAAGCCCGAAAAGTACGCCGTGGGGGTGCGCAAGAAGGGCGCGCGCTACGACACCAGGGTGTACCAGAGCACGCACAACACGGGCGGCGCCATCATGGGCACCAACCCCAAGGAAAGCGTGGTCAACAAGTACCTGCAAAGCTGGGACGTGCCCAACCTGTTCGTGATGGGCGCCTGCGCGTTCCCGCAGAACATGGGCTACAACCCCACGGGCCTGGTCGGAGCGCTGGCCTACTGGTCGGCGCAAGCGATTCGCGACCAGTACCTGAAGAACCCCGGCCCGCTGGTCCAGGCTTAAGGAGACGACACAATGATTAAGCAGACCATTGTTGCGGCTCTTTCCGCCCTGGCGGCGAGCGCGGCGTTCGCCGCCGACGGCACGCCTGCCGCCGCCGACGCGCAGATGATCAAGCAGGGCGAATACCTGTCGCGCGCCGGCGACTGCATCGCCTGCCACACGGCCAAGGACGGCAAGCCGTTCGCGGGCGGCCTGGGTATCGATTCGCCGCTGGGCATGATCTACTCCACCAACATCACGCCCGACAAGGACACCGGCATCGGCGGCTATACCTACGAGGACTTCGACCGGGCCGTGCGCCACGGCGTGGCCAAGGACGGGCACTCGCTGTACCCGGCCATGCCGTACACCGCCTACGCCAAGGTCACGCCCGAGGATGTGCAGGCCTTGTACGCCTACTTCATGCACGGCGTGGAGCCGGTCAAGCAGGAGAACAAGGACACCGACATCATCTGGCCCTTGTCGATGCGTTGGCCGCTGGGCGTGTGGCGCTGGATGTTCGCGCCCGACGTGGCCACGGCGCCCGTGACCGCCGACACGCAAGGCGCGGACCGCGCCGCGCTGCTGCGTGGCCAGTACCTGGTCGAAGGCCTGGGCCATTGCAGCACTTGCCACACGCCGCGCGGCATCGCCTTGCAGGAAAAGGCGCTGACCGAGGCGGACGGTTCGGCCTTCCTGTCGGGCGGCGAGGTCGAAGGCTGGCTGGCCAAGAACCTGCGCGGCGACACCACCGACGGCCTGGGCGGCTGGAGCCAGGCGGACATCGTGGCCTTCCTGAAGTCCGGCCGCAACGGCCATTCCGCCGCCTTCGGCGGCATGGCGCAGGTCGTAGGCGACAGTACCCAGCATCTGTCCGACGCCGATTTGAACGCCATCGCGGCCTACCTGAAGAGCCTGCCGCCGGTGAACAAGGATGCGACCAAGCCGCTGGCCTATGACGAGTCCGTGGCACAGGCGCTGCGCACGGGCAAGGACAAGGGCGACGGCGCGATGGCTTTCCTCAACAACTGCGCGGCTTGCCACCGCAGCACGGGTAAGGGCTACACGGAGACCTTCCCGCAGCTGGCGCTCAGCTCCACGGTGAACTCGGCGGATCCTGCCTCCTTGATTCACATCGTGCTCAAGGGCGCGCAGATGCCGGCCACCACGGCGGCGCCGACCGCCTACGCGATGCCGGGCTTCGACTGGCGCATGAGCGACAAGGAGGTCGCCGAGGTGGTGACGTTCGTGCGGTCCAGCTGGGGCAACCAGGCGGCGGCCGTCACCGCGGCCGACGTGGCCAAGGTGCGCAAGGACGTGGGGGCGGCGCCGCAGCCGGCACGCTGATATCCCCGCTCCATCGCGTAGCGTGATGGAAGGCGGCGCCGGCAGGCCACGCGGTTTGCCGGCGCCGTTTCAAATCCAAAGTCCAAGCGCGACGCCTATTCTTGCTGGCGCCTATACAAGATCATTCCGCCGTGGTGCAAGACGCCATCGATGAAATCCCCATCGGCGGTGAAGCCGGTGTCATCCCAATATTCAATGTGGTTGCCGCTTACCTCGTATCGGCCTTGATAGGCGCTTTCGATTTCTCCGCGCGCCTCGTCATAGCGGCCGCTCGGCAGGAGGTTGTGGCGTATCCGGCCATCCTTGGTCACCCACATGCCGGCGTAGGGATGGTTTGCCACTTGTCGGGTGGCGGGAGCGGTGTTGTTAGTCATCTGGGCGGCGCTTTTCTGGAGGGGGGCGGACATTGCGGCGACGATGGCGATGGCCGCGTAAAGCACGGAGGGGCGGATCATGGCTTCGTCCCCCGGAATTCCTGGGCCGTAGCCGCGCGCTGCTGGGCGAAGATTTCGGACAGGGCTTGCGACGCGGTAATCGCGCGAGGAAAGCCGGCAGGCACGGTCACCAGATATATGGCTTCCTTCAGTTCTTCTTCGGCGACTCCAATGTTCAGGGCGTATTGGGCATGGATCTTCATGAAAGCGAATTCACCCATAGCCGCGAACACCGCGACGGCCGCAATCTGGCGGATGCGGGGATCCAGGCCGTCCCGGGACCAGACATCGCCCAATGCATAGCCTTCGGTCGCCTGAGCCAGGAACGGAAACTCGGCGCGCATGCGCTCCAGATTTGGCTGCGTAGCGCCTTTGTTCAGGCTGCGCAGGACCTCCGAGCCCCGCTGCATGCGGCGCTCGGTAGTGTCGTTGACGGCGGGGGTTCCGGTTGCCAAAGCGGATCCTGCCAGCGCCGAAGTCGCCAGGATCATCCCGGCAATGGTTGGCATTCCACGAGCCATGACTGATCTCCTTTTCGAGAGGTTTTTTTGTGTACTCCATGGAGAGATGAACTCCATGAGCAGCACTGTAGGTACTCTTGATTGGCGTGATAAGCTGGCCGCTGCTTTATGGCTTGGGAAGGTTTGTTAACCAATGGACGCTGATTTCAATGCGCTGGCAACGTTTGTGTTCGTGGCTGAAGAGAAGAATTTCCGGGCGGCGGCGGATCGCATCGGCGTCTCGCGTTCGGCAGTAAGTCAAACGATCGCGCGGCTGGAAAGCATGATGGGCGTTGCGCTGGTTCGGCGCACGACGCGCAGCGTCAGTCTGACGGAAGCGGGAGAGCGGTTGTTTGCCGAAGTGGCCCCGGCCTTGGCCGATATGCGAACAGCCTTCGAGGCCACGGTGAACCTCCAGGGACCTCCGCGAGGGCAGCTACGCCTGACGGTATCTTCGATTGCCGAGCGCTTTCTTTCGGGAGCGATGTTGAGCACGTTTTCGCAGGCGAATCCGGAAATCCAGCTCGACGTCACGGTGACTGACGAGGAGTTCGACATCGTGGCCGAAGGCTACGATGCCGGAGTTCGCCTGGGCGAAGTGATCGAGCAGGACATGATTGCGATTCCCATCGTTGGCGACGAACGGCAAATGGTGGTGTGCGCTCCGGCCTTCCGTGATCGGTATGGCATGCCCATGCATCCGCGGGATCTCCCGAGATATCGCTGCATCGGGTGGCGCCCGGCGCCGAAGGCGGTTCCCTATCGCTGGGAGTTTGCAGAGGATGGCAAAGATTTCAGCGTCCAGGTTGAGCCGGAAATCACTACCAACGACATGGCACTGATGATCAAGCTTGCGGTTGCCGGAGCCGGAATCACCTTCGGCATGGAAGAGAGCTTTCGCCCAACCATTGCACGCGGAGAACTGATTTCTTTGCTCGACGAATTCTGTCCGACATTCCCCGGTTTCTATCTCTATTATCCCAGCCGGCGAAATATTCCTCCCAAGCTTCGAGCCTTGATTGAGCACGTGCAGGCGTTTCGCCAAGGTGGATGAACGGGCGTACCGTGTCGGGTCAGCAGCTGGCGAAGGACTCATGGCCGGCGCCGCGTTTTTCATGGGCGATTTGACAAGCCCCGATGCCGGGCGCACGCTACGCTACATGCATAGTTCCGCAACTTCCCTCGCGCTGATTATTACCACCATCAGGTCCATGGTGGGTTAGCGCGCGTCGGTACATCGCTACACAAACCCGCCAGAGGCGGGTTTTTTTTTGGCCCGCCTCCTGCCCGCATTTTTCCCAGGAGAGCACTTCATGATGTCCACTGATCCTTCCCCCTCGGCCACGCCCATGCTGCACTTCCTGTGCGGCAAGATCGGCTCCGGCAAATCCACGCTGGCGCAGCAACTGGCGGCGCAGCCCGGCACCATCCTGCTCAGCGAGGACAGCTGGCTGGCGGCGCTCTATCCGGGAGAAATCGTGGACCTGGCCGACTACGCTCGCTGCGCCAGCCGTCTGCGCAATGCGATGGGCAGCCATGTGGCGGCGCTGGTGCGGGCGGGTTTGTCGGTGGTGCTGGACTTCCCGGCCAACACGCGACGCAGCCGCGAATGGCTGCGCCAAGTGGCGCAAGATGCCGGCTGCGCCCATCGGCTGCATTACCTGGATCTGCCCGACGAGGTCTGCAAGGCCAGGCTGCGCGCCCGCAACGCGTCGGGCACGCATCCCTACACCACCACGGACGAACAGTACGACGCGATCACCGCGTACTTCGTCGAGCCGGACGAAGGCGAAGGGTTCCATCTGCTGCGCCACGGGCAGGACTGAAGCGGCGCACGCCAGCCGGCCGCGCCTGCTATCATTGCTGGATAAATATCCAGTTATCCGGCCCGGCCGATGTTTCCCGCCTACCGCTACTACTATCTGCACAACTTCCAGCGCGCGCTGACGTGGGTGGGCGACCGCTACGCCGACCTGCTGGATGACGCTGAGCGCCGTTTCATGGCGGATTTCCCGGCCTTGCCGCAGGCCTCCCAGGCGCTGATGGTGCGCATGCTGATGCGGCGCGGCCCGTGGTTCCGAGCCGGCCGGCTGATCTATGAAGAGATCGGCGCGGCCGAGGCGGCAGCCCAGCCGCTGTTGGCGCTGGGCTGGCTGGACGCGCGGGCGCCGATGACGCTGGACGAGTTGTTCGGCCTGCACACCAAGCCGGAGCTGAACCGCATGTTTGCGGATGTGCCGGTCAGATCAGCCTCGCGCAAGGGCGATCTGTTGGAGGCCGCGCGCGCGGCCAACGCGGAGGCGCGGCCTTACGCGCAATGGAACCCGGGCGCGGACGAACCAGTCTGGCGTGTGGCCGTGACGGATATCTGCGAGCGCTTCCGCCTGATGTTCTTCGGCAATCTGCATCAGGATTGGTCAGAGTTCGTGCTGGCCGATCTGGGCGTGTTCCAGTACGAGACGGTGCCGTTCGACGCATCTTCCCGCGCCTTCCAGACGCGGGAAGATGTGGATTGTTACCTGGCGCTGCACGCCTGCCGCGTGGCGCTGGACGAAGGGGCCGACGCCGATGCGTTGATGCAGGCCGTGCAGGCCTGCGCCAGCGGCAATCCCTGGCTGGAAAAGCGCCGCGCCAAGGTCCTGCTGCGCATCGGGCAGGCTTGCGAACGGGCGCAGGACTGGGACGCCGCGCAACGCGTATACGAGGCCTGCGCCTATCCCGGCGCGCGCCACCGCCGCATCCGCGTGTATGAGCGCATGGCGCGGCACGGCGACGCGTTGGCCCTGGCGCTGCAGGCGCAGGCCGCGCCCGAAAGCGAAGAGGAAAGCCAGCGCCTGGCGCGCATGTGGCCGCGCCTGTATCGGGGCGCGGGGCAGGGCGTCCCGGTGCGCGAGCCGGGTCCCGCCTTGCTGCGCACCGACCTGACGCTGGCGCGGCCGACGCAGCCGGTCTCGGTGGAGTTCGTCACGCGCGACCATCTGCACCGGGACGACGCACCCGTGCACTACGTGGAAAACGCGCTGATCAATTCGCTGTTCGGGCTGCTGTGCTGGCCGGCCGTATTCGCGCCCTTGCCGGGCGCCTTCTTCCATCCGTTCCAACGTGGTCCTGCTGACCTGGACGCGCCGGATTTCCACCAGCGCCGCGCGGCGCTGTTCGCGCAATGCCTGGCGCAGCTGGACAGGCCGGACTACCGGGACTTGATCCTGCAACGCTACGCCGACAAGTCGGGCCTGCAATCGCCTTTCGTGTTCTGGGGCTCGCTGTCCGAGGACTTGCTGATGCAGGCGCTGGAATGCCTGCCGGCCGCGCATCTGAAGCTGTACTTCGAACGCCTGCTGCGCGACGTCAAGACCAACCGCTCCGGCCTGCCGGACCTGATCCGCTTCTGGCCGTCCGAGCGCCGCTACGAGCTGATCGAGGTCAAGGGTCCGGGCGACAAGCTGCAGGACAACCAGATCCGCTGGCTGCAGTACTGCGTGTCGCACGGCATGCCGGTGCGGGTGTGCCACGTCAGCTGGCGCGAGGACGCGGCATGAGCTATGCGGTGGCGGTGCGCGCGCTGTGCGAATTCACGGCGCGGACAGGGGACCTGGACCTGCGCTTCACGCCCGCGCCCACGGGCCTGGAGGGCATGGCGGGCCACGCGACCGTGACGGGCCGCCGCGGGCCGGCGTACGAGACCGAAGTGGCCCTGTCCGGGCAGCATGAAACCCTGCTGGTGCGCGGCCGCGCCGATGGCTACGACCCCGTGGCCAACCAGCTCGAAGAGATCAAGACCTACCGCGGCCAGCTGGACAGCGTGCGCGACAACCACCGCGCCGTGCATTGGGCGCAGGCCAAGGTATACGGACATCTGCTGTGCCAGGCGCGCGGACTCGGTAGCCTGCGCGTGGCGCTGGTGTATTTCAACGTGGTCACCGAGGAAGAGACGGTGCTGGCGGAAACGCACGAGGCCGCCGCGCTGGAAGCGTTCTTCCGCGAGCAATGCGGACGTTTCCTGGCCTGGGCGGCGACCGAACTGGCGCACCGCCAGTCGCGCGATGCGGCGCTGGAGGCGCTGAAGTTTCCGCACGGCGAATTCCGCGCCGGGCAGCGCGAGCTGGCCGTGGCTGCCTACCGCACGGCACGCGACGGCGGCTGTCTGATGGCCCAGGCGCCCACGGGCATAGGCAAGACTCTGGGCACGATCTTCCCGCTGCTCAAGGCCAGCCCGGGCGCGGGCCTGGACAAGATCTTCTTCCTGGCGGCCAAGAGCCCGGGGCGCGGCCTGGCGTTGGAAGCGCTGGACACCGTCAACGCGCAGCCCGCCGCGCCTGGCCTGCGGGTGCTGGACCTGCAGGCGCGCGACAAGACCTGTGTGCATCGGGACCTGGCCTGCCACGGCGAATCCTGCCCGCTGGCCCAGGGCTTCTACGACCGCTTGCCGCAGGCGCGCGAGGCCGCGCTGGCGCATGCGCGCCTGGATGCCGCCACGGTAGCGGCCGCCGCGCGCGAGCACCAGGTCTGCTCGTACTACCTGTCGCAGGAGCTGATCCGCTGGAGCGACGTGGTGGTGGGCGACTACAACTACTACTACGACGCCACGGCAATGCTGTACGCCATGACGCAGGTCTACCAATGGAAGGTGGCGGTGCTGGTGGACGAGGCCCACAACCTGGTCGACCGGGCGCGTCGCATGTACACGGGCGAGCTCGACCAGGCCTCGCTGGCGGCCGCGCGCTACGCCGCGCCCAAGGCGCTGAAGAAATCCCTGGACGGACTGCAACGCTCCTGGAATGCGCTCAACAAGAAGCAGGCGGAACGCTATCAGGCTTATGACGGGGTGGCGGCCGGGGTGCTGGCCGCGGTGCAGAAGGCGGTGGGCGCGATCATGGAATACATGGCCGAATCGCCGTTGCCGCAGGACGATCCGGTGCTGGCGTTCTACTTCGAGGCCTTGCAGTTCATGCGGCTGGCGGAACAGTTCGGCTCGCATGCGCTGTTCGATGTGACCCGGTCGGAGGCAAGCGCCGCCGGCGCCAAGACCCCGCCTTCTGTGCTGTGCGTGCGCAACGTGATCCCGGCGCCGTATCTGGCGGCACGTTACGCGGCGGCGCACGCCACGGTGCTGTTTTCCGGCACGCTGAGCCCGCAGCAGTTCTACCGTGACACGCTGGGCCTGCCCGCGGCCACGCCCTGGCTCGACGTGGCCGCGCCATTCCAGGCCGAGCAATTGGCGGTGCGCGTGGTGGGCAACGTGTCCACGCGCTATCGCGACCGCGAGCGTTCGCTGGAACCCATCGTCGAGCTGATTGCGCGGCAGTATGCGGAGCGGCCTGGGAACTACCTGGGCTTTCTCAGCAGCTTCGACTATCTGCGCCAGGTGTCGGACCTGATGCGCGAGCGCCATCCCGCCGTGCCGATCTGGCTGCAGACCCCGGGCATGGACGAGGCCGGCCGCGCCGCGTTCCTGGCGCGCTTTACCGAAACCGGGCAGGGCGTGGGCTTCGCGGTGCTGGGCGGCGCTTTCTCGGAAGGGGTGGACTTGCCCGGCAAGCGTTTGATCGGCGCCTTCATCGCCACGCTGGGACTGCCGCAGGTAAATGCCGTGAACGAAAACATGAAGCGCGCCATGGACCAGCGCTATGGCGTGGAGAACGGCTACGACTACACCTACCTGTATCCCGGCATGCAGAAAGTGGTGCAGGCGGCGGGCCGCGTCATCCGCACCGAGCACGACGTGGGCACGGTGCACCTGATCGACGACCGCTATCGCCGCGCCAAGGTGCGCGGCCTGCTGCCAGGTTGGTGGCGGGTGGACTGATCAGGCGGGCGCAGTTCCGTCAGCGGCTGGCGGTGTCTCGATCTGGCGCAAGGGATTGCGCCTGCCTCGCGTATCATCCGGCCTTCGTTTTTCTGACTTCGGATGCATCGATGACCCGTTCCCGTTTCCTGGCTGCTTGCGGCCTGCTCTGCGTCTTGGCGTCCAATCCCGCCTTGGCCCGCGAGCGCGACTTGCCTTACACGGACGCGGACCTGTGGTCCAAGAAAAAGGCGGGCGACCTGATCACGCTATGCAGGAAGGAAACTCCCGCGATCCTCAAGCAGATGGTTGCCGAAGACCAGAGCTCGCCGTTGTACCAGGCGACCGACCTGGACGTTCCCGACGTCTACGACGTGATGCAGGACGTCGGGCCGTTGGTATGGATGATCAGCACCGACTACACCTTCACGGACGCCAGCGGCAGGAAACGCGAGTTTGTCGCGTCCTGCCTGTTCGACAGGAAAGGAAAGTCGGGGTTCGATACGGTGTCCAACGAGCCCTCCTGATCCGCGGGCGTAATATTGTCTGCCTGCGCGGCCGGTGTCCGGCCAGCGCCGCCCAATATGACAAGGCGCCCCGTTTCGAGGTGCGCCATAAAGGAGACAAGCATGTCCATCGCCGCCCCGTTGAATGACATCGTGGCCATGCCCGCCCACGCGCTGTCCGAGGCGATCCGGCAGCGCCAGGTGTCCTGCCGCGAGGTTATGGCCGCCTATTTGGCTCACATCGACCGGGTCAACCCGAAGCTGAACGCCATCGTCGCCCGGCGCGATAGCGACGAACTGCTACGCGAGGCCGATGAGCGCGATGCTCAGCTGGCCGCGGGCCAATGGCTGGGCTTTCTGCATGGCATGCCGCAAGCGCCCAAGGACCTGACCGCGGTGCGCGGCATGGTCACGTCCATGGGCTCGCTGGTCTACAAGGATCAGGTCACGGCGCACGACTCCATCATCATCGAGCGCATGCGTGCGTCCGGCGCCATCTTCATCGGCCGCAGCAACGTGCCGGAGTTCGGCCTGGGCTCGCATACCTATAACCCGGTGTATGGCGTCACCGGCAATCCCTACGATCCGTCCAGGACCGCGGGCGGCAGCAGCGGCGGGGCGGCGGCGGCCCTGGCGGCGCGCATGCTGCCGGTGGCGGACGGCAGTGATTTCGGCGGCTCGCTGCGCAATCCCGCGGCGTTCTGCAACGTCTACGGCATGCGGCCCTCGGCCGGCCGGGTGCCCTATGGGCCGTCGACCGAGGTATTCCTCAAGCAGTTGGCCTACGAAGGGCCGATGGGCCGTTCGCCGCGCGACGTGGCCATGCTGCTGTCCGTGATGGCGGGGCCGGACAAGCGCGTGCCGCTGTCCCTGACCGGCGACCCTGCCCAGTTCGCCCAGCCGCTGGACGCCGACCTGCGCGGCAAGCGCGTGGGCTGGCTGGGCGACTGGAACGGTTACCTGCCGATGGAGGCGGGCATCCTGGAACTGTGCGAACAGGCGCTGGCCGACCTGGCGCAGACCGGCTGCGAGGCGGTCGACTACCAGGTGCCGTTTGCCGGCGAACGCCTGTGGCGGGTCTGGCTGGCCCACCGCCATCTGATGGTGGGCGGACAGCTCCACCCCCTGGTCCACAATCCCGAAACGCGCAAGCTGGTCAAGCCGGCCGTGATATGGGAGGTCGAAGGGCTGGAGGGCATGACGGCGCGGCAGGTCTACCAGGCCACCGAAGAGCGCAGCGCCTGGTACCAGACCGTGCTGCGCATGTTCGAGGACGTGGATTATCTGGCGGTGCCGTCGGCCCAGGTGTTTCCCTTCGATGCGGCGCTGGACTGGCCCAAGGAGATCGCCGGGCGCCCCATGGATACTTATCACCGCTGGATGGAGACCGTCACGCCCTGGACCCTGGCGGGCTGCCCGGTGATCAGCGTGCCGGTGGGGTTCAACGCTGCCGGCCTGCCCATGGGCATGCAACTGATCGGACCGCCCCAGGCCGACCTGGCCGTGCTGCGGTTGGCGCATGCCTACGGACAGGCGCGCGACTGGGTGGAATCCAGGCCACCCGCCACACTGTGGGGCGATACCGCCTGAAAACGGGTCCGGTACGCATTGTTGCGGGAAAAGACAAGCCCTTGTAAGAGGGCTTTGCTTTTTCCCGACGTAAACCGCCATATTTGCCGCAAATTCAGCGTTTTCCGTGGCTGGGGGCCTTTGCCTTTGCAATAATTGTCATCCAACTCACAACATCCCGTAATAAATGGACAGCCTTGTGTCCCCTGTTCTGTTCCAGAATATTTCGGCCCAATCGACGAGTTGATTTTGCATAGAGGTTTCCCGGCATGAAGAATCTGACACTACGCCAGCGCATCCTGGCCAGCTTCCTGGCGATCCTGGCCATCATGGCGTTGATGGTGGTGATGGATTACCGGCGCCTGCTGGTCATCGAGTCGGAAGTCGAGTTGATCAACAACGACGCCGTGCCAGGCATCTACTACAGCACCTCGATCCGCGCCTCCTGGTTCGCCGGTTTCGTGGTGGTGCAGGACGCGTTGAACATGGATACGGAGCAGGAGCGCAACAGCATCCTGGCCGGACTGCCCGAGACGGATAAATTGCTGGCGGACCATACGGAACAGTACCGCCGCACCATCGGGCGCGAAGATGATCGCGGAATGTTCAGCGAGTTCGAGAAGGAACTGCAGGAATACAAGCGCATCCGCGCCAATGTGCTGGCACCGGCCATGCTGGCGGACCCGGCGCGAGCGCAGGCGCTGATCAAGGCGGAACTGCGGCCCGCGTTCTACAAGGGCCGCGACATCCTGGCCAGGATGGTGCTGGAAAACAAGAAGCAGGCCGATGACGCGGCGGCCGCCATCAGGCAGTCGGTGGACAGCGCCGAAGTGCGCATGCTGGTGTCGTTGGCCCTGGCGATCATCGCGGCCATCATCTGCGGCATCATGCTGATGCGCGCCATCGCCAACCCGATGCGGGCCATCGTCAAGACCCTGGAAGCCACCGGCGGGGGCGATCTGACGCGGCGCCTGACGCTGGCACGCAAGGACGAATTCAACGCCATTGAAACCGGCTTCAACGGCATGGTGGACGAGCTGACCGGACTGGTCGGCAAGACGCAGCGCTCGGCAGTGCAGGTGGCCACCTCGGTGACCGAGATCGCCGCCACCTCCAAGCAGCAGCAGGCCACGGCTTCCGAGGTCGCCGCCACCACCACGGAGATCGGCGTCACCTCGCGCGAAATCTCCGCCACCTCGCGCGAGCTGGTGCGCACCATGGCCGAAGTCTCGGGCGCGGCCGAGCAGACCGCGGCCCTGGCGGGCAGCGGCCAGGTGGGCTTGGCGCGCATGGAGGACACCATGCGCAACGTGGTGGGCGCAGCGGGCTCGGTCAACGCCAAGCTGGCGATCCTGAACGAGAAGGCCGGCAACATCACGCAAGTAGTCACTACGATCACGAAAGTGGCTGACCAGACCAACCTGCTGTCGCTGAACGCGGCGATCGAGGCCGAGAAGGCGGGCGAGTACGGCCGCGGTTTCGTGGTGGTGGCCACCGAGATCCGCCGGCTGGCGGACCAGACCGCCGTCGCCACCTACGATATCGAGCAGATGGTGCGCGAGATCCAGTCGTCGGTGTCGGCCGGCGTCATGGGCATGGACAAGTTCTCCGAAGAAGTGCGGCGCGGCATGGCCGACATGCAGCAGGTGGGCGACCAGCTGTCGCAAATCATCCAGCAGGTGCAGACCCTGGCGCCGCGCGTGCAGATGGTCAACGAAGGCATGCAGGCGCAGGCCACCGGCGCCGAGCAGATCAACCAGGCCCTGCAGCAGTTGAGCGACGCCGCGCAGCAGACCGTGGAATCGCTGCGCCAGTCCACGCTGGCGATCGAAGAGTTGACGCTGGTGGCCAACGACCTGCGCAGCGGCGTGTCGCGCTTCAAGGTGTGATGGCTGCCATGGCCGAGTGCACTCTCTCTGCTGCGGCCGGACGCCGGCTGTACCTGCTGTTCCGCATCGGCGGCGACCGCTATGCGCTGGACGCGAGAGACATCGCCGAGGTACTGGGCCTGCGCGAGTTCAAGCAGGTGCCGGGCGCGCCGGCCTGGGTGGCCGGCGTCATGGACCGCCGCGGCGTCGCCATACCCGTCATCGACATGAGCGCGCTGGCGGGCGGGAGCGCGGCGGCCGCCGTGACCAGCACGCGGCTGGCGCTGGTCCGCTACCGGGCGGTCCCCGGCGCGCCGGAGCATCTGCTGGGGCTGATCCTGGAGCAGGCGACCGAAACCGTGCACTACGATCCCGCCGCGTTCCAGTCCGGCGGCCTGGACAATCCGGGCGCGCGCTATCTGGGCGCGGTGCATAGTGATGCCGGCGGCATGGTGCAGGCCGTCAAGGTGGACGATCTGCTGCCTACGACCGTGCGGGCGCTGCTGTTTCCCGCGGATGCCGCGGGCGAGGCGCGGCCATGATGCTGATCGACGATTTCAGCGCCCTGCTCAAGCGGCGCATGGGCCTGGACAGCGGCTCCATCGGCAAGGCCGCCGTGGAGCGCGCGGTACGGCGCAGAATGGGCCTGGCCGGCGTCGCCGACGAACAGGATTATCTGTGGCAGGTGCAGGCGTCGCCCGCCGAGATGCAGCAGCTGATCGAAGCGGTCATCGTGCCGGAGACCTGGTTTTTCCGTTATCCCGAATCGCAGACGGCCATGGCCGCGCTGGCGCGGGCGCGGCTGTATGCCACGGGCGCGGAGAGCCGCGTGCTGCGGGTGCTGAGCGTGCCCTGTTCCAGCGGCGAAGAGCCTTATTCCATCGCCATGGCGCTGCTGGACGCCGGCGTGCCCGCCGAACGTTTCCAGATCGACGCCTTCGACATCAGCGTGCGCATGGTTGAGTTCGCGCAGCGCGCCCTGTATGGCCGCAATTCCTTCCGCGGCGATGATCTGGGTTATCGCGACCGCCATTTTTCCGAGACGGCCGACGGCCATCAGCTGGCCGCCCAGGTGATGGGGCAGGTGCGGTTCCAGCCGGGCAATCTGTTCGATCCCGCTCTGCTGGCCGGCGTGGCGCCCTATGACTTCGTGTTCTGCCGCAACCTGCTCATCTACTTCGACTCCGCCACGCAGGAACGCGCGGTGCAGGTGTTGCGCGGGTTCACGCGCGAAGACGGCGTGCTCTTCGTCGGCCCGGCCGAGACCACGCTGTTGACCGGGCGCAGGCTGCCCGCGGTGCCGATGGCACGCTCGTTCGCTTTCCTGGCCAAGCCGCTGCCGCCGCCCGCCGCGCCCGCTGTAGCGCCGGCGGCGCGCCCCATTGTGCATAGCTGGGCGCCGCCCAGACGGCCTTTGACGCAGGCGCCTGAGCCCGGCCTGCCCCTGGCGCACGCTCCCATACCGGTAGTTCCTGCGGCGCCGCCGGCAGGTCAGGGCGCCGCGCAGGCATCCCTGCGCCATATCGCGGCCCTGGCCGATCAGGGCCGGGTGCAGGACGCCATGGCGCAGTGCCGGGCGCACATTGACAGCCACGGCGCCAGCGCCGAGGCGCTGTATCTGCAAGGCCTGCTGCAGGACGCGGCGGGCGATGCGCGGCAGGCGCAAGCCGCCTACCGCAAGGCGCTCTACCTGGATCCGACCCATCGCGAAGCCTTGCTGCATCTGGCCGCGTTGGTGGCGTCGGACGGCGATCACGAAGCGGCCCGCCGCCTGCAGGCGCGCGCGGCGCGCGGGGAGCTGCGACGTGGATGAGACCTTGGGCGCGCTGTCCGACGTGGACGATTGCTGGAACCGCATCGGCATCCGCGGCGACAAGAGCTGCGGGCAGTTGGCGGACCACGTGCACTGTCGCAACTGTCCGGTGTACGCGGCGGCGGCCAAGCGCATCCTCGACCGCCTGCCGCCGCAGATGGCAGACGCGGCGGGCGACGCGAGGGCGGAGGAAAGCGCTCATTTGTCCTCGCTGCTGGTGTTCCGCGTGCAGGGCGAATGGCTCGGACTGCCGACGCGTGCGTTGGATGAAGTGGCGGGCATCCGCCGCATCCTGAGCCTGCCGCACCGCCGCGATCCGGCGATGCTGGGCGTGGCGAACGTGCGCGGCTCCTTGACCGTATGCGTGTCGCTGGCGCGCCTGCTGGGCCTGGAGGCTCCGGTGGAGGACCCGCGCGAGCGGCCGGCCACGGCGCGTATGCTGTTGCTGGGCGGCGCGGGGCGGGCGGTGGTGGCGCCGGTGGACGAGGTCGAGGGCATCCATGCGGTGGACCTGGACCGGCTGGAATCCTTGCCGGCGACCGTGGAGGGCGCCAGCCTGAAATACTCGCGCGGCATGGCCCGCTGCGGCGGCCGCGCGGTCGGCGTATTGGACGAGACCTTGCTGATGCAAGCTTTGGAACGGAGCCTGGCGTGAATCCGGAACAGATGCGCGACGCCTCGCTCCTGGAATTGTTCCAGCTCGAGACCCGCACCCAGGTGCAGGTGCTGAATAACGGCCTGCTGGCGCTGGAGCACGACCCGACCTCGGCGCCGCAGCTGGAAGCCTGCATGCGCGCGGCGCATTCGCTCAAGGGCGCGGCCCGCATCGTCGACCTGCATCCGGCGGTGCGCATCGCGCACGCCATGGAGGATTGCCTGGTCGAGGCGCGCGAAGGGCGGCTGCGCCTGCAGGCGGCGGACATCGATGCCTTGCTGATGGGCGCGGACCTGTTGCAGCGCGTGGCCACGCCGGGCGCGGAGCTGGGCAGCGAGATCGACGAACTGGTGGCGCGGTTGAGCAATGCGCCCCTTGCGCCGCCTGCAGCGTCGGCCGCGGCGCCGGCCCCCAAGCCTGCGGATTTTCTGCCACCGATCCCGGCCGTGGAAGAGCCGCCGGCCGCGGCGCCGGTGCGGCGCAGTTCCGACATGGGGCTGGGCGAGGGCGAACGCGTGCTGCGCGTGACGGCCGACACGCTCAACAAATTGCTGGGCCTGTCCAGCGAGACGCTGGTGGAGTCGCACTGGATCGGGCCTTTCGGCGCGTCCATGCTGCGCCTGAAGCGCATGCAGGCGGGCGCGGTCCAGGCGTTGGACGGCGTGCGCGCGGCGCTGGCCGGACAGGCGCTGGAGGCGCAGGCGCAAGCCGCGCTGGACGATGCCCTGCGTATCGTCGAGCAATGCCAGCAGGAGCTGTCGCAGCGCACCAGCGAGGTCGATGAATTCGGCTGGCGCATGGGCCACCTGGCCCAACGCCTGTACGACACCGCGCTGGCCTGCCGCATGCGGCCGTTCGGCGACGGGGTGGGCGGCATGGCGCGCATGGTGCGCGACGTGGGCCGCGCGCTGGGCAAGCAGGTGCGCCTGGAACTCGAAGGCGAGTCGACCCAGGTGGATCGCGACATCCTGGAAAAGCTGGATGCGCCGTTGATGCATCTGCTGCGCAACGCGGTCGACCACGGCATCGAAATGCCGCAGGACCGGCTGGCGGCAGGCAAGCCGGCCGAAGGCCGCATCCGGCTGTCGGCGCGCCACGCGGCCGGCATGCTGCTGATCGAGTTGAGCGACGACGGCGCCGGCATATCGCTGGATCGGCTGCGCGTGGAAGTGGTGCAGCGCAAGCTGGCCAGCGCGGAAACCGCGGCTCGGCTGACCGAAGCCGAGCTGTTGGAATTCCTGTTCCTGTCGGGCTTCAGCACGCGCGGCGAGGTCACCGAGATATCGGGGCGCGGCGTGGGGCTGGACGTGGTGCAGACCATGGTGCGCCAGTTGCGCGGCGCGGTGCGCATCCAGCAGCTGACCGGGCAGGGCACCCGCTTCATGCTGGAGATGCCCTTGTCGCTGTCGGTGGTGCGCAGCCTGCTGGTCGAGGTGCAGGATGAGACCTACGCCTTCCCGCTGGCCTACGTCAACCACGCGCTGCAAGTGCGCGCCGAGGACATCGAACAGCTCGAAGGACATCAGCATTTCCGCTTCATGGATCGCCAGATCGGGCTGGTCTCCGCGCGGCAGATCCTGCGCAAGAGCGGTTCGGCGCCGGCCGGGGAAACCGTGTGCGTGGTGCTGGTGGGCGACCACGACCGGCTCTATGGCATCGCCGTGGACCGCTACGTGGGCGAACGCACGCTGGTGGTGCAGCCGCTGGATCCGCGCCTGGGCAAGGTGCAGGATGTAATGGCGGGCGCCCTGATGGACGACGGCACGCCGCTGTTGATCCTGGACGTGGAAGACATGCTGGTGTCGGTGCAGAAGCTGGTGGCAGGCGGACAACTGACCCGGGTGGACGGCGCGGGCGCGGCCGAACAGACGCGGCGGCGCAAGCGCGTGCTGGTGGTGGACGATTCCCTCACCGTGCGCGAGCTGGAGCGCAAGCTGCTCCTGAACCGCGGCTTCGACGTGGCTGTCGCGGTGGACGGCATGGACGGCTGGAACATGTTGCGCAGCGAGGCGTTCGACCTGGTGGTGACCGACGTCGACATGCCGCGCATGGACGGCATCGAGCTGGTGTCGCGCATCAAGGCGGATCCCAAGCTGCAGGGCCTGCCGGTGATGGTGGTGTCGTACAAGGATAGGGAAGAGGACAGGAGGCGCGGGCTGGACGCCGGCGCGGACTATTATCTGGCCAAGGGCAGCTTCCATGACGATGCGCTGCTCGACGCCGTGGAAGACCTGATCGGAAAGGCGCGCACGTGAGAGTCGGAATCGTCAACGATATGCCGATGGCGGTGGAAGTGCTGCGGCGCGCGATCGCGCTGGAGCCGGGGCTGGAGCTCGCCTGGGTCGCGACCAACGGCCAGGAGGCCGTGGACCAATGCGCTCGCGACCGGCCGGACGTGGTGCTGATGGACCTCATCATGCCCATCATGGATGGCGTCGAAGCCACGCGCCGCATCATGGCCGAAACGCCCTGCGCGATCGTGGTGGTTACCGCCGACGTGGCGCGCCATACCTCGCGCGTGTTCGACGCCATGGGCCATGGCGCGCTGGACGCGGCGGATACGCCGGTGATCGGCAGCGGCGACATGCGCACGGCGGCGGCGCCGCTGCTGCGCAAGATCCGCAACGTGGGCTGGCTGATCGGCCGCTACGGCAAGCGGCCTGCGCTTACGCCGGTGGCCCGGCCGATGCAGCAGGCGGACGCCAAGCGCCTGCTGGTCATCGGCGCCTCGGCCGGCGGCCCGCCGGCCCTGGCGCAGTTGCTGAAGGGGATTCCGCCGGGGTTCCCAGCCGGCATCGTGCTGGTGCAGCACGTGGACGCCTCGTTCGCCGCGGGTATGGCGGACTGGCTCAACGAGCAGGCGCCGCTGCCGGTAAGGCTGGTGCGCGAGGGCGAGTGGCCCGAGCCCGGCCAGATACTGCTGGCCGGCACCGGCGACCATCTCCACATGCTGGCGGACGGCACGCTGCGCTACACCGAAACCCCCAAGGAAAGCCTGTACCGGCCTTCCATCGATGTTTTTTTCCATAGCGTGGCGCAGCACTGGCGCGGCATGGCCGTCGGCGTGCTGCTGACGGGCATGGGCCAGGACGGCGCGCGCGGGCTGAAGGCGCTGCGCGAGCGCGGCTATCTGACGATTGCGCAGGACCAGGCCAGCAGCGCCGTCTACGGCATGCCCAAGGCCGCGGCCGCCATGCAGGCGGCCGTGGAAATCAGCCCATTGGACCAAATCGCTCCCCGCTTGATCCAGGCCTTTGCCTGAGCGGACGGACCTCGAAAGAATTCAAGGACTCACTATGCAACCTCCCATTGACAGCTCGGCTTCGGCGAACCTGAATTCGCATGCGGCCATGGTGTTGCTCGTCGACGACCAGGTAATGGTCGGCGAGGCCATCAGGCGCGCATTGGCCACGGAGGGCAATATCGACTTCCACTATTGCTCGGATCCCGAAAAGGCGCTGGCCGTGGCGATCCAGACCCGGCCCACCGTCATCCTGCAGGACCTGGTGCTGCCGGGCGTGGACGGACTGAGCCTGGTGCAGGAGTATCGGGGCCATCCCGTGACGCGCGACATCCCCATCATCGTGCTGTCCACCAAGGAAGACCCGGCAATCAAGAGCGCGGCCTTTGCCGCCGGCGCCAACGACTATCTGGTGAAGCTGCCCGACTCCATCGAACTGGTGGCGCGCATCCGCTACCACTCACGCTCCTACCTGGCGCTGGTGCAGCGCGACGAGGCCTACCAGGCCTTGCGCCAGAGCCAGCAGCAGTTGCTGGAAAGCAATATGGAACTGCGCCGGCTGACCAACTCCGACGGCCTGACCGGCCTGGGCAACCGCCGCTATTTCGACGAATACCTCAACGCCGAATGGCAGCGCGCGCGCCGCGACGGCCGCGAAATCAGCATGCTCATGATCGACGTGGACCACTTCAAGGCCTACAACGACACCTACGGCCACATCGCGGGCGACGAGGCGCTCAAGCGGGTGGCCAACACCATCTTCGCCAGCTGCGACCGGTCCACCGACCTGGCGGCGCGTTTCGGCGGCGAGGAATTCGCACTGGTATTGCCCGGCACGCCGGCGGGCAGCGCGCGGCTGGCCGCCGAGAAGCTGCGGCGCGCCGTGGAAGCCTTGCAGATTCCGCAGAAGGACACCGGCGACGGGCCCTGGCTGACGGTCAGCATCGGCACGGCCACGGCGGTACCCCAGGGCGAACAGCCTTGCACCGACCTGATCCAGGTGGCCGACCGCGGCCTTTATCAAGCCAAGCGCCAGGGCCGCAATCGCGTGGTTCCCGGCGTGATGTAGCGAAGGGGCCGGCGGCCCCCATTACCTCCCCAGGCAAGCGGCAGCCGCCTTACAGGTGCAGCCTGGTCGAGGACTTCACCTCGTGCATCGACAGCGTGCTCAGCAGCTCCTTGACCCCGGGCAGGGTGCGCAGGCGGCTGCGCACGAACTCCGAATAGGCATCGAAGTCGCGCGCCACGATGTGCAGCAGATAGTCGTGCTGGCCGGTGGTGTTGTGGCAGGCCAGGACCTCGGGCATGGCAAGCACGCTGGCCTCGAAGGCCTGGCAGGTCTTCTCCGTGTGGTTCTCCAGCGAGATGCTGACGAAGGCCACCACCCCGATACCCAGCGCGCGGCGGTCCAGCACGGCCTGGTAACCGCGGATGGCGCCGGACGACTCCAGGCGCTTCAGGCGTTTCCAGCAGGGCGAAGCCGACAGCGAGACGCGCTCGGCCAGTTCGGCGTTGCTGAGCCGGCCATCTTCTTGAAGGATTTTCATGATTTTCCAATCGATCGCGTCAAGTTGATGTAACAAGGCAGTGTCTTTCATGAAATCCGGGGAGTAGGAAATATCGTTTCCCATTATCCATTTCTGGCGACGCAAATGGAAAGAATCTTGCCTGCGCCTGCCGCCATACTTCCATGCAGCCCGAGGCGGGGGGCGCTATCGTCTTCGCATGCGTGACGCGCCTGCCCGGCGGCCCGTCCGGGCACCCGGAAACCAGACAGAGAGGCACACCATGAGTTACTCCAGCTATCACAAGAAGGACATCTTCGGCCGCCCGCTGCATGCGGAAACCCAGATGATGTCCTACGGTTTCGACCCCTTTCTATCGGAAGGCGCGGTCAAGCCACCGGTGTTCCTGACGTCCACCTTCGCCTTCCGCTCGGCCGAGGATGGCGCGGCGTTCTTCGACCTGGTCTCGGGCCGCAAGCCCTTGCCGCAGGGCGAGTCGGCGGGGCTGGTGTACAGCCGCTTCAACCATCCCAACCTGGAAATCGTCGAAGATCGCCTGGCGCTGCTGGACGGTTCGGAAGATGCGGCCGTGACCTCCAGCGGCATGTCGGCGATCAGCGCGGTGTTCCTGGCGTTCCTGCGGCCCGGCGACCAGCTGGTGCAGTCGGTGCCGCTGTACGGCGGCACCGAAACCCTGATTTCCAAGATCTTTCCGGAGTGGGGCATAGGCTCGCACCCCATCGGGGACGGCCTGTCGGCCCAGGGCATGCGTGCGGCGCTGGAGGCCGCGGCGGCCCAGGGGCCGGTGCGTCTTTTCTTTGTCGAAACGCCCGCCAATCCGACCAATGCGCTGGTCGATTTCGAGGCCATGAAGAACGAGCTGGACGCCTTCGAAACGCGGCACGGCTACCGTCCCGTGTCGGTGTGCGACAACACGCTGCTGGGTCCGATCTTCCAGAAGCCGGCCGAGCATGGCGTGGACATGTGCGTGTATTCGCTGACCAAGTATGTGGGCGGCCATAGCGATCTGGTCGCGGGCGCCGTCACCGGCAGCAAGGCGCTGGTCAAGAAGGTGCGCGCCATCCGCAGCGCCTTCGGCTCGCAACTGGACCCGCATTCCTGCTGGATGATCACGCGCTCGATGGAGACGGTGGTGCTGCGCATGAAGCAGGCCGCGCGCACGGCGACCAAGGTGGCCCAATGGCTGTCGGGCAATCCGCATGAAAAGGTGCGGATCTTCCATCCCGAGATGATCACCGACCGGGCCTACCAGGAAGTCTACAAGCGCCAGTGCAGCGGGCCGGGCTCGACCTTCGCCTTCGTGCTGGACGGCGGGCGCGCCAAGGCGTTCCGCTTCATCAACGCCTTGCACCTGTTCAAGTCGGCCGTCAGCCTGGGCGGCACCGAATCGCTGATCTGCCATCCGGCGTCCACCACGCATTCCGGCGTGCCGGCGGACGAACGCGATGCGGCCGGCGTGTCCGAAGGGCTGGTCCGCGTGTCCATCGGGCTGGAACACGAGGAAGACCTGATCGCCGACATGGACCACGCCTTCCGCAACTGCTGATGCGTGCCGCAGGCCTGCGGCGCGGGCCTGCCCTCAAGCCGCCATGCGCCGGCGGTTCAAGAGCACGAACCCGGCCGTGACCAGCAGCATCGCCGCCGCGGTGGCGATGACCGCAGCGTAGCCGGTGTCGAAGGCGGTCTTGGCCAGGCGGGTCAGTGCCATGCCCAGGTCCGACGACAGCCCGTCCGCCACGATCAGCGCCTGATCCAGGCTGTCGCGCGCCATATCGGACTGCGGCAGACCTGCCGGCACCGCGAGCGTGTGCGCGTACACGCCGGACAGGATGGATCCCATCAGGGTGACGCCCAGGGCGCCACCCAGCTCATACGAGACCTCTTCGATCGAGGCCGCCATGCCAGCGCGCTCGGGCGTGGCGCTTTGCATGATGGTGCTGGATGCCGCCGTCATGGTGGCGCCTATGCCCGCGCCCAGCACGCACAGGCTGACCATCTGCGGCAGCAGCGCCGCGTCGTAGCTCAACAGATAGCCGGTCATGCCCAGGCCCGAGACCAGCAGCGACACGAACAGCATGGTGGAGCTGTTGACGCGGCCCAGCAGCCAACCCGCCAGCGGACCGGCGATAAAGGCGGCCAGCGACAGCGGCAGGATGAAGAGCGCGGCTTCCAGCGGCGACATGCCCATGACCAGTTGCAGCCGCTGGCTGAACACCAGCTCCATGCCCAGCAGCGCTGCGGCGGCGAATAGCGCGGCCGCCACCGCCGAGCTGAAGCTCAGGTTGCGGAAGATGGCGAAGTCGATCAGCGGATAGGGCCGCGCGCGCTGGCGCCGCACGAACACGGCGAGCATGGCCGCGCCCGCCGCGCACGCCAGGCCGGCATGCAGCCAGGAAGGGTCGGTCTTGCCCAGTTCCTTCAGCGCGTAGGCGCACAGGATCAGGCCGGCCATCACTTGCAGCGAGCCCAGCAGGTCCCAGGGCCGTGAGGCGTCCGGGCGGCTGGCCGGGATATAGCGCCAGGCCAGCGGCAGGGCCAGCAGCACGATGGGCACGTTGATGAGGAACACGGACCCCCACCAGAAATGCTCCAGCAGCACGCCGCCCACGACCGGGCCGACCGCGGCGCCGCCGGAGGCCACCGAGGCCCACACGCCGATGGCAATGGCGCGCTCGCGTTCATCGGCGAAGGTCAGGCGCAGGATGGACAGAGTGGCCGGCATCATCATGGCCGCGCCCACGGCCAGCAGCGCGCGCGCTGCGATCAGCGTGGCGGCGCCGGGCGAATAGGCTGCCGCCAGCGAGGCGATGCCGAACACGACCAGCCCCGCCATGAACAGACGCTTGTGGCCCAGGCGGTCGCCCAGCGTGCCCATGCCCAGCAGCAGGCCGGACACGACCAGCGCATAGATGTTCACGATCCACAGCTTTTCCGACGCGTTGACGTGCAATTCATGCGTCAGCCGGGGCAGGGCGGTATAGAGGACGGTCATGTCGACCACGATCAACAGCAAGGCGCTGGACACGATGGCCAGCACCAGCCAGCGGCCGGGCGCGGCCGTGGCGACAGCGTTCGGTTCAGTCCGCTGCATGGTTCTACTCCTGAAACTGAAACGCCTGCCGCGCCACGTGCGCGGGCGGGGCCGGGATGGCCGGGTCTCAGAGAACGGGATTATCCATCTTGTAATTGGTGGAAAAAAGTTAAGAATCATCTATAAAATAGATGGATAAGGGAGGGATCGAAACGTGCAATGGACACTGGACCAGCTCCGCCATTTCGTCGCCGCAGCCGAATCCGGATCGTTCTCGGCGGCCGCGCGGCGGCTGGGCCGGGCGCAGTCGGCGGTCAGTACGGCGGTGGGTCTGCTGGAAGCTGACCTGGGCCTGGAACTGTTCGACCGGTCGCGGCGCAACGCCACCCTGACCGCCGCCGGCGAGGTCATGCTGCAGGAAGCGCTGGAACTGCTGCGGCAGGCCGGCGCGCTGGAGCAGCGCGCCTTGTCCTTTGCCGGCGGGCGCGAAGCGCGCCTGGCCATCGCGCTGGACGAAGGCCTGCCTTATCTGGTGGCCGACCAGTTGCTCAAGGAACTGGCCGAACGTTATCCGGCGCTGGAACTGACCCAGCTCAACGGCACCGCGACGGAGGTGGCGGACTACGTGGAGCAGGGCCGCGCCAGCCTGGCCTTCCAGTTCGACCGCGGCGATCCCGGCAGCGCCTTCGCGCACCGCCATCTGGGCAATGTGGCGCAAGGCATCTTCGTGGCCCAGGGCCATCCGCTGGCCGCGCTGCCCGAGGTCGGGCGCAACGACCTGGCGCGGCACCGCCAGTTGCTGATGCAGATGGACGGCGTCGATCAGGTGGTGCTGAGCCCTTCGGTCTGGCGGGCCGACAGCAGCTACAACATCGCCGCCATGGTGGCCAATGGCGTGGGCTGGGCCATCCTGCCGCTGAACATCGGTGAATACCAGGGTTTCAGCAATGAACTCGTCAGCGTGCGCTGCGCGGACCTGTTCCTGCCCATGCTGTCGGTGCGCACGCTGTGGCTGCGGGGCGGCAGCCTGAGTGAAACGGAACTATGGCTGCAGCAACGTATGGGCCAGTTGCTGCGGGCGGGGGCGCAGGGGCGGGGCTAGCGGTCAGTCTCGTCGATGCGCCCGCACGACGGGACGCCAGGCGCAGGCCTTCCTGGCTTCAGCTGAGCAGCGCGCTGACCAGGTCGCCGCCAGCCCGGCCGCCATTCTTGAAGTTCAGCGCCGTCTGCACGTGTTCCAGATGGGCGTCCATCAGCGCGCAGGCGCGCTCCGCGTCGCCGGCGCGGGCGGCCTCGATGAAGGCGTGATGCTCCTGCGACGAGCAGCTGGCGTCGTGCGAACTCTGGTACAGCACGGTGATGACGGCGCTGCGCGCGGACAGCTCGCGCAGCATCCCCGTCAGCACGGAATTGCCCACGGTCTCGGCCAGCAGGATGTGGAAGTGCCCGAGCAGCCGGTTGCGCTCCTGCACGTCGCCGCCTGCCAGCGCCTGGCGTTCCGCGGCCAGGTGCGCGTCGATGCGGCGATAGTCGGCCGCCGTGGCCCGCGCCACGAATTCGCGCGCCAGGGCCGCTTCCAGGATGCGCCGCACCGCATAGACTTCGCGCGCCTCGTTCGCGTCCGGCTTGCTCACGAACGCGCCCTTGTCCGGCACGATATGGATCAGCTTGTCCTTGGACAGCATCAGCAGCGCGGCGCGGATCTTGGTCCGGCTGACCTGGTACACCCCCGCCAGCGCCTCCTCGCGCAGCCGCGTGCCCGGCGGCAGCTTGTGCGCGACGATGGCCGCCGAGATTTCCTTGGCGATATCGTCGGCGCTGGGGTCGGGGCGGGGTTCCTGGGACATGGTGGGGTAAGGGGGTGAGGCCTGGCTCGGGCCGGTCAGTCTAGCAAAAGGGCAGGCCCGCCGGGGAACGACGGCCTGCCCATATGGCCTGGAAGACCGTGCCGCCTAGCGCCGCGCCGCCAGCGCGCCCATGGCCTGCCGCATGAACGACAGGGTGGCGTCGTCGGTCCAGGTGCCGGCGGTGAGCTCGGGTTCGCTCATCAGCGCATGGCGGAACTTCGCCTGGGTGGCGGGGTCGTCGCCGGCGTAGCTGCGAAACAGATCCAGCCAGCGCCGGGCCAGCGCCAGCGCTGTAGCGGAGTCGGGCGCCGCGCCCGCGTCGAGCGCGTCGCGCACGTCGGCCATCAGTTCGGGCCATTCGCCGATGCGGTCGTCATAGTGCTGCCGCATGTACCGGGCCTCGTCCGGCGCAAGATACTTTTCATAGATCCGCAGCTTGCTTTCCGAGAAGGCGCGCAGCACGTAGTCGCGCATGGCCGGCGAGATGCCGATGTGCGCCTGCATCGCTGGCTCCCGTTCGTGCATCCGGTTCAGCTTGACCAGCAGGCGCGGGTCGCGATTGGTGTCGCGCAGCAGCTGGGTCATCCAGCGCAAGGCCAGCGCTCGCGGCTGTGCTTGCTCGGGCGGGACGCCGCCGTCCATCTGCGCCTGCACCTCCTGGATCAGCGCGAGCCAGGCGGGGTCGGCATTCTGGTTGCTGCGGTACATGGGCAGGCGGGCCAGTTCGTCGGGGGAGAAATACTTGTCGTACATGGTCATGAGTTCCAGAGTGGTTAGCCAATCGGCCAGTTCCGGTTCCCTGCCTTGTGCCAACTGGCCCTGCAGCTGGGCGAGACGCTCGCGCAGCCGGGAGGCCTGTTGGATCTGGCGATCGAGCATCGCGATCTGCTTGGCGATGATCTCGTCCAAGGGAGTGTCGGGCTGGTCCAGATAAGCGCCGATTTCGGCCAGCGGCAATCCGAAGCGGCGCAGCGCCTGGATTTGATGCAGCCGGGCGATGTCGTCGCGGCCATACAGCCGATAGCCGTTGTCGGCGCGCGCCGAAGGCGTGAGCAAGCCGATCGCGTGATAGTGGTGCAGCGTGCGGACCGTCAGTCCGCTCCGCCTGGCCAGTTCTCCTACTTTCAGTTGCACGACATTCCTCCTGTTGATGGCGCGTAACGGACTCTGGGACATGACGTTACGTGAGGGTCAAGCCTGTTGTCGAACCTTCGCGGCGCCGGCCAGCAGCGCGATCGCGGCGATCGCCAGCGGGATGAACGACACCCACAGCACGGTCGCCCAATCGTAGGCCGCCAGCAGGCCGCCCGACGCGAAGGAGCCGACCGCCATGGTGCCGAAGACGATGAAGTCGTTCAGGGATTGCACCTTGGTTTTCTCCTCGGGCCGATGGCATTCCAGCACCAGCGCCGACGCGCCCACGAAACCGAAATTCCAGCCCAGGCCCAGCAGGATCAAGGTCACCCAGAAATGGGCCACGTCGATCCCGGTAAGGCCGATGGCCGCGGACAGGCCGGTAAGCACCAGGCCGGCCGTGACGATGCGTCCGGCGCCAAAGCGCGTGATGAGCCGGCCGGTGAAGAAGCTGGGGCCGTACATGGCGATGACGTGCCATTGCAGGCCCAGGTTGGCGCTTTCCTGCGTATGGCCGCAGATGTGCATGGCCAGCGGCGCGGCCGTCATCAGGAAGTTCATCAGCATGTAGGTGACCGCGCCGCAGATCACCGCCGTGATGAAGCGCGGCTGGCGCGCGATTAGCGCCAAGGGGCGTCCGCCCGCGACTTCGGCCGCGCTGGGCATGGGCAGGCTTACGCCCAGCAGGACCAGGGCCGAGATCGCCGCGACCGCGGCCTGCACGAGATAGGTCGCCGCGAACATATGGACGGGCCACAGGTACATGGTGTACGTGACCAGTTGCGGGCCGACCACGCCGGCCAGCACGCCGCCGCCCATCACGAAGGACAGGGCGCGGGCGCGCCGCGCGGGGGTCACGCCGTCGGCCGCGGCGAAGCGGAACGACAGCACCACCGCGGCGTAGGCACCGCCGAAGAAGGTGCCCAGGCAGAACAGCCAGAACGAACTGAGCACGATGGCCGCGGCGGCCAGCAGGCCCACCAGCACGCCGCAGGCCGTGCCGGTAAGAAAGGCCGCCCGCCGGCCGTAGCGGCGGGCGATGGCGCCCATGGGGAGGATGCAGGCGGCCATGCCGACCACGAAGATGGAAATCGGCAGGGTCGCCAGCGCCTTGTCCGGCGCCAGCATGTCGCCGACGATCGCGCCGGTGGCGTAGACCACCACGGCGTTGGCGCCGGCCAGCGCCTGGGCGATGGTCAGCCGGGCGATGTTGCCGCGCTGCGCCTCTGGCGTGAGTTCAGCGCTGGGCGCGGCCGATGGCGCCGGTGTTGATGCGGACAAGTGGGTCTCCTCGAGGGTTGCGGTTTTAGTTGGTATCGGTAGTGACTTGCTGTACGGCGTCCATGGTCAGGACCACCCGGAACTTCGCATCGCCGGACTTCAGGCGCTGCAAGGCATCGGGCGCGCGTTCCAGGGCTAGAGTCTCGACCATGGGCAGCGCCTCTGCAAGTACGCTGAAATTCAGCGCTTTTTCAGTTTCCCAGGGCGTGCCGGTCATGGACCCGGCAATGACGCGTTCGCCGCCCACCAGAAAGCCCGGCGCGACCTCAAGCGGAGTGCGGCCCACGCCCAGCAGCATCGTCCGGCCTTGCGGCGCCAGCCCGCGCATGGCCTCGGCGATGGCTTGCGTGTCGGTGACGGTGGCGATCAGCGCCTGCGCGCCGCCCATGGCTTGGAGCCGCTGCGCGGCGTCTTCTTCGTGGGTGTCGATGTAGACGTGCGCGCCCAGGCGCAAGGCGTCAGCGGCTATGTCGCCGCCTCGCCCGATGGCGACGACCTTCAAGCCCATGCGGCGCGCGTATTGCAGCGCCATGTGGCCCAGGCCGCCGATCCCCAGCACGGCGACGAGATCGCCGGCTTGCGCGCCGCATTTCCTCAGCGCGTTGAACGTGGCGATGCCGGCGCAGAGTATCGGGGCGGCGTGCGCGGGGTCCAGTTCGTCGGGGATGGAGACCAGCCCGGTCGCCAGGGCCAGCATCATCTCGGCATAGCCGCCGTCCCGGGTCGCGCCCATCACCGGTTGATTCGAGCACAGATTGAACAGGCCCTTGCGGCATGACGGGCAGGCATTGCAATGACCTCCCAGGCGGCCCACGCCGACGCGCTGGCCTATCGACCAATTGATGTCGGCGCCAGGACCGAGGGCGGTGATGCGGCCGACGACTTCATGTCCTGGGACGCGGGGCCGCTGCAAGGCGGGATTGTCGATGTCTGCGGCGTCGGCGCCGCAGACGCCGCAAGCTTCGACGCGCAGCAGGACTTCTCCGGGCCCGGGTTGGGGCGTGGGCCGTTGCACCAGTTCAAGCTGGCCGGGCGCGGGACTCTGGATCGCGCGATAGGTGGCAGCGGGGGTCTTCATCAGGCGGAGTCTCCGGGGAGAGTGGAGGGGGATGGGGTTGCGGATCCGTGCAGCAACCATCGGACGCCGCTGGCGGCAGCGTCAACCGCGCCAGCCAGATAGCCGGGGAACGCGGCGGACCATTCGCTGGCGATGCCGGCCAGACGGTCCTGCCATGGACCGGCGTCCACGGTTATGTCGGGCGCTGCCGCGTGCGCGCTGTTGTCGATGCCATCGGCGGGCGTGGCGGTCAGAGGATCTTGCGCCCAGTCCTTGAAATGCTCCTGGACCGGCGTCAGCGCTTCGGGGCCGAACAACCGCGCGAGCTGCGCGCGGCAATGGGCCATCAGCTCGTCCTGGCCTGCCGAGCGCCGCGCCGCGGCGGGCACGCCCAGGAATCCGAACAGGGCCGGTCCTTGATCCGTGCTGGCATCGTGGACCTCGGCGAGCGGCCCCCGGGCGCTGCGCGCTGCGCCGGACAGGCCCTGCTCGCGCCAGAATGCCGCACCGTAGATGGCCAGGTACTTGGCGTGCGGCGCCATCCAGGTCGGCGTGTCGCGCCATTGCGCTGCCCATGCGGCCGGCAGCGGCGGATCGAAGGCGATACGGGCGTGCGCCAGGCGCGGCGGGACGGCCAGCAGCACGCGCGAGGCGCGAACAATATGGGTCCGCCCCTCGCGATCATGCGCATGCACGTCGACGGCGTGGCCGGTGGCATGCAGCCGGGTCACGGTATGGCTTAGCTTGATGCGCGCCGGATCGAGGCGCGCGCAGGGCCTCGGCCAGACTGCTCATGCCTGCTGCCAGCCGCATGGAAGCCGGGTAGCTGGGGTAGCCCGGCATGCGCGCGGGCGGTCCCGAACGTTCGACCATCATGGCGCCCGCCTCGTACTGCGGGATGAAGGGCAGGCTGAGATCGCGGACGATGGCGGCTAGTTCGGGTTGGATCGCAGGCCAGAACCAGGTGGGGCCCAGATCGTAGGACCCGGCGCCCAGTATGCGGCCGCCGGGCATGTCTCGTCCCTCCAGTAGCAGGTAGTCGGCGCCATGCCGTTCCAACAGAAAGGCGGCGTACAGACCGCTCAGGCCTGCGCCGATGATGACGGTGTCGGCTTGCGGTGTCATGACAGGCTCCGGCCATTTGGATCCGGCAGATGGCCGGTCTTCAGATAGACGGTCGCGCCCGCAGCGCCAGCCGAAAGCACGGTCTGAGCGCCGCGGGCCAGGCGCAGCCAACTGCCTTGCGGGTACGAGCGGTGCGCATCGGCAATCGACCCCGCCAGCACCAGCGCTTCCGCGCCAGCGGGCGCGGCCTCAAGCAGCGGTGCATCGGCGGGCAGGCGCAGCAGGCGGACCTGCTCGACGGACGAGGAGTAGAGCGGGCAAACCGCGCTGTCGTTCTCGCGCTGCCAGGCGGCGGGATCGCGCGTGTCGACGCGCACGGCGGACTGCTCGTCCGGCGGCATTTGCCGCAACTTGACGAAGAGGGTGGCGCCGTTTCTGCTGGACGGCTCATGGCCGGAGCCGGGCGGGTTGCGCAGATACCAGCCTTCCGGAAAGTCGCCGCCGGCATCGGAGAAGACGCCCGACAGCACCAATATCTCTTCGCCGCCGGGATGCCCGTGCCATGGAAAATGGCTGCCCGGCGCATAGCGCACGATGCTGGTGGCGCGCGCCTGCTCGCCGCCGATGCGGTCCAGCAGCACGCGTTCTACGCCGCTTTGCGGCGATGGCACCCAGGGTTGCTGGTCAGGCGTCACGATGACGTTGAGCGAGAAATCGGCATTGATAAGCATGATGCTGGTAGAAAAGCTGTTTCTGAAGTGATGTGCAAGCTTGCTTGCTCCAGCACCTTTTTTCGATGGCAGAACTGTGGTCGTCAGGGCGTATTCTTGGTCAGTCCGCATTTGCCGGCAAACCAGATAAACTACTTCCTATTAAAAGAAAATCTTTATCGCATGAAGTCGATCGCACACCTCAACGCGTTGCGCGCCTTCGAGGCCAGCGCGCGCCACCAGAGTTTCTCCGCCGCCGCGGCCGAGCTGCACGTCACGCCCGCCGCGGTGGGCCAGTTGGTGCGCACGCTCGAGCAATGGCTGGGCGCGCCCTTGTTCCATCGCGGCGCCAGCGGCAAGGCACGGCTGGTCCCGACGGCGGCGGCCGAACGCGCGCTGCCCGAGATACAGGCGGGGCTGGGCAAACTGGCCCTGGGCCTGGAGCGCCTGAAGGAAGGTTCCCTCAGCGGCATGCTGACCGTGGCGGTAAGTCCGGCGTTCGCCGCCAAATGGCTGCTGCCCCGGATAGAACGCTTCCAGCTGGCCTGGCCCGATACCGATGTGCGCCTGGACACCAACCTCAAGCCCGTCGATTTCGTGGCACAGCAGATCGATATCGGCGTGCGCTACGGCGCCGGTTCATGGCCCGGCCTGGCGGCCGAGAAGCTGATGGACGAGGAGGTCTACCCGGTATGTTCCCCGGAACTGCTGCGGCGCCGGAAATCGCTGAAGCAGCCGGCGGATCTGGCGGGCGAGACACTGATCCACGATCTGTCGATGGACGGGCAGCTGGGATTTCCGACCTGGGCCATGTGGCTGGAAAAAGCCGGCGTGGAAGGGGTGTCCACCGCGCGCGGCATGAAGATCAACAATTCCGCCGCGGTGCTGCAAGCCGCGATCGATGGTCACGGTGTCTCGCTGGCCCGCAGCGTGATGACGCATGACGATCTGGCCGCGGGCCGTCTGGTGCGCTTGTTTCCGCGGATGAAGGTCGCGTCGGCGCTTGCCTATTACGTCATCTATCGGCCGCAGGACCGCGAGTTGCCGAGGCTTGCGGCATTCCGCGACTGGTTGTTCCAGGAGGCCGGCGCCTGCCGCCAAACAGCGCCGCAAGCCTGACGGCAGCTTGCCGAGCGCTGACTTGCGCGCCTACTTGGCTGACCGGGTGAACCGTCGCACCATGAACTCCACGAAGGTGGTGAGCTTGGGCAGGGCCTTGCGGTCCTTGGGATACAGCAGCGTGATCGGCCTGGCGGCGGGCCACGCGGACTGCAGGATCGGCACCAGCCGGCCCGCGCGCACGTCTTCGGCCAGCAGCAGTTCCGGCTGCAGCACGATGCCGAATCCGGCCAGCGCCGCCTGCCGCAGCGCCTGGCCGTTGTTCGACACGAAGCGGCCGGCGGGGTAGGCCGCGCCGCCGCCTTCGTCCGCGTTCAGGCGCCAGCCGGTGCGCCGGTTCCAGTAGGAAAAATCCAGGCATTGATGGCGCGCCAGGTCGCCGGCGGTCTCGGGCGTGCCATGGCGTTCGAGATAGGCCGGCGCCGCGCAGATGATCATCTGATAGCGGCCGATCTTGCGCGCGACCAGGCCGGAATCGGCGGGTTCGCCGATGCGCACCGCCAGGTCGTAGCGCGAGGCCACCACGTCCTCGACCGCATCGCTCAGCGCCAGGTCGACGCTGACGTCGGGGTACTCGGACAGGTACTCGGCGATGGCGGGCGCCAGCGCGAACGAGCCGAAGGTCACGGTGGAGGTGATGCGCAGATGGCCGCGTGGCGCCGAGCGCATGGCCTCGGCGCCTTGTTCCGCGTCGCGGATGTCCGACAGGATCACCTTGCAGCGCGCGAAATAGGCCTGGCCGGCTTCGGTCAGGCTCTGGCGGCGCGTGGTGCGGTTCATCAGCCTCAGGCCCAGGCGCGCTTCCAGGCCCTTGATGTGCTTGGCTGCCATGGCGGGCGACATCTCGTGGCGGGCCGCCGCCGCCGTCAGGCTGCCCTGTTCGACCACCGCCACGAAGACTTCCATGCTGAGCAAGCGGTCCATGGATTACGCACCCTGAGTGTGAAGTGAACCCACCATTCTAGGATTTTTCCGGGACGCGCCCTTGGCCAGAATGCATGCAGGCGCTGGCGGTACCGCGGGCGCACCCCACAACATGTATCGGAGTCCTCCATGAAAATCATCCTGATCGGCGCCACCGGCACCGTCGGCCGCGCGGTCGCCCAAGAGCTGGGCCAACGCCACGACATCATCGCCGTCGGCAAATCCCGTGGCGAACATCAAGTCGACGTAACCCGGAGCGACAGCATCCGCGCCCTGTTCGAGCGCGTGGGCACGGTCGACGCCATTGTCTCCACCACGGGCAGCCTGCACTTCGGCCCGCTGGCGGAAATGACGGCGGAGCAGTTCAAGATCGGCCTGCACGACAAGCTGCTGGGCCAGGTGGACCTGGCGCTGATCGGCCAGCATTACATCAACGAGGGCGGTTCCATCACGCTCACCAGCGGCATCGTCAGCGATGAGCCCATCCGCTACGGCGCCAACGCCTCCGCGGTGAACATGGCGATCGACGGCTTTGTGCGCGGCGCCGCCGTGGAGCTGCGCGGCATCCGCATCAATTCGGTCAGCCCCACGGTCCTGACGGAATCGCTGGACAGCTACGGCCCGTACTTCCCGGGCTTTGAATCCGCGCCTGCCAGCCGGGTCGCGTCGGCCTATAGCCGCAGCGTGGAAGGCGTGCAGACGGGGCGGGTGTTCCGGGTGTGGTGAGGTCTCCGGTACTTTCGATGCGGCAATAGCGGTTCGTATTGTCAGGGTCATGCCGAAAGAAAGCCCGCAGCGGATGGACCGCTGCGGGCTTGGTTATGGCGCTGGCCGGTTACCCGGCCCACGCGACGAGGCTTACCAGAGCACCTTCAAGCCGATCGAGCCCTGCGCGCCGCTCTTGACGCGGCTGTCGCCGCTGTTGGCCCAGAGCTTGCCCACGTCGCCGTAGAGGCTGGTGTTCTTGGTCAACTGCACCATGGCGCCGACCGCCAGTTCGGTCGAGGTATAGCCGCCCTTGGCGCGGATGTCGGTGGTGCCGGCCGGCGCGCTGAAGCTGGCCACGTCGGTGGTGTTGCTGGCCTTGTACAGATTGACGCGCGCAAAGGGCTGCAGCACGGTGCCGCCGATGCTGTAGCTGCCCTTGACGCGGGCGCCCAGGCGCAGAGTCCAGTCGTCGTCCGCATCGTTCTTCACCTTGGCCAGGCTAATCGTAGTGTCGTCCAGGTCGAGCTTACGGTAGATGATCTGAGCTTGCGGCTCGAGCTGCCAGCTGCTGCCCAGGTCGATCGGCTTGCCCACTTCGAGCGAGGCCAGCCAGCCGTGGCCCTTGGTGGTGGCGCCGGCGCCGGTGTCGGCCGTGCGCAGGCTGCTGCGGTAGTCGGCGCCCTGGATCACGGCGTCGGCGTACAGGCCCGAGTCGTGCTGCCAGGTGCCGTACAGGCCCACGTAGCGGCCGCGCAGGTTGTTGTAGCCAGCGTACTTGCGCTCCATGCCGCTGGAGAAGCCGCGCACGCCCATGTCGCCGTCCAGTTGGCCGACGTACAGGCCGGCCCTGAGGTTACGGCTGGTGTACACGTCCACGCCGGCTTGGAAGCCGGTCAGGTGGCCGCTGCTCTCGGGGTTGACCGTGCCTTGCTGCGTGATTGTGGGGGCCGTGCGCAGCACCCGGGCCCAGGCGCGGTGGCTGGGATCCTGGTCGATGGCGCCTTGGGCGGCGTCGTCGCCCATGCGCTTGCGCATGTCGCCCAGCATCGCCATGTCCGCCTGGCGCAGTTGCGCGGGCAGGGAGGACAGCAGCGGCACTTCTTCACGGTAGGCGGGCGTCGGAGTCACGCCGGGGCCGGGGGGCACCTGGGTGTTGGTCGAGTGCAGCGCGGCGCCTTGTGCCGTCTGGGTCAGGCGGTACTCGTAGGCGCCGGCATCGATGTGATTGCCCGCCAGGGTGAAGCTGCCGGGTTGCAGGCTGGCGCCGTTCTCGGTGGCGATGACCTGGATGCCTTGGCTGCCGGTCTGCGCGCCCAGGCCGCCGGCATTGGTGATCTGCACCGTGGTGTTGCCGCTGGCGATGGCGGTCGTGCCGCTGAGCAGCAGCTTGTCGGTGGCGCTGCCGTCCGCGCCCAGCACGGTGGACACGCCCAGCTTGCCGTTGTTGCCGACATAAGGTCCAGTGACCTTGAGCACCGCGCCCGGCGCGCTGCCGGCGAGATTGATCGCGCCGCTGTTGTTCAGGCTGGCCACGGTCTGGCTGTAGCCGGCCAGGTCCAGCACCGCACCGCTGGCCACGGTGTGGGCCGAGGCGCTGCTGAACGTGTTGGCCGCGCCGGCCTTGAGCGTGCCTTGCGCGACGTCGGTCGCGCCGGTGTAGGTATTGCCCGCGCTGGTCAGGGTCAGCGCGCCGGTTCCCTGTTTGGTGAGGAAGCCGCCGCCCGTGATGGCGCCGGCCCAGGTGGCCGTGTTGGCGCCGGTGTCGATGACCGGGTCATTCGTGCCCGTCATGGCCAGGTTGTTGGCGATGGTCATGCCGTTGGCGATCAGGCTGATGACGGTGCCGTCGTCCATGGCCAGCGTGCCCGTACCCAGGCCTTGCGCATGGCCCAGGGCGATGCTGCCTTGCTTGAGCTGCACGCCGCCCGTGAAGGCGCTGCCGCCGGTCAGTGCGAGTGCGCCAGCGCCGGTTTTGACCAGGTCGCCGCTGCCCACGACGATGCCCATGTAGGTGGACGCACTGCCCGCCGCGATGTCCGCGGTCAAGCGTCCGCCGCCCAGCGCCACGGTGCCGCCGCCGCTCAGGCTGCTGGCCAGCAACGCGTTGCCGTTGAGGTCCAGCACGGCGCCCGTCAGCACTTGATAGCCGGTGCCTTGGACAAATGCCGTGGTGGAGCCCGCGCGCAGCGTGCCGTCCGCGACCAGCGTGCCGCCGGTATAGCTGTTGGCGCCGGTCAGGGTCTGCGTGCCCGAGCCCTGCTTGACCAGGGTGCCCGTGCCGCTGACCGAGCCGCTGAAGATGCCGTCGGCCGAGCCGCCCGCCAACAGCGAATTGGCTCCCATCTTGATGTTGCCAGCGCCCGCCAGGGTGCCGAACACCTGCGCGCCTTGGCCTGCCGACAGGTCGAAGGTGGCGCCGCTGGCGACGGTCACGACGCCGGTGGCGGCGAGGCTGCTGCCTGCGCCCAACGCTACCGTGCCGCTGTTGACGTAGGTGCCGCCGGTGTAGCTGTTGGTGCCGTTGAGCGTCAGCGTGCTGGCGCCGTTCTTGGTCAGGCTGCCCGCGCCCGAGATGTTGCCGTTGAGCGTCAGGTCGTGGCTGCCTTGCACGGCGAGGCCGGCGGTCAGGGCAATGTTGTTCGCCAGCGCCAGCGCCTGGGTGTTGTCCAGCGTGGCTGCGCCGCCTACCGTCAGCGTGCCGGAACCGAGCGCAGCGCCGTTGCCGACGATCAGGCCGCCCGCGTTCAGGAGGGTGCCGCCGACGTAGCTGTTGACGCCGCTGAGGGTCAGGTTGGCCGCGCCGTTCTTGATCAGGCCGCCGGCGCCGCCGACGGTGCCGTTCAGGTCCATGGCGTTGGAACCGGCGATCGTCAGCGCGCCGTTCAGCGCGATCTTGTTGCGCACGGTGACTGCCGTGTTGCTGTCCAGCGTGGTGCCGTTGGCAGCGGTCAGCAGACCGTTGCCCAACGCCTTGTCGTTGCCCAGCACCAGCGTGCCGCCGTTGAGCGCCGTGCCGCCGGTGTAGCCGTTGGACGCGTTGAGCACCAGGGTGCCGGCGTCAACCTTGGCCAGCGTGCCGCTGCCAACGAGCGGGGCGTTGATGGTCGCGGTCACGCCGGGATCGACGCGCACCGCGGCATAGCCCTGACCGCCGTTGACCAGGTTGAGCGAACCCAGCGAGCCGGGATTCAGAACATAGCCATCGGTCATGAACTGCATGCCCGTCGTGCTTTGCGCGCCGGCGACGGTGACCGTCCCCGCAGCGCCCAGGAAGACCGCGAACTTGCCGGCCCAGGACCGGTTCCCGTTGCCGTCGACGCCGGTCCAGTTGGCGTTGGCGCCGTCCCAGGTGCCGCTGCCGCCTTCGATCACGCCGTTGCCGGTGGTTTGCGCGCCGTCCCAGAACTGCACGGTGACGTTGGGCGCGGCGACCAGCAGGTTGACCTGCTTGGCGATGGCGGTCTGCAAGGTCAGGTCGGCCGCTTGCACGCTGCCGGGAATATTGCCGAAGCGCATGCCGTTGTCGTACAGGTCGCCGCCATAGTTCATGAGCCGGTACACGCCGGTGCCGAAGCCGCCGATGTCGCTGACATTGAGCGTGCCGCCCAGGGTCAGGTCGCCGGCTACGTTCACCAAGGCAGCGCCGCCGCCGAGGGCGGGGGCGCCCAGGCTGGCATTCAGCGTGGAGTTGCCGTAGAGCTTCAGGCTGCCGACCGACAGGGTGTTGCCGCCCACTGCGTTAAGGCTGGCGCCGCCCATGACCGTCACGTCGCCGGCGATGCTGCCGGCTCCGCCCAGGCTGGCGCCGTTGTTGACGTATATCTCTGTGCTGGCCAGCGAGCCGTCGACCCGCAGGCTGCCGGCGTCGACGGAGGTCATGCCCGTGAGGCCGTTGACGCCGGAAAGGGTTAGCGATCCCGTGCCGAGCTTGGTCAACCTACCCATACCGTTGAGCTGGCCGCCGAAGTTGCTGTTGGCCCCGTTGGCGCCGATGGTCAGGTTGTTCCCATTCGAGACCGTCACGGTGCCATTGCCGTTCAGGCTGGCCAGACGAGCCAGATTGGTGATGAACAGATTGGCGCCGGCTGCCACGTTCGCGGTGGCATTCTGGCCCAGCGCGTTGTTGCCCGCGGTGGTCAGGCTACCGTCTTGCAGATCGATCATGCCGCTGAAGGTGTTGGCGCTGCTGGTAAGCGAGAGGTCGTCCGTGCCGAACTTGCGCAGCGTGCCGTTGCCGTTGAGCTGTCCATCCAGGATCAGGCTGTTGTTGCCCGCCACCGTGAGCGCGCCATCGACGTTGACGGTATTGCCCAGGCGCATCGGGCCGGCGGTATCCAGTTGCGTGTTGCCCGTGACAGTCAGCATGCCGGTGCCCAGCGCCGCGGCATTGCCCAGGCTCAAGTTGCCGTCATTGACCGTGGTGCCGCCGCTATGGCGGTTATCGCCATTGAGGGTGAGTCGGCCGGCGCCGTTCTTGACCAGCTCGGTGGAACCGTTGATCACCCCGTTCAGGGTGAAATCATTGCTGCCGTCCAGCGCCAGGGAGGCGCTCAGTTGCACGTTGTTGGCCAGGGTCACCGCGCGGCTGGCTTCCAGGGTTCCCGCGTTGCGCACGGTCAGCGTGCCCTCGCCGAGCGCGGCATCGTGGCCCACGGCCAGGTTGCCGCCGGTCAGGTCGACACCGCCCTGGAAAGAGTTGGCGCCGTTCAAGGTCAGCTTGCCCGTGCCGCGCTTGGTCAGGCCGCCTGTGCCGTTGACCAGGCCGCTCAAAGTGAGGTCCTGGTTGCCGACGAGGTTCAGGTCGCCAGCCAGGTTGACCGTGTTGTTCAGGCTCAATGCCACGCTGTTGTCCAGCTGCGTGCCGGAGAAGGTGTTCAAGATGCTGTTACCCAGCGGATTGCCGGAGGCCAGCACCAGCCTGCCGGCGCTCAGCGCCATCGTGCCGCCAAAGGCGTTGTTGCCGCCCAGGGTCAGGGTGCCGCTGCCGTTCTTGTTCAGGCCGCCGCTGTTGCCGGCGATGTCGCCGTTCAGGGTCAGGTCATGGATGCCGCCCAGGTTCAACTGGCCTTCGACAACGATCCCGTTGGTCAGCGTAAGCACCTTGTTGTTGCCCAGCGTGGTGCCACCTGTAGCGGTCAGGGTCGCCGTGCCCAGCGCGTTGTTGCTGCCGGCCACGAGCGTGCCGCCTGCCAGCAAGGTGCCGCCCTGATAGCCATTGTTGCCATTGAGCACCAGCGTGCCCTGGTCCAGCTTCTGCAGGGTGCCGGTGCCATTGATGTCCACGTTGATCGCCGCAGTGACGCCCGGATCGACCCGCACGGCGAACTTGCCGCCATCGCGGTTGACCGCATTGAGCCTGCCGCCGGCGCCTGTCACCAGGTTGTAGCCATCGGTCATGAACTGCATGCCGTTGACGGTATGTTCGCCCTGCACCAGCACGACGCCGGTGTTGCCTTGGAAGACGGCGAACTGGCTGGTCCAGTTGCTATTGATCGTGCCGTCGAAATTGGTCCAATTGGTGGCGCCGGCGCTCCATACGCCGGTGCCGCCTTCGACAACACCGTTGGGCACCACCATGTTGCCGTCCCAGAACAGGGTGCGCTGGTTCGGCGAGCTGACCAGCAGATTGACCTCATTGCCTGTCGCGGTCTGCAGATTCAGTTCGCCTACGGTCCATGTGCCCGGCAAGGTGCCGTAGGCGAGGACGTTGTTGGTCAGGGTGCCGCCGTACGTGAACAGGCGGTACACGCCATCCCCGAGGCCGCCGGCGTCGGTGATGTTCAGGGTGCCGTCCAGGGTCAGAGAACCGCCGACGGTGAAGAGCGACGTACCTCCCGTGATGGGAGTACCCAGCGTCACATCGATGTTGGAGGTCTGCGACAGGACGAGACTGCCGAGGTTCAGCGTGCTGCCGCTGGCGCCCGCCAGGTGACCGCCGTTGGCGATGTTCGCCTGGCCGCTGACTGTGCCGCTGCCGGTCAGGGTCGCGCCGTTGCCCACCGCCACGCCGGCGCCATTGAATACACCGGTGACCTGCAGGGTCCCGCCGCTGACCTGGCTGAAGCCGACCATGTCGCTGCTGCCGGCAAGTTCCAGCGTGCCGGTGCCGACCTTGTTCAGTGTGCCTAGGCCGACGAATTGACCGGCGTACACGCTGTCGAGGTTGTTGCCGCCTAGGTTTAGCCTGCCCGGGCCGACGTTCGTGATGCCTGCACCGGTCAGGGAGCCTATGCTGGTGTTGCCGGGCAGGTTCAGGGTGGTGCCCGTGGCCAGGTTGACGGAGGAAGGGGACCCCAAAGAGGTGTTGGTGTTGAAAGTGACGACACCTTGGGCGATATCGAAACTGCCGCCGTAGGAACTATTGGCATGAAATATCAATGCATCCGCACCGGTCTTGGTCAGCTTGCCGGTGCCGCTCAAAGGGCCGGCCAGCAGCAGCGATTGCGGCGTGTCCACGGTCAGGTCGCCATGGACGCTGATGGGGATCGTCAGGGCGGCGCCCTGTAGGGAATTCTTGAGGGTGGCGGTGCCGCTGGTGACCAGCATCCCAGTTCCCAGCCCGCTACCGTGTTTGAGCTCCAAGGTGCCGCCGCTGAGGGCGACACCACCGGAGGAGGTGTTGACGCCGCCCAGGCTGAGCGTGCCGTTGCCGGATTTCACCAATTGGCCGGGGCCAGAAATCGAGCCATTCAGGCTCAGGTCATTGTCGCCGGTCACCGCCAGGTTGGCGTTCAGTGCGATGGGGTTGACCAGGGAGGTAGCCTGGTTGGCCGTCAGGGTCGAGTTGCCGCCAACGGTCAGGGCGCCGCCGCCCAAGGCTTGATTGTTGCCCACCGTCAAGGTGCCGGCGTTCAGCGTGACGCCTCCCAGGTAGCTATTGGTCCCGTTCAGGGTAAGGTTGGCCGCGCCGTTCTTGATCAGCCAGCCTGGGCCGCCAACCGTACCGTTCAAGGTGAGGTCGGCGCTTCCGCCTATCTCCAATCCACCTATCACCAATTGCACGTTGTTATTCAGGGCCACCTGCCTGTTGGCATCGAGCACGGTGCTGGGGAAGGCGAGCAGGTCTCCAGTACCCAGAGCCGTATTGCTACCTACCACCAGACGGCCTGCGCTGAGATGTGTCGCGCCGCTGTAGCTGTTGTCGCCGTTCAGCACCAGCGTGCCCGAGTCGGACTTGATCAACGAACCGCTGCCGCCGATCGCCACGCCCAAGGTGGCGGTCACGGCTGGGTTGACCGTGATAACCATGCCGCCGCTGGTGTTCAGCTGGCCATTGGCGCCGCCCACGAGCCTGTAGCCATCGGTGCGGAATGTCATGCCGCTGACGCTGTGCTGGCCGCCGACCGCCACGGTGCCAGTTGCGCCTTCGAACACCGCGTCGCCGCCGGTCCAGGCTTGGTTGTCCGACCCGTCGCTGGAGGTCCAGTTGGTATTGGCGTAATCCCAGATCCCCGAGGCGCCATCCACCGTGCCGTTCGCGACGGAATGACTGCCATCCCAATGCAGCGGCGGATTCCCACCCGCGGCTTGCGCGCCCGTGGCGACCAGTGCAATGCCCACTGCGCCCGTCAGTTGCGCGGCGCTACGGCGCAGGCGCCGGGCAGGGCTGCTGCTTTTTGCCGGCCCGCGGGCGATTTCACTGACGGCCTGCCACACGCCGGCGGCGGCGTTGAAGACTACTCGATAGACGTGATTCATTGATCTCTTCTATGCCGACACCAAAGCCGGGCCGGCAGGATTGGACGTTGATTGATTTAAATGAAACTAAATGCGTCTTGGTGGTAGGTCGCTCAGCGGGCCAAGGGCAGCAACAGGCGAGGCAACCGTTACAAAATTCGAAATGTTTTGCTGAAAATTAACATTTATTTACGCTGCGTAATGTACGGCAAAAATGCGGATTCCCACATCGTCAATGGGGAAAAATTTGAGTTCAGTTCACATTTGCTGCGTTGACGCCACGCCCAGGCGGCGATGGCCGAGCGCCGTGTTCCTGCGTACACTCCCGGCCATGCTACGAATCGACAATCTCGGCAAGCGCTACGGCGACCATCTCGTCTTCCAGGGGCTGACCCATACCTTCAGGCCCGGATGCGTGGCGCTGTGCGAGGAAGACAGCACCGGCAAGTCCACGCTGCTGGGCATCATCGCGGGCGCGATCGCGCCGGATTCGGGGGATGTCTGGATCGACGGGCATTCCTTGGCCCAGGCGCCGGCGCAAGCGCGGGCCCGCCTGGCCTATGTGCCCGACAATTGCATGGCGCAGCCCGCGCAGACGGGGCGCGGATTGCTGGAACAGGTCGCGGCAGAGAAGAACGTGCCGCTGGCCGACAGCGTGCTGGACCTGGCCTTCCGGCTGGGGCTGGAGCCGCATCTGGACAAGCGCTTCGAGCAGATGTCGACAGGCACGCGGCGCAAGGTCTACCTGACGGCCGCGGCCCTGGGCGACCCGGCTGTCATCATTGCGGACGGGGCCAGCAACGGGCTGGACGCGCAGGCGCGCGGGGTGCTGGCCGAACAATTCAAGATCTGGGCGCAGGATCGGGTGGTGCTGTTCGCCAGCCACGATCCCGAGCTGGTGGAAGCCTGCGGCGCCAGATCAGTCGAGGTTGCGGCGCTGCGCTGAAGGCGGCGCCGCCCTGATTACTTCGCCATCAAGCCCAGGTACTCGATCAGGACTTTTTCCTTGACGTGGGTGGCCTGCGCCCATTCCTTGTAATCCTGGCTGTTGCGGTAGGCGGGCTGCTGATTCAGCTGCTTCATGACGTCCATGCTGGCGGGGTCGAACAGCGCCTTCTTGAAGGCGTCGTGCAGCGTCTTGACTACCGCGGGGTCCATGCCCTTCGGGCCGGTCAGCCCGTAGGGCGAGGTGGACACGACCTTGTAGCCCAACTCCTGTGCGGTGGGCACGTCGGGCCAGCGGGTAGTGCGCGTTTCGCCAAAGGTGACCAGCAGGCGCATCTTGCCGGAATCCACGAACTGGTCCCAGCCGGTGCCGTCGCTTTGCGCCATGAGATGGCCGCCCAGCAGGGCCTGCTGCATGTCGGCGTTGCCCTTGAACGGCACGTGGTTCAGCTTGACCTTGGCGTTGATGGCGACTTCTTCGATCAGCAGATGCGGCAACGAGCCGGTGCCGGGGGAGCCGTAGTCGATGGAGCCGGGCGCCTTGCGCGCCGCTTCGATGTACTCATTGAAGGTCTTGTACGGAGAATCGGCGCGGACGGTGAAGCCGAAGGTGTAGCCGGACAGGCCCAGGATGAAGGTGAAATCGTTGATGGGGTCCCAGCTGCTCTTCTGGATATAGGGCATGCGCAGCATGGCCTGGGTGTACAGGCTGATGGTGTAGCCGTCGGGCTTGGCGGTCTTGGCCATGGTGGCGGGGCCGAGGGTGCCGGCGGCGCCGGGCCGGTTTTCCACGATGACGGGCTGCCCCAGGTATTTGGCGGCGTCCTGCGCCACGATCCGCAGGTGGCGATCGGTGGAACCGCCGGCCGGGAAGGGCACGATCAGCGTGATGGGCTTGGACGGGTAGGCGCCTTGCGCGCCGGCGGCGAAAGGCAGGGCGGCGCCGGCGATCGAGAGCAGTGCGGCGCCGAGGCAGGCGCGCCGCAGGGGCTGCTGGGGCATGGGTTTGTCTCCTTGGGGTGTTGTTGTACGCGGGCAGGGAATTGCCGAGTCGTGCAGGGCGACCTTGACCGGCAATCGGGTCCACGCGCGTCGGCCTGGACTGCGATATCGGGTTGTTCGTCGGCTTTTACGCGAAACAGCGCGCCATCGTTGTGCAGGCCGGCTTCCTGCGTCAATCAAGATTAAATTGATCTCCCTGAGGTCGGCCGTGTGCCAAGTCACAACGGCCGACTGCCAAGTGGCGTCCGGGAGTCTTCTTGAAATGGAGAGTTCGGCTTCCTGGCCGCCAGTTCAATCCTTCGCCATCAATCCCAGGTACTCGATCAGGCCTTTTTCCTTGACGTAGGTGGCCTGCGCCCATTCCTTGTAGTCCTGGCTGTTGCGGTAGGCGGGCTCCTGGTTCAGCTGCTTCATGACGTCCATGCTCGCCGGGTCGAACAGCGCCTTCTTGAAGGCGTCATGCAAGGTCTTCACCACCGCGGGGTCCATGCCCTTGGGGCCGGCCAGGCCGTAGGGCGAGGTGGAGACCACCTTGTAGCCCAGCTCCTGGGCCGTGGGCACGTCGGGCCAGCGCGTGGTGCGCTTTTCGCCGAAGGTGACCAGCAGGCGCATCTTGCCCGAGTCCACGAACTGGTCCCATCCGGTCGCATCGCTTTGTGCCATGACGTGGCCGCCCAGCAGGGCTTGCTGCATGTCGGCGTTGCCCTTGAAGGGCACATGGTTCAGTTTCACCTTGGCATTGATGGCGACCTCCTCGATCAGCAGGTGCGGCGAGGAACCGATGCCGGTGGAGCCGTAGTCGATGGTGCCGGGCGCCTTGCGCGCCGCCTCGATGTACTCGTTGAAGGTCTGGTACGGGGAATCGGAGCGGACGGTGAAGCCGAAGGTATAGCCCGACAGGCCCAGGATGAAACTGAAGTCGTTGATGGGATCCCAGCTGCTCTTCTGCATGTAGGGCATGCGTAGCATGGCCAGGGTGTACAGAGTGACGGTGTAGCCGTCGGGCTTGGCGGTCTTGGCCATGGTGGCGGGGCCCAGGGTGCCGCCGGCGCCGGGCCGGTTTTCCACGATGACGGGCTGCCCCAGGTATTTGGAGGCGTCCTGCGCCACGATGCGCAGGTGGCGGTCGGTGGAACCGCCGGCCGGGAAGGGCACGATCAGCGTGATCGGCTTGGACGGGTAGGCGCCTTGCGCTGCAGCGGTGAAAGGCAGGGCGGCGCCGGCCATAGCGAGCAGCGCGGCGCCGAGGCAAGCGCGCCGCAGGGGCTTGTGGGTCATGGGTTTGTCTCCTGGGGTGTTGTTGTGTGGGGAACTGCTCAGCCGCGCAGGGCGACTTTTACCGGCAGCCGGGCCAGCGCGTCGCGCAGGCTGGCTTTCAGAGGTTCAGGCGCCCGGGTGTCCGCAAGCACAGAGACCTCGGGTTGCGCGTTGGCCTCTACGCGGAACAGCGTGCCGTCGTCGATCAGGCCAGCGTCCTGCAGGGTGCGCGCCACCACGGCCTGGGCCGATACGGCGGTGGCCAGGCGGCGCAGATCGGGCTTGTAGATCTTGCCCACATTGGTCATGGGCATGCTGTCCAGCACGATGACGCGCTTGGGCCGCGCCGGGCTCTCGTCCACGTGTTCGGCGGCGTAGGCCAGCAGTTCTGCTTCCTGTACCTGCGCGCCCTCGGCCAGCGTGACGAAGGCGATGGGCAGTTCGCCGGCATAGGCGTCGGGAGCGCCGACCGCGGCGCAGAGCTGCACAGCGGGATGCGAGGCGAGCGCGTCCTCGATGGTCTTGGGATCGATGTTGTGGCCGCTGCGGATGATCAGGTCCTTGGCGCGGCCTTGCAGGTGCAGGCGGCCGGCGTCATCCATATAGCCCACGTCGCCGCTGATCAGCCAGCCGTCTTCGGTAAAGGCGCGCGCCGTGTCCTCGGGGTCAAGAAAGCCGGGAATGACGTTGGGCGCCTTGAACAGCACCATGCCGGCCTTGCCAGCGGGCAAGTCGCGCGCGGGCGTGCCGGCCGGCATGTCCAGGCCGACGATGCGGACCTGCACATAGGGCAGCGGAAAGCCGACGCAGCCTACCGGGAACTCGCAGCCGGGCGGCGAGATGGTCGAGATGCCCGCCATTTCCGTCATGCCCAGGCTTTCGTTGACGTGCAGCCCGAACAGGCGCTTGAAGCGGGCCGCCAGTTCGGCGGGCAGGGGCGCGGCGCCGGTGCGGCAATAGCGCAGCGAGGAGATGTCGGCGCCGGCCAGCGGCACTTCGGCCAGTGCCGCGAGGATGGTGGGCACGCCTTGCAACGAGGTGGCGCGGTGGTGCTCGACCAGGCGCCAGTAGTTGCGCAGCACGTCGCGGTTGCGCAGCAGCAAGGTGGTGGGAATAACGGTTTCCACGCCCGCCGACAGGGCGGCGAGCGATGCCGGCAGTACGCCCGCCACATGGAACAGCGGATAGCCGTTGATGACCACGTCGTCCGGTCCGGCGTTCTGCAATTGCACCGCGGCCCAGGCGCTGAAGACCTGGTTGGCATGCGTGTGGATGGCCAGCTTGGGCGCGCCGGTGGTGCCGCCGGTATGGAAGTACGCGGCCACGTCGCCCGCCTGGATCGCGCGGCCGCTGACCAGGCGGTCGGCCGGTTGCGTGGCGCGCGCGGCGTTGAAATCCAGCGCATGGTCGGGCAGCGCGGGGCGGGCCGGGGACGGCTCGTCCAGCGGCGCCACGCGCAGCAGCGTGTGCAGCGTCGGCACGCGTTCTCGCAGGCGCAGCGCCTTGGACCAGGAACCGCATTCCACGTCGGACCCGTAGGCGATCAGGACCTTGGCGCGCGCCGTGGTCATGAGGGACACGAGCTTGTCTTCGGCCAGCAGGGGATTCAAGGGCTGGACGATGCCGGCAGCCTCGCCGCCCCACAGCGCCAGGTGGTACTCCAGGCAGCCGGGCAGCAGGATGCCGACGGCGTCGTCCGGGCCCACGCCCAGCTCATGCAGCAGGTTGGCGGTCTGGTGGATGCCGGCGAGCAGTTCGCGGTAGCTCCAGCGCAGCGGCGCGTCGCCGGGGTCGGCGCTGCGCAGAAAGGTCAGCGCGGTCTTGTCGCCGAAGGCCGCGGCCGAATTGCGGAAGATTTCATAGGTGCTTTGCACCGTGAGCGTCTCGGCCAGCGGCCGGGCTTGCAGACGCTGCACGTCCGCGGCGCTGCGCACGGCGAAGGGCGCGGCGAAGGGCGGCGAAAGGGGCGGGGCGGCTTGGACCTGGGTCATTGCGGGGGCCTCCTTTCAAGCCTGCCCAAGCGCAATGTAGCGCCGCAGGTGATGGTCTTCGTCGCCCAACTGGTGATCGATCATGACCAGGCGCTTGGCGTAATGCGCCAGCGGCAGCTCCCAGGTCATGCCGATGCCGCCGTGCAACTGGATGCTCTCTTCGGCTACCAGGGTGCCGATGCGGCCGATGGTGTATTTGGCGGCGGACAGCGCGCGCTCGCGGGTGGCGCGGTCGGGGTGGTCGAGCGCGGCCGCGGCGTTGATCACGGCCGAGCGCGCCTGTTCGATCTCCAGCAGCACGTCGGCCATGCGGTGCTGCAAGGCCTGGAAGCTGCCGAGGGGGGCGCCGAACTGGCGACGCGTGCGCAGGTATTCCAGGGTGGCGTCGCGGGCGCAGTCCATCGCGCCCACGGCTTCTGCGCACAGGGCCAGGATGCCGCGGCCCGCGGCGCGCTCCAGCAGCGGGTAGCCGGCGCCGGCCTCGCCCAGCAGCGCCTCCGGGGCAAGCTGCACCCCATAGAAAACGAGTTCCGCCGCGCGCCCGCCGTCGATCAGGCCATAGCCGCGCGCCGTCAGGCCGGGCGTGCCGGCGCTGACCAGGAACAGGCTGATGCCGGCCTCGTCGTCCGGGCCGCCCGCGCTGCGGGCCGGGACCAGGAACAGGTCGGCGTGTTCGCCCGCCGTGACCACCGCTTTCGCGCCGTTGAGCACCCAGCCGTCCTGGTTGCGTTCGGCGCGGGTTTCGACATGCGCCAGTTCGTAGCCGGAGTCGGGTTCGGCGTGGGCCAGCGCGGCGGTGATGGTGCCGGCGATCAGGCCTTCGAGCGCCTCGCGCTGCGCCGGCGTGCCAGCGGCGGCGATGGCGCTGCCGACCATCAACGCGTCCAGCAGGGGTTCGACGGCCAGGCCGCGGCCCAGGGCCTCGAACACCACGGAGATGTCGAAGCCGGTTCCGCCCAGCCCGCCATCCGCTTCGGCAAACAGCGCGCCGACGGCGCCCAGTTCGGCATAGCGCTGCCACAGTTCCAGGCTGTAGCCGCGCTCTGAACGGGCATTGCGGTCGCGCGTGGCGAAGTCGTTCTGTTCGGCGACAAAGCGGCGCAGCATGTCGGAGAGCATGCGCCGGTCTTCGGTGTGTTCAAAGTTCATGGCCGGCCCTTACAGTCCGAGGATCATCTTGGAGATGATGTTCTTCTGGATTTCATTGGAGCCGCCGAAGATCGACAGCTTGCGGTTGTTGAAGTACTGCGCGGCGGCGCTCTCGGCGCCCTCAGGGCCGATGGGCGGCGCGCCGTAGCCGTCGTGCAGGGCCTCGGGCACGAAGGGGCGGGCGTAGGGACCCATGGCGCGGCGGTTCAGCGCGCTGATCTCCTGGCGGATCTGGGTGCCGCGTATCTTCAGCATGGAGCTTTCGGCGCCGGGCGCGCCGCCGCCGGCCACGGCCGCGACCACGCGCAGGTTGGTGGTGCGCATATTGGCCAGCTCGATCTCGACGCGCGCCAGGCGCGCGGCGAAGTCCGGGTCCTCGGCCAGCGGCCGGCCGTTCTTGCGCTGGCGTTGGGCCACGGTCTTCAGGCGCGCCAGCGCCGCGGTCGATTGGCCGACGCCGGCGATGTTGGTGCGTTCATAGGTCAGCAGGTATTTGGCGCAGGTCCAGCCGCGGTTTTCCTCGCCCACCAGATTGGTGGCCGGCACCCGCACATCGGACAAGAACACCTCGTTGACTTCGTGTTCGCCGTCCAGCGTGATGATGGGGCGCACTTCCACGCCGGGGCTGGCCATGTCGATCAGCAGGAAGCTGATGCCTTCCTGGCGCCGGCCTTCCTGCGAGGTGCGCACCAGGCAGAAGATCATGTTGGCGTACTGGCCCAGCGTGGTCCAGGTCTTCTGGCCGTTGACGATGTAGCTGTCGCCATCGCGCACCGCCGTGGTCTTGACCGAGGCCAGATCGGAGCCCGCGCCGGGTTCGGAGTAGCCCTGGCACCACCAGTCGCTGCCGTCGAGGATGCGCGGCAGCCAGTGGCGCCGTTGCGCCTCGGTGCCGTACTTGATCAGCACCGGGCCCAGCATGCTGAGGCCGAAGGGCACGATGCGCGGCGCGCCGGCCAGCGCACATTCGTTTTCGAAGATGTATTTCTGCACGGCGCTCCAGCCGGTGCCGCCGTACTCCACCGGCCAGTGGCTGGCGAGCCAGCCCTGGCGGTTGAGGATGGCGTGCCACTCGACCATGTCGGCGCGCGTCAGCAGCTTGCCTTGTACGACCTTGGCGGAAAGGCGTTCGGGCAGGTGGCTGGCAAGAAAGGTCCGCACTTCATCGCGGAAGGCATTTTCTGCGGGGGTGAATTCCAGGTCCATGGGGGATCCTCAGTAGATTTCGAACAGGCCGGCCGCGCCCATGCCGCCGCCCACGCACATGGTGACGACGGCATAGCGGGCGCCGCGGCGGCGGCCTTCGATGAGCACGTGGCCGGCCAGGCGGGCGCCGGTGACGCCGAAGGGGTGGCCCAGGGCAATGGCGCCGCCGTCGACATTCAAGCGGTCCATGGGGATGCCGAGCTTTTCCTGGCAATACAAGGCTTGCGAGGCGAAGGCTTCGTTCAATTCCCAGAGGTCGATGTCCTGCACCTTGAGGCCGTGGCGCGCCAACAGCTTGGGCACGGCGTAGACCGGGCCTATGCCCATCTCGTCGGGTTCGCAGCCGGCGATCGCCAGTCCGCGGAATGCGCCCAGCGGCTTGATGCCGGCGCGTTGGGCTTCGGCGGCTTCCATCAGCACGCAGGCGGCGGCGCCGTCCGACAACTGCGAGGCATTGCCCGCCGTGACGAACTGGCCGGCGCCGCGCACGGGGGCCAGCGAGGCCAGGGCTTCATAGGTGGTGCCGGGGCGGTTGCAGGTGTCGCGGTCCACGGTCACTTCGCGTTCACTGACGGCGCCGGTGGCGCGGTCGGTGACGGACATGATGGTGGTGACGGGGATGATCTCCTCCACATACCGGCCCGCGGCCTGGGCGGCCTCGGTGCGCGCCTGGCTTTGCGCGGCGAAATGGTCCTGGGCTTCGCGGCTGATGCCGTAGCGGGCCGCCACGATGTCGGCGGTTTCTATCATGGGCAGGTAGAGTTCGGGCTTGTGGTCCACGATCCACGGATCCATGCCGCTGACGCCGTCGTCGCGGCTGCGGATTTGCGACACCAGCTCCACGCCGCCCGCGATCATGGCGGGGGCGCCGTCCATGACGATGCGGCTGGCGGCCGAAGCGATGGCCTGCAGGCCCGAGGCGCAATAGCGGTTGACGGTGGCGCCGCCCACGCTGACCGGCAGGCCGGCGCGGATCACGGCCTGGCGGCCGATGTTGCGGCCGGTGGCGCCTTCCGGGTAGCCGCAGCCGATGAAGGCGTCCTCGATCAGGGCGGGATCGATGCCGGCGCGGTCGACGGCGGCGCGCACGGCATGCGCGGCCAGGGTGGGGCCGGCGATCAGGTTGAATTCGCCACGCCCCGCTTTGGTGATGGGGGTGCGGGCGGTGGAGACGATGACGGCTTCGCGCATGGCGTGTTCCTGTCTGGTATCGGGGTCAGGCGGATGGATTCAGGGTGGCGAAATTGCGGCCGGATTCGGCCAGTTGCACCAGCAGCGGCGAGGGTTTCCAGAAGGCGGGATCCTCCTGCGCATAGCCGCGGATATCGGCCAGTACACGGTTCAGCCCCACGCTGTCGGCGTAGTGCATCGGGCCGCCGCGATAGCGCGGAAAGCCGTAGCCGGACAGGAACACCACGTCGATGTCGGAAGGACGCTGGGCGATGCCCTGATGCAGCACATTGGCCGCTTCGTTGATCATGGCGGCCAGGTAGCGGCGCTGGATGTCTTCTTGCGTGTAGGCGTGCGGCGTGACGCCGGCGCGCGCGCGTTCGGCGTCGATGAGGGCGAGCACTTCGGGATCTTGTTCGCCCTGGCGCGCGCCGTCGGGGTAGAGGTAAAAGCCGCGGCCCGTCTTCTGGCCGAACCAGCCGCGTTCGCACAGCCGGTCGGGAATCTGCACATAGCGCAGCGCGGGGTCGCGCGTGGGCGCGCGGCGCTTGCGCGTGGCCCAGCCTATGTCGCCACCAGCCAGGTCCGCCATCTGGTAGGGCCCCATGGGGTAGCCGAAGGCGCGCACGGCGGCGTCGATCTCGTAGGGCGAGGCGCCGTCCTCCATCATCATGTCGGCCGCCTGGCGGTGCACGGCCAGGATGCGGTTGCCGATGAAGCCATCGCACACGCCGGCACGCACCGGGATCTTGCGCAGTCGTCGCGCCAGTTCGAAGCCGGTAGCCACGGTGTCGGGCGCGGTGTGGTCGCCCACCACGACTTCCAGCAGCTTCATGATGTTGGCCGGCGAAAAGAAATGCAGGCCCAGCACGTCGGCGGGCCCGCGCGTGGCGGCGGCGATGAGGTTGACGTCCAGGTACGAGGTATTGGTGGCCAGCACCGCGCCGGGCTTGGCGACGCGGTCCAGCTGCGCGAACACGGTCTGCTTGACCGCCATGTCCTCGAACACGGCCTCGATGATGAGGTCGGCGTCGTCCAGCGCCTCGTAGCGGGTCGAGCCGGTGTAGCGCGCCATGCGGGCGTCGCGCTCGTCGGCGCCGATCCGGCCTTTCTTGACCAGCAGCTCGTAGACCTGCGCGACGCGACCGCGGCCGCGTTCCAGCGCGGCCTCATCCTGCTCGACCATGGTCACGGGAAAGCCGGCGTCCAGCGCCGACACGGCAATGCCCGCGCCCATGGTGCCGCCGCCGACGATGCCGATGCGTTCCAACCGCCGCGGCCGGGCGGGCTCTTGCCCCGGCATCTTGGCCGTGTCGCGCTCCGCGAAGAAGGCGTGCACCAGTCCCGCGCGCTGCGGGCTGTCCAGGCATTGCAGGAACAGGGCGCGTTCGGTGCGCAGGCCTTCCTCGAAAGGCTGCTCGATGGCGGCGCGCACGGCCTCGACGATCTTGGCGGGCGAGTACAGCCCGCGGGTGGTTCGGGCGACGCGTTCGGCGGCGGCGTCGACCTGGGCCAGCGCGGCGACGCGGTCTTCCAGCGCCCCGGCATCGCGGGTGCGACGCGGGCCGGCGCCCAGCGCCAACAGTTGCCGGGTGTAGGCCAGGCCCGCGTCGAGCGGATCGGCTTCGTCGGACAACGCGTCCACCAGGCCCGCTTCCCGGGCCGATCCGGCGGTCAGGTGTTTGCCGCTCAGCATCAGGTCCAACGCCGCCTGCGCGCCCATCAGGCGCGGAGCACGCTGGGTGCCGCCGGCGCCGGGCAAGAGGCCCAGGTTCACCTCGGGCAGGCCCAGCCTGGCGCCCGCCAGCGCGACGCGGTAGTGCGCAGCCAGCGCCACTTCCAGTCCGCCGCCCAGCGCCGCGCCATGCAGCGCGGCCACCACCGGTTTGGCGCTGGCCTCGATCTGGTTGCAGACCTCGGGCAGGATGGGCGGTTGCGGCGGCTTGCCGAATTCGCGGATGTCGGCGCCAGCGATGAAGTTCTTGCCCGCGCCCAGGAGCAGGATGGCGCGCACCTGCGGGTCGGCCTGGGCGTCGCGGATGGCCGCGGCCAGATCGGCGCGCACGGCGGCGCTCAGGGCATTGACGGGGGGATGGTCGATGGTGACGACGAGGATGTCGTCATAGCGGCGCGTGTTGGCTGCGCCGGTGCTTGCGCTGTCTGTCATGGACAGTGTCTCCGATGAGGTCTGCCGTGGCGGCGGCGCCAGGGGCGGCCGCCAGGACTCAGCCTGGTGGGCCAGGAACGGCCCGTCTTTTCTGGCCTCATTCTTTCGCAGTAAAGAAGTCTTGACAATGGCATCGATAATTGACATTGAAGTCAAAAAAATTTGACAATTGGCGGGTGCATCACCCTGGCGAGGAGGCCCTGGATGGACACCAAATCCCTGACATTGCTGGTGGAAATACTGGACGCGGGCAATCTCAGCGAGGCCGCGCGCCGCCTGAAGATGACGCGCGCCAATGTCAGCTACCACCTGAATCAGCTGGAGCGCTCGGTCGGCATGCAGCTAGTGCGCCGCACCACCCGGCATGTGGAGCCCACGGAAATCGGACTGAAGCTGTATCAGCATGGCCGCAGCATCCAGGACGAACTCGCGGCGGCGCGCGAATCCGTCGAGACTCTGGGCAAGACGCCGCAGGGCAAGGTCAGGCTGAGCGTGCCCAGCGGCTACGGGCAGTTCGTGATGACGCCCTGGCTGCTGGAGTTCAAGCGGACCTATCCGGACATCGTGCTGGACGTGCTGTTCGAGAATAGTGTGGACGACCTGCTGCGCGATGAGGTCGACATCGCGATACGCATCATGTCCGAACCGCCGCAGAACCTGGTGGCGCGCGAGCTGGGCCAGGTCCGCTACGTGGCCTGCGCGTCCCGGGCCTATGCCGCCGCCCGCGGCCTGCCGCAGCATCCGGAAGAGCTGGCGCGCACGCCCACCATCAGCGCCGCGGTCATCGGACGGCCCTTGCGGCTTTCCGCCTACTACGGCGGCCAGCCGCGGCAGCACGTGATACTGGAGCCGACCGTGATCTCGCGTAACTACGCTTTCCTGCGCGATGCGACCTTGGCGGGGTTGGGCGTGGGCGTGGTGCCGGACTACGTGGTCCATGACGACATTGCGCGCGGCGATCTGGTGGCCGCGCTGCCGCAATGGCGGCTGAGCATTTTTGGACGCGGCATGTACATGCTGTACATGCCCAACCGGCACCATCCGCGGGCGATCTCGATGATCATCGAATTCATCCTGGAACGGGCCCAGGCCGCCCACGAAGGCAGACCGGGACTGCTGGGCGCGGCGGGTTGATGCCTGCTTCGTCGCGGTGTGAACAGGCCCCTGGGCTTGCGGCTTTCCTGACTGGGCGTTCAGCTTGGCGGGAATAAAATCCGTGTTTCTTTCGGCGTATGGCCTGCACGCGGCCTGCAAACGGCCGCAGGGCCGCGCCCATTTTTCCCAGGCCCGTCCATGTCCTCCTCCGACATCCAATTGCTTCTTACCGCGCTGGCCAGCGTGCTGGTGCTGGTTGCGCTGATCGTCTCGCGCATCCGCATGCATCCGTTGCTGGCGCTGCTCATCGTCTCCATCGGCGTGGGGTTCGCCACCGGCATGGAGCCGGTGGCCATCGTCAAGAATCTGAGCAACGGCGCGGGCAAGACCTTGGGCGCGGTGGGCGTGGTGATCGCGCTGGGCGCGATGCTGGGCAAGATCCTGGCGGATTCGGGCACGACCGAACGCCTGGCCAACGCCATCCTGCGCCATACCTCTGCCCGCATGATTCCCTGGGCCATGACCCTGGTGGCGTTCGTCATCGGCATTCCGATGTTCTTCGAGGTGGGTCTGGTGGTGATGCTGCCGCTGATCTTCAGCGTGGCCCGCAAGCTGGAAAGCCAGGAGCGCTTCAAGGGGTCGGCCTATGTGTACGTGGGCGTGCCGGTGATAGCGGCCCTGGCGGCGATGCACGGCATGGTGCCGCCGCACCCCGGCCCGCTGACGGCCATCGCCACGCTCAAGACCACGGTGGGGCCGACCATGATCTATGGCTTCATCGCGGCGCTGCCGGCCATGGTGTTCGGCGGTCCCTTGTATGGCGCCTTCATTGCGCCACGGATGACGACGCGCCCGGACGAGGCGCTGCTTGAACAGTTCACCACGGCCCGCCAGGAAACCGCCGGCCGCGGCGCGCCCAGCGTGGGCCTGGGTGTGCTGGCGGCCTTGCTGCCCGCCTTGCTGATGCTGGTGCACGCGGGCGCCGAGATGCTGCTGCCCAAGGATTCCGGCGCCATGCATGTGGCGGCTTTCCTGGGCGACCCGCTGGTCGCGATGCTGCTGGGCGTGCTGTTCGCCGCTGTCACCCTGGTGCTGATGCGGGGCGGCGACGCGGAAAAGCTGCGCGATGGCTTGGGCAAGAGCCTCAAGCCGATCGCCGGCATCATGCTGATCATCGCGGGCGGCGGGGCGTTCCAGCAGGTGCTCACCAGCGCCCACGTGGGCGATGCCATCGTGCACCTGACCCATCAGTTCGCGCTGCCGCCGTTGGTGCTGGGCTGGCTGATCGCCATGCTGCTGTCGGTGTCCACGGGTTCGGCAACGGTCGGCATCGTGGGCGCGGCGGGCCTGCTGGCGCCGCTGGCGGGCGCCGATCCCAGCCTGAACCTGCCGCTGCTGGCGCTGGCCATCGGCTGCGGTTCGCTGTTCTTCAATTACGCCAATCACGCGGGCTTCTGGATGGTGAAGGAGTCCTTCGGCATGACCATGGGCGAAGCCACCAAGACAATTTCGGTGGTGCAGTCCATCGTGTCGGTGGTGGGACTGGTCATGGTCCTGCTGTTCAACCTGTTGCCGCCTCTGGGCTGACGTCCGGGGGCTGCGGGGGCCGCTACGTTATGCTGGGTCTGTCCAAGCCGGAGACCCCATGACAGAGACGCCCCGTTCCGCCGCCACGCATTCCGCGCTGGCTTCCGAGGCGCGCCGCGCCCAGTTGCGGCGCATGAAGATCGCCGCATTGGCCTTGCTGGTGGCGATGGTCTGCGGCTTCATCACTAGCCACGTGATGGGCGGGCAGGGCGCATGGGCCTGGGTGCGGGCGTTCTGCGAGGCGGCCACGGTGGGCGCGCTGGCCGACTGGTTCGCGGTGGTGGCGCTGTTCCGCCGGCCGATGGGCCTGCCGATTCCGCACACTGCCATCATTCCCAGCAATAAGGACCGCATCGGCGACAACCTGGCGGTGTTCGTGCGCGACCACTTCCTGGATCCGGACACCTTGATGGAGAAGTTGCGGGTGTTCGATCCGGCCGCGCGCCTGAGCCGCTGGCTGGGGCGTCCGCGGCAGGCGCGCGCTTTGAGCGAAGGGGCGCGCAATGTGGCCTTGCAGACGCTGGATCTGCTGGATGACCGGGCGGTGCGGGGGGTGATCCAGGAGTTCGTGGTGAAGAATCTGCGGCGTTGGGATGCGGCGGATACGGCGGGCGAGGTGCTGGGTCTGCTGACGCGAGACGGGCGGCATCAGGAGCTGCTGGACGCGGCGCTGGAGCGGCTGGGCGGCTATCTGGGCGATGAAGAAGTGAAGGCGCGGGCTTCGAATCTGCTGGTGAAGTTCGCCAAGAAGGAGTGGCCGCGCATCATTGCGGCGGTGGACGTGGTCAAGTCGGTGGACGGGATTGCGGACAATCTGGCGGACCGGCTGGCGCGGGCGCTGGTGGAGGAGTTGCGGGACGTGCTGTCCGAGCCTGGGCATCCGGTGCGGCGGGACTATGAGGCCTGGGTGCAGGATTACATCCGGCGGTTGAAGGATGATCCGGCCTTGGCGGCGCAGGTGGAGGCGCTGAAGCAGCGGGCGATCGATCATCCGAAGGTGCAGGAATATGTGCAGGGACTTTGGGACGATATCCATGCGGCGCTGCGGAGAGATCTGTCGTCCGAGGATTCGGCGCTGGCGCGGCATCTGGAGAGCGCTTTGCTGGCCTTGGGGCGCAAGCTGGGGGAGGACCCGGGGTTGCGGGAGGCGATCAACAATCACGTGCTGGGCGGGGCGCGGCGCTTGACGGGGCGCTTGCGCAGCGGGGTTACGGAGCATATTTCACGCACGGTGAAGAATTGGGACGAGCGGCATCTGGTGGACGAGCTTGAGCTCAGCGTGGGGCGGGATCTGCAGTACATCCGGTTCAATGGCACCTTGGTGGGCGGATTGATAGGCGTGGCGCTGCATGCGGTGGTGTTAATGGTTCGAGGGTGATGCGGTTGCCTTGTGAGATGGTTGCTGCTTCCAGTGCTTCGTAGGCCGCCCGTCGGCGCGGGCGCCTGGGTGGCGAGCGCCCACGATTGCGGTCCGGAGCGTTCGCTCCGGACTGCCCCGTCGTCATCTTCGTCCAGGCCTTCGGCCTTCCCT
>NZ_JBYSYI010000013.1:0-165599 GCF_058783105.1 Achromobacter sp. FW305-C-30-7 | reverse complement strand
AGCAGAGAAACGAGATTATGAAGAAGTTTTTATCGCTTGTCAAGTCAGCGTCACATCCATCGTTACGCTTTCTTGCCCGCGACCTCTTCAGGTCCGTCTCTCTTTAGCAGCTATCGAAATATCAGGGTTAACCCTAAGTTTTCGGTAACTGCCAAGCCCAAGACTATAACACGATTTTTGCAGATTGCGCAACCGGCTTTTGCCTAACTTGCACCCTATCTTGCAACCCCTCAGCTCGACTTTCGCCTCAGCCTTGGCCCCGGAATCCAGGGATCGGTCACCGCACTGGGTGGCTGGGAAGTAAGGGAAAACCCTTAAACAACATAACCAGCCAAGCCCAAGACTATAGCACGATTTTTGCGAATTGTGCAACTGGCTTCTGCCTGATTTGCCGCAATTCTTGCAATAACCGCTGAGCTTCCATTTCTGATCGCCTGGCGGCAGGTCGGCTTGGTTACCCATGCTGGCCTGTGTGCTTGCTTGGCTTCGCGCTTCAAAACTGCCCGAATCGCGAAGGAGCGAGACTATAGCACGGAATTTTTCCTATGCTGCGGAGGTGGCACCCTTTTTTCAAGAAGATGAATTTTTTAGGGGACGTACTAACGCATCTGAAACGATCCAGCCACCCGCGCCTATATATAAAGGGCAGTAAGGCGCGGCAGCTACAGCCTAAGCTCCGTGGTTTCCTTGATCTGCTGAAGCGCGAAGAATGAGCGCATGTCGATCACGGCGGGATGCCGCATCAGCGTGTCCATGGCGAACCGGGAGAAATGCGCCAGGTCGGCGACCTGTATGCGCAGCAGGTAGTCCATGTCGCCAGACATGGCGTAGCACTCGACCACCTCCGGCCAGAGTTGCACGTCGCGTGCGAAATCGCTCATTGGGGCATGACTGGAGCCGCTGTGCTTGTTCAGGCGGATGTTCACGTAGGCGAGCAGACCGAGGCCTACCTTCCCCGCGTCGATCAACGCGACGTACTTCTTGATGAACCCCTTCTCTTCGAGCCGGCGAACCCGGCGCAGGCAGGGACTGGGAGAGAGCGACACCCGGTCGGCCAGTTCCTGGTTGCTCAGGCGGCCATCTCGCTGCAGTTCAGCCAAAATCCGTATATCTGTCCTATCTAGCTCAATGTCAGACATTTTCAGCCCTGAATGTTTTCTGTACAGCAATATTATTGCTCAACCTAGCGGCTTTCGCGACATATTTGCAATTGTCTGCCCGTCATTCCTTCCTACAATCTCCGTCTAGACTTGAAGAACAAGTCGTCCTTAAAAACGATGCAAGGGAGCAGACTTATGAGCAGCGCTTTCCAACCCTGGGACAACCCGATGGGTACCGCCGGGTTCGAGTTCATTGAATATGCCGCGCCGGACCCCGCCGCGCTGCGCAAGGTGTTCGAACTGCTGGGCTTCAAGGCCATCGCCAAGCACCGCCACAAGGACGTGACGCTGTACCGTCAGGGCGGTGTGAACTTCCTGATCAACGCCGAACCGGATTCCTTCGCCCAACGTTTCGCCCGCCTGCATGGCCCGTCGATCTGTGCGATCGGCTTCCGTGTGCAGGACGCCAATGCCGCCTACAAGCGCGCGCTGGAGCTGGGCGCATGGGGTTTCGACTCGCATAGCGGCCCGATGGAGCTGAACATCCCGGCGATCAAGGGCATCGGCGATTCGCTGATTTATCTGGTGGATCGCTGGAGCGGCAAGGACGGCCACGGCGGCATCGGCGACATCAGCATCTATGACGTGGACTTCGTGCCCGTGGATCCGCAGAACGCCCAGGCCGATCTGCATCACCGCGGCGCCGGTCTGACGCTGGTGGACCACCTGACGCACAACGTGCACAAGGGCCGCATGGCCGAGTGGGCCGAATTCTACGAACGCCTCTTTAATTTCCGCGAAGTGCGCTACTTCGACATCGAGGGCAAAGTGACGGGCGTGAAGTCCAAGGCCATGACCTCGCCTTGCGGCAACATCCGCATTCCTATCAATGAGGAAGGCACGGAAGAGAAGGGCCAGATCCAGGAATACCTGGACCTGTACCGCGGCGAGGGCATCCAGCACATCGCCATGGCCACGGAAGACATCTACAGCACCATCGAAGCGCTGCGCCAGAACGGCGTGGTGTTCCTGGATACGCCGGAAACCTACTATGAACTGCTGGATCGCCGCCTGCCGAATCACGGCGAGGACGTGGCGCGCCTGCAGAAGAACCGCATCCTGCTGGATGGCGCCCCCGGCGGCGGCCTGCTGCTGCAGATCTTCACCGAAAACCAGATCGGCCCGATTTTCTTCGAGATCATTCAGCGCAAGGGCAACGACGGCTTCGGCGAAGGCAATTTCAAGGCCCTGTTCGAATCGATCGAGCTGGACCAGATGCGCCGCGGCGTGGTTAAGACCGTCGAGTAAAGACTTCCCCCGCCAGCGCCCGGTGCCCAGGCATCGGCGCTGGCTTTGAAACCTCACCTTTGGTGAGGTTTTTTTTCGCCTGCTACTTCCGCAGCCGGTCCTGGAACTGCTTGCGGAACTTGGCGACCTTGGGCGCGATCACGAACTGGCAGTAGCCTTGCTCGGGATGCAGGGCGAAGTAGTTGCTGTGATAGTCCTCGGCTTGCCAGAAGGTGGCGGGCGGCAACACGTGCGTCACGATAGGCGCATCGTAGATTTTCTGGGCTTCGACCTCCGCAATGACCGCTTGCGCCTGCTCGCGCTGCGTTTCGTTCTGCCAGAAGATGGCGGACTCGTATTGCGGGCCGACGTCGTTGCCCTGGCGGCCCGGGGTGGTGGGGTCGTGGGTCGCGAAGAACACGCGCAGCAAATCGCTGTAAGACAATTCGGCGGGGTCGAACTCGACGCGGGCCACTTCGATGTGGCCCGTGGCCTTCCCGCAGACCTGCTCGTAGCTGGGGTTGTCCACATGGCCGCCGCTGTAACCGGGCAGCACGCTCTTGACACCACGCAGCTCGGTGAACACCGCTTCGACGCACCAGAAGCAGCCGCCGCCGAGTACGGCGACTTCATTGCCCGGGGAGGGTTGTTCTGCCATGACGATTCCTTCCTGATAGGCGGCCGCGGACTGCGGCCAAGCGCCCCAGCTTACGCGCGGGACGCGAGAGAATAAGACTACTGCTTGGGCGGAGCCAGCGACAAGATCCATTCGGCGAGCGCGCGGGCGTCGTCCGGGCTGACCTGGGTTTGCGCGGGCATGGGCACGGCGCCCCAGGCGCCACGGCCGCCGCCGCGGATCTTGCCTGCCAGGTAGTCGACCATGGCGTCGCCCTGGCCCGCATAGCGTTCGGCCACGCTCTTGAGCGGCGGCCCCACGCGCTTGGCTTCGACCTGGTGGCAGGCCATACAGGCCTTGTTCTTGGCCAGGTCCAAGCCGGTGGTTTGCGCTTGCGCCGCCCCCGCGCCCAGCACGCAGGCGGCGGCCAACAACAGACTACTCTTCAAATGCATCGGTAACTGCCCCACGGCTCGCGGTGCTGGCGAGCTTGCCGAATTTGGCAAGCACACCGCGTGTATAACGCGGCCGGGGCTGCACCCAGGCCTGGCGACGAGCCGCCATTTCTTCGTCGCTGATATTGAGCTGCAACAGCAGCTTATGGGCATCGATGGTAACCGAATCGCCCTCGCGGATCAGCGCGATGGGACCGCCCACGAAGGCTTCCGGCGCAACGTGGCCCACGACCATGCCCCAGGTGCCGCCGGAAAAGCGCCCGTCGGTGATGAGCCCCACGGTTTCGCCCAGCCCCTGGCCGACCAGCGCGGAGGTAGGCGCAAGCATCTCGCGCATGCCGGGACCGCCCTTCGGGCCTTCGTAACGGATGACCACCACATCGCCATCGCGGATCTCGCGCGCCATGATGGCGGTCATGGCGTCATCCTCGGAATCGAAGACGCGCGCCGGGCCCGTGATGACGGGATTCTTCAGGCCGGTGATCTTGGCGACACAGCCTTCAGGCGAGAGATTGCCCTTCAAGATGGCCAGATGCCCCTGCGGATAGAGCGCGCGGTCCAGCGGCATGATGACGTCCTGGTCCGCCCTGGGCGCATCGGGCACACCGGCCAAGGTCTCGGCGATGGTCTTGCCGGTGATGGTGATGCAGTCCGCATGCAGCAAGCCCGCATTGAGCAGCAGCTTCATGACCTGCGGAATGCCGCCGGCGCGATGCAGATCGGTGGCGACGTATTTGCCGGACGGTTTCAGGTCGCACAGCACCGGCACGCGCTTGCGGATGCGTTCAAAGTCGTCGATGGTCCACGGGACTTCCGCGGCATGCGCAATTGCCAGGAAGTGCAGCACGGCATTGGTGGAGCCGCCCGTGGCCATGATGACGGACACCGCATTTTCGATGGACTCGCGCGTGATGATGTCGCGCGGGCGCAGCCCTTTCCTGACCGCCTCGACCAGCACCCGAGCCGACTCCGCCGCGGAAGCGACCTTTTCCTCGTCCTCGTTGGCCATGGTGCTGGAGTACGGCAGGCTCATGCCCATGGCTTCGAACGCGGAGCTCATGGTGTTGGCGGTGTACATGCCGCCACAGGACCCCGAGCCCGGAATCGCGCATTTCTCTATCTGCTTGAAGTCCTCTTCGGGCATGCGGCCCATGGTGTATTCGCCCACCGCTTCGAAGACGGAGACGATGGTGAGATCGTTGCCCTTGTAATGGCCGGGCTTGATGGTGCCGCCATAGACATAGATGCCGGGCACGTTGGTGCGCGCCAGCGCGATCATCCCGCCGGGCATGTTCTTGTCGCAGCCGCCGATCACCACCACGCCGTCCATCCACTGCCCTTGCGCGGCGGTCTCGATGCAGTCGGCGATGACTTCGCGGGACACCAGCGAGTACTTCATGCCCTCGGTGCCCATGGACATGCCGTCGGAAATGGTGGGCGTGCCGAACACCTGGGGATTCGCGCGCGATGCGCGAATGGCGTCGATCGCGGCATCGGCCAGGCGCTGCAGGCCGCTATTGCAAGGCGTGATGGTCGAATGGCCATTGGCCACGCCGATCATGGGATTTTCGAAATCGGCCTCTTGATAGCCCAGCGCGTAGTACATGGCGCGATTGGGCGCGCGCGCGACACCGTGAGTGATATGGCGGGAACGTTCGTTGTGCGGCATGGTCTGTCTCCTGTCGGCCGACGGGGCTCGGACATGGCGACCGCCCCGGGGGAACTGGCTCGCTTGCGCGCGAATCTTCAATGTTCGCCGGTTATTATCATTCAACTTTATTGTGTCGGGCAGAACATGCTGCAATATCCCCAATTTGATCCCGTCGCCCTGCAGATCGGGCCGCTAGCCATCCACTGGTACGGACTGATGTACCTGGTGGGCTTTGCCCTGGTGTACCTGCTGGGACGCCGGCGCATCACCAGCGGCCACACCACATCGCTGAACGTGAAGGACCTGGAAGACCTGATCTTCTATAGCGTGCTGGGCGTGGTGGTGGGCGGACGGCTAGGCTATGTACTGTTCTACAAGCCTTCGTATTACCTGTCCCATCCGCTGGAAGTGGCGTACCTGTGGCAGGGCGGCATGTCGTTCCATGGCGGCTTGATCGGCGTGATCGTGGTGATGCTGCTGTTCGCGCGCAAGAAGAAGCTGCCGTTCTTTGCGGTCAGCGATTTCATTGCACCGCTGATTCCGTTGGGGCTGGGCTTCGGCCGCCTGGGCAACTTCATCAATGGCGAGCTCTGGGGCCGGCCCACCGATGTGCCGTGGGCCATGGTGTTTCCTGGCAGCGGCGACGGCCTGGCGCGCCACCCTTCGCAGCTCTATGAACTGGGCCTGGAAGGCATCGTGCTGTTTGCGCTGCTGTGGTGGTTTTCGAGCAAGCCGCGCCCGCTGGGACAGGTGAGCGGGCTCTTCCTGATGGGCTACGGAACGTTCCGCTTCCTGGTGGAATTCACCCGCGAGCCGGACAACTTCCTGGGCCTGCTCGCGGGCGGTTTGAGCATGGGACAGTGGCTGTCCGTGCCGATGGTCGCCCTGGGCGCCATCATGTTCAGCCTTACTGCAAAACGATCGTCCCGTTGACTGCGATGCTGACCGTGACGTTGCCCGCTTCCAGCGGCACGTCCGGGCTATAGCCGCCCGAGGCATCCTTGGACATGGCCGCGGCGCCCATCATGCGCGGCATCGGTACCGGACCGCCGGAACCGCCCAGTTCCAGCTTGGACAGGCGGTAGCCCGAGAAACCGAAGGCGTTGGCCGCGGCCAACGCGCGGTCCTTGAAGGCTTGCGCGGCTTCCTTCAGCAGCTTGCGCTCTTCAGCTTCGCGCACCTCGCGCGACAGCAGGAAGCTGATGTTGGAAATGGCTGTCTTGTCTGACAGCTTGGAGGCCAATGCGGCAGCGGCTTCGAAGTCCTTGGATTCGAGGATCACTTCGCCCTGGCCGCGCCAGGAACCGATCTTGCCTTTGCTGGAAGTGTTCGGCCAGACGTTGTAGCCGCCCGTGCGCACTTCCACGCCCTTGACGTCGCGCGCGCGCTTGACCACGTCGTCCAGGGCGGCGCTCAGCTTCTTGCCCGCGGCCGGTTGGTCGGGCGCCTCGACTTCGGCGGACAAGGAAATACGCACCGTGTCCTGCTTGACCTCGGAAGACGCCATGGCCTGCAGGGTCAATTCCGGCGCACGGCTGGCGGCCGCTTCGGTAGCGGCGGCGGGCGCCTGGGTCTGCGCATGCGCGAGCGGCGCGGCGCTCAGAGCGGCCACGGTTGCGCACGCCGCGCCGAGTTTGGTCAGCGAGAAAACTGGGTGTTTGAACATGGACTGGTCCTAGGAGGGAGGACGAAGAGGAAGTGGTGAGGCGCCCGGGGCGGACCTGCTCTTATGGCAGGCCCGCTGGGATAGATGCCCCGCCTGTGCCGTCAAGGCCGGCATCTCGAACCCTGAGGTTCAAGGTGGTCGCGTTCCGAAGAGCGTCGGGTTCGTCTACGGGAGACGATCACTCCAGCTCTGCACTCCCGCAACCAATATGCCAAAAGACATAGGTTCAGAGAATGTATGGCCTAGTCACGAACACGGCAGGGACAAACTGAAAATACTTGAATACTGCTTTATGAACGGTTAGAGCAGTTTTTCCTGACCCGACAAGGCGTCATCGAGTACTGCGTTCATGTCCTCGATTCTACGCTTGAAGTCGCCGACCGCCAAACCGCCCAGAGGACCGTCGGGCGCTTTCATGGCGAGCAGTTCGCCCGCGACTTGCAGCGCGGCCATCACGGCGATGCGTTCGTTGCTGGAGACCTTGCCCGTGCCCTGGATGCGCAGCATCAGTTGGTCCACGTGACGCACGGCGGCCAGCAGCGTCGGTTTCTCTTCGGCGGAACATGCCAGGGAATAGTCGCGCCCCAGTATGGTGACATCTACGCGTTCCATCAGTGTTGCTCTCCAGACGGTGCACCCGGCAGACGGGCCAGCACGGCGTCAATGCGCTCGCGGGCCGATGCGGCAGCCACGCGCAAGCGCTGTAATTCGGTGTCGCGGGTCTGCAGATTGCCCTGCAGTTCGGTTTCCCTGGCGGAGAAACGCGATTCGAGCGATTGGCGCTCGGAAGTTTCGCGAGCCAATTGCTCACGCAGCGAGGCTTCAGCCTGCTGGGCTTGCTCGAGCATGGCGGTGACCGCCCCGTCGTTGTCCTGAAGCTTGCTCTGCAGCGTGACGATTTCGGCCTCGCGCTCGGCGGCGCGCTGCTTGAGCACACGCTGCTCGGCTTCAGTGTCGTTCAGGCGTTGGCGCAACGCGTCACGCTCTGCGTGGAGTTGGCGGGTGCGTTGCACCAGTTGCCCGATACGGGCGGCGAGTTGGTCTAGATCTTGCAGCATGGGCGCTATCGTAAACCATCCTGAGTTGAACGGGGTCTCTTCACGCAAGGTGAGAAACCCGGCAATATTCAGTAGGATTTATCCCTCACTCATACGAAAGCCACGCATCCGGCCGATCCTGCTTTCGCCTTTCTTTCTATAAACTTTCACTTAGCTTTCAAAAAGCCCTCAAACTTCCTGACCCGTTACAACTCGGGGTCGGGAGTTCCCGAATTTTAGGGAAAACCCCAGCCTTTCACCGACCTTACAGGGTTTGCAGCGTGGCGGGCGTCCATTACCATTCGCCCTTTCAAGAATCCCAGCCTTACCTTTCATAAGAACAAACGGCACCCCGAAGTGCCTTTTTTGTGCCTGTCACTCGCCTGTCGGCGGGAGTGGCCACAGACCTTTTTATCTACATGCTGTAAACAGGAGCCAACCAATCATGCAGCTACGCAATCGACAGGACTTCTGGTCGGGGGTGATGTTCATCGCCCTAGGACTGGGATTCGCCTGGCAGGCCAGCAGCTACCAAATGGGTACTGCCGCCCGAATGGGCCCAGGGTATTTTCCTTTCTGGCTAGGCATTGTTCTGGCATTGCTGGGCGCCATCGTGCTGCTTGGCTCGATGTCCAAGAAGGCGCACGACACCCACGTCGACAAGTTCGACTGGCGCATCGTGTTCCTGGTGGTCGGATCGGTCGTGCTCTACGGCTTCATCCTCAAGCTGCTGGGCATCTACATCTCGGTATTCGTCCTGGTTGTCGTCAGCAGCCTGGCCAGCCACGAGTTCAGCCTGAAGGTCGCCGTCGCCAACGGCATCTTCCTGGTGCTGTTCTCGTATCTGGCATTCGTCAAGGGGCTGGGGCTGATTTTCCCGCTGTGGCCGTCGTTTCTGGGCATGAACTAAGGAGCACCCGGTCATGGAATTGTTTGACAACCTGATGTTGGGCTTCTCGGTGGCGTTTACGCCCGAGAACCTGCTTTACGCACTGCTGGGCTGCATTCTGGGCACGCTGATCGGCGTGCTGCCGGGCATCGGCCCCGTCCCGACCATCGCCATGCTGCTGCCGATCACGTACGTGCTGCCCCCGGTAGCCGGCCTGATCATGCTGGCAGGCATCTACTACGGCGCCCAATACGGCGGCTCCACGACGGCAATTCTTGTGGCTTTGCCAGGGGAAACGTCCGCGGTGGTGACCGTGCTGGACGGTCACCAGATGGCCCGCAATGGCCGTGCTGGCGCCGCGCTGGCGATCGCCGCGCTGGGTTCGTTCTTCGCAGGCTGCGTGGCCACGCTGCTGCTGGCCGCCTTCGCGCCCCCGCTGGCTGAAGTCGCGTTCAAGTTCGGCCCCGCCGAGTACTTCTCGCTGATGTGCCTGGGCCTGGTCGGCGCCGTGGTGCTGGCTTCGGGTTCGCTGCCCAAGGCTATCGCGATGATCCTGCTGGGCCTGCTGCTGGGCATGGTCGGCACCGACGTGAACTCGGGCGTTGCCCGCTTCGACTTCGGCATCCCCGAGCTGCAGGACGGCATCGACTTCGCCATCGTGGCCATGGGCGTGTTCGGCTTCGCCGAAATCATGACCAACCTCGAGCAGAAGGAAAACCGCGTCGACATCACCGACAAGATCGGCTCGCTGTATCCCAACAAGCAGGAATTCAAGGAAGCCGCTCCCGCCGTGCTGCGCGGCACGGCCCTGGGTTCGGCCCTGGGCATCCTGCCGGGCGGTGGCGCCGTGCTGTCGTCGTTTGCGTCCTACACGCTGGAAAAGAAGATCTCGAAGAACCCGGAACGCTTCGGCAAGGGCCACCCGGCCGGCCTGGCTGGCCCGGAATCGGCGAACAACGCTGCGGCCCAGACCTCGTTCATCCCGCTGCTGACCCTGGGTATCCCGGGCAACGCCGTGATGGCGCTGATGGTCGGCGCGATGACCATCCACAACATCCAGCCTGGCCCGCAAGTCATGACGAGCCACCCGGAGCTGTTCTGGGGCCTGATCGCCTCGATGTGGATCGGCAACCTGATGCTGGTGGTGCTGAACCTGCCGCTGATCGGCCTGTGGGTCAAGCTGCTGAAGGTGCCCTACCGCATCCTGTTCCCGGCGATTCTGGTGTTCTGCACGATCGGGGTGTACTCGTTGAACTACAACACGTTCGACATCTTCACCACCGCCATCTTCGGCATCATCGGCTACGTCTGGTCCAAGCTGAAGTGCGAAGGCGCACCGCTGCTGCTGGGCCTGGTGCTGGGCCCCATGATGGAAGAGAACTTCCGTCGCGCCCTGCTGCTGTCGCGCGGCGACTTCACGACCTTCGTGACGCGTCCGCTGTCGGCCTCGCTGCTGGCCATCGCCGTCTTCCTGGTGATCCTGGTGGCGCTGCCTGCGATCCGCAAGAAGCGCGAAGAGACCTTCGTCGAAGAAGAGTAAAGCGCAGCCTGCCGCTCAGCGGCAGTCTCGCCCTGAAAACCCCCGGGTTCCGCCCGGGGGTTTTTCTTTGTGCGCGCGGAATTCAGTCCGACAAACGCTACGGATCGATACCACTCAATACGGAATATGTTCAAACGCAGTTCGCGTACGTTAAGCTAGGGGTTTACCCCACGCGACGATTCGAGATGAATTTCAACTGGAACAACCCCTATCCCACCATCCGGCGCCCGGTGTTCGCGCGCAACGTGGTCGCCACCTCGCAGCCGCTGGCCGCGCAGGCGGGCCTGCGGATCCTGGCGCAAGGCGGCAATGCCGTCGACGCGGCGATCGCCGCGGCCGCCACGCTGGCCCTGACGGAGCCGGTCAGCAACGGACTGGGATCGGACTGTTTCGCCATCGTCTGGGACGGCGCCAAGCTGCATGGGCTGAATGCCTCGGGCACGGCGCCGGCCGGGTGGAACATGGATTACTTCCGGCGCAAGCATCAGGGCGCCATCCCGGCCCGGGGCTGGGACAGCGTGACGGTGCCGGGCTGCGTGGCCGGCTGGGCCGCCCTGCATGAAAAACTGGGCCGCCTGGCCTTTGCCGACGTGCTGGCGCCCGCCATCGAGTACGCCGAGCGCGGCTTTGCCGTGTCGCCCGTCGTGCAAGAGAAATGGGCGGCGCAAGCCGATGTCCTGCAGCCGCAGCCGGGCTTCGCCGAGCATTTCCTGCCGCGCGGGCGCGCGCCGCAGGTCGGCGAGCACTTCGTGCTGCAGGGCGCGGCCGCCACCCTCAAGCGCATCGCGGCCAGCGGAGGCAGGGACTTCTACGAAGGCGAAACCGCCCACAAGCTGGTGGCGCATGCCCAGGCCCACGACGCCGCCCTGACGCTGGCCGATCTGCGCGATTACGCGCCGCAATGGGTCACGCCGATCAGCCAGGCGTATCGCGGCCACACACTGCATCAGATTCCACCCAATGGCCAGGGCATCGCCGCCCTGATAGCCCTGGGCATCCTGCAAAACTTCGACGTGGCGGCCCGCCCGGTAGATCATCCAGAGACGCAGCACCTGCTGATCGAGGCGATGAAACTGGCCTTCGCCGACGTCTACGATCACGTGGCCGATGCCCGCCACATGCGCGTCACGCCCGAACAGATGCTGGCCGCGGACTATCTGGCGCAGCGTGCGCGCCTGATCGACCCCAACGCCGCACAGGCCCCTGCCAGCGGCCATGCGCCGCGCGGCGGCACCGTCTACCTGACCGCGGCCGACAAGTGCGGCATGATGGTCAGCTTCATCCAGTCGAACTACATGGGTTTTGGTTCCGGCGTGGTGGTGCCAGGCACCGGCGTCAGCCTGCAGAACCGCGGTCATTGCTTCAGTACCGATCCCGGCCACCCCAATGCGGTGGCCGGCGGCAAGCGCCCTTTCCACACCATCATCCCCGGTTTCCTGATGCGCAATGGCGCCCCCGTCATGAGTTTCGGGGTCATGGGAGGCAATATGCAGCCCCAGGGGCAGGTGCAGGCGCTGGTGCGGATGCTGGACTATGGGCAGCAGCCGCAAGCCGCCTGCGACGCGCCTCGCTGGAAATGGAACCACGGACTGTCATTGGATGTAGAGGCCGGCCTGGCCCCGGCGGTCGCCGAGGGACTGCGCGTCCGCGGCCACCTGCTCGAAAGCATGGCCGATCCCTACATGGATTTCGGATCGGGGCAATTCATCTGGCGCCTGGGCGACCCGGCCGTGGACGGATATGTCAGCGCCAGCGACAGCCGGCGCGATGGACTCGCCGCGGGCTTTTGATTGCGTTAAGGTTAGGGCCTGTTTACAGGCGCCAGCGCCCCTGATGCCCCTAACTTCATAAAGCGGAGTTCCCTGCATGGCAACGATCGGTACCAAGAGCTACGACGCTGTCGTAGCCCAGAAAGTCACTTTCCTCGGTTTGGGCGTGATGGGCCTGCCCATGGCCGGCCATCTGGCGCGCGCGGGACACGAGGTCACGGTCTACAACCGCTCGCCCGCCAAGGCGCAGGCCTGGGTCGCCGAGTTCGGCGGCAAGAGCGCGGCCACGCCGCGCGAAGCCGTGGCCGGCGCGCAGATCGTGTTCGCCTGCGTGGGCAATGACGATGACCTGCGCAGCGTGGTGCTGGGACCGGACGGCGCCTTCGCCGGCATGGCGCCGGGCGCGGTCTTCGTCGACCACACCACCGCATCCGCCGACGTGGCGCGCGAGCTCTACGCGCAAGCCAAGGACCTGGGCCTGAATTTCATCGACGCCCCGGTGTCGGGCGGACAGGCGGGCGCGGTCAATGGCGTGCTGACCATCATGTGCGGCGGCGAACAGGCCGTGTTCGATGCGATCAAGCCCGTGGCACAGTCTTTCGGCCGCGCCGTCACGCTGGTTGGCCCCCCGGGAGCTGGCCAACTGGCCAAGATGGTCAACCAGATCTGCATCGCGGGCGTGGTGCAGGGCCTGTCCGAAGCCATCGCTTTCGGCCAGGCGGCCGATCTGGACATGAAACTCGTGCTGGACGTGATCAGCAAGGGCGCGGCGCAGAGCTGGCAGATGGAAAATCGCGGCGGGACCATGGTCGACGACAAGTTCGAGTTCGGTTTCGCGGTGGACTGGATGCGCAAGGATCTGGGCCTGGTGCTGGCCGAAGCCCGCCACAACGGCGCACGCCTGCCCCTGACGGCGCTGGTGGACCAGTTCTATGGCGACGTCCAGAAGATGGGCGGCAGCCGCTGGGATACGTCCAGCCTGATCAAGCGCCTGCGCGACTGAGCCCTGCCCTCGCGGCAAGAAAAAAGGCGAGCCATGAGGCTCGCCTTTGCTTTTGGGGCCCGCGCTTACGCGGCCAGGCTGTCCTGTTGCGCGGCGGGCAGCAGCGCATTGATGCGCTGCTTGGCCTGCGCAATGCCTTCCAGCGCGGCCACTTCGCCCATGGCCATGCCTTCGGCGGCGATGAAGTTGACGTCGGTCATGCCCAGGAAGGCGAGCATCTGGCGCAGATAAGGCGTCAGCGTATCCGAGGGCGTGCCTTCGGCCTTGCCGCCGCGGGCGGTCAGCACAAACACCTGCTTGCCCTTGACCAGACCTTCCGGCACGCCTTCGGCGGTATAGCGGAAGGTGATGCCGGCGCGCGCCAGATGGTCGAGATAGCTCTTGAACTGCGCGGGCATGTTGAAGTTGTAGACCGGAACGGCGAAGACGATGCGGTCGGCCTCCATCACTTCAGCGACCAGCGTGTCACTCATCTCAACCAGGCGTTGCTGTTCCACGCTGCGGGCATCCGCCGGGGTAAACAGCGCGCCGGCGGTGTTGCCGTCGAAGTACGGGATCGGTTGCGCACCAAGGTCACGGACCTTGATGGCCGCGGCCGGGTTGGACGCCTTGACGCGGTTGATCAGGTGATCGGCCAATTGCTTGCTGTTGGAACGATCGCCGAGAATAGAGGAAAGGATAACCAGGGTCTTCATTGCAAATTTCTCCAGTGAGGGCCCGCTCGCTGCGGGCGGTCAGGATCCGTAGGCTTTGATCAGATCCCGAGTGCATGGCGTCACTGTAGACCGCTTAATTGTTCACATAAATACGGTTATGATGAACTATTCGTTCCAGGAATAGAACAATTATGCAAGATCTCAACGATCTCTATTACTTCTCCCAGGTGGTCGAGCAGGGAGGCTTCAGCGCGGCGGCCAGGGCGCTGGATATCCCGAAATCCCGCTTGTCGCGCCGGATCTCGCACCTGGAGGAAAGCCTGGGCGTGCGCCTCTTGCAACGCACGACGCGCCGCTTGCGCCTGACCTCGGCTGGCGAACGCTATTTGCACTATTGCCGTGAAATGGCCGCCTCGGCGCGCGCGGCGGACGACGCCATGCGGCAGTTGCAGGCGGAGCCCACCGGCCCTGTGATCGTGAGCTGCCCGGTGTCCATCGCGCAGGACGTGCTGTCGCCGCTGTTGCCCGAGTTCCTGGACGCCTGGCCCGCCGTGTCGGTGCAATTGCTGGTGACCAACCGCCGCGTGGACCTGATCCGCGAAGGCGTGGACCTGGCCCTGCGCGTACGCACCAAGCTGGATACGGACGCCGAACTGGTCGTGCGCCACTTCGGCACGGCGCGCGGCACGCTGGTCGCCAGCCCCAGCTACCTGCAACGCCACGGCACGCCCGATACGCCGCAGGATCTCGCCACGCATACCACGCTGAGTTTCAGCGATCCGCAAAACGAAGTGCGCTGGCCGTTGCGCAACGACAAGGGCGAAGAGGTGCACATTGAATTGAAGCCGCAGCTGTCCTGCAACGACTTCATCGTGCTGACCGAGGCCGCGGTGCGGGGCCGCGGCATCGCCCTGCTGCCTTCTATCGCCACGCACGAACAGCTGCGGCGCGGCCAGCTGGTGCAGGTCCTGCCGCAGTGGCAGTCGCCCGAAGGCATCGTGCATTGCATCTATCCGTCGCGGCGGGGCATGATGCCCGCCGTGCGCGCCCTGCTCGATTTCCTGTCGGAGCGCCTGCCCGCCATGTACCAGCGGCTGGAAAAGGCCCCGCTGCCCCCGGCTCAGTAGCCGCGCGAGCGGTCCACCACGCCGCTGATGGATTCGCCGCGCTGCAGTTGCGCAACCTTGTCCGCGATCTGCCGGATGCTTTCGTCGCGCAAGGTGCGCGCCGCGATATGCGGCGTGACGTGCACGCGCGCATCGCGCCAGAACGCATGGTCCTTGGGCAAGGGCTCGGTGTGGAAGACGTCCAGCGTGGCGCCGTCGATCTCGCCTTCTTCAAGCATCTGCACCAGATCGTCTTCGACCAGATGTTCGCCGCGGCCCACGTTGACCAGATGCGCATGCGGCAGAAGCTGCGACAGCGTGTCGCGATTGAGGATGCCGATCGTGTCCGGCGTGAGCGGCAGCACGTTCACCAGGAAGCGCGTGCGGGCCAGGAACGCCGGCAAGGCGGCTTCGCCCGCGTAGGACTCCACGCCCGGGATCTCGCGCGGCGAACGCGACCAGCCGGCCACGGGATAGCCAAACTGGGCCAGGATCTGCGCCACGCGCGCGCCCACCTGCCCCAGCCCCAGCACGCCGACCGGCCAGTCCGCCTGGCGCGAGCCTTCGCGAGTGTCCCAATGCTGGCGCGCCTGCGCATGATCGAAGGCTTCGAAATCGCGCGAGACGCGCAGCAGCGCGTACAGCGCGTACTCGGCCATCTGCACCGACATGCCCGCGTCCTCCAGGCGGACGATGCGCACATGCGGCGGGATCTCGGGCATCTTCAGCAAGGCATCGACGCCGGCGCCCAGATTGAACAGCGTCTTCAGGCCGGTCTCGTGCGCGAAGAGCTCTGCCGGCGGACGCCAGACCAGGGCGGCTTCCGCGCCCGAGGGCGGGCCGTCAGGGTTCCACACGGAGATGCGACAGCCGGGCATGGCGGCTTCCAGGAGCGGAACCCAGGCGGCGGGATCGTGGTGGGGGCAGGCAAAGAGTATGTGCATGATGGCTCTGAGTGCAGGCTCGGGAAGGCTCAAGCATGAGGGATGCCGCCCCACAAATCAAACGGCCCGGCAGATGCCGGGCCGTGTTCAGGCTGAGGGCAGCCGCGCTCAGGCCGCTTGCGGCACCTCGGGCTTGCTCTTGTCCTTGTTCTTGTTGCGGCGCAGGAATGCCCACACTTGCAGGAAGATCAGCAAGGCGCTTGCGCCAATGAACCAGGCGCTGATCGGCCGTTCCACGAATACCGCCAGATCGCCACGGGACAGCAACAGCGCGCGGCGGAAGTTCTCTTCGACCATCGGCCCCAGCACGAAGCCGAGCAGGATGGGCGCGACGGAAAACTCCAGCGTCATCAGGATCGCGCCGATCACGCCGAACGCCAGCACTTCCCAAATCTGGAAGAGGCTGTTCTGCGTGCTGAACACGCCCACCGCGATGAAGAACAGCGCCGACGGGAACAGGTAGCGGTACGGCACCTGCAGCAGTTTCACCCACACGCCGATCAGCGGCACGTTCAGCACCATGAGCAGCACATTACCCACCCAGAAGCTGGCGATCAGGCCCCAAAAGATGTCCGGATGCTCGGTGATCAGCTGCGGGCCGGGCTGGATGCCCTGGATCAGCAGCGCGCCCAGGATCAGCGCCATCACCGCGTCGCCGGGAATGCCCAGGCTCATCGTGGGGATGAAGTCGACCTGCGTCTTGGAGTGCGAAGACGCTTCGGGCGACGCCACGCCGGCGATCATGCCGGTGCCGAACTTCTCGGGCGTCTTGGAGATCTTGCGCTCCAGCGCATAGGCCACGAAAGTGGTGATGGTGGGACCGGTGCCGGGCATGGCGCCGAACAGCGTGCCCACCGCCGTGCCGCGGACCATGGGCCAGAAAGCAGTCTTGAGTTCCTGCTTGCTGGGCCGCATGTCGCGCAGGCGCAGCTTGGCGCCGCTGCCGATGATGGTCATGCGGTTGACGCTCATCAGGAAGTCGGCCACGCCGAACAGGCCCATCGAAATCGCCACCAGTTCCAGGCCGTCGGACAGGTCCAGCAGACCGAAGGAGAAGCGGATGGTGCCGGTGTTCACGTCCGTGCCCACCACGCCGCACATCAGGCCGAACAAGGTCATTGCCACGCCCTTGAGCGGCGAGCCGCGCGACATCGTGGCGCCGGCCAACAGGCCCAGCAGCATGATCGAGAAAATCTCGGTCGGACCGAACTTGAACGCGACTTCGACCAGCAGCGGCGAGGCGAAGATCATGACGATGATCCCCACCGACGCGGCGAAGAACGAACAGATCATCGTGATGCCCAACGCTGTTCCGCCCTTGCCCTGCTTGGTCAGCGGATAGCCGTCCAGGCAGGTGACCGCGTGCGGCGGGTGCGAAGGCAGATTCAGCAGGATCGCGCCAATGGCACCGCCGTACTGCGAGCCATAGAAAATGCCGGCCAGCATCAGGATGGCGGGCACCGGATGCATCACGTAGGTCAGCGGCAGCAGAATGGAAATGGCTGACAGCGCGCCCATGCCGGGCAACACGCCGATGAGGTTGCCCACCAGCACGCCGAAGAACGACCACATCAGGTTGTGCCACTGGAAGGCGACGCCGAAGCCGTACCAGAGGTCCATCAAGGATTGCGAAATCATGGCGCTTCAACCCCAGCGAAACAGCGGAAGCTGCAGTTGCAGCGCCCACCAGAAGACGACGACCGCGATGGCGGTCATGGCGACCGAAAGCAGGATGGCCTGCTTGATCGTGTTCTTGCGATCGCCCAGCGCAGAGATGAATACGATGGCGAACGTAGCGGGCAGCAAGCCGCCGTAATGGCCCAGCAGCAGGAAGGCCAGGATGCCCAGCAGGATGCAGGCACCGCCGCGGAAATCCGGCAGTCCATGGCCGTGGCCGTCGCCGGGCGGCGGCGCCGACGATTCGCCCGAGCGCGCCGAGATGGCGATCAGCACGCCGGTCAGCGCCAGCAGACCGCCGAGCGCCGCAGGGAAAAATCCGGGGCCCATGTGGCTCAAGGTGCCGATGTGATAGTCGGTCCCGCCGTAGATTGCCCCCAGCCCGATGAGGACCATCAGCGCTCCGCCGTAATAGTCCTTTCTATTGATTGTCTTTTGCACTTCATCCTCCTTCGTGGTGCGGCCGCGCGCCTGCCCGGGGATGTGCCGCTCGAAGCGAGCGCGACCCGGGTCCTGGCGACAGGCCCGGACGCAGATTACGGAAGGAAGCTGCTAATCCGCTTTCTGTGCGCTGTCGCGATCCTGAATTCGGGGGTTATCCCTGAACGGAAGCTGCGGATGAAAGCGGAAATGCGGAGAAGTTACTGATCGCCCTTGAGCTCGACATCGAGCGGACGCGGATACTGCGAGACGGTGGACGCGAGCGGCAACCACAGCACGGAAGCCAGTCCTACGCCCCCCTGGGCGTTGGGTTCGCCGTCGCGCAGTTCGATGTCGCCGTCGTTGCGGCGGGCATAGGCGCGGGCGATCGCCAGTCCCAGGCCGGACCCTGACGAGGCGACCGGCTTGTCCGTGCCGACGCGTTCGAAACGCGCGAAGGCCCGCTGGCGCAGTATCGGGTCCAGCCCCGGCCCGTTGTCGGACACGGCAACCTCGGCGCGGTTGGCGTGGCAGCAGACCGATACGGTAATGCGCGCGCCAACTGGGGCGTAATGGATGGCGTTGTGCACCAGGTTCGAAAGCGCCTCGTGCAGTTCGGCCTCGTTGCCCGAAACCGGCGCGGGGATCTCCAGCCCCTCTTCGGAGCCGGCCTGCACCCAGCCCAGGTCCTGCTGCTTTTCGTGCGCCAGCGGCAGGTATTGCAGCACCACCTCGCGCGACACGGCGTTCATGTCCAGCAACTGCCGCGGCAGCTGATCGGCCTGATTGGCGTGGGCCAGGGACAGCAACTGCTCGGTCAGGCGGCGCGTGCGGCCCAGTTGGTCGACGATGCCGCGCAGGCCTTCCTGCGCGCGGGCCGGATCGCGCTCGCGCAGGGCGTACTGGGCCTGGGTCAGCATGATGGCCAGCGGCGTGCGCAGCTGATGCGAGGCATCGGCCAGGAACTGCGATTGTTCATCGAGGACGCGACGGTAGCGGGCGATATGGTGATTGACCGCATCGACCAGCGGCGCCACTTCGCTGGGCACGCGCGAGGCGTCCAGCGGCGTCAGGTCATCCGGGCGGCGCGCACGGATATCGTTGCGCAGCCGGCGTAGCGGCTTCAGCGCCCACGACACGCCCCACCACACCAGCAGCGCCACCAGCGCCAGCATGCGCGTGTCGCGCAGGATTTCCTGGCGCCGCGCGTTGTTCTCGGCTTCGATACGCTTGCCGGTGCTTTCGGCCACGACCACCAGTACCTGCCGATGTTGCCCCTGGTAATACAGATCCCGCACCACCGCGACGACCCGCACGGGATCGTTGCGATAGACGCTGTCGTAGAAGATGGGCTGGCTGTTGGAGCGCGGCCAACTGGGCGGACGCGGCATTTCCGGCATGCCCAGCAGGGTCTTGCCCGGGGCCGTGGGCACCGCGGCGCCGTCCGGCAGGGGCGGGTCGATCTCTTCGATGCGGAAGTACTTGCGCAGGCCCGCGCGGGACTCGAGCATCACCTGCGCGTACAGCGGCGTGGCGACCTGCAGATTGCCGTCAGGCGTGAATTCCAGGCTGCTTTCCAGCACCCGGGCCGGCTCCACCAGGGCGCTGTCGTAGGCTTCGTTGGTGATCTCGGCCAGGGTGCGGTAGTCGTTCACGCTGTCTACCACCAGGAGCATGATCACGCCCGGCAGCAGCAGAATGATCAGCAGCGCGCGGATGCCCACGCGCGGCAGCTCGGATAGCCGCAGCCTCACTCAGGATTCCGCGGACTCGCTGGCGACGCTTTCCAGCATGTAGCCCAGCCCGCGCACGGTGACGATGCGCACGTCGCTGCCGGTCAGTTTCTTGCGCAGCCGGTGCAGCACGACCTCGATGGCATCCGGATTGGCCTCGCTGTCGTGGGTGAAGACCTTGCCGAACAACTGGGACTTGTCCACCGGATAGCCGCTGCGGGTCAACAAGGCGGCCAGGGCGGCATGTTCGCGCGGGGTCAGGAACAGCAGCGAGCCGTCCAGGGTGAAGGCGCGGCTTTCGCTGTCGTAGGATAGCGAGCCGCATTGCAGCCGCGGATGCTGGCGGCCGCGGCTGCGGCGCACCAGCGCCGTGAGGCGCGCTTCCAGTTCCTCGAGCGCGAAGGGTTTGGTCAGGAAGTCGTCCGCGCCCAGGTTCAGGCCGCGCACGCGATCCTGCAGGGCGCCCTGGGCGGTGAGCAGCAGCACGGGGGTGCGGTCATCGCGGTTGCGCATTTCGCGCAGCACTACCAGCCCATGCTTGTCAGGCAGGCGCAGGTCCATGACGATGGCGTCATATTCGGTGCCCGCCATGAAGGCTTCGGCGGTACGGGCGTCGGCCGCGTGGTCCGGCACGAATCCGCTCTGGGCGAGTGCGCGCATCAACCAGGACGCCATGTCCCGTTCGTCTTCAACCAACAATATGCGCATGACCGTCCGTTCCTTCGGGCAGATTGTCTGCCGCCCGTTGCCCGTGCACCCGTTGGCGCAGGTAGCGGGTTTCGTGATGGCGCCGGAAGAGGATAGCCGACAACTCGTTCAGCGCCTGGGTGTAGACATCGCGCTTGAACTCGATCACGGCATCCAGGGGCACCCAATACTGGCTCCAGCGCCAGGCATCGAATTCCGGATGCTGCGTCGCGCGCAAGCACACATCGCTGTCACGTCCTACCAGGCGCAACAAGAACCAAATCTGCTTTTGTCCTTTATAGTGGCCGCGCCACTCACGCCGGACGAAGTGATCGGGCACGTTATAACGTAACCAATCGCGTGTACGCCCCAAAATACGGACATGCTCGGGCTTCAAGCCCACCTCTTCATGGAGTTCGCGATACATGGCTTGCACCGGGCTTTCGCCGTACTTGATGCCGCCTTGGGGGAACTGCCAGGCATGTTCCCTGATACGCTTGCCCCAAAAGACCTCGTTTCTACCGTTGACGAGAATGATGCCGACATTGGGGCGGTAGCCTTCGCGGTCAAGCATGGGCCACCCCCACCGAATTCAATACAATTACGGTCGATTATACGTATCTGCTGCCACCTTTAAACATGCGCGCATCCAACTACCACATCAACACCCTCAAAGAAGCCCCTTCCGAAGCCGAAGTCGCCAGCCACCAGCTGATGACCCGGGCCGGGATGATCCGCAAGCTCGCGGGCGGCATCTACACCTATATGCCCCTGGGGCTGAAAGTCATCCGCAAGGTCGAGGCCATCGTCCGCGAAGAAATGAACGCCGCGGGTGCGATCGAGCTGCTGATGCCGGTGGTCCAGCCGGCCGAGCTCTGGCAGGAGTCGGGCCGCTGGGAGCAGTACGGCGCCGAGCTGCTGCGCATCAAGGATCGGCACCAGCGCGATTTCGTGCTGCAGCCCACGTCCGAGGAAGTCATCACCGACATCGCGCGCAACGAAATCCACAGCTATCGCCAGTTGCCGGTGAACTTCTATCACATCCAGACCAAGTTCCGGGACGAGCGCCGTCCGCGCTTCGGCCTGATGCGTGGCCGCGAGTTCACCATGAAGGACGCCTACTCCTTCGACCGTGACGAAGCCGGCGCGCAGGCCAGCTACGACACCATGTACAACGCCTACATGCGCATTTTCGGCCGTCTGGGCCTGGGATTCCGCGCCGTGGCCGCTGACACGGGCTCGATCGGCGGCACCCGCAGCCACGAATTCCAGGTGATCGCCGACACCGGCGAAGACCTGCTGGTCTACAACGCCGACACCGACTACGCCGCCAACATCGAACTGGCCGAGGCCGTGGCCCTGTACCCCACCCGCGCCGAACCCGCCCAGGCCATGGCCGACGTGCCCACGCCGGGCGCCGCCAAGTGCGAGGACGTGGCCAAGCTGCTGGGCCTGCCGCTGGAACGCACGATCAAGTCCATCGTGCTGGCCACCGACGGCGAGAAAGGCGCCGACATCTGGCTGCTGCTGCTGCGCGGCGACCATGAGCTCAATGAAATCAAGGCCGGCAAGCTGCCCGGCCTGGCCGGCTTCCGCTTCGCCACGGAAACCGAGATCGTCGAGGCCTTCGGCTGCAAGCCCGGCTACCTGGGCCCGGTCAAGACCGTCCGTCCGGTGCACGTCATCGCCGACCGCACCGTGGCCAACATGGCCGATTTCGTCTGCGGCGCGAACAAGGAAGACTTCCACATCCAGGGCGTGAACTGGGGCCGCGACCTGCCCGAGCCCGAACTGGTGGCCGACCTGCGCAACGTGGTCGCGGGCGACCCCTCGCCGGACGGCAAGGGCACCCTGTCGATCCAGCGCGGCATCGAAGTGGGCCACGTCTTCTACTTGGGCAAAAAGTACTCGGAAGCCCTCAAGGCCACCTTCCTGGACGAGACCGGCAAGCCCGCCGTCCTGGAAATGGGCTGCTACGGTATCGGCGTGACCCGCATCGTGGGCGCGGCCATCGAGCAGAACCACGATGCCCGCGGCATCATCTGGCCGCGCGCGATCGCCCCCTTCGAAGTGGTAATCTGCCCGGTCGGCTGGGGCAAAAGTGAAACCGTGCGTGACACCGCGCAGAAACTTTATGAATCGCTCCTGGCGCGCGGCGTGGACGTCATCCTGGATGACCGCGATGCCCGCCCGGGCGTGATGTTTGCTGAATGGGAGCTGATCGGCGCGCCGCTGCGTGTAACAGTTGGAGAACGCGGCCTGAACGATGGTGTGGTGGAATTGCAGGCCCGTCGGGAAACCGAAGCGGCCAAGATTCCGGTAGAGTCCGCGCTTGAAGCCGTGCTGACGAAGCTCGACACGCTGTAAACCTTATAGTAACTACGGACTTTTCGCGTCCCGACCGCCCTTTGCCATCCATCGTGACCGACCCGAAGTCCGCCGAATCCGTCCTGCAAGTCCGTGTCTACTACGAAGACACGGATGCAGGCGGAGTGGTGTTCTACGCCAACTACTTGAAATTCCTGGAACGCGCACGCACCGAGTGGCTGCGCAACCTGGGGGTCAACCAGTCCAACCTGGCGGTCAGCGAGCAACGACTGTTCGTTGTCCGCTCCCTGGACATGTCCTACCGCAAGCCGGCCAGGCTGGACGATTTACTTACCATACGCAGCCGAGTCACACGACTGGGCCGCGCTTCGATACACTTCGCGCAACGCGCGGAACGCGACGGGGAACTGCTTGCCGAAGGCAACATCCAAGTCTGCTGCGTCGATGCCATTCACATGCGGCCGGCGGAGTTGCCGGCTGACGTTCGCGCCAAACTGGAATTCATTCAGGAATAACCATGCAAGTCACCAACGACATGTCGTTGCTTTCGCTGATTTCGCACGCCAGCGTGCCGGTCCAGCTGATCATGCTGATGCTGTTGGGCATTTCGATCATGTCCTGGACCTACATCTTCGCCAAGCGGCTGGCGATCAAGCGGGCCCATGCCCAGACCCGCCGCTTCGAAGACGATTTCTGGTCGGGCGGCGACCTCTCCATGCTGCAGCAGGCCGTGGCCTCGCGCCGCGATGAGCAAGGCGCCCTGGCCCGCATCTTCGACGCCGGCATGACCGAGTTCCTGAAAGCCCGCCGCGGCAATGCCGCGGGTGACGCCACCGCCGTGCTGGACGGCCCGCGCCGCGCCATGCGCGCCGCCTACCAGCGCGAGATGGATTCGCTGGAGTCGCACCTGAACTTCCTGGCTTCGGCCGGCTCCGTGTCCCCTTATATCGGCCTGCTGGGCACGGTCTGGGGGATCATGCACGCCTTCATCGGCCTGTCGAACATGCAGCAGGCCACGCTGGCCTCGGTGGCCCCCGGCATCGCGGAAGCGCTGATCGCCACCGCCATCGGCCTGTTCGCGGCAATTCCCGCCGTGGTCGCCTACAACCGCTTCACGAACGACATCGATCGCATCTCGATCCGTTTCGACAGCTTCGTCGATGAATTCCTGAACATTCTGCAACGGCAGGTGCGCTAATGCCCTCGGTAAGCTCACGCGGCAGGTCCGGCCGCCGCATGAAGGCCGACATCAACGTGGTGCCGTACATCGACGTGATGCTGGTGCTGCTGGTCATCTTCATGGTGACCGCGCCCCTCATCACGCCCGGCCTGATCCAGCTGCCCTCGGTCGGCGCGGCTTCGGACGTGCCGGTCAAGCCGCTGGAAGTCCAGATTTCGGAAGACGGCAAGATTGCCCTGCGCATGCGCGAACCCGGCGCCACCATGCAGGACATCGCGCGCCCCGAACTGGTGGCGCAAGTGCGTTCGCGCATTACCGCGGAAACCCCGGTGGTCATCGCCGCCGACGGCAAGGTGCCCTATGAGACGGTCGTGAAGGTCATGGATGAACTTCGCACCAACGGCATCACCCGCCTGGGCCTGCTGGTGGACCAGTCCGCCGGCGGCTCCCAGCCCGCACCCGCGAAAAAACGCTAACGCGACGCCTTCCGCCGGCGCCGCCGGCATGCAACGCTCATGACGCCACCCATAATCCGACACCGCAGCGGCCCCCCGGCCACCCCGCCGAACCACGACAACCGGAAGGCATTGATTCTGGCCGTGGCGGTGCACGTGCTGCTGCTGATCGTCTTGATCTTTGGCGTGAACTGGCGCTCCGAGAGCCCCGGCCCCGTACAGGTCCAGCTCTGGGCTGACGGCAACTCGCCCGACTCTCCGCCGCCCACGCCGCAACCCGAACCGCCGAAGCCGCAGCCCAAACCGGAACCCAAGCCGGAGCCTGAAAAGGCGCCCGAGCCGCCTCCTCCGCCGCCTCCTCCTCCCAAGCCCGAGCCCGAAGCTCAGCCCAAGACCGAGGAAGTCGACCCCGAAATCGCGCTGCAGGAAGCCAAGAAGAAGCGCGAGCAGGAAGAAAAGGCACGCCAGGCGGCCGAAGCCGCCAAGGAAAAGGCGCGCCTCGAGGAAGAGCGCAAGCAGGCCGAACTGAAGGAAAAGAAGCGTCTGGAGCAGGAACGCCTGGCCGCCGACAAGGCTGCTGCCGAGAAGGCCGCGGCTGAAAAGGCTGCTGCCGACAAGGCGGCCGCGGAAAAGAAGGCCAAGGACGACGCCGCCAAGAAGGCGGCGGCGGAGAAGGCCGCTGCCGAAAAGGCCGCCGAGGAAAAGGCTGAAAAGGCCGCCGCCGAGAAAGCCGCCGCCGAGAAAAAGGCTGCGGCCGAGAAGAAGGCCAAGGAAGAAGCCGCCAAGAAGGCCGCTGCCGACAAGGCGCTGAAGGATGCCTTCCGCAACGACGCCCTGGGCGCCGCCGGCATCCCCGGCGGCACGGCCGACCGCAACCAGGCGGGCGGCGGACGCGACAGCGGCTATGGCGCCAAGGTCCGCGCCTGCGTGCAACCCGGGGTGGCATATCCGCCCCCGGCCCGCAGCGGATCGGAAAATCCCACGGCACAATACCGGGTACAGTTAGGTTCCGACGGGAAGGTCAATGGCGTCACTTTGACCAGTTCTTCGGGCAATGCCGGCTTCGACCGCGCGGTCGAGACGGGCATCCGCCGTTGCAACCCGTTCCCGAAGCCCTCGACGGGCCGCTACGAACCCATTATTGACGTTGTGTACAGAATGTATGATTGACAGGAGATTGATGAATATGACTCCCGCTTATAGCCGACGAGTACCCCCCCTCGCTCTCTGGCGATCGTATGGACTCGGTCTGCTGATGCTGACCCTGGCCTGCCTGATGGCCATCAAGCCCGCCCATGCGCAGCTGCGCGTCGACATTTCCGGCACCGGCGCCACCCAGTACCCCGTGGCCATCGCCGATTTCGCGGTTGACGACACCCATGGCCGCGCCTTGGCCGAAGTGATCCGCGCCGACCTGACCCGCACGGGCCAGTTCCGCCTGATCAACGCCGCAGGTTCCGGCCTGAATGTGGACTCCCCCATCGCCCACGACGACTGGCGCGGCAAGGGCGCGGATTTCATCGCTTACGGCAGCATCACGCGCGGCGGCGACGGCCGCTACGACGTCCGCTACCGCCTGGCCGACACGGTCAAGAAGAGCCAGTTGGATGGCGTGGCGTTCTCGGGCACCGAGCAGGAACTGCGCCGCGTCGCGCACCAGATCGCCGACCGCATTTACGAGAAGATCACCGGCGTTAAGGGCGTCTTCTCGACGCGTATCGCGTATGTGCTGAAGAAGGGCGCCACCTACGAATTGCAGGTGGCCGACGCCGACGGCCAGAATCCCCAGGTGGCACTGCGTTCGCGCGAGCCCATCATCTCGCCGTCCTGGTCGCCCGATGGCTCCAAGCTCGCCTATGTGAGCTTCGAATCCGGCAAACCTGTCGTCTACGTGCACAATCTGGCCACCAGCGCCCGCTCGCCTGTCGCCAACTTCAAGGGCAACAACAGCGCACCCGGCTGGTCGCCCGACGGCAGCAAGCTGGCCGTGGCCCTGACCCGCGATGGTTTGTCGCAAATTTACATCGTTGGCGCAACGGACGGCTCCAATCCGACGCGAGTTACGCGTTCTCCCGGGATTGACACCGAACCGAGCTTTACGCCAGACGGTGCTTCCATTATCTTTACGAGTGACCGCAGCGGCGGGCCGCAAATCTATCAGACCGGCTCGAGTGGCGGCGAAGCTCGCCGCCTCACGTTTAATGGTGGTTACAACATATCACCCCGAATTTCCCCCGATGGATCGACGCTACTGTACGTTGCAAGACGCGACGGCGCGTTTCGTATCGCATCGCTGAACCTGTCCTCAGGCTCCGAGACCTTGCTGACTGATGGTCGTGACGATCAGTCCCCGAGTTTTGCGCCAAATGGAATGCAAGTCCTCTACGCCGCCATCCAAAATGGACGTAGCGTGCTTGCGGGTGTGTCGAGCGATGGCCGCGTACGGCAGACGCTTTCGGTACTGAATGGGGAAATACGTGAACCGACTTGGGGCCCATTTACCCGATAACACGTGTGACTCTCTTTGCAAAGGAACTATCATGAAGTCGCGCATTGCCAAAAGCCTAACCATCGCCGCTCTGGCTGCCGCCCTGGCAGCTTGCAGCTCCGTCCCTCTCGACGATAAAGCGGGTCAGGGCGGAGGCGCTGGCCAAGGATCCTCGGCCTCTGGCCAGATCCTTGATCCCTTCAACCCCCAAAGCATCCTGGCGCAACAGCGCTCGGTGTACTTTGACTTCGACAGCTACACGGTGTCGGACCAGTACCGCAGCTTGGTCGAAACCCACGCCAAGTACCTGGCCTCGCATCAGCAGCAGACCATCAAGATCGAAGGCAACACCGACGAACGCGGCGGCGCTGAATACAACCTGGCCCTGGGCCAGCGCCGTGCCGACGCCGTGCGCCGCATGATGACCCTGCTGGGCGTCAGCGACAACCAGATCGAAACCATCAGCTTCGGTAAAGAAAAGCCGAAGTCGACTGGCACGTCGGAAGCCGACTTTGCGGAAAACCGCCGCGCCGATATCGTTTATCGCCGCTAAGCTTTTTCGTATAGTCTAGAGCCCTACCACGCGTCGGGACGGTCAACCGGCCGTCCCGACGTTTGTTTTTATACCCCGGGAATTTTCATGCGCGATAACGTTCTGTCCCTGCGTCCTCTGATTGCGGCCACCGGCTTGGTGCTGGCGGCCCTGGCGGCGCCCGCCCACGCTTTTTCCGACGATGAAGCCCGCCGGGCCATCCTGGATTTGCGCCAACAGGTGCAGCAGCAGAACGAACAAAGCCAGCGCGCCAAGCTGCAACTGGCCGACCAGATTCAGGCTCTGCAGCAGGAAGTCGCCCAACTGCGCGACCAGCTGGAACTGGTATCGCGCCAGCAGCCCTCGGCCAAGCCGGGCGGCGCCGCGGGCAGCGCCAATCCTCCGGGAGCCTCTGCCGGCGACCCCCAGGAACAGGCGGCCTATGATGGCGCGATCGACCTGTTCCGCAAGGGCCAGTACAAGGAAGCGTCCGAATCGCTGGCCGCGTTCACCGCCCTGTACCCTGCCAGCCAGCTCGCGCCCAGCGCCCAGTTCTACCTGGGCAGCAGCCGCTACGCGCTGAAGGACTTCAAGGGCGCCATCGAACAGTTGAACGCCATGGTGCAGAAGGCCCCGGACAACGCGCGCGCGCCGGACGCCCTGCTGGTCATCGCCGGCAGCCAGATCGAAATGAACAACCGCGCCGGCGCCAAGACCACGTTGCAACGCATCGTCCGCGACTATCCGACCACGCCGGCCGCGAGCACGGCCAAGAGCCGTCTGCAGCTGCTGCAGTAATGCCGCCAACCGCGAACGCGGTTGCCGCCTACCGGCACATTCTGCGCCGCCGGGCAGGGCTTATCGCCCTGCTGTTGGCGGCGCTTTTCATTGCGCTGCTGGCCGACTTCACGGTGGGTCCGTCCGGCCTGCCCTGGGGCGAGCTCTGGCAGACGCTCACCCGCCCCGCCGCCGCCGACCCGACCACCCGCGTGATCGTGTGGGACATCCGTCTGCCGTCCGCGCTGATGGCCGCGCTGGTCGGCATGGCGCTGGGGATGGCGGGCGCCGAAATGCAGACCATCCTGAACAATCCGCTGGCCAGCCCGTTCACCCTTGGCGTGTCTTCAGCCGCCGCTTTCGGGGCCTCGCTGGCCATCGTGCTGCAGCTCGGCGTGCCCGGCATCCCCGCCGGTTGGCTGGTGGCGGGCAATGCCTTCCTGTTCGCCTTGCTGGCGGCCTTGATGCTGGATGCGGTGACCCGCTGGGGCGGCATGAACACGTCGGGCGTGGTGCTGTTCGGCATCGCCATGCTGTTCACCTTCAATGCCCTGGTATCGCTGGTGCAGTTCATGGCCAGCGCCGAAGCGCTGCAGAACCTGGTGTTCTGGACCATGGGCAGCCTGTCGCGCTCCAGCTGGATCACCGTGGCCGTGCTGGCAGCGGCCTTCGCCCTGGCGCTGCCGCTGGCCATGCGCCAATCCTGGAAACTGACGGCGCTGCGCCTGGGCGAGGACCGCGCCGCGAGTTTCGGCGTGGACGTGCGACGGGTGCGCGTCGCGGCGCTGGCCCGGGTCAGCCTGCTGTCGGCGCTGGCGGTAGCTTTTGTCGGCACCATAGGCTTCATCGGGCTGGTCGCGCCGCACATTGCGCGGCGGCTGTTCGGCGAGGACCACCGGTTCTTTCTGCCGGGTAGCGCACTGGTGGGCGCCGTGATCCTGTCGCTGGCGTCGATCGCTTCCAAGAATCTCATGCCGGGCGTGATCGTGCCGATCGGCATCGTGACCTCCCTGGTCGGCATCCCCTTCTTCGCGTCGGTCGTGCTGCGCCGGCGCATGCCATGACCGCGCCCCAGACCGCTCCCTCGTCTGCGCTGGCCGTGCGCGGCCTGACAGCCGGCTATGGCCGCGCGGACGTGCTGCATGGGCTGTCGCTGCCTGAACTGGCAACCGGCCAGGTGACCGCCCTGCTCGGCCCCAACGGCAGCGGCAAATCCACGCTGCTCAAGGCCCTGGCTGGCCTGATACGCGTGCGCGCTGGCGACGTGGCGCTGGATGGACGGGACCTGGTCCGCCAGAGCTTCGGCGAGCGCGCGCGTCATGTGGTCTACCTGCCCCAGGGCCTGCCCGCCGCCGTGCACCTGCGGGTATTCGAGTCCGTGCTGGTGGCGGCCAAGGCCGGCGACGGCCTGGCCACGCCGGTGGACATGCAGGCCATAGACCGCCTGCTGGAACGGCTGGGCATTGCCCATCTGGCCTTGCAGTACCTGGATTCGCTATCCGGCGGACAGAAGCAACTGGTGGGACTGGCGCAGGCGCTGATCCGGCATCCGCGCGTGCTGCTGCTGGACGAACCGCTGTCGGCGCTGGACCTGAACTATCAGTTCCACGTCATGCGGCTGCTGCGGCAGGAGACCCGGGAGCATGGCTTGATCAGCGTCATCGTGCTGCATGACCTGAACGTGGCGCTGCAGCACGCCGACCGCGCGGTCATGATCCATAAAGGCGGGCTGCATGCCGCAGGCTTGCCGGCGGACGTGATCACGCCGGCCTCGCTGGCGGCCGTGTACGGCGTCGAAGGGCGGGTGGAGACCTGCTCGCGCGGCTTGCGGCAAGTGCTGATCGACGGCCTGGACACGCACCCGCACTGATTGTGGCGGGCGCGGACTCAGCCGCGCAGGGCCACATCCACGACCGGTGCGCCAGTCATATCCGCCAGTTGCCGCGGCGTCAGGTTGAACACCGCATGCGGATGTCCCGCCGCGGCCCACAGGCTGTCGTAGTTGAACAGGTCCGCGTCCAGCAGCATCACCGGCTTGACCGCATGGCCGATGGGACATACGCCGCCGATCGCATAGCCGGTCATGTCACGCACGAATTTCGCGTCCGCCTTGGCCAGCGCGCCCACCTGCGCGGCCACCTTGGCCTCGTCCACGCGGTTGGCGCCGCTGGCGATGACCAGCACCGGAGCGTCGTCCGTGGCGCGCCGGAAGATGATGGACTTGGCGATCTGCGCAACCTCGCAGCCTAGCCCCGCCGCCGCTTCCGCCGAGGTCTTGCCGGTTTGCGGCAGGACCACCACGGGTTTGTCATGGCCCAGCTCCAGCAGCAGGCGCGCGACGCGCTGGGCGGATTCGGGCAAGGCGGCAAGCGACTCAGGGGACATCGGGGCGGCTCCGTAGTGGTGCGAAGCCGGCGCGGACAGCGCGCCGGCAGGTCGGAAACGAGTTTATCAGCGCCGCCGGCAGACGCCAGCGGGCTAGAATGCGGACCTGGCTTTCCCATACGACACCCATGCGTTCCGAACCCGTCCTGCCCCTGCAAACCGCGCTGATCGGCGGCTACGCCATGTCCTACACCGAGTACGGCAGCGGCGCGCCCATGGTGCTGGTGCATGGCTCCCTGTCCGACTGCCGCTACTGGAAGTCGCAGATGGCGCCGCTGGGCAAGTCGTTCCGCGTGCTGGCGGTGTGCCTGCGCCGCTACTGGCCCGAAACCTGGGACGGCGAGGGCGAAGGCTTTTCGATCGAGCAACATGCCAATGACGTGCTGGAGTTCATCGATACCGTGGCCGGCGGACCGGCCCATCTGGTGGGCCATTCCCGCGGCGGCCGCGTGGCGCTGGAAGCGGCGCTGCAACAGCCCGGCGCGCTACGCAGCCTGACCCTGGCCGACCCCGGCCTGCCCCTGCCGGGCGACGACGACCAGCGCGGCGGCTTTCGCCAGCGCGCGCTGGCCCTCATCCGCGACGGCGAGATCGAAACGGGCCTGGCGCTGTTCGTCGATACCGTGACCGGACCCGACACTTGGCAGCGCATGGTGCCGTGGTTCAAGGAGATGGTGCGCGATAACGTCGGCACGCTGTTCGGGCAGGCCGAGGAAAAGCCCGAAGCGCTGACGCCGGCGCAGATCGGCACGCTGAAGCTGCCGACCCTGCTGATCGGCGGCGCCCTGAGCCCCGCGCCCTACCCGGCCGTGCTGGACGCCCTGTCGCAGTGGCTGCCGCAAGCGCAGCGCGTGACGATCACGGGATCGTCGCACGGCATGAACCTGGGCAATCCCCGCGCCTTCAACGGGGCCATCGAGACGTTCATCGGCGGCTGAGCCGGTGCCCGGCCGAGTGCCGGAGTCCGGCCGAGAGTGCGCCTGGCTGGGCGCGTCCGACAATGCGCTTTTGGGCGTCGCGTTAGGGCTCGAGCGAGGGTGCACGCTTGGGGGTTGAGCTAGGGCTCGACCGAAGGCGTGTGCTTCAGACGCCGCAACACGAAGGTAGAACGGCTGTGCCGCACGCCACGCAGCTTGTACAGCCGCTTGCGCAGGAATTCCTCGTAGCCTTCGGTTCCCGCCACCGCCACCTTGATCAGATAGTCGTACTCGCCCGTCACGAGAAAGGCCTCGACCACTTCAGGCAGCCGCGTGATTTCTTCGCCGAAACGCGCCAGAGTGTCGTCGTCGTGATGCTCCAGCGTCACCTCGATCATGACGGTGTCCGGCAAACCCAGCGCCTTCTGGTTCAGCAGAGCCGCGTAGCCCTCGATCACGCCCGCCTCTTCCAGCGCCTTGACCCGGTTCCAGCAGGGCGTGGGCGACAGCCCCACCTGTTCGGCCAGCTTCAGATTGGTGAGGCGTCCGTCCGCACGCAAGGCGCGCAGGATCTTGCGGTCGGTTTCGTCGATCTTGGGGGGTGTGGGCATGGCGGGCTTGATCTGAAGATAATATCTCTTAAAAAAACAATTCTACAAGACAGATATTTCCCATATTCCGCCAATAAGGCGTGAATCAGGAAACCTATTTTGCTTTCCTACCCGTAGACTCTCCTGCAAGGCAGCCACCTATCCCGGCCGTCCGATTTCGGCGTCCACGCTGCGGCACAACCCGGCACAGACGCCGGCAGGTTCAACGCAGCACGCCGCGCGCCGATCCGCGCGGCAGGAAACCATGTCTCTCGCAGCAGCAGCACCCGCAAGAACCGGCCTGGGCCTCTCCGGCACCGCCATGCTTTTCGCCGCTCCGGCGCTATTCGCCTCCAACATGGTGGCAGCCCGCTGGGCTCATGACGCCAACCTTCCCCCCGTCTTCCTGGCTTTCGGCCGCTGGCTGATCGCCTTGCTGATCCTGTTGCCGCTGGCCGCGCCCGCCCTGCGCGCGCACCGCAAGACGCTGTGGCGCGCTTTGCCATCGCTGGCGCCCCTGGCGGTGCTGGGCATGGGCGTGGCGGTGGCTCCGCAATACATCGGCGCGCAGAGCACCAGCGCGACCAACATCGCCCTGATCTTTTCTTGCAGCCCCATCCTGGTGGCGCTGCTGGAGGCCGTCATCTGGCGCAAGCCGCTGTCCGCCCTGCGCGGCGCGGGACTGGCGCTGGCCCTGGGCGGCGTGCTGGTGGTGCTGGCGCGCGGCGACGCGCAGACATTAGCGCGGCTGGCTTTCGGCCAGGGCGACCTCTGGGTGTTGTTGGCCGCCACCGGCTGGGCCCTCTATACCGTGCTGCAAAAGCGCCTGCGCCTGCCTGCGGTGCCCGACAGCGCGCGGCTCGCGACCTTGATGCTGGGCGGCGTGCTGGCGCTGGCGCCCTTCGCCGCCATCGAGGCCGCGGCTGGCGCCACGCCGCCCTGGGGCGATCCGCGCCTGGCGGCAGTGCTGCTGTTCCTGGCGGTGGTGCCCAGCCTGGGCGCGTACTACGTGTATGGCCGCCTGATCAGCCAGGCCGGCCCGGCCACCGCGGGACTATCGATGTTCCTGGTGCCGGTCTATGCCGCGCTGCTGGCCTGGCCGCTGCTGGGCGAAGCCCCGCAGCTGTTCCATGCCTACGGTTTTGTGATGATCCTGCTGGGCGTGAAACTGGCTTCGTCGCGCATGCGCGCGGCGGCGCCCACGGCCGCCGCCCCCGCCTGACACGCACGACTCTCGGACTCAGCGGCCGGCGCCCTGGGCCGCCATCACTTCCTGCGCCACCTGGCGCGGCGCCTCGGCATAGTGCTTGAACTCCATGCTGTAGGTCGCGCGCCCCTGGGTCAGCGAACGCAGCGACGTCGAATAGCCGAACATCTCGGCCAGCGGCACTTCGGCCCGCACCAGCTTGCCGCTGCCGCCGGCGATGTCCTCCATGCCCTGCACCATGCCGCGCCGCGACGACAGGTCGCCCATGACGTTGCCGGTAAAGTCCTCGGGCGTTTCCACTTCGACGTGCATCATGGGCTCCAGCAGCACCGGATCCGCACGGCGCATGCCTTCCTTGAAGGCCATCGAGCCCGCCATCTTGAAGGCGTTCTCGTTCGAGTCCACGTCGTGATAGGACCCGAAGAACAGCGTCGCCTTCACGTCCACCACCGGGTAACCCGCCAGCACGCCCGCATTCAGCGCTTCGCGTATGCCCTTGTCGACCGCCGGAATGAATTCGCGCGGCACCACGCCGCCCTTGATGGCGTCGACGAATTCGTAGCCCTTGCCGGGTTCCTGCGGCTCCAGCTTGAGCACCACGTGGCCGTATTGGCCCCGCCCGCCCGATTGCTTGACGAACTTGCCTTCGACCTCGTTGCAGGCCTTGCGTATGGTTTCGCGGTACGCGACCTGGGGCTTGCCCACGGTGGCCTCGACGCCGAACTCGCGCTTCATGCGGTCGACCAGGATTTCCAGGTGCAGTTCGCCCATGCCGGAGATGATGGTCTGCCCGGATTCCTCGTCGGTGCGCACGCGGAAGGACGGGTCCTCTTGCGCCAGGCGGCCCAGCGCGATGCCCATTTTTTCCTGGTCGGCCTTGGTCTTGGGCTCCACGGCCTGGGAAATCACGGGCTCCGGAAACACCATGCGTTCCAGGATGATGATGTGGGCGGGATCGGTCAGCGTGTCGCCGGTGGTGACGTCCTTGATGCCCACGGCCGCGGCGATGTCGCCCGCGTAGACCTCGGTGATCTCGCGCCGCTCGTTGGCGTGCATCTGCAGGATGCGGCCCAGCCTTTCCTTCTTTTCCTTGATGGGATTGAAGACGGAGTCGCCCGACTTCACCACGCCCGAATAGACACGGAAGAACACCAGCTGGCCGACGAAGGGGTCCGTCATGATCTTGAAGGCCAGGGCCGAGAACGGTTCGTTGTCGGTGGGATGGCGTTCGATTTCGTGGTCGCGCACATCGTGGCCTTTGATCGCGGGCACATCAACGGGCGAAGGCATGTAGTCGATGACCGCGTCCAGCATGGCCTGCACGCCCTTGTTCTTGAACGCGCTGCCACAGAGCATGGGCACGATTTCGTTGGCGACCGTGCGCATGCGCAGGCCCTGCTTGATCTCGTCCTCGGTCAGCGCTTCGCCGGACAGGTATTTCTCCAGTAGGGTTTCGTTGGCTTCCGCCGCCTTTTCCACCATCTTGTCGTGCCATTCCTGGGCTTGCGCCTGCATGTCGGCGGGAATGTCGCGATACTCGAAACGCACGCCCTGGCTGTCCTCGTCCCAGATGATGGCCTTCATTTTGACCAGGTCGATCACGCCTTCGAAATGGTCCTCGGCGCCCACCGGCAGTTGGATGGGCACCGCGTCGCCGTTCAGGCGTTCGGCGATCTGGCGCTGCACGCGCAGGAAATCCGCGCCGACCCGGTCCATCTTGTTGACGAAGGCCAGGCGCGGCACCTTGTACTTGTTGGCCTGACGCCAGACGGTTTCGGATTGCGGCTGCACGCCGCCCACGGCGTCATAGACCATGACCGCGCCGTCCAGCACGCGCATGGAACGCTCGACCTCGATGGTGAAGTCGACGTGGCCCGGCGTGTCGATGATGTTGATGCGGTGTTCGGGATAATTGCCCGCCATGCCCTTCCAGAAGGCGGTGGTGGCGGCCGACGTGATGGTGATGCCGCGTTCCTGCTCCTGCTCCATCCAGTCCATCACGGCGGCGCCGTCGTGCACTTCGCCGATTTTATGGGTGATGCCGGTGTAGAAGAGGATGCGCTCGGTGGTGGTCGTTTTGCCCGCGTCGATATGGGCGCTGATGCCGATATTGCGGTATAGCTCGATACGCGTCTTGCGAGTCATGGCCTCTTCCCTTGCAGTGAACTACCGGGCGAAGACGGCAAGCCCGACCGGGCCTTGCCGCGGCGGGCGCCATGCCGCGTAGGGTGCTTGAGAATGGCGAAATCGCGCCCGCACTGATGCGTAAATATTACGCGCGGCGTGCCAAGAAACAAGCCTAGTCCCTGCAAGGGCCAAGGATAAAAAAAGCCCCTCCATCAGGAGGGGCTCGTTCGCCATGCGCCAGCCTGGGGCAACTCCGTAGAGCGTTCCGCGGCGGCTGATGCGGGCAGGCTACTTCTTTTCTTCCTTGACGCGATACACCAGCACTGCCGTGCTGGCCAGCGACAGGACTTTGGCGGTGACGCTGCCCAGCAGCAGGCGCGACAGGCCGCTGCGGCCGTGGCTGCCGATGAAGATCAGGTCGCAGCCGGCGTCGGCGGCAGCTTGCACGATGCCGTCGGCCACGTTGAAGTTGGACACGGCGCGCGATTCGGACTTCACGCCGGCGGTGTCGGCGCGATCGGTGATCTGCTTGAGGTACTTGTCGGCCTGCTCGGCGGAGGCTTTTTCGTAGTCTTCGTCGGTAATGGCGTAAGCGGCGGCCATGCCGTCGAAACCGATCGTGGCAGCGAAAGGCTGGGTCACGTAGAGGGCGACGACTTCAGCGCCCACGGAGCGCGCGAAGCAAATACCGGCGTTGGCGGCCTGGGCCGAGAGCGGGGAACCGTCGGTGGGAATCAGGATCTTCTTGAACATCTTGCCTGCTCCTGTCTGTAAGGTACCTCCATGCTACCGGAAACGCGCCAGGTTCACATCAACGGAACCCGGCGCGCCTTGACGCGCGTCAAGCGCGCGTTCAGCCCAGTTGCTGGGCGGCGGCGAACAGATTGGTGCAGCGCGTGCCGGTGCGGCAATACGCCAGGACCGGGCCCGGCAGGGTGCGCAGCAACTCGGCGAAGCGCACCACGTCGGCGGAGGTCATGGCGCTGCCCACCACGGGCTGGTACTCGATCTGCAGGCCGGCGGCCAGCGCGGCCTTGGACACGTCCGCGGCGGTGGGCTGGTCCGGGCCGCCTTCGAAATCGGGACGGTTGATGATGACGCTCTTGTAGCCGGCGGCGGCGACGTCCGCCATGTCGTCCGGGCCGAGCTGCGGCGCGACGGCGAAATTCTGGGTCAGGGGCTTGATGGGTGCGGACATGGCGTTTCCTTCAATGGCGTCAACGAGATAGCTCTCTATTATTAATTGCTGGAGGCGTTTTGCGCGAAGATTTTTTCCAGATCGGTCCAGACGCCGCGATGATCGACGATGGTGACCGAAAAGCGCAGCATGGTCGAAGGCGCCTGTGACGGGGAAAATAGCGTGCCCGGCGCCAATAACATGCCGTGATCCGCCGCCACGCGCGCCAGCGCCTCGGTATCGCGGCCATAGTCAGCCCAGACGAACATTCCCGCATGCGGCTCGTGCGGCACGGTCAGCCCCAGCTTCAGCAGCCCTTTCAGGCAACGCTGGCGGGCGTCGTCCACCCGCAGGCGCACGCGCTCGATGTGGCGGCGGTATTGCCCTTCCATCAGCACGCGGTGGATGACCCGCTCGCCCAGTTCGGGCGAGGTCAGGCCGGCCAGCATTTTCAGGTCCGCCAGCTTCTGCAGCATCTCGGGATTCGCGGCCAGGTAGCCCACGCGCAGGCTGGCGGCCAGCATCTTGGAATAGCCGCCTACCAGAATCACCCGTTTCAGGCCGTCCAGCGCGGCCAGTTTCATGGCGCCGCCAGGGTGCAGTTCGCCGTAGGTGTCGTCTTCGACCACCAGGAAATCGTGGCGTTCGGCGATGCGCAGGATGTCGTAGGCGACGCCGGCCGACAACCGGTGGCCGGTGGGATTGTGCACCGAGCTGTTGATGATGAAGAGCTTGGGCTTGTGCTGGGCCGCCAACTGTTCGAGCAGCGCCGTGTCGGGGCCGTCGGGGCCGCGCGGCACGCCGATCAGGCGCGCGCCGAAGGCAGCCAGGCGGCCGAAGATGACGAACCAGGCGGGATCTTCGACCAGCACGGTGTCGCCCGGCTTGACCAGGTGCCGCGCGATCAGGTCCAGCCCGTGCGTGACGCCGTTGGTGGTGAGCAGATTGAGTTCCGGGTGCGCCGGCACGCCGTCGTTCTGCAGGAAGGCGGCGATCTGCTGGCGCAGCGGCGCAAAGCCCTGCGGATGTCCATAGCTGACCAGGTGTCCGCGCACCGAACGCCCCACCGCGCGCACCGCCCCCGCCACCATCTCCGGATCCAGCCAGTCCGCCGGCAGCAGCCCCGCGCCGCCCGGCATGCCTGAGGGATTGGTGTCGCGGAACATGCTGCGCAGCAGCCAGGCGACGTCGATGCGGGCAGGCGGCGTCAGCGCCACGGGCGCCGCGCTGGCGACCGCCGCCAACTGGCCGCTGCGCGCCCGCACGAAGAACCCTGCGCCGCGGCGCGATTGCACCAGGCCACTGGCCACCAGACGGTCGTAGGCCTCGACCACGGTGAAGCGGCTGACGCCCGACTGTTCCGCCATCTTGCGGATCGACGGCAGCCGGGTGCCGGGCCGCAGCCCCTGTTCGTCGATGCGGCGCGCCAGCCCGTCGGCCAGTTGCGCCACCAGGGTGGCGTCGGCCTGGCGCACGGGCTGCCAGGGCATGGAGGGGGTCGCGGCGGAAGCAACTGTCATGGGAATTTCACCAGGCCAGTGATTAAAGTGATATGCAAAAGTGTACCGGTACTGTACCGATAACTATGCGTAGAGTGACAGCAATGCCGGAAACCCGCAAGAGCGGACGGGCGCGATGCCCGCGGCGTTCCCATTCCCTGGTGGCTGTGATGACCCGTCCCGCTTTCTATCCGACCTCCCAAGGCGCGCCCGCCGCGCCCGCCACGCTCTGGGAGGGCTACGGCTATGGTTTTCTGGGGGTGTTGGTCTTTTCCCTGACGCTGCCCATGACCCGCCTGGCGGTCGCCGAATTGGCGCCGCTGCTGGTAGGGCTGGGCCGCGCCCTGCTGGCAGCCGTGCCAGCCGTCGCCGTGCTCTGGCTGACCCGCGCACGCAGGCCGAACCGCCAGGAGTGGCCCGGCGTGATCCTGGCCGCGCTCGGGATCGTGGTGGGCTGGCCGCTGGCGTCCTCGCTCGCCATGCAGACCGTACCCGCTGCGCAGGGCGCGGTGTTCAATGGCTTGCTGCCGCTGTCGACCGCGGCGTTTGCCGCGTTGCGCAGCGGCGAACGCCCTTCTCCGGGCTTCTGGGCCTGGGCTGTACTGGGCGCCGCCCTGGTCACGGCCTACGCCTTGCGCCAAGGCAACGGCACGCTAGAGACGGGTTACCTCTGGCTGCTGCTGGCCGTGGTGCTGGGCGGCATGGGCTACGCCGAAGGCGCGCGCGCTTCCCGCACGCTGGGCGGCGGGCGCACCATCTGCTGGGCGCTGGTGATCAGCGCACCGGTGGTGGCGGCGCCTGTCGGCTGGATGGCGGCGCAGCAGGCCAGCTGGCCCACGGCCTCGGTAATCTATGCCTGCGCCTATCTGGCGCTGGGGTCGATGTTCCTGGGCTTTTTTGCCTGGTATCGCGGCCTGGCCGTGGGCGGCATCGCCCGGGTCGGCCAGGTGCAGTTGCTGCAGCCGTTCCTGACGGTGGTGGCGGCCGCAATGCTGTTTGGCGAATCCGTGGAACCGGCGACGTATGTCTTCGCCGCTGCGGTGATCGCCGTTATCGCCGGCGGACGCCGCGCCATCGTCAGGACCAAAAAATGAATCTGCTCCCCTCCAACTGGGCCGACGTGCCCTTGATGTCCCTGTCCTTGCTGGGCCCGCTGGCCATGTTCGCGCTGGTCAGTTCGATTACGCCCGGCCCCAACAACGTGATGCTGGCCTCCTCCGGCCTGAACTTCGGTTTCCGCCGCAGCGTGCCGCACCTGCTGGGCGTGAACCTGGGCTTTACCTTCATGATCTTCCTGGTGGGCATCGGGCTGGGCTCGGTGTTCCAGCAGGTGCCGCAGTTGTACGCCGTGCTGAAGTACGCCGGCGCGGCCTATCTGCTGTACCTGGCCTGGAAGATCGCGAATTCCGGCGAAATGGACGACGGCGAGGCGCGCGGCAAGCCCTTCACCTTCTTGCAGGCCGCGGCCTTCCAGTGGGTCAACCCCAAGGCCTGGGTCATGGCCGTGGGCGTGATCGCGACCTACACGCCGCAGAACGGCTTTTTCGCCAACCTGGTCATCGCCACCGTCGTCTGCGGCATCGTCAACCTGCCCAGCATCGGCATTTGGGTGACCTTCGGCACGGCGCTGCGCCGCGTGCTGCACAAGCCCTGGGCGATCCGCGCCTTCAATGTGGGCATGGCGCTGCTGCTGGTGGCCTCGCTGTATCCGGTGGCGCTGGAAATGCTGCACTGACGCGGCCGTCAGGCCAGCAGTCCCACCACCACGGCGGGCGTGACCAGCACGTTGAACAAGCCCGCCATTACCATCACCAGGCCCGCGACGGCGCCTTCATCGGCCGCCAGCTCGCGGGCCTTGGCCGTTCCGGCGCCGTGCGCGCCCATGCCGAACAGCGCGCCGCGCGCCAAGGCCGAGCGCAGCGGCAGCCAGCGCCGCATCAGCTGGCCGATGGCCGCGCCGAATACGCCCGTGACGATCACGAAGACGGCCGTCAGATCCGGTACCCCGCCCACGTGCGACGACACCGCCACCGCGAACGGCGTGGCCACCGAGCGCGGCAGCAGGCTCAGGCGCAGGTCCGGCGACAAGCCCAGCAGGCTGCCCAGCATCCAGGCGCTGACGCCCGCGATCAGGCTGCCGACCGCCACGCCGGCCACCAGCACCGGCCAGTAGCGGCGGATCAAGGCGCGCTGCTCGTACAAGGGCAGCGCAAACGCGACGATCACCGGCCCCAGCATCGCCATCAGCCAGTGGGACCCCGCCATGTACTCCCGATAGCCGGTGTGCAACACAATCGCCAATGCCAGCAGCAGCGCGGGCGCCACCACCAGTGTCGACGTCCACCAGCAGGCAAAGCGCCGGTAGAACAGACGCGCGCAGACGTAGGCCAGCACGGTCGCGGCGGGCCAGAACCACAGGTTGAAATCAGCCGGCATGGCGGTTCATCCATCGGTAGCAGAGATCGATGGTCAGCGCCGTGCCGGTCATCACCAAGGCCGTGCCCAGGAGGATGACGGCCAGCAACTTCAGCCCCAGCAGGCCAAGGAATTCGCGGTGATCCAGCAGCGACATGACGGCGGGTACAAAGAACAACAGCATCTCGCCCAGCAGCCAACTGGCGCCGCGGTGCACATTGCGCACCCGCAGGCAGCGCGTGGCCAGCAGTAGCAGCACCAGCGCCATGCCGATGACGCCACCCGGCACGGGCAGGCCCAGCAGTTGAGCCAGCGCCTGGCCCAGCAGGGAAAAGAGGATCAGCAGGCAGATCTGCAGCACGCGGCTGCGACGCAGCCAGCTGCGTAGAAGAATGATGAGGCGTGGGCGAGACATTGAATGGAAGTTCCTGCGGCAAGTAGATGTTTTACGCCCGGGCCGCCCATAGATAAAATGAATTCATCGAATCCAGCCCATTCCAAACAGGCATAATCATGGAACTGCGTCCCCTGCGCGCCCTGGTCGAGGTCGTGCGCCAAGGCGGCTTTTCCCAGGCGGCCAAGACCGTCTTCGCCACCCAGCCCACCGTGAGCAAGGCGGTGCGCCAGCTGGAAGACGAGCTGGGCATGCCCTTGCTGGACCGCCACGCCCAGCCCCCGCGGCTGACCTCCGCCGGCGAAATCGTCTACCGCCGCGCCGTGGCCATGCTGGCGCAGCGCGACGACCTGTATGCAGAACTCGACGAATTGAAGGGGCTCAAGCGCGGCGTGCTGCGGCTGGGCCTGCCGCCGCTGGGCAGCAGCACCCTGTTCGCGCCCATGTTCGCGCGCTTTCGCAGCCGCTACCCGCAGATCGAGATCAGCCTGGTGGAACACGGCAGCCGCCGCCTGGAGGAAATGGTGATGGCCGGCGAGATCGAACTGGCGGGTTCGCTCAAGCCGGTGCCCGACATTTTCGAGTGGCAGCCGGTGGCGCGCGAACCGCTGGTGGCGCTGATGCCCGCCGACCATCCCAAGGCGCGCGCCGAAACCGTGGGACTGGGCGAACTGCGCGACTCGCCGTTCATCCTGTTCGAGACTGGCTTCGCCCTGAACCGCATCCTCCACGACGCCTGCCAGCGCGCCGGGTTCGCGCCTGCCATTGCGGCGCGCAGCGGCCAGATCGATTTCATCGTGGCGCTGGTGGCGGCCGGCCTGGGCGTGGCCTTCCTGCCGCGCCTGAAGGCCCGGGAAGAACTGCACGCGGGCGTGGCGCGCGTGCCGCTGCGCGATGCCGGCACGGACTGGGAAATGGTGCTGGTCTGGCGCCGCGGCGGCTACCTGTCGCATGCCGCCCAGGCCTGGCTGGCCTTGACGCGAGAAGTCCATCCCGAAGTATGCTGATGCCGGAACCCAGCCGCCTCGCCCGGGTCAGACACTCCATGCCCGCCCTACCCCGCCTCTCTCCCCGCCGCCTGTTCGCCGTTGCCCTGCTTGCCGGCGCCAGCGTGGTTGGCTGCAGCCAACTCGATTCCTGGCAGCGGCAGACGATTTTCTCTCCCCAGTCCGAACCGCAGACCTGGTGGCGCGAACCCGCCGCCGGCACCCAGGTCTACGACCTGACGCTGGCCGGCGGCGACAAGGTGCGCGCCTGGTATTGGCAAAGCCCGCAAGCCGGCGCGCCCACCGTGCTGTACCTGCATGGCGCGCGCTGGAACCTGAACGGCAGCGCCTTTCGCATCGACGGCTGGACCCGCATGGGCTATTCCGTGCTGGCCATCGACTACCGCGGCTTCGGCGCGTCGACGCCGCGCCTGCCGTCCGAGGACAGCGCGCTGGAAGATGCCGTGGCCGGGCTGAAGGAACTGGCCCGGATTCAGCCCGATCCGTCGCGCCGCTTCATCTACGGCCACAGCCTGGGCGGCGCAATCGCGATCGACCTGGCCGCGCGCCCGGAGCAGCCGGCGTTCGCCGGCCTGATCGTGGAGTCCAGCTTCACCAGCATCGGCGCGATGCTGGGCACGCTGCGTTGGGGCAAAGTGCCGGGCGCCAGTCTGCTGGTCACACAGCCGTTCGCCTCGGTGGAAAAGCTGGCGCGCATGCGCACGCCCATGCTGTTCATGCACGGCACCGCTGACCGCGTGGTGCCCCACACCATGAGCGATGAACTCTACGCCGCCGCCAGCAATGTCGCGCCCGAGCTCAAGCGCCTGGTCAAGATCGAAGGCGCCACGCACTCGGGCGCCTTTCGCAGCGGCGCGCAGTATGAGACCGCGGTGAAGACCTTCATGCAGGACGCGAGCCGCGCGTATCCGCGAAAGGCGGGCTGACGGCCCGAGCCGGCGCGGCGCGCTCTTAGCCGGCCCTGCCCGCACGCGCCAATAGCGCGTTTCCCGTACACCTGCCCGTCCCGCGAAAATGCGCGCGCTGGGCAGGCTCCGCCCCGAACATACGCCCCTTGCGAAATCCCACCCCGGCCTTCCCCCCGGGATGACCCGCCCCGGGTTGGCCCGCCCCGGGAAATCCCCAAATCAAAATATCTTCTAAATATATTTACTAGATATTAGACTTTGCTCCTGCTCGCCGCTCCGCCATTGAAGCGACGGCATCTTGAGGAGAAGCCAGTTGAGTAACGTGCTTTGGCAGGGGGTCTTTCCTGCCGTAACGAGTAAGTTCCATGCCGACGAGACCCTCGACTTCGAGGCGATGCGCAAGCACTTCGGCTTCCTGATCGATAACGGCGTACACGGCCTGGTCACCTGCGGCTCGCTGGGCGAAGCCAGCACCCTGACCCTGGAAGAAAAGCTGGAAGTGACGCGCTGCGCGGTTGAAGTCAGCGCGGGCCGCATTCCTGTCCTGGCCAACGTATCGGAAACCAGCACCCGCGAAGCGCTGCGCTTCATCAAGGCCGCCGTGGAACTGGGCGTCGACGGCTTCATGCTGATGCCTTCGCTGATCTACGTGGCGGACGCGCGCGAAGCGATGCAGAGCATCCGCACCATGGCCGAAGCGGCGCAGAAGCCCTGCATGATCTACAACAACCCCGTCGCTTACCGCGTGGACCTGAAGACCGAGCACATGGTCGAACTGGCCGACTGCAAGTGGCTGGTCGCCATCAAGGAAAGCAGCGACGACGTGCGCCGCCTGACCGACCTGCGTAACGCGCTGGGCACCCGCTACCAACTGTTCATCGGCGTGGACGACCTGTCGTTCGAGGCGCTGGCGCTGGGCGCCGACGGCCTGCTGGCGGGATTGGTGACCGCCTTTCCGCGCGAGACCGTGGCCCTGTACGACCTGATGAAGGCCGGCAAGTGGCAGGAAGCGCTGGCGCTGTACCAGTGGTTCACGCCGCTGTTGCACCTGGATGTGTCGACCAAGCTGGTGCAGAACATCAAGCTGGCCGAGACGCTGGCCGGGGTGGGCAACGAGCACGTGCGCCGTCCGCGCCTGCCGCTGGTCGGGGCGGAGCGCGAACGCTGCGCCGCCATCATCCAGGCCTCGCTGGCCAAGCGCCCCGCGCAGTACCAGTCGAAGTAAGGCCGGGCTCCGGAAGAAGCACGAACCTCCTGGCGCGTGGCGGAGCCGCGACGCGCCAGGGCCTGTCCTCCCGCAAGCCTAACGGACATCATGCAAAGCGACATCATTCTTCAGACCCGGGGCCTGAGCAAGGAATTCCGCGGCTTCGTTGCGGTCAACAACGTCGACATGAGCGTGCGCCGTGGCGCCATCCACGCGCTCATCGGCCCCAACGGCGCGGGCAAGACCACCTTCTTCAATCTGCTGACCAAGTTCCACATCCCGACGCGCGGCGAGATCCTGTACGACGGCGTGGACATCACGCAGGAACGCCCGGCGCAGACCGCCCGCCGCGGCATCGTGCGCTCGTTCCAGATTTCCGCCGTGTTCCCGCAGTTGTCGGTGCGCGAAAACGTGCGCGTGGCCTTGCAGCGCAGGCTGGGCGTGGACTATTGCTTCTGGCGTTCGGAACGCACGCTGGAAAGCCTGCACCATCGTGTCGAGGAACTGTTGGACCAGGTTGGCCTGCGCACGCATCTGGACGTGGCCGCGGGCGACCTGCCCTATGGCCGCAAGCGCACGCTGGAAATCGCCACCACGCTGGCGCTGGAACCCGAGCTGCTGCTGCTCGACGAACCCACCCAGGGCATGGGCCACGAAGATGTAGACCGGGTCAAGCACCTGATCAAGCAGGTCTCCGCCGGCCGCACCATCCTCATGGTCGAACACAACATGAAAGTGGTGGCCGACATCTCCGACACCATCACCGTCTTGCAACGGGGCGAGATCCTGGCCGAAGGCCCCTACGCAACCGTGTCGGAAAACCCGGCGGTGCGCGAAGCCTACATGGGAGCCGAAGATGAATGAAGCCGCCCCGGCCTCGACCTCCAGCATGCTGGAGATCCGCAATCTGCACGCCTGGTACGGCGAATCGCACATCCTGCACGGCATAGACCTGGACGTGAAGCCGGGCGAATGCGTGACCCTGCTGGGCAGGAACGGCGCGGGCCGCAGCTCCACGCTGAAGTCCATCCTGGGACTGGTGGGCCGGCGCAGCGGCTCCATCAAGATCCGGGGCCAGGAGACCGTCGGCCTGCCGCCCCACAAGATCGCGCGCCGCGGCATCGGCTATTGCCCCGAGGAACGCGGCATCTATGCGTCCTTGAGCGCCGAGGAAAACCTCATGCTGCTGCCCTCCGTGGGGCCGGACGGCATGTCGGTGGCGGAGATCTACGACATGTTCCCCAACCTGAAAGAACGCGCCCACAGCCCTGGCACGCGGCTGTCGGGCGGCGAACAGCAGATGCTGGCGATGGCGCGCATCCTGCGCACCGGCGCCCGCCTGCTATTGCTGGACGAAATCACCGAAGGCCTGGCCCCGGTCATCGTGCAGTCCCTGGGCCGCGTGATCCGGCAATTGAAAGAGCGCGGCTACACCACCGTGCTGGTCGAGCAGAACTTCCGCTTCGCCCAGCACCTGGCCGACCGCCATTACGTCATCGAGCACGGCCAGGTGGTGGCGGTGATCGACCGCGCCGAGGTCCGGCAATCGCAGGACAGGCTGAACGCCCTGCTCGGCATTTGAGTTTTCCAGCCGCATTCCTTCCGACCGCAGTCCCCTTCCTACACGGAGCGTAGTCAGATGAAATTGAATCGAATCGCAGCAGCGCTGTTCGCCGTCGGCATGATCGGCGCCGCCCAGGCCCAGACCAAGGTCAGCGACGACGTGGTCAAGATCGGCGTCCTCACCGACCTGTCCGGCGTCTATTCCGACCTGGCTGGCAACGGCTCTGTGATCGCGGCCCGCATGGCCGCCGAGGAAATGGGCAACAAGGTGCTGGGCAAACCGGTGGAGGTGGTTTCGGCCGACCACCAGAACAAGCCCGACGTCGCCGCCAACCTGGCGCGCGAATGGTTCGACCAAGGCAAGGTCGACATGATCACCGACTTCCCCACGGCGTCCACCGCGCTGGCGGTGATGGAGATCGCCAAGCAGAAGAACCGCGTGACCATGCCGTCGGCCGGCCTGTCCACCGCCATCCTGGGCGAGAAATGCTCGCCGCTGAACGCGCAGTGGACTACCAACACCTATGCCCTGGCCGCCGGCACCGCGCGCGCGCTGGTCAAGGAGGGCAAGAAGAGCTGGTACTTCATCACCGCCGACTATACCTTCGGCCACTCGCTGGAAAAGGACGGCACCGAAGTCATCCAGGAAAACGGCGGCAGCGTGGTGGGCGTGTCGCGCCATCCCTTCCCCGGCAATGATTTTTCCTCGTTCCTGTTGAAGGCGCAGGCCTCGAAGGCGGATGTCATCGCGCTGGCCAACGCCGGCAACGACACGGTCAACGCGGTCAAGCAGGCCAACGAGTTCGGCATCAACAAGAAGCAGATCGTGGCGCCGCTACTGACCTACATCTCGGACGTGCACAGCATGGGCCTGGCCAAGGCACAGGGCATGTACCTGACCGAAGCCTTCTACTGGGACTATGACGACGCCTCGCGCGCATGGGCCAAGAAGTTCTTCGAGAAGGCCAAGAAGATGCCGACGGCCTCGCAGGCGGGCGTGTATTCGGCCACGCTGTCGTACCTGAAGGCGATCGAAGCCGCTGGCACCGACGATGCGCCGGCGGTCATGGCCAAGCTGCGCGAAATGACCATCAACGACGCCGTGATCCGCAACGGCAAGCTGCGCGCCGACGGCGCACTGGTACACGACATGCTCCTGCTGCAGGTAAAGACGCCCAAGGAATCCAAGGCGCCCTGGGACTACTACAACGTGAAGTCGGTGCTCAAGGGCGAGGACGTGTTTCCCAAGCCCCAGGCCGCGTGCTCGTTGAACAAGACGTAAAGCCGCCACGCGCCGCACGCCTGGCGTGCGGCGCCGGCTGCCCTGGCCGCGGCGCACCGCCGCGCGCTTCCCGGAAATCGACGCGACACCTGTCCGCCCGCCGCCTACTATGTTCGACATCTCGCTTCCCGCCTTGCTCGCCCAACTGCTGGTGGGGCTGATCAACGGCTGCTTCTACGCCATCCTGAGCATGGGGCTGGCCATCATCTTCGGCCTGCTCAACATCGTCAATTTCACCCACGGCGCCCAATTCATGATGGCGGCGTTCCTGGCCTGGATCGGCTTCACGCAGCTGCCGCAGCTGCTGGGTCCGGGCGTGCAGATCAACTTCTGGGCCGCGCTGATCGTGGCGCCGCTGCTGGTGGGGCTGGTGGGCGTCGCGATCGAGAAGACGCTGCTCAAACGGCTCTACCACCTGGACCACTTGTATGGCCTGTTGCTGACCTTCGGCATCGCGCTGATGATGGAAGGCGGCTTCCGCTACTTCTACGGCATCTCGGGCGTGGGCTATGAACCGCCCGAGATCCTGCAGGGCGGCTTCGACCTGGGCTTCATGTTCCTGCCGGCATACCGCGCTTTCGTGGTGGTGGCGTCGCTGGTGCTGTGCCTGGCCACCTGGTATCTGTTCGAGCGGACCCGGCTGGGCGCCATGCTGCGCGCCGGCACTGAAAATCCCAGGCTGCTGCAGGCCTTCGGCGTCAACGTACCGGTGATGATCACCCTGACCTACGGCTTCGGCGTGGCGCTGGCCGGCGTAGCCGGGGTGCTGGCCGCGCCCGTCATGCAGATCAACCCCCTGATGGGGTCGAACCTGCTGAACATCGTGTTCGCCGTGGTGGTGATCGGGGGGCTGGGTTCCATCATGGGCGCCATCGTCACCGGACTGGCCCTGGGCTTGCTGGAAGGGCTGACCAAAGTGTTCTATCCCGAAGCCTCTACGGTGGTCGTCTTCATCGTGATGGCGATCGTTCTGCTGACGCGCCCGGCCGGCCTGTTCGGCAAGGAGAAATAAGGTGCAGCGCATACCCACCTCGATCCGCATCCTGGCGCTGCTGCTGGTGCCGGCCCTGCTGGTGCCGTTCTTCCCGCAGATCGTCTACCCCGTGTTTGTGATGAAGGTGTTGTGCTTTGCGCTGTTCGCGCTGGCCTTCAACCTGCTGACCGGCTTTACCGGGCTGGTGTCCTTCGGCCACGCCGCGTTCTTCGGCTGGGCCGGCTACGCGGCCGGCGAAATGATGATCCTGTTTGGCGCGCGCGGCCTGCCGCCGGAGATCGCGATGGTCTGCGGCGTGGCCATGGCCGCGGCCATCGGCTACGCGATAGGCTGGCTGGCGATCCGGCGCACCGGCATCTACTTCGCAATGATCACGCTGGCGCTGTCGCAAGTGGCGTATTTCATGGCCGTGCAGGTGGGCTGGACGCGCGGCGAAGACGGCATGCAGGGCATTCCGCGCGGCAAGTTCCTGGGCCTGGTGGATTTGAGCGTCGACGCCAACATGTATTACTTCGCGCTGGGGGTGTTTGTACTGGGCTTCCTGTTCGTCTACCGGGTGATCCATTCGCCCTTCGGCCAGGTGCTCAAGACCATCCGCGACAACGCGCCACGCGCCATATCGCTAGGTTACGATACAGACCGGTGCAAGCTGCTGGCCTTCGTGCTGTCGGCCGCGGTCGCCGGCCTGGCCGGTTCGCTGAAGGCGCTGGTGCTCCAGCTGGTTGCATTGAACGACGTGTCGCTCGCTACCTCCACGGAAGTGCTGCTGATGACGCTCTTGGGCGGCATCGGCACGGTATGGGGGCCAGTGGTCGGCGCGACGCTGGTCGTCAGCTTGCAGAATTACCTTGCCACCCTGGGCGACGTCGTCACCATCGTCATCGGACTGATTTTCGTGTTGTGCGTGTCGTTCTTCCGGCGCGGATTCGTCGGCGAATGGCTGGCCTACGCGCAGTGGCGCAAAACGAAGGAAAACAATAGTTGATGGCAGCAGCAGAATCCAAACGGCGCGCCGCCGATGTCGCCTACGATCAGATCGAAAGCATGATCGCCACGCTGCAATTGCAACCGGGCAGCGCGGTCGTCGAGGCGGATCTGGTCGAAAAGACCGGCCTGGGGCGCACGCCGCTACGCGAGGCGCTGCTGCGCATGGTCGCCGCCGGGCTGATACGCCCTGAGCCGCGGCGCGGCCTGCGTGTGTCCATGATCCAGCTGGCCGACCACATGGACCTGATCCAGACCCGCCGGGCGCTGGAGCAGCTGATCGCCGCCAATGCCGCGCGCCGCGCCACGCCAGCTCAGCGCAGCCAGATCGTGGATTGCGCGGCGCAGATGATACGCGCGGCGGAAGGCGGCAATCTCGACGACTACATGCATGCCGACCAGCTGCTGGACCACGTCTGCCACCAGGCCTGCCGCAATGCCTCGGCCGTGAACGCGGTGGCGCCGCTGATCATCCAGTGCCGGCGCTTCTGGTACGCCTACCAGCACGAGGGCGACATTGCCGAAGGCGCGCGCCGCCACATGCTGATGGCCGAAGGCATCGCCACCGGCAACGAGTCCGCGGCCATCAAGGGCGCGGACTCGCTGATGGACTACCTGGAGATGTTCACGCGCAAGGTGATTGACGCGTGACGGCCGGGGCGGCCTGCCCATTGCGGCGGGCCAGCCACTGCAAGACCCGCGGCCGCGAACGGTCGTACGCCAGGTTGTAGAGGAAGGCGTAAGGCAGATAGAACAGCACCAGTGCGATATCCAGCACGAAGGCCTGCCACAGGCTGATATTGAGCCACCAGGCCGCCAGCGGAATCACGATCAGGATCAGGCCCAGTTCGAAACCGAAGGCGTGCACCACGCGCAACCGCAGCGTGCGGGTCCAGCCCATGCGGTTCTCGATGCGGTCGAAGCCCGCGTTGTAGATCATGTTCCAGACCAGCGCGATCCAGGCGATCACCGCGGTCAACACGCCCATTTCAAACAGAGACTTGCCCATGGCCCAGGCGGCCGCCGGGGCGCACAGGCCGATGGCGATGATTTCGAACAGAAAGGCGTGGAGGAAACGTTCTTTGAGGGATTTCTTGGCTTGCGTCATGACCCACCTGCGGTCGGTTGATACTCAGTGGCAGGAATTTTCGACGATATTTCCGTTACCATAAAGATGGTTTTCATCGTAAAAACCGATAACCCATAAGCCCTACCCCGGAGCCTGCCCGCATGCGCCACTCCCTGGAATCCCTGGCAGCGTTCGCCCAGGTTGCCTCCGAAGGCACGTTTTCCGCCGCCGCCCGCAAGCTTGGCAAAAGCCAGTCCACCGTCAGCGAGACCGTCGCCAACCTGGAGGTGGACCTGAACGTCACGCTGTTCGACCGCAGCCAGCGGCAGCCGACGCTGACCGAGGCTGGCCAGGTGCTGCTGGGGCAGGCCCTGCAGGTGCTGGCGGCGAACGACAGGCTGAACCGCAGCGCCAGCCAACTGGCTGAGGGCCTGGAGCCCCGGCTGACGGTGGTACTGTCCGACACCTTCCAATCCGAGACCTTCGATACCATGCTCAGCCAGATCGATCAGCGCTATCCGGCGCTGCGTTTCGAATGCCTGATCGCGGAATACGAGGACGTGGTGGCGCTGGTGCAGCAGGGACGCGCTCACCTGGGACTGATGGCCGCGCAGGACAGCTATCCGCCCGACGTGGCGCACGCCACGCTGGCGGAGCTGTCGGAGATCGTTCTGTGCGTGGGCCGCGGCCACGCGCTGGCCAAGCTGCCCCGAGTCACCGAAGACCAGCTGAAATCCGAGCGCGCGCTGCGCCTGAGCACGTATGAACTGGGCGACAAGGAAGCCGAGCCAGCCTATGCCACCTGGTCTGCGCCCGGCTATCTGATGCTGCTGGAAATGGCCAGCCGCGGATTCGGCTGGACCGAGCTGCCGCGCTGGATGATCCAGCGCTTCGGCCAGGACCAGCTGGTGGAGTTGAAAGCGCCGGGCTGGCCGCGCCATATCCGCGTCGATGCGGTCTGGTCGCGCCGCCGCGCGCTGGGGCCGGCGGGCGCCTGGCTGCTGCAGAGCCTGACGGGCGGCTAGCGCCGCACGCAACAGGATCTGGAGCCGGTCAGCGCGCCGTGGCGGGCAAGCGCGAAATGTGCACGCCGTTGGCGTTGAGCCAGTCGCCCAGCTTGGGGCTGGCCAGCACGTCGAATTCCGCGCGGCGCTGGCGCGACATGGCGCAGCCGTCCTGGCTGCCCATCGCCGGATGGCACATGAGCAGGTCGCAGTCGCGCGCGTTGAACAGCCAGTTCTGCAGCAGATCCGCGTAGCGGCGCTTGCCGCCTTCGAAACCGTAAACACCCAGCAGCCGGCGATTGGTGCGCATGCCGTCCTGGCGCGCCTGGCGCGCCAGCGCCGCGGAGCCCAGCGCGCCGATGACGCGCGCCTTGATGGCTTCCTTCAAGGGTATGCCGAACTGCATGCCTGGCGCCGTCTGGCGCAGCCACGGCATGTGCGCTCCGTAACGCCGCTTGAGCAGCTGCAGCAGGCGTTCGCGGATGCCGGGCAGCTGATGCACGTGCTGATGGCCATCGACATAATCCGGCGCGCGACCGAACGCGGCCTCGAAGGCATCGAACTGGCGTTCCAGTAGCGCCTCGACCCAGGCGCCGTCCAGCCTGCCCGTGTAGGCGTTGAGGATCAGCCGGCTCAGCGTGGGCATGGGTTCAGCGCCGGGTTCAAGCGCTTCGGTGAAGTTCACGTGCAGGCCGATATCCACGTTCATCTGCGCCAGCCGCCCTGCGTTCGCCGCGAACGAAGGGCCCAGCGCGAGGCAGCTGACCGCGCTCAGGCGGCCCATGCCGGCCAGCGCAATCATGCCTTCATCGATGTCGGCATTCATGCCAAAATCGTCACCGCAGACCACGATACGTTTGCTCATCGCTATACCTTTGACTTCCCTTTCATCACAGCCTTCATGCGCGCCCTGCTGCAACAAGTAAGCACCTTCATTGCTGTCGGATGCGCCGCCGCAGCCACCCATTGGGCTGTCGCCGTGGGTTGCGTCGAACTCTTGCGCATGCCGCCCCTGGCCGCCAACCTGGTGGGGTGGCTGATCGCCTTCGCGGTTTCCTTCACCGGCCACTACCGGCTGACGTTCCGACATTCCAAAACTCCCTGGACGGTAGCAGCGCGCCGTTTCTTCTTTGTGTCAGCCATAGGCTTCCTCATCAACGAAGCCGCTTACGCCTGGCTGCTGCACAACACCGCCATCCGCTACGACATCCTGCTCGCGCTGATCCTGCTCGGGCTCGCCGTGGCGACCTTCATCGTCAGCCGGTTCTGGGCATTCCGCCACAAACCCGCTGCCTGAAGGCCGCGTCCACGTCGACGCGCCACATCACGTACTTCACGCTGCTGGCCACGGGCGCCAGCCCCTGCAGCGGCGGATAGACCGGGTTGTCCGCCGCGGTACCCCATACCCAGAAACGCGCGCCTTCCGCCGCCTGGCACAGACGCGCAGTGAACTCGGTGGGGCTTAGCAGCACCTCCGCGCCCGTCTCGGGATCGAACTGGGCGGCGTCGTACAGCTCCTTGCGCCAGTTGTCCCGCACCGGCACCTCGGGGTTGCGCCAGTCGTCCACCACCCACGCGGGCCGCGCGGCTCTGGCGTACAGCGCCAGATCGAAAGGATAGGTGTGCAGCGACACGAAGGTGTCTTCCGGCTGCGCCTGTTGGCGCACCACCTTGGCCAGGGGAGCGGCGCTGCCGCGCGCATTGTTGGCCGCAATGCCCACCGCGATGACGCAGATGCCAGCCGCCACGGCCGCGCTCAGACGCACCAGGCGCGTGGTGCCTTCAGCATCGGCGCGCCTGGCGCCCTGAATCACTTCCGCCAGCAGAAAGGCCAGCGGCGCCAGCGCCGGCAGGACATAGCCCACAAGCTTGGAGTTCGGCAGCGAAAAAAACACCACCACAACGGCAAACCACGCCAAGGCCAGACGCCGCAGGCTGCGCGTGGGGCCTTCCCAGAACGCCTTGCGCAGAATGCCGCCACCCCAAAGCGACCAGGGCAGGCTGAGCCCGACGATCACCGGCAAGTAAAACCAGAACGGCTGCGCATTGTTGAAGCCGCTGGCCGCGAAGCGCTGGAAATGCTGATAGACGAAAAAATAGTCGTAAAAACCGGGATAGCGCAGCTGCATCAGCACGAACCACGGCGCCGCCATGGCGATGAAGGCCAACAGCGCGGGCGGCCAGAACAGCGCGGCCAGGCCGCGCCAGCGCCGCTCCCACAGCAGCCAGATCAGCAGGATGGCGCCCGGCAACGCCAAGCCGATCAGGCCCTTGGCCAGTACCGCCAACGCCGCCAGCACCGCGGCGGCCACCGACATCGCGCGCCACGCTTGGCCTTGCTCGACGCGCAGCACCGCGTCCGCCGCGGCCAGCACGCATAGCGTGATCAGGCCGGCCACCAGCATGTCCAGATTCGCGAACTGCGCGCCCCCATAGAAAAACGGCATGGTGGCGAGGACCAGCACGGTCAGCGCGGCCGCCGCGCTATCGCGGTAGCGCCGCACGAAGCAGTACAGAGCCGCCAGGGCGCCCCACGCGGCCAGCCAGGAAGGAACTCGCGCCGCCCAGGGATGCACGCCGAAGATCGAGAAGGACAGCTCGGTCAGCCAGTAATAGAGCGGCGGCTTGTGGAAGTACGGCATGCCGTCCAACAAGGGCACCGCATGCGAGCCGCTGCGCAGCATGTCCCAGGCCACGCCAGCATAGCGCCCTTCGTCCGGCAGGGTCAGCGGCCTGAGCCAGGCCAGGAAGGCAAGCCACGCGCCTATCGCGAGCAGGAAGCGTCCCGCCGGCGGGGTCCAATCGGAACGCCGCCAGAAAGTGGTGGCGGACATGTCAGCTCAAACCCTGGCCCGGCCGGGAAGCCCGGCCCTGGCGGCGGCGCACGACAAACAGAGGCCGGCCCTTCACTTCGTCGAAGATCCGGGACACGTATTCGCCCACCACGCCCAGCGAAATCAGATTCACGCCGGCAAAGAACAGCACCGCCGTCACGATCGTCGTCCAGCCCGAGACCTCGTTGCCGAAGAACAGGTATTCGCCAACCAAGTAAGCCGCATAGGCCAGCGCCAGCATGGCGAAAGCCACGCCGACCAGACTGACCAGGCGTAACGGCCAGGTGGTGAAGGCGGTCAGGCCGTCCAGCGCCAGCCGGAAGAGGCGCATGCTGCCAAAACGGCTGTCGCCATGCATGCGCTCGTCGGGGGTATAGGTCAGGGCCTCGCCCTTGAAGCCGACCCAGGCGTACAGGCCCTTCATGAAACGGGTGCGTTCGGGCAAGGCAATCAAGGCGTTCACCACGCTGCGGTCCATCAGGCGGAAATCGCCGGCGTGCGCCGGCACGTCCACGCCGCGCGCGCCACTGAGCAATTTGTAGAACCAGCGCGCGCCAGCGCGCTTGGCCCAGGATTCATCGGCGCGGGTCTCGCGCACGGCGTAGACCATCTCGGCGCCAGCCGCCCAGCGCGCCAGCATCTGCTCGATCAGCGCGGGGGGGTGCTGCAGATCGGCGTCCAGGCAGATCACTGCATTGCCGGTGGCCGCTTCCAGGCCGGCGCTGATCGCGGCTTCCTTGCCGAAGTTGCGCGACAGTTGCACGTAGCGGAAGCCATCGTGCTCGGTCCATTCGGCCATCAGCGCTTCCGTGCCGTCGGTACTGCCGTCGTCGGCCACGATGATTTCCCAGCTGGTGCACAGCGCCTCCAGACGGTTGCGCAGCAACGGCAGCAGCACCCGCAGGTTCTCGCATTCATTTAGGCAGGGAATGACGCAGGTCACGCAGGTGTCGTACGGTACGCTGGCCTCGGCCGCCGGCCACACCGATTCCAGGGGAAACGATTTGGTCAAGACTTGCGGGACGATGGGTTCGGACCGGAACTGGATGTGCATGGCTCTAGACTCGGATTGCAGGACTATGGCGAGCAGTATGCGCAGCGGGTCGTTGAATTTTCATAAAATGCGCCGCAGCCCGATCAGCCGGTAATCCAGGGCAAATTCTAGGAGCCCGATCCCTGAAAACAATAAAGTCCGGTGAACCTGTGTCCCCAATTTGTGAAGGCCTGTAAAGCCGGGGACCGCGCGCGCATCGGTAAAATGCGCCCGAGTTCTTGTTTTCGCAGGTTGTCATGCAATATCGAGTCCGGCCCATGCGGGCCAGCGACGTGGACGCCATCCTGGCCCTCCAGACCCTGGCCTACCCCGGTTTCCTGCTGGAAAGCGCCGGTTTCTTCCAGAACCGCCTGACGCTCGCCCCCACGCACTGCTGGGTCGCGCAAGCTTCCGCCAATCTGGACGGATTGCTGGGCTATCTGATCTCCTATCCCTGGGACGCGGGACTGCCCCCTGCCCTGGACGTCACGCTGGCTGCGTTGCCGGCCGGTGCCGACCATTGGTTCCTGCACGACTGCGCCGTGGCGCCCTCGGCGCAAGGACTGGGCGTCGGCCAGGCGCTGCTGCGCGCCGCCGCGGCCAGCGCACACGAAGGCGGTTTGCGCCGGGCAAGCCTGGTGTCCCTGGAGTCCGCCGTGGGCTATTGGCAGCGCCACGGCTATCAGCCGGTCAGCGCAGACAGCGCCGACCTGGCCGAAAAACTGGCCGGCTATGGGCCGCGCGCGCAGTACATGTCGCGCGCGTTTCCGCTCTAGCCGCCCCGGCCGCGGCGGCCTCCCGCCACGGCCTCTCCGCCCGCCCGGCTCCGCGCCGCGCGCCGCTCCCCTGCCCCCATGTACACCGCCATCGCGGCGGACGTAACATAAGCCACAGTCCGTGTGAGGCGGCAGGGTTCAAACAGCCAGAAAGTTCACCGTGCCCTGACAGGGCGCAAAGGTACCTATGATCTCGCTTACGCCCGTTCAATCGCTGCTGGCATGCTGCCTCGTCCTGGTCATCGGACGCGTGCTCACCACCAGGATCGGCGTCCTCGCCCGCTACAGCATTCCCGACCCCATCGTGGGCGGTCTGCTGTTCGCCGTGCTGGCCTACCTGCTGTCCACCTGGGGCGGCGTTTCCGTCTCGCTGGAAACCAGCATCAAGCCGACCTTGCTGCTGCTGTTCTTCGGCAGCATCGGCCTGACCGCCAACCTCAAGCTGCTGGCCAAGGGCGGCCCCAGGCTGATCGCCTTCCTGCTGGCCCTGATCCCCTTCCTGGTGCTGCAGAACGCCGTGGGACTGGGCATGGCCTGGCTGCTGGACATGCATCCGCTGATGGGCCTGCTGGGCGGCACCATCACGCTGGTGGGCGGACACGGCACGGGCGCGGCCTATGCCACGCGCTTCGCCGACTTCAACAACATCCAGGACGTCATGGCGCTGGCGATGACCTCCGCCACCCTGGGGCTGGTGCTGGGCGGCGTGGTGGGCGGACCGGTGGCCGAATGGCTGATGCGGCGCCACAAGCTGGCCGGCAGCCTCGACCATGCGCCGGGCGACGGCCACGAGGCCCCGGACCTCATGGAAAACGCGCCTACCTCCACCGCGGGCTCCTACATCGTGTCGCTGACCGCCGCGCTGGTCTGCCTGGTGGTGGGCGGCTACCTGGCCGCGCTGGTCGAGGACGCCCCGGTCAGCCTGCCGAACTTCCTCTGGTGCCTGGCCACGGGCGTGCTGATCCGCAACGGCGGCGAACGGCTGGGCCTGAAGCTGGACGACCGCGCCACCGAGATCATCGGCACCATCTCCCTGTCGCTGTTCCTGGGCATGACCATGATGACGCTGGACCTGTCCAGCGTGGCGCGCCTGGCCGGCCCCCTGGCGATGATGCTGGTGGTGCAGACCCTGGTATGCGCGCTGTACGCCGCCTGGGTGGTGTTCCGCATGCTCAAGCGCGACTACGAAGCCGCCATCATGTCGGCTGCGTTCTGCGGCTTCGCGCTGGGCGCCACGGCCACTGCCATCGCCAACATGCAGGCACTGACGCGGCGCCATGGCCCGGCGCCGGAAGCGTTCATCGTCGTACCGGTCACCGGCGCCTTCCTGGTCGACATCCTCAACGTGATCGTGCTGACCTCGCTGATCTCCTTGCCGTTCGTGGGGGGTATGTGACCATGCTCAAACGCCTCATCATCCTGAGCCTCTGCCTGCTGCTGGCGGCCTGCGGCCGCGCGCCGGATACCGACGCCTTGCGCGCCGACGTCGAGCGCAGCCTGGCCACCGCCTATGGCACCGGCCTGTTCCGCATCGCCGAACTCAAGCGCATGGGATCGGCCTCGGACAACAGCGCCCCCGCGGGCGAAACCCGCCGCGTGGTCTATTACGACGTCGAACTGGACCTGGGACGCAACGTCACCCTGGGCGCCTGGGACCAGCCCGGCGCCGCCGCGCTGGTTACGCTGCTGGGAGCCGGTCCGCGCAGCATCAGCGGCGTGAAATCCGGCGGCAATCAGGCCGGCGACCGCATCGTCGCGCACGCCAGCGCGATCTACCGCAAGGACGGCGACACCTGGAAACTGGTGACCCCGGCCGGCTTCAAGGCAGCCGAGGCGCCCAACCTGGACACCGGCGCGCCGCCGCCCGTCACGCGCCAGTTGCTGGACACGCTGGACCAGATCACCCATTCGGTTTCCTATAGCGCCTCCAGCACCGCGCAGCACGTGGTGCAGCAGGAACTGGAGCGTTCGGTGGCGCGCATCAACGGCCGGCTGGCCCGCATGCAACAGGGCTACCCGCTGGCCGGCGGCCCGGACCGCGGCGAGTACGTGGCCTTCGCGCGCGCCCTGAGCGACGTGGCGCGCAAGCAGCAGATCCGCGTCTCGCCCCTGATCACTGGCGGCGGCGCCGAGAACATCGCGCTGCTGCGCAGCGGCGACGCCGTGGTCGGGCTGGCCCAGGCCGACACGGCGCGTCTCGCCTATGACGGCAAGGGGCCGTTCGCGGGCCAGGGTCCGTTCACCGGGCTGCGCGCCTTGGGCAGCCTGTATCCGGAACTGGTCCATATCGTGGTGCGCGACGATGCCGCCCTGCGCGGTGTGCGCGACCTCAAGGGCAAGACCATCGCCCTCGGGCCGGAAGGCTCGGCGGTGCGCGCCACGCTGGAAACAGTGCTGGCCGCCCACGGCCTGCAGGCCGGCCGCGACTACAAGGTGGCCGACACACCCTTCACCGAGTCCCTGCCGGCCTTGAACTCCGGCACGGTCGACGCCGCCGCCCAGGTCATCGGCGTGCCCGCAACGCCCCTGCGCGACGCGTTGACCCAGGCGCGCCTGAAACTGCTGCCGCTGGACCCCGCCGCCATCAAGACGCTGACCGCGGCCGAGGACAACGCGCTGATGCCGCTGGACATCGCCGCCGGCACCTACCCCAACCAGACCGAAGCAATCCCCACCGTGGGCATGGCGGCGCTGCTGCTCACCACCGCCGACCTGACTCGCGATGAAGCCCTGGTGATCGTGCGCGCGGTTTACGTGACCGGGCAGGACCTGCTGGCCGCAGGATCGGCCCAGGGCGCCCAGGTCGGCATAGCGACCGCCCGGCGCGGGCTGACCGTGCCGCTGCACGACGGCGCCCAGGAAGGGCTGGCCAAGCTGGAACAGGCCAAACCGCAATGAAGCCGGTTGCGCTTATGATTGCGCTCCCTACCAGGAATTCCCATGAATAAATTCGATCTGCAGAAAAACCAGGCCCTGAAGCTGGCCGGCCAACTCAAGCAAGCCGCCACGCCGGACCGCTTCGGCACCGCCTCGCAAGCGCCCGACCGCCGCGAGCAGCGCAAGCTGGACCAGGCCGCCGGCCTGGTGCCCTTCCCGCTGAAGCTGTCGCAGGCGCACGCCGACAAGCTGCGCGCCCTGGCGGCCGAACGCGGCGTGTCCACCAACGACATCGTCGCCGAAGTGCTGCAGAACGCACTGGACAAGTAAGCGCATGCACATCTGGGTCGATGCGGACGCCTGCCCCGCGGTCATCAAAGACATCCTGTTCCGCGCCGCCCAGCGCTGGCAGGTGCCGCTGACGCTGGTGGCCAACCAGATGCTTTACACCCCGCCCTCGCCGCTGATCCGCGCAGTGCAGGTACCGCGCGGCTTCGACGTCGCCGACGCCCACATCGCCGAACGCGCGGAGCCGGGCGACCTGGTCATCACCGGCGACATCCCGCTGGCCGCGGAGGTCCTGGAAAAAGGCGCGCTGGCGCTGAACCCGCGCGGCGAGCGCTATTCGCCGGAAACCATCCGGGAACGGCTGGCGCTGCGGGACATGATGGAAGAATTGCGGGCCAGCGGCGTAGACACCGGCGGCCCGGCATCGTTCAGCCAGGCCGACCGCAAGGCCTTCGCCAACCAGCTGGACAGCCTGCTGGCGCGCACCGCGCGCAACGCGCAGAAGGGCTGAGTCCCCGGCGGCCGCGACAGGCGGTCAATAGAAGGTGATGTAGGCCTTGTAGATAATCGTGCCCAGGGCCGTGATCAGGCCTACGCCCATCAGCCCCATGCCGAGATTGCGGTCGCGCAGCCCGAAGCCGATCAGCATGAGCGCCACGCCAGCGCCGATGATGATCAACATGGTAGTGGTGTGCTCGGACATGACCTTCTCCTGTTCGCCTACGCCTGGCCCCACGGGCCAAAGCCTTTGTTATCAATGATAGTCAGGCTCGCATGCGATGCGGCTCAATCGATGAGAGTCCGCTTGCGTCAAATCAATCTAAGCGTAATGAAAGGGACGGTTCCGCGCAATGGCTGGCGTCCCATATGCAAAGCACCCCGGGCCAAAGCACTTGGGCTTGAAGGCGGGCTCGATATGTTCGACGCGCACAAAACAAAAAAGCCAACCTCGCGGCTGGCTTTTTGCTTTGCGTCTTTTTAACCTTGGGACGCCGACAACGTTGGACCTGGGGCCTGCGTTGTCTTCCAAGGGTCTTTGGTGGGTAGTACTGGGTTCGAACCAGTGACCCCTGCCGTGTGAAGGCAGTGCTCTACCACTGAGCTAACCACCCCGAAAGAGGCGAAATATTAGCACGTTTTTTTGAACGTGTGCAAGTCGCCTCGAAAAACTTTAGACGGCCGCCACCGGCGCGTCGATCTTGCGCCAGGTGCACTCCCCGCCCACGGACTTGTCCAGGGCCGCGAGATAGGTTTCATGCTCGGCCAGTTCCGCTTCGCTGGCTTTGATCACGGGCAAGCCCGACGCGTCGAAGCGAGCCAGTTCGACACCGTTGCCGCCAGCGCTGGCGCCATCGTCCACGTCGATCAGCAGCGCGTCCTGGCCGCGGGTCATGGCCAGCCAGACTTCCGCCAACAGCTGCGAGTCCAGCAATGCGCCGTGCAGCGTGCGGTGGGCGTTGGAGATACCGAAACGGTCGCACAGCGCGTCCAGCGAATTCCGCTTGCCCGGGAACAGCGAGCGCGCGTGCAACAGCGAATCGGTGACCGTCTCGCAGTAGTCGGTGACCGGGCCGCGCCCGGTCTTGGCGAGTTCGGCGTTGAAGAACTTGACGTCGAATGCCGCGTTGTGCGCGATCAGCTCGGCGCCCTGGATGAACTTGACGAACTCGTCCGCGACATCGGCGAAGCGCGGCTTGTCGGACAGGAACTCCGTGGTCAGGCCGTGCACCGCCAAAGCCTCGGGGTCGCTGTCGCGGTCCGGGTTCAGGTAGATGTGCAGGTTGTTGCCGGTGCTCATCCGGTTGACCATTTCCACGCAGCCGATCTCGACGATGCGATGGCCCTGGGCAGGGTCCAGTCCGGTGGTTTCAGTGTCAAAGATGATCTGGCGCATAACTTATTCCGACGCTTGGGCAGGCGATGCAGGCTGCGCGTGCGGCGCCGGAGCGGGGTCCGGATGATGCGCTGCGCTGCCGGCCTGGCCGGGTTTCTTGCGTGCGGTGGCGATCAAGGTATAGGCCACCGGCACGACGAACAAGGTCAGTAGTGTACCCAGCATCAGCCCGCCCACCAGAACCCAGCCGATCTGCTGGCGCGATTCCGCCCCAGCGCCCGTGGACAGCGCCAGCGGCACGGTGCCCAGCACCATGGCGCCGGTCGTCATCAGAATGGGGCGCAGGCGCAGCACGCTGGCCTCGACCACGGCCTCGAACAATTCCTTGCCCTCGTCGCGCAGCTGGTTGGTGAATTCGACGATCAGGATGCCGTGCTTGGTGATCAGCCCCACCAGCGTGATCAGGCCGATCTGGCTGTAGATGGACAAGGTGCCGCCGGTCAGCCACAGCGCCAGCAGCGCGCCGGTCATGGACAGCGGCACCGACAGCATGATGATGAAGGGATTGCGCCAGCTTTCGAACTGCGCGGCCAGCACCAGGTAGATGAAGGCCAGCGCCATGGCGAACACCAGATAGATGCTGCCGGAGGAATCGCGGAACTCGCGCGACTGGCCGTCCAGGTCGGTCACGATGGTGTTGGGCAACACGTCGCGCGCCACCTGGTGCATGTGCGCCAGGACTTCGCCCAAGGCGTAGCCCGGCGCCACCGCGCCGTCGATCTTCACGGCGCGCAAACGGTTGAAGTGGTTCAGCGACTGCGGCGACACGCCTTCGTGCACGCCCAGCAGGTTGTCCAGCTGCACCATGCTGCCGTCGCGCGCCCGGACATAGATGCCGGAGATGTCGGTGGGATTGGCGCGGTCGCGCGGCGTCACCTGCACGATCACGTCGTACTGTTCGCCTTCGTCCTTGTAGCGGGTGACCTGGCGGCCGCCCAGCATCGATTCCAGGGTGCGGCCCACGGTGTCCACGTTGGCGCCCACGTCGGCCATCTTGTCGCGGTCCACCCGCACCCGCAGCTCGGGCGTGTTCAAGCGCAGGTCGGTGTCCAGATTGATCAAGCCGGGATACTTGCGCAGTTCGGCCAGGAAGACTTCGGTCAGGCGCGACAGCTCCGCGTACGACGCCTGGCTCATGATGATGAACTCAACCGGCTTGGAGCGCGCCGACTGGCCCAGCGACGGCGGATTGGTGGGAAACGCCCGCACCCCGGGCAGCGAGGCGAACTGCGGCTGCAACTGCTGCGTGATGGCCTGCTGCTTGCGGCTGCGTTCTTCCCAGGGCTTCAGGCGCAGGATGGCGGTGCCGTCCGTCACCGTGGGGAAGCCCACAGTCACCTGGCTGCCGCTGGCCTCCGGAATCTCGGAATAGAACTTCTCGATGCCCAGCATGCTTTCCAGCGTGTAGTTCAGCGTGGCGCCTTCCGGCGAGCTGACGATGCCGAACACCACGCCGCGGTCCTCGATGGGCGCCAGCTCGCTCTTGACCACCTTGAACAGCACCCCGCTCGCGGCCGCCACCGCCACGCCTATCACAACCACCAGCCAGCGATGGCGCAGGGAGGCCCCAAGCGCGCGCCGGTAGCCGTTGCTCATGGCATTGAGCCAGCCTTCGATCATGTTGTACCAGCGGCTGTGGCTGCTCTGGTGGCGCAGCAGCACCGAGCACATCATGGGCGTAAGCGTCAGCGCCACGAAGCCCGACACCAGCACCGCGCCGGCCAGCGCCAGCGCGAACTCGATGAACAGCCGTCCGGTGCGGCCGGTGGCGAAGGCCAGCGGCGCGTACACGGTGACCAGGGTCATGGTCATCGCGACCACCGCGAAGCCGATCTCGCGCGAACCGCGCAACGCGGCCTCCTTGCGCGGCATGCCCTCTTCGATGTGGCGGAAGATATTTTCCAGCACCACGATCGCGTCGTCCACCACCAGGCCGATGGCCAGCACCATGGCCAGCAGGGTCAGCGTGTTGATGGAAAAACCGAACAGATACATCAGTGCACAGGCGCCCACCAGCGACACCGGAATGGTGACGATGGGGATGATGCTGGCGCGCAGGTTGCGCAGGAAAAAGAAAATCACCAGCACCACCAGGACGATGGCTTCGCCGATGGTGTGGAACACGGAATCGATGGAGCGCTCGATGAACACCGACGAGTCGTACGCGATGTTCAGCTTCATGCCGGCCGGCAGGTTCTCGTTGAGGCGCGCCACTTCCTCGCGCGCGGCCTTGGACAGTTCCAGCGGGTTGGCGGTGGATTGGCGCGTCACGCCGATGTTGATGGCGGGCTTGCCGTTGAACCGCGACAGCACGCGGTCGCTGGCGGCGGCGATCTCCACATTGGCCACGTCGCGCATGCGGACCGGGTAGCCTTTGACATTGGCGACAATCACGTTCTCGAACTGCGCCGGCGTCTGCAGATCGGTGGACGACACCACCGAGAACTCGCGGGCGCGCGATTCGATGCGGCCGGCTGGAATCTCCACGTTCTGGCTGCGCAGCGCGGCCTCCACGTCCTGCACGGTCAGACCGTAGGCGGCGAGCTTGTCGCGGTCCACGTAGATGCGCATGGACGGCAGGCGTTCGCCGAAGACGCGCACCTCGGCTGCGCCGGGCAGCACCGACAGGCGGGTCTTGATGTAGCGGTTGATGTAGTCCGAGGTCTGGATCGCGGAATACGTACCGGACTCGACCGCGATGTAGATGATGGGCTGGGAGTCCGCCTCGACCTTGCCGATGATGGGTTCATCGATCTCGTCGGGCAGGAAGCGGCGCGCGCGCGAGACCTTGTCGCGGACTTCCGCGGCTGCGGCGTCCGGATTGCGCGACAGATTGAACTTGATGTTGATGAGGCTGCGTTCCGAGCGGCTGCGCGAGGTCATCACGTCCACGCCCTCGATGCCGGCCAGCTGGTCTTCCAGCGGCTTGGTCACCTGCGACTCGATCACCTCGGGCGAGGCGCCCTTGTAGGTGGTGTCCACCGAAACGATGGGCTCATCGATCTTTGGGTACTCGCGCACGGTCAGGCGCGAATACGAAATCAGGCCGATCAGCACGATGATCAGCGACAGGACCGATGCGAACACCGGCCGCTTGATGCAGGTTTCCGAGATACGCATTGCGCTACCGCCAGATAGGGAAAAAAGCCGGCGTCACGCGCCGTTGGCCAGAACGGTCACCGCGGCGCCGTCCGTCACCCGTTGCAGGCCCGACACCACCAGCTGGTCGCCCGCCGCCACCCCGGTCAGGATCTCGACGCGGCCCTCGCGGCGCTCGCCGATGGTGACCTCGCGCCGCTCGGCCGCGCCGTTCTTGACCCGGTAGACATACTGCGTCGCGCCCGAGGGCGACAACGCGGCTTCCGGCGCGACCAGCGCCTTGTCCTGATTGAACTGCAACTGCACGCGGGCGAACATGCCCGGGCGCAGCACCGCATCCTTGTTGGCGACCGTGGCGCGCAGCAGGATGGAACGTCCACCCGCATCGACCAGCGGGCTGACCGCGTAAACCGTACCCGGCCGCTCCTGGCCGGGCAGCGCATCCATGCGCAGCGTCAACTGCTGGCCCACGCCCACCTTGCTCAGATACATTTCGGGAACGCGGAAGTCCACCTTGAGCGGATCGATCGCCTCCAGGGGGGCCAGGTCCTGGCCCTGATTGACGTAGTCGCCCACCGACACGCTGCGCAAGCCCACGATGCCGCCGAACGGCGCCGAGATCGTCATCTTGTCCAGCCGCGCCTGCGCCAGCGCCACGGCGGCTTCCTGCACCTTCAGCGTGCTGGCGGACTCGTCGCGCGCCTGCTGACTGACGAAGCCCTTGCCCTGCAACTCCACGGAGCGCCGGTAGTGGCTTTGCGCCAGCGTCAGATTGGCGCGCGCCTGGGCCAATTCCGCGCGCGGCACGGAATCGTCCAGGCGGATCAGCACGTCACCGCGCTTGACCGGCTGGCCTTCCTTGAAATCGATGGACTGGATGCGGCCGGCCACTTCCGGGCGCAGCACCACGGATTCGTCGGAGCGCAGGCTGCCCACGGCCGAGATGCCGCGCGCGAAAGGAATCTCTTCGACGGCGGCCACTTCGACTCGGACGGGCGCGGCGCGCGTGACCAGGGGCGCTTCGACGGCGCCGGGTGGTGGACTGACGGTTCCGAAGGCGAGCCAGCGCGGCACAAAAACGCCGAGCGCGGCCCCCGCGGCCACCCCTGCCGCTACGGCGGCGAGCAGTACTGCTTTTTTCATGCGCAAATGTGGCGGTATTGCGGCGCGGGCCAGGCATGCCCCCACGCGGACTGCGCCGCAGGAACTGGAATGAGGGTTGGCACTTTAGCACCCGGATTTACATACTGGAACAATCCTGAAGCCGGATGAAAGAACTAAATCCGCCCCTGAGGGCGGATTTGAGGGTATTTCCCGATGCCATCAGCCCCGCTTGGCCGATTCCACGCCCATATTGGCCAATTGGTCGGCCCGTTCGTTGCCCGGATCGCCGGCGTGTCCGCGGACCCAGCGCCAGGACACCGTGTGGCGTTGCACCTGTTCGTCCAGCAATTGCCACAGCTCGACGTTCTTGACCGGCTTCTTGTCGGCCGTCATCCAGCCGCGCCGCTTCCAGTTGGCCAGCCACTCGGTCATGCCCTTCATCACATATTGGGAGTCCGTGTGGATGATGACCGTGCACGGGCGCTTGAGCGCGCGCAGGCCCTGGATGACCGCCAGCAGTTCCATCCGGTTATTGGTGGTCTGGAGTTCGCCGCCATGTAGCGTCTTTTCGTGGCCCCCGGCGCGCATCAGCACACCCCAGCCGCCCGGACCGGGATTGCCCTTGCAGGCGCCGTCGGTCCACATTTCCACTTTCTGCTCGTTCGCTTTGTCGTCCTGCATGGTGCTGCCTGGTATTCCTTGCTAAAAAAATCGGCTCCGCGGCGCGGAGCCATGTCCTTCAGGAGCCGTCGTCCGCCTGGCGGTTGACCACCACCGACGCAGCGCGGGCACGCTTGGGCTTGGCCTTCTTCCAGGCTGGGCCAATGATACGCATGCCGGCCACCCGCTTGACCGCCGACACCACGTAGACCGCGCCGCCCAGGCTCCACCAGCGGGCGCCCGCCGACTCCAGGAAGGACCAGCGCTGCAGCCATTTTTCGCTGCGGCAGGCCGGCGCGTAGCAGCCGAAGTGGCTGGCGTCGACCTCCAGCGACAGCAGCTTGAACCAGTCCTTCAACCGCGGCAAGGACACCTGGGACGACGGCGGCTGAGGCAGCCAGGGCTCCATGCCGGGCATGCGCGTGCGCGCGCCCCACATGCTCCAGGGGTTGAAGCCCGAGATCACGACCCGCCCTTCCGGCACCAGCACGCGTTCGACCTCGCGCAGCACGTTGTGGGGTTCTTCGGCGCATTCGAAGGCGTGCGGCAGGATCAGCAGGTCCACGCTCTGGGATTCGAACGGCAGGGCCTCGGGCTCGGCCAGCACCACCCGCGACTGCCAGCTGGCCGCGCTTTCGGCGGACGGAGTCTCGGTACCCACGTAACCTTTGAAGGGCATACGGTTGGCGCGCAGCAGATTCATGTCCGCCAGGCCGACCTGCCAGGCGTAATATCCGAACACGTCCGCGACAGCCGCGTCGAACTGCGCCCGCTCCCAGGCCAGGGCGTACTGTCCCGGCGGCGTCTGGAACCATTCGGCCAGTTCTACAATCGGCGGAGTATCTTCTGCCACGTTTTATTCCTTCGAATCCCATGCAAGCCATGACCGCCCCCACAGGCGGCCGCGATCGCAACGCCGCGGTCTTGCCTCTACCCGCCTTCAACGACAACTACATCTGGACCATCGTCCACGGCGGCGAAGCCGCCGTGGTGGATCCCGGCGATGCCGGCCCGGTGCTGCAATGGCTGGACCGGACGGGCTTAAGACTGCGCGCCATTCTACTCACGCACCATCACGGCGACCACGTGGGAGGTGTTCCGGAATTGTCCCGCATCGAGGGCATCACCGTATACGGGCCCGCGCATGAACAGCTGCCGCGCTGCGACGTGCGCCTGGCGGAAGGCGACCGCGTGGCGATCCCGGAACTGGACCTGGATCTGACCGTGCTGGACGTGCCCGGGCACACTGCCGGCCACATCGCGTACTACGGCCGGGCAGCCGGCCAGCAGCCGGTTCTGTTCTGTGGCGACACCCTGTTTGCGGGGGGCTGCGGCCGTCTTTTCGAAGGCACTCCGGCGCAAATGCATGATTCTTTAGGGAAATTTTCTGTTTTACCGCCAGATACACAGGTTTTTTGCGCACACGAGTACACTCTAGCGAACTTGCGCTGGGCCTTGGCAGTCGATCCGGCCAACCGCAGCCTGCAACAGTGGCACCAGCAGGCCCAGCAATTACGAGCAGAAGGTCTTCCCACGCTTCCGTCCACGATCGGACAGGAACGCGCGGCCAATCCGTTTTTGCGCACGCAAGAAGTTGAGGTCGTCCACGCCGCAGAGCGCTGGGCCGGCCACAGCCACGCTACGCCGGTAGAGGTTTTTGCCTCCCTTCGTAAATGGAAGAACGATTTCAAGTGACAGCCTGATGAATCTATCCCGACTCCTTCTGCCGCTCATGCTGGCAGTCCTCGCCGGTTGCGCAGGAACCAAAGCCCCCGATAGCAAGAACCTCACCACCAATTCCCAAGGGCGATACATCGCCCGCGACACGTCCCGGACGGTGGATCTGACCAACCCGCCCGCCGACGCCTGGGACCGCATCCGCCGCGGTTTCGCCATCCCCAACCTGAACACCGACCTCTCGCAGCAGTGGACCGACTATTACGCGTCCCACCCCGAGTCTGTGCAGCGCATGGCGGAACGCGCCGGCAAGTACCTGTATTTCATCGTCGACGAGATCAACCGCCGCGGCCTGCCGACCGAGCTGGCGCTGCTGCCCTTCGTCGAAAGCGCCTACAACCCGACCGCACTGTCGCGCGCCCAGGCCTCGGGCCTGTGGCAGTTCGTGCCGGCCACGGGCCAGCACTTCAACCTGAAGCAGGACTGGTGGCGCGACGAGCGCCGCGATCCCATCGCCTCGACCAACGCGGCGCTGGACTACCTGGAAAAGCTGTTTGAAATGCAGGGCGACTGGTACCTGGCGCTGGCCTCGTACAACTGGGGCGAAGGCTCGGTGCAGCGCGCCATGGCCAAGAACGAAGCGGCCGGCCAGGGCACGGACTACCTGTCCCTGAACATGCCCGACGAAACCCGCAACTACGTACCCAAGCTGCAGGCCATCAAGAACATCATCGCCGATCCGCAGCGCTATGCGGTGGCCCTGCCCCCGGTGGGCAACACGCCCTACTTCGTGACGGTCCAGAAGAACAGCGACATCGACCTGGAAATCGCCGCCAAGCTGGCCGAAATGCCGCTGGACGAATTCAAGGCGCTGAATCCCTCGTTCAACCGCCCCGTCATCCGCGGCGACCACGGCCCGACCCTGCTGCTGCCGGCCGACCGCGTCGAGATCTTCAACGCCAACCTGACCAACTACAAGGGCGACCTCAGCGCCTGGAAGATCTACCACTCGCGCCGTGGTGAATCCTACGCCTCGATCGCCAAACGTTTCGGCGTGAGCGAAGCCACGCTGCGCCAGACCAACGACATCGGCTCGCGCCAAAAGTCGGCTTCCGGCCAATCCCTGCTGGTGCCGGGCGAACCCGGCACGGGCGGCGTGCAACTGGCCTCGTTGGCACCGCCGGTGGGCGCGCTGGACTCGGCGCCGTCGGACAACAAGGCCGCCGCCCCGCGCGGCCGCGCCGCGCAAGCGCCGGCTGCCCGCGTCGCCAGCGCCCGCCCCAATGTCCGCACCCACAAGGTGCGCCAGGGCGACACGCTGTTCTCGCTGGCCAAGCAGTACGGCACCTCGGTCGACGCGCTGCGCGCGCTCAACAACATCAAGGGCAGCGCCCTGAAGGTGGGCTCGCAGCTGCGCGTACCGGGCACCAACGCCCGCGGCTGAACGCCGCCGGAACAACAAGAGGCGCGTCCTTGCGGGACGCGCCTTTTTTTATTTCAGCTTGCCTGGCTTTTTATTCTAATACTAGAATAAAACAATGAACCTGACCGACTCCGAGCTCTTGCTACTAGGCCTCGTCGCAGAGATGCCGCGGCACGGCTATGAACTTGAACAAGTCATCGAAACCCGGGGCATGCGTGAATGGACCCAGATCGGTTTTTCCTCGATCTATTTCGTGCTTGGAAAGTTGGAGAAAGCGGGACTGGTTTTGGCGGAAGCCCCCGCTGGAACCAAGGCGCGCAAGACGTTTTCGGCGACTGCCGCGGGCCACCAGGCGCTGCTGGAACAAACGATCTCTGCCCTTGGCGCCTATCGCCCCACGCATTCATCCCTTTTGCTGGGAATGATTCATTGGCCAGCGCTGTCGCGCGAGTCAGCGCTGGCTGCGTTGGATAACCGCCTGTCTTCGGTCATGGCAGAAGCAGAACGGCTCGAACTCATGCGCCGGCAGCGGCAGCCGATGCCTGATCACATTGAAGTCCTTTTTGACTTTTCCGCGAGCCAACTGGCTGCAGAGCGCGGGTGGATCACCACCACCCTGGATTACATGAGGAGCAAGCCATGGCCGACGAAGGAATGATCGATTTGATCCGCGACAGAGCGATGCTCAGGGCGCTCTACGCCCCCCCGGCGGGGGCTTTCAGCATGATCGATGTGCCCAAGCTGCCATTCGCAGTCTGGGATGGTGCAGGATCTCCCGAACCGTCGTCCGTCACGGCAGCGATCAAGGGCCTTTACACCGCCATCTATCCCATACGGCGCAAAGCTCGTGAGCGCCTGGGAAAGGCCTTTGTCGAGCCTCCGGTGGAATTGCTCTATTGGGCAGACGATATGCGCGACTTCGCAGCAGGCCATCGCGAGAATTGGCGTTGGCGCGCGCAGATAACCTTGCCTGTGTGGGCGAATGCGGCGTGCCTTGAGGAATCCGCCGCGCAAATGCGCCACGAACTGAACGGTGCGCCAACGCCGCGCTGGGAGGCGCTGGTCGAAGGAAAGTGCGTACAGATTCTTCATGTGGGCCCAACCAACGATCTGCCCGCCATGCTTGAAAAGCTCTACGGAGAACATCTGCCGCAAGAAGGTTTGGCGCCGTCAGGGCCGTATCACGAGATCTATCTTGATGATTGGACTCGCACCGCCCCCACGAAACGCAAGGTCATTCTTCGGCAACCCGTGAGCCTTCTGCCCAAGTAAGGCCGAGCCGCACGACGAGTCACCTCTGGCCCGGGCCGCTAGCGGGGCTGCGCCGCGAATTGCGCGCTCCATTGCGCCAGCTGGTCCGCCGTGACCCCCACGCCGCCGCACAATATGACCGCTACCGAGCGAGCGTTCTTCAGGAACTCCGAACCGCTGTCCAGCGCCGCCACCGATGCGCCGCAGGCGGGCTCGACCAGGATGCGGTGCTCGAGCAGCACGTCTTCGCAGGCCGCCACCGCGGCGGCGTCCGATACGACGACGCTCTCGATGGGGTGCTCTTTCGCCAGTTCCAGCGCGCGGTCGCAGACCTGGCGCGCGCCCAATGACGTCGCAATCGACCTGATCTCGGGCAACAGCACGGGCGCCCCCGCGCTCAGGGCCTGGGCGTAGGAATCCGCGCCGGTGGTCTCGGCCGCGATCACCGGCACCTCGGCCCAGCCGTTGCGCCGCAGGCCTTCGACCACGCCGCACAGCAGCCCGCCGCCACCCACCGAGCAGATGACCACGTCCGGCCGCCCGCCCTGCCGGGCCAGCTCGTCGATCATGGTCGCGTGCCCCTCCCATAGCAAGGGATCATCGAAGGGATGCAGGAACGCGTCGGCCGGCGTCATGAGTTCGAGTGCGCGGGCGTTGGCCTCCATCCAGGAGGCGCCATGCACGATGACTTCGGCGCCCTCGGAGCGGATCAGGCTCTTGGCGCGTTCCGAGGTCGTGGCAGGCACCACCACGGTCACCGGCGTAGCGAGCATGCGGCCGGCGTAGGCCACCGCATAGCCGGCATTGCCGCCGGACGAAGAAATGAAGCGCCGGGCGCCGCGGGATTTGTAGATCTGGCAGGCATGGCCTATGCCGCGCGCCTTGAACGAGCCGCTGGGCTGCAGCGCCTCCATCTTCAGGCGCACGTCCTTGCCGCTGCGCAGGGAGAACGCGCGGGATGCGAGCGCCGGGGTTTCGATATGGATTGCCATGTTCTGATTTCTGAAAAAGTGAATCGGGCTGCGGCCTCACGCCGCGCTGGCCACCACGCAGCAGACGTTGCCGGGTACGACGATGCCAGGATGCCGCTTGGCGAAGACGACTCCGCTGGCCCCGTAAAGCAGTTCGACCGGCGCACGCCGCGGATCAAAGGTCTGGTGGATGCGGCCCGCCGGCTGGCCGGCTTCGACGGCCTCGCCATGCCGATGGTAAGCCTCGAACACGCCCCGCTCCGAAGCGATGACGTAGGACTTCGCGCCACTGACCTTGTACAGGGGCGCGGGCTGCGCCGCCAGCGGCTGGGCACAGGCCTGGTCCAGCACGCCCCAGTGCGCCAGCACGCGCAAGGCGCCGGCGCGGCATAGCGCGAGCGCGCTGTCCGTCACGGTGCCGCGCCCCGCCATCTCGGTGCTGACGCAGGTGAGTCCCGCGGCCACCGCCGTGGCGACGCTGGTGCGCGTGTCGCCCAGCGTATCCAGCAGCACGTTGAACGGCGCGCCGAAGGCCATCACGGCGTCGATATTGCGCTGGGTCTGCTCCGCATCCTTCGACGGCTGCACCAGGGCGCTGGGAATGATGTCCAGGGACGAACCGCCGGAGTGCAGGCTCAGGAACGCGTCGCCGCGCGAGAACAGCTGGTCGCTGACGTAGGCGGCGATCTGTTCCGTGATGCTGCCGGCATGGTCGCCGGGAAACGTGCGGTTCAGGTTCTTGCCGTCCAGCGGCGAGGTGCGCAGTCCGGCTTCGGCCGCCGGCGCATTGAGCGAGGGCATGACGATCAACCTGCCCCGGATACGGTCCAGCGACAGGTCGCGGATCAGTTCGCCCAGCACGATCTGCCCTTCGTACTCGTCGCCATGGTTGCCGCCTTCCAGGATGACCGTGGGCCCGTCGCCATTCGCCAGTACCGCCATGGGAATGCGCACCGTGCCCCAGGCGTCGTCGTGAGGCGACTGCGGAATATGCAGAAAGCCCGCCTGCCGGCCCGGCGCGTCGAGATCGATGTCGGTGAAGGCCGTCGCGCACTGCGGGTTGCGCGCGGGCAGGTGCGCGACCCGCCGGTCACGCAACGACGGCGAATCGCGGAAGGTGGCTTTTGTCATAGACCTTTTGGGTATACGTTATGGGATTCAATCGGAAAATATAGGTATTTGTAGCCGTCGCAACAAATACTTTTGTTGAGCATTACGTATGCCTGGGAGGCATGGCATGGAGTTGAGGCAGTTGCGTTATTTCGCGGCCGTATGCGCGGCCGGCAGTGTCGCCGGCGCGGCCAAGGCTTTGCATATCGCCCAGCCCGCGCTATCCCGCCAGATGATGGCCCTGGAAGAGGAACTGGGCGCGCAACTGCTGGTGCGGCTGCCGCGCGGCGTGGCATTGACGCGGGCCGGCGAGGCCCTGCTGGCCCAGGCGAAGCTGATGCTGGCGGGCAGCGAGGCCTTGCGGGCGCAGGTCGCGCTGGCGGCCAACGGCAAGGCCGGCTCGCTGAAGATCGGCGTCATGCCCGGCTATAGCTGGCTGCCCGGCCTGGGACGGGCGATCGCCGCCTTGTCGCGCGCCTCGCCCGATACCGACGTGATGGTGGAACCCGGCCTGTCGGCCTGGCAGCTGGATGCGATCAAGCGCCATGAATTGGACGCCGGCATCGTCGCCTGGCGCTCTCCGCTCGACAGCGAAGTAGAGGGGCTGAAAATCTATGAAGACCGCATGATCCTGGCCATGCCCGCGGCGGTGGCGCGCGGCGCGGGAAGCGTCCGCACGCTCAAGGATCTGGCCGGCCAGAAATTCATTCTGTTCCCGCGCGCCGGGTCGCCCTCGCACTATGACGCGCTGGTGCGCATCCTCAGGGCCGCCGGCATTCCGATGACCCGGCCGGCTGCCGTGGCGACCGATCTTCCCACCATTCTGGGGCTGGTGTCGGCCGGGCTGGGCTGCGCCGTCATTCCCGCCTCGTTCAGGCAGCACGGCCCCGCCAGCGTCGTCTTCAAGGAGGTCGGCGGCATAGACCTGACGTTCGACCTGGAGCTGGTCTGGCGCGCCGACCAGCGCGATCCCCTGCTCGCCAGCTTCGTGCGCCTGTTCCCGCCGCCCGGGCAACCGTCCTGAAGCGCAATCCGGGCAGATCCGGCCCCGGGTTTTTCATATCGCGAAACCGCGCAAACTCCTTAAAATAGGCGGTCTCCAGAGGGAAAAAATCAAAGGATAGATATATGGGCTTTCTCGCCGGCAAGCGCATCCTGGTCACCGGGGTGCTTTCCAACCGATCCATCGCCTACGGCATCGCGCGCGCCTGTCACCAGCAAGGCGCCGAACTGGCGTTCACCTACGTGGGCGACCGTTTCAAGGACCGCGTGGGCGAATTCGCCGCCGAATTCGGCAGCAAGATCGTGCTGCCCTGCGATGTGGCCGAAGACAGCCAGATCGAAGGCGCCTTCGCCGAACTCGGCCAGCACTGGGACGGCCTGGACGGCCTGGTGCACTCCATCGGCTTCGCGCCGCGCGAAGCCATCGCCGGCAACTTCCTCGACGGCCTGTCGCGCGAAGGCTTCCGCATCGCCCACGACATCTCGGCCTACAGCTTCGCCGCCATGGCCAAGGCGGCCCTGCCGCTGATGGAAGGCCGCAACGGCTCCGTGCTGACGCTGACCTACCTGGGTGCCGAGCGCGTGGTCCCGAACTACAACACCATGGGCCTGGCCAAGGCTTCGCTGGAAGCCAGCGTGCGCTACCTGGCCACGGCGCTGGGTCCGCGCGGCATCCGCGCCAACGGCATTTCCGCCGGCCCCATCAAGACGCTGGCCGCCAGCGGCATCAAGGACTTCTCGGCCATCCTGAAGTTCGTGGAAGCCCAGGCTCCCCTGCGCCGCAACGTCACCATCGAAGACGTGGGCAACGTCGCCGCCTTCATGCTGTCGGACCTGGCCGCTGGCGTGACGGGCGAGATCACCCATGTGGACGCGGGCTTCTCGACCATCGTCCCGGGCATGGAAGACTAAGTCCCTGCGCGGCGGGGCCGACGGCCCCAGCCGCGGCAGCCGGACCGCTCAGGCCGGCTGCACCACCACGGTGGACACTTGCACGTCCACTGCGGTCATCAGCTTGTGCACTGGGCACTTCTCGGCCACCGCCAGCAGTTCATCGATCTGCGCATCGGACAGCTCGCCATTCAACGTCAGTTTGGCCGTCAGGCGGTAGATGCCCTTGCGCTCCTCGCCGGCATCGCGCACTACCTCCACCCCCACCGATTCCAGCGGCAGACCCTTGCGCTGCGCGTAGACCATCAGGGTCATGGCCTTGCAGCCGCCCAGCGCGGTATCAAAATAGTCGTGCGGATCAGGGCCGGCGCCCTGCGGCTGGGGCATGTCCAGCGGCAGATCGTGGCCTTCGGCCGTGGCGGTGAATTGCAGCGAGTTGGGCGCATTCTGGCGCACGCGGATGCTCATGGGTCCTGTCTCCTGGTAACGGGTGCTGGCGGGCGGCCGCCGCGGCCGCCCCAGACCACGTTGTATCACCTGGCGACGCTAGCTGTACGTCGCCAGCGCAAGCAACTGACTGTAAGCTGAACTTCTGGCCGCTGGGCCGGTCGGATATCTCTATCCGCAATACCTGAGCACACTTAAGGGGGCCGCATGAGCGCCAGACAACTACTCGATCAACTGCTGCAGTCCGGGCAAGGGCTGCTGTCCGACACCACCAACCGCGTGCAGAACGCCACGGGCGGCAAGGGTTCGTCCTTCCTGACCGGCCTGGGCGGCGGCGCGCTGGGCGCGGGCGCCCTGGGACTGCTACTGGGCAGCAAGAAGGCCCGCAAGATCGGTGGCAAGGTCGCCATGTACGGCGGCATGGCGGCGCTGGGTGCCCTGGCCTACCGCGCCTATGGCGACTGGCAGCGCAGCCAGTCCGGCGCGCCGGCGGCCCCGCCGCAGACGCTGGACCGCCTGCCCGCGCCCCAGGCCGAGCAGCACAGCACGGCGGTGCTGACCGCCATGATCGGCGCGGCCAAGGCCGACGGCCACATCGGCCCGGAAGAACGCAGCCTGCTCGAAACCGAACTGTCCAAGCTGTCTTCGGACGCGCAAGACCGCCGCTGGCTCGAAGCCGAGTTGTCGCGCCCGCTGGATCCTTCCGTCATCGCGCAAGCCGCGCAAACGCCGGAAATGGCGGCCGAGATGTACCTGGCCAGCCTCTTGGTGGTGGACGAGGAAAGCTATATGGAACGCGCCTATCTGGACGAACTGGCGCGCCAGCTCAAGCTGCAGCCGGGCTTGAAGGAACAGCTGGAACGGCACGCCCGGGCCGCCGCGGCCTGAGACCGGGCGGCCTGCACATCGTTTAGTCGGCGCGCAGGCCGATTGCTGCCGTCAGGGCGGTATAGCGGTCGATATCCGCATCGATCATCGCCTGGAATTCGCGCGGCGTGCTGCTGGCAGGCGTAAAACCCTGTTCGCGCAGCGCCGCCTGCACATCGGGGCGCTGGACGATCTTCGCCACCGCCGCATTCAGCTTGGCTACCACCGCGGGCGGCGTCGCCGCCGGCGCCAGAAGGCCATGCCATTGGTCCAGCGCATAGCCAGGCACCCCTTGCTCGGCCACCGTCGGCACCGCAGGCAACAACGGCGAGCGAGCGGGCGAGGTCACCGCCAAGGCCCGCAGCTTGCCGGCCGCGATCAGCGGCGCGGCGCTGGACGCGGTCACCACGCCCATGCCCACCTGGCCCGCTGTCACGTCGGTCAGCGCGGGGCCGCAGCCCTTGTACGGCACATGCTGCAAAGACGCACCGGTGGCGCGCGCCAGCATCTCGCCCGCCAGGTGCTGCGGCGTACCATTGCCGCAAGACGCGAACGGCAGCGGCCGGTCCGGCGCGGCGGCGGCCAGCGCCTGGTCCAGGCTGTGCCAGGGCGACGCCGCCGGCACCACGTACACCGACGGCACGAAAGCCACATTGATGACCGCCGCGAAGTCCTGCTTGGGCGCGAAACCCAGGTTGCCGTAGACCCCCGGATTGATCGCGAAGGAGCTGTTGACCATCAGCAGCGTATAGCCGTCGGCAGGCGCCTCGGCCACGGCGCGCGCGCCGATATTGCCACTGGCGCCAGGACGATTCTCCACCACCACCGCCATGCCGAACTGCTCCTGCAGGCTGGCGCCGATGCGGCGCGCCAGCAGATCGGTGCCGCCGCCCGGCGGAAACGTCACCACGATGGTGATGGGATGGGAGGGGTACGCTGCGTCCTTGGGCGCTTCGCCCGAAGGCGAATTGCCGCAGGCGGCCAGCGGCAGGACCAGAAACGTAAGAACGGAGCTAAACAGGCGATTCATGATGCGGGCTTGCAAGCGTCCCTGCACGGCGTGCGCGCGCAGGGACTTGGGCGATGCCGGCTGAAAGCCGGCGAACAGGCTCAGGCGTCCAGGCCGATGTCGAGCACCTTGGCGCTATGGGTAATCCAGCCCACCGCGATCTGGTCCACGCCGGTGGCCGCTACCGCGGCGGCGGTTTCGGGCGTGATGCGGCCCGAGGCCTCGGTGATGGCGCGGCCGCGCGCCATGGCGACCGCGCGGCGCAGGTCGTCCAGACTCATGTTGTCCAGCAACACTACGTCCACGCCCAGCGACAGCGCCGTTTCCAGCTGCTCCAGCGTGTCCACTTCCAGTTCGATCTTGACCATATGGCCGATACCGGCGCGCGCCCGCTCAACCGCCGTCGCGACCCCGCCTGCCAGCGCGATGTGGTTATCCTTGATCAGCACCGCGTCGTCCAGGCCATGGCGGTGATTGCTGCCGCCGCCCACCCGCACCGCGTACTTCTGCACCGCGCGCAGGCCCGGCATGGTCTTGCGGGTGCAGGTGACGCGGGCGCCGTAGCCTTCGATGGCGCGGGCAATGGACGCGGTGGCGCTGGCCACGCCACTCAAATGGCAAAGGAAGTTCAGCGCCACGCGCTCGGCCGTCAGCATGGCGCGGGCGTTGCCGCTGATGCGGGCAATTTCCGCCCCCGGCCCCAATTCGCTGCCGTCGCGCAGCGCGACCTCGAACTTGATGCCCGGGTCCATGGCGCGAAACGCCAGGCGCGCCAGGTCCAGCCCGGCCAGCACGCCCTCCTGGCGCGCGACCAGGCGGGTCTGCGCCGTGGCGTCGGCGGGCACGATGGCATCGGTAGTCAGATCGCCGGCGCGCCCCAGATCCTCGAGCAAGGCCGCGCGCACCAGCGGCTCCAGCATGACTTCCGGCAAGGGAGGAACGGCCAGTCGGGCGACGGTCACAGGCGCTGCGGCTTTAATGCTCATTTTGAGTATTTAATGATTAAAAAAAGGCGCGCAGGGATTGCGCAGTAATTATGCTAGAGACGAGCATAAAGCTTGTCAAGCGTTCAGCCACGAAATCAACCGAACGTGGAGTTCCACTATCGAGCCTGGGATGGTTGATTTGATCGATTAGATTTTAATCACTATGATTATTTTGAGATCATAGAACCTGTCATCACGTCTGACATTCGTCTCGTCGTGATCACACTGTCGCCTGGTGCAGGCAAGATCAAGTTCCGAAAAAAGGTGCAACATGACAGCAGCAACCAAAGTTCTGACCGCACACGTACCGCTTCCTCTTGCCAACAAGGTAGATCAGATGGCCACCCGGCTTGAACGCTCGCGCGGCTGGATCGTAAAGCAGGCGCTTTCCGCCTGGATCGCCCAAGAAGAAGAGCGCGACCGGCTGACCCAGGAAGCGTTGGCCGACGTAGACGCGGGCCGCGTCATTGACCATCTGGCCGTGCAGGCATGGGCAGAGAGCCTGAGTACTGACGAGCCCCTGCCGGTGCCACGTTGATGGCGCTCAAGTGGACCAGCAAAGCGCTTGCCGACTTAGCGCGCATGTATGAATTTCTTGCCCCAGTAAACAAGCCCGCTGCCGCTCGGGCCGTGCAGGCGCTGACCAAGGCTCCAACCATCCTGTTGACCAACCCGCGCATCGGCGAGCAACTGTTTCAGTTCGAACCGCGGGAGGTAAGGAGAATTCTGGTGGGAGAGTACGAAGTCCAGTACGAAATTCAGGACTCGATCGTCTACGTGCTGCGGCTGTGGCACACCCGCGAGAATCGCTGAACCTCCCCACGTCGGGTAAGCTGGACTCGCAAGCCCATGACGCATCCGCCTGTCACATCGCCCGCGACAGCGGCAATTTGCTCCCCGCAATAGCACGCTCCAGCAGCACGTCGCGGCGGAAGCGGAACAGCTTGGCCGGCCTGCCGGCCGTGCCGGTGGCCATTTCACCGGTTTCTTCGACCAGCGCCTGCTGCTCGATAAGGCGGCGGAAATTCTGCTTGTGCAGGGCACGTCCGGCCAGCGCTTCCACGGCCAGCTGCAATTGCAGCAAGGTGAACTGCGCCGGCATCAATTCGAACACCACGGGCCGGTATTTAATCTTGGCGCGCAGCCGGGCAATGCCGGTGGCGAGGATGCGGCGATGGTCGTGGCGCATAGGTTCGCCCGGCACCACGGCGCCCTTGTTCCCGCGCCGCGCGGCTTCGGGCACCAGCCCGGCCTCGAACAACAGCTCGTAGCGCTGCAGCACCATGTCCTCGTTCCACGGCGAGCCGTCCAGCCCGAAGGTGATGGCGGCGCGCTGGCGGCGGCGCATGCGCACGGCCGCATCGGAACTGTCTTCGCACCAGGCGGCCAGGCGCGGCACGATCATTTCCTCCACCAGCGCGGGCGTGCCCGCGCGCCGGTCTTCCCAGGGGAAGTAGCGATACCAGTCCTGCCAGCCGACCTGCGCCACGCCAGTCTCGCCGGCCTCGCGCGTCAGGCCCAGGTAGCTGACCGACATGACGCGCGCGCCCGACTCATCGGAACGGTCGCCATCAGCGAAGGTGTAGAGCTGCTCCACATAACCCAGCGGGTGATGGGTCTGCTCCTCCACCCAGGCGCGCAAGCCGGCCTGCAAGGAACGGTGCGACAGTTCGAAGGGACCGGCCGGCAAGGCGCGCGCATCGTCGGTCGTCAGTACCCGCGGCTCGCCGTTGGTGACGGCGACCAGCACGGCAACGAGTTCAGCATGGACGGAGCGTTCGACGGATTCAGTCAAGGTAGGCGTAGGAAAAGTGAGAAACCGGGCGGCTGGCGGCAAACCGCAGGGCGCTGGAAATTATAAGGGTCGGGCTCCTGCAACAGCCCCTTGCAAACGTGACAGCCATTCCTGCTCCCGGGCGTGCGTGCCGTCCTAAGATGGAAGTGGCAACCAGGCGCGTCGCCATCCTGGGACGCCCGCAAGCGGAGCAGACATCATGTTGAAAACCGCCCCCGATCCGCAGGCGGCCAAAACCGCCGAAACGGAACAACCCGTCGCCATCGACCCGCGCAAAGGCACCGAAGTGCTGCCGATGGCGGACCACAGCAAGGAGGTCGCCGGCATGCCGCGGCGCGGACGCGCCATTGCGGAACCCGGCGAACCCGGCATCATCACCCCGGAAGATGACGTGCTGGATACTTCTTACGAGAACCGCAAGAGCTAAGCCCTCCCGGCGCGATGGCAAGATGATACGCGAGCCCGGACGCCGCCCGCGCGGCGCTCAGGCCGCGCCGGGCAACGCCTGGAATCCACGCGCCAGGATCTCCACAAAAGCCTCCGTCACCGACGACGGCGCGGTCTGCGCCGGATAAGCCATGCTGACGCGGACCGGCAGGCGCGGCGTGAACGGCCGTATCGCCAAGCGGTCCGCGAACACGGCGGCGATGTAGGGATTGACCACGCCCAGGCCGCTGCCGGCGGCGGCCAGCGCGCAGATGGTGGACGAATACGTGGTCTCGATTTCCGAGGCGGGCTGCGCCTGGTGTTGCTGCATGGCGCCGCGCAGTTGCAGATAGACGTCGTCATCGGCGTTCAACACCAGCAGACGCCGCCCGTCCAGGTCCATGATGCCGACGGACGGCTGCGCGGCGAGCGGATGATCGGGCCGCATCACGCAGACGGCGGCGCTTTCGTGCAGGCTTTGCATTTCCAACTGCGCGCCGTCCAGCGGCGCCGTGGTCACCACCACATCGTAGGTGCCGTGCAGCAGCCCTTCGCGCAGATACTGGCTGCCCACGGTCTGCATATTGATGTGCACGTCGGGATAGCGCTGCGCGAAGGTTTCGATCGCGCCCGGCAGCACGCCCAGGCCCAGCGCCGGGGTGCAGGCCAACCGCAGCACGCCGCTGCCGCTGCGCCGCATCGCCGCGACGCGATCCTCGATACGCTCCAGCCCCACGAAATGGCGCTGGACGGTATCGAACAAGTCCTTGGCCTCCCGCGTGGGCCTCAAGCGTCCGCGCTCCATGTCGAACAGCTTCAGGCCGCTGGCCTGCTGCACCTGCGCCAGCAGGCGGCTGACCGAAGGCTGGGTGGTGCGCAGCATCTGCGCGGCGCCCGTAGTGGTGCCTGCCAGCATGACCGCGTGGAAGGCTTCTATCTGGCGGAAATTCAGCGGTCGGCTCATGGGCTGGGGCAGGGGCAGGGGCAGGGGCTGGGGCTGGGGCTGGGGCTGGGGCTGGGGCAGGGGCAATGTATGGCAATTCTGCATAGCCTATGTTGAAAAAAGAATTTTTTCAAATACCCGCAGACTCCTACACTGGTTTTCCCAAGGGCGCCGCCAGATGCGCCCCCGCACTATCCAACCTCCCAGGGGAACCCACATGAACCTCCGCCGCTCCTGGCGCCACCTCCTGCAAACGCTGTGTCTGAGCGTGACGGCAGCGACGCTGTCGCTGGCTGCGCACGCGCAAGCCAACTATCCCGACCGGCCGGTGCGCATCATCGTGCCCTTCACCGCGGGCGGCAGCTCCGACATCCAGGGCCGCCTGCTGGCCGAGCACCTGGGCAAACTCTATGGCCAGTCGGTGGTGGTGGAAAACCGTCCCGGCGCCGGCGGCCATATCGGCGGCAAGTTCGTCGCCGACTCCGGACCGGACGGCTATACCCTGCTGCTCGGCTCCATCGGCCTGCACGCCACCTACGGGGTCTACAAGAACCTCAACTACCAGCCCGCCCGCGATTTGAAGCTGATCACCATCGTGGCCGAGATGCCGCACGTGGTGGTGGCCAATCCCGCGCTGGAAGCCAACACCCTGGCCGAACTCACCGCACTGGCAAAGGCCAAGCCGGAAACGCTGCACTTCGGCTCGGCCGGCGTGGGTTCGTCCGTGCATATGGTCGGCGAGCTCTACAAGATGGCCGCGCAGGCGCCCATCGTGCACATCCCGTACCGTGGCAGTTCAGCCGCCACCAACGATCTGCTGGGCGGCCAGATCCAGTTGCTGTTCGAGAACGTGCCCACCACCATCGGCTACATCCAGGCCAAGAAGCTGAAGGCGCTGGCCATTACCGGCGCCACCCGCTCGCCCGCCCTGCCCGATGTGCCCACCGCCGCCGAAGCCGGCCTGCCCGGCTTGACGGTCACCTCGTGGACGACGTTGGCCGCCAGCAAGGACGTGCCGGACGCGCTGGTCGAAAAAATCAGCGCCGACCTGCGCCGCATCTACGCCGACCCCGCCTTCCGCGACGGCCTGGAACGCCTGGGCATGACGCCGGTGGGCAACAGCCCCACCGAAGCGCGCGAGTTCGTCGAACGCGAACGGGCCCGCTGGAACAAGGTCATCGAGACCGAACACATCACCGCGGGCTGAACGCCTGCCTGGGGCGGCGCCTGCGCCGCCCTTTTTCTTTCCGACTTTATCTCTACCCCGCCATCCATGAACCGCATGCTCGCCACGCCCATCGCCTGCCGCCGCCTGGGCGCCACGCCGCACCACCATTTCTTCGGCTACTACAACAAAACCGTCTGGCATCGCGACGGCCGCTATCTGCTGGCCAACCGCACGCCATTCAAGGACGCGCCGCTCACGCCCGAACTGAGCGCGGAAGTGGGCTACTTCGACCTGCAGGATGGCGACCGCTACCACGCCGTGGGCAACACCACGGCCTGGAACTGGCAGATGGGCTGCCAGCTGCAATGGCTGGACGGCGAGGCCGAGCCGCAGATGATCTACAACTGCCGCCGCGACGACGACGGCGGCTTCTATCCGGGCTTTCGCTCCGCCGTCCACAACGTCGCCACCGGCCAGACCCGCTATCTGCCGCTGCCCATCTACGTGGCCGCGCCCAACAGCCGCTACGCGCTCTGCGTGGACTACCGTCGCCTCTACATCACGCACGAGACCATCGGCTACAGCGAACACGCGCCCGGCCCGGTGAGCAACGCCCCGGCCGACGACGGCATCCACAGCATGGATCTGGAGAGCGGCGCGCACCGCCTGCTGGTCAGCTATGCCGACCTGCGCAACTTCCATCCGCGCGACTCGATGGAACGCGCCATCCACTGGGTCAGCCATATCGAGATCAATCCCTCGTCCTCGCGCATCCTGTTCCTGCACCGCTGGACAGAACGCGTGAAGGACGAGACCTGCTTCCTGCACCGCCTGATCACCATGAACGCGGACGGCAGCGACATGCGCCTGCTGGAATGCTCCGATCACCCGCTGCCGCAACTGGCCGACGACTTCGATCCCAGCGCGGTCGGCACCTTCGATTACGAGAAATCCGAATATCAGATCTCGCATCCGCTGTGGCGCGATGACCATACGATCATCGTCTGGGGTCCGCATGACGGCAGCATCCATTACCACCTCTACCGCGACGCGCCCGGCGGCGCGGTCCAGGTGGTGGGCGACGGCGTGCTGACGGAGAACGGCCACATGACCTACTCGCCGGTGAACACGCGTTGGCTGCTGAGCGACACCTATCCGGACTCGACCACGCACGAACGCATCCTGTTCCTCTACGACATGCAGACCGGCCTGCGCCACGCGCTGGGCAGCTTCTACGCCGATCCCCATCTGTCCAAGGAAAACCGCTGCGACCTGCATCCGCGCTGGAGCCGCGACGGCACGCAGGTCTGCATCGACTCCGTGCATGAGGGCGAACGCCAGATGTACGTGCTGGACGTAACGCCCATCGTCGGACCGCGCGCTTAAGCCACGCCCAGCCACGCGCAGCCGCCGCCTCGGCCGCGAGTCAAGCCGCGACTCGGCCAGGCGGCGGACTACACAGACCACAGCAAGGACTTCACACTATCGTCACCCCTTTGTAACGACCGACCTTTAACCTCGCTTTCGTTTTGCTTACAGACAACTGAGCGACTCGTTCGCGACACTATGAGGTTGGAATGTCCTACTTGACTGATAAATTGCGCGCTCCCTATCGCGAAGCCCAGGACGAGGTCACCGTGCCCGGGCAGATGTTCGACGAGATCGTCGCCGCGAATCCCCAGCGCCGCACTTTGCTGAAGAACAGCTTCGGCCTGTCAATGTTGTCCGTGTTCGGCGCATCGACCCTGCTGACCGCCTGTGGCGGCAGCGACGATGACGACGACGATTCCCCTGGCACCCAGCCTGGCGAGGGCGGCGAAACCAAGCCGCCCCCCGGCCCCGACTACTCCGTCACGTTCACCCCGCTGGCCGACAAGATCGTCGCCGACACCGTCACCGTGCCTGCCGGTTACGTCGCCGAAGTGCTGTATTCCGCCGGCGACAAGTGCATGATCGGCTCGGCCGGCTACGCTGGCGTACCGCAGTCCTATCCCGCCACCGAGACCCAGTCCGGCGGACAGCACGACGGCATGCACTTCTATGCCCTGCCCGGCGTCGATCCCAACCAGGGCGGCCTGCTGGTGCTGAACCACGAAGCGCTGGACGACGAGACCCTGGACCAGAGCGTCGAAGGCGTGAAGACCCGCCTGTCCAACGTCGGCGTATCCGTCGTCGAAATCGCCCGTAACGCCAACGGCGCATGGGCCGTCAAGACCGACTCGCGCTACAACAAGCGCTACACCGGCAACACCGTCTACAACGTCAGCGGCCCGGCCAAGGCCGTGGTCGGCGACACCGTCGTCGGCACCCTGAACAACTGTTCCAGCGGCGACACGCCCTGGGGCACCTACCTGACCTGCGAAGAAACGCTCAACAACTACCACTACAAGACCGGCGACGCCGGCAAGCCGGCCGATGAAGGCTACGGCTGGGTGGTGGAAATCGATCCGCAGAACCCGGACTCGACCGCCGTCAAGCGCACCGCGATGGGCCGCTTCAGCCACGAAAACACGGCCTTCATGCTGGACGAGAACAACCGCGTCGCCTTCTACATGGGCGACGACACGACGCCCGGCTGCATCTACAAGTTCATCCCCACCAAGCCCTACGACCCGGCCAACCGCGCCGCCAACATGGGCCTGCTGGACGAAGGCACGTTGTACGCCGCGCGCTTCAACGACGACGGCAGCGGCAATTGGGTGGAACTGACGGTGGGCAAGAACAATCTGACCGCCGGCGCCACCGACCCGGGCAACTTCACGCAGGTCGCCAGCGGCACCGTGATCACCGGCAAGCTCATCAACTTCAACACGCAAGCCGACGTGCTGGTCAATACCGGGGCCGCCGCCCGCGTCGCCGGCGCCACGCTGATGGACCGCCCCGAGTGGATCACGGTGGGCGTGGACAAGACCGTGTACTGCACGCTGACCAACAACGGCAGCCGCAAGCGCACCAGCGCCGCCAACCCGCGCGTCAGCAACTCGCACGGCCACATCATCCGCTGGCACGAGCGCGGCGATTCGCCGCTGGCCACCACCTTCGAATGGGACCTGCTGCTGCTGGCCGGCCGCGACAAGGCCGACGGCGTGGCCGCCAACCTGACCGGCAACGTCAACGGCGACACCTTCTCCAGCCCCGACGGCATCCGCGTCGACCCCAAGGGCCGCCTGTGGGTCCAGACCGACGCCGGCACCAGCGCCTCGACCACGGATTTCTTCGGTAATAACTCGATGTACTACATCGACCAGAAGACCGGCGAATCCAAGCGCTTCCTGGTCGGCCCGCTGGGCTGCGAGATCACCGGCATCGCCTACACGCCGGACCTGACCACGTTCTTCATCAACATCCAGCACCCGGATAAGACGTGGAACACCCTGCGCGCAGGCGGCGGCGACGCCCGCTCCGCGACGGTGGTGGTGCGCCGGACGGATGGCAAGCCGGTAGGCGCGTAAGCGCTCTGGCACAGGACGCCGCCCGGCTGTGCAGGCCGGGCGGCGTCCTGCATATGGGCGGGTCCCCGGGCCGGCCCGCTGTCAGAACCGGTGGCTGAAACCCATCGTCACCAGCGCTTGCCTGTTGGACCCCGAATCGGCGCCCGCCCCCGGGATCTCCGCGATCGCGGACCGTCCGACCACGGCCCCGCCCGCCCCCAGCACGGGCGCGATCCCATCCCCGCCCGCCTTTTGCAGTACGACCGCGCTGTAAAGCTCCGTCCGTTTTGAAAGCGTGTAGCTGGCGCCGAGATTGACCTGATGGAACTTGGGCTTCAGCTTCTGATAGTCCGCGCGGCCAGCGTTATAGATGTAGGCCACGCCGAACGAAAACGCTGGCGTGAACCGATAGGTCGTCATCACCTCATAGCTGTCCATGGTGAAATCGCCGCCGTTGCCCGCGCCGGGAAAGCCGTTCACCACGAAGTACTGGCTGTTCCTGAGCAGCGTGCGCGCGTAGGTAAAGCCGACGGTCGCCGCGCCGAACTGATAGGACGCCCCGACGCCCAGCACCTTCATCGCATCGGCATCCTGCAAGCCCACATATTGGCCCAACGCGCCGACGTAACTGCCGTTGGATTCGTACACCCCGCCCGTGCCGTTGGCGCGGGTCGCGGGGGGATGAATGTCCAGATAGCCCGCGGCCATCGCGAACGGCCCGTTCGCGTACGAGCCGGCCAGCGCCCATGACCGGTTCGCGGCGAAGTCGCCGGTTTGCCCGCCGAAGCTGTACATGCTGTGCAGACGCAGGCCATTCGCGCTGGGACTCACATACTTCACCGCGTTGTTGATCCGGATCGATTGGTTCAGGTTGTTCAGGTCGCCAAAATGCGACCCATAGCCCGTGGCGAAGTTATTGCTGGACGGGAACATGCCGACCGTATCCGACAGCGGATCGTATTGGCGCCCGAGCGTCAAGGCGCCGTAGCGTTCACTGGAGAAGCCGACATAAGCCTGGCGGCCGAACAGCAAGCCGCCCTGGCCGAGCTTGCCGTTCTGCAGGTTGAAGCCGTTTTCCAGCACAAATACGGTGGCAACGCCGTCGCCCAGATCCTCCCGGCCGCGCAGGCCGAAACGGTTGCAGCCCTGCGGGCCGCAGATATCCGCGCGTATGGCGCTGCCATTGCCGCCGCCGCTGACATAGGTAAGGCCGGAGTCGAGCATGCCGTACAGCTCGACGCTGCTCTGGGCCGCAAAAGCCTGCGGGGCGACAACCAACAAGGACAGGCACAAGCCGATCTTCTTCATGGATAGCTCTCAAACAGTAATGGACAGGGGCGCAACGAAGCCGCGTCCGGCCGCATGGCGCACCGGACGAGCAAGACAGGGGATCGATTGGGGGGGAAAGGCAGCCTCCATGCACCCGGAGGCTGCGCGGGGCGCTAGGGAGTCTGGTCGCGCATGGATGCTGAAGGCGGCAGCAGCCTGGGATGCATGCCGACCGCAATCGCGGCGGCCCGGGGAGCGGACGTCAGCAGGCTGACCACGACCACGGCCACGGCGTTGATCGCCATCGCAATGAGGCCAGGCTCCCACTCAGGCGCCACGGCTTCCCAATACTGCGATGCGAACGGCGCAAGCAGCGCCACGAAGCCCGCGACCAGCCCCGCCAGCACGCCAGCCGCGGTGGTGCGCTTCCAGAGAAAGCCGAAAAACACCGGCGGCGCCAGCATCCCTATCGCGGCGTAGGCGTTCAGCAGAATCCGCACCAGCGAGCTGCCCTGATGAATCGACAGAAAAGCCGCGAGCAACGCGAAGCAGATCAACGACAACCGCGACAGGCGCAATGACATGGCCTCGGGCATTTCTTTCCAGAACGGCTGCACGATATTGCGCGTGAAGATGGTGCCCGCCGAGAGAAGCAGCAGCGAGCCGGGCACCAGCGCCAGCAGGAAGCCCGTGCCCGCCACCAGCCCCACCACCCACGCCGGATAGGATGTCGCGACGAATTGCAGCAGCGCGGCGTTCAGATTGTTCCCCGGCGGCTGCGTCCCGGCGAGCAAGGCCGCAAACCCCAGCAGGATGATGAAAAAGTAGGCCAGCGAATACAGCGGCTGCCAGATGGCGTTGCGCCGGATGACGGTTGCGCTATGCGCCGAATAGCACATCTGGAAGAGATGCGGAAAGACCCAGTTGCCCAGCGCAATGTTCAATGCGGACGTCATGAGCCAGACCGAAGTCGTCGGCGATGCCGGATCGATGCCCGGGAATTTGCCGATTCCCGGATAGGCGGCTTCGGCCATGTCGAAAATATCAAGCAGCGACGCAGCTCCGACCGTGCCCGCCACCGTGGCGCTGAGCACGACCACGACCACGATCATCAACACGTCCTTGACGCCCGCGGCAAATGCCGCCGAACGCATGCCGGCTGCGAACACGAACGCGATCATCAGCGCGGCCGCAACCAGGGTTGCCGTCACGGTCGAGACCCGGCCGTCCAGCGTCAGCTGCACCACCAGCCCGAGGCTGATGAGCTGGATCTGCACATAGATGACCAGCGAGGCAATGCCGATCACGCCTGTCAGCACGCCCAGCCAGGGTGCGCCATAGCGCGCGGCGAAGTAATCGGCCTGCGTGACGAAGCCGCCGGCCCGGCCGGCGCGCCAGATCTTGGGCATCAACCAATAGCCCAGCGCGTAGCTCAACGACACCGAGCAGAACGCCAGATAGGCGGGCGCTCCCAGCGCCCATGCGTAGCCCGAGATGCCCAGCACCGCGAAGGTGGTGTAGACCTCTCCCGCGTTCATGAACCAGAAGATCAGCGTCCCCAGGCTGCGGCCGCCGACCGCCCACTCCGCGAGCGTCTTGCCGCGCTTGGCGCGGCGTCCATAGCCCAGCGCGCCGGCGAGCGTCGCCAACAAGATGACGAAAACGATGCTCAGCGTCATGGGTGGCTCCCGTTGTGCGCAGGAGTCGCCGCGAGGAAAGCAGCCTCCTCGTCCTCGACGCCGGCGAGCCGGTCAAGCCTGAACACCACTCCGATCACGATGCTGGCCAATACGATTCCGGCCATCTGCCACGCCATCGGGAACGGCAGGCCCAGCGGCCGGTATGCCATGTCGTTCACCCAGGGAGCGAGCGCCGCTTGCCAGATGAAGGGGAGGATCAGCAGCCATCGATGCAGCTGCCGCCCAGACCGGCGAGCCGGTTGAACCGAATTTTCCATTAGGGACTCACGTAAAGTTGAACTGCACGGTTGCGGATTTATTTGTGCAACCACACTGCACATAAATTCTACGCACATCCCCAACTCAACACGCACTGGTGTTTACCACTACTCTACAAAACTTCTTTTTGTAGGGTGACCACCGAATCTTTGCTGTAAACTAAATGCATACAGAAGGCCAAGAAATGTGCAGCACAAATGCACACCAGGATTCAGCAGATACGGAATAGGCAACATGATTGGTGAACGCTTGAAAGAGCTGAGAACGGCACGCAACCTGTCGCTGCGCGATCTGGCGGCCCAGGCTGGGGTATCCGCTACCCTGCTAAGCCAGGTGGAACGCTCGATCACCGACCCCAGCCTCGAAACCATCCGCCGCCTGGCCGCGGTGTTTGGCGAATCCATCACTTCACTCTTTGCGGAACCCAGCGCGCCTTCGGTCTGGATAAGCCGTCCCGGCAATCGCACCAAATTGACCGCCCCGGCGGGGCAGGTCAGCTATGAACGGCTGACCGCCGGCCAGGGCGATCTGGAAGTACTGCGCGCGGTGCTCGAACCCGGACAGGTTTCCGCGGACGAACCCCGCGGCCACCCATCGAGCGAATCCGTCTACGTCATCCGCGGCGAACTGATCGCACAGATCGCGGGCGTGGACTACCTGGTCGCCAGCGGCGAGAGCATCTCGTTCGACGCCCGGCTTGCGCACCGCTACCGCAACGACTCCGCCACGGCGACCGAAATCCTACTTTCCATCACGCCTCCCAGCCCCTGACCGGGCTCCGACTACGCAGGTTCCATACGCCGCCGCGCCCCGGCGCGGCGGCACTCGTCCCGCCATTCATGGAGCAACGCCGTGCAGAACAATCCCTTGGGAATTTCTCGTATCGATCACGTGTCCTGGACCGTCGAAAAACTCGAGCCGGTGGTCACGTTCTATGAGCGCGTCTTCGGTGCGCGGGTGCTGTACCGGCTTGGCCCGGTCCATGCCACGCAACTACCGAGCGCCATCGATGGCCGCGACTGGACCGAGGCGCATCTGGGCGTCAAGGGAGCCGGGCTCGAACTTGCCATGCTGGCACTGCCCGGTGGCGCCAGGATAGAGATCTTCGCGTACGAAAAGACTCCCGGCCAAACCGGCGGCCCCGTCTCCTGTGACCGGGTAGGCAGCTACCACCTCAGCATCGAGGTGCAGGATCTGGACGCCGCGGCGCAAATACTGCGCGACAACGGATGCACGGTCTTCGAACGCATCGCCTTTGCCGACGGGCCGACGTCAGGTTCGCAGTTTCAGCGCTTTCTGGATCCCTGGAAAAACATCTTCGAGCTTGCAACCCATGCCCGGCCAGCCTGAACAGGCGACAGCCCCACTTGCACACTACTGGAGCATCACATCGTGACACGCACAGCCATCAACCCGGACTCCCTGTACGCGAGCCTGCCATTCGGCTTCTCGCACGCCACTGAACAGCGGGGCACGCGCAGCCTGCACCTGGCCGGCCAGGTCGCATGGGACAAGGACCGCAACCTGATCGGCGCGGGCGACGTTGTCGCGCAAGCCCGGCAGGCGCTGGACAACCTCAAGCAGGTGCTGGCCGCCGCCGGCGCCACACCGGCCGACGTGCTGCGCCTGCGCACCTACGTGGTCAATCACAAGCCCGAAAACCTGGGACCGATATGCGCGGAAATCAGCGCCTTCTATGGCGACGCGGTCCCTGGCGCCAACACCTTCATCGGCGTTCAAGCGTTGGCGCTGCCTGAATTCCTCATCGAAATCGAAGCCGACGCCGCGCTGGACCAAGGAACCTCTGCATGAACCGCAACGACATCAACTGGACCGGGTACATCCCCGCCATCACCACGCCCTTCAAGCGCGATGGCGATCTGGACTGGACAGCCCTGCCGCAACAACTCGAGTGGTATGTACAAGAGCGCATGCATGGCGTGATTCTCGCCGGGACCTCGGGCGAATGGTTCAGCATGAACGAGGCCGAACGCGCGCTGCTGTTCCAGGAATCGAGCCGCGCCATCAACGGCCGCATCACCGTGCTGGGCGGCTGCAATGCCTATACCGCCGCGGAAGCCATCCAGCATGCGCGCGCCGCTCAACGGGCAAGACTGGACGGCATCATCCTGACCCCGCCTCCCTACATCGTGCCCAGCCGCCGGGAACTCGTGCAGTTCTACCAGGACGTCTCCGACGCGACCGACATCCCCATCTGCATCTACAACTGGCCGCGTGGCTGCGTCGTAGACATGGACGTGGATCTCCTGGACGAACTGGCCGATATCGACCACGTCGTCGCGATCAAGAACTCCACTCCCGACTTCGGCATGTTCCTGAAGGGCGCGTATCAACTGGGCCACAAGGTCCGCTACTTCAACATGCCCACGTCGGCGCTGGGCGCCGACCTGACCGCACTGGGCGTGGCCGACGGACTCATGGGCGCCGGCGGCGTGCTCGGCTCGGATCACCCTGACTTCTGGCGCCGCATCGCGGCCGGCGACAAGGCTGCCGCCATCAAGTTGGGCGAACGCGACCGGGTCATCATGGGCGCCTGGTTCAACAAGGATTTCGCCGGCAATTTCGGCAGCGCCCAGGCCATACTCAAAACGGCGCTACGGCTGCGCGACGTACCCGCCGGACATGTCCGCCGCCCCCTGCTGGAACTGACCGAAGCCGAAGTCGGCCTGGTCCGCGCCACGCTGGAAGGGCTGGGCATCACGACGGTACCGCTGGAATAATCGTGACGCCTGTTGCTCAACCGGATGCGGGCGCCACAGTCCGCACCTCCACGCTTGTCATCGGCGGCGGCCTGCTCGGCTGCGCAATCGCCTATTACCTGGCCAAAGCGGGCGTCGACGTGCTGCTGGCGGAAAAAAGCCAGATCAACAGCCAGGCGTCCGGCCGCAACGCCGGCAGCCTGCATTTCCAGCTTGAATACCGCATGATCGAGCATGGCCTGGAGAGCGCGCGCAAGGCCGCCGAAGCCATCCCATTGCACCTGCATGCCCAACACGCCTGGAGCGGCCTCGCCGCCGAACTGCAAGACGATCTTGGCGTGGTGCAGCATGGCGGCCTGATGGTGGCCGAAACCGGCGACCAGGTAGAACGGCTGGAACAGAAGGTTGCGCTCGAGCAGGCGGCCGGCCTGCAGATCGAACTGCTCGATCGCGACGCGCTGCGGGCGCGCGCGCCCTACCTGAGCCCATCCATCCTGGCGGCGGCCTACTGCCCCGGAGAGGGCAAGGCCGACCCTAGGCGCAGCGCGTTGGCCTACGCCCGGGCTGCCGCCCGCTTCGGCGCGCGCATCCGCAGCGCAACCGCCGTGCGCTCGCTGCGGCGCAACGGACGGACTTGGCGCGCCGCGCTGGACGGCGGCGTCTCCTGCCTGGCCGACAACGTGGTGCTGGCCGCCGGCGTGTGGTCGGGCCGGATCGCGCAAATGGCGGGCGTGACGCTACCGGTCAGCGCCGTCGGCCTGACCATGGCCGCCACCGCGCGAACCCAGCCGTTCATCAAGCACCTGATCCAGCATGCGGGGCGGCGCCTCTCCATGAAGCAGACGCCCGAAGGCAATGTACTCATCGGCGGCGGCTGGCCCGCCACGCTGCCTCAGACCGACGGCATACTCGACCTCGACCGCCAGCCGGAACTGTTGCTGTCCTCGCTGGCGGGTAACCTGAACGCCGCCACGACCGTCATCCCCGCGGCCGGGGAGCTGCCGGTGCTACGTATCTGGACTGGCGCCACCGCGTTGGTTGCCGACCAATTGCCGCTCATCGGCGCGCTTCCCAAGGCCGCGGGGCTGTTCATCGCCACCGGCGGGTCGGCTTTCACGCTGGGGCCAACCTACGCCCAGGTTCTGGCCGACGACATACTCGGCCGGGCCAAGACATTCGACACCTCTCCCTACGACCCCAAACGCTTCGGGAGCCTGACCTTTGCCTGACGCCATACGACTGCAGGACCGGGTTGTCAGACCCGCCCGCATCCGCATCTACATCAACGGCCGCGAGACCTTGGCCTATCCCGGAGAGACCGTCGCCACCGCCCTGCTGGCGGCCGGCGTCGGCGTCTTCCGACGCAGCCATGGCCACGCGCCGCATGCGCCCGTCTGCAATATGGGCGTCTGCTTCGAATGCCTGGCCACCATCGACGGCTGCCAGTCGACACGCAGCTGCATGACCTTGGTAAGGGAAGACATGCGCATCGAGGTTCCTTCGAATGACGAATAGTGCCAACCAGAACACGCCCGATCCGGCGGATACGCGCTTTGATCTCATCATCGTGGGCGCCGGCCCCGCCGGGCTGTCGGCGGCCTTGACCGCCACCGGCCATGGACTGCGCGTCGTCGTGATCGACGAACAGCACGACGTCGGCGGCCAGATTTTCAGGCAAGCTCCCAGCACCTTCCAGAGCGAACCCAGCAGCGCCTTCAAAAGCTATCCCTTCGGGCGGCAACTGCTTGCACAGGCCCGGCAATCGACGCAGATCCAATGGCGCTTCGGCAGCACCGCCTGGGGCGTCTTCCGCACGCCGGACCACCCCGGCGTCAGAGTCGCGATCAACCGGGGCAATCAAGCCGCGCTGATCGACGGCGCCGCACTTTTGATCGCCACTGGCGCCTACGACTTGCCCGTCGCCTTCCCCGGCTGGACCCTGCCTGGCGTCATGTCCGCCGGCGGCGTGCAGACCTTGATGAAGAGCCAGTTCCTGCGCCCCGGAAAGCGCTTCGTCCTGGCCGGCTCCCATCCCTTGCTGCTGCTGGTCGCCGACCTGCTGGTCGAGTCCGGCGCGCAGGTCGCCGAAGTCGCCATCGCGCGGCCGAAGCCAGCGCTGGCCGAGCTGCTGTCCTCCTGGCGGGCGCTGCCTGGACACCTCAATCTCTTCCGACAGGCGGCCGGCGCGCTGCGCAACTTGCGGCGGCACCGGGTGCCGATACGCTTCAGCACGCTGCTGACAAGCGCCGCGGGCGATCAGGCAGTGGAGCAGGTGGTGCTGAGCGACGCCACGCCGGCATGGGAGCCCATCGCGGGCACCGAACGCACGCTCCAGGCTGACGCCCTGGTCACTGGCTACGGCCTGCTGGCCTCCACCGAACTGGCCCGCCAGGCCGGCTGCGCAAGCGTATGGCGGCCGGCACAAGGCGGCTGGATCGTGTCGCACGACGAGCGCATGCGCACCAGCCAGCCGAGGATTTTCGTGGCGGGGGAACCCGCCGGCATCGGCGGCGCCGAACTGGCGGCCATCGAAGGGCGCATCGCCGCCTTGCAGGCCGTGCAGGACCTGCGCGGCGGCACGCCCGATCAGAGCATCCAGGAATCGCTGCACCGGGAAGACGACGCGCATCGCAAGACAAGCCGCTTCAGCGACACCGTGCTTCAGTTCTTCGAACCCAGGATGGACGCCCTGGCAAGACTCGCCACGCCGGAAACCACCATCTGCCGCTGCGAGGAAGTCACGGCCGGCGCCGTGCAATCATTCCTGGCCGACAACCCGCACGTCAGCGACGTCAACAGCGTCAAACTGGCCTGCCGCACGGGGATGGGATACTGCCAGGGACGCTATTGCCAACACACCGTCGCCCATATATTGGCCGCGACGCGCGACGTGGAAGTCGGCACGCTGGGCGCCTTCACCGCGCGCGCACCGGTGAAGCCGGTGCCGGTCGCGGCGCTGGCCAGCCTGCAGGAGCCAGCACGATGTGGAAGCCGCCCTTGAAGAGAGAGCCGTCTAAAGCTGCTTGAAGCGACTGGACGCCCTCCAAGGCACCTCGACGGTTGACGCCTCCACCGCGTTGGCCTGCTCAACGATGCGCCCCGGACGCCCAGGACTTCCCTGGATGAAAACGTCCAACAAATAGGCATGAAAAAAGCCCCACCGTGCATCACGTGTGGGGCTTTGCCATTCATCGCTTCGTTCCGAGCGACGATGCATGAGATTCTTGGCGGACAGAGGGGGATTCGAACCCCCGATACGCTTTTGACGTATACACGCTTTCCAGGCGTGCGCCTTCAACCGCTCGGCCACCTGTCCTATTTGCGATTTTTGCCACGGGCAAGCCGCTGCAGAAAATGCGAATCCGCGATTCTAGCAGATTTTGCGCACCGCCCACAAGCAGGCAAAGAAAAGGGGACGACATATGCGTCCCCTCTGCCTGCGTGGACACTAGGCCGATGCCGGCGGGTCCTGTTCCCGGTAGGAGCTGACCGTGCCGTCCGGCTCGGTCTCTTCCAGACGCACCTTGAAGCCCCACAGCCGGGCCAGATGCTTCATCACCTGCTCGGCGTCGTCGCCGGCCAGCGGGCGGCCCCGGCTCTTCAGGTGGCGCAGCACCAGCGAGCGGTCGGAGTCGCGGTTGAAGCGGACCACCTGGATGTCCGGCACCTGGTTGTCGCGGTTGTGCTGCGCGGCCAGCAGGCGACGGATGTCGCGGTAGCCTTCGTCGTCATGGATGGCGGCGACTTCGAGCTTGGGGTTGGCCTGATGGTCGGAGATCGCGAAGAAGCGGAACTCGCGGATCAGGCGGGGCGACAGGTACTGCGAGATGAAGGACTCGTCCTTGAAGTTGCGCATGGCGAAGTCCAGCGTCTTCAGCCAGTCGCCGCCGGCGATGTCGGGGAACCAGCGCCGGTCCTCGGGCGTGGGCGCTTCGCAGATGCGGCGGATGTCGGACATCATGGCGAAGCCCAGCGCATAGGGGTTGATGCCGCCGTAGCCGCGCTCATCGAAGCCGCGCTGGCTGACGACGTTGGTGTGGCTTTGCAGGAACTCCATCATGAAGCCGTCATTCACCAGCCCCTTTTCGTGCAGCCGGTTCAGGATGGTGTAGTGCCAGAACGTGGCCCAGCCTTCGTTCATGACCTTGGTCTGGGTCTGCGGATAGAAGTACTGCGCGATCTTGCGAACGATGCGCACCAGCTCTTTCTGCCAAGGCGCGAGCTTGGGCGAGTATTTCTCGATGAAGTACAGCAGGTTTTCTTCGGGCTCCGGCGGAAAAACCGAGGCTTCGACGTGGGCGTCCTTGTCGGCTTCAAGGCGCGGCAGGGTCCGCCACAGATCGTTGTATTGCAGGCGCGCGTGCTCCTGGCGTTCGGCCTGGCGCGCGGCCTCTTCCTTGTAGGAGATCGGCGTCGGGCGCTTGTAGCGGTCCACGCCATGGTGCGAGAGCGCATGGCAGGAGTCGAGCAGGGCTTCCACCGCGTCGATGCCATAACGGTCTTCGCAGGACATCACGTACTTGCGAGCGAAGACCAGATAATCCAAAACCCCGTCCGCGTCGGTCCATTGGCGGAACAGGTAATTGCCCTTGAAGAACGAGTTGTGGCCGTAGCAGGCGTGCGCAATCACCAGCGCCTGCATCGTCATGGAGTTTTCTTCCATGAGATAGGAGATGCAAGGGTTGGAGTTGATGACGATCTCGTACGCCAGCCCCTGCATGCCGCGGCGATAGAACTGCTCGTTGCGGATGAATTCCTTGCCGTACGACCAGTGCGGATAGCCAATGGGCAGCCCGGCCGAGGCGTAGGCGTCCAGCATCTGCTCCGAGGTGATGACCTCGATCTGGTTCGGGTAGGTGTCCAGCCCGTATTCGGCGGCGATCTTGGAGATGGCGTCGTCATAGGACTGGATCAGTTCGAAGGTCCATTCGGAACCCTGGGAGATCGGCCGGGCGCTGCCGGCGGCCTCCGGTTCCACGAGCGCTCCCACGATGGCATTCATGCGGTTTCCTTTTTGAACAGGTCATGGAACACGGGGAAGATCTCGCCGCGTTCGCAGATGCGCCGCATGACGAAATGCGGCTCCAGTTTCTGTTCATATTCCGCCCACAGGCTGCTCTTGCGCGCCTCCTGCGAGTCGGGCACTTCGATGTAGGCGAAGTAACGCGTGGCCGGCAACAGGTGCTCGGCCAGGAAGCGCGCGCTCTTGCCCGCGTCGGCGCCGAACGAATCGCCGTCGCTGGCCTGCGCCGCGTACACGTTCCACGCGGTCGGCGGATAGCGCTTCTCCAGGATCTCGCGCATCAATTCCAGCGCCGACAGCACGATGGTGCCGCCGCTCTTGGGATCGTAGAAGAAGGTTTGCTCGTCGACTTCCTCGGCGTTGTCGGTGTGGCGGATGAAGACCAGATCCACGTGCTCGTACTTGCGCGACAGGAACAGGTAGAGCAGCGAGAAGAAGCGCTTGGCCAGATCCTTCTTGTTTTCGTCCATGGAGCCCGACACGTCCATCAGGCAGAACATGACGGCGCGCGCCATCGGGATGGCCACCGACACGCGGTTGCGATAGCGCAGGTCCAGGTCGTCCAGGAAAGGCACGCGGGCGAGGCGCTCGCGGCAATCCTCGACATCCTGCTCCAGCGCCTTGATGTCGTCGGCAGAGGCGCCGGCCTCGCGGGCCTTGGCCAGGCGCTCCTCGGCATCCTCGAGATCCGCGCGCGCCTTCACGCTGAGCGCGACGCGGCGCGCCAGCGACGATTTGAGCGTGCGGCTGATGCTCAGCATGCTGGGCGAGCCGGTGGTCGTGTAGCCGGCACGCTGCCACTTCTTCTGGCTGACCTCGCCCAACTGGGTGCGCGCCATGTGCGGCAGTTCCAGATCTTCGAAGAACAGGTTCAGGAACTCGGCCCGCGACAGGCTGAAGGTGAACTGGTCGACCGATTCGCCTTCGCCCGGCTCGGACCCGCCTTCTCCCTGCCCGCCTTGCGGCCGGTCGAAGGTGTCGCCCTTGGCAAACTCGCGGTTGCCGGGGTGCACCATCTCGCGGTCGCCGCCCTGGCCGTGATGAAAGGTCGGCTCGGAAATGTCGCGGGCAGGCAGGTTGATCTCGCCGCCCTGGTCCATGTCCTGGATGGAGCGGTCACGGATCATCCCGTGTACCGCCTTGCGGATCTGGTCCTTGTAACGCCGGAGAAAACGCTCCCGGTTGACGGCGCTTTTGTTGCGCCCGTTAAGACGGCGATCGATAAGTGAATTCATGATTCACCTCGCTCAGGAAGACTTCCTCACACGGAGATACCACTCGCACAGCAGCCTGACCTGCTTTTCCGTGTAGCCCTTTTCAACCATGCGATCAACGAAGCTTTGGTGCTTGGACTTGTCCTCGGCCGAGGCCTTGGCGTTGAACGAGATCACCGGCAGCAGGTCTTCGGTGTTCGAGAACATCTTCTTCTCGATCACTTCGCGCAGCTTTTCATAGCTGGTCCAGGTCGGGTTGCGGCCATTGTTGTTGGCGCGCGCCCGCAGCACGAAGTTGACGATCTCGTTGCGGAAGTCCTTCGGATTGGCAATGCCGGCCGGCTTCTCGATTTTTTCCAGTTCATCGTTGAGCGCGCTGCGGTCGAAGCTTTCGCCGGTTTCCGGGTCGCGGAATTCCTCGTCCTGGATCCAGCAATCGGCAAAGGTCACGTAGCGGTCGAAGATGTTCTGGCCGTATTCCGAGTACGACTCCAGGTAGGCGGTCTGGATTTCCTTGCCGATGAATTCGGCATAGCGCGGCGCCAGGAAGCCCTTGATGAATTCAAGATAGCGCCGGCGGATTTCCTCGGGATAGTCCTCGCGGCCGATGCGCTGCTCGAGCACGTACATCAGGTGCACCGGGTTGGCGGCCACTTCGGTCTGGTCGTAGTTGAAGACGCTGGACAGGATCTTGTACGCGAAACGCGTCGACACCCCAGTCATGCCTTCGTCCGTGCCGGCATAGTCCTTGTATTCCTGCAAGGCCTTGGCCTTGGGATCCACGTCCTTCAGGCTTTCGCCGTCGTAGACGCGCAGCTTCGAATAGATGCTGGAGTTCTCGGGTTCCTTCAGGCGCGTCAGGACCGAGAACTGCGCCATCATGTCGAGCGTTCCCGGCGCGCACGGCGCCGTGGACAGCGAACTGTGGTGCAGCAGCTTTTCATAGATGCGGACTTCTTCCGACACCTGCAGGCAGTAAGGCACCTTGACGATATAGATACGGTCGAGGAACGCCTCGTTGTGCTTGTTGTTGCGGAAGGTCTGCCATTCCGATTCGTTCGAGTGGGCCAGGATGGCGCCATTGAACGGGATCGCGGAAAAGCCCTCGGTGCCCTTGAAGTTGCCTTCCTGGGTCGCCGTCAGCAAGGGGTGCAGCATCTTGATCGGGGCCTTGAACATCTCCACGAATTCCAGCAGCCCCTGATTGGCCAGGCACAAGCCGCCGGAGTAGCTGTAGGCGTCCGGGTCGTCCTGCGAGTGGCGGTCGAGCATGCGGATGTCGACCTTGCCCACCAGCGAGGAGATGTCCTGGTTGTTCTCGTCGCCCGGTTCGGTCTTGGCGATGGCGATCTGGCGCAGCACCGAGGGGTTCAGGCGCACGACGCGGAACTTCGAGATGTCGCCGTCGAATTCCTTCAGGCGCTTCACGGCCCACGGCGACATGATGCCGCTCAGGTAGCGCCGCGGAATGCCATATTCCTTTTCGAGCGTGTCGCCGAAGCGTTCCGGATGGAACAGCCCGAGCGGCGATTCGTTCACCGGCGAACCCTTCAACGCGTAGATGGGATAGGCCTCCATCAGCGACTTGAGGCGTTCCGCGATGGACGACTTGCCGCCGCCCACGGGACCCAGCAGATAGAGGATTTGCTTGCGCTCTTCCAGTCCCTGCGCGGCGTGTTTGAAGAACGCGACGATCTGTCCGATCACGTCCTCCATGCCGTAGAACTCCTGGAACGCCGGATAGCGTCGGATGGTCCGGTTGGAAAACAAACGGGAAAGACGTGGGTCGTTGCGCGTGTCCACGATTTCGGGTTCGCCTATCGCCGCCAGCATGCGCTCTGCGGGGCTGGCGTACGCCATGGGATCGCTTTTGGCGAGGTTGAGGTACTCCTCGAGAGAGAGTTCCGATTCCTGCTCTTTTGCATACTGCGACTTGAAGCCTTCGACGATGTTTTGCACGGAAACCTCCTACAACACGCGAAAAATCCAATACGTCCCTACCTGCCCCCATTGTGCCTCAGCGCTCGCGCATTACTAGACAATCTCGCGATAAGCACTGTCGGCCGGATGGTATGTTGCTTTCGCCACACATCAACCAAAGGCATGATCAGGCCCTTTCCAATTAGGCTGCACTCTTCGGATACAAGTTCCGTCAGGGAATGCAACTTAAGTGAATAAGTTCACTCGTCCGGTTTCAGCATATCGCTGTATGCGCGCGTGCATGATGCAGTCGCACGTGAAATGCTCAGCAATGATTTGAAGGGAAGAGCGATGTCCCAGGGATTTTTATGATGCGGGTAAAAACCCGATGCGCCCGCTGTGCGATGGCAGCGGACGGTCTGAACGGCGCATGGCGTCTTCGTTCAGCAGCGCGCCGGTTCGGTGGTGAAAAACGCCGATAACGCGGCACGAGGATCCGTGGTGACGAGGGCGCGTGGCATTGCACGGTGTAGTCCATCAGTGCGTGGCGCCAAGTCATGTGCCTATGCTAAAGCCAATTGACGTTTTTGTGGCAATTCATTTAGCGCAATGCCAAAAATAGTCACGCCGCACGCGTCCAGATTCGTGCAGCAGACATGCGCAAACTTGATGGCATATCGATAGCACTTGCGCATCGCAATGGCCCGCAGGCCGCGGATTACGGGCGTGTTCGCGATTGGCAGCCGCAAGCACAGAGTGCTAGTACCCCTGCGCGCAGCGATAGAATCACGCATCCGCAATGCGCCGCGCATTCATTGCGCTTCATTCCATCCGCCCATCGTCGCCGCCGCGTCATGCTTTTCCGATCCTGGCCAGCCGCATGAATGCCCTTGCCAAACGCTGTTCCGCAGCGGTTTTCAGCGTCTTGCTGCTGCTCCTGGCCGCTTGCGGCAAGCAGGCCGATCTGCCCGGCGACGCTTATGTCTGGCAACGGGTATGGACGCCGCCCGTCAGCCAGGCGCTGGCCGACAGCGCAGACATCGTGCGGGCATGGCGCGTGCTGATGGGGGAGATGAACCCGGACGGACGATGGTTCACTGCTGCGCCGGATCTGGCCGCGTTGGCCGCGGCCAAGCGTCCCGTCATCATGGTTCTGCGCCTGGACGGCCGCGCCGATGCGCTGCCGTCCGCGGAGGTGCTGGCGCGGATTGCGGCCGCGCGCAGCGCATGGAGAGACGCGGGCGTCGCCTTGGCCGGCATCGAAATCGACTACGACTGTCCCACCTCCAAACTACCCGCCTACGCGGCATTCCTTGCGGCCTTGAAGCCAGGGCTGGGTCCGGATCTGCCATTGTCGATAACCGCGCTGCCAACATGGCTGAACGGCTCCGGACTCGATGCGCTGCTCCGGATTCCCGATGAAGCCGTGTTGCAAGTCCATGCCGTGCTGAGCCCGGAACAGGGTTTGTTCAACGCCAAGCGCGCAAGCGCCTGGCTGACGGCTTTCGCTGACCGAACCCAGCGGCCGTGGCGTGTGGCGTTGGCGACTTACGGCAGTCGCGTGAGCTGGAACGACGACGGCAGCATCGCCGCGGTCGAAAGCGAGCGTTCCGCGCTGCTGCCGGGCGGACGCGCCAGCGAACTGGTAGCCACGCCCGCGTCGATGGCGGCTTTCGTCGACGAGATCCACCGCTCCCGTCCGCGCGGACTGGCGGGCATCGTCTGGTTCCGCCTGCCCACCGCGCGCGACGAACGCGCCTGGAGCCTGGCCACCTGGCGCGCCGTGCTGACGCGCCAGCCCCTGTTGCCGGCGCTGTCCGTCACGGCGCGCGCGACGGGCGGCAACGGCGCACAGGACCTGATACTGTCCAACGGCGGCAACGCCGACGCGGCCCTGCCCTTCGCGATCCGCTGGGACGGCGCCTGCCGCGCGGCCGACGGCATCAACGGCTATACCCTCGAACATGATTCCGGCGGCGCGTTCCTGCGCCGCTCCCAAGACGGCCTGCTGCACGCCGGCGGCCAACGCAATATAGGCTGGATACGCTGTGAAAATGGGCCTTCGAGCTTCCATGTACAACCGTAAATCGCTGGCGGCGCTGCTGCTGTTGACAGGCGCCGGCATCGTCATCGCCTGCGGACCGGAGTTCCCCGCCCAATTGCTGGACGACCGCGCGGCCACGCTGCGCGCCACGCCGGCCAACTCTTTCGGCTACGAAGCTGCCCGCCTTGTCGGCGCCAGCGATGCGCTGCAGGCCCAGGAAGCCTACGAATTGCCGGACGGCAGCTATCAGCAGAACGCCTTGCCGGAAGACCGTGATCCCGCGCTCACGCCGGCACAACGGGTCACGACGCGCGCGATGCGGGCGCAGCCCGACGGCGAGCAGGCCTATGCCCTGGGCGCCAGTTTGCCGGAAGCCGTGCGGCTTTACACCGCGGCCGCGGTCGACACGCATGCCGCCCGCGGGGCGGATACCGACCGCCTGCTGGAGCAGGCGCGCGCACGCTATCGCGCCATCCTCCAGTTGCCGCCGCAACAGGCGGCGGCGCGCAGCGTATGGGCCGCCTACATGCTGGCTGAAATCGGGGACGAGGCAGAACTGGCGGCCAGCGACGCGGACGCGCAGCGACAGGCCGCAGCGCAGGCCTATGCCCGCGTGCGGCAACTGGCGCGCGACGGCGCGCCGGATCCATTGGGTCTGGCGGTGGCCAGCTACGGCCAGGAGGCCCGCTTGTTCCTGGCCGGACCGCAGGGGCAATGCAGCTATATGGAACTGGTCAACGCCGAGCCCTGCATGGACGCCATCCCCGCCGCCTCGCTCAAGCATGCGCTGCGCCGGTATGCCGAACAGGCCGCGCGCGAGTCCGCCAGCGGCAATGCCTCGCTGCGCATGCTGGCGCAATGGGCGCTGGAAGATCCGGCGCGCACGCGCAAGCTGATCAACGATCCGGTCGCACAACGGCTGCTGGTGGCTTACGCGCTGGCCCGGGTCGGCGACATCGTGGACGGCAGGCCCGACAGCGCCACCGACCCCTACGCCGCGTACGACACGACCGGCCAGGCCGGGTTTGCCGACGCCGCGCAGGGACATGAGGTCACGCCGAATCCAGCGCTGCAATCGCTGGTTGCCGCGCTGGAAACCCAGGACCTGAAGCAGGTGCCGGACGCCGACCGCGTGGCGGCGCTGGCCTACCGCATCGGCCGCTACGACCTGGCGCAAACGCTGGCCGCGCGGCTGGACACGGCCCTGGCGTGGTGGGTGCGCGCGAAACTGGCGCTGCGGCAAGGCGACACGCAAGCGGCGGCCCAGGCCTATGCGCAGGCGGCCAGCGCCTTTCCACGCGCCGACGGCAGCGTGGAAGCGCCGGGCGCGGCGCGCCTGCTGGGGGAACAAGGCGTGCTGACGCTGTCGCGAGGCCAGTACGTCGAGGCGCTGGACCAGCTGCTGCACGCCACCGTGCCGGACGGGCCGGGAGGCTTCTGGCAGTCCACACCGTATTGGAACGACGCAGCCTACGTCGCCGAACGCGTGCTGACAACCGCTGAACTCAAGGCTTATGTGGACCGGCACGCTCCCGCCGCAGCCGCGGCCGTCGGATCGGCGCCGCCAGATCCCCAGCATTTCTACAAATGGCTAGAGGAGCATCCCATCACCGCATCCGACCGCCTGCGCCTCCTGCTGGCGCGGCGCCTGGTGCGCGAGGGTTCGATCGCGCAGGCGCTGCCCTATTTCCCCGCCGATTCGGACGCCCGCTACGTCACGCTGGACTATATCGACGGCAAATTGGAGCTGCGGCAGCAACGAAGCCGGCAGCTCGCCGCCGAGTACGGCGCCGCGTTGCGCAAGGCCGGCAGCGCGTGGGGCCGCACGACGCGAGCCGAAGCCTGGTTCGAAGCCTCCCGGCTGGCGCGGCGTGACGGCATGGAGATCATGGGCTACGAGCAGGAGCCGGATTTCGCGACCTATGGCGGCAACACGACTTATGGCGCGGGGCGCAGCGCGGTCCCCGGCTCGACGACCGCTGACGACACCAATCGGCCCGACACGCCAGCGCTGCGCGCCGCGGCCGCGCTGCCGGGTCCATTCATCACCGAAGAGGAACGCCGGCGCTACGCCGCAAGCGAAGCGCAGCCGTATGCCCGCTTCCATTACCGCCAGATCGCGGCCAATCATGCGTTGCGCGCGGCCGACGAGCTGCCGCGCCGCTCGCAAGCCTACGCCGCCGTGCTATGCCAGGGCGCCCGATACATCATCGACGACTCGCCCGAACAGGCCTCCGCGATCTACCGGCGCTATATAGAACAGGGCGCGCAGGTGCCGTTCAGCGGCTCTTTCGGCCGCGAATGCGCCGCGCCGGACTTCCAGGCGGCGGCCTGGTTCCACTACACGCAGGCCCAGAAGTCCTGGGACCGCCTGCGCCGCAACCATCCGGGCCTGCTGCTTGCGGCGGCATTGATGGCGCTGATTGGCGCTGGCGCCGCGGTCCTGGCCTGGCGCTATACGGCGGCGCGTACCGGCCGGACCGAGGGGCGGGGCTGACGCGGGCGCAATGCCAGGATCTGTTCACACTAACTTATGGAAGGCCGGCGCCGGCCCTAGGACAACTCCGGCAGCGCCACCCGCTGCGTCAGCTGGCTCCAGGTTTCCGCCACCCGGGCGCGCACGCGCAGGTCCGCGCCCACCGGCGCGGTCTCGATGAACTCGTAACGCCGGGCACCGTCCAGGTGCTCCAACATGGGCAGGCGCACCATCCCGGCCGCGTCGCCCAGCAGCACGGGCGCCAAATACAGCAGCAGCTCGTCCACGCAGCCCGCGGCCACCAGTGCGCCGCTCAGACCCGCGCCGGCTTCCACGTGAATCTCATTGAACTGTTCCTGGGCCAGCCAGCGCATCATCGCCGGCAGATCGACCCGGCCGGGCGCCTCGCCCGGCAGCAGTACCACGCGGGCGTTCTTGGCCTGCAGGCGCGCGGCCTTGGCGGCATCTTCGCGGGCGGTGAAGAGGATGACCTCGGCGCCGTCGAACAGCCGCGCGTCTTCCGGGATCTCGAAACGACCGTCCACCACGGCCTTGCGCGGCTGGCGCGGCGTGTCCACGCCCCTGACGTTGAGCTGCGGATCGTCTTTCAACACGGTGCCCATGCCGGTCAGGACCACGCAGGCACGGGCGCGCCAGCGGTGCCCGTCGGCACGGGCGTCGGGTCCGGTGATCCATTGCGACACGCCGTTATGCAACGCGCTGCGTCCGTCCAGCGATGCCGCCATCTTCAGCCACACCCACGGCAGGCCGCGGCTCATGCGCGAGATGAAACCCGCGTTGATGGCCAGCGCCTCTGCGCGGCAAACGCCGGTGGTCACCGCGATGCCCGCTGCGCGCAGGCGTGCCAGCCCCTGCCCGTTGACCAATGGATTGGGATCGCCGATGGCCACCACCACCCGCGCCGGCCGGGCCGCGAGCACGGCGTCCACGCAGGGCGGCGTGCGGCCGAAATGGCTGCAAGGCTCCAAGGTGACGTAGAGCGTGGCGCCCGCCACGGACTCGCCGCGCGCCTGGACGTCGCGCAAGGCGCAGACTTCGGCGTGCGGGCCGCCCGGCGGTTGCGTCGCGCCTTCGCCCAGCACGCGCCCGTCACGCACGATCACGCAGCCGACCCGGGGGTTGGGCGCGGTGGTGTACATGACGGTCTGCGCCAGCGCCAGGGCGCGCCGCATCCAGAAAATGTCGTCGTTGTCGCTGGGATTCATCATGATCAGGATTGTATGTCCGCCACGCGGCGGGCAGACGGTCCGGCGCTGGCTCTCGACGGCGTCGGCTGCGCATGTCCGTTTTGGGCCGACAGCCGTCTTTCGCCGCGCTCGCCCGGGCCTCGGATTGCAGTAAAAATGACCTCACACCGCTACAATTTCCGCTCCAGGAGCCCGGACCATGAAACAAGCACTGATCGTCATCGACGTACAAGACTCTTTCCGGCAACGTCCGTTTTGGGATGAAACCGAGTATCCGGCCTTCGTGGCACAGATCCAGTCCCTGATCGACGCGGCCGAGGCCCAGGACATTCCGGTGCTGCAGGTGTTTCACACCAGCGTGTCGAACGACCCCGCCAATCCCTTCTCGCTGGCCTCCGGGCACGTCAAGACGCTCAAGGAATTGCGCATCGCACCCACCGCCGTGTTCCACAAGACCGTGCATTCCTCGCTCTATGCCAAGGACGCGGACGGCGCCAGCCTGCAAGACTGGCTGGTGAAGCATGGCATCGAAGGCATCATCGTCAGCGGCATCCGCACGGAGCAATGCTGCGAAACCACCTCGCGCCATGCCAGCGACGCCGGCTACAAGGTAGTGTTCCCCACCGACGCCACCCTGACCTTCGCCATGCAGAGCCCGTCCGGCCAGCACTACACGCCGGCCGAGATCCGCGACCGGACCGAACTGGTGCTGCAGGGCCGCTTCGCCCGCATCGCACGCGCCGCCGACGCGCTGGCGGCCTAGCGCTGGCGAGAGGGCCGCATGGTTCCGGTGTATTTCGTGCTGACGCGGGGCATCGTGCTGCTCGACGTGGCAGGCCCGGCGGAGGCCTTCCGCGTGGCCAACAAGCTGATTCCCGGCGCCTTCGAGCAGCATTTCTGCGGCCCGTCGCGAGAGGTCGAAAGCGGCTTGCCCGGCCTGCATCTGGCGCATATCCAGGCGCTGCCGGCCGCGCTGCCGCCCGAAGCGCTGGTCATCATTTCCGGCGTGGTGGGCAAGCCCACGCGCCTTGATGACCCCGACTCGCGCGCCATCATCGAGTGGCTGGCGGTCCGCCATCCCGCCGACGGCTTCACCCTGATGACGGTGTGCGCCGGCGCGCTATTCGCCGCCGCCGCCGGCCTGACGCGGCAACGGGATTGCACCACGCACCACACCTGCCTGGAACAACTGGCCAGCATCGACCCGAGCGCGCGGCTGCATGACAACCGCATCTTCGTCGAGGACGGCAAGCTGGTCAGCAGCGCGGGAATCACGGCCGGCATCGACCTGGCCTTGCACATGGTGTCGCGCCATTGCGGGCCGCGCGTGGCCAGCGAAACAGCACGCGACATGGTCGTCTACCAGCGGCGCGCCGGCACGGATTCCACACTGTCGCCCTGGCTGGATCACCGCAGCCATATGCATCCAGGCGTGCACCGGGTGCAGGATGCGGTCATTCGCGATCCGGCGGCGCCCTGGTCGGCGCAATCGCTGGCGGACCAGGCGCATACCAGCGCCCGCCACCTGACCCGGCTGTTCCGCGAACACGCGGGCTGCACGCCGATGGATTACCTTTATCAGATACGCGTGGCGCTGGCGCGCGACCTGCTGCGCGACACCCGGCTGGACCTGGAGCGCGTGGCCGAGAAATCGGGCTTCGGCTCGGCCCAGCACATGCGCCGCGTGTGGCGCAAATTCCAGCCGCTGACGCCCAGCCTGGCGCGCGCGGCGCCCGCCATGCAATGACGGCGCCGCGGCGCCGTCATTTTCTGCATCCGCGCCGCTCGACGGCCCCGGACGGGTTAGCGTCGAGCCTTCTCTAGTCCTTGCGCAGCTTGCCCGGCAGCAGCGGGCCCTGCATCTCGCGGATGGCCTCGACGAATTCGCCGATGTCCTCGAAGCTTTTGTAGACCGAGGCAAAGCGCACGTAAGCCACCTTGTCGAGCTTGCGCAGTTCGTTCATGACGAGCTCGCCGATGTGTTCGCTAGGCACTTCGCGCAGTCCGCTGGCCAGCAACTGCTCTTCGATGCGGGCAACCGCCGCGTCCACGTCTTCCGTGCTGACGGGGCGCTTGCGCAGCGCCAGGCTCAGGCTGGCGCGCAGCTTGCCAGGGTCGTAGTCGCTGCGGCTGCCATTGCGCTTGACGATGGAAGGCATGGCCAGCTCCACCCGTTCATAGGTGGTGAAGCGCTTGTCACAGGACAGGCAGCGGCGGCGACGGCGTATGGCGTCGCCCTCTTCGGAGACCCGGCTGTCGACGACCTGTGTTTCGGCATTGCCGCAAAATGGACACCGCATGTGTGATCCCTAAAGGCGCTGAGGGCAATAGTTAAGCATATTGTAACGAGGCGCCGGACCGCCAGCGCCAATACGGGCTAATCCGCCCCCGTATTTTTTGCCAGGATGCCGCCCCGAAAGCAAAGGGACGGCGCCTTGCGGGGCCGTCCCTCATGGAGCGTTACGGCCGGGCCGCAGCCCGCCGTAGGGATGCTCGATTACTTCTTGCCGTAGACCGGCAGGCGCGAGGTCAGTTCATTGACCTTGGCACGCACGGCGGCGATGTTGGCTTCGTCGCGCGGATTGTCCAGCACGTCGGCGATCAGGTTGGCGGTCAGCTCGGCTTCGGCTTCGGTGAAGCCGCGCGTGGTCATGGCCGGCGTGCCCAGGCGGATGCCGCTGGTCACGAAAGGCTTTTCCGGATCGTTCGGGATGGCGTTCTTGTTGACCGTGATGTGGGCCTGGCCCAGCACGGCTTCCGCTTCCTTGCCCGTGATGCCCTTGGAACGCAGGTCCACCAGCATGACGTGGCTTTCGGTACGGCCGGAAACGATGCGCAGGCCGCGCTTGACCAGCGTGTCGGCCAGCACCTTGGCGTTCTTGACCACTTGCTGCGCGTAGTCCTTGAAGCCGGGCTCCAGCGCTTCCTTGAAGGCCACGGCCTTGCCGGCGATGACATGCATCAGCGGACCGCCCTGGATGCCGGGGAAGATCGCCGAGTTGATGATCTTCTCGTGTTCGGCCTTCATCATGATGACGCCGCCGCGCGGGCCGCGCAGCGACTTGTGCGTGGTCGAGGTGACGAAGTCGGCGTGCGGGACCGGGTTGGGATAGGCGCCGCCGGCGACCAGGCCGGCGTAGTGGGCGATGTCGACCATGAACAGCGCGCCGTTTTCACGGGCGATGCGGGCCATGCGCTCGAAGTCGATGTGCAGGGCGTAGGCGGAAGCGCCAGCCACGATCAGCTTGGGCTTGTGCTCTTTGGCCAGTTGCTCGACCTGGTCGTAGTTCAGGACTTCGTTTGCGTCCAGGCCGTAGGAGATGAAGTTGTACAGCTTGCCCGAGGCGTTGACCGACGCGCCGTGCGTCAGGTGGCCGCCTTCGGCCAGGCTCATGCCCAGCACGGTGTCGCCCGGCTTCAGGACGGCCATGTACACGCCCTGGTTGGCCTGCGAGCCCGAGTTGGGCTGCACGTTGGCGGCTTCGGCGCCGAAGATCTGCTTCAGGCGGTCGATGGCCAGTTGCTCGACCACGTCCACGTACTCGCAACCGCCGTAGTAGCGCTTGCCCGGATAGCCTTCGGCGTACTTGTTGGTGAGCTGCGTGCCCTGGGCTTCCATGACGGCCGGGCTGGCGTAGTTCTCCGAGGCGATCAGCTCGATGTGCTGTTCCTGGCGGACGTCTTCCTTCTGGATGGCGGCCCAAACGTCCGGGTCAGCCTTGGACAAGGTGAGGTTGCGGTCAAACATGACGGGAGTTCCTGAGGCGGTAAGAGAGGAGAAAACTGCGCCCGGGTGGGTAAACCCGGAGAATGACGGATAGTTTACCGCGTCGGGGAGGATCAATTGCTCCCAAAATACCTGGAACCCGGGCAAAATTGCCTCGATGAGCGTGAAAACCACGCCATCCTTCATCGGCCGAAAACCCGTCTCAACCCGACTTGAGAAACTTTCATGCAAAGCGCCACGCTCATAACCTACTCGCTGGTAGCTGCGGTCAGCGTCGTCAGCCCCGGGCCCGCCACCATGCTGGCGATCCGCAACGGCGCGGCGGGCGGCTTGCGGGCCGTGCTGCCGTCCACCCTGGGCAATGTGACAGGCCTGTTCCTGCTGTCGGCCGCCGCCATGCTGGGGCTAGGCGTGGTACTGCAATCGTCCGCCATGCTGTTCATGCTGCTCAAAGTGGCAGGCGCCGCCTACCTGCTTTACATCGGCCTGCGCCACTTGCTGGGCCGCTCGAACATCGCACCACCTTCCGACCCCGCCGCATTGGCGCCGCGCAGCGCTGGCCGACTCTATTCGGAAGCTGCCCTGGTAGCCACGCTGAACCCCAAGCCCATCCTGTTCTTCACGGCGCTGTTTCCCCAGTTCCTGAACGCCGCCGAACCGCTGCTGCCGCAGTTCTTCATCCTGACGGGCATCTTCACGGCCATGTCGCTGGCGTCTCTGTTGGCCTACGGCACCCTGGCTCACCGCGCCCGGCGCCTGCTGCGCCGGCCCCGCATCGTGGCCTGGATCAACCGCCTGGTCGGCGCCATTTTCATTACCTTCGGATTGGCGTTGTTGCGGCTCAAGCGCACAATGGGCTGAACCTTTTCGGAAATGGAAAAGGCCGCAGTTTGCGAGACTGCGGCCTTTCTGCGGCGTGACGGATCAGGCCGAAGTGGCGCCGATCTGCTTGGGAGCCAGCTTGGGATTGAGCGTATAGGTGCCCGTCAACGACGCCTGCGCCAGCACGTGCTTCTGGATGGCGCGCAGCGCGTCCTCGCCCGTGAAGGAACCCTGCAGGTTCAGCGTGGGCACGTCCAGCGCGTACAGGGTGAACACGTAGCGGTGCACGATCGCGTCGTTCCAGGGCGGGCATGGGCCGTCATAGCCGAAGTAGTCGCCGCTCATGTCGTGGTCGTTGGCAAACCATGACGAGTACGAGTTGATGCCCTGGCGCGCGTCCATCGGCGCCAGCGGGCCGCCCTTGCCGCGCGGCGTGATGCCGCTGGAAAAGGTGCCTTCCTCGATGTCGCGCAGGTCGGCCGGCAGGTCGACCAGCACCCAGTGGAAGAAATCCACGCGCGGCAGGCTGGCCGGCACCTCGCGGCCTTCCTGGTTGACGTCGTCGGGTTCGGAGGGCACATCGGGGTCGTGGCAGATCAGCGCAAACGACTGCGTACCCGCCGGAACGTCGTCCCAGGAAAACTGCGGGTTGAAGTTGTCTGCCAGCGCGACGTGCGATTGCGCATCGATCCGGCCGAAGGCGTAGCGTTCGGGAATCGACTCGTTATCGGAAAAGGACAAACTCGAAAGTTTCATGTCGTGCTCCTAGAAGTGCCGCAAAGGCCCCACTGCCCCTGTCTGTACCCTCAGCGTATCAAAACTTCGCAATCATGGGTTCAAGTTAACACGCGCAAATTTGCGCTTGCCCACCTGAACGACGTAAGTCCCCGCCGGCAATTGCAACGTTTTGTCTTCCACCCGGTCGCCGTTGACGCGCACGCCGCCCTGCTCCACGTTGCGCTGCGCTTCCGAACCGGACGCCACCAAGCCGGCTTCGCGCAGCAGCTTGAGGATGCCCACCGGCGCGCCGCCGATGTTCACCTCGGGCATGTCCTCGGGGATCGCGCCGTCGCGGAAACGGGCCTCGAACGAGGCCAGCGCCTCGTCGGCGGCCTTGGCGGAATGGAAGCGCGTGATGATTTCCTGGGCCAGCATGACCTTGGCGTCGCGCGGGTTGCGGCCGCCATCGATCTCCTGCTTGAGCGCGGCGATGTCTTCCAGCGAGCGGAACGACAGCAGTTCGAAGTAGCGCCACATCAGCGTGTCGGAAATCGACATGAGCTTGCCGAACATCGAATCGGGCGACTCCGAAATGCCGATGTAGTTGCCCTTGGACTTGGACATTTTCTCTACGCCGTCCGTCCCCACCAGCAAGGGCATCGTCAAGATGCACTGCGGCTCCTGGCCATACTCCTTTTGCAGCTCGCGCCCGACCAGCAGGTTGAACTTCTGATCGGTGCCCCCCAGCTCCAGATCGGACTTCAGCGCCACCGAGTCATAGCCCTGCATCAGCGGATACAGGAATTCATGGACCGAGATCGGGATGCCGCCCTTGAAGCGCTTGGTGAAGTCCTCGCGCTCCATCATGCGCGCGACCGTGTAGCGGGACGCCAGCTGGATCATGCCGCGCGCGCCCAGCGGATCGCACCACTCGGAGTTGTAGCGGATCTCGGTGCGGGCCGGGTCCAGCACCAGGCTGGCCTGGGCGTAATAGGTCTTGGCGTTGGCCTCGATCTGTTCGCGCGTGAGCGGCGGGCGAGTGTTGTTGCGGCCGCTGGGATCGCCGATGGTGGAGGTGAAATCGCCGATCAGGAAGATGACGTTGTGCCCCATGTCCTGCAGCTGGCGCATCTTGTTCAGCACCACGGTATGGCCCAGGTGGATGTCCGGCGCGGTCGGATCCAGCCCCAATTTGATGCGCAGGGGCACGCCCGTGGCGCGGCTCCTGGCAAGCTTGCGAGCGAATTCGGACTCGACCAGCAACTCATCGCAGCCGCGCTTCGCTATACGCAGGTCTGCTTCGACTTCGGGGGTAATCGGGGCTTCTGTGGATGACATGGCAGGGGGACCAACTCGGCTTCAGCCGATAAAAAGGTGTAAAAAGTGACGAAAACTATCGAAAATTCTAGCCGAATCAGCTAGGATACCGCCCTAATCATACGCAATTGTCATATATACGCAGTTGCGGTCCGGTTTACACCCCGTCGTTCACAAGATGCGCCCCGCGCCCAGCCCTTGCCCCGAAAATGTGCGCGCGAGGGCAGTTCGTGTCACGCACCCTGCGAGCTCAAGCCACCTGAGAGGGTAACTTCACGATGAATCGTGGCCTCCACGAACTGGCGAGTAGCATCAAGCGCAAAGTTGCTGCCCTGTTTGCGCCCGTTGAGCCCAAGCCCCAGCGCTCGGGACTTTTCCGCCGCACTATTCTCGTCACCGCCATTGGTCTGTTCGCAGGCGCCGCCGCTCTCGGCATGGTGCAGCAACCCGACCGCACCGAACTCCCCCCTTCGCGCATCATCAGCAGCGTCCTGCCGTTAAGCGCCGAGCAAGTCGAAGTCAGCACGCCCAGCGCCGCGCCCTATATCAGCGAAACCCGGATCCGCGCCGGCGACACGCTGGCCGCGGTGCTACAGCGCCTGGAACTGGACGCGCCCAGCCTGCAGACCTTCCTGACGCATGAAGCCAGCGCCCGCAGCATCTACAAGCTGTACCCGGGCCGCTCGGTACAGGCCGCGACGGACGAGGCCGGCAACCTGATCTGGCTGCGTTACATCCACACCCCCGGCAACGAGGCGGATGGCCAGGTCGTGACGCGCATGCTGCACGTCGCGCCCGCGGGCGACAGCTACAAGGCCGAGGAAATCACCGAAAGCACCGAGCGCCAGACCCGCGTCGCCGTGGGCACGATCCGCTCGTCGCTGTTCGGCGCCACCGACGCCGCCGGCATCCCGGACTCGGTCACCATGCAGATGGCCGACATCCTCAGTGCCAAGATCGACTTCCTGCGCGACCTGCGCCAGGGCGATAAATTCCGCGTGGTCTACGAAGTGCGTTCGCACGACGGCCGCTACGCCGGCGCCGGCCGCGTGCTGGCCCTGGAATTCATCAATGGCGACAAGACCTACAACGCGGTCTGGTTCAGCCCCGACGAAAAGAGCGGTTCGTACTACGACTTCGACGGCACCAGCCTGCGCGGCGCGTTCCTGCGCACCGCCCTGAAGTTCAGCCGCATCAGCTCCACCTTCGGCATGCGCATGCATCCCATCCATAAGACCTGGACGGGACACAAGGGCGTGGACTACGCGGCGCCCTCGGGCACGCCGATCCATTCCACCGCCGATGGCACTGTGGAATTCTCCGGCTGGCAGAACGGCTACGGCAACGTCGTCATCGTCAAGCACCACGGCAAATACTCGACGCTGTACGCTCACCAGAGCCGCATCGCCGAAGGCGTCACCAAGGGCTCGAAGATCTCGCAAGGCCAGCTGCTGGGCTATGTCGGCGCCACCGGCTGGGCCACCGGCCCGCACCTGCACTACGAATTCCGCGTGGACAACCAGCCCATCGATCCGCTGTCGGTGGACCTGCCGGTCGCCCGCAGCCTGGAGCCCGCCGAAGTCCGTGCCTTCAACCAGGCCGTGGCGCCGTACAAGGCGCAGATCCAGTTGCTGACCGAATTCCAGCAGACCCTGCCCGACGCGCTGACCAACGTGGCCAGCCGCTAAAGCCGGTCGAACGCTCCCGCAAAGCGGCCCCGCAGGTTCTGCTGCGCGGCCGCTTTTTCTTTGCCGAGGCTCTCGTGAATTCCTCCGTCCCCTTGCAACACCAGGACTCGCAGCTCTACATCGGACTGATGTCGGGCACCAGCGTCGACGGTGTGGACGGCGTGCTGGTGCGCCTGGACGACGGCCAGGCGCCGGCCGTGCTGGCCAGTGCCAGCCTGCCCATGCCGGCCGACCTGCGACGCGAATTGCTGGCGCTGAATCTGTCCGGCGACGACGAGCTGGCCCGCGCCGCCCTGGCCGCGAACGGGCTCGCCCGCCTGTACGCCCAGGCCGTGGCCGCCCTGCTCCGGCAAGCCGGCGTCCAGGCCGGCGAGGTGACCGCCATCGGCGCGCATGGCCAGACCGTGCGGCACCGGCCGGACCTGGGCTATACCGTGCAGCTCAACGCCCCCGCCCTGCTGGCGGAACTGACCGGCATCGACGTGGTGGCGGATTTCCGTAGCCGCGACGTGGCGGCGGGCGGCCAGGGCGCGCCGCTGGTGCCGCCCTTCCATGCCGCCATCTTCGGTGCGCCGCAAGGCCGCGCCGTACTCAATCTGGGCGGCATCGCCAACGTGACGCTGCTTACGCCCGGACAGGCGCCCCGCGGCTTCGACACCGGACCCGCCAACGTTCTGCTGGACGGTTGGTGCCAGCGCCACCTGGGCCAGCCCTATGACGCCGACGGCCGCTGGGCCGCCAGCGGTCAGGTGCTGGCCGCGCTGCTGGAACAATTGATCGCCAGCGAGCCCTGGTTCGCCCTGCCGCCGCCCAAGTCCACCGGACGCGACCTGTTCAATATGCAATGGCTGGATGAGCGCCTGGCGGCGTTCGACGGCCCCAAGCCCGCGCCGCAAGACGTGCAGGCCACCTTGCAGCGCCTGACCGCCCGCACGGTCGCCAATGCGGTCGACGCCGCCGCGGCGGGCACGCAGGAAGTGTTCGTGTGCGGAGGCGGCGCGCGCAACCCGGGCCTGATGCGCGAGCTGGCGTATTGCTTGCAGCGCCCCGTTCGCGCCACGGATGCGCTAGGCGTGCCAGCGCAGGAAGTCGAGGCCCTGGCGTTCGCCTGGCTGGCGCAGGCGTTCGTGCAGCGCAGGCCGGCGGGCCTGCCCGCCGTCACCGGCGCGCGCGGCCCCCGTATCCTGGGCGCGCTGTATCCCGCCTGAAGCCCGTGCCCCAATGCAAAAAGCCCTTCGGCGCGCCGAAGGGCTTTTTATTTCCTGACGGGGCGATTACACCGAGAACGAGGAACCGCAGCCGCAGGTGGTGCTGGCGTTGGGATTGCGGATGACGAACTGCGCGCCTTCCAGGTCTTCCTTGTAGTCGATCTCTGCGCCGACCAGGTACTGGAAGCTCATCGGATCGACGAGCAGTTGCACGCCAGCCTTGTCCAGCACGGTGTCGTCATCGTTCACGACTTCGTCGAAGGTGAAGCCGTACTGGAAACCCGAACAGCCTCCGCCCTGCACGAAAACGCGCAGCTTCAGTTCGGGATTGCCTTCTTCGGCCAACAGATCCTTCACCTTGGCCGCAGCCGAATCGGTAAACACCAGGGGAGCAGGCGGGGCGGCCTGCAGGTCGACGGTTTCAGTCACTGCATTCATGGTTCACTCCTGGCCGGTTCGGCCATATTTCGGTGAGCGGCAACGGCGCTCGCATGGTGTCACTATAGCTCAGGGCTTGCGCAGACTCAAAGTTCGAGCTTGACGCTTCTTGACGCCCGGACGGTATCGCCCTCCAGGACGCTGACCGTCACGCTTTCGGGGACAAATCCCTCGGGCAGCGCCAGGATGCCCTGGCTGCGCTGGTATTGATCGAACTGCAGGGCCAGGGGCGAGGTCTGCACGTTGTCGCCAGGGATGGCGACCGAGCCGGACTCGGCCTTGACCTGCATGGGCGCCAGATCCACCTTCACGGTCTCGCCCTTCAGGACGCCGGTGGCCTGGAAACGCAGGGCGCCCGAAAACGGCGCACTGCCATTACGGCCGCTGCGCATCAGCAGGACCTTGTAGCGCAGGCCGCCGCCGCTGCGATCGATCTCGACGCCGCGGATGTCCACCGAGCCCTCGGGCCCTGGCGGCAGCAATTGTTCGTAGAACGCCAGTTGATCGCGCACCCTGCCGACCTCGGCCTGGACGGTCCGCAACTGCGTTTCCAGTTCCTGGCGCGCGGCGCGTTCGATGACCAGCTCGCCATCGGCGGTGTCGAGCTGACCTTGCGTATAGCGCAGCTGCGTCGACTGTTGGCGCATCGCCTCTTCCTGGACCTCGGCCTGCCGGGCGCTGATCACTACTGCGTCCTGCGGCCGGTAGAGCTTGCGGGCGTAGAAAAAGCTGGCCGAACCGCCCAGCAGCACACCGATCAGCAAGCCCGCGAATACGCGCATCAGCCCGCCCGCAGGGCTAGGTTTAGGTGTGATGGAGGAATCAGCGGGCATAAAGAGCAGCAGCTTGCGGCCCATGGCCGCAAGCCTGCAAACATCAAGGCAGAATCGCGACCTGATCCAGGCCGGTCGATTCAGGGATGCCGAACATCAGGTTCATGTTCTGGACGGCCTGGCCGGCGGCGCCCTTGACCAGGTTGTCCTGGACCACCAGCACGATCAGCTGGTCACCATTGCCGGGGCGGCTGAGCGCGATGCGCAGGTTGTTCGAGGCGCGCACCGAACGGGTTTCCGGCAGGCTGCCAGCAGGCATCACATCGACGAAGGGTTCGTCGGCGTAGCGCTGTTCGAACAGGGCCTGGAAGTCGGTATCGCGGGCCTCGGGCAGGATGCGCGCGTAAATAGTGGAGAACATGCCGCGGATCATCGGCACCAGATGCGGCACAAAGGTCAGGCCAACCTTGCCGCCGGCGATCTTTTCCAGTTGCGCGACGATTTCGGGGTGGTGGCGGTGGCCGGCCACGCCGTAGGCCTTGAAGTTGTCGGAGGCTTCGGAAAACAGCGAGCCCACTTCGGCCTTGCGGCCGGCGCCCGACACGCCCGACTTGCAGTCGGCGATCAGGGTTTGCGCGTCGACCAGCTTCTTGCCGCCTTCCAGCAGCGGCGCCAGGCCCAGCAGCACGGTAGTGGGATAGCAACCGGGGTTACCGATGACGCGGGCCTTGGAAATGGCCTCGCGGTTCAGTTCCACCAGGCCATACTGGGACTCGGCCAGGATGTCCGGGCAGGTATGGGGAATCTTGTACCAGCGTTCGAAGGTGGGGATGTCTTGCAGGCGGAAGTCCGCGGCCAGGTCGATGACGCGGGTGCCCGCGGCGATCAGTTCCTGGGCCTGGGCCATGGCCACGCCGTGGGGCGTCGCGAAGAACACGACGTCGCAATCCGTCAGCGAGGCCTTTTCCGGCGCCGAGAACGCGAGGTTCACGCGGCCGCGCAGGTTGGGATACATGTCAGCCACCGGCAGCCCGTCTTCCTTGCGGGACGTGATGGCGGTCAACTCCACATTGGGATGCTGCGACAGCAAGCGCAGCAGCTCGACGCCGGTGTAACCGGTGCCGCCGACGATACCAACCTTGATGCGGGTGTTCGATGCTTGGGCCATGATGTGTGCTCTTCGTAGAACGAGGATCGATTGTATCGCTCGGGAAAGCGGGTGTTGCGGCTAAGAGCCCGAAATGGCACCGCAGTCCTTCTTTCCGACCGGACGGAATGCGCGGAGTTCCGCGCGCGGCGCGCAGCAACCGGGCAGCGCCGGCGCTGGAACCAAAGGTGCGAAAAAAAGCCCGCCGAAGCGGGCTTTTTGAGCAGCGTATTAACGCTTGCTGAACTGCTTGCGCCGACGTGCCTTGCGGAAGCCGACCTTCTTGCGTTCGACTTCGCGGGCATCGCGGGTGACAAAACCAGCTTGCGACAGTGCGGGCTTCAGGGTCGCGTCGTAGTCGATCAGGGCACGCGTGATGCCGTGACGGACTGCGCCGGCCTGGCCGGTTTCACCGCCGCCGTGCACGTTGACCTTGATGTCGAACGATTCCAGGTGGCCGGTCAGTTCCAGCGGCTGGCGCACGATCATGCGGCCAGTTTCGCGGGCGAAGAAATCGTCGACGGGCTTGCCGTTGACAACGATCTTACCCGTGCCCTTCTTGATGAAAACGCGAGCCACCGAGGTTTTGCGACGGCCGGTTCCGTAATTCCAGTTACCGATCATGGCGTTTCCTTAGATATCCAGCGTCTTGGGCTGCTGGGCGGTGTGCGGGTGCTCGGCACCGGCGTACACCTTCAGTTTCTTGATCATGGCGTAGCCCAGAGGACCCTTGGGCAGCATGCCCTTGACAGCCTTCTGAATGGCGCGGCCGGGAAAACGCTCTTGCATTTTCTCGAAGTTCGTTTCACGGATACCGCCCGGGTACGTCGTGTGGCGGAAGTACTTCTTGTCCTTCGCCTTGGCGCCCGTAACAACGATATCGGCAGCGTTGACGATGACGATGTAGTCACCGGTATCAACGTGCGGCGTGAATTCAGGTTTGTGCTTGCCACGCAGACGACGTGCGACTTCGCTGGCCACACGACCGAGGACTTTGCCCTTGGCGTCGATCACAAACCAGTCACGTTGGACTTCATGCGGCTTGGCCACAAAGGTCTTCATGATGGTTCCTAAGAATAAAAATTTCCCTGGCTGGACCATCCAGCCAGTTCCTTTCCCCGAACTGGGCCGAAATTGCGGAAAAACCCATTGGGTTTCCAGCAGACTTCAGCCGATATCAGCGTCCCGCCTAAGCGTTATTACCCGCCCGTGCAATAGCCAAAACGAGGGAAAGCCTGCGATTCTAACACAGCTGCTCAAAAAGTGGGCAACTGATTGGCCGCAGGAAATGAAGAGGCGGCGCCCCAAGGCGCCGCCCAGCCATGCCAATAACAGGGGACACAGCCCCGCCTGCCCGCCGGTCAGGCGCCCAGATAGGCTTCCAGCACGCGGGGATGACCCAACAGTTCGCGGCCGGTGCCGGTCAGCGCCATGGCGCCATTTTCCAGCACATAGCCGTGCTGGGCGATCTTGAGCGCCTGGCGCACGTTCTGCTCGACCAGGAACAAGGTCAGCCCGTCGGCATTGATCGCGCGCAGCGAGCGGAAGATCTCCTGCACCACGATGGGCGCCAGGCCCATGGAGGGCTCGTCCAGCAGCAGCAGGCGCGGCTTGGCCATCAGGGCCCGGCCGATGGCCAGCATCTGCTGTTCGCCGCCGGACAGGTTGCCGGCGATGCCAGTGATCCGTTCCTTCAGGCGCGGGAACAGGTTGAACACGTATTCCAGGTCCGAGTCGACGTTCTTGAGGCCGCGGCGGTAGGCGCCCAGCTCCAGGTTTTCGAGCACGGTCATGGTGGTGAGGATGGCCCGCCCTTCCGGCACCTGGACGATGCCGCGCGCCACCAGTTGGTGCGGCGCCAGGTTGGTGATGTCCTCGCCTTCGAAGGTGATCTTGCCGCGCGCCTTGGGCAACAGGCCCGACAGCGCCAGCAGCGTGGTCGATTTGCCGGCGCCGTTGGCGCCGACCAGGGCGGTGATTTCCTTGGCGTTCAGGTCCAGGTCGATGCCGCGGACGGCTTCGATGTGGCCGTAATTGACCTCGAGTCCGCGGACTTCCAGCATGACGCTCATTGTGCGGCCTCCGCTTGTTCGGTGTCTTCGTCGTCTTCGCGGCCCAGATAGGCTTCGATGACCTGTTCGTTGTTGCGGATCTCGTCGGGTCCGCCGCAAGCGATGATCTTGCCGAAGTTCAGCACCGCGATGCGTTCGCACAGGCCCATGACGAAGCGCATGTCGTGCTCGATCATCAGGATGGTGTAGCCGCGGTCGCGGATGGCCAGGATCTCGCGCATGAGTTCGGCGCGTTCGCCGGTGTTCATGCCCGCGACCGGCTCGTCCAGCAGCAGCAGCTTGGGCTCTGTGGCCAGCGCGCGCGCCAGCTCCAGGCGGCGCTGCTCGCCGTAGGACAGGTTGTCGGCCAGATCATTGGCCTTGTGATCCAGGCGCATCCAGGTGAGCAATTCGTGCGCGCGCTCGCGGGCGCGCTTTTCGTGCTCGCGGTAGCCCGGCAGGCCCAGCAGCAAGCTGGGGAAGCCGTAGTTCATATGGCGATAGGCGCCGACCACCACGTTTTCCAGCAGCGTCATCTCCTTGAAGAGACGGATGTTCTGGAACGTGCGAGCGATGCCCATGCGCGTGATGCGGTGCGGCTTCTTGTTCAGGACGCTCTGGCCATTGAACGTGATGGTGCCGCCGCTGGGCGGCAGCAGGCCGGTGATGAGGTTGAACACCGTGGTCTTGCCAGCGCCGTTGGGGCCGATCAAGCCGAAGATGGCGCCTTCGGGCACGGACAGGCTGACGTCATGCAGCACATGCAGGCCGCCGAAGCTCTTGGAGACGGAAGAAAGCTCAAGCATGGCGCTTGCCTCCCTGGCGTCCTTGGCGCATCCAGCGCTTGAAGCGCGCCGGATCCCAGATGCCTTGCGGCAGGAACAACACAATCACCACCAGAATCACTCCGTTCGCGACCAGGCGCAGATCGGCAAAACCGCGCAGCATTTCGGGCAGCACGGTAATGATGAAGCTGCCCAGCACGGGACCGGCCAGGCCGCCGATGCCGCCCAGGATCGCCATGGTCAGGATTTCCACGCCACGGTCGAAACCGTATTCGTTGGGACCGATGAAGAAGGTCAGGTGCGCATTCAAGGCGCCGGCCAGGCCCGCGATCATCGCGCCGGCCACGAAGGCCAGCATCTTGTTGGCGCGCACGTCGATGCCCATCAGGCCGGCCGCGGTTTCGTCGCCGCGGATGGCGTCGAACGAACGCCCGATCTTGGAGGCGCGCACGCGCCACAGCACGAATAGCACAATGACCACGGCCAACACCACGTGCCACCACTGCGTCAGCTGCGGGATGCCATTGAGGCCCAGCGCGCCGCCGGTGATGGATTCGGTGTTGAGGATGGTCACGCGGACCACTTCGCCAAAGCCCAGCGTGGCCATGGCGAGGTAGACCCCGGACAGCCGCAAGGTCGGCAAGCCGATCAGGGCGGCCACCAGCGCGGGCGCCGCCATGCCGCCGGCGAGCGCGACCGAGAACGGCGCGTCATAGTTCATGGTGAGCAGCGCGGCGGTGTACGCCCCGATGCCCATGAAGGCTGCGTTGGCCATGGCCAGCATGCCGCAAGCCAGGGTCAGCCAGATGGAGAGGGCCAGCAAGGCGTTGGTGCCCAGCGTGAGCACCAGGTTGCCGTAGATGGCCCAGAAGTTTTCGAATCCGCTCATTCTTTAAGCCTTGCGTTGAACCACTTTGCCGAACAGACCTTGCGGGCGCACCAGCAGGATCAGGAACAGCAGGCCGAAAGCCACCGCATCGCGCATGGTGGAGCCGATGTAGGCCACCGACAGCACCTCGGCGAAGCCCAGGAACAGGCCGCCCAGCATGGCGCCGCGGATGTCGCCCATGCCGCCCAGGATGATGACCGCGATGCCCTTGTGCAGCATCGGCTGGCCCATCAGGGGGAACAGCGCATTGGAGTACAGGCCGATCAGCACGCCGGCCACGCCGCCCAGGGCAGCCGCGGCAAACGAGGTGGTGACGAACAGCTTTTCGACGTTGATGCCCAGCAGCCAGGCGGCCTTGGGCGATTCGGCGATGGCGCGCAGGGCGCGGCCGAATTGCGTGCGGCGCATGACGTACATCAGCACGGCCATCAGCGCGAAAGACAGGAAGATGATGCCCAGCTCGATCACGGTCAGGTGCAGACCGGCGACCTCGATCACTTCCTCGGGCACGGTGCCGTGCGGGAAGCGCAGGTTGCTGGCGCCGAAGATGCTCTGGGCGCCGTTGTTCAGGATGATGCCTACGCCAATGGTGGCGATCATGGGGATCAGGTGGGGCGCGTTGCGCTTGCGCAGCGGCTTGAGCACCAGGTAGTCGATGATGACCCCGGTGAAGCCGGCGACGAAGAACGCGGCCATCAGCCCGGCCCACAGGGGCAGGCTGAATTGCTGCACGACGAACAGTGCCGCGTAGGCGCCAACCATGAAGACGGCGCCATGCGCCAGGTTGATCACCCCGAGCACGCCGAAGATCAGCGTGAAGCCCAGCGCGAACAGTGCATACACACAGCCCAGCGACAAGGCATTGACGAATTGTTGTTCGAACATGATGGGACTTTCCAAAGCTGTGAGGGCCCCATGCAGCGCCCACTGCATGGCCTTGAGCCTCCCGACGGGGAGGCATTTTTTCTAGGGTGACGGCCCTGCGATAAAAAGCGCCTTGCGGACAGCCGCGCCGTCCGCAAGGCGCATCCCCCCGCGCGGGGATGCGTAGCGCTTACTTCTCGATGACGTACTTGCCGTCCTTCGTCACGCTGACGATGGGGGCTTGGTCGGCGTCGTAACCGGCCGGCTTGCCGGCGCGGTCATTGGCCTGGCGGAACTTGAACGGGCCGGTAGCGCCGGTCCAGGTCACGGAGGGCAGCGCGTCGCGCAGGGCCGTGCGATCCTTGGGCAGATCGCCAGAGAGCTTGACGTTCTTCAGCGCCTGGGCGGCGATGTACATGGCGTCATACGACTGGGCCGCGAACTGGTCGGGCGCGCCGTTGAACTTGGCCTTGTAGGCGTCGATGAACTTGACGTTCTCGGCCGCCTTGTTCTCGATCGACCACGGGCTGCCGATCCACAGATTGTTCGACGCGCCGCCGGGGGCCAGGTCGAAAATCTTGACCGAGTTCATGCCGTTGCCGCCGATGACGGGCACGTTCAGGCCCAGTTGACGGGCCTGCACCATGATCGGGGCGCCTTCGGCCAACAGTGCGGACAGCACGATGGCGTCGGGGTTGGTGCCCTTGATCTTGGTCAGCTGGGCCTTGAAGTCCACGTCGCCCTTGGCGAACGTTTCGGTCGTGGTGACCGGGATCTTCTGGTCTTCCAGGGCCTTCTTGAAGTTGTCGTAGCCGCTCTTGGTGAAGACGTCGTCGTTGCCGTAGAGCACCGCCACGTTCTTCAGGCCGGTCTTGGCCTTGACGGTGGAGATGGTGGCCGGCAGCACGTCGGCTTCGGTAACCGAGTTGCGGAACACGTAGTTGCCGATGGAGGTGATGCCGTCGGCGGTGTTGGAGGTGCCGAAGGCGACCGTCTTGGCAGCCTGGGCGATCGGGTCGGCGGCCTGGGCCGAGTTCGACAGCGTCGGGCCGAAGACCATCAGGACGTTGTCCTTGAAGATCAGCTTCTTGAAGACGTTGATCGCTTCTTCTTTCTTGCCTTGTTCGTCCTCGACCACGAGCACGATCTTGTTGCCGTTGATACCGCCGGCGGCGTTGATTTCATCAGCGGCCAGCTGGAAACCGTTGCGGATCGACACGCCGTACTGGGCGGCGCCGCCCGACAGGGCTTCGGCCACGCCGATCTTGATGTCGGCCGCATGGGCAGCCGGGACGATACCGGCAGCGATCAGCGCGGCCAGCAGCTTCTTGGTCTTGGATTGCATGGTTGTTACCACCTTAAAGTCTGTCTCGGAATATTGGTATCCGGGCTGATGTAATCCTGCCGGATTGACGTCGGATGGCGCCTAAAGGCGTCATGTTTGCGCGTCAAGACCCGGGATATTACTCCTTTGTATCAGGCGGCTACTCGAACGCCATTCAACAAAAGCCTACAAACCGCCCATTTTTTTGTAAAAAACGTGTGGTTACTAGCAAAAACCCTAACACTCGCCGAATGTTATTCGGCAGGCGTAAGTGTCCTACGTTCTGGCCGATAGCGCTACGCCCAGATACTGGTCGTAGGCGCTTTCGGTCAGGCGGAACCATGGCATTTCGCTGTCGCGAAAACCCATGTAACTATCGTGCATCGCCTTGAATCTGGGGTCTTTGGCGCCCAAGTCCTTATAGACCTGCTGCGTGGCCTCGAACGCCAGGTCCATGATGGACCTCGGGAATGTCCGGATTTGGGCGCCGTTTGCGGTCAATTGGGCCAGCGCGGCCGCGTTGCGGGCGTCATAGCGGGCGATGGTGGCGGCGTGCGCGGCCTGGGCAGCGGCGTCGACCACGGCCTGGTAGTTCTTGGGGAGCGCGTTCCAGGCCTCGTCATTGATATAGAGCGACAACTGCTCGCCGGGCGCCCACCAGCCGGGTGCGTAGTAATACTTAGCAACCTTATTAAGGCCAAGCTTGTCGTCATCGTAAGGCCCCGCGCCCGCCACCGCCTGCAGACCGTCCTTCTCGAAGGCTTCCGCCAGCTTGGCCAGGTCGGCCTGCTGCGGGGCCACGCCCAGCTTGGCCAGCACGTCTGCGGCCAGGCCGCCGACGCGCATTTTCAAGTCCTTGAGGTCGCCCGCGCGCTTGATTTCCTTGGTGTACCAACCACCCATCTGGGCGCCGGTATTGCCCAGCGGAAAGTTGATGATTTTTTCGGGCTTGAAGAGTTCGCGAGTCAGCCGCAGGCCGCCGCCCTCGTTCATCCAGGCGTTCATCTGCCGGGCGTTCAGCCCGAAGGGCACGGCGGCGTCGAAGCAGAAGACGGGGTTCTTGGCGTAGTAGGCGCGGGACGACGCGTGACCGCACTCCACCTTCTTGGTGGATACCGCTTCCATCAGGTCCGCGGCGGGCACGATCTCGCCTTCGGGAAAGTGGCGGATGTTGAATTTGCCGCCAGTGGCTTCCGAGACGAACTTGCAGAAGCTTTCGCCGGCGCCGATGCGCAGATCCAGGATGCTGGGGAAGCCGGACGACAGGCGCCAGCTCAATGACGGCATGTCCTGCGCGAACGCGGGCGCGCTGACGGCGGCTCCGGTAGCGACGGCGCCGAGACCGGCGTGCTTCAAGAACGAACGTCGTTGCATCTCTTTGCTCCTTTACAGCAACACCTGGGACATCAAGCGATACCCGGCGGATATTACACGCTGATATCGGCCTGCCTGGCCACACTATCAGGTAAGGGATTGCAAAGACCGGAACGACTGCGGGGATCTCAAGGCAGCCGCGGCGCATGGCGCCGCGGCTGCATCTGGAAGATCAGGTTCCGGCAATGGCCATCTGTTCGATCAGGATCGAACCGGTGGTCTTGGTGCCGCGCGAAATCGTGTCGGCGCCTATTGCCACGATCTGCTTGAACATGTCGGCGAGATTGCCGGCAATGGTGATTTCCTGCACCGCGTGCTGGATCTGGCCGTTTTCCACCCAGTAGCCGAATGCGCCGCGCGAGTAGTCGCCGGTGACGTAGTTGACGCCCTGCCCGATCAGTTCGGTGACGAGAAAGCCCGTGCCCATCTTCTTGAGCATGGCTTCGAAGTCGTCGCCGCGGCGAGTGCGGGTGGAGCTGAACACCAGGTTGTGCGAGCCGCCGGCATTGCCGGTGGTGACCATGCCCAATTTGCGGGCGGTGTAGGAAGACAGGAAGTAGCCTTCCAGCACCCCGGCCGACACCACGTTGCGGCGACGCGTGCGCACGCCTTCGTCGTCGAAGGGCGAGCTGCCCATGGCGCCGCGGATGTGCGGGTCTTCGGTCAGGTTGATGTGATCCGGGAAGATGGGCTTGCCCAGCGCGTCCAGCAGAAAGCTGGCCTTGCGGTACAACGCGCCGCCGTTGGCGGCCTGGGTCAAGGCGCCCACCAGCCCCAGCGCCAGCGGCGCTTCGAACAGGACGGGGAACTTGCCGGTGCGGATGCGGCGGGCCGACAGGCGCGACAGCGTGCGCTCGGCGGCGTAGCGGCCGATGGCTTCGGGCGATGCCAGCTTGGCCGGATCGCGCTCGGAGCTGTACCAGTAGTCGCGCTGCATGCCGTTGCCGCGGCCGGCGATGGGCGCGACCGACAGGCTGTGGCGGGAGTACGGATAGCCGCCCAGGAAGCCGCGCGTGTTGCCCATCACGAATTGGCCTTCGTAGGTGCCCACGGTGGCGCCATCGGTATTGGTGATGCGCGCATCGACCTCGCGGGCGGCGCGCTCGGCGCGCAGCGCCAGCTCGGCCGCTTCTTCGGTGGACACGCTCCAGGCGCGGTGCAGGTCCAGGTCGGGGAATTCGGTGGCCAGCTGGTCGGCGTCGGGCAGGCCGGCGGCCGGATCGGCGGCGGTGTGGCGCGCGATATGCCAGGCGGCTTCGACCGTCTGGCGCAGCGCGGCTTCGGAAAAGTCGGAGGTGGAGGCGGAACCGCGGCTCTGGCCGGCGTAGACCGTCAGGTCCAGGGAGCGGTCGCGGGTCTGTTCGACGGTTTCGATGTCGTTCTTGCGTACGGACACCGACAGGCCCAGGCTTTCCGAGACTTCCGCCGCGGCGTCGGAGGCGCCGATCTGGCGCGCATAGGCGAGGGTTTGTTCGACGAGTTCGGAAAAACGCGCGTGATTCGCCGCCAGCGGCAAGGATGAGGAGGTTTTAACCATTGCAGTCCAATTTGCAGAGACGGTTATCATAGCCAAGTCTGTCATTGCGCAGTTTTCCATGAATTCCCATACTGAAGAAGAATCCGTCGACGACGGTTACGACGAGAACGGCTACGACCGTCCCAGCAAGTCCCAGGTCAAGCGCGAAATGCACGCCCTGCTGGACCTGGGCAAGCAGCTGATCGAACTGTCCCCCGAACGCCTCAAGCAATTGCCCCTGGCCGAGCGCCTCTATGAGGCCATCCGTACGGCGCAGCGCACCACTGGGCGCGAAGGCAAGCGGCGCCAGGTGCACTTCGTGGGCAAGTTGATGCGCGACGCACCGGCCGACGAGATCCGCACCCAGCTCGACATCTGGGAAAACGGCTCGCGCGAGGAAACCGCCGCCATGCACCGGCTGGAAACGCTGCGCGACCGCCTGCTGGACGACGACGAGGCCTTGACCAAGTTGCTCAACAGCAATCCGCAAGCCGACGTCCAGCAACTGCGCGCGCTGATCCGTGCCGCCCGCAAGGAAAAGCAGGCCAACGCCGCCCTGCTGCAAGGCCAGGAGCCGCAAAAAAAGCACTACCGCGCGCTGTTCCAGGCCCTGAAGACCCTCACCCTCTGATTTTCACCGTCCGCCGTCCATGAACGCTCCGACCGACCTGCTCGATTGCATCGAAATCGAAACCGCCCCCAATCCCACGCATGCCGTGATCTGGCTGCACGGCCTGGGCGCCGACGGCAACGATTTCGCGCCCATCGTGCCGGAGCTGGACCTGCCGGCCGGCGCTTCGGTGCGCTTCGTGTTCCCGAATGCGCCGGTGCAGCGCGTGACGATCAATAACGGCATGGCGATGCGTTCCTGGTACGACATCCTGGTCATGGACCTGGTGCGCGTCGAGGACGCCCGCGGCATCCGCGCCTCGGAAGCCGCCATCCACAAGCTGATCGCACGCGAGAACGCCCGCGGCATTCCTACTTCCAGGATCGTGCTGGCGGGCTTTTCGCAGGGCTGCGCCATGACCCTGCATACCGGCATCCGCCTGCCGGAAAAGCTGGCGGGCATGATGGGTTTGTCGGGCTACCTGCCGCTACTGGATACGGCCGAGGCCGAGCGCCACGGCGCCAACCAGGACACGCCCATCTTCCTGGCCCACGGCCAGTACGATCCGGTGGTGTCGCTGCCGCGCGCCCAGGCCTCGCTGGCCGAACTGCAGCGGCTGGGCTACGACGTGCAATGGCACACCTACCCGATGCCGCACTCGGTTTGCGCCGAGGAAGTGGCCGACATCTCGAAGTTCCTGAACCAAGTCCTGGTCTGAAGTGAAGACCATGCAGGGCCGCTCCCGGCGGCCCTGATCCCGGCGGATGGGCGCTGCGCGCCCTGCCGGTCCATCGCAGGCCCTGGCGGCCTGCGATTTCATTTTGTATACCAACTGGCATTCCAGCCTGAATTTTTAGCGGGCTGAGCTTCTCTCGTCCATAGAGAAAAACGCCAACTGCAAAATGCTTGTCGCCTCTTTGTATTGAATATAGTATTCGATCCAAGCCTTACCGGCCCGGGCAACCAGTTCGGGCTTCCCTGTTGTTGTTGTCGATCCATCCCATTGGCCGTGTTGCGCCGGGTTTCGGCGTGGCATTCAAGACGCAGGAGAAAGTCCCGTGAAATCCTTGCCATCGCCCCGTCTGGCGGCTGCGGCGCTGCTCGCGCTGCTCGCCCCCCTGGCCGCCCAGGCCGAAGCCCTCAATCCCCCCGTGAAGGTCCGCTACGAAGAAGTGGTGCGGTCCATTCTTTACGTGCCGAAATACGTGGCCCTGTCGCAGGGCTACTTCAAGGACGCCGGCCTGGACGTGTCCATGAAGACCTCGCAGGGCACGGACAAGGGCATGACCGCGCTGCTCTCCGGCAGCGCCGACATCGTGCTGATCGGCCCCGAGGCGTCCATCTACGTCCACAACAGCGAATCGCCGGTCAAGCCCAAGATCTTCGCCGGGCTGACCGCCACCGACGGCTTCTTCCTGCTGGCGCGCAAGCCGGTGGAGAAGTTCGACTGGTCCATGCTCAAGGGCAAGGAGGTCATCGGCTTCCGGCCCGGGTCCAATCCCATCGTGTTCCTGGAAACGGCGCTGCGCAAGCACGGCGTGGATCCGCAAAAGGACGTGAAGCTGCTGAACAACATCGGCATCCCGGCGCGCGCCGGGGCGTGGATGGCCGGCCAGGGCGAATACGGCATCTTTCTTGAACCCGAGGCCGGCGAACTGGTGCGCAACGGCAAGGGCTACATCGTCGCCTCGGTGGGTCATGAGGTCGGTCAGGTGGACTACACCGTATTCACGGCCACCGACAAATACATCCGCGACAACCCCAAGGTCATCCAGGCCTGGACCAATGTGGTGGCGCGGGCCGAGAAGTACGTAAAGGACACGCCCGCCGTCGCGCTGACTCCGCAGATCATGACTTACTTCCCCGGCATGGACCAGGCCGCGGTGACTGAAGCCATCGAACGCTACAAGCAATACCAGATATGGAAGACCACGCCGCTGGTGACGGCCGAGGCCATGAACCAGCTGCAGGACATGCTGATCGCCAGCGCGGTCATGAAGGACAACGCCCGCGTCAAATATGAGGACGTGGTGGTGACCGACTTCGCCAAGAAGGCCCAATGATGGGCGCCGTCATCCACAACCTGAAGCCGGATCCCGCCACCGCGAAGATCGAACTGCGCGAGGTCTGTCTTTCCTACTTCACCCAGGAAGGCGAGACCGAGGCACTGGCCAACGTGTCGTTCACGCTGGCGGCGGGCGAATTCGTCAGCCTGATCGGGCAAAGCGGCTGCGGCAAGAGCACGCTGCTGTCCCTGATCGCCGGACTGATTCCGCCCACTTCGGGCGCGGTGATGATAGACGGCCAGGCCGTGACCAAGCCCAATCCGCGTATCGGCTACATGCTGCAGCAGGACTACCTGTTCGAGTGGCGCACCATCCTGGACAACGTCATGCTGGGCGCGGAAATCCAGGGCCGCCGCGACGCGCGCAGCGAGGCGCGAGCCGTGCACCTGCTGGAAAAATGCGGGCTGGGCGCCTTCCTGTCGCACACGCCTCGTCAGCTGTCGGGCGGCATGCGGCAGCGCGCCGCGCTGGCCCGCACCCTGGTCACCGAGCCTGACGTGATCTTGCTGGACGAGCCCTTCTCCGCGCTGGATTCGCAGACGCGGCTGGCGATCTCCGATGAAGTGGTGGACATCCTGCGGCGCGAAGGCAAGACCGTGGTGCTGGTCACGCACGACATCGGCGAAGCCATTGCCATGACGGACCGCGTGATCGTGCTGTCGCGCCGGCCCGGCCGCCTGAAGAGCCAGTACCGCATCCACTATGGCGACGGGACCCGGCCGACGCCGTTCCAGGCGCGCTCGCGGCCTGAATTCAATACCTACTTCAAACAGCTGTGGGACGAGCTGGACGTCCACGTGGAGGGTTGACCCATGAACGCGCCCGTCGCCAATACCGTTCCGCTGCGCGCCGTGCGCGCGCCCAGCGAGAAGTACCTGAACTACCTGCAACGCGACCGCGCGCGGCGCAGGCATATCCGCATTGCGCAGGCCCTGCTGCTGCTGATCTTCCTGTGCGCCTGGGAAATCCTGCCGCGCATGCATATCCTCAACCCGCTGTTGACCAGCTATCCCAGCGCGCTGTGGCCGACGTTCATCGAGCTTTGGAACAACGGCCAACTGGGCAAGCACATCATGACCACGCTGAGCGCCACGCTGGTGGGCTTCGGCCTGAGCATGGCGATCGGCATCGTGGTGGCGGCGGCGCTTTGGTGGTCGGACTTCCTGTACAAGGTGCTGGACCCCTTCCTGGTGGTGGCCAACGCCATGCCCAAGATCGCCTTCGTGCCGATCTTCTACCTGTGGCTGGGATCGGACTACGCGGTGTACGGCATGGCCGTGGCGATCGCGGTGTTCGTGACCATCATGGTGATCTATGCGGGCTTTCGCGGCATAGACCTGAACAAGGTCAAGCTGGCCCATACCTTCGGCGCCAGCCGCTGGCAGGTGCTGACCAAGGTGGTGCTGCCGGGCAGCGTGCCCACGCTGATCGCGGCCGTGAAGATGAATATCGGCCTGGCGCTGGTCGGGGTGATCGTGGGCGAGTTCCAGTCTGCGGATTCCGGCCTGGGCTTTCTCATCATGAACGGCAGCCAGGTGTTCAAGCTGAACATCGTCATGACCGCCATCGCCATCCTGGCCCTGATCTCCAGCGTGATGTACCTGATCGTCTACCGCATCGAAGCCGCCATCGCGCGGCGCTACGGATAAGGAGCCGCCATGGAATTCCCGCAATGGGTGCAGGACCGCGTGATCGCCCGCCAGGGCCGCCTGCACCCCTATGACGAGCTGCCGGCCGCGCGCCTGGCGGTGGTGGTGGTGGACATGCAGCAATACTTCACGCTGCCCGGCTACCAGGGTGAATGCGCGCCGGCGCGCGAACTCATCGCGCCCATCAACCGCCTGTGCAACGCGGTGCGCGCCGCGGGCGGCACCATCGTCTGGGTGCAGACCGCGTCGGACAACGCCGACCTGTTCTGGTCGCACCACCATCGCGTGATGCTGACGCCGGAGCGCAGCGCCCGGCGCCTGGAAACGCTGCGCCGCGACGCTCCCGGCTACGCGCTGCACCCGGACCTGCATGCGCGCGACACTGACCTGCGGGTGACCAAACGCTTCTACAGCGCAATGGCGCCTGGCTCTTCCGAACTGGAGCCGCTGTTGCGCGGGCGCGGCGTGGATACGCTGCTGATCGCCGGCACGGTCACCAACGTGTGCTGCGAATCCACCGCCCGCGATGCCATGATGCGGGACTTCCGCACCATCATGGTGGACGACGCGCTGGCCGCGGTCACGCCGGCCGAGCACGAGCACGCGCTGCACGGCTGGATGCTGTTCTTCGGCGACGTGCTGTCGGTGGACGAATCGATCGCGCGGCTCAAGCCCGCCCAGACGGTCCGGAAGACCGCCTGAACGAGCCTGATATCAGGCCAGGTCCAGCCACACCCGGCGCATGGTCGGGTCTTCCGGATCCGCGTCGTTGGTGAAGCCCAGGCTGGTCATCAGCGCCAGCATGGGCCGGTTGGTCGACAGCACCAGGCCGTCGATGTACTCCAGCCCCTGCTCGCGCGCCGCATCGATCAGCGCCGTCATGAGCTGGCGGCCCAGGCCGCGCCGCTGCCAGTCGTCGCCGATCACCAGGGCGTACTCCGCTCCCCGGCCGTCCGGATTGCGCAGGTAATGCGCGAAACCCACCAGCACCTCTCGCGGATGGCCGCGGTTGGCCGGGTTCGGCACCTGCGTGGCGGCCACCAGGGCCAGCTCGCGGTGGTAGTCCACCTGCGTGTAGCGCGACACCATGCGCGGCGTCAGCTCGCGCATCATGGAGACGAAGCGCATGTAGCGCGAACGCTCGGACAGGCCGCGGATGAACTCCTGCAGCGGATCGGCGTCCTCGGGACGGATGGGGCGCAGCACCCAGGGAATTCCGTCCGCGAAGCGGCGCACCTGCACCAGCCGCGCCGGATACGGATGGATCGCCATATGCGGATAGCCGGCGGTCTGCGGCGTTGCGCAGCCCGGCTTCTCGGTCAGCGTCATGCGCAGTCCGCCGGCGCGCAGATGCGTTTCGCCGGCATATAGCGGGTCGATGTCCAGGGACTCGATGTCGGGCAGTTCCGACACCAGCTCGGACACCAGCACCACCGCCTGCTGCAAGGCCTCGGCGGCCATGTGGCCGATGCGCGGCGCCAGCACGCGACGCCACAGCCGGCTGCGCTCGATCAGCTGGCGGGCCAGGAAGCCGTTGAGCGGCGGCAGGTCGACGCCGCGGTCGGACTGGGACAACACCGCGTCGGGACCGCCCGCGCCGAAACGGATGACCGGGCCGAACTGCGGATCGCGCCGCACCCGGATCGCCATGGGGCGGGATTCCGGCTCGGCGGCCGCCACGTCCATCGGCGTGTCGCGCAGCGGCACGTAGAACAGGGCCAGCAGGCTGCGGATTTCGGAAGTATTGAGCTCGCGCCGGCACTCGGCGCGCACGCGCGCCAGGATCTCGCGCGCGGCCGTCAGGTCCGGCACGTGGGTGGCCGGTTCCGGCGGCTGCGTCTGCAGCAGCAGTTGCTGGTTGTAGTGATGGGTCGCCAGCACGCCGAAGGCGTCGGCGGCCGATTCGGGCGTGCGGAACGCCGAGGTGCCCGCGTCGTCCAGCATGCGCCGCAGCGGCCGCATGCCGGCGTCGCCCATGAAACAGGTCACCACCGGCTTTTTCGCCTTGGGCGCGATCTGCGCCAGCTCGCGCGCCACCGCCGGCATGTCCGCCAGCGCGTCGGGCGCCAACAGCACCAGCACGCCGTCCACGCCGGCGTCGTCCAGCACCGCGTCCAACATGGCGCGGATGCGCTCCGGGGTCAGCGGCGTGAAGGTGATGACGGGATTCGCCGTGGCCGCGTCCGGCTCCAGCATGGCCACCAGCGCGCGCTGGGTCGCCGGTGCGAGTTCGGCACGCAGCACGGCGGCGTCGGGGCCGATCAGGTCCATCGCCAGTTGCGGAGGCCCGCTGCCGTTGGAGATCAGCGCCACGCGCCGGCCCTTGGGGCGGCGCGTATAGCCCAGCACCTTGACCGCCGAGAACAGCTGCACGAAGTAGCGCACGCGGACCGCGCCTGCGCGGCGCAGGGCCGCGTCGAAGATGGCGTCGGCGCTATCGGTGTCGGCGCGCCCCGCCTTCAGCACGATCACGGGCTTGACCGAGGCCGCGGCGCGCAAGGTGCTCATGAATTCGCGGGCCGGGCCCACGTCTTCCAGATAGAGCACGATGCTGTCCGTGCGCGGATCGCTGGCCAGGTAGTCCAGCACCTTGGACAGGCCCACCACCGCCTCGTCGCCCAGCGACACGGCGGTGGAAAAGCCGATGTGCACGTCCTCGGCCCAATCCATGACCGCGGCCATGATGGAGCGCGACTGCGCCAGCAGCGCCACGCGGCCGGCGCGCGCCAGCACCGGGTGCTGGCTCAGGTTCAGGCCGGCGTGCGGCCGCTGGGCGCCGAAAGAGCGCGGACCCAGCAGTTCGCAGCGGTTTTCCTCGGCCCAGGCGCGGCACAGCGCCAGCGTGCCGCGCGGATAGGGATCCGGGAGTTCATGCGGCAGCAAGATCACCGAACGCGGCGCCAGGGGCGACAGCCGCCGCAGCGTTTCCGGCAGGACCGCCGGCGACACGCAAACCAGGGCCAGATCAGGCCGCTCGCCCGGGGCCAGGCCTTGCAGCGTGTCCGGCAGATCCGGCGCGGCGCCGACTTCGCAGGCAACCACCGTGGTCTTGCCCTTGAGCGTGGGCGGCAGCGAAGCCGCCGCCGGCAGCGGCCGGTCAGCGACGATCACCAGCGAGGCGGGCTCGAACATCGGGGCGAGAGCGTGTCGCAACATGGTGTTAGCAGGCCCTAATCTAAAATACCCTTCATCGTAACAAGACAACCCCGCCCTACGTTTGACATGGGCCCAGCCTGACGCCGATTTGTGGCGCCGCAGCCGCTATCATTGCCACCTATGACTTCCAACGCCTCTACCCCCATTCGTACCCGTTTCGCGCCTTCGCCCACGGGTTTCCTGCATCTGGGCGGCGCACGCACCGCGCTGTTCTCCTGGGCCTTCGCGCGCCACCATCAGGGCACCTTCGTGCTGCGCATCGAAGACACGGACGTCGAACGCTCCACGCCGGAAGCGGTGCAGGCCATCCTGGACAGCATGGACTGGCTGGGCATGCAGCCCGATGAAGGCCCCTTCTATCAGATGCAGCGCATGGACCGCTACCGCGAAGTGGTCGCGCAGATGCTGGCCGCCGGCACCGCCTACCACTGCTACAGCTCGCCCGAGGAAGTGGAAGCCATGCGCGAAGCCGCCCGCGCACGCGGCGACAAGCCGCGCTACGACGGCACCTGGCGTCCCGAGCCCGGCAAGACCCTGCCGGCCATCCCGGAAGGCCGCAAGCCCGTGGTGCGCTTCAAGAACCCGCAGGAAGGCGCGACCTCCTGGAACGACATGGTCAAGGGCACGATCAGCTTCGACAACACCGAACTCGACGACCTGATCATCGCGCGCCCGGACGGCACGCCCACCTACAACTTCTGCGTCGTGGTCGACGACTGGGACATGGGCATCACCCATGTGCTGCGCGGCGATGACCACGTCAACAACACCCCGCGCCAGATCAACATCCTGCGCGCGCTGGGCGCCGCCCTGCCCGAGTACGGCCACGTGCCCATGATCCTGGGCCCGGACGGCGAAAAGCTGTCCAAGCGCCACGGCGCCGTCAACGTCATGGAGTACGACAACGAGGGCTATCTGCCCGAGGCCATGGTCAACTACCTGGCGCGCCTGGGCTGGAGCCACGGCGACGACGAACTCTTCTCGCGCGAACAGCTGGTGTCGTGGTTCGACACCAAGCACCTGTCCAAGTCGGCCTCGCAGTGGGATCCGAAGAAGCTGAACTGGGTTAACGCCCACTACATCAAGCAGATGGACAACGCCGAACTGGCCGAGCGCGTGGCGCCGCGCGTGGCGAACCGCGGCGGCCATCCGGAAAAGATCGACCTGCCGGGCGTCATGGGCCTGTTGAAGGACCGCGCCGAAACGCTGGAGCAACTGGCCGACGGCGCCATGCTGTTCTGCGCCGAGTTCAAGGGCGCGCCCGCCGAGCTGGCCGAGCAGCACCTGACCGCCCCCGCGCGCGAAGCGCTGGCCGACTTTGCCCAGCGCGCCCAGGACACGGACTGGACTCGCGAAGCCCTGTCCGCCCTGATCAAGGCCGTGCTGGCCGACCGCGGCATGAAGATGCCGCAACTGGCCATCCCGCTGCGCGTGGCCGTCACCGGCCAGACCCAGACCCCGGCAGTGGACGCGGTGCTGGCCCTTCTGGGCAAGCAGACGGTGCTCAAGCGCCTGGCAGCGATCTAAACGCATCTGCCGAAAACACCGCGGGCCTTGCTCATTCCAGGATGAGCAAGGCCCGCGGTGTTTTCAGCCTGCCTGCCTGTTTGCCTGTTTGCTTGCGACAGCCCCTCAGGCCTGCTGAATCGCCGCGCGCGCCTTCAACGCACGCGCGAAGAACGCCCCCAGCAGCGGCAGCAGCGCCGCCGAACCGCCGAACAGCGCGCCCGGTCCGATCTCGTCGACCACCGCGCCCGCCAGCGCCACGCCAGCCGCCTGCCCCATGAACAGGCAGGACGCGAACCAGGCCACCGCCGTGCCGCGTGCCGAGGGCACCATCTGGGTTGCGTTGGTCTGCAACGTGGCGTGCAGCAAGTAATAGCCGAAGCCCGCCAACACGCTGGCCAGCAAGCTCCACATCCAGACCGGCCCCAGCAGATAGGACAGGAACGCCACGCCCAGCACCAGCCCGCCGGCGATCGCCAGGCCGCGTTCGCCCAGGCGCTTCAGGATGCGGCCGGCCACCACCGTATAGATCAGGCCGCCCACGGCGTACACGGCCACCAACGCGCCCGCGGCGGTCAAGGAAATATCGAAGCGTTCATGCAGATAGGAAGGCGCGAAGGCCAGGGCGCCGAAGACCAGCAACCCTTCGACGAACACGGTCGCCAGCACGATGCGGGCCCAGGGCGTGCCCAGCACCAGCCGCGCCTGCGCCACGAAACCCTGGCGCACCGCGCCCGGGTCCACCCGGCCCAGGCCCGAGACCTGCTGGCGCCGCACTTCCAGCAATAGCAGCACGCCCACTATCAGGTAGCCGCCGACCAGCGCAGCGAACGCCCAGCGCCAACCCACCGTGTCGGCGAACAGGCCACCAGCCAGCTGGCCGGCCGACATGCCGAGGATGGTGCCGGTCAGGAAGCGCGCCAGGGTCGCCTGGCGGCGTTCATACGGGACGTTGTCGCCGATCCAGGCCATGGACAGTGGCACGATGCCCGCCCCCGCGGCGCCGGACAGGACGCGGCAGAACACCAGCACGTCCAGCGAGCCGGCCATCACGGCGCCGGCGCTGCCCAGGGCGCAGGCAAAGGTCGCGATGCTGACGACGCGATACTTGCCGTAGCGGTCGCCCAGGGGGCCGAAAAACATCTGCAGCACGCCATAAGCCACGGCGAACGCGGTCACCGCGCGCGCGGCCTGCCCCGTGGTGGTGCCGAATTCCGCCGCGAGCTGCGGCAACATGGGATCACAGATGCGGAACGCGCTGGCGCTGACGAAGGCGGCCAAGGCAAGCAGCGCGATGGCGCGCGCTTCGGAGGAAAGGGCGGGCATGGATGACCGGCGACGGGGCGGTGGCTGAAGACCGCACCTTACCCCAGCCCGGCCATCCTGGCTTTGCCGCCGGGCAGAATGTCCGCCCGGCGCAACGCTCAGTAAGGCAGGCGGTAGCCCGCGGGCATGCGGCGCGCGGTCATGACCTGGCCGCCGTTTTTTAGCTCGCGCATCGTCAGGCGGGTCTTCTCGACCTTTTCGACGCGGTAGCGGTTCAGGTAGATAGGATCGTTGGCGTCCACGAGCTCACCGGCGGACTTGGTGGTCTGCATCGTGTAGATGCCGTCCGCCACGCTCCAGCAGCCGGTCTCGCGCAGCGCGGGACGCGTCTTGCGGCCGATCTTCAGCAGGGATTCGTAGGCCATGGTGCCGTCGGGGGACAGCACGATCAGCGATTGCAGATCGCCGCTGACGTCGCGCGGGCGGGTGTTCGACAGCCACGTGCCTATCATCGGATCGCCGGCCTTGGCGGGCACGCAGGCCACCGGCTTGGGCGGTTCCGCGGGCTGGGCCTCGGTGATGGTGGCGGGTTTCCTGGCGGCGCAACCGGCCAGGATCAGAACGGCGCAGGCGATGCCCGCCGTACGCAAATACACACTGCTCATGACTTCCTCAACACGTCTGTCGACGCGCCGCGCCGATCATCCCGGCACATCCCTCGCGCAGCAAACATCACGCACTCTAAAGAGCCGTTTGCGAAGAATCAACGGCGATCCGCAGCGCGTGCAATTGCGCAACAGTCGCCCCCGGAATTGGCCTGTTTTATGGCCGTAAATCGCAAAAATGCGTTGGTTTCAAGCGACAGTGCGGCCGCGTTTCGCCGCCTTCGCGCGCAGCATTTCCTCCATGCGCGCGGCGGCCGGAGACAGGCTGCGGCCGGCCAGCCGGGTGATGCCCAGCTCGCGCTCGATGCGCGGGCCGGACAGCGGCACAAAGGCCAGGCCGCGCGAGTCCGGCGGCACGCCCAGCCGCGCCAACACCGTGACGCCGACGCCGCGTTCCAGCATGGCCAGCAGCGACATCATGTTGGACACGAAGACCTGCCGGTCCAGCATGAAGGCCGCCTGCGGATAGCCGGCAAGCTGGCGGTGCGCGATGGTGCCGACCAGGGGCAGATCCTCGATCTCGCGCCAGGTCACCGACTTGCGCCTGGCCAGCGGGTGGCCGCGATGGCACACCAGGCCGAAAGCGTCGCGCAGCAAGGGCTCGAACGACAGCCGCCGATCCTGCGACACCGGACTGCATACGCCCAGCTCCGCCTCGCCCGCCAGCACCATGCGCTCTACGCCCTCCGAGTTGTCGTCGAACAGGCGCAGCGCCACCGCCGGATAGCGCTCGCGGTACACAGCTACCAGTTCCGGCAGCCAATGCGTGGCCACGGTAGCCACCGACGCCATGGTCAAGGTGCCGGCCTCGTTACTGGCCAGTCCCGACAGCGCCCCCGCCACGCGGTCGTGGTGCTGCACCAACTCGCGCGCCAGCGGCAGGCAGTCCTGCCCGAAACGCGTGAGCGTGCCACGGTTGCCCGGCTCGAACAGCGGCTGCCCCAGGCGCTGTTCCATTTCGCGGATGGACAGCGACAACGCCGGCTGCGAGCGGAAGGCCCGGGCTGCCGCCGCGCGGAAACTGCGCAGCTCGGCCACCAGCAGGAAGTGGCGATAGTGCGTGATGGAAATCTCAGGCAAGGGGCGCATGGCTGGCATCGATTAGTCAAACTTATCCAATCATATGAAAAATAAAGTTTTCTGATCGAATCGCCCCACCTAAGATGACCGCACCATGAATGCCGACTCCTTGCTGTTCCCACCGCCCGCCTGCACCGACCCGCTGGATTTCAGCCTGATCGACCGGCTGCCCGACCGCCCCGCCGGCCAGGGCCGCCTGATCCTCGGCGCCGCCCCGCAAGACGACAGACCCGGCCTGCTGTTGGTGCCCGGCGCCTACCACGGCGCCTGGTGCTACGCGCACTACCTCGATTATTTCGCCCGCGCCGGCCTGGCCTGCGCGGCGCTGGACTTGCGCGGCCATGGCGCCCTGCCGCAAGACGATGCGTTTACGTCGGCCGGCATCGCCGACCTGGCCCAGGATGTCGTCAGCGCGCTGGACGCGCTGGCGCGCCCCACGGTCGTCGTCGGCCACAGCATGGGCGCACTGCCGGCGCTGCTGGCCGCCAGCCAGCACGCGGTGGCTGGCGTGATCCTGCTGGCGCCGTCGCCTCCCGGCGACCTGCCCGGCGCGCAAGCGCTGCCGCCCGTCCCCGAGGGCATGCTTCGCCGCGCGCCGAACGACGCTGAAATCCGCGCGCGCTTTCTGGCGACTTCGCCCGACCGCGACGTCGCGCCGGTATCGCAGCGCCTGTGCGCCGAAAGCCCGCAAGTGCTCAACGACCGCTACCTGCTGCGCGTGCCTGTCGACGCCGCCGCCATCGGCGCGCCCGGCCTGTGCCTGGAAGCCGGACTGGACACGCATGACCGCCATCCGCCCGGCCAGGACCTGGCGATCGCGCGCCGCTTCGGCTTTTCCCACGCCGTGCTTGCCGGGCAGCCGCATTGCATGATGTACGCGGACCAGTGGCAAGTCAGCGCCGCCGCCATCCTGGATTGGCACCGCGGCCAGTTCGGCTGAGCCCCGCAGATCAACCACAACAACGACAACGACGCGCAACCGCGCCATCAGGAGACAAGCATGTCCATACCCCGCTACATCCGTCCGGCCCTGATCGGCGCCGGCCTGCTGTTGGCCGCAACGGCGCACGCCGCCGGCTGGCCCGAGAAGCCCGTGACCCTTATCGTGCCGTCCGCCGCGGGCGGCGCGGCCGACCTCACCGCGCGTACCCTGGCGCAATACCTGGGCGAGAAGACCGGCCAAACCGTCGTGGTCGAAGACCGCCCCGGCGCGGGCGGCATCGTCGGCACCAACGCCGCCAAGAACGCGGCGGCGGATGGCTACACCTTCCTGCTATCCACCAATTCCACCCACTCCGCCAACCAGTTCCTGTACAAGAGCCTGCCCTACGACGCGCAGAAGGACTTCCGCCAGGTCGGCATGCTGGGCACCTTCGGCACGGTCGGCGTGGTCTCTCCCGACAGCCCGTACCGCACGGTGCCGGATCTGGTCGACTACGCCAAGAAGCATCCCGGACAGGTCTTCTTCGGCTACTACAGCTCGTCCTCGCAAGTGCCGTCCGAGCTCCTGAAGCAGCGCGCCGGCATCGAGATCACCGGCGCGGCCTACAAGAACATCACGCAGATCATCACCGACCTGCGCGGCAAGCAGATCAACTTCGCCTTCGTCGACTACCTCACCGCGATGGGCCAGATCGACGGCAAGGGGCTGGTCCCCATCGCCGTCACCGGCGCCCAGCCGCAAGCGGCCTGGCCCAGCGTGCCGACCATGACCACCTACTATCCGGATTTCGTCGTCGCCGGCTGGCTGGGCCTGTCGGCGCCGGCGGGCACGCCGCCCGAGATCGTGGAAAAGATGAACGCCCACATGCAGGCGGCGGTCAAGGACGAAGCCACCGCGAAGAAGCTGCGCGCCCTGGGCCTGACGCCGGAATCGATGGACGTGGCCCGCTTCGACGCCTTCGTGAAGGAAGACACGGCGCGCTGGAAGGAATGGATCCGGATTTCCGGCATCCAACCCCAATAAACTCGCGGCCCTCCCTATATCTATATAGAGAGGGCACCGCGGCGCCTACAGCGGCAGGCGCTGCTCGTGCTTGATTTCACGCAGCGCGACAATGGTGCGCGTCTGGCGTATGCCCGGCATGTTGAACAGGAAACGGTGCAGGAACCGGTCGTAGGCTTCCGGGCTTTCCACCAGGATCTTCAGCAGGAAGTCCGAATCCCCCGTGACCGCATAGCACTCAAGGATCTCCGGCGCGTCGCGCACCGAGCGCTCGAAGTTCTCGACCGTATTGGCAGAATGCCGCTCCAGGCTGATCTGCGCGAACATGCAGCCCAGCCCCACCTTGCTGCGGTCCACCTGGGCGCTATAGCCCTGGATCACCCCGCTGGCTTCCATCGCTTTCACCCGCCGCCACACCGGCGCGGCCGACAGGCCCACCTTCTCTGAAAGCTGCTGCGCCGAGGCCCGGCCGTCCTCCTGCAAGGCCTTGAGGATGCCGATATCGGTCTTGTCCATCGCTTAGTCTCCTGGTTTTTGTCGTACACGAAATGTTCATTGCGAATTATAGGGATAGCACGATCCAAAAACGCAATAAACCTGATGGCTCGCGAACCTATCATGGTGCCGAAACCAGGAGTATTCACCATGGACGGTACCCCCGCCGCCGAACCCCAGCTGGACCTCGAGTACCAGCTCGCCGACAACCTCACTCGCAGCTCCGGCCGCATCTTCCTGACCGGCACCCAGGCGCTGGTGCGCATCATGCTCACCCAGGCCCGGATGGACCGCGAGCGCGGCCTGAACACGGCCGGCTTCGTCTCGGGCTACCGCGGCTCGCCGCTGGGCGGCGTGGACATGGCCATGTGGAAGGCGCAGAAGGTGCTGGACGCCAACCAGATAACCTTCCTGCCCGCCATCAATGAAGACATGGCGGCCACCGCCGTCATGGGCACCCAGCAGGCCGGCGTGCGCGCCGACCGCAACGTCGATGGCGTCTACGCCATGTGGTACGGCAAGGGCCCGGGCGTGGACCGCGCCGGCGACGCGCTGCATCACGGCAACGCCGCGGGCGCATCGCGCAACGGTGGCGTGCTGGTGGTGGTGGGCGACGACCACACCGCCGTCTCGTCCTCGATCCCGCATGCCAGCGAGGCCTCGCTGATCGGCTGGCAGATGCCCATCGTGCATCCCGCCTCCATCGACGAATACGAGACTTTCGCGCTCTGGGGCTGGGCCCTGTCGCGCTACTCGGGCACCTGGGTCGCCTTCAAGGCCGTGTCTGAAACCATCGAATGCGGGCATTCCTTCGTCCCCGCCCCCGCCCAGCGCTACGACATGCCGGCGGACCCGGACATGCCGCCCGAATCGCTCGAATACTCCGCGCGCGACTTCCTGTCGCTGGCGATCGAAACGCGCATGAACCTGCGCATGAAGGCCGTGGCCGCGTTCGCGCGCCGCCACAGCATCGACCGCCTGGCCTGTCCGGCGCCCAAGGCGACCGTGGGCATCGTCACGGTCGGCAAGGCGCACCTGGACACCATGGAAGCGCTGTCGCGCCTGGGCGTGGACACCGTCACCGCCAACGCGCCGGTGCGCATCTACAAGCCCGGCCTGACCTGGCCGCTGGATAGCGAACGCCTGCTGGAGTTCGCGCGCGGCCTGTCGCACATCCTCGTGATCGAGGAAAAAGGCGCGGTGGTCGAAAGCCAGATCAAGGACCTGCTGTTCAATATGCCGGAGCGCCCCTCGGTCATCGGCAAGAAAGGCTTCGACGGCGCCGCGCTGGTGCCCTCGGCCGGCCAGTTGCGTCCTTCCCTGCTGGCGCAGCCGCTGGCCAGCTGGCTCAGCCGCGCCGCCGGCCTGCCGCTGGCGGCCGACCTGTCCGCGTTCGCCTGGCAGGCGCCGCTGTCCAACGATGCCGACGGCATGCGCCGCCGCCCCTACTTCTGTTCGGGCTGCCCGCACAGCACCTCGACCAAGGTGCCGGAAGGCAGCCAGGCGCTGTCGGGCGTGGGCTGCCACTACATGGCCGCCTGGATGGACCGCGACACCGGCGGCCTGACGCAGATGGGCGGCGAAGGCGTCGACTGGATCGGCCTGTCGCGCTACACCAAGATGCCGCACATCTTCCAGAACATGGGAGAAGGCACCTATTACCATTCCGGCTATCTCGCCATCCGCCAGGCCGTGGCCGCCAAGGCCAACATCACCTACAAGATCCTGTTCAACGACGCCACGGCCATGACGGGCGGCCAGCCCATCGACGGCCCGATCTCGGTGCCCAGCATCTGCCAGCAATTGCGCGGCGAGAACGTGACGCGCATCGTCGTCACCACGGACGAGCCCGAAAAATACCAGGGCGTGGACCTGGGCGCCGGCATCACGGTGCACCACCGCCGCGAACTGGACGCGCTGCAGCGCGAGCTGCGCGAGATCGCCGGCGTGACCGTGCTGATCCACGACCAGACCTGCGCCGCCGAAAAGCGCCGGCGCCGCAAGAAGAACCAGTTCCCCGACCCGGCACGCCGCATGCTGATCAACAGCGCCGTCTGCGAAGGCTGCGGCGACTGCGGCGTGCAGTCGAACTGCCTGTCGGTGGTGCCGCTGGAAACGCCCTATGGCCGCAAGCGCGCCATCGATCAGTCCAGCTGCAACAAGGACTATTCCTGCGCCGAAGGCTTCTGCCCCAGCTTCGTATCCGTCATGGGCGGCAAGCCCAGGAAGAGCGTGGCGCCCAAGGCCGACCAGGAACGCCTGCAAAAACTGATCGCGCAATTGCCCCTGCCCGCCATGCCCGCGCTGGACCATCCCTACCGCCTGCTGGTGGCAGGCATGGGCGGCACCGGCGTCATCACCATCGGCGCCATCGTGTCGATGGCCGCGCACCTGGAAGGCCTGTCCGCCGCCGTGCTCGACCTGACCGGCCTGGCGCAGAAAGGCGGCACGGTGGTCAGCCACATCCGCCTGGCGCCTGCCGGCGCGCCGGCAGGCCCGGTGCGCCTGGACTGGCAACAGGCCGACGCCGCGATCCTGTGCGACCCGGTCGCCTCCGTGGCGCCGGATTCGCTAGGCGCGCTGCGCCGCGGCCATACCCAGGTCACGGTCAACAGCTACGTCGCGCCGGTCTCCGATTTCACCCGCAACCCGGACGCCGCCATGCGGCCCGAAGCGCTACTGGCCAAGATCCGCCACGCGGCGGGCGAATCCAACACCGCCGCGATCGACGCGCATGAAGCGGCGCTGGCCCTGTTCGGCGACAGCATCCTGTCCAATATGTTCATGCTGGGCTATGCCTGGCAGCGCGGCGGCGTGCCACTGTCGCAAGCGGCCATCAACCGCGCCATCGAACTCAATGGCGTGGCAGTGGCCGCCAACCGGGCCGCGTTCGACAGCGGCCGCCTCGCGGCGCACCAGCCCGACGCGCTGGAAGGCGCGCTGCGGCCGCGCGCCCAGGTGGTGCAGCTGCATGTGCCCGAGTCGTTCGAGCGCGCCGTCGCCCGCCGCATCGACGACCTCACCGCCTACCAGGACGCCGGCTATGCCCGCCAGTTCCAGAACGTGGTCGAAGCCGTCGCGGCGCGCGAACGCGAACTCGCGCCCGAGGCCAAGACCCCACGCCTGGCGCTGGCGGTCGCGCGCGGCCTGTTCAAGCTCATGGCCTACAAGGACGAATACGAAGTCGCGCGGCTCTACACCGGCGAGTCGTTCCAGGCACAGCTGAAGGGCCAGTTCGAAGGCGACTACAGCCTGCGCTTCCACATGGCGCCGCCCATCTTCGCGCGCAAGGATCCGCGCACCGGCGTGCCGCGCAAGATGACGCTGGGTCCGCGCACCATGACCGCGCTGAAAATGCTGACGCGCCTGAAGGGCTTGCGCGGCACCTGGTTCGATCCCTTCGGCCACACCGCCGAACGCAAGATGGAACGGTCGCTGGTGCGCGAGTACCGCCAGACCATAGACCAGTTGCTCGCAGGGTTGACCCGCGACAAGCTGGCCCAAGCGGCTACAATCGCCGGCCTTGCAGAAACCATCCGCGGCTTCGGTCACGTGAAGGCTGCAAACGTCGAAAAGTATCGGACGGAGTTAGGCCGCTTGATGCAAACCTATACGGCGCCTGCCCCGCAAGATATGCCCCTGCGGAAAACCGCATAAACATTCGCTCTGAGCGGCACCTTCCTGGGCGCGCCTTGCTGGGCGCGCCTAGTGCATTTGGTAACAATCTTTTGTGAACTTCGTCTTATCTTCTTCTTGTCCCTGTCGTACTCGATCACTAGAATTAGTGTCCAACGAGGGGTGCTACACTACATGTTGTGGTCGCCTAAGCGCTGATTCCCGTCGGCCACGCCTTTTGGACTAGCCCGTCCAGAACGTTGCGACCCCCTCAAAAGATCCAATTTCGTACCTGACATGACGTCGTCATGTCGCTATCTACGCGCTTTTCGCACAGGAGCTTCCATGCAGACTACGATCGCCTCTGTGACCCGGCCTACGGCCGTGCCGCCCTCGCAAACCGATTCCCCTGCCGACGCCAATGGCGGGCAATGGGCCAGCTACAACATCATTCGCCGCAATGGCTCGGTGGTCGGGTTCGAACCCAACAAGATCGCCATCGCCATGACCAAGGCCTTCCTGGCCGTCAACGGCGGCCAGGGCGCGGCCTCGGCGCGCGTGCGTGAGCTGGTCGAGAACCTGACCAGCCAGGCCGTCAACGCCCTGGTGCGCAACCGCCCCAACGGCGGCACCTTCCATATTGAAGACATCCAGGACCAGGTCGAACTGGCCCTGATGCGCTCGGGCGAACACGACGTTGCCCGCGCCTATGTGCTGTACCGCGAAAAGCGCACGCAGGAACGCGCCGCAGCCGCGGCCGCCGCCGACACCCAGGAGAAGGCCGCCGCTCCGCAGGAGCACGTGCTGAACGTGACCGACGCCGGCGTGCGCCGCCCGCTGGACCTGGCTGAACTGCGCGCCACCATCGAAGCCGCCGGCGAAGGCCTGGCCGAATTCATCGACACGGAAGCGATCCTGAAGGAAACGGTCAAGAACCTGTACGACGGCATTCCCGTCGACGAAGTGTTCAAGTCCGCCATCCTGTCCGCGCGCGCGCTGGTCGAAAAGGACCCGGCCTACAGCCAGGTCACCGCACGTCTGCTGCTGCACACGATCCGCAAGGAAGTGCTGGGCGAGGAAGTCTCGCAGGACGGCATGGCCGCCCGCTACGCCGAATACTTCCCCACCTTCATCGCCCGCGGCATCGAAGGCGGCCTGCTGTCGCCCGACCTGGCCAGCTATGACCTGACCAAGCTGGGCCACGCCCTGAACGCCAAGCGCGACCTGCAATTCGGCTACCTCGGCCTGCAGACCCTGTACGACCGCTACTTCCTGCACATCCGCGGCACCCGCATCGAACTGCCGCAGGTGTTCTTCATGCGCGTGGCCATGGGCCTGGCGCTGCGCGAAGCCGACCGCGAAACCCGCGCCATCGAGTTCTACGAGATCCTGTCCTCGTTCGACTTCATGAGCTCGACGCCGACGCTGTTCAACTCCGGCACCCTGCACTCGCAGTTGTCGTCGTGCTACCTCACCACCGTCTCCGACGACCTGGAAGGCATCTACGACGCCATCAAGGAAAACGCGCTGCTGGCCAAGTACGCCGGCGGCCTGGGCAACGACTGGACCCCGGTGCGCGCGCTGCGCAGCCACATCAAGGGCACCAACGGCGAAAGCCAAGGCGTCGTGCCGTTCCTGAAGGTCGTCAACGACACCGCCGTCGCGGTCAACCAGGGCGGCAAGCGCAAGGGCGCTGTCTGCACGTACCTGGAATCGTGGCACCTGGACATCGAAGAATTCCTGGAACTGCGCAAGAACACCGGCGACGAACGCCGCCGCACGCACGACATGAACACGGCGAACTGGATTCCCGACCTGTTCATGAAGCGCGTCATGGAAGGCGGCGAGTGGACGCTGTTCTCGCCGTCCGACTGCCCCGACCTGCACGACAAGTACGGCCGCGCCTTTGAAGAAGCCTACGTGGGCTACGAAGCGCGCGTCGCCAGCGGCGAACTCAAGCTCTTCAAGAAGATGCCGGCGCTGAACCTGTGGCGCAAGATGCTGTCGATGCTGTTCGAAACCGGCCACCCCTGGATCACGTTCAAGGATCCTTGCAACATCCGTTCGCCGCAGCAGCACGTCGGCGTGGTCCACAGCTCGAACCTGTGCACCGAGATCACGCTGAACACCAACGAATCCGAAATCGCGGTGTGCAACCTGGGTTCCGTGAACCTGGTCGCGCACATGAAGCCGGCTGCCGGCGGCGGTTTCGAACTCGACCACGACAAGATCAAGCGCACCGTCAGCATCGCCATGCGCATGCTCGACAACGTGATCGACATCAACTACTACGCCGTCGACAAGGCTCGCAATTCCAACGCGCGCCATCGTCCGGTGGGCATGGGCATCATGGGCTTCCAGGATTGCCTGCAGATGATGCGCGTGCCTTACGCATCGCAGTCCGCCGTCGAATTCGCCGACCGTTCGATGGAAGCCGTGTGCTATCACGCGTACTGGGCCTCGAGCCTGCTCGCTGAAGAGCGCGGCCGCTATCAATCGTATGAAGGCTCGCTGTGGTCGCGCGGCATCTTGCCGCAAGACACGTTGAAGATGCTGCGTGATGAACGCGGTGGTCATGTTGAAGTCGATGAGTCGAGCACGCTCGATTGGGATACGTTGCGCGCGCGCATCAAACAACATGGCATGCGCAACTCCAATTGCATCGCAATTGCCCCAACCGCGACTATTTCCAATATCATTGGCGTATCTGCGTGCATCGAACCCACTTTCCAGAACTTGTACGTCAAATCGAATCTCTCCGGCGAGTTCACGGTCGTTAACGATTACCTCGTGCGTGACCTGAAGAAACTCGGTCTCTGGGACGAAGTCATGGTCGCCGACCTCAAGTACTTCGACGGCAGCCTGTCCCGCATCGATCGCGTACCTTCCGAACTCCGCGACCTCTACGCCACTGCGTTCGAAGTCGAACCGAGCTGGCTGGTTGAATGCGCGTCGCGCCGCCAGAAGTGGATCGATCAAGCACAGTCGCTGAACATCTACATGGCCGGCGCGTCGGGCAAGAAACTGGACGACACCTACAAGCTGGCTTGGAAGCGCGGCCTGAAGACGACCTACTACCTGCGTACCCTGGGCGCCACCAGCGCCGAGAAGTCCACGGGACGCGGCGGCGAATTGAACGCCGTTTCCGCAGGAGGCCAGTCCACGTCCGCCGCTGTCGCTGCTGCACCTGTTTTGCCGGAACCCGAAGTTCTCGGGGCGGTTTGCACCATGCGGCCGGGCGACCCCGGCTTCGAAGAGTGCGAAGCCTGCCAATAACCGCCTCCGGAGAATGAATCATGATTAATTGGGAAGACGACACCATCGCCACGCAAGCTGCTCAATCGCCCGCACCCGCGGCCGGTGGGCAGGCTGCGCCCGAAGTCCGGGCGGCGACCGGTGTTTTCGGCGACACCGCCATGCCCACGCCCGCCGCGCCTGAACACGCGGCCGGCCTGGCCGCCAGCGGCGCCGCCACCTCGCAACGCGTGAAGGTTGCCGACAAGCGCATCATCAACGGCCAGACCGACGTCAACCAGCTCGTACCGTTCAAGTACAAGTGGGCGTGGGAGAAGTACCTGGCCACTTGCGCCAACCACTGGATGCCGCAAGAGATCAACATGTCGCGCGACATCGCCCTCTGGAAGAACCCGAACGGGCTCACCGAGGACGAGCGCCGCATCGTCAAGCGCAACCTGGGTTTCTTCGTCACCGCCGACTCGCTGGCTGCGAACAACATCGTGCTGGGCACCTACCGCCACATCACGGCGCCCGAGTGCCGCCAGTTCCTGCTGCGCCAGGCGTTTGAAGAAGCGATCCACACGCACGCCTATCAATACATCGTCGAAAGCCTGGACCTGGACGAAGCGGAGATCTTCAACGCTTACAACGAAGTGCCGTCCATCCGCGCCAAGGACGAGTTCCTGATCCCGTTCATCGACGCGATCGCGGACCCCAACTTCAAGACGGGCACTCCCGAAGCCGACCAGACGCTGCTGAAGTCGCTGATCGTCTTCGCTTGCCTGATGGAAGGCCTGTTCTTCTACGTTGGCTTCACGCAGATCCTGGCGCTGGGCCGCCAGAACAAGATGACCGGCGCCGCCGAACAGTACATGTACATCCTGCGCGATGAATCCATGCACTGCAATTTCGGCATCGACCTGATCAACACCGTCAAACTGGAAAATCCGCATCTGTGGACGCCGGAATTCCGCGAAGAAATTCGAGAACTCTTCCGCAAAGCGGTCGAACTCGAATACGCTTACGCCGAAGACACGATGCCGCGCGGCGTGTTGGGCTTGAACGCACCTATGTTCAAATCCTATCTGCGCTTCATCGCCAACCGTCGTTGCCAGCAAATCGGTATCGAACCGCTGTACCCCCAGGAAGAAAATCCCTTCCCGTGGATGGCGGAAATGATCGATCTTAAAAAGGAACGCAACTTTTTTGAAACTCGCGTGATCGAATACCAAACCGGTGGCACGCTGAGCTGGGAGTAAAAGCAGTACGTCATCAGGCCCGGCGCGGGCACGCTCCAGAAGCAAGGAGCGTCGCGTTCGCGACAGGCTTGATGACGCTCTCCCTGGTCAGGGTGTTTTGCCGCCGGGCCGTCTCAAGGAAAAGCGCACCCCTCGGGGGCAGCGAGCCGAAGGCGCGGCGTGGAGGCATTTCGAACACGTAGAACAAGCGGTCGGCGGCCTGTGATCAGGTCGCCTGCCGGCGCCATTTGAAATGGCTCGCGCCATAGGAGCGGGGGCCATATCAAATGGCTGTGCCGAATTCATTAGCGCAAACCGTAGTAGCTGTTGCTCGCACAGAACAGCGGCTTGCGCCGATGAATAGCCCGGGCACGATGCGCCGTTGGCGGATCGGGGCACGGGTTTAAGTTCTGGGACCCCTGAACCTAAGGAGCATGACCATGGCAACAGCCAAGAAAGCCGTAAAGAAAGCGGTGAAGAAGCCCGCCGCCAAGAAGGCAGTAGCGAAGAAGGCCGCACCGGCCAAGAAAGCTGCCGTCAAGAAGGTAGCCGTCAAGAAAGTCGCTGCCAAGAAGCCGGCAGTGAAGAAGGTTGCCGCCAAGAAGCCGGCAGTCAAGAAGGTCGCCGCCAAGAAAGCGGTAGCCAAGAAGGCCGTGGCCAAGAAAGCGGTAGCCAAGAAGGTCGTCGCCAAGAAGGCCGTGGCCAAGAAAGCCGTCGCCAAGAAGGCGGTTGCCAAGAAGGCCGTCGCCAAGAAAGCCGTAGCCAAGAAAGTCGTCGCCAAGAAGGCTGTCGCCAAGAAAGCGGTAGCCAAGAAGGCCGTCGCCAAGAAGGCTCCTGCTGCCAAGAAGGCTCCTGCTGCCAAGAAGGCGGTTGCCAAGAAGGCCGTCGCCAAGAAGGCGCCTGCTGCCAAGAAGGCTGCTGCCAAGAAGGCCCCCGCTGCCAAGAAGGCTCCCGCTGCAGCCAAGCCTGCTGCCGCCAAGAAGCCTGCCGCCGCCAAGAAGCCCGCTGCGAAGAAAGCCGCTCCGAAGAAGCCCGTAACGCCGCCGTCCACGGCTGCCGCCCCGGGCGCGAAGACCGCGCTGAACCCCGCCGCGTCGTGGCCGTTCCCGACGGGTGGCCGTCCCTAATCCGGACGGTTCGAAGCGCTAGCTTCGCAGAGCCGCCTGGCCTAGGCCGGGCGGCTTTTTCATGTCCGCCCGGTCCGCAATCGGCCAGCCTCTCCCCCAGACGTCGAGCACGCGCTGCCTGCCGGCGATTTTTCGCTTGGGCGTGCGACAATTGACTCCTCTTTTTCAGGGTGACCGTGTCCATGCTCGATGAAATCTTGCGCTTCCTTCTCGAAATCGTGTTCACGCTGTTCGGCGCGGCGCTGATTGCCCGCGCCTGGATGCACGCGATACGGCTGCACCCCTTCAACCCCTTGTCGCGCTTCATCTACCAGGTCACCAACTGGCTGGTGCTGCCCCTGCGCAAGATCATTCCCGCCAGCAACAAGATCGACTGGACCAGCCTGGTCGCCGTGTGGCTGTCCGCGCTGATCTATCTGGTGCTGGTCTGGCTGGTGGCGATCGGCGCGCTGATTCCGGTGGAATACCTGCCCAAGGCCATGGGCTCGGCCCTGATCATGGCCATCAAATGGGCGCTGAATCTGGTGGTGTGGCTGACGCTGATCCAGGCCGTGCTGTCGTGGGTCAACCCGATGGCGCCCATGATGCCGCTGCTGCAAGCGCTGACCGCGCCCATGCTGGACCCCATCCGCCGCCTGCTGCCGCGCACCGCGATCGACTTTTCGCCGCTGGTGCTGCTGATCGTCGCGCAGGTGCTGCTGATGGTGCTGTCCAACATCAGCCAGCGCATGATGGGCCTGTAAAGCAGCGGGGCCGCACGCGGCCCCGCAAGCGCTTACGCCGGAATGCCGGCGTAGATCTCGACCAGTTTCTTGCGGTCGATCTTGTGGTTGTTCGACATGGGAAGCGCCGGACAAGCCACCAGCTCGGACGGCACCATGTAAGGCGGCAGACGCTGCGCCAGCCGCTCCTTCCAGCCCGCCAACGCGTCCGGCGCCAGCATGCACGGCGCCTGCCCGGCCTCCACCCCCGCCACGAATCCGATCAATCGCACCGCCGTGCCGTCGGGCCTGCGCAGCACCGCGCAGGCGCCGCCCTCCACGCCTGGCAGGCCGTGCAGCGCTTCATCGATCTCGGCCAGTTCGATGCGATAGCCGTTCAGCTTGATCTGGTCATCCATGCGGCCGCGGCAGAACAGCAGGCCGTCGCCCTCCATCTGGCCCAGGTCCCCCGTGCGAAAAGCGCGACGGCCGTCGGCGTAGGTGTAGAGCTTGGCCTGGTTCAGGTCGGGGCGGTTCAGATAGCCGCGCATGACGTGGTCGCCCACGATGCAGATCTCGCCCTCGTCCACGATCAGCACGCTGTCGGGCTTGGCATGCCCCACCGGCAGCGGATCGTGCGCGGCCAGGACCGCGTCGGTGACCTCGATCCAGGTGGTCGCCACGGTGGCTTCCGTGGGGCCGTAGGTATTCAGAATGACGGCCTCCGGGAAGCGCTGGCGCAGTTTCTTGGCCAGCGCCGACGGCAACGGTTCGCCGCAAAACAGGAAGGTGCGCAGCGTGGGCAAGGCGGCTGGCGAGAAATCGCGGTTGGCCAGTTGCTGGTGCGCGAATGACGGCGTGGACACCCAGGCGGTAACGCCGTGCTCGGCCAGGCGGGCCATCCAGGTTACCGGCGCGGCGATCTGCTCACGCGCATTCAGCACGCAGCAGCCTCCTGCGGCCAGGGTGGCGAACACTTCGTACATGGACAGGTCGAAGCTGAACGGCGCCTGGTTCATGAACACGGGCGCCTCGCCCAAGCCGAAGCTGCCCAGCATCCAGTCGCCCAGCAGGCCGACGCTTTCGCGGCCGATCTGCACGCCCTTCGGATCGCCGGTGCTGCCGGACGTGAACATGACGTAAGCCAGGCCGCGCTCGGCCAGCATGGCGCCCTCGCCCGGCGTGAAGCTGCCGCTGGCGGCATCGAACACGGCGGCGGCACGCACGATCTCGACAATGCGGCGCAGGCGCTCCTGCGGATAGATCCTGTCCACCGGCACGAACGGCGCCCCGATCAACAGGGCGCCGACCATGGCGACGAAGAACGAGGCTTCCTTGTGACCGTAGATGGCCACCGGCACATCCGGCGCCGCGCCATGCCTGCGCGCCTCTTCAGCCCAGGCGCCGGCCTCGTCGCGCAGTTGCGCCCAGCTCAGGCTGCGGTCGGCGGCGACGACAGCGGGCGCATCGGGCGCGCGCTCGCCATCGATGAACTGGAAAGACTTCAGATCGAAACGCATGCCGAAACTCCCGGCGTCAGATGGGGCTGCGGCCACTGAACACGTAAAGCGCCAGCGCAGCAAGAATCAGGGTGAGCACGCGCCCGAGAAAGCGCATGACCGGTTGCGCCAGCGCGGCCTGCAGGCCCGGACGGGTGCGGGCGGCGTTGATCAGCAGGTTGTGGCCCACCGAATACGCGCCGAACATAAGCCCGCTGACGATGTAGTGCAGCGACAGGCCGTTCCAGACGCCCATGGCCAGCAAAGTCGCGAAGATGCCGATGTTCTGCGCCGCCATGCGATGGCGTCCGAAGAACTTGGTCTTGCTCAGCGCCTTATAGATGGGCATGAACACCACGTCGCGCAGCCACTCCGACAGGCTGATGTGCCAGCGGCGCCAGAAATCCTGCGGGTTGAGCGTGGCCAGGGGATTGCGGAAGTTGATCGGCAAGGTGAAGCCGAACAGCATGCCGATCCCGATCGCCATCGTGGAATAGCCGGCAAAGTCGAAGAACAGATAAGCGCTGTAGAGCGAGGCGTTGAGCGCCACCCCGGTGAAGGAGTAGTCGTGCGCGTCCAGCGTCGCCAGGCCGTAGCGCCAGATCAGTTCGGCCACGCCGAACTTCTGGATCACGCCCAGCATGATGAGCTCCAGGCCGCTGAGCCAGGTGTTCAGGTTCACGCCTTCATAGCCGCGCTTCAGGTCTGCCTGGAAATTGCGCCAGCGGTACATGGGACCGGCCAGGAGCGTGAGCGGAAAGAACAGGTAGATGAAGTAGTCCAGCGGCGACACGCGTTCATTGCGTTGCGCGAACAGCAGCACGTCGATGGCGCGGAACGTGGCGAAGGACAGCCCCAGCATGGCGCCCAGGTGCGAAACGCCCGTCTTCACCAGCAGCAGCGGCGTCATGGTGATGATCACGGCCAGCCAGGTGGGGATGTAGTTGCGGCGCATGGCCCACAGCGCGCTGCCCGAAATGGCGAGCAAGGCGATGGGCTGGTAGGGACGCGCCCAGAACACCGCCATCCACACCCCCAGGCAGATCACGCCGATGATGTGGCGATAGCCGATGTGGAACGGCATGCCGAAGGAGCGGTAGGCCAGCAGGCCCAGGCCGCCGCACAGGGCGCCGCCGAAAAAGCTCAAGCTTGCGAACAATTCCATGGCGGGCTCAGAACTGTTGGTATTGGAATTCGACCTTTATCGGCCCGCCGCTGCCCGTGGTGGGCTGTGCCTGCAGCACGAACACCAGGATCAAGCCGATATATAGGCACAGATGCCAGAAGAAGCGGCGCCCCCAGGCGGTAGCCGCCTTGCGGGCATCCTGCGCGTCGTCGGCACGGCCGGCTTCAGGCGCGGCCGCGGGAAGAGTCTTGTTCATCGGGAAAAGTACTCCGCAATGCCTTGATCGGCCATGGCCCAGCCGAGTTCGGCCAGATGCATGTCGTCGCGCAGCATGCCCGGCTCGAACGGGATGCTGTAGAGATCCAGGCAGCCCATCTGGTAGCGCTCGCACATGCCGGTGATGGCGGCCACCACCGGGTCGAAGCGCTCTACATCCAGAATGAGCTTGGGATTGAAGGGCTGGATGACGAAGTAGGCGTGAACCTTACGCTTCTGCAGCAGGGCCATCACGCGTGACAGATCGCCGAGTTCCGCGCGCGTGATCGGATCGACGTCGGCGAATTCGTTGCGGGCCGGCGAATACAGCGGCGCCAGGTACTGTTTGTAGTAATCGTCGCGCACGTCGTAGGGATTGTGCCCGCCCAGGTCCTGCTCGACCGCGCGCGCCTGATGCGTGAGGCGGCCCCACTGGCCCTGATCGAGGCGCGCAGCCGCCGGCCAGGACACATAGCGGTGCGCGGGCACGGACAACTTGCTGCGGGGACGGTCGGGCGCCGGTTCCTTGCGTGCATGCCACCAGAGCGCCAGCTTGTCCTTCAGCTCCGCGACCTGGCCATTGGCGATGAGCCACAGCAGGCCCCAGTTGGCGTTGTCGCTGATCCAGGTCTGCATCTGCTCGCGCGTGCTGGGCTGGTCCCAAAGCCGGTCCCAGACCGGTCCGGTGACGTGCTCGGCGAACGCGCTGCGCGGCAACTGGCCGCCCGAGGCAAACCAGGCCGGCGACAGCATGATCACCAGCCGCGTATTGGGCGTGAGCGAATCCGCCACCGACTCCAGCACGCTGACGATGCCGTAGGACTGGAACATGGCGTGGCCATAGGCCAGCGTCGGCACCTTCAGTTCTTCGGGAAAGAAGCGGTAAGGCACGAAACGCAGGTCATGGCTGGACAGCTCGGACGAGCCCAGCACGACCAGCGTGCCGTCGCTCAGGGCGTTGCCCAGGCGGTTCAGGTTGACGTGCTGCGTGCCCCAGTCCGGCCCCAGGTTGGGCAGGTAGTTGCTCTTGGCGGCTGCGGTGGCCGAAGGCGCCGACATCGGGTTCACGACTCGGCTCAGCAGATCGTCCGCGCCGCAATACGTACCCACCGCCAGAGCCACCGCCGTCGCGGCAGCCGCGACGTGAGACAACAGCCGGCTATTACGAAGTATGGGCAGCGACATAGCCGGCAAGCGTGCGGACCGACTGTAGGTGCTCCGCGATCTCGGGAGCCGGGATGCTGCAGCCGTACTCCGACTCGACCGCCAGCGTGATGTCCACGGCGGCGAGCGAATCGACCAGGCCGGTGGCAATCAACTGCGTATCGGGGGTGACTTTCTTCATGACGATCGACTCGACGATCTCGCCGATCTTGGTGTGGAGTTCTTGCTCGGTATGCATAGATAGTGCGGCGTTACGGGCCTGGTTGGCCAAACATCCCCCGCCCCGGGATTCAGGACGACGAGATTACAAAGAAACGGCTGAAACCGGGCTGAACATTCAGCCCCCCAACGAACGACGTTTCAGATGCACTCAGTTACATGATTTTCGCAATGCGACGTCGATCGCAGGCGCAATCATGGCACCACGCTCGTCAAATCGCCATTGAACTTATGGAGGAAATGGCGAGAAAAGGCTGGCAAACGTAACGTTCGCGGGTAATTCCCCAGGTACCGCGTTGCGGCTTAGCGACAGATTCTTACGCTTGCAGGGCTGACTCAGCCCTGCCCCCGTTATAGGCGCATAGGCGTCGACAATAAAAAAGCCCCCTGACGGGGGCTTGGTCTGATCGCGCCGCGAGCGGCGCTGGACCAGTACTTACATCGGCGTGACACGGGTCGGGCCGGAGCCGCTGATCACCTGCACACGCTGGCCCACGCTGATGGGTACATCGGCTTCCTGCGCCACGACGCGGGTTTCGCCATTGTCCAGGCGCACGGTGATTTCGTAGCCGGAATTCTTGCCGGTCTGGTTCTCGATGGCGTTGCCCGCCAGCGCGCCCAGGATGACGCCGCCCACGGTGGCGATGGTGCGGCCGGTGCCGCCGCCGATGGCGTTGCCCGCCACGCCGCCCAACGCGCCGCCGGCCACCATGCCGACGCCGCTGGACTTGTCGTTCTGGATCACGATGGGACGCACGCCGGTGACCGTGCCGGTACGGACGATCTGTTCGCGCTGCGCCTGGTCATAGCTGTAGACGCCGCTGGACGCGCTGCGATTGGCGCAGCCGCCCAGGACCGCCATCGAGGTCACGACGGCGGCGATCGCCAGCCAGCGCCCCGCGCGCGGCGTCACCAGGGAAAAAGTTTTGCTTTGATTCATTTGGACTCCTCGATCGGCCGTTGCCGACGATGTACTCATCATACCCTGGCCCCGAATCGGGGCCAGCGATGCTGCAACACACTGAAACGCACCGCCAGAAGCTGAAAAACCCGGCTGGGAAAGGCGCTACAACTCGCCGCCTTCACCCCTCTCCCACGGTTCGACCGCGGCCCAACTACCGGGTTCCCGAAGAGTTCAAACAGGCAGGTGGATGCCGTAGGTCGCGTGCAGCACGGCGTCGATCTCGGCGCGCGAAGGAGCATGGTTTTGCGGCCCGCGCGAAGCGATCTTGATGGCGCCCATGACGTTGCCCAGGCGGCAGCTGTCTTCCCAGCTCCAGCCGCTGGTCAAGCCGTACAGCAGGCCGCCGCGCTGCGCGTCGCCGCAGCCGGTCGGGTCCACCACCTGAGCCGCGCGCACCGGCGCGATCTGGATGGTCTTGCCCTCGGTCAGCAACGTGGCGCCTTCCGCGCCGCGCGTCACCACCACGGCCTGCAGCGAGCGGGCGATGTCTTCCATGCTGCGGCCCGTGCGCTGTTCCACCACGCCGGCTTCGTAGTCGTTTACCGTCAGCGCCTGCGCCAGCTTGAGCATGCGCTCCAGGTCCGCGCCGTCGAACAGCGGCATGGCCTGACCCAGGTCGAAGATGAAAGGAATGCCGCGCTTATGCAGGCGCTCGGCGTGGGCGAACATGCCTTCCTTGGCATCGGGCGCGACGATGGCCCAGGCTGCATCGGCGTCGCTCAAGTCATTTTCCGCCGCGTGCGCCATGGCGCCGGGGTGGAAAGCCGTGATCTGGTTGTCGTCCAGGTCGGTGGTGATGAAGCACTGCGCGGTGAACGTGTCCGGAATCACCTTGACGCGGCTGACGTCGATGCCCAGCCCGGCCATGCGCTCCATGTACTCGCCTGCATCTTCGCCCACGGTCGCCACGGGCACGGGCTTGCCGCCCAGCAGATTCATGCTGTAGGCGATATTGCCCGAGCAGCCGCCGTATTCCTTGCGCATGCTGGGCACCAGGAACGACACGCTCAGCGACTGGATACGGTCGGCAAGAATGTGCTCCTTGAAACGCCCTTCAAACACCGCGATGGTGTCGAACGCCATCGAACCGCAAACCAGGACTGGGGTTGCCATGCTAGTCATCCCTTAAGGAAAGAATTTATTGAGTTGAAAGCCATTGACCTGGACGCCAGTCACTTCAATCGGCACGGAAATCTTCAATTCGGCCTGGGGCGCGAAAGGACCGCGCAACTGCTCGGGCGTCAGATAATCTTCGGGCTTGAGCGCGCGGCGCACCACCACCGTATCCGACAGATCATTCAAATCCAGCACCAGAGCGGGCCAGTGCTGAGGCTTGTCATGACGGTTGCGCATCACCACCGTCAGCACCAGGCGGCTGCGTCCATCATCGATCGCCGCTGCGCCGGTCGGCGGCTGCAGCGACGAGGAGGTAATGTGGATGAGTTCCAGGCGGCGCGCATAGCCCACGGTGCAGCCCAGCGGCTGGCACGCGGTCTCCAGCACCGGCCGCAGAAGGGGCACGGAATTGGCGATATCGGTGCGATACACGTACACCAGTTGCAGGGCCAGCGCGATCAGTCCGATCAGGCATGCGTAGCCCCACAGCTTGCGCAACAGACCATGACGCTCCTCGCGGTCCTGGTCGAGGAATTCAGGCGGAGAGCGGCCGACGTCGGTGGCGCTGGAATAGCGCGTGCGCGTGTCGCCCAGCATCGGTTCACCGGATTCGTCGCGGTCCGGGCCGTGATGGTCGCTGTAGTCATCGCGCTCGTGGTCCCGGTGCTCGTCGGCGTACTCGTTGTCGTATTCGTCGTCGCGCTCTTCGTCGCGCACGTCGGCGCGGGCGCGGCCGATGGTGAAGGCCGGCTCCGCATGCGCGCCGCGCGAGACGGCATCGGGGCGATAGGCGGGCTGCGTCGGCGTGGGGACGGTCCAGCGCGGCGGATTTTCGTCCTGTGCAATAACCTCGTCGGCCGGACGATGAGCGGTCCGGTGTTGCGCGGGGCCTTCGGCCCAGTCATCGACCAGGTCATCGGCCAGATCGTCGTCTTCGTCCTGCTCGCGCTCGTGCGCGTCGTGCGCAGGCTCCGCACGCCGCCGGATGTCGTCGCGGCCGCGCAGCACGGCGGGTGGACCCTCTGGCGCACGGTAAGGCGGCGCCACGGGCGCGCGCGGGGGTTCCGGTTCATCGTCCCACGGCGCGGTCTGTGAAAAATCCACCGCTGGCGCGGGAGGCGGAGCCGGCCGCGCGGTCTGGAACGGCGGTGCGGCGGCTGGCTGCGGCGCAATAGGAACTGCGGGCGCAAGCGAAGCTTGCGTTGCTGCGGGCGCTTGCGGCGCGACGGGAGCTGCGGGCGTCGCCAGGACCGGCGCGGCCTGGCTGGCGGCCGGCGTCAACGGTATCGCCGGCGCAGCGGGCGGCACGGATTGCGGCGTCGCGCCCGCGGCCGGCAGCAGGCAGGCGCGCCCGTCGAACACGGTCGAGCAGGCGCCGCAGCGCACCAGGCCATTACGGACCCGCAACTGGTCGGGCACCACCTTGAAGGTGGTGCCGCACTGCGGGCAGCGGGTGGTCAAGGCCATGGCGCGATCCTGCCGGCGGCGCTCAGGCCTTCTGGCCGTGCAGGCACACCCAGCCGTCGCGCGCCCGCCAGACCGACATCGCGATCCAGGGCGCGTAGGCGGCGGCCACTTCCTCAGCCTGCCGCTCCAGCACGCCGGACAGCACCAGATGGCCGCCCGCGGCGACGCGTCCGGCCAACATGGGCGCCAACACCTTCAGAGGGTTGGACAGGATGTTGGCCACCACCACTTCGAAGGTGCCTTCGGCCAGCGCGTCGGGCAGCATGGCTTGCAGGTCGACGTGGTTGACCTCGGCATTGAAAATCGTGCTCTGCACCGCCTGGGCGTCGATATCCACCGCCTGGGTCGGACCCGCGCCCAACTTGCGCGCGGCGATCGCCAGGATGCCCGAGCCGCAGCCGTAATCCAGCAGCGTGGCGCCAGCCGGCAATTCGGCTTCCAGCCAGGCCAGGCACAGATGGGTCGTGGGATGGCTGCCGGTGCCGAATGCCAGGCCCGGATCCAGCTCGATGTGGATCGCGCCCTCCTGGGTGGCGGCATCCGGCTCGAACGCCGGCACATCGGGATTGTCACGATGCCAGCTGGGCACGATCCACAGGCGTTCGGCGATATGGATGGGGCCGAACTGCGACTGCGTCAGTCGCACCCAGTCGGCGTCGGGCACGTCGCGCAGGCTCCAGCCCTTGAACACGGCGGGGTCCAGTTCACCGGCCGCGGCGGCCTCTTCCATGATCTGCGCGGGATCGGCCCCGTCGGGCAGCAGCGCGACAACGCGGTTGCGGTCCCAGGCCTGCACGTCGGGCTCGGTGCCCGGTTCGCCGAACAAAGGACGCTCGTCGTCGGTGCCCAGGTCGGCATCTTCGACGGATACCGACAGCACGCCTGCTTCCAGCAGAGCGTCCGAGAGGGCTTCGGCCTGCGCCTCCAGGCAATGGAGCACGAGTTCACGCATGATGATTCTTCCATCTGGTCAACGGGCCGCGGCTTGCGCCGCGGCCCGTTGACCGTAAAACAAAAACAGGAGCGGCCCGGGAGCGGAAAGCCCCCGGATCGCGGTCAGGGACGCTGAGCCAACTTGTGTTCCAGGTAATGGATGCTAGTGCCGCCTTCAATGAAGCGGGCGTCCTGCAGCATTTCGCGATGCAGCGGGATGTTGGTGGAAATGCCTTCCACCACCATTTCCGACAGCGCGGTGCGCATGCGGGCCAGCGCCTGGTCGCGCGTATCGCCGTAGGTGATGACCTTGGCGATCATCGAGTCGTAGTTCGGCGGCACGAAATAGCCGTTGAACGCATGCGAATCGATACGCACGCCCGGACCGCCCGGCGTATGCCAGTTGGTGATACGGCCGGGGCTGGGCACGAAGCGGAACGGATCTTCCGCGTTGATGCGGCATTCGATCGCGTGGCCCTTGAATTCGATGTCGCGCTGGCGCAGCGTGAACTTCTCGCCGGCGGCGATCAGGATCTGCTGCTGGACCAGATCGATACCGGTGATCAGTTCGGTGACCGGGTGTTCGACCTGGATGCGGGTGTTCATTTCGATGAAATAGAACTCGCCGTTTTCATACAGGAACTCGAACGTGCCCGCGCCGCGGTAGCCCATCTTGCGGCAGGCGTCGGCGCAACGGTCGCCGATGCGCTCGATCAGCCGGCGCGCGACGCCAGGCGCGGGCGCCTCTTCGATGACTTTCTGGTGGCGGCGCTGCATGGAGCAGTCGCGCTCGCCCAGCCAGACGGCGTTGCGGCCGCCATCGGCCAGCACCTGGATTTCGATATGGCGCGGGTTCTCGAGGAACTTCTCCATATAGACTTCCGGGTTGTTGAACGCGGCGCCCGCTTCCGAGCGCGTCATCGTGACGGCGTTCAGCAGCGCGGCCTCGGTGTACACCACGCGCATGCCGCGGCCACCGCCGCCGCCTGCCGCCTTGATGATGACCGGATAGCCGACTTCGCGCGCAATGCGGATGATTTCCTGCGGATCGTCGGGCAACGCGCCTTCCGAACCCGGCACCACCGGCACGCCGGCTTCGATCATGGCGCGCTTGGCGCTGACCTTGTCGCCCATCAGGCGAATGGTGTCCGGACGCGGACCGATGAAGACGAAGCCGCTCTTTTCGACGCGATCGGCGAAGTCGGCATTTTCGGACAAGAACCCGTAACCCGGGTGGATTGCCTCGGAATCCGTGACTTCGGCCGCCGAAATGATGGCCGGCATGTTCAGGTAGCTTTCACGCGACGGCGCGGGCCCGATGCACACAGATTCATCGGCCAGGCGCACGTACTTGGCTTCGCGGTCAGCCTCGGAGTGCACGACCACGGTCTTGATGCCCAGCTCGCGGCAAGCGCGCTGAATGCGCAGGGCGATTTCGCCCCGATTGGCGATCAGGATTTTTTCGAACATTTTCAGCTATCAGCCAATGACGAACAGGGGTTGACCGTACTCGACGGGCTCGCCGTTTTCGACCAGGATTTCTTTGATGACGCCGGACTTGTCGGCTTCGATCTCATTGAGCAGCTTCATGGCTTCAATGATGCACAGCGGGTCGCCTTCCTTGACGGTGGCGCCGACGTCGATGAACGGCGCCGCACCCGGGTTCGGCGCGCGGTAGAACGTGCCGACCATGGGGGCCTTGACGACATGGCCCTGAATCACCGGCGCGGCTTCCGCGGCGGGTGCGGCCGGAGCCACGGCCTGGGCCGCCGGCGCGGCCGGCACGCCGGCTTCGGGGTGGTGGTACGCGACCGGCTGCAAGGTCTGCGAGAACTTGACGATCCTCACCTTGCCTTCGCCTTCGGTGATTTCCAGCTCGGCGATGCCCGATTCAGCCACCAGGTCGATCAGGGTTTTGAGTTTTCGGAGGTCCATAGAAGCTGCTTCCCGAGATAGTGTCGGCGACGTCCCAGCGTCGGGTCCGCGCCGTATAAGATGTAAATGCTGTGGTTTGGTGCGAGATCAGTGCCGCACTGCGTAACGCAGAGCCGCCTCGTAGCCGTCCGCGCCCAGGCCGCTGATGAGGCCTACCGCCAAGTCGGACAGATAAGAGTGATGCCTGAAGGGCTCTCGCTTATACAGATTGGACAAATGTACTTCAATAAATGGGATCGCGACCCCAGCCAGCGCATCGCGAATTGCGACGCTGGTGTGCGTATAAGCCGCCGCGTTGATGATGATGAAGTCCGTGCCGTCTTGCCGGGCCGCCTGAATGCGGTCAACCAGTGCGCCTTCGTGATTGCCTTGCCACGCTGTCAGCGTGGCGCCCAATTCTCCTGCGAGCAACTCCAGGCCCTCGTTGATCTGTTGCAGCGTGAGGCTGCCGTAGATGTGAGGTTCCCGGGTGCCGAGCAGGTTCAGGTTCGGGCCATGCAATACCAGTATGTTTTGCGCCATGCGCTTGCCAATGAGTGGTTTGCCAATTGTTGGCAAAACAGCCGATAAACCAGCTTTTTACGCCAATTCCTACTATTTGTCCAACAGACTTACGCCTTTAAACCAGACAGGGTGCGGTCCAGATCATCGGGTTGGATTTCACCCAATATCTTCCGGTTAATGCCGCCATCTGCATTGAAAACAATAGTAAAAGGCAGACCCCCACTGGGATTCCCCAGCTTGCGCAGAGTGTCGATGGCACCTGCGCCTATTACCCAGAGAGGATAGGAAACCTGTACTTTCTCGACAAACTTTTGCATGTTCGCAGCCGAATCGACACCAATGCCGACAAATCGTACATGCGGGTATTTTTTCTGCAAGGCATCGAGTTCGGGCATTTCTCGGACGCATGGCGCGCACCAGGTTGCCCAGAAATTGACCACGATGGGCTGGCCTTTCCAGCCTGCCAGGGTATGGGACGCCCCGTTCAGGTCGGGAAGCGGCATCTGCATCAGGCCGGCGACGGGATCGCCGGCGTCGGCCGGGGCCGAGGGCGTCGAGGTCTTGCGGGCCATCAGGGTATAGCCGCCCGCAACCGTGGCGGCTATGGCCACGCCGGCGGAAAGAAGTAGGCGTCGATTCATGGCGCGATCATAACCGCTGCCGCCGTTTCGCGCCGCGCCCGCCGCAGTCCGGCGCCTCTCTATATATACAATGCAGGACAGGAGAGTTTTCAATGCACCTGCATATTCTTGGCATCTGCGGTACGTTCATGGGCGGCTTGGCGCTGATCGCGCGCGCCGCCGGCCACAAGGTCACCGGTTGCGACGCGGGCGTGTACCCGCCCATGAGCACGCAACTGTCCGAGCAAGGAATCGAGCTGATCGAAGGTTTCGGCGCCGAACAACTGGCGCTCAAGCCCGATCTGTACGTGATCGGCAACGTGGTCAGCCGCGGCAATCCGCTGATGGAGGCCATCCTGGAATCCGGCGCGCGCTACGTGTCCGGCCCGCAATGGCTGGGCGACAACATCCTGCCCGGCCAGCACGTGCTGGCGGTGGCGGGTACCCACGGCAAGACCACCACCAGCTCGATGCTGGCCTGGGTGCTGGAAGCCGCGGGCATGGCGCCCAACTTTTTGATCGGCGGCGTGGCACAGGACCTGCACGTGTCGGCGCGCTTCGACCCGTCGCGCCGTCCCTTCGTGATCGAGGCGGACGAGTACGACACGGCTTTCTTCGACAAGCGCTCGAAGTTCGTCCATTACCGTCCGCGCACCGCCATCCTGAACAATCTTGAATACGATCACGCCGACATCTTCCCCGATCTGGCCGCGATCGAAACCCAGTTCCACCACCTGGTGCGCACCATCCCCGGCTCGGGCCGCATCGTGCGCCCGTCGCACTGCGCCGCGCTGGATCGCGTGATTGCGCGCGGATGCTGGTCTGAAACCGCCACATTCGGCGCCGATGGCGCCTGGCAGGCGACGGCGCCGGACGCCGAGGGCGCGTTCAGCGTGCTGCGCGGCGGCGTGACCGCTGGCACCGTGCGCTGGAACCTGAGCGGCGAGCACAACCGCATGAACGCGCTGGCGGCGCTGGCCGCCGCCGAACATGTGGGCGTGCCGGCGGCGCAAGGCATCGACGCCCTGACCCGCTTTGCGGGCGTGAAACGCCGCATGGAATTGCGCGGCACGGTCAACGGCGTCAAGGTCTACGACGACTTCGCGCACCACCCCACGGCCATCGCCACCACCCTGGAAGGCCTGCGCCGCCAGGTCGGCGCGGCCCGCATCCTGGCGGTGCTGGAGCCGCGCTCCAACACCATGAAGCTGGGCACCATGGCTGCCCGCCTGCCCGAGGCCCTGGCCGACGCCGACCTGGTGTTCTGCTTCGGCGCCCATGCCGGCAAGCACGCCCTGGGCTGGAATCCGGCCGAAGTGCTGGCGCCCCTGGGCGACCGCGCTTCCAGCTACGATGACATCGGCGCGCTGGTTGCCGCCGTGGCGGGCGCCGCCCGCCCGGGCGACCAGGTTCTGGTCATGAGCAACGGCGGTTTCGGCGGCGTGCACGGCAAGCTGCTGGACGCCCTGCAGGCGCGCGCCTGATTCCGGCAACGACACCGCAAAGGCGAGCCATGATTCTTTATCTGCACGGTTTCCGTTCCTCGCCGACCTCACTCAAGGCCCGGATGATGGCCGACGCCATGGCCGAGCGCGGCCTGTCGGCGGCCTGGGCCTGCCCTCAACTGCCCGCCAGCCCGCGCGAAGCCATCGCTCTGGCCATGGGCATCGCCCGGCGCCAGTTGGAAGGGGCGGACTCGCCCCGGGCGCTGACCGTGATCGGCTCTTCGCTGGGCGGCTTCTATGCCACCTGGCTGGCCGAACAGCTGGGCTGCAAGGCAGTGTTGCTGAATCCGGCGGTCGAGGCCGCCCGCGACCTCGCCACCCAGATCGGCGAACACCGCATGTATCATTCCGACGCGCCGTTCGTCTTCCTGCCCGAGTACGTGGACGAACTGGCCGCCATCCACGCCCCACGCGTCACCCAGCCCGACCGCTACTTCCTGTTGGCAGCCACCGGCGACGAGGTGCTGGATTGGCGCGAAATGCGCGACCGCTACGCGGGCTGCCGCCAGCGCATCGTGCAAGGCAGCGACCACGGTTTGTCCGATTTTGCGGAATGGATGCCCGAAGTGCTTGAATTCGCCCTTGGCGACAAGCAGGTTCGCCCCCAATAATCAGTATCAAACATCAACACTCTATAAAGCTGCGCAAGGCGGCGCATGCGCGCCGCCCAGGACGATCCCCACCATGTATGTGTTTTACGAAGACGACGGCAGCTTCAAGGCCGGCAATATCCTGTCCGAGACCGATGCCAGCCTGCAGGTGGAATCGGAATCCGGCAAGCGCAGCAAGATCAAGCGCGCCAATACCTTGTTCACCTTCGCGGCGCCCGAACCGGCCGCGCTGATGAGCCAGGCGGCCGCGACCGCCGAAACGCTGGACCTGCAGTTCCTGTGGGAATGCGCGCCGCAGGAAGAATTCGACTCTCCCGCCCTGGCCGCCGACTACTTCGGCCACGCCCCCACGCCCGTGGAACAGGCCGCCCTCTTGATGCGCCTGCACGGCGCGCCGGCCTATTTCCACCGCCGCGGCAAGGGGAGCTACCGCCCCGCGCCACCCGACATTCTGGCCGCCGCTCTGGCCGCTCTGGAAAAGAAACAGCGCCAGGCCGAGCAGCAGCAGGAATGGGTGGACGAAATGGCCGCGGGGCGCCTGCCCGAGCCCATCGCCCAGGCCGCGGAATCGCTCCTGATCCGCCCCGACAAGAATTCGCAGCAATGGAAGGCGCTGGACGCCGCCTGCGCCAAGCTGGGCAAGAGCCCCGACCGCCTGCTGTTGGAACTGGGCGCCTGGCCACACGCGCTGGCGCTGCACAAGCGCCGCTTCCTGGCGGTGAATTTCCCGCGCGGACTGGCGTTCCCGGACCTGGAACTGCCCGCCATCGACCGCGAGCTGCCGCTGTCCGACGCCGAAATCTATTCGGTGGACGACGTCACCACCACCGAAATCGACGACGCCCTGTCCGTCTCCACCTTGCCCGACGGCCGTCTGCGCGTCGGCGTGCACGTGGCGGCGCCGGGCATCACCGTGACCCGCGACAGCGATTTCGACAAGCTGGCGCGCGCCCGCCTGTCCACCGTCTACATGCCGGGCGACAAGATCCCGATGCAGCCGGACAGCATCATCCAGGCGTTCTCGCTGGACGCCGGCCGCGAAGTGCCGGCGCTGTCCCTGTACGTCGTGGCCGATCCGGAAACCGGCGAAATCATCGAATCGGAAACCCGCCTGGAACGTATCGTGGTGCGCGAGAACCTGCGCCACAACATGCTGGACGCTCAGGTCACGGAAGCCAGCCTGTCCGATCCGTCGGCCGACCTGCCCTATGGCCATTGGCTGCGCCCGCTGTGGAAGCTGGCGCAGGCCCTGTCGGCGCAACGCGAAAACGTGCGCGGCAAGCCGGAGAACAATTCCCGGGTGGAGTACAGCTTCTACCTGGATGGCAACCCCGACGATCCCGACACGCCGGTACGCCTGGTGCCGCGCCAGCGCAACGCGCCGCTGGACCGCATGGTGGCGGAATACATGATCCTGGCGAACAACCTCTGGGGCGGCCTGCTGCACCAGCATGGCGTGCCGGGCATCTACCGCTCGCAACAGGCGGGCCGCGTGCGCATGAGCACCCAGGCCTTGCCACACGAGGCCATCGGGGTGCCGCAATACGCCTGGAGCACCTCGCCGCTGCGCCGCTACGTGGACCTGGTCAACCAGTGGCAGCTGATCGCGGCAGTCGAGCACGGCGTGTCCGCCCGCCTGGTCGCCCCGTTCAAGCCGCGCGACGCGGACCTGTTCGCCATCATCGGCGCCTTCGACGCGCAATACGCGGCCTGGGCGGAGTTCCAGAGCGCGATGGAGCGCTACTGGTGCCTGCGCTGGCTGAAGCAGCACAACGTGACGCGTACCGTGGCGCACGTGCTGCGGGACGACCTGGTGCGGTTCGCGAATGCGCCGCTGGTGACTCGGGTTGGGGGGATGCCTGAGTTGGAGCGGGGAACTGCGGTGGAGATTGATATTCTGGGGATGGATGAGTTGTCTCTGGAGCTGGATTGCCGGTATATCGGGGAGATTAGTCCTGCTGTGGGTGGGCAGGAGTAGGTTTCTTCTGCTCGGCGTCTTGGGGCTATGCGTTGCGAGTTCTTCGTAGGCCGCCCATCGGCGCGGGCGCCTGAGTGGCGGGCGCCCACGATTGCGGTCCGGAGCCTTCGCTCCGGACTGCCCCTTCGTCATCTTCGTCCAGGCCTTCGGCCTTCCCTTCAGATTCCCTCGGGCGCATCGAGGTT
>NZ_JBYSYI010000012.1:108953-179376 GCF_058783105.1 Achromobacter sp. FW305-C-30-7 | reverse complement strand
AGCCATCCGAAGCGCAGCCCCACCGGGGCGAGCATCGGAATGGCGCAGGGCAGCCTCGGCGGCTAAAGAACCCTGACATCCGCAAGCTCGAAGCCCTGCCGCCCCAAGCCGCCCGCATCCACGGCAATCAGGCCTGCGGCCCGCCAGGCAGCACCAGCTTTTCCAGGTAATCCAGATCCTCGCGCACCAGCCGCAGCGACTCGCGCACGTCCGGCGAGCGCGGCCGCCGGGCGGCGTCGCGCAACAGCGATTGCACGGCCATGTCGGCCATGATGGCCGCAACTTCCGCGCGGCCCAGCCTGCCGTCCGGCTTGTACCACCATGCCGACCAGTTGCACATGCCGATGAGGCTGAAAGCCGCGACGTGGGGATCGACCATTCGGAACTGCCCGTCGCGGATGCCGTTTTCGATGACCCGGCTGAAGTTCTCCAGCACGTTGCGCCGCGACGCCTGCACGGCCGCGCGCTGCTTGGGCGTCATGTCGGCCTCGGTCCGGTCGGCCACGCGGAATTCGGCGGTGCGCGACAGGATCAGGTCGGCGTGCTGCGTGACCAGGGCGCGCAGCGCCTCGACCGGATCCAGGTCCTCGCGGGTGGCGGTTTCGCCGGCCATTTTCTTGGCCGCGCTCAGCACGTCTTCAGTCAGCGAGCGCAGGATCGCGTCCTTGCTCTTGAAGTAGTAGTAGACGGCGGTGCGGCTCAGGCCCAGGGACTCGGCGATGTCCTGGATGCTGGTGCCGCCGGAGCCGCGCTTGATGAAGAGCGTGGCGGCGGCGTCGAGTATGGCGGTGCGCAGCGCTTCGCCCTTCAGCGCTCCCTTGGTGCTTGCGTCGTTCACGTTGCGATGTTCCTCGAATAGACCGTCCGGGACGGCCCCGTCCCGAAATTATGGCATGCGCGTTTCGGCTTCCCGGTCGCGCCGGGCATTGTTTTGCCCCTGTTGAGTCCCTCATTTTTGACGCTACTGTCAATTTTTTAAATTTAATTGACACTAAAGTCAAATATTCGTCTAATACGTCAAACCGAGGTCCACAGAACCTCGCCACAGGAGACGAATGTGACTACCGCCGCCCCCTCCAGCCAGATCACCGCAGGCTTTCTCAACACCGATTGGAATCCTCGCGACCTGCCCGCCGGCGCCTCGACCCGCAACGTCGTGCTGCGCACCGCGGACGGCGCCGCCACCTCCGGATCGCTGTACCAGCCGGCCGGCCCGCGTCCCGACACCGTGGTCTGCGTGATGCATCCGCGCGAGTTCATGGCCTGCCACTACCTGATTCCCGACATCGTCGGCGCCGGCCTTGCCGCCTGGTCGCAAGGCGCCCGCTCGGTCGGCAACGACCTCAGGCTGGAACATGAACAGGCGCTGCAGGACGTGGCCGCCGGCCTGCGCTTCCTGCGCGAGCAGGGTTTCAAGAAGATCGTGCTGCTGGGCAATTCCGGTGGCGCCGGCCTGTACGCCTTCTACGCCCAGCAGGCCGGCCTGCCCGCCAGCGAACGCGTCGCCCGCACGCCGGGCGGCAAGGCCTGCGGACTGGATGAACTGGACATGCCCGAGGTGCACGGGTTGGTGCTGGTGGGTCCGCACCCCGGCCAGGGCGCGCTGCTGCTGAACTGCATCGACCCCTCGGTCGGCGACGAGAACGACGCGCTGTCGGTGGTGGCGGAACTCGATCCGCTGGCGCCCGAAAACGGCTACCGGCCCAAAGGCGAGGCCCGCTACGCGCCAGAGTTCGTCACGCGCTACCGGCAGGCGCAGCGCGACCGCGTGGCCCGCCTGGACGCGCAGGCGCGGCAGATCATCGCCGATCGCCTGGCGGCCCGCGCCGACGTCAAGAGCGGCGCCGATGCTTCGGCCGAACGCCGTCGCCAGGCCGCGCACACACCGGTCCTGGTGGTCTGGCGCACCGACGCCGACCTGCGCTGCCTGGACCTCAGCCTGGATCCCTCCGACCGCCACCCGGGCTCGCTCTGGGGCAAGGATCCTTACGCGTCGAACTACGGCGCCGTCGGCTTCGCCCGCTTCTGCACGCCGGAGAGCTGGCTCTCGACCTGGTCCGGCCTGTCGTCCAACGCCAGCATGGAACGCACCGCCGGCGGCATCGTCCAGCCCACCTTGATCATCGAATACACCGGCGACCAGGCCTGTTTCCCTTCCGACGTGCGCGCCATCCATGACGCCATCCCCGCGCCGGACAAGACCCACCTGCGCATCCGCGGCGACCACCACGGCCGCGCCCTGGCTGAAACCGAAGAACCTGGGCGTTACGCCGCCGGCCGCGAACTCGCCGCCTGGCTGCGCCAGCGCTTCCTCTAATCCGAATGTCGACGGAGCAAGTCATGACTGCAACCCCCAAGACCCCCGCCCCTCTGCGCCTGCACGGCGTGGACCACACGGCGCGGCCCACCTGGCGCCTGCGCGAAACCGTCGCCTTCTATCGCGACATCCTCGGCCTGCCGCTGGTCCATGTGATCTCGGCGCGCGGTTGGGGCCCCGCCACGCACCCGGACTTCCTGCACTTCTTTTTCGATAGCGGCCAGGGCAGCACGATTGCGTTCTTCTACTACCTGGGCTCGGACGAACCGGAGGCGCTGCGCGGACGCAGCAGCATGCGGCCGCTGCCCGAGGACCATGTGTTCGACGCCACCCATACCGCCTGGCTGGTCGATAGCGAAGACGAGCTCAAGGCCTGGAAGCAAAAACTGCAGGACGCCGGACTAGAGGTCTCCGTCGAAACCCGCCACGAGGTGATCGAATCCATCTATGTGCGCGATCCCAACGGCTACTTCATCGAATTCACGCGCAAGCTGCGCCCGTTGGGCGAGGTCGACGCGATCGACGCCGACCTGACGCTGCGCGCGGCCATGCAGGCCGAAGCCGATGCGGAATCGGCCGGCGGGCGCATCCGTCATATCGACGACGTCTGGGCGCGCAAGGCCGCGCTGCTGGAAGACCGGCTGCAGATGGCGGACAGCGCCGCCGAGCCGCGCGTGCGGATCTTCGTGCCCCGGGTCGAGGAATTCTCTTCCCTGGTGCAGGACGCTTCCGAGCGCGACAACTGCACCGTGGTGCCGGGCGAGCATTTCGACTGCATCGTCGCCGACGGCCCGCTGGAATTCCAGCGCAAGGCCCTGGGGCTCAAGCCCGCCGTCTGGTACGGCTTGTTCACCGGCGGCGTCAGCGGCACGATCGACGTATTGGATCGGGACCGCGTCCTGATCTCGGCCGCGCGCCACTGAGACACGGGCCAGGAGGAGACAACCATGCGAGATATACGCCACCCCATAGAGGGCGTGATCTACCACCACGCCGAACGGGCCCGCCAGTACTTCGCCAGCGGCGCCTGGGAACGTTCGACCGTGGGCGCGGCGCTGCACGCCACCGCCCTGCGCTGCCCCGAGCGCACCGCGCTGATCATCGACGAAGGCAGCCTGAGTTTCCGCGAACTGGACGAACAGACCGACCGGCTGGCCGCCGCCTTGCTGAAACTGGGCCTGGCGCCGGCGGACCGCGCCATCTTCCAGATGGGCACCACCCTGGAAACGGCGCTGGCCCTGCTGGCCTGCTACAAGGCGGGCATCGTGCCCGTCTGTTCGCTGCCGCAGCACCGCGAACTGGAGATCGGCCAGTTGACGCGCCAGACTCGCGCACGCGGCTATTTCGTGCAGGCCGACTTCGGCAAGTTCGACCTGCCGGCCTTCGCCGCGGGCATGCTGGCCGCGAGCGACACGCTGGAGCACCTGGTCGTGGCGCGCGGCGACTCGCCGCATGGCGTGTCGCTCCATGCGCTGCTGGACGCGATGCCGCTGGCCGAGGCCCGCCTCATCCTGGCGGACCACGGCCCCGGCTGCGAAGACGTGCTGAGCTTCCAGCTGTCGGGCGGCACCACCGGCATGCCCAAGATCATCCCGCGCTTCCATGCCGAGTACCTGGGCCATTCGCTGGCCTGCGCCCGGCGCTACAAGATGCAGGACGACGACCGCATCATCTGGGCGCTGCCCCTGCTGCACAACGCCGCCCAGGTCTACGTGCTGATTCCCGTGATCGCCATGGGCGTATCCGCGGTGCTGATGCCACGGGTCGACGTGCCGCGCATGCTGGAACTGATCGAGCGCCACCGCGTCACCCGCGCCATGTCCATCGGGCCGATAGCGCCGCAGCTCATGGCCTTTCCGGACCTGGCGCGCTACGACCTGTCCACGCTGCGCCTGTTCATCACCATGAGCGCGGCCGACCGGCTCGAAGCCCATCTGAACGTACCCTGCTCCAATCTGTTCGGCATCACCGAAGGGCTGCTGCTGGGCTCGCCCGCCGACGCGTCCGAGTACGAGCGGCACCACACCCAGGGACGCTCGGGCTGCCCCGAAGACGACATCCGCCTGCTGGCGCCCGGCACCGAGGAGCCAGTGGCCGAAGGGCAAATGGGCGAACTCTGCTTCCGCGGCCCTGCCACCCTGCCGGGGTTCTTCGACGCTCCCGCCGCCAACGCCTCGGCCTACACCTCCGACGGCTATTACCGCACCGGCGACATGATGACGGCGCGCGTGGTCGATGGCCAAACCTGCTACGCCTTCGAGGGCCGCCTGCGCGACAACATCAACCGCGGCGGCGAGAAGATCGGCTGCGAGGAAGTCGAGGCGCTGGTGGGCGCGCATCCGGCCATTTCCGAGGCGCGGCTGGTGGCCATGCCTGACCCGTTCTATGGCGAGAAAGGCTGCGTCTTCGTCATCGTCCGGCCCGGGCATAAGGCGCCGAGCCTGACGGAACTGGCGGAATTCCTCACCGGCCAGGGGCTCGCCAAATACAAGTGCCCGGAACGCATCGAACAGATCGAGGCCTTCCCCGTGACCAAGGTCGGCAAGCTCGACAAGGCCGCCCTGCGCCATAGCGTCGCGGAAATGCTCAACCAGGAGGCCGCCAAGGCCAGGGAGAACGGCAATGACCAGCACTGAATACGTAGTGAGCGAGACGCCGTTCATCGTGCGCCGCCGCGTCAAATGGGGCGATTGCGATCCCGCCGGCGTGGTCTACACCGTCACCTTCGGCGAATACGTGCTGTCGGCGGCCGAACTGTTCTACGGCCATCTGTTCAATGGCACGCCGCAGCGCATCAAGGACGAGCATGGTTTCGGCACGCCGACGCGCGCCCTGTCCTTCGACTTCCAGGCCTCGCTGTGGCCGGACGAGGAATTCGACATGTGCGTCAGGGTCGAGGAAATCCGCACCCGCACCTACACCCTGCACGTCGCCGGCAGCGTGCGTGGCCAGCCCGCCTTCGATGCCCGGCTGACCCCGATCTGCGTGGCGCGCGGCGAACGGCGCGCCATCGAAGTGCCCGCCGCGCTGCGCGGCGCCTTGCAGTCCTATCAGGAAGCCTGCGCGCAGGCCGAAGCAAACAGGAGCCAAGCAAAATGAAGATCGCCGTCATCGGAGCAGGCCCCGCCGGCCTGTACTTTTCGCTGCTGGCCAAGAAGCATGCCCCGCAGCACGACATCACCGTCTACGAACAGAATCCGCGCGGCGCCACCTACGGCTGGGGCGTGGTGTTCTCGGACATCGGCCTGTCCTTCCTGCGCGAGGCCGACCCGGAATTCTTCAAGGCCTTCGTCGCGCACCACGAACGCTGCGACTACATGGAGATCATCCACCAGGGCGCCCGCGTCCAGGTCCAGGGCAACCATTTCTCGCGCACGGCCCGCATCGACATGCTGGAAGTCCTGGAAAAAGCCTGCCTGGAAGCCGGCGTGAAGATCCTGCACGAGCAGCGGATCGAGGACATCGGGCGGCTGGCCGCGGAAGTGGACATGGTGGTGGCCGCCGACGGCAGCAACAGCGCCGTGCGCAAGCAGTACGCCGAGTACTTCCGCCCCAGCTTCGAACGCCGCCGCAACAAGTTCGCCTGGTATGGCACCCGCCAGCGCTTCCATCCGGTATCGCTGATCTTCCGCGAAACAGACCACGGCATCTTCATCGCCCACAGCTACCAGTACAGCAAGGATCTCAGCACTTTCCTGGTGGAAGTGGACCCGGACACCTGGCAGCGCGCCGGCCTGGACTCGGCCAGCGAGGACGCCAGCCGCCGCTATTGCGCCGAGGTGTTCCGCGCCGACCTGGGCGCGAACGAACTGCTGGGCAACCGCTCCCTGTGGTTCGAGGCCAGCATCGTGCGCAACGAGCGCTGGTCGCACGGCAACATCGTGCTGCTGGGCGATGCACTGCGCACCGTGCATTTTTCGCTGGGCTCCGGCACCCGCATGGCGATGCAGGACGCGATCGCCCTGCATCAGGGTCTGACGCAGCATCCCGACGACGCGCAGGCCGCGTTCGCGCACTTCGAGGCGCAGCGCCGTCCGGCGTCGGCCAATTTCCAGACCGCCGCCGCGCGCAGCCTGGACTGGTACGAGAACGTGGCCGAGAAGATGCACCTGGACCCGGTGTCCTTCGCCTACGACTACATGCGCCGCACCGGCCAAGTCAGCCACGACGACCTGCGCCAGCGCGATCCGGGCTTCGCCGCTGCCTACGAGGCGCGGCATCCGGAAGCGGCCGCCGTGTCCTGAAGCGCTGTTTTGAGTACCCGGCCGCGGCGCTTTTATCCGCGCTTGTGGCCTCAACGATAAGCGGCGCCGGGAAGCGCCGCGAACCATCCATGGAAAGTGGAGGAGACATGAAAAATACCCTCTGGTGCATGGCGCTGACCGGCGCCCTGGCCTGCGCCTCGGCACAGGCCCAATCCGACAAATACCCCGAACGGCCGGTGCGCATCGTACTGCCGTACTCGGTGGGCAGCGGTCCCGACGCCGTCGCCCGCATGCTGGGCGAACAGCTCACGGCTGCCTGGAAACAGCCGCTCATCGTCGAGAACAAGCCCGGCGCCAACGGCTGGCTGGCGATCGGCGAGGTCAAGCGCGCCACGCCCGACGGCTACTCGCTGGCCGTGGTGGACAACACCCACATGACGCTGCAGCCGCAGCTCTACCGCAACCTGCCCTTCGATCCGGTCAAGGATTTCGTGCCGGTGGCGCCCATCTACACCACGCATTTCTTCATGGTCGTATCGGCCTCTTCGCCCTGGAACAACGTCACCGATCTGATCGCGGCGGCCAAGGCCCAGCCCGGCAAGCTGACTTACGGCACCTGGGGCATGGGCAGCGTGGCGCACGTGGGCACGTCCATGTTCCAGACCGCCACGCAGACCAACATGACCCACGTCCCCTTCAAGGACCTGGCCCAGCTCTACACGGCAGTGGCCAACGGCGAAGTGGACTGGGCCTTCGGCACCGCCGCCACGGTGCAGAATCTGTACCAGGCCAAGCGGGTCAAGCTGCTGGCGCTGGCGGCGCCGTCGCGCCTGGGTTCCTACGCCGACGTGCCCACGGTCAGCGAGGCTGGCGGCCCCAAGGACTTCGAACTGAAGACCTGGGTCGCGGCCTTCGCGCCCAAGGGCACGCCGGATGCCGTGGTCAAGCGCATCAATGACGCCATCGCCCAGGCCGTGGTCACGCCCGCGGTGCGCAAGCGTTTCGAGACCTATGGCTTTGACGCCTGGCCGCAGGACGCCGCCGCGCTGGCCCAGGCCCGCGACGCGGACTCGGCGCGCTTTGCGGCCGTGGTCAAGGAGGCCAATATCTCTTTGGACTGAAGCCGGTCCGGGGGCCGCCCGCGCGGCCTCCCTCTCGGACGAGCGCCGATGACATCTGCCTCTGGCCGCCCCCTCAGGCCTTCGCCTCAGGCGCCCGCCTCAGGCGTCCGCTTCCGGCGCCTTGGGCGTGGCCGTCAGCCGCTGCGCCATGAACTCCAGGAACTCGCGGGCCAGCGCCGGCAGCGTCCGGCCCTGCAATGTCAGCACCTGGATGCTCCGCTGCCGCATCTCCGGATTGCTGAACGGCACCGCGGCCAGGCCCTCTCCGTCGCGCTGTCCCAACATGGTCAGGTAGCCCGACAGCGCCACGATGTCGCTGCCGGGCAGCATGGGCAGAAAGGCCGCGGAATGGTTGGATACATAGGCCGGCTCGATGTGCAGCCCCGCGTTCGCGCAAGCCGCGTCGAACAGCTGCCGCACCGTGGTGCCCTGATCGCCCAGCGACAGCGGCACCTTCGCCAGGTCGCGCATGCTGAGGCTGCGCCGGCTGGCCAGCGGATGGTTCCGGCACATCACCGCATAGACCGGGGCGCGCACCAGCAGTTCGGTCTTGAGGCGGTCATCCTGCGCGGTGGTGTAGCGCAGCGCCAGCTGCGACAGGCCTTCCAGGATCTGGCGGCTGACTTCCTCGGGGCGTTCCACGTGCAGATGGAAACGGGCCTCGGGCCGGACCCGCTTGAACTCGGCCATGCACATGGGCAGGAAACGGTGGGCGAAACCCTCGGTGCAGGCCAGGCGTATGGTCACGTCGCCCAGGTGGCTGCGCTGGCGTATCTCGGTGGTGACGCGCTCTGCTTCCAGCGCCGCGGCATTGGCATAGGCGGCCAATTGGCGGCCGGCCTCGCTCAGTTCCATGCCGCGCGCCTGCCGCTCGAACAATGCAATGCCCAGCCCGTCCTCCAGCTTGGCGATCTGCCGGCTGACGGCCGAGGCCGCCACATGCTGCGCCGCCGCGGCGCCGGCGATCGAGCCGCAGCGCGCGACCTCCAGGAAGTACCTCAAGCCCAGCGAAATCATGGCGCCCCCTTGCCCATGCCTTTATGGCAATGAAAGAATGCTAATTATCTAATTGTGGCATGTGGTGAAGCGTAATAACTTTGTGCCTTCCTCAGCATCCCAGGCACCGAAGTGATACGCGAACAAGCCCTGCTCCAAGCCGTTCAAGCCTATGACAGCGGCGACCTTCAGGCCGCCCTGGCCCGCCGCGTCGCCTACGCGACGGAAAGCGAAGTGGCTGACCAAGCCCCCGCCCAGCACGCCTATCTGAACGAAGAGCTGGTTCCGCTGCTGCGGGACTTGGGCTTCGCCTGTGAGGTGCATCCCAACCCCTCCGGCGCCGACCTGCCTATCCTGGTGGCGCGCCGCATCGAGCAGGCCGGCCTGCCCACGGTGCTGATGTACGGCCATGGCGACGTGGTGCGCGGCAATGCCGCCAAATGGGAAGCCGGCCGCGACCCCTGGCGCCTGCAGGTCGAGGGCGACCGCTGGTACGGGCGCGGCACCGCCGACAACAAGGGCCAGCACAGCATCAACCTGGAAGCGCTGCGCCAGGTCATCGCCGCACGTCGCGGCGCGCTCGGCTTCAATACCATCTGGCTGATCGAGACCGGCGAGGAAGCGGGCTCCCCCGGACTGGCCGCCTTCTGCGAGGCCCAGCGCGAAGCGCTGGCGGCGGACGTGTTCATCGCCAGCGACGGGCCGCGCCTGAGCGCGCAGCGCCCGACCCTCTTCATGGGCTCGCGCGGCGCGGTGAACTTCGAACTGAAACTGCGCTTGCGCGAACGCGGCTATCACTCAGGCAACTGGGGCGGCCTGCTGGCCAACCCGGCCATCGTGCTGGCGCACGCCATCGCCACGCTGGTCGATGCGCGCGGCCGCATCACGGTGCCGGGCCTGCGCCCGCCCCCCATTCCGGACGCGGTGGCCGAGGCGCTGGCCGACCTGGAAGTCGGCGGCGGCCAGGACGACCCCGACATCAACGCATGGTGGGGCGAGCCCCGGCTGAGCGCGCCCGAGAAGGTGTTCGGCTGGAACAGCCTGGACGTCCTGACTTTTGGCGCCGGCGATCCGGCCAAACCGGTCAACGCCATACCGCCCGAAGCCGTGGCCTGGTGCCAGTTGCGCTTCGTGGTAGGCACGGATTGGCGCGCGCTGGAGACTCACGTGAAGGAACATTTGCGCGCGGCGGGCTTCGAGGACGTGCAGGTACGCATCGGCATGCAGGCCGGCGCCACCCGCCTGTCACCCGACAATCCCTGGGTGCGCTGGGCCGCGGCGTCGCTGGAGCGCAGCACCGGCAAGCGCCCGGCGCTGCTGCCAAACCTGGGTGGATCGCTGCCCAACGACATCTTCGCCGACCAGCTGGGCCTGCCCACCTTGTGGGTGCCGCATTCCTATCCCGCTTGCGCCCAGCACGCGCCCAACGAACACCTGCTGGGCAGCGTCGCCCGCGAGGGGCTGGCGATCATGGCTGGCCTGTTCTGGGACCTGGGCGATCAGGGCAACGCCCTGCGCCAGGCGGCCGCCAGCCCGTCTTCCAACGCCAACTGACCGGGACCTCCGTCATGACCGTCAAACTCCGCGCCGCCCTTGCGGCCGCAAGCCTTGCCGCCCTCGCGCATGCCGGCGGCGCCCACGCCGCCTATCCCGAACAGGCGATCAAGATCGTCGTGCCCTTTACCCCAGGCGGGGCGACCGACGCCGTGGCGCGGCTGCTGGCCAACAAGCTGTCCGGCAAATTCGGCCAGGCCGTCATCGTGGAGAACCGTCCCGGCGCCTCCACCGTGATCGGCGCGGAAGCGGCCGCGCGCGCGCAGCCCGACGGCTACACGCTGATGCTGTCGGGCAGCACCACCTATACCGTGCTGCCGGCGCTCAAGCCCGGCCTGCCCTATGATCCGCAGAAGAGCTACGAACACATCGCCATCGTCGCGATGGCGCCCGTGGTGCTGCTGGCCAAGAACGGGCTGGCGGCCGGCACCATCCAGGAAGCGGCCGCGCTGGCCAAACAGCGCAGCGGCAAGGACAGCCTGATGTACGGCACCTTCGGCGCCGGATCGGCGCCCCACCTGGCCGGCGAGATGTACGCGGAGGCCGCAGGCGCGAAGATGACGCCGGTGCCCTACAAGGGCAGCGCGCAACTGGTCACGGCGATGATAGGCGGCGAGGTCGACCTGGGGGTGGACACCGTGTCTTCGGCCGCGCCGCAGGTTCGCGCCGGCAAGATCCGCGCCTTGGCCGTGACGGGCGAACGCCGCATGCCGCAGCTGCCCGACGTACCCACCTTCACCGAAGCGGGCATGCCGGATGTGTCTTTCGTCGGCTGGTACGCGCTGGTGGCGCCGGCGCGCACGCCGGCCCCGGTGGTCGACACGCTGAGCCGCGCCGTGGCGGAAATCATGCAGGATCCGCAAGTGCGCAAGTCGGTCGCGGACCTGACGCTGGATCCCGTCTATTTGCCCGGGCCGGCATTCAAGGCGCAGATCACCAAGGAACTGCGCACCTTTTCAGAGGTCGCGGCGCGCGCCGGCATCACCCTGGACTAGCGGTAGCGGGCTGGCGCCTGCCCTCAGTCCGGCTGGGTGCGGGTGATCTTGGACCCTTGCAGGCCCATGCCGGCCATCAGTCCCTGTCCGCCGAATGGCACGGCGTATACATCCTGGCTCAGGGTGGTGGTGGTAATGCTGGCGGCATAGCTGTCGTCCACCACGACCAGGCTGGGGCCGGCGCCGAGCGACCAGCCGTCGCTCTGGTCCAGGTACTGCAGCGCCGGCTCGTTCATGAAGAACAGCGCATAGCTGAACTCCTGCGCGCCGGCCTGAAGGCCGAACGAGACCGCCGATATGTTGTAGTAACCCTCGACCTTGCCGCCCCGGATGAGCGCGCCGTTGCCGGTTTCCGCGCCGACCAGCAGGCCGCCCTTCAGGATGCGGGGGAACACCAGCACGCCCACCGCCTTCTTGCCCAGTTCACGCGTCCTGGGTTCCTGCTGGTACAGGCGATCCAGCGCGCTGTGCGCCTCCCGGCTGAGCTCGGCCGCGGACTCCGCCCTGGCCTGTGGCGCCAGGAAAAAACAGGCAGCCCACAAAAAAAGGCTGGCCGACAGCCAACCCCAACGGTACATAGGCAAAACGGACGCGCGACGCATACAGCCCCCTTGTCTGAAGGACGGCAAGCGCCAAGCGCGCTCGCCCCGACTTGCCAGTGCAGTATTGGCAGGCGCATGTGGCTTGTCAAGAGGCGTCCGCACCCGTGCTGGCGCCTGGGCATTCTCACACCATGGGCGGCGACGTCTCTCTTTCGGGATGGCGGTGCCTGGCCAGGGCATCGATGAATGCGGACACGCTCTTGGCCGCAGCCGCCGCGTCCACGATCAGCAAGCCCGCGTCGGCCTGGCCCGGTGCGATGCCTGCCGCAGCAAAGAGCTGCGCACCTGCGCCCACGCCCATCAGAGTCTTCCCGTGGCGGAATGCATCGCGCAGGAACTCCAGCGCACGCCCGTCCTCGCGCAGACGCGCCACGGCGGCCTCGCCTCCCGCCACCACCGCACCATCGAATAGCGCGGAAGGATGATTGTCGAGGGAGGCGTCGGCGTCCACGGCCCCGCCCTCATCCGTTGGGACGGGACCGATGCGCTGCCCCACCAGGCGCACCACGGCGCCGGCCGCGATCAGCCCTTGCGCCACGGCGGCCACGGCTTTGCCATCCGCGCCTTCGGCTACCAGGATCGCGACCTTGCGGGTCGCGATGCCGGCCTCGCCTGGGCGAGCGGTCAGCGACAAGGCCGGCGACACCGCGATTTCGGGTTTGGGTGGACTCTCGATCGCGCGCGGCAAAGGCTCGGGCAAGGCCATGCCCAACTGCTCGGCCACGCCCTGCGCCAGCGCTTCGGACACATTGCGCAGCGACGCGACCATGCGCTGGCGCACCGCCGGCACCGTAACCTTGCTCAATTCGAAGGCGTAGGCATCGACGATGTGGCGCTGTTCCCAGTCCGCCTGGCTTTCATAGAACAGCGTGGCCTGGTTGTAGTGCTCGGCAAACTTCTCGGGATGCCCGCGCAGTTCGTCGCCCGTCTCCGGCTCCGGAAACGACACGAAGCCCTCCATGCCGGCCTGGAACGGACAGCCGCCGGCGAGCGAATTGGGCTCGTAGGCCACGCGTCCGTGATGGATGGCCTGACGGTGCATGCCGTCGCGCTGGTTGTTGTGCACGGGAGCCAGCGGCGCGTTGATCGGGATTTCGTGGAAGTTCGGTCCGCCCAGGCGCGATATCTGCGTGTCCACGTAGGAATGGATGCGCCCGGCCAGCAGCGGATCATTGGTGAAGTCCAGGCCGGGCACGACGTGGGCCGCGCAGAAGGCAACCTGCTCGGTCTCGGCGAAGAAATTGTCGGGATTGCGGTCCAGCACCATGCGCCCGACGGGCACAACGGGCACCAGTTCTTCCGGCACGATCTTGGTGGCGTCCAGCACGTCGAAGCTGAATCCTTCCGCCTGCTCCTCCGTGAACACCTGCACGCCCAGTTCCCATTGCGGGCCATGGCCGGCATCGATCGCCTCCCACAGATCGCGGCGGTGGAAGTCGGGGTCGGCGCCGGACACTTTGACAGCCTCGTTCCAAACCTGCGAATGCGTGCCCAACAGCGGATTCCAGTGGAACTTCACCAGCCGCGACTCGCCGGCGGCGTTAACGAAGCGGAAGGTATGCACGCCGAAGCCCTGCATCATCCGGTAGCTGCGCGGGATGGCGCGATCCGACATCAGCCACATCAGCATGTGCGTGGATTCCGGCATCAGCGACACGAAGTCCCAGAACGTGTCGTGCGCGGATGCGGCCTGGGGCATGCCATGGTGTGGCTCGGGTTTGACGGCATGCACCAGGTCCGGAAACTTCATCGCGTCCTGGATGAAGAACACGGGCATGTTGTTGCCGACCAGGTCCCAGTTGCCCTCGTCCGTATAGAACTTCACGGCGAAGCCGCGCACGTCCCGGGCCGTGTCCTTGGAGCCGCGCTCGCCTGCCACGGTCGAAAAGCGTACGAATACCGGCGTGCGCTTGCCGGCTTCGGCGAACAGCGACGCGGCCGTCAGGTCAGTGAGCGCCTTATAGCATTCGAAGTAGCCATGCGCGGCCGAGCCGCGCGCGTGCACGATGCGTTCCGGAATCCGCTCGTGGTCGAAATGCGTGATCTTCTCGCGCAGGATGAAGTCCTTGAGCAAGGCCGGCCCGCGCAGGCCGGCCTTCAGCGAGTGCTGGTTGTCGCTGACGCGCACACCCTGGTTGGTGGTCAGCATTTGTCCGCTCGAATCGGCCCGCACACGCTCCAGCCGTCCGTCGGCCGCATTGACCCCGGCCGCGGCTGCGCCCCCGGTCTTGTCCGAGATCTCGGCTTCGGACAACGAACTGGCCGTCGCGGCAGGATCCGCGTCAGCCACGTGGGCGCCGGCATAGGGACAACGCGCCCCTTCCTCGCCATATTCCGCGGCCTTGCCGGCATTGTGGGGGATGGCCGCAGCCGTCGCGCCCACGGCCGCGGCGCGCTTGAGCGCCGGGTGGCTGGGCTTGCCCGCGGGGCCGGACGCCGGACCGCTGTCCGTATTCATGTAGGCCGTGTCCACGGCCTCGCCCGCGCCGCGCTTGCCTGCTGCTTTCTTGCCTGGCATCGCAATCTCCTAGTGGCTCAGCATCTTGCCGCGCGCCTGCTCGGCCCGAGACGCGCCAATGGCGCTCTCTACCTGCTTGACCTCTTCGGGAGGCGGCAGCACCGCAGGGAATCCCAGGGACTGGATCCACAACTCGCGCGACCAGCCTTGCGTGTGATAGAGGTGATGGTCCTCGTCCGTGGCGACGGCGTCGTACGCCTGCTTGAGCACCTTGGCCTGGTCGCCGCTGTGCTGTTCGGCAATCACGCCGATCAGGGACCAGTTGGCGTGGTCCTTGGTCTCGGCCAGCACCACGCATTCGGTGGCCACCAGTTGGGCCGCGTCCGGGTCGCCGGCGTTGATCGCCATCTTCATGGCCTTGACCAGCGATTCGCCGATATGGCGCACCACCTGCCTGCCCGGGGGTTGCGCCTCCGGATCCAGGCGCAACTGCTCGAATACGGTCAACAGTACGCGGCGATGGGTGCGCGTTTCTTCCAGGTAGCCAAGCCATTCCTTCTTCAGATCCTCATTCACCGCGCAGGTCACGGCGGTTTCATAGACGGCCAGGCCGCCTATCTCGGTCTCCAGGGCCTGGTACAACAATTCCTCGATTTGCGAGGTATTTCCGGCTTTGCGTTTCATTGGGCGCTCCTCTTTCGTTCACATGGGGCATCCGCGCATGCCCGCGGCGGATATGCGGATGGAGCGCCTACCCAGCAATTGCCATGCCCGGTCCGTGCTCGCTCGCGCTATGTCCAGGGCGCCCCGCGCCGGTTACCGCCTGCGGCACGGAAAATACAAGGCGACGACGCGGTCTGCCTCGTCCCCATTTAGACTAGAATTGGAACTATTCTCAATAAAATCAGACCGTCCGGCTCGCGGCGGCACCAACAAGAAAGAGGCTCGTCCTGAAATCCGGTTTCCGCCTGTCCATGGCCTGGCTCCACACCTGGGTCGGCCTGTGGTTTTCCTGGCTGCTGTTCACCGTCTTCCTGACGGGCTCGCTGGCCGTTTTCTCCGAACCCATCACGCACTGGATGACCCCCGAGCACCAGGAGGCGGAAGCACGGGCCGCGCAAAAGGAAAGCGTCCCGGTAGACCGCGCCCGCCGGCTGGAACTGGCCGTGGACTACATGGCGCGCAACCATGCGGGCGCGGGCATGTGGGAAATCTGGCCGGTCGACCGCTTTCACAACAACGGGCTGACCGCCTATTGGTTCGACAAGAACGGCCAGTATGCCGACGCCGAACTGGACCCCGACACCGGCGCGGAACTTGACGACCACCACGAGGCCGAAGCCCGCGCAACGCAGGGCGGCTCGCATTTCGTGGATTTCCACTACACCTTGCACGACGCCGGCCTGGGCCTGTGGATTGTTGCCTTCGCCAGCATGGCCATGCTGGTCGCCCTGATTTCGGGCGTGGTCACGCACAAGCGCATCTTCAAGGACTTCTTCACCTTCCGCGCGAAGAAGGGCCAGCGCTCCTGGCTGGACGCGCACAACGCGGTGGCGGTCCTGACACTGCCTTTCCAGTTCATGATTGCCTACACCGGCATCGTGATATCGAGCGCGATATTGATGCCCGCCCCCGTCGCGGCAACCTATGGCGCCGATCCGCGGGCCAGCCGCCTGTTCCTGGCCGAACTGTCCGGCGAGGACCGGCCGGCGCGCACCGGCGTGGCTCAGGGCATGCCGGCGCTGGAACCCATCGTGGCCCGCGGCGAGCAACTGATCGGGCAGACGGCGCGCGCCATCGTCATCAACAACCCCGAAGACAGCTCCATGCGCATCGGCGTCTATGGCTGGAATGAAGCCACCGACGACGCCAGGAACCTCAGCGCCACCACCGGCATGGCCGAGTTTTCCGCCAGCGGCGAACTGCTGCGCGTACGGCCCCCAGGCGGGGTCCACGGCGGCGCGCCTTCCCTGACATTCCAGGTGATGAGCGGTCTGCATATGGTCAAGTTCGGCGGCCTGGCCATGAAATGGCTGTACTTCATCTGCGGCCTGGCCGGCGCGGCCATGATGGGCACGGGCGCGCTGTTGTTCATGGTCAAGCGCCGCGCGAAACATGGCGGCGAATTCGGCAGCGCGACGGCGCGCGTGTACCGGTTGATAGAAGGCTTGAACGTGGCCGCGCTGGCCGGACTGGCCATCGCCTGCATCGGCTACTTCTGGGCCAACCGCCTGCTGCCCGTAGCGCTGGAAAACCGCGCGCTGTGGGAGCTGCGTTGCTTCTTCGCGATATGGGCGCTGACCCTGGCGCATGCCTGGCTGTGCAGCCCGCGCCGCGCCTGGATCTCGCAACTGGCCCTGCTGTCGGCGCTGTGCCTGCTGCTGCCGGCGCTGTCGCTCGTCACCCTGGGCGACCATCCCCTGGCGCAGATCGCCCGCGGCGACTGGGAAAGCGCGGGCGTCGAACTGACGTCCGTCGCGTTCGGCGTACTATCGGGCTGGGCGGCCCTGTTGTTGTGGCGACGGCCCGCAAGCGCGCCCGCCCGGCGCAATCCCCGCAGTGACGCAGAGGCGGCCGCATGAACATCAACGACCTGTACGCAATTTCCATGGCGCTGCTGCTGACCTACTCGGGCATGGCTTGCCTGAGCCTGGCCATGCCGCGCCATTACGACCAGATCTGGGGACGCGATCCGTCCGCCGGCCACACCCGCGTGCTGCGCGGCGCCGGCGTGCTGCTGCTGGCGCTGGCCTTGCTGCCCTGCGTCGGGCTGTGGGGCAATACCGTGGGCGTGGTGGCATGGCTGGGCTGGCTCTCGGCCGGCGCCCTGCTCTGGGTCGGCATGCTGTCCTGGGCGCCCCGCCCGGCCGCCGGCACCGCCGCGCTGGCCGTGGCGATATCCCTGGCCGGGGTCGGCATCGGCTTCTGAAGCTTCCGAAGCGCGCGTTTGATGCGCATCAAGCAAGACTGACATCCCAGCCGCGCGAGGCGATACGCGCACCATATGTGGTGGTAGAGTTTTCACACCCTACTACATATGGTGTCAGTCATGCATATTCAGCACATCCTCAAGCGCGACGGCCGGGTCGCGGCGTTCGACCGCGACAAGATCGCCCAAGCCATGGCGGCGGCCGGCCAGAGCACCGGGGAACTGGACTTGGCGGGCGCACAAACGCTGACCGACGGCGTCATCGCCGCGCTGGCCGGCAACCCTTGCCCCGGCGTCGAAACCATCCAGAACCGCGTCGAGGAAGCCCTGGTCCAGGCGGGCCACTGGCGCACCGCGCGCGCCTACATCGTGCACCGCGAACAGCACGCCCGGCTGCGCTCGCTGCGCCACACGCTGGTGGACGTGGAAAGCGCCATGGAGGAATACCTGGACCAGCGCGACTGGCGCGTCAACGCCAACGCCAACCAGGGCTACAGCCTGGGCGGCCTGATCCTGAACGTGGCGGGCAAGGTCACCGCCAACTACTGGCTGTCCAACGTGTTTGCGCCCGAAGCCGGCCGCGCCCACCGCGAAGGCGACATCCACATCCATGACCTGGACATGTTGAGCGGCTATTGCGCCGGCTGGTCGCTGCGCCAACTGCTGACCGAAGGCTTCAACGGCATCCCCGGCAAGGTGGAAGCGACGCCGGCGCGCCACATGTCGGCGGCCATCGGCCAGATCGTCAATTTCCTGGGCACGCTGCAGAACGAATGGGCCGGCGCGCAGGCGTTCAGTTCCTTCGACACCTACATGGCGCCCTTCATCCGCCGCGACGCCATGACGTACGCGGAAGTGAAGCAGTCCATGCAGGAACTCATCTACAACCTCAATGTGCCCAGCCGCTGGGGCACGCAGACGCCCTTCACCAACCTCACGTTCGACTGGACCTGCCCGCCGGACCTGAAGGAGCAGATCCCGTACATCGGCGGCGAGGAAATGCCGTTCTCCTACGGCGAACTGCAGACCGAGATGGACATGATCAACCGCGCCTACATCGAGGTCATGATGGCCGGCGATGCCAAGGGCCGCGTGTTCACCTTCCCCATCCCGACCTACAACATCACGCCCGACTTCGACTGGGACCATCCCAACACCGAGCGCCTGTTCGAGATGACGGCGCGCTACGGCCTGCCCTATTTCCAGAACTTCCTGAACTCGGACCTGGAACCGCACATGGTGCGCTCGATGTGCTGCCGCCTGCAGCTGGACCTGCGCGAATTGCTCAAGCGCGGCAACGGCCTGTTCGGCTCGGCCGAGCAGACCGGCTCGGTCGGCGTGGTCACGGTCAACTGCGCGCGCCTGGGCTATACCTGCCGCGGCGACGAAGCGCGGCTGATGCAGCGCCTGGACCACCTGCTGGAGCTGGGCCGCGATGTGCTGGAAACCAAGCGCAAGGTGGTGCAGCGCTATATCGACCAGGGTCTCTATCCCTATACCCGCCGCTATCTGGGCACTCTGCGCAACCACTTCAGCACGCTGGGTGTGAATGGCATCAACGAGATGGTCCGCAACTTCACGGACGACACCGAGGACATCACCTCTGCGGCGGGACACGCCCTGGCCGTGCGCCTCCTGGACCGCGTGCGCGCCCGCATGACCGAATTCCAGGAAGAGACCGGCCACCTGTACAACCTGGAAGCCACGCCGGCCGAAGGCACCACCTACCGCTTCGCCCGCGAAGACCGCAAGCGCTATCCCGCCATCCTGCAGGCGGGCAGCGAGGCTCAGCCCTACTACACCAACTCCAGCCAGTTGCCGGTGGGCCACACCGACGATCCCTTCCATGCGCTGGAGCTGCAGGAAACGCTGCAAGGCAAGTACACCGGCGGCACCGTGCTGCACCTGTACATGAACGAGGCCGTGTCTTCCGCCGCCGCGTGCAAGCAGCTGGTGCGCCGCGCGCTGTCGAACTTCCGGCTGCCCTACATCACGGTCACGCCGACTTTCTCCATCTGCCCCAACCACGGCTATCTGGCGGGGCACCACGAGTTCTGCCCGAAATGCGATGCCGAGCTGCTGGCCAAGCAATCGGCATGCTGCACCCCGGCCTAGGACCTGGTCACCACGACAGGCCCCGACCGGACCGCCGGGCAGCCGCCCGGCATTCACTCCCTGAGGAACCGCCATGCAAACCTTGATCGCTCCCGAAGTCACCACCGCTCCCGCCCTGCGGCTGGACGACAGCCAGCGCGTGCGCTGCGAAATCTGGACCCGCGTCATGGGCTACCACCGCCCCGTCGCTTCCTTCAACACCGGCAAACAGGGCGAATTCAATGAACGCCGCTTCTTCGTCGAACGCAGCGCCTGAAGGCGCGCCACAAGCCGCCGCGTCCACCCCGGGCTGCGGCCCGGGCACGCGGCGGCTGACGGCGCGGCCGGCCTACCCGGCGCCGCCGCAACCGGTGGCCCAGCCTCTGCCGCGGCATTCGCCCGCGGTCGGCGGGCTGGTGCCTTTTTCCACCGTGGACTGGCCGGGGCAACTGGCCGCGGTCGTGTTCATCGCGGGCTGCCCCTGGCGCTGCCACTACTGCCACAACGTCGAACTGCAGACCCGCGCCGCGCGCTACGACTGGCGCGAGACGCGCGCCTTCCTGGAAACGCGCAAGGGCCTGCTCGACGCCATCGTATTTTCCGGCGGCGAACCCCTGAGCGAGCCGCGCCTGCCGCAGATGATCCGCGACGTCAGGCGCATGGGTTACCGCGTCGGACTGCATACCGCCGGCATCTACCCCCTGCGCCTGGCCGACGTGCTGCGCCACCTCGACTGGGTCGGCCTGGACATCAAGGCCGACGCCCAGGGCTATGACGACATCACCGGCCGGCGCGATTCGCAGCGCCCTGCGCTGGCGTGCCTGGCGCAGCTGCTGGCTGCCGGCATCGACTTCGAATGCCGCATCACCTGGCATCCGGACTGGCTGGACGAAACCCGGCTGCTGGCCCTGGCGCGCGAGCTTGCGCGCCGCGGCGTGCGCCGCTTTGCCGTGCAGGGCGCGCGCCGCTCGCCCGACGCGCCGCCGGTGCGCGCGCTCGGCGCGCCGGCCCTGGCGCTGCTGATGCAATGGTTCGAGGAGTTCGCCTATCGCTGAGCGGGGTGCTGCTCCGCTTGATCCTGCGCAAGGCGACCCGCTCCCCCTTGCTCTAGCCTCTGTCCACTTGAAAAGAGGAAAGACTCATCATGACGTGGTTCAAATCACTCACCCTCGCCGGACGCGAATTGCTGCCCATCGTCCAGGGCGGCATGGGCGTCGGCGTATCCGCCCATCGCCTGGCCGGCGCGGTCGCCAGCCAGAACGCCATGGGCACCATCGCCAGTGTGGATTTGCGCCATCACCATCCCGATCTGATGGAAAAAACCGAGCGCTGCCATGACCGCGACGTCATCGACGGCGCCAACCAGGTAGCCCTGGACCGCGAAATACGCGCGGCGCTGGACACGGCGCAAGGCCGTGGCCTGGTGGCCGTGAACGTGATGAAGGCGGTGCGCGACCATCCCGCCCTGGTGCGCCAGGCCTGCGAAAGCGGCGCCCATGCCATCGTCATGGGCGCCGGCCTGCCGCTGGACCTGCCCGAGATGACGGCCGACTATCCCAAGGTGGCGCTGGTGCCGATCCTGTCCGAGGCGCGCGGCGTGGCCGTGGTGCTGAAGAAATGGATGAAAAAGGGCCGCATGGCCGACGCCGTGGTGATCGAACACCCCGGCCACGCCGGCGGCCATCTGGGCGCAGCCCGCCTGGACGACATCCACAGCGAACGCTTCGACTTCCAGCACGTGCTGGCCGATTGCCACAAACTGTTCCAGGAACTGGCGCTGGGCTCCGACGCGCCGCGCCTGATCGTGGCGGGCGGCGTCGGCAGCCACGAGCAGGTGCGCCATTGGCTGGCCAACGGCGCCGACGGCGTGCAGGTCGGCACGGCCTTTGCCGTCACCCAGGAAGGCGATGCGCACGAGAACTTCAAGCGCGTGCTGATCGACGCCGATCCGGACAAGCTGGCCGAATTCACCAGCGTGGCGGGCCTGCCCGCCCGCGCCGTGGAAACGCCCTGGCTGACGCGTTATCTGCGCCAGGAAAAAACGCTGCAGGCCAACACCCGCTGCGACGCGCGGCGCTGCAGCCAGCGCATGGACTGCCTGACGCAATGCGGGTTGCGCGACGGCCTTTCGCGCTTCGGCCAATTCTGCATCGACCTGAAACTGGCGGCCGCCATGCGCGGCGAAGTCAGCCGCGGGCTGTTCTTCCGCGGCGCCTCCAAGCTGCCCTTCGGCAGCGCCATGCGCTCCGTGCGTGAATTGATGGACTACCTGCTGCACGGCGAGATGCCCGCCACAGCTTGAGACCGACGGCTTTCGGGCGGGCTTCCTGAAAATAATTGAACGACGTACAATATTATTCGTCGTTCAATTATTTCCGCCACCATGGACTCTTCCGCCTTTCCCCACTCCGAATCCACGGCCCCCGAAGCCGGGCGTCGCGAGCGCAAGCGCCAGCAAACCCTGGACCATCTGGCGCAAACCGCCTGGCGGCTGTTCGAAACCCTGGGCTATGACGCGGTCACCATGGAACAGATCGCCGCCCAGGCGGACGTGTCCAAGGGAACGCTCTACAACCATTTTCCCGTCAAGGAAGCCCTGCTCGCGCACCGCTTCCATGAGGAACTGGCCGCCAGTGTCCACGCGCTCCAGCCCGGGCTGCGCGCCCTGCCTTCCCTCGCGCAGCGCCTGACGCGGCTGCTGCATGCCTCGGCGCACTGGTCCGAATCGCACCGCGCCTATCTGGGTCCCTACCTGCGCTACCGGCTGTCGACGCTGCAGCCCGGCACACGCGACGACGACCGCTATCCGCGCAGCGGCATGCAGGCGCTGTACAGCGCGCTGATCGAAGAGGCGCAGGCCGCTGGCCAGGCCCGGACCGATCTTGCCGCCAGTCAACTGGCCCACCAGCTTCAATTCCTGTATCTGGGCGCGATGCTGCGCTGGCTCGACCTGCCCGGCGCCAGCCTGAAGGCGGAGTTCGACGCCGCCATCAGCCTCTTCGTGCGCGGCGTGGCGCCCGCGGCCGCGCCATGACTGCCGCCGTGCTGGATTGGGCCGGCGCAGCGCTGGCCGGCCCCCAGGCCGCGGGCGGCAAGGGCTGGCAGCTGGGCCGCATGGCGCAATTGGGCGTACCTGTGCCGGACGGCTTCGTGCTGCCCGCCACGCTCAGCCTGAACCGCGAGCCGGGCCAGGCGCCGCTGCCCGCCGTGGCCCAGGCTCTGCGCGATGAACTCGCCGCGCGCGGCTGGCTCGAGCGGCCGTTGGCCTTGCGTTCGTCCGCCCCCCAGGAAGACTCGGCGGGCGCTTCGTTCGCGGGCATCCATCTGTCCTGCCTCAACGTGCGCGGCGCCAAAGCAGCAATCGACGCCGTCCGGCAGATCTGGGATTCGCAATGGACGCCGCAGGCCTGCGCCTACCGGCAGAAGCTGGGACTGAACCCCGCCGGCATGGCGGTAGTCGTCATGCCGCTGATCGACGCCGCCGCCTCCGGCATCGCCTTCACCATCGACCCAGTTTCGGGACGGCATGACGAGATACTCATCCACGCCAACTGGGGCTTGGGCGAATCGCTTGTGGACGGCGAGGCAGACGGCGACGAATATCGCCTGCGCGAAGACTATCTGCGCCAGGCATGGCCCCTGGCCGGGCGCCGCATCGGCGCCAAGCGCCACCTCAGCCAGCCCGCCGGCGCCTCGGGCACCGTGCTTGCACCCACGCCCGCCGCGCGTGCGGCCGAGGCCGTGCTGACCGACATGCAGGCTGAAGCCCTGGGCGACATCGTGCGCGACGCAGCGCGCGCCCTGGACTATGCCGGCGGCGGCTACGACATCGAATGGGTCTGGGACGGGCGACGCTTCTGGATCGTGCAGGCCCGCCCAGTCACCGCGGCGGCGCGCCACACCTATCCAGCGCTGCGCGCGCAGCCCGCGTACTGGTCGCGCGGCAATACCCGCGAGGTCCTGCCGCTGGCCCTGTCGGCGCTGGAATGGGATACGGGCCGCGTCATGGCGCAACGCATGCTGACCACGGGTTTTGAACTTAGCGGCTACTCCACCCTGCCAGGCGTGCGGCTGGCGGCGCTGTTCCAGGGCCGGGTCTATCTGGACGCCTCCGTCATCCAGTGGGTCGGCCATGACGCGCTGGGCGTGCCGCCGAAAGCCATGAACGCGCTGCTGGGCGGCCCGCAGCCCGAGATCGCGGTGCCGCCCCTGACGCTGGCGCAACGCCTGCGGCATGGCGCGCGCATCCTGCGCTACCTGCGCCGCGCGGCCCCCTTGCGCAAGCAGGCGGACCTGGACCTGCCGCGACTGGTCGCCCGCGCCCAGGCCTGGCTGGACCAGCCCGCGCCCGCGTCCAACGCCGAGTTGGGCGCCCGTTTGCGGGAGCAGTTCCACACAGTGCTGGCGGCGGACCAACTTTTCTTCCTGCAGGGTTCAGGCGGCGGCGCGCTGCATAAGCTGCTGGAAATGGTCGAGAAAGCCTGCCCGGGCGAAGGCCACGCGCTGACGGCCGCGCTGCTGGCCGGCGGCGAACCCAGCGTGACGGCGGCACAGAGCTACGCCCTGATGGCGCTGGCCAGGCTGGCTGCCGCCGACGCGCAGGCCATGGACTGGCTGCGCGATCCGGCGCGCGACAGCGCCGGCTGGCACAGCGCCTTGCCGGACGGCAGTCCCTTCAAGCAGGCCTTCGCCGACTTCCTGCGCCAATATGGCCACCGCGCCGTTTATGAAACCTATCTGCGCAACCCGCGCTGGCGCGAAAACCCCGCCTACCTGCTGGACAGCGTGCTGCAACTGGCCGACGCCGATCTTGCCGCCTTGCGCGCCCGGCAGGACAGCGCGGCCAGCCAGGCCCGCCAGCGCCTGCGCGCGGCATTGCCTTTCTGGCAACGGCCGCTGGCCGCCAAGCTGCTGACCGCGGCCGGCCTCGAAGGCAGGCAGCGCGAAGCCGCGCGCAGCGTGCTGGTGGCCTATCTGGCGGTGGCCCGCAAGAATGCCCTTGCGCTCGGCCGGCGCTTCGTCCGTCCAGACGGCCTGGCCGCCGCGGACGACGTCTTCCATCTGACCGCCGCCGAACTCGTCGCCCTGGCCGAAGCCAGGCTGGCTCCCGCCGCCGCGGGCCACCGCGCCGCCCTACGCCGCGCGCAGCTGGAGTCGTGGGCCTCGACCCCGGATCGCGACGTCATCGCCGAATACGCCGAGGCCGGCGCGGCCGTACCGACGTCCCCCGCAACTGGCGATTCCGGTTCCGCCGCAGCCTGGCACGGCACCCCCGCCGCTGGCGGCCGCGCGCGGGCAAGCGCCTTCGTGGCCCGCACGCCGTCCGAAGGCCTGGCCATGCCGGCGGGCGGCATCCTCGTCGCCGCGTCCACCGACCCGGCCTGGACGCCGCTGTTCCTGCGAGCGGGCGCGCTGGTCATGGAGGCTGGCGGCTATCTGTCGCACGGCGCCATCGTGGCGCGCGAGTTCGGCATCCCGGCGGTGGTCAATGTGCAGGGCATCATGCAACAGGTCGCCACGGGCGACGTCCTGGAGGTGGACGCATCGCGCGGCACGGTGCGGCGGCTGGTTCGCGCTGCCAACCCCGGCGCTCGCGACGAGTAAATGCAGCCCAGCGCCTTCTGGCGTCCTGTGCCACAGGGCCAGGACGCTAACGCGCCGCAGCCAGATCGAACTGGAACACCGCACCCGGCCCGGCGTTGTCCACCAGCCTGATCTCGCTGTGGTGCAGCTGCAAAATGCGTTGCACGATCACCAGTCCCAGACCGCCGCCATCGCCCGGGCCGCGGTTCAAGGCGCTGGCCCGGGTGAAAAGCCCGGCGCGCAGCGCCTGCGGAATCCCCTCGCCCGTATCGCTGACCTGCACCTGCACCAGGTTCTGCGCGCTGCCCAGCCGCAATTCGATGAGCCCCCCTGGCGGGCTGTGCCGGATGGCGTTGTCCAGCAAGTTGGTCAGCACGCGCTCGATCAAGCCCAGGTCCGCTCGCACCGGCGGCAGCTCCTGCGGAATATCGGTGGTCAGGCGCTGCTGGCGGGCCTCGGCCGCCAGTTCGAACTTCTGGATCACGTCCTGCACCAGTTCCGGCAAGGAAAAGGTTTCGGGCTCCAGCCGCACCAGCCCGGACTCCAGGCGCGCCAGCTCGAAGAGTTCCTGCGCCAGGCGGCCGACCTTGCGGCTTTGCGCCAAGGCAATGTCCAGATAGCGGCGGCGTTCGTCCGGATCCAGCGACTGGTCCTTCAGCCTCAGCGTTTCCAGATAGCCGTGCAGCGAAGTCAGCGGCGTGCGCAGATCGTGCGAGATGTTGGCGACCAGGTCGCGCCGCTGTTGGTCCTGGCGCGTCAATTCGCGCCACTGGTCCGAGATGCGCTTGCCCATCTGCACGAAGCTGCGCCGCAGCACCGCGATCTCGTCGCCATTGCGGTCCGAGGCGTCGCCCGGACGCTCCAGCGCGGCTAGGGCCTGCCCGTCGTCGCCGTCGAAGGCGCGCACAGCCCGCGTCAGGCCGCGCAGCGGGCGCGTGATCAAGGCGAAGGCCGCCAGGCCGGCAACCAGCCCCAGCAGCGCGACCAGTGCGATGGACCACAGCGTCGTGCGCAGCACGGAGCTGCGCGACACCGCCATCGCCAGCGCGTCGTGCGCCTGGCCTTGCAGCACCACGTAGACGTAGCCCTTCTCCTGCCCGCCCACGCGCACCGGCGCGGCGCTGAAGACCTTGCGCGCGTCCAGGCTGCGCGGGTCGTCGCCCGTGATGGGCAGCATCCCCCCCGCCAGCAGGCGCTGGACGGGTCCGAGGTCGACGCGGTCGCGCTTGATCTGGCCGGCGGGCGCGGCATCGCCCACGATGCGGCCGTCGTTGGACAGCAGATAGACCTCCACCGCAGGGTTCACCGCCATCAGCATATCGAACAGCGAGCGCACCGCGGCCGGCTTCCAGCCGTTGGTGTCCATCAATTCGTTGGCGCCGGCGATGTGCTGCGCCAGGCCGCTGGACAGGCGCTGCACCACCTCTTGCTCGTAGCGGGAATTGGCCGCGATCTGCAGCCACGCCGAAGCGCCGCAGCAGGCCAGCAGCAGCAAGGCGAATACGGCGGACAGCCGTTGGGTGAGCGTGAACCGCTTCATGATGCGCCTCCCGCGCCGGCCGGTCCTGCGGCGAATTTGTAGCCCTTGCCCCAGACCGTCAGAATGCGTTGCGGATCGGACGGGTCCGCCTCGATCTTGGTGCGCAGCCGGTTGATGTGGGTATTGACCGTGTGTTCATAGCCTTCGTGCTGGTAGCCCCATACCTGGTTCAGCAGATCCATGCGCGAGTAGACCTTGTCCGGATGCCGCGCGAAGAAATGCAGCAGGTCGAACTCGCGCGGCGTCAGGTCCAGCCGGCGGCCGTCCACCTCGGCCGTGCGCGCCACCGGATCGATGGACACGCCATGCAGGGCCAGGCTGCCCGCATCGATGCGCGCATTGCGCTCCAAGGCCTCGCTGCGGCGCAGCAGCGCCCGCACCCGCGCCACCAGCTCCAGCATGGAGAACGGCTTGGCCAGGTAGTCGTCCGCGCCCAGCTCCAGGCCCAGGATGCGGTGCACCTCGCTGGAACGCGCGCTGGTGATGATGATGGGGGTGTAACGCGCCATGGCGCGGGCCCGCTTGCAGATCTCCAGGCCGTCGATACCGGGCAGCATCAGGTCCAGCACCAGGGCGTCCCAGCTGCCTTCCTCCAGCCGCCGCATGCCTTCGTTGCCGTCGGCGGCATGCTCGACCGCATAGCCTTCGTCCCGCAGATGCAGGCGCAGCAATTCGGCGATGTGGGCGTCGTCTTCGACGATGAGTACGCGTCGGGGCGTGTCCATGGGCGGGAAACTCTATAGAGGGGCTATGCGCCTATTGTCGCCAATCCGCGCCGCCGAGTTATCACAATTAATTTAAGTTTGCGTGAGGACTTCGGTATCGGCCCCGGAGAAGAATGGCTCCAACGACAACAAGCCCTCCGGAGCCCCGCCATGCTGGCCACTCCCGCAAGCCACGACGCGCCGTCCATGCCGCCGGCAAACGCTCCCATCCATCCGGGCTGGCTGCGCATCATGCACTGGCTCAATGCCCTGGCCGTGGTCATCATGGTCACCAGCGGCTGGCGCATCTACAACGCCTCGCCCCTGTTCGACTTCGTGTTCCCCCGACAGATCACGCTGGGCGGCTGGCTGGGCGGCGCCCTGCAATGGCACTTCGCCGGCATGTGGCTGCTGTTCTTCAACGGCGTCCTGTACCTGGCCATGAATCTGGCCACCGGCCGCCTCTGGCGCAAGTTCTTCCCCTTGAGCATCCGCGGCCTGGCCGCCGACCTGGGCGCGGCGTTGCGCGGCAAGCTCGCCCACGCCGACCCGCGCCGCTACAACCAGGTGCAGCGCCTGGCCTACCTGTTCGTGATGGCCGATATCGCCGTGCTAGTCCTGTCCGGACTGGTGCTGTGGAAGTCGGTGCAGTTCGACCTGCTGCGCGAACTGATGGGCGGATACGAAGCCGCGCGCCGCGTGCATTTTATCGCCATGGCCTTGCTGACGGCGTTCGTGGCGGTCCACCTGGTGATGGTGGCGCTGGTGCCGCGCAGCCTGATCGCCATGATCCGCGGCAAATAAGGAGCCCACCGTGAGCCAGCACAAACGCCCCTCCCTGCCCGGCCTGGACGGCCCGGCCGTTCTCAAGGAAGCCGGAAAGATCCTGGAAAAGCGGATCGAACAACCCTCGCGCCGCGCCTTCCTGCGCAGCAGCCTGACCCTGGGCGGGCTGGCCATGCTGTCCGGCTGCTCGCTATCGGACGACGAAAGCGTGGAAAAGGCGCTGACCGCTGTTTCGCGCTTCAACGACCGGGTGCAGGGCTGGATCTTCGACCCCAACAAGCTGGCGCCGACCTATGCCGAATCCATGATCACTCGACCCTTCCCGTTCAACGCCTATTACGGCATCGACGAGGTGCGGCATGTGGACGAGGAATCGTTCCGGCTGGAAGTCAGCGGCCTGGTCGCCGACAAGCACCGCTGGCGGCTGGAAGAACTGCGCGCCATGGCGCAGATCGACCAGGTGACGCGGCACATCTGCGTGGAAGGCTGGAGCGCCATCGGCAAATGGGGCGGCGTGCCGTTTGCCGCCTTCCTCAAGCGCGTGGGCGCGGACCTGAACGCCAAGTACGTCGGTTTCAAGTGCGCCGACGACTACTACACCAGCATCGACATGCCCACCGCGCTGCATCCCCAGACCATCCTGGCGCTGACCTACGACGGCCAGACGCTGCCACCCGAGTACGGCTTCCCCATGAAGCTGCGCATGCCCACCAAGCTTGGCTACAAGAACCCCAAGCACATACAGGCAATTTTCATCACCAACACCTACCCAGGCGGTTACTGGGAGGACCAGGGCTACAACTGGTTCGGCGGCAGCTAGGTGGAATCTTTCATACTCCATAAAGGAACGCATCATGAAGAAAATCGCTACCACCGCCGCGCTGTCCCTGTGCCTGGCCTTCGGCGCCACGGCCGTCCACGCCGCCGACAACATGAGCAAGGACGCCGCGGGCGGCGGCTCGATGTCCAAGGATTCCATGTCCAAGGACGGCATGTCGAAGGGCGGCATGTCCAAGGATTCGATGTCCAAGGACGGCATGTCGAAAGACGGCATGTCCAAGGGTTCCATGTCCAAGGAAGGCATGTCGAAAGACGGGATGTCCAAGGATTCAATGTCCAAGGACGGTATGTCGAAAGACGGCATGTCCAAGGATTCCATGTCCAAGGACGGCATGTCGAAAGGCGGCATGTCCAAGGATTCCATGTCCAAGGACGGCATGAGCAAATAACACCCACCCGAGCAGCCCTGATCCGGAGCATGTCATGAGACTACACCGCAGGCAGTTCCTGGGCCTGGGTGGCGCGGCGGCCATCGCCGCCGGCCTGGCCCCGGTCCTGGCCGCGCGCGGCGGCCCGGCCGCCGCCGCCCAGACCTTTCCCTACACGCTGAGCGACGCGCAATGGCGCGAACGGCTGTCGCGCGAGCAATATGACGTTCTGCGCCGCGAAGCGACCGAGCGGCCCTACTCCAGCCCGCTGGACAAGGAGTATCGCAAGGGCGCCTACGCCTGCGCCGGCTGCGCCCACCCGCTGTTCTCCTCTTCCACCAAGTTCGACAGCGGCACCGGCTGGCCCAGCTTCTGGCAACCGCTGGACGGCGCCGTCGGCGAGACCAAGGACCGCAGCTTCGGCATGACGCGCGTCGCCGTGCATTGCGCCAACTGCGGCGGCCACCTGGGCCATGTCTTCGATGACGGCCCGCGCCCGACCGGACTACGCTATTGCATGAATGGCGTGGCCCTGGCGTTCACTCCGCAAGCCTGAATATCTGGCCCCACCTTCCGGCCTTCCGCCACCAGGAGACATCATGTCCGCCACCCGCCTGCCCCACAAACTCTGCGCCGCGCTGGCCGCCGCCTGCGGCCTGCTGGGATCCGCTGCGGCCAGCGCCGCCGAACAGGCCTTCATCATTCCGCCCCCGGCGCTGGACCAGCCCGCGGCTGCCGCGCCACAGAAAGCCGTCATCGCCGGCGGCTGCTTCTGGGGCGTGCAGGCCGTGTTCCAGCACGTCAAGGGCGTGACCTCGGCCGTCTCCGGCTATGCCGGCGGCCAGGCATCCACCGCCAACTACGACACCGTCAGCGGCGGCCGCAGCGGTCACGCTGAAGCCGTGGAGATCACCTACGACCCCGCCCAGGTCAGCTACGGCCAGCTACTGCAGATTTATTTCTCGGTGGCCCACGACCCGACCCAGCTCAACCGCCAGGGTCCCGACAGCGGCACCCAGTACCGGTCCGCGGTCTTCCCCGCCGACGACAGCCAGCGCAAGGTCGCCGAAGCCTACATCGCGCAGTTGAACAAGGCCGGCGCCTATCCCAAGACGCTGGCCACGACGATAGAGCCGCTGAAGGCCTTCTACCCCGCCGAGGACTACCACCAGGACTATCTCGTGCGCCATCCGTACAGCATGTACATCATGGTCAACGACGTGCCCAAGGTCGAGAACCTGGCCAAGACCTTTCCGCAGCAGTACCGGGACAAGCCGGTGCTGGTGATGAAAACGGAGAAGTGAGTCCGTGACGCCCAAGCAAGATCGCAGCGGGCCGCCCGCGCCGCTCGATCCTGCTCAGGCCGCTGGCTGGCATGAGGCCCAGAAGGCATCGAACAGCATGCTCTGGTGCTGGGCGTGTTCTTCGCTTTCGATGATGAGGCCGTAGTTTTCACGCTTGGATGAAATCATGGCGACGCAATTGCCGTAGATTAGGGTGGTCATTGCCACGCTGGCCTCGGCTGGCGCCCATCGCAATTCGCGCAGTTCGGCTTGGCTGGCGGGCCAGATGTCGTCGGTGTCGCGGCTGCGCGAACGGATCACGCGCATGCTTATGCCTTTGGCGATGCGCGCATCGCGGTAGCGATTGATTTCTTCCAGGCCCGGGACTTCACGCAGTTCGGACATCGAGAAAGTGGCCCGCAGGGAAACCGATGCGTTCAGGCTGTCCCACAGCACGGTGCGGATACCCTCGGCGCCTTCGTAGAAGCGCGTCTTGGGCTTGCCTTTGGCCTGGTTATACATGGACCTGAGTTCGGGCATCATTTCCGTGACCATGACGCGCCTGGCTGCCACGTATTCGAGCAGTACGGAAGGGTCGTGCGCCACCACGTGGCGCTTGCGGTCGGCGCCTTCGATCCTCAGCAAGCCTTCCTCTTCCAGTCTCAGCACCGCGTCGTAGGTCGTGGTGCGCGGCAGGCCGGCGCTCGCCGCCAGTTCGGATACCGGTACTTCGCCCAACTCAATGGCGGCCCTGTACACCCGGTAGAGATTGCCGCTAATACCCAGCCGCCCGAGCTTCTCTTCCAGATCCATCCCTGACGCGTCTCCTTTTGGTGGGCCGACGGGCGCGTGGCCCGTGGGCGGTATGTCTGAAGCGGCTAGACAGTATCAAACGGCGCCCCGGGTGTCCATGAATTTTAATGTCGGATTTTTCCGACAACAAACCCCTTAAATAGCTAAAACTGTCGAAATTCAGAAGGTTTGTTTTTAAAAACTCACGTAAAAACATATATATATTAGATCTATAGGGTTAACCCGCCGCCAGATTTAATTGACGGTCAAAACCGTTATAAATACACTTTCCGCTCGCCAGGCTGGACCGCGTCGAGGAGCCGCATCCGCATCGCGCAGGTCGCGCGCCTGCAGACGAAACTTGTGCATACGAACGAGGGGAAGCAATGAAATTGATAGACAAGAGCCTGTTTTCAGCTGTCCTGGGTGCTGCTTTCGCGTTATGGCAACCCGCCCAGGCGGCTGAGCCCATACGCATCGGCGTGTCCACCTATCTGTCGGGCGCCGGGGCCGTTTTCGGCGTGCCTGCCCAGCAGGCCGCCCGTTTGCAGGTGGAAAAGATCAACAGCGCCGGCGGCATCAAGGGCGCGCCCATCGAGCTGGTCTTCATCGACGAGAACCACGGCGTGGACAACGTCGTCGTGGAGTACCGCAGCCTGGTCGAGTCGGGCAAGGTGGATGCGATGATCATCGGGCTGTCGAGTTCGATCTGCCTGGCGGTCGCGCCGGTCGCCGAGCAATTGAAAATGCCCACCATGCTGTGGGACTGCGGCACGGAGCGGATCTACACCGACGCCAGGTACGAGTATGTGTACCGGACGTCCGACTACACCCCGTCGAACAACGTGGCGACGGCGCTGTACATGCTCAAGCTGATGCCGGAAGTCAAGACCATCGCCGGCATCAATCAGGATTACGCTTTCGGCCGCGATAACTGGGCCGCCTTCCGGGGCGCGGTCCAAGCCCTGCGCCCGGACGTGAAGATCGTCGCCGAAATGTTCCCGAAACTCGGGACTTCGGACTACTCGACCGAGATTTCCCGCCTGTCGGCCCTGCGTCCGGACGTCATCTTCACGACGCTGTGGGGCGGAGACATGAATACTTTCGTCAAACAGGCCTCGTCACGCGCGCTGTTCCGCAATTCCCGCCTGGTGGCAGCCAACGGCGAGAGTTCCATGCAGCAGTTGGGTAAGGCCTTCCCGGAAGGGGCGATCGTGGGCATGCGCGGCGACAGCTGGGCATTCAATCCCGTCATGGCCGGCAACGCCGGGCACCAGGCCTTCGTGACGGATTTCGAGAAGAGCACGGGTGCCTATCCGAGTTTCCCGTCCTACCACATGGCGCAGGCCGTGCGCGCCGTCCAGCAGTCGCTCGAGACGTCCTGGGATGGCGATCGCAAATCGCTGCAAGCCGCGCTGCTCAAGGGTTGGAAGGGGCTGGAGCTCAATGATTTCACCGGCCAGCTGAAAATCCGGGAAGACAACCAGGCAATGGAAGGCCAACTGCTGGGCGTCGCCACGGAGAAAAGCGGGCAGAACTTCAAGACACTCAAGCAGCTGCTGGTGATTCCTCCCGAGCTGACCTCTCCGCCCGTGGGCGTGAAGAGCGACGACTGGTTCAAGACGCTCTCGCCGGAAGTCATGCAGCGGGTCGGCACTCCTTCAGAATAAGCGGCTTCATCATGCAACAAACGCTTCTACTGGCCACGCTGGACGGGTTGGCGCAGGCCTCGGTGCTGTTCATGGTGGCGGTGGGCCTGAGCCTGATCTTCGGCATCATGCGCATCCTGAATGTCGCTCACGGCAGCTTCTACGCGCTCGGCGCCTATGGCGCCGTGACCCTGGGGCTCTGGCTGGCGGGCCCCGATGGGGGCGTCTGGACCTATCCGGCCCTGCTGCTGGCGGCGGTCGCCATCGGCGTGACCCTGGGTCCGCTCGTCGAACGCTTTCTTCTGCGCCGCATCTATGGCAAGGAGCACGCGCTGCAGCTCCTGCTTACTTTCGGGGTCTTCATGATCCTGGAGGACGTGCAGAAGATGATGTTCGGGGTGGAACCGATGTTCAATGACGCGCCGCTTGCCATGCTGGGGATGGTCGAGGTGGGCGGCATCTACTACACCGCCTACCAGCTGTTCGTCCTGCCGCTATCGGCGATTGCGGTAATGCTTGCCTTGACCTTCTATTTCAACAAGACGCGGCAAGGGAAGCTGATCGCGACGGTCATCGAGGACTACGAGGTGGCGCGCGTGCTGGGCATCAATGCCAAGCGGGTCTACACGATCACTTTCATGCTGGGCACCGCGCTGGCCGCCCTGGGCGGGGCGCTGGCCTCGCCCACGACTTCGCTGGTGCCGGGAATAGGCGCCGATTCCATCGTAATTTCCTTTGCCATCGTGGCCACCGCCGGACTCGGCCATTTCCAGGGCACGGCGGTGACCGCCGTGATCGTCGGACTGGTGCAGGCCTTGTGTGTGCATCTGCTTCCCGCCCTGTCCTCCGTTGTGCCGTATCTGGTCATGACCGCCATCTTGCTGGTCAAGCCTTACGGCCTTTTCGGCAAGCCCCAAGTCCGTCGGATCTGAAGATGAAAACCTATTTCAAAACGACGGCGCTCGCCTGCCTGCCGTTGCTCCTGCTTGTGGCCTTGCCGCTGATCGCGCCGTCGCTGCGGCCGCTGGCGACCATGGCCATGGCGATATCGTTCTGCGCGCTGGGGCTGTTGCTGCTGCTGCGCGCCGGCCAGGTCTCTTTTGGCCACGCGCTGTATTTCGCCTGCGGCGCCTATGCAACCGCCTTCGGCTCGCGCCACTTGAGCGCCGACGCGCTGGCGGTCATCGTCATGGCGGTGCTGTCGAGCGCGGCGCTGGGCGCCATCCTGGGCCTGATCCTGTCGCGCTATCGCGACATCTTCTACGCCATGCTGAATCTGGCCTTTTCCATGGTGGGATTTACGCTGGTGCTCAAGCTGTATGGCCTGACCGGAGGGAGCGATGGCCTGCCGGTGCGGATTCAGACGCTGGCCGGTGTGCCTCTGGAGGTCGAGGTTTTCGGCTGGGCCTTGTTCTACACCGCCCTGGTCATGCTGGCCGTCGCGCTTTTCGCCGTGACGCGCTACCTGAATTCGCCGCCAGGCCAAGCGTTGGCGGCCCTCAAGACCAACGAGACGCGCCTGGAGTACCTGGGCATCTCGGGGCGCCAGGTGCTTTATGTCGGGCACGTCTTTTCTGCCGCGCTCGCGGGCTTGGGCGGCGCCATCGCGGCGATGGGAACGGGCCACGTCACGCCGGAAATGGCCTATTGGAGCCGTTCGGCCGAGTTCGTCTTTATCGCGGTGCTGGGAGGCATAGGCAATGTGCTGGGCGCCTTGCTGGGCGCCGTGTCCTTTGAGGCGCTGCGCAGTACCGCGAGCGCCTATGCGGCCAATTCGTGGCAGATGATCATGGGAGTGGTGCTGGTGGCGATCGTATTGTTTGCGCCGACGGGATTGTTCGGCCTGGGCCTGCGCCTGCTTGGCCGTAAGGAGGCCCGCCAATGAAAGGGCAGGCCATCATCAGTTCCAAGGATCTGCATGTCGAGTTCGGCGGCGTCAAGGCAGCCAACGGCGTGAACCTGCACATCTACCGCGGACAGATCGCGTCCATCATCGGGCCCAACGGCTCGGGCAAGACCACTTTCCTGAATCTGTGCACGGGTTACGTGCGGCCCACGCAGGGCAGCGTGCTATTCGGCGACCAGGACCTTACCCGGCTGAAGCCCCGCGCCATCACGCGCCTGGGCATCGCGCGGACCTTCCAATTGCCGCAGCTGTTTTCGGAGCAGTCCGTGCTCGAGAACCTGCTGCTGGCGCTGGCGGCCCGTGACGGTTTCTGGACGCTGTCCTCCCTGCATCGCAAAGCGGCCCGCGACGAGGCTGAAGAGCTGCTGGCCATTTTCGGCTTGCTCGGGCAGGCGGGGCGACAGATCGGCTCCTTGCCCGAAGGCGTGCGCAAGCTGGTGGACATAGCCGTGGCGCTGGCCTTGTCGCCCAGCCTGTTATTGATGGACGAGCCTACCAGCGGGGTCAGCTCCCAGGAGAAGTTCGAGATCATGGATATGTTGATGCCGGTTTTGCGGCAGCGGGATATCGCGGCATTGCTGGTCGAACACGATATGGAATTGGTCGAGCGCTACATGGATCGCGTCATCGTCTGGAATGCCGGCCAGGTCGCCGCGGATGGTCCGCCTGCCGAGATTCTTCAGAACGAGGATGTCTTGCGCAATGTGATCGGAGACGCCCAATGATGTTGCAGGCAAGCAAGCTGGTCGCGTATATCGAGGGCGCGAAGGTGCTGCGCGAGGTCGATCTTGATATACGCGCCGGAGAAACCGTGGCCTTGATCGGGCGCAACGGGGCAGGCAAGACTTCGCTTCTACGCGGCATCATGGGTACCCTGCCGCTGGCCCAGGGAAGGCTTCTATTCCAGGGGCAGAGCCTCGCAACGCGGGAGGCCCACGCGCGCGCCGGCCTGGGAATCGGATTTGCGCCCGAAGAGCGCCGCCTGATCGGCAAGTTCACGGTCATCGAGAACATGATGGTGCCCGCCTGGGCCTGCAAGCTCAGCGCGGTCCAGATTCGTGAAAGGCTGGATCTGATCTATTCCGTGGCGCCGGAACTCGCGCAGCTCAATCATCGCCTGGGAGGCCTGCTGTCGGGCGGGCAGCAAAAGATAGTGGCGCTGGGCCGCGCGCTGATGGCCGGCGAAAACCTGGTGCTGCTGGACGAGCCCTTCCAGGGCCTGGCGCCCGCGCTGGCCCTGCGCTATGCCGACAGCCTGAAGACCCTGCGCGCGCGCAAGCCCGATCTTGCCGTGCTCATTACCGAATCCAATCCCAAGCTGCTGCAGCCGATGGCGGACCGTATTGTCACCATTGAACGCGGCGAAATCATCTCTGAGGAGTCCTCGCAATGACATTCAAGGCGGCGGTCGTTCAGACCGCATCGATCCCGTTCAACAAACAGGCCACGGTGGAGAAAGTGGTCGCTAAGATCCGCGAGGCGGCCGAACTGGGCGCCAAGCTGATCGTGTTTCCGGAAGCCACCATCTCCGGCTATCCGAAAGGCAGCGATTTCGGCGCGCGTGTGGGCGGCCGGTTGCCCCGGGGACGGGAAGAGTTTCTGCGCTACTTCAACGGCGCGATCGCGGTGCCGGGGCCCGAGGTGGACGAAATCGCCGCGGCCGCCCGCGAGGCCCAGGCCTACGTCGTGGTCGGCGTCATGGAGCGGGAGATCGGCACGCTCTATTGCACCGCGCTGCACTTCTCGCCCAGCGGCGAAATGATCGGCAAGCACCGCAAGCTGATGCCGACCGCCGTGGAGCGCCTGATCTGGGGTTACGGCGACGGCTCCACCTTGCCCGTGTTCAATACGCCGCACGGGAAAATGGGCACCGTGATCTGCTGGGAAAACTACATGCCGCTGCTGCGCATGGCGATGTATGGCAAAGGCATCCAGCTCTATTGCGCCCCGACGGCGGACGACCGCGACGAGTGGATCACCAGCATGCGGCACATCGCCATGGAAGGCCGCTGTTTCGTCTTCTCCGCCTGCCAATACATCAAACGGGGCGATTTCCCCGAGGACTACGATGCCATCCAGGGAAATTCGGCCGATACCGTCCTGATGCGCGGCGGCAGCGCCATCATCAGCCCCGCCGGGCAGTTGCTGGCCGGCCCGGACTACGAGGGCGAATGCATACTCACGGCCGACATCGATCTGGATGACGTCACGCGCGGCAAGTATGACTTCGATGTGGTCGGGCACTACGCCCGCCCCGACATCTTCAAGCTCATCGTCGATGAAACGCCCAAGCCGCCCGTGGTGACCATCGGTCAGGCTTGAGCGAGGGGCGGCCGCCTATGTCTACCGGCTCGTGCCTTATAGTCAGCGAGTCCCGCTCACACAGGCGCAGCCCCCGCCCCGATGCCCCCCCGCTCCCACATACCTCCATCGCAAGCCTGGCTCGCCATCATCGTGCTGGGCCTGGCGTCCTTCAGCATGGTCACGACCGAGTTCGCGCCCATCGGCCTGTTGACCCAGATGTCTGCCGATCTGGACCACAGCGAGGCCGAACTGGGCCTGACCGTAACGCTATTCGCCTGGATCGGCGCGGGCAGCGGGCTGCTGGCCGCGGGCCGCCTGGGCCGCGTCCCGCGCAAACCCCTGTTGATCTGGCTGATGGTGCTGATGGTGGCGGCCAACGCAGCCACGATGGCGTCCCAGACCTATGCCGCGCTGCTCGGCGCACGGGCGCTGGGCGCCGTCGCCAACGGCCTGTTCTGGGCTTTGGCCGCTGCCACCGCCACGCGCATCGCGCCGCCCGGACGCGCCGGCCTGGCCACCGCCATCATTTTTGGCGGCATATCGGTCGCCACCGTCGCCGGCGTGCCGCTGGCCAACCTGATCGGCCACGCCACCAACTGGCGCGCCGCATTCGGTGCGATCGGCGCCCTCGCCGCTGTGGCCGCGCTGCTCATGCTGATCATGCTGCCGCCCATCCCGGGCGTTTCCGCCGCGGCCCGGCAAGGCCTGGGCGCCGTGCTGCGCGCCGCGCCGCTACGCCGCATCTACTTGGTGACGGCCTGCGCCACCACGGCCCATTTCTGGGCATACACCTTCATCGACCCCTACCTTTCTGCCATTCCCACCCTGCCCCCCACCATGGTCGCCACCCTGTTGCTTGCCTTCGGCGCCGCAGGCGTGCTGGGCAATATCGCGGCCGGCGTGCTGATCGACCGGCATCTGCAAGGGGTGACGCTCACGGCGCTGGCGGCGCTGTGCGCCGCGCTCATCGCGCTCGGAATGCTCGGCCCCGAAGCCGGCCTGACGCCAGTCGCGCTGCTGCTGGCCTGCTGGGGAGCAGCCATCACCGCACTGTTCACCTGCCTGCAGTCATGGATCCTGCGCGCGGCCGGCAACGCGGCCACGTCGGCGGCGGCGGGTCATACCGCGGTGCTCAACGCCGCCATCGGCTGCGGCGCGACGCTGGGCGGTATCATGCTCGCCAGGACCGGTATTGCCGCCACGATGTTATCGGCGGGAGTAGTGGCCACCGTCGCGATGGCCCTTGCGCAATGGCAACGGTTTCCAGCGACAGCCGGAACCTGCGACGCCCCGTAATTCAGCTGACCTTGCCTAGCGACCGACCAAACTGGAAAATCCGAGCATGACTGACACGCTTCTCGTTTTCGCCGTGGTTGCCTTCGTGGGCATTGCGACACCCGGCCCGACGGTTCTGCTGGCACTTGCCAACGGCGCGAATCTCGGGGTTCGCGCGTCGCTGCCCGGCATGATGGGCGCGGTGCTGGCGGATTTCGTACTGATCAGCGCGGTGGCGCTGGGCTTGGGCGCCTTGCTGGCGGCCTCCGAATTCTGGTTCTCGGCCATCAAATGGATTGGTGTCGTCTATCTTGCGTACCTGGGTATCCGGCTATTCCGGTCGTCCGGTTCGGTGACGCTACCCGCCGAGTCTTCCGCGCAAGCGCCCGCCGGCCGCTCGGTCTTTCTACGGAGCTTCCTGGTCGCCGTCACCAATCCCAAGGGCTATCTGTTTTTCTCGGCCTTTCTGCCGCAGTTCATTTCCACGCAGGCGCCCCAGATACCGCAGTACGTCACGCTGGCGACCGTTTTTTCGGCCATTAACCTTCTCGTCATGTTTACCTATGCGTCCGCTGGCGCCAAGGCGATCCGCTTGCTCAAGCGCGACGGCGCCCTCTGGTTGGATCGCGCCTGTGGCGGCGCATTGCTGGCCTTGGCCGGCTCTCTGGCGCTGTATCGCAGGAATCCCTGAGTACACGTTCGGCAAGGTGACTTGCGTATTTTGTGGGCTGAATTCGACGGCGGGTCAGAAAACCGCCCAAGCCACCTGCTATTTTGGCAGGAAGCCGTGATGCGCCACAATCATGGGTTGGCGAGCAAACGAATTCAGGAGAAAACCAGCAGTGAACGACGCCCGCATGCCGGATATTGATGCCCCCGAAGACCGCAAAGAGCAGCTACCCACGCTGTGGCGCGACGACGGCTGGACCGCCCGCATCATCAAGAACGAGGAAGACGACGGCTGGGCCGTGGAAATGACCATGGACGGAGAGGCCGAGCCGGCGCTGGTCGGTCCATGGACCATGGGCCGCGACAAGAAGAACCCCAAGCCGCTCGATTCCCCCGCCTTCATCACCCTGGTCAAGACCGCCAGGGAAGTCCTGCGCCGCCACGAGCAGCAATTGCACGCCACGCTGCACAAGAGCGTGAAAATCGACGCCGCCGCCGGCCGCCTGACCGTCAAGCTGGATATCGTTCCCGATGAAGACGAGCCGTACGCCGTACTGAGCGCCTACGATGAATCCGGCGAGCAACTGGCACAAACCCATGTTGCGCCGACGTACAAGCTGAGCGTACAGCGCGCATCGGAGTGGGCCAGCGGCGGTTTCGGGAAGCACGGCTGAGGCGGGCAAGCCGGCCTGGCAGGACGAGGGCGCCCGGCTGGCTGGCGCCTCAATGCCCCGTCGAATCCCCCTCCCGGCTGGCTTCGAACAGGAACCACGTGCGCCTTTCGGTTTCATCGATCCAGTTTTCGATCAAGCTGGAGCTGGCGATGTCGCGGTGCTCGTCGGTGATGTTGTGCGCTTCGCGCAGCGCCGCGGCCAGGACCTTGTTGTCCTCGCGCAGCTCGGCCAGCATGTCCAGGGGCTGCACATAGTCCGCGTCGTTGTCCGAGATACGCTGCGAGCGTGCGATATGCCCGATGGACCGCAGCGTCGTGCCGCCGATCTTGCGGATGCGTTCCGCGATGGGGTCCGTCATCGCGAACAACTGGTCGCCCTGCTCGTCCAGCAACAGATGGTAGTCGCGGAAATGGGGCCCGCTGACATGCCAGTGGAAGTTCTTGGTCTTGAGATACAGCGCGAACACGTCGGCCAGTATCTGGTTCAGCGCGGCGGAAATATCCCTGGTGGCCGCCGACGCCAGGTCGGTCGGCGTCGCCAGCGGGCGCTTGCGCCGCTCTTTCAGGGCTTTGGTGGTCTTCTCATCCAGTTTCTTGGCCATGGGTCGCAACTCCTAGGAATGATGGTGAAAACGCACGCGCGGCGCAGCTCATACACGCCACGACTACGCTAGCGTAATTCCGCCCGTGCACTTTTGCCAATGTCCTGGATCAAGGCGCGGCCTCTTCTTTGACCATGCCCTGCATCGAGGCTCCGCCGCTTCTGAAATCCAGCCCGGCTAGGAGTATGCTACGCCGCGTCAATTCAGCCGGATCCATTCATCGCTATGCGCGGCAATCCCGACGCCAGGCAAGGCGCCCTCGCCCTGCACGGGTTTTACTTCCTGTATTACGGCCTGCAGGGAGTCAGCATTCCCTTCCTGCCCTTGTGGTTCGCCAGCCGCGGCCTGGATCCCGCCATGATCGGCCTGATCGTCGCCACGTCCTTCCTGCCCAAGATCCTGTCCACGCCGGTCGTCGCGCACGTGGCCGACCAGACCGGCCGCGCGCACGCCTTGATCGCCGCGGCCCTGGCGGCGTCGCTGGTGCTGTTCGTCTGCTACCCGTTCAGCAGCACGCCCGGCTGGCTGCTGGCGATCACCCTGCTGCTCAACGCCGTCTTCCCGGCGGTGCTACCGCTGATGGACCGCATGGCCATCGCCAGCGGCCGCGGCCAGGGCAGCTCCTACACCGTCATGCGCGCCTGCGGCTCGCTGGGCTTCGCCGTGGTCACCGTGGCCGGCGGCTACCTGATCAAGACCTTCGACGCCGACTGGGTGATGTGGCTGTCGATCCTGCTCATCATCGCCTGCCTGGCCTGCGTACGGCTGCTACCCCGCGCGGCGCGCCCCGCCGCCGGTGAAGCGCCCGCGCCTGCGGTGCGCCTGCCCATGCTCGAGGTCCTGCGCGACCGCCCCCTGTTGATGTGCATCGCGGCGGCCTCGCTGGTCCAGGCCAGCAACGGCTTCCTCTATTCCTATTCCACGCTGTACTGGACCGCCAGCGGGCTGTCGACCTCGCTGATTTCGATGCTGTGGGTGGTAGGCGTGGCCAGCGAGGTCCTGTTCTTCTTCCTGGCGCCCCGCATCCTGGCCCGCACAGGCGCGCAGTGGCTGATCCTGGCGTCCGCCGTCATGACGGCGGTTCGCTGGGCCGGACTATCCGCCACCACCGATCCCACGCTGATCGCCGCGCTGCAGCTGCTGCAGTGCTTCACCCTTGCGGGCAACAACGCCGCCATCATGTGGTACATCACGCGCCACGTGCCCGCGGCGATCAAGACCTCGGCCATTGCGCTCTATGCGCTGTTGTCGGGCGGGGTCTTCATGTTCGCCAGCATTCAGCTGGGCGGCGCGCTGTACCGCAGTTATGCGCCGGGGGGATTCCTGGTGATGTCGCTGTGCGCCATTGGGGCGGTGCCCTTGGTGATCTACGCCGAAAAGCTGCGCAGAAAGGCGGAAGCACCCGGCGCCTAGAAGCTGCTGGACGAAAAAAAGGCCTCGCGAGCGAGGCCTTGTCTGTCAGCAGCAGCCGATCCGCTTCTTCCCGCCATAGCGCGCGTCCTGGCGCTCGCGGAAAAATGCTTCGTAAGTCATCGGCTCCTGGTCAGGGTGCGTGCGCCGCATGTGCGCCACATAGGTTTCATAGTCCGGCACGCCGACCATCAGCCGGAGCGTCTGCCCCAGGTAGCGGCCGGCGGCGCCGGCCGCGGAACTCATGTTGGTGAACAGCATGCGTCGTCTCCCCTTTGCTCAGTCCGCGCCGGCAGCGGCCGGCAGCGTTTCGTACGGCATTTCGCGCGAGGTGGGCTTGTTCTCGTTGCGCGCGCGCTGCACCGAACGCAGGCCGAACACCACGATGCTGACCACCACGAAGATGAAGATCGCGCACAGGCCGGCGTTGATGTAGTCGTTGAACACCACGCGCGACATTTCGCCCAGGGACTTGGCCGGAGCCAGGACCTTGCCTTCGGCGATGGCCGCGTTGTACTTGTCGGCGTGCGCCAGGAAGCTGACGCGCGGATCGGCGTGGAACAGCTTCTGCCAGCCGGCGGTCAGCGTGCATGCCAGCAGCCACAAGGTCGGCAGCACCGTGACCCAGGCGTAGCGGTCGCGCTTCATCTTGAACAGCACCACCGTGCCCAGGGTCAGGGCGATCGCGGCCAGCATCTGGTTGGCGATGCCGAACAGCGGCCACAGCGTGTTGATGCCGCCCAGCGGATCGACCACGCCCTGGTACAGGAAGTAGCCCCAGGCCGCCACGCACAGGCCGGTGGCGATCAGGTTGGCGGGCAGCGAGTCGGTGCGCTTGAGCGTCGGGGCGAAAGTGCCCAGCAGGTCCTGCAGCATGAAGCGACCAGCGCGGGTGCCGGCGTCGACCGCCGTCAGGATGAAGAGCGCTTCGAACAGGATGGCGAAGTGGTACCAGAAGGCCATCATGCCCGGGCCGCCGATGGCCTGGTGCAGGATGTGGGCCATGCCCACGGCCAGCGTGGGCGCGCCGCCGGCGCGGGAGATGATGGTGCTTTCGCCCACGTCCTTGGCGGTCTGGATCAGGTCGGCCGGCGTCACCACGAAGCCCCAGCTGGACACCACCTGGGCGACCTGGTCGGGGGTGGTGCCGATCACGGCCGCCGGGCTGTTCATGGCGTAATAGATGCCCGGCTCGATCACGCAAGCCGCCACCAGCGCCATGATGGCGACGAAGGATTCCATCAGCATGCCGCCGTAACCGATGTAGCGGGCCTGGGTTTCGTTCTCGATCAGCTTGGGCGTGGTGCCCGAGGAGATCAGGGCGTGGAAGCCCGACACCGCGCCGCAGGCGATGGTGATGAAGAGGAACGGGAACAGGTTGCCCGACCACACCGGACCGGTGCCGTCGACGAACTGGGTCAGCGCGGGCATTTTCAGCTCGGGCGCCACCACCACGATGCCGATGGCCAGGCCCACGATCGTGCCGATCTTGAGGAAGGTCGACAGGTAGTCGCGCGGGGCCAGCAGCAGCCACACCGGCAGCACCGAGGCGATGAAACCGTAGATGATCAGGATCCAGGTCAGGCCCTTGCCGTCGAAGTCGAACATGGGGCCGATCACCGGGTGCGCGGCCACGTCCTGGCCGAAGGTGATGGCGGCCATCAGGCCGACGAAGCCGATGATGGACACCTCGCCGATCTTGCCCGGACGGATGTAGCGCAGGTACACGCCCATGAACAGCGCGATGGGGATGGTCGCGGCCACCGTGAAGGTGCCCCAGGGCGAGTGCGTCAGCGCCTTGACCACGATCAGCGCCAGCACGGCCAGGATGATGACCATGATCATGAAGGCGCCGAACAGCGCGATCACGCCCGGGATCTTGCCCAGTTCGGACTTGACCAGGTCACCCAGCGAACGGCCGTCGCGGCGGGTCGAGATGAAGAGAATCGTGAAGTCCTGCACGGCGCCGGCGAACACCACGCCGGCCAGGATCCACAGCATGCCCGGCAGATAACCCATCTGCGCGGCCAGCACCGGGCCCACCAGCGGACCGGCGCCGGCGATGGCGGCGAAGTGGTGGCCGAACAGCACGTGCTTGTTGGTGGGCACGTAGTCCAGGCCGTCGTTGTGCTTCCATGCCGGCGTCATGCGCGTCGGATCCAGCTGGAAGACGTTCTTGGCGATGAAGCGGCTGTAGTAACGGTATGCGATCAAATACACGCATACGGCGGCGATCACCACCCATAGCGCATTGATGGTCTCCCCTCTGGCCAGCGCCACGGTGCCCAGCGCGAACGCGCCCAGTACCGCAACCGCCAGCCAGACCAGGTGTTGACCCAGTCCCTTACTGCTGGTTTGCATAAGTGCTCCTCTTGCCTCCCGCCATGCTTTTGGCGTGAAACGCTTTTATCGTCCCGCGGAAGGCAGACTCATTGTTGTGGGGTGGTGGACGCGCGCGTCCACGCAGCGCCGTGTCGACGCGGACGCTAGTATTTCGTTTTGACCACGCAGCAACAAGCGCGAAACTACGCAAGTCCGCTACGTGTTACTACGCAATGCGCCGCAGCATGATTTGGCGGAAATCGTAAAATCCAAGCTGAAATTTCCCGTCCTGATTGCGGGACGCAACATGTTGCACTGCAATATTCGCGTTCGCGCTGATACAAATCCTTCATGAAGCTGCGCCTGAAAATCCTGCTGCTTGCCGCGGTGCCCCTGCTGGTGGCCGTCGCCGCCATTACGGTGGCCGTCTACGTGCAAGGCCTGCAACTCGCGCAGCGCGAAAAACAAGTGGTGGAAAGCGCCTGGCTGGCCAGCAAGGAAGGCGAGCTGCGCCACTACGTCAACCTGGCCTACAGCGCCATCGCGCCGCTGCAGGCGGCGGCCGACGACGACGCCACCCGCCAGCGCGCGCTCGACCTGCTGGCGCAGATGGAATTCGGCCACGACGGCTATTTTTTCGTCTACGACCTGCAGGGCAGGAACCTGATGCACCCGCGCCAACCGGAACTGGTCGGCCAGGACCTCTGGGAACTGCGCGACACCAAGGGCCAGCCGGTCATCCAGAACCTGCTGACGGCCGCCCGGCGCGGCGGCCAGGACGGCGAAGCGGTGCATTACCTGTGGGAAAAGCCGTCCACCCTCCAGACCGAGGAAAAGCTCGGCTATGTGGTGGTGCTGGAGCGTTGGGGCTGGATGCTGGGCACCGGCATCTATCTGGACGACGTGCAGCAAGCGCTGGAACGCATCGACGCCGCCGCGCAGGCCAATATCCGCAGCATGTTCGCCTGGGTGGCAGGCATCGCCGCCGTGTCCATCCTGGGCGTGGCCGCCTGCGGCCTGGCCCTGAACATCAGCGACCACCGCCAGTCCGACGCCAAGCTGCGACTGATGGCGCGGCAGCTGGTGCGCTCGCAGGAAGACGAGCGCGCACGGCTCTCGCGCGAGTTGCATGACGGCATCAGCCAGGTGCTGGTGTCGATCAAGCTGTCCCTGGAAGCGGCGCGCGAACGGCTGCGGCAGGCACTGCCGACGGAGCCGCGCCAGCTAGCCCACATCGATACCCCGCTGGGTGGCGCGCTGGACCGGTTGAACACCGCCGTGGGCGAGGTCCGCCGCATTTCGCACAACTTGCGGCCCACGCTGCTGGACGACCTGGGCCTGCCGGCCGCGCTGGAACACCTGGGCCGGGAGTTCGCCATTCCCAGCCAGGACGGCGCCCCGCCGCTGGCCGTGCGCCTGCATACCGCCGGGCAGCCGGAGAAGCTGCCCGAAGCCTACGCCACCGCCCTTTTCCGCGTCACCCAGGAAGCCCTGACCAACGTCATCCGCCACGCCGGCGCCACCCGCGCCGACCTGACGCTGGCCTATTCTTCGCGCGACCTGCGCCTGACCATTGCCGACGACGGCCGCGGTTTCGACTATGCCGAAGTGCAGCAGGATCCGCGCCGCGGCATCGGCCTGCGCAATATGCGCGAACGCATGAACGCGCTGTCCGGCACGCTGACGTTCCGCTCCACCTCCCACGGCACGGTGCTGCAAGCCTGGCTGCCGCTGCCCGCCGCCCCCGTTCCCGCGAGCCCCGAAGCATGACCGAAGCCATCCGACTGCTGTTGATCGACGACCACCCCCTGGTACGGGACGGGCTGCGCCTGCGCCTGGAAACCGTGCCGCAGCTGCGGGTGGTGGGCGAAGCCGGCAACGCCGCCGCCGCCCAGGCTTTCCTGGCCGCGTGCCTGGCCGAGGATCCGCAGGGCGGCACCTTGCCGCACCTGGCGCTGATGGACCTGAACATGCCGGGCGTGGGCGGACTGGAACTGACCGCCCTGCTGCATGAGCGCTACCCGCAGATCGCGGTGCTGGTGCTGTCCATGCACGACAACCCCGAATACATGGTGCAGGCGGTCAAGGCCGGCGCGCGCGGCTATCTGCTGAAGGACGAGCCGGCGCAGGAGATCGTCACCGCCATCGACGCCGTCATGGCCGGCCGCAGCTATTTCAGCGCCGCGGTGGCAGTGCGCCTGTCGCAGGCCACCGCGCCCGCCACCATGCTGACGCAGCGCGAACGCGACGTGCTGCGCCACATTGCCAGCGGCGAGGCCAACAAGCAGATCGCGCAGGCGCTGGGGCTGTCGGTGCGCACGGTGGAGACCCATCGCCTGAACATCAAGCGCAAGCTGGGCATAGATGGGCAGGCGGAATTGATCAAGTACGCCGTCGAGAACCGGGGAGTCTGATCCGGGCCGGACCCGAACCCCGTCTGATCGTTTTCCCGCGCTGCGGTAGACTTGCAGCACTACGCTACACACAGTAAAGCGCCGCAACCAGCGCCGCCCCCAGGAGTCCCCGATGTCATTGGAAAAGCACTACACCGCCATTCTCGAACAACTAGGGGAAGATCCGTCCCGCGAAGGGCTGGCCGACACGCCGGCGCGCGCGGCCAAGGCCATGCGCCACCTGTGCCGCGGCTACGACCAGAACCTGGACGAAATCGTCAACGGCGCGCTGTTCACCTCCGACACGCGCGAGATTGTGCTGGTCAAGAACATCGAGCTGTACTCGCTCTGTGAGCACCACATGCTGCCCTTCATCGGCAAGGCGCATGTGGCCTACCTGCCCAACGGCAAGGTGCTGGGCCTGTCCAAGGTCGCGCGCATCGTCGAGATGTACGCGCGCCGCCTGCAGATCCAGGAGAACCTCAGCCGCCAGGTGGCAGAGGCCGTGCAGTCCGTGACCGACGCCGCCGGCGTGGCCGTGGTCATCGAAGCGCAGCACATGTGCATGATGATGCGCGGCGTGGAAAAGCAGAATTCGTCCATGGTGACCTCCGTCATGCTGGGCGAATTCCACGACAACCCCTCGACCCGGGCCGAGTTTCTGAGCCTCATCCGCTAGCAGGATCTCCCTCCCCCTTTTGGCGCATGTCGCGGGCCGCCTCGCCGGCCGCATCCCGCCGCGCCGGCCGCGCCAGTCCTGGCGTTGCCGGCGAGGCAGGCGGGCCTGGATCTTTTTGGCTCCTACTGATTAGGGCATCTGGACCTAGCGTTCTGGCCCCATCCGGGCAAACTGGCTTCAGCCGGTCGCGCCGGAGCGCGGCCGTTCCCTCCCGGAGATCTCCATGAACGCGATATTCCGCCTCATCCGCCGCTGCACCCTGGCCGGCCTGGCCGCCGCGCTGCTGGCCGCTCCCGCCTATGCCCAGACCAAGCTGGTGGTGGGCTACCAGCTGATCGTCGGGCCGTTCCTGTCGGCCATCGCCGACGGCAGTTTCGACAAGGCATTGAAGGAGGCCGGCTACCAGGTGGACTGGCGCCAGTTCACCTCCGGCGGCGACATTTCCACTGCCCTGGCTTCCGGCAACGTGCCGGTCGGCGTGCTGGGCTCCACCGGCATCACCGCCGCCGCCACCCGCGGCGTGGACATGGAGCTGTTCTGGATCCTGGACAACATCGGCAAATCCGAGGCGCTGGTGGCGCGCAACGGTTCCGGCATCAACAGCACGGCCGACCTGAAAGGCAAGCGCGTCGCCACGCCCTTCGTGTCCACCTCGCACTTCCATCTGCTGGTGGGGCTGGAACAGGTCTGGAAGATCAATCCGCGCGACGTGCGCATCCTGAACATGCAGCCGCCGCAGATCGTGGCCGCCTGGCAGCGCGGCGACATCGACGCCGCCTACGTCTGGCCGCCCGCGCTGACCGAGATCGCCAAGAGCGGCAAGATCATTGCCGACTCGGAACAGATCGGCAAGGCCAGCGTGCCGACTTTCGACGGCATCGTGGTCGACCGCGCCTGGGCCGCCAAGAATCCCAAGTTCATGGCCGCCTTCACCAGCGTATTGGCCAAGTCCTATGCGGACTACCGCGCCAACAGCGCCAAGTGGACCGCTGACTCGCCCCAGGTCAAGAGCATCGTCAAGCTGATCGGCGGCAAGCCCGAGGACATGGTCGAGGCGCTCCAGCTGCTGGTCTTCCCGACGGTGCAGGAACAGGCCTCCAATGTCTGGCTGGGCGGCGGCAAGGACTCGGGCGCCGCGCGCGCTTTCGCGGCCAGCGCCAAGTTCCTGAAGGACCAGAAGCAGATCGACAAGGCCCTGGCCGACTACAGCCCGCACGTCACGGACAAGTACGCCAAGGCGGCAGAGAAGTAAGCGACGCGCCCGGCCAGGCGGGCCGTCCGGCGCCGCCTGCCTCGCGCCCCGCAGGGCTGCGCGCAGCCCGTCGCAACTAGGGGAGCCGGCATGACCATGCAGTCCACGTCCGCCACGCAGAGCCTGTGCGCGGAGAAAGTCAGCGTCACCTACCCCGGCCTGCACGACAGCGGGCCGGTCATCGCGCTGCAGAACGTCAACCTGACCATCCAGCCCGGCGAGTTCGTCGTCGCGCTGGGCGCCTCGGGCTGCGGCAAGACCACGCTACTCAGCCTGCTGGCCGGGTTCCTGTCGCCGACCGAGGGCGAGATCACGCTGGGCGGCAGGCCCATCGTCGGGCCCGGCGCGGACCGTGGCGTGGTGTTCCAGAAACATGCCCTGCTACCCTGGCTGAACGTGCTGGAGAACACCGAGTTCGGCCTGAAGCTGCAAGGCGTGGACAAGGAAACCCGTCGCGCCCGCGCCCGCCGCAACCTGGAACTGGTGGGCCTGCAGGACTTCCACCGCCACATGATCTACCAACTGTCCGGCGGCATGCAGCAGCGCGTGGGCATTGCGCGCGCGCTGACCTGCAACCCCGCCATGCTGCTGATGGACGAGCCCATGGCGGCGCTGGATGCGCTAACCCGCGAGACCATCCAGGAGCTGCTGCTGGACATCTGGCGGCAGACCAACAAGATGTTCTTCTTCATCACGCACAGCGTGGAAGAAGCGCTGTTTCTGGGTTCGCGGCTGATCGTCATGTCGCCCCGCCCGGGCCGCATCACGCACACCTTCACGCCGGACTTCAACCGGCGCTACCTGGAGACCCGCGATGGCCGCAGCATCAAATCCAGTCCCGACTTCATCGCCATGCGCGAACAAGTCCTTGGCATCATCTATGGCGACGAGCGAGCCTCCTCCCCCCAAGGCTTCCATGGCTAGCAGCCACCCGCGCCACAAGCCCGCGGCGCCAGGCAGGGTCTACGGCGCGCCGGGCGCGGGCTACAGCGGCCACATCAGCCTGATCACCAGCCTGGCGCTCATCGGGTTGTGGTTCCTGGTGACCAGCGCCGGCTGGGTGCGGCCCTTGTTCCTGCCCTCGCCCTTGGCCGTATACGACAAGTTCGTCTCGGCCATGACCGACGGCGTGGCCAATTCGACGCTGACGGAACATGCGCTGGCCAGCCTGTCGCGGGTGTTCGGGGCCTTCTTTCTGGCCTGCGTGACCGCCATTCCGGTCGGCATCCTGATGGGCGTGAACCGCTACGCGCGCGGCATCTTCGATCCGCCCATCGAGTTCTACCGCCCGCTGCCGCCGCTGGCTTATCTGCCGCTCATCATCATCTGGTTCGGCATCGGCGAATTCCCCAAGGTCCTGCTGATCTACCTGGCGATCTTCGCGCCCATGGCGATCGCGGCCCGCGCCGGCGTGCGCTCGGTGTCGATCGAACAGATTCACGCTGCCTACGCGATGGGCGGCACGCCCGCGCAGATCGTCTGGCACGTCATCCTGAAGGCCGCCATGCCGGAAATCTTCACCGGCATGCGCATCGGCATCGGCGTGGGCTGGACCACGCTGGTGGCCGCCGAAATGGTGGCCGCCGACCGCGGCCTGGGCTTCATGGTGCTGAACGCGGCCCAGTTCCTGGCCAGCGACACCGTCATCATGGGCATCATCGTGATCGGCGTGTTCGCCTTCGCCTTCGACCTGCTGGTCCGCTATCTGGAGAAATTCGCCATCCCCTGGAAGGGACGGGTCTGAACGCCGCCCGGGCAATCCCTCATTTCTTCCCCCATCCGGCTCCTCTATCCTCAAGAACGGCGCCTGCGCAGCGGCTACCGGCTGCGCGGGCCTACACAAGGAGCCGTCATGTCCAGCCAGGCCTCGATGCTCAAGCCTGTGTTGTGGGAGCGCCTGTTCGAACGTGAAAGCGCGCCCAATCTCAGCCTGCAGGGCTGCGTGCGCCAGATGCTGGTGTCCGCCATCCTCAGCGGCCACTTGCCGCCCGGCACGCCGGTGCCGTCCAGCCGGCATCTGGCCGACCAGCTGCGCATCGCGCGCAACACCGTCGTGTTTGCGTATCAGCAACTGGTCAGCGAAGGTTATCTGGTGTCGCGCGAACGCAGCGGCCACTTCGTCAGCGACACGGTCATGCGAGGCCATTCCGGACCCACGTCCGACGCCCCGCCCGGCGACGCTGGCGAACCGGACGTGCGCTGGGACGAAAGACTGCGCTTCCGGCCATCCCGCCAGCGCAACATCACCAAGCCGCGCGACTGGCAGAAGCAGCCCTATCCCTTCGTCTACGCCCAGTTCGACCAGGACCTGTTTCCCACCGCGGAATGGCGCGAGTGCTGCATCAAGGCGCTGTCGGTGCTGGACATCCGCAGCTGGGCGCCCGACCTGATCACGCACGACGATCCCGCGCTCATCGAACAGATCCGCACCCAGGTCCTGCCGCGCCGCGGCGTCTGGGCGGACGCCGAGGAAATCGTCATCACCGTGGGCGCGCAGCACGCGCTCTATCTGCTGGCCGACCTGCTGGTCAATGAAGACACCGTGGTCGGCATGGAAGACCCCGGCTACCCCGACGCCCGCAACATCTTCGCCAGCCACACGCGCAATCTCCTGCCCCTGCCGGTGGACGAACAAGGGCTGTGCAGCGGCACCCATCTGCTGGGCTGCGACTACATCTTCGTCACGCCCGGCCACCAATGCCCCACCACGGTGACGCTGTCGCCGGAACGCCGCCAGAACCTGCTGACGCTGGCGCGCCAGGCCGACAGCCTGATCATCGAGGACGACTTCGAAAGCGAGAGCCGCTGGGGCGAAGGCGCGATTCCCGCATTGAAGAGCCTGGATCGCGACGGCCGCGTGATCTACGTGGGCAGCCTGGCCAAGTCCTTCGCCCCAGGCTTGCGCATCGGCTACATCGTGGCCCCGCGCGAGCTCACCGCCGAATTGCGCGCCCTGCGCCGCCTGATGCTGCGCCATCCGTCGGCTTACATCCAGCGCGCGTTTTCGCTGTTCATTTCGCTGGGCCACCACCATTCACTGCTGCGCAGGCAGTCCCAGGCCTACCAGGAACGCGGCACCGAACTGGCCCGCGCGCTGGCGCGGCACCTGCCTGATTTCAAGTCCATCCCCATCACCGGGTCCTCGTTCTGCTGGCTGCAAGGGCCGCCCTGGCTCAATGCGGTCGAGCTGTCGGAGGCGGCGCTGGCCGAAGGCGTGGTGGTCGAGCCGGGCGACGTTTTCTTCATGAACGGCGCCGACGCGCCGCGCAACTTCCTGCGCGTCGGTTTCACCTCGATCCGGCCGGAACACATCGAGCCCGGCATCGCCAGGCTGGCCAAGGTGGTCGAGCGCTACCGCCGTGCCGCCGCCGGCAGTAAAAAGGCCCCTGAGGGCCCGGACCTGCACACGCTAGAGCATTTCGTCTCGTAGGTAGTACCAGCGGTACAGCAGGCCCTGGCCCAGCCTGCGGAACGGCGCGAACATATGGCCCGGCAAGGGCGAGTCGTAGATCGGCAGGTCCCAGGCCACGCCGTCCTGGCCCATCATGCGCTGCGCCAGGCGCTTGCCGGCGTGGGCCGAGAACGCCACGCCGTTGCCGCCATAGCCGAAGGCGTAATAGACCGGCTGCGCCGGATCGGGCTGCGTCACGCGCGGCATCATGTCGTGGCTCACGTCCACCCAGCCCCACCAGGAATAGTCCACGTCCACGCCCGCCAGCGTGGGAAACTTGCGCGCCAAGCCCTCGCGCAGCAGCGCCAGATGGCGCGGATGCTGCGCGTCGGCGCCGCGCAGAGCGCTGCGGCTGCCTATCTGCATGCGGCCATCGGGCAGCAGGCGGTAATAGAAGCGCAAGGTCCGCGTGTCGGTGATGAACACCGTGCTTTTCAGGCCCGCGGCGTCACGCTCCGCCGGGGTCAGCACCCGCGTCACCAGCGAGTTCGACAGCACCGGCATGATGCGGTTGTCCAGCAGGCGGTTGACGCCTTGCGCGGTGTAGCCGCCGGTGGCGAATGCCACGCGGCGCGCGCGTACATAGCCGTTCGGGGTCTGCAGCCGCACGCCGCCGTTCTCCGAACGCCAGCCCAGCACCGGGCTGCCCGGATGGATACGCACGCCCAGCGCCCGCGCCTGGCGCATGTAGCCATAGGCAAGCTTCAAGGGATGCACGCCCACGCCGTCCGGCTCGTGCATCGCGCCCACCGCCTCGCGGTCGTACACGTAGCGTTCGCGCAATTCCTCCCTGCTCAGCATCCTGGCGTCGTAGCCGAACACCTCACGCATCACGCGGGCTTCGTTCTCCAGGAAGGCCATCTTCTTCTGGCGGTGCGCCGTGTAGAGATGACCGCCCGGCTGCGCGTCGCAATCCACCTGGGCCACCAGGCTCTTCCAGTATTCAAAGCCTTCGCGGATCTCGGCGTCCAGGCGCTTGGCGGTCGCCAGGCCCCAGCGCGCTATCCATTGCGAGCGGTACAGGCGCCCGGATGCGTTCTGCCCCTGCCCGCCATTGCGGCTGGTGCAGCCCCACACCGCGCGGTTGGCTTCGAGCACCACGGCCTTTACGCCGAAGTCACGGGCCAGCGTCAGGGCCGCCGACAGGCCGGTAAAGCCGGAGCCCACGATCACCACGTCGGCGTCGATATCGCCTTCGACCGGGCCGTCGTCCTCGGGCGGCTGGCCGGCGGTCGCGACCCAGTAGGTGGGCGCGTAGTCCTGGCCGCGCCCGGGCGGGGACACCAGCGGATCGTAGGCCGGGTTATACGCGCTGATCGCCGTCCGGCCAGCGGGGGCCGGACCTACAGATTGGAAGGACATTTGAGTATCCATGCTGCGTTCCGGTTGCTGGGCGCGAAAGGCGTCCTCAGCCGCGCGCCGGCAAGGCCGGGCGCTGCTTGCGGTAAGCGTTCTTCACGCGGATCTTGCCGTCGTGGAAGGTGAACACGTCCACCATGTCCGCCTCCACGCGGGAGCCGTCGGCGGCGGTGCCTGTAAAAGTGGACTGGGATACGCCGCGGTCGCCCGCGACCCAATGCGTGGCGTTCTGCCACTGCGCATCGGGGAAGTTCGCCCAGGCCGCGGCGAAGGCCGCGCGCACCGCGTCGCGCCCTTCATGGCGCGCGCCCCATCGCTCGGGGCCGGCCACGGTCTCGAACACGCAGTCCTCGCTCATAAAGGACATCAGGGCGTCGATATCGTGGCGGTTCCAGGCCGCCGCGAATTCGGCCAGCATGTCGGCGGTGACGGTCTTCTGCATTGCATACCTCCGATAGACGCCGGCGCGACGCGCGCCAGCATTCAGATCAAAGGTAAGTGAGCCCCCGTGCAGGGTCTAGAACCAGAAGCGGGAAATCGCTTGCACCAGACGGGGGGGGCTGGCGCTCGTGCGGCGGCCGGCGTCAGCCGGGCGTCGATCCCGGCAAGATCGATGCCGCCTCCCGCGCCTGTCGGCGCTACAGCACCATCCCGCCGTCGATCGTCAGGCTCGACCCCGTCATGTATCCCGATTCGGCGCTCGCGAGCCATGCGACCAGCCCTGCGATTTCGTCGGCGCTGCCCGTCCGCTGCAGCGGAATCATCGGACGGACCATGTCGAGATAAGGGGCCGCCAATTCGGTCTCGGTGGGTCCCGGCTGCACGTTGTTAATGGTGATCCCGCGCGGCGCCAAGTCGATGGCGATGCCCTTGACCATCGTGGCCACCGCGGCCTTCGTCATCGAATAGACGCTCGCGGCCGGGCCCCCGATGCGCACGGCCACATTGCTGCCGATCGTGACGATGCGGCCGCCGTGCGCGAGGTGCGCAACGCCTGCCTGGATGGCCAGGAACACGCCTCGCACGTTAATGGCCAGCATCTGGTCAAGATCCGCCAGGCTCACGTCGGCCACCCCGCCCAGCTTCATGATGCCGGCGTTGACCACCACGACGTCAAGCCGCCCGAAACGCTCGACCGCCTGCGCGACGGCCTGCCGGATCGCCTCCGCATTCGCGCTGTCGGCATGGATGGCCAGCGCCTTCGCCCCGCTCGCCTCGATCGCGGCGGCGGTTTCCCGCGCCCGCTCGGGGGCCGAGACGTAGGTGAACGCCACGTCCGCGCCGTCAGCAGCCAGCCGCCGCGCAATGGCGGCGCCAATGCCGCGCGAACCGCCGAATACGATGGCGGCCTTGCGCGCGCCGTTGGTAGTACCTGTCATGATTCACTCCTTTGTAGACTGATTGGGTCGATAGGTCGCCGTAGGAAACGCCGGCAAGTCCCCGGCGCATTCTCCCGGCCACATCGAATCAATCAATCACAAAGATATGAACAGGTAATCCAATTAATTCATGTCTCTCTGGGGCACTCCTTCAGGCCGACGCTTGCGCGAGCCAGGCGTCCATGTTGGCAGGGTCGATGGCGCCGCGCAGGCCAATAAGCACCAGCGACGGCGCGTCCAGATCGGCCGGCGGCCTGGCCTGCGTGTCGTACCGCACCCGCCGCCCGGCCAGTTGGACCAGCACCAGGCCATGCCGGTCGGTACGCACCCAGCCCTTGGCGCGCAGCAGCTGCCTGGGCGCCTCGCGCAGCCTGTTGGCGAACCTGTCGGCGTCGAGCAGCGCAGGCGCGCGCCATAGCCAGCTCTGGAAAGGGTGGTCGGGCTCATCGGACGTTGCGGGGTGGATGTGTCCCGGATGTCCGCAAGCGCCGCTGGCGCATGCACGCGCGAGACCGTGCATCTCGCCCTCGCCCAGCAGGTGACGCAGATCCACGCGCCCTTCCCGCGCCTCGACCATCGCGGCCCCGCGCGTCGCCGCATGCAGCCACTGGCGCAGCGCCGGCAATTCCTCGGCGGACGCGAGGTCGGTCTTGTTCAGCACCAGCAGATCCGCGGCCTTGAGCTGGCGTTCCAGCGTATCGGCCAACAGGGGATCCGCCGCCAGCGCGCGCACGTTCGCGGCGTCGGCCAGGACCACCACGCCCTCCAGCTGCAGCATGGGATCGGCCATGCCGACCTGCGCGATGCGGCCTGGATCCGACACGCCGCTGGCTTCGATCACGATCCATTCGGGCAAGGGGTCCAGCGCCAGGACGCGCGCCAAGGCGTCGTCCAGGCCGCCTGCCATCGAGCAGCAGACACAGCCGTTGGCCAGCCTGATCACCTGGTCGTTGCGCTGCGCGATCAGTCCGGCGTCGATGTCCACCGGCCCGAAGTCATTGACCAGGACCGCCGCGCGGCGGCGAGTGGTGGATAGCACATGATTGAGCAAGGTCGTCTTGCCCGCGCCCAGAAACCCGCCCACAACGGTCAGCGCGATGCGCGCTCCGCCCAACGGCGCCATCTCAGGCCTCCCGCAGCGCCAGCGGCCTGCCGCCGATGACCGTGCCCAGCACGCGCACATCCTTCAGCTGCTCCGGCGCGACCTCCAGCGGATCGTCCTGCAGCACGCAGAAATCGGCATGCTTGCCGATCTCGATGGAACCCACCAGATGGTCCAGATGCAGGGTGTAGGCCGCGCCCAGCGTCACGGCATGCAGGGCCGCCTCCACGTCGATGCGCTCGGATTCGCCCAGCACCTTGCCCGAGGAAGTCTGGCGATTGACCGCGCACCAGGCCGTGAACAGCGGCCCCAGCGGCGTGATGGGCGCGTCCGAGTGGATGGAGAACGGCACGCCGGCGCGCGCCGCCGAGGCGCAAGCGTCCATGCGCTTGGCGCGGTCCGGCCCCATGGTCAGGGCATGGTGTGCATCGCCCCAGTAAAAGATGTGGTTGGCGAAAAGATTGGCACACATGCCCAGGCTGGCCATGCGCCGAAATTGCGCCGCGTCGGCCATCTGGCAATGCTGCAAGGTATGGCGGTGGTCCCGGCGCGGACTGCGGCGCAGGGCGCGGTCGACGGCGTCGATGGCAAGCTCGGTGGCTTCATCGCCATTGGTGTGGATGTGCAGCTGCACGCCGGCATCGTGATACGTCTGGACCATGGCGTCCAGTTCGGCCGGCGCGATCACCCAGATGCCGTTGGGCGCGCCGTTGTAGTAGCCCGGCCAGCGCAGCCTGGCCGTAAAGCCCTGGATCGAGCCGTCCACAACCAGCTTGACCATGCCCAGATGCAGCTTGTCGTTGTTGAGCCGCCGGGCATCCTCCAACTTGGCCAGGCAGCGCGCCGGATCGCCCGCATACGTCAGCGCGGACGCGGCGGGCACGATGCGCACCGGATAGTCCGGTTCAGAGGTGATGCGCGCCAGCGTCGCCAGGCCCTCCTCGCCCAGCTCGTTGACCAGGTCCGTGGCGGTCGTGACGCCTGCCCACTGCGCCACCTTGCCGAACATGCGCAGGCCCTCTTCCGACACGCCCACGGTGCGGAACGGGCTGCCGATCAGGCGCATGACGGGAAACATGGCCGCGAATTCGCAGAGCTCGCCGCTGGGGCGCCCATCGTCCATGCGGGTAATGCCTTCGATATCGGTGTCGCGGTCGATGCCGGCACGCGCCAGCATCGGAGTATTCACGTTCATCAGGTGCATGCTGGCGTGCATCACCACCACGGGCCGCTCGGCGGAAACGGCGTCCAGGTCCTGCACACGCATGCGCGCGCCGTCGAAGAAGATCGGATCGAAGCCCCAGCCGATCAGCGTTTCGCCGGCTGGTAAGGCACGCTCGGCCTCGCTCAGCCGGGCAGCCACCGCGTCGAAGCTCTTCAGGCCTTCCCAAAGCCGGCCGTCCGGCCCGCGCCGGTCGTAATAACCCACGTACACGAACTTCCACATGCCGCCTTCCGGCAGGTGGCAATGCCCTTCCACCAGGCCGGGCATGAGCACCTTGTCCGCATAGCGCTCGTCGAGGTCGGCGGGGCCCCAGCCCGCCAGGTCTTCGCGGCTGCCCACGCCCAGGATGCGGCCTTCGCGCACCGCCACATGGGTGGCGCGCGGCTGCATCGGATTCATGGTCAGGATGCTGCGCGCGGCATAGATGGTGGTTCGGGCGCGGGTCTGGCTCATCGGTCTGTCCTTCTATCGGAGGGTGGATTCATCCCTGCAGCGGCGACACCAGGACGCCATCGCGGGAGTCGACGAAATGGCAGGCCACGCGGTGGCCTGGCGCGACTTCGCGCAGAGCGGGCTCGCGCGTGGTGCAGAGCGACTGCGCGGCCGGGCAACGGCCGGCGAAGCGGCAGCCGGGCGGCGGATCGACCGGGCTAGGCGGATCCCCCGCCAGCCGCACCCGGCGGGCGGCAAGTTCGCGCCCGCCTTTCACGGTTGGCACCGCCGACATCAGTGCGACGCTGTAGGGATGCAAGGGACGCGTGAAGAAAGCGTTGCGCGAGGCCTGCTCGATGATCTTGCCCAGATACATGACGGCGATGTCGTCGCAGATGTGCTCCACCACCGCCATGTCGTGCGAGATAAACAGGAATGACTGCCCCTGCTCGCGCTGGATGCGCCGCAGCAGGTTCAGGATCTGCGCGCGAATGGCGATGTCCAGGGCGGACACCGGTTCGTCGCAGACGATCAGATCCGGCGCGCTGGCCAGGGCCCTGGCCACGTTCAGCCGCTGCCGCTGTCCGCCGGAGAACTGATGCGGAAACAGCTGCCGCTGTTCCGGCCGCAAGCCCACCAGTTCGAACATGCGGGCCACCCGTGCCTCGCGTCCGCCCGGCGGATCGATGCCCATCAGGTCCAGCGGCGACCGCACGATATCGCCCGCGCGCTGGCGCGGATTGAGAGAGGAATACGGATCCTGGAACACCAGCTGCACGCGGCGGCGCATGCGGCGCAGGGCCGAACCGCTCAACGCCGTCATGTCGGTGCCGTCGAAATGGATGGAACCCGCGGTCGGATCCGCCAGGCGCAGCACCGACAAGGCGGTAGTGGTCTTGCCCGACCCGGACTCGCCCACGATCGCCAGGGTGCGGCCGCGCTGCAGCTCGAAGGACACGCCGTCCACGGCCTTCACGACGACGGGCTTGCCATCGCGTCCGCGTCCGCCAATGGGGAAATGCACGGCAAGATCGCGCACGGACAGCAAGGCGGGAGATTGCGGTGACGTCATCGCGCGGCCTCCGGATACAGCCAACAGGCCACTTCCTGGCCCTCGCCCACTTGGACCAACGGTGGAAATGCGTCGCGGCAACGGGCCATGGCCTGCCCACAGCGCTCCATGAACGGACAGCCCGCGCCGCGCTCCCAGATCGAAGGCACCACGCCGGGAATCTCCGGCAGGTCCGGGCGGATGTCGTCGGGCTCGCGGTCCAGTTCCGGCAGACAGGCGATCAAGCCCTGGGTATAGGGATGGCGCGGCTGCGCCAGGATTTCGCGCACGCCGCCCTGCTCCACTACCCGCCCGCCGTACATGACCACCACGCGGTCCGCCATTTCCGACACCGCGCCCATGTCGTGCGTGATCAGCAGCACCGCGGTGCCGCGCCGGGCCTGTTGCTCGCGCAGCAGGTCGAAGATCTGCGCCTGCACCGTCACGTCCAGCGCGGTGGTGGGCTCGTCGGCGATCAGCACGTCCGGATCGCAGGCCAGCGCGATCGCGATCATCACGCGCTGCCGCATGCCGCCGGACATCTGGTGCGGATAGTCGTCCACGCGCCGCTCGGGCAAGGGGATACCCACCGACTTCAGCATGTCGATGGCGCGCTCACGGGCCTGGCTCTTGCTCAGGCCCTGATGCAGGCGCAAGGGCTCCGCGATCTGGTCGCCGACCGTGTACACGGGATTGAGCGCCGTCATGGGCTCCTGGAAGATCATTGATATCTTGTTGCCGCGCACCCGGCGCATGGCCTCTTCGTCATGGCCGGCCAGGTCATCGCCACGCAGGCGCACGCTGCCCCCGCCTATGCGCCCCGGCGCGGGAATCAGCCGCATGATGGCCAGCGCCGTCATGCTCTTGCCGCAGCCGGATTCGCCCACCAGGCACAGGGTCTCGCCAGGGTTCAGGGCGAAGCTCACCGCGCTCAGCACCTCGGCCGCGCGCCCGCGCGCCTGGAACTCCAGGCTCAGGCTATCCACTTCCAGCACCGGGGCGTTCATGCCCGCCCCCGCGAGTTGGGATTCAACGCATCGTTCAGACCGTCGCCGATCAGGCTGACAGCCAGCACAGTCACGAAGATGGCGGCGCCCGGCAGAGTCACGGCCCACCACGCGGTCAGGATGTAGGGGCGGTTGCTGCCTATCATCAGGCCCCAGCTCATGATGTTGGGATCGCCCAGGCCCAGGAACGACAGGCCGGCCTCGAACAGGATGGCCATGCCTATCGCCAGCGTCGCGGACACGATCAGCGGCGCCAAGGCATTGGGCAGGATCACCCGCCAGATGATGCGGGCGTCGCCCGCGCCTATCACTCGTTCCGCCAGCACGTACTCGCGGCGCTTCAGGCGCAGGAATTCGCCGCGCGCCAGCCGCGCCGTGCCTGTCCAGCTGACCACGCCGATCGCCACCGCGATAGTCACGAGCGAAGGCGAGAACAGCGTCACCAGCACCATGGCGAACAGCAAGGTGGGCAGCACCTGGAAGAACTCGGTGATGCGCATCAGGGTTTCGTCGATCCAGCCGCCGTAGTAGCCCGCCAGCGCCCCCACCGTCAGCCCGATGGCCATGGACAGCACCGCCGCCACCACGCCCACCAGCAGCGTGGCGCGGCCGCCGTAGACCATGCCGGTCAGCACGTCGCGGCCCAGGTAGTCCGTGCCCATCAAGGCGTCCGCGCCCGGCGGCGTCATCGGCGCGCCGGCGATCTCGAACGGGTCCGCCTGCATGACCATGGGGCCGAAGATCGTCACCGCCAGGATGACGGCCAGCAGCAGCACGCCGGCCAGCGCCGAGGGATTGCGCGCAAACACCCGTAGGGCCTCGTAGGACGGGCGGGCCGGCGGCCGCGCCGCCTGGGCCTGCAAGGCGGCAACGGGAACGGCGGAAGGAGTCTGGCTCATGAGGTCTTGATCCTGGGATCGATCAGGCGGTAGGCCAGATCGGTAAGCTGATTCATCACCACCACCAGCAGCGAAGCGAACAGCAGGATGCCCAGCAGCGTGGGATAGTCGCGCCTGAGCACGGAGTCGAATGCCAGCCGGCCCAGCCCCGGCCAGTTGAAGACCGTCTCGACCAGGATCGCGCCCGCCAGCACATTGCCGAACTGCAGGCCCAGCATGGTCACCACCGGCAACACGCCGTTGCGCAGCGCGTGCTTGTACAGCACGGTGCGTTCCGGCAGGCCCTTGGCGCGCGCGGTGCGGATATAGTCGGCCGACAGGGCCTCCATGACGCTGGCGCGCGCCAGCCGGCTGTACTGCGCCAGGTAGACAAACGCCAAGGTGAAGGCCGGCAACACCAGGTGGTGCAGCACGTCCAGTACGCCGGCCCAGCCGTCCTGCGGGCCGCCGGCAGAGCGCATGTCGGACACGGGAAAGATCGGCAACACCGAGGCGAACAGGATGATGAGGATGATGCCGGTCCAGAACACCGGCGCGGAATAGCCCACCACCGACAGCAGCGTGATGCCTTGCGACAGCGGCCCATTGGGTTTGCGCGCGGCCAGCGTGCCCAGCAGCGTGCCCGCCAGGAAGGCGCTCAGCACCGAAGTCACCACCAGCAGCAGCGTGGCCGGCACGCGGTCCCAGATCAGCTGCGCCACCGGCACGTTGAAGAAGTAGGAATAGCCCAGGTCGCCGCGCAGCACCTGCATCAGGTAGATGCCCAGCTGCGTCAGGAAGGGTTTATCCAGCCCGTACTGCGTGCGCAACTGCGCCCGCAGTTCTTCGCTGATGCCGCCCATGGAGCCCGCGATGGTCTCGACCGGATCGCCCGGCGAGATGTGGATCAGCAGGAAGTTCAGCGTCACCACGGCCAGCAGCAGCACCAGCGCATAGGCCAGCCGACGCAGGAGATAGCGCGTCATGGCGGCTCCCCCTTACTGCAAGTAGGTATCGTCCATGGGCGAGATGACGCCCCAGATCCCGTCCGGCAAGCCGTGCACCTTCTTCGAGGACAAGGTGTGGTACGGAATGACCGTGAGGAAGTCGATGGGTACGTCCGCGGTGACCAGGCGCTGGAATTCGGCATACAGCGCGCGGCGCTTGTCGGCGTCGGTCTCCGTGCCAGCCTGTTCCAACAGCTCGTCCACCTTGGGATTTGCGTAGGACTGCGTATTGGTCCAGATGATGTCGCGGATGTTGCTGGACAGATAGGTGCGGTGCACGCCGATCACCGGATCGCCCCAGTTGAAGACGATGTCGGTGGTCATGTCGAAATCCTTGCTGGCGATGCGCTTGGCCCAGGTCGGGAAGTCCGGCGAGGCGCGCACCTGCACCGCGATGCCAACCTTCTTCAGCTGGCTACGCAAGTACTCCGCCACGTTCTTGCCCTGCACGTCGGAACCCGGCATGTAGTCCACGGTCAGCGACAGGCGTTCGCCCTTGGCGTCCTTTTTGAAGCCCGCTTCTTCCAGCAGCTGTTCGGACTTCTTCAGGTCCAGCGGATACTTGGCGACGTCCTGCGTGGCGAACGGACTGGTGCCAATGATGGGACCGTCGGCAGGCTTGGCGAAGCCGGCGTTCAGCGCCTTGGTGATGAAACCCTTGTCGGTGGCGTAGGCGATGGCCTGCCGCACCCGCACGTCGTTCAGCGGCTTGCGCGCAGTGTTGAAGGCCAGCCAGCTCAGCGCGCCTATGCCTTCGTAGCCCTTGCTGGTCATGACGGTGGCGGGATTGTCCTTGGCGCGCCGCAGGATGGTGGGCTCGGTCATGAACGGCAACACGCCGATGTCGCCACGTTCCAATCCGATCAGCAAATTGGTGGCGTCCGGATTGATCTTCACCACGATCCGGTCCAGGTAGGGCTTGCCGGGCAGGAAGAATTTGTCGAATTTCTCCAGCACGATTTCCTGGCCGGGCTTGAACTCCTTGAACTTGAACGGACCCGACCCGACCACGTCGGCCGAGTTGCGCGGATGGTTCTTCAGGTCCTGGCCGTCGTCATAGATGTGTTTGGGCAACACCGGCATCAAGGCCGGCGACAGCGCCAGCAGGATGGCCGGATGCGGCTTGTTCATTCGCAACACCACCGTGTAGGGGTCCGGCGTGTCCACGGCCTCCACCGGCGCGAACATGGTCTGGAACGGGTGGTTCTTCTTGACCGCCATGATGGAGAACGCCACGTCGGCCGAGGTCACCGGCTTGCCGTCATGGAACAGCGCGTCCTTGCGCAGATGCAGGGTCAGCGACTTGCCGTCCGGCGCCAATTCCCAGGACTGCGCCAGATAAGGTTGCGGCTTCCAATCGGCGTCATAGCGCAGCAGGCTGGCGAACAGCTGGGTGCTGGGCAAGGCGGTGGCGATGCCCGACTGCACCGCGCCGTTCAGGTGACGCGGCACTTGCGTCGAACCGATCACCAGCGTGCCGCCCGGCTTGGGCGCGTCCGCGGCCATGGCTCCGCCCGCCAGGGCCAGCGCCGTCAGAATCGTGGTCAGGCATTTTTTTGCGCTGCGCATGTTCTACCCCTTGATCTTGTGTGTCGCGAACCATTCAACGGATGGCCTTGGGGGTAGCGTATCCAGCCTGAGGGTCCAGGCTTAGTACCAAACCGCCGGACTTTTTGGAGCCAGTCGCGTCGACGGCCGGAATTCAGACGGCCCGCGCCCGCGCATACAACGAGGCCACCGCGCAGCTGTTGACGCGGGCTTGCATGGAATCGGAGCGGCTGGTCAGCAGCACGGGCACGCGCGTGCCCAGCACCAGCCCGGCCGTGCCGGCGCCGGCCAGCCAGGTCAGTTCCTTGTAGAGCATGTTGCCGGCCTCGATATCGGGCACCAGCAGGATGTCGGCATCGCCCGCCACACGCGACACGATGCCCTTCTGGTCGGCCGCCTCGCGCGAGATGGCGTTGTCGAAGGCCAGCGGGCCGTCGATATCGCCGCCGCGGATCTGCTGGCGGTCCGCCATCTTCGACAGGGCCGCCGCATCCAGCGTGGCGGGCATGGCAGGATTGACGGACTCGGTGGCGCACAGCACCGCGAGCTTGGGCCGTTCCACGCCCAGCGCGCGCGCCAGGTCGATGGCGTTCTGCGCGATATCGGCCTTTTCCTGCAGGGTCGGCGCGATGTTGACGGCCGCGTCGGTCAGGATGAAGAGCTTGGGATAGGCCGCCACCGCCATCACGAAGGCATGGCTGATGCGCCTGTCGGTGCGCAGGCCGGCATCGCGCGCCACCACGGCCGCCATGAAGTGGTCGGTATGCAGGCTGCCCTTCATCAGCATGCGCACGGCGCCGTCGCGCGCCAGCGCTGCCGCGGCGCGCGCAGCCTGCACTTCGTCGTCGGGCGTGTCGAACACTTCCAGTTCGCCTGCGCGCAGCCCCAACTCCGCCATCAAGGCCCGCAACCTGTCCGCCGGGCCGACCAGCACCGGTTCGATATAGCCCGCGTCGCGCGCTTGCACAGCCGCGCCCAGGCTGGTCGGACACAAGGGATACGCTACCGCGGTACGCAAGCGTCCGGCTGACAGCGCGGCATTGCGCAGCGGCTCGAACAAGCTATCACTTTCCATTTCGGTCTGCTCCTGCCGCGGAGTCCGCGGCGCCTGGCGGGAGAAGTCCGGCGTGGCCGCCGCCGCGCCGGACGAACGCTACGCGGTCAGCGCTTGGCGGGATCGATCGACAACGGCACCTCGCCCGGATGGAACGGCTGGTTCACGTACTGCTTGTACTTGTCCAGGAAGCGCACCGGCTGCTTGAGGGCGTCGCGGCGGAACGGGTCGCCCAGTTCCTGGCTGACCATCATCTCCAGCACGGTGGTCTTGCCTTCGGACTGGGCCTTGCAGGCGGCCTGCAGAGCGGCGCCCACCTGGTCGGCGTGCTCCACCCGTATGCCTTCCGCGCCCATGGCCCGCGCCAGTTCGGCGAAGTTCGGGTTCAGCAGGTTGCTGCCGACGAAGCGGCGGCCGTAGAAGTCCACCTGGTTCTTCTTTTCCGCGCCCCATTGGCCGTTATGGAACACCACCGCGGTCACCGGTATCTTCTCGCGCACGCAAGTCAGCAGTTCCTGGAAGCTCATGCACCAGGCGCCGTCGCCGACGTAGGCCACGGCCGGCCGGTCGGGCCTGCCCAGCTTGGCGCCGATCAACGCCGGCAAGGCGTAGCCGCAATTGCCGAAGCTCATGGCGGCCAGCATGGAATCCGGCTCGTCGAAGCGCAGGTAGCTGTTGGACACCGAGCAGATATTGCCGATGTCGGTGGACACCATCACGTGCTTGGGCATGGCGCGTTCCAGCTCGCGCAGCATGCGGCGCGGATGCATGCGGCCGCCGCCGTGCTCGATGATGTCCAGGCTCCAGTCGTCGCGTTCATGCGACCAGCTGTCCAGTTCCTTCTCCCATTCGGCCTTCTGCGCCGCGATCTGTTCGCCGCGTCCCGCCTTGGTGGCGGCGCAGGCGACCTCGCGCCCTTGCAGCTTGGCGGCCAGCGCCGCCGCAGCGGGCTTGGCATCGCCGCAGATGCCGACCGACACCGGGCGCACCAGGCCCAGCATGCGGTGGTCGGCGTCCACCTGGATGATGCGCGCGCCCTGCGGCCAGTAGTCCAGCCCGTGCTGCGGCAAAGTACCGAAGGGTCCGAGGCGCGTACCCAGCGCCAGCACCACGTCGGCCTGCGACAGCAGCTTCATGCCGGCCTTGGCGCCCTGGTAGCCGAGCGGGCCGCACCACAGCGGATGGCTGGCCGGGAAGGCGTCGTTGTGCAGGTAGCTGGTGACCACCGGCGCGCCCAGCAATTCGGCCAAGGCCACGCATTCGGCCTGGCCCTCCGAGAACAGCACGCCGCCGCCCGCCACGATGACGGGGAACTTGGCTTGCGCCAGCATCTGCGCTGCCGCCTCCAGATCCTCTTCCGAGCCCGGACCGCGGCGGATGCGGCGCGGCTCGGGGATGGCCACGTCGATCTCGCCATAGAAGTAGTCGCGCGGAATGTTCAGCTGCGTAGGGCCGCGCTCGGCCAGCGCGTTGTCGAAAGCCTTGGCGGTGAACTCGGCCATGCGGTCAGGCCGATTCACGTGCGCCTGGTACTTGGTGATGCGCGAGAAAATGGGCAGCTGTTCGGTTTCCTGGAAGCCCCCCAGCCCCATGCCCGCGGTGCCGGTTTCGGGCGTGATCGCCACCACCGGGCTGTGCGCCCAATAGGCGGCCGCTACGCCGGTCACGAAATTGGTGATGCCCGGGCCGTTCTGCGCGATGCAGACACCGTGACGGCCGGTCACGCGCGAATAGCCGTCGGCCATGTGCGCGGCGCCCTGTTCGTGCACCGTGGGAACGAAGCGGATGCCCGCCGCCGGAAACAGGTCCAGCGCGTCCATGAAGGCCGAGCCGACGATGCCGAATACGTCCTTGACGCCCTGGGCGACCAGCGTTTCCACAAACGCTTCGCTAGGGGTCATGTGTTGCTTGCTGCTCATGGTCTCTCTCCTGGCAGGCCGGCGGTGTCGGATTGCATCTGGGCCGGCATGATCCGATACTGCAGCAGAAACCTCGCCGCTCACACCCCGCTGCGTTCCATTTTCTGCAAAATCCGTGCAAAGATGGGAGGCAAACCGCCGAATCTTCAATTATTGAAAGATGAAAGACGAATCCTCCGCAGCGCTGCGCGCGCTGACCCTGCTGGAACAGGTGGCCCGCTCCGGGCAGCCGGTATCGTTGGCCGCGCTGACGGACGCCACCGGCCTGCCCAAGCCCTCGGTGCTGCGCATCCTGTCGCGCCTGGTCGACGCCGGCATGCTGCTGCGCGAGCCCGCTGGCAAGAGCTACGTCAGCGGCCCGCGCCTGAGCGCGCTGGCGCGCGACACGCTGCTGAACTCGCCCTTGCGCGGCGAGCGCCACCGCATCCTGGACAGCCTGGTCGACGAAATCGGCGAGACCTGCAACTGCACCATGCTGGACGGCGACGAGGTCATCTACCTGGACCGCGTCGAAACCGCCTGGCCGCTGCGGGTCAACCTGCAATCGGGTTCGCGCGTGCCACTGCACTGCTCGGCCAGCGGCAAGTTGTTCCTGGCCCATATGCGGCGCGAGGCGCGCCAGCGCCTGCTGGCCGCGGCGCCGCTGCCGCGCTACACGCCCAACACGCTGTGCGACGTGGCCGCGCTGGAGCAGGAACTGCGCACCATCAAGAAGGAAGGCGCCAGCTTCGACCGCGAAGAATTCCTGCTGGGGATCGTCTGCATGGCGGTGCCCATTCTGCATGGCACACGCGCCATTGCCGCGGTCGCCTTGCACGCGCCCGTGGCGCGGCTTTCGATCGACGGTGCGCGAGCCTGGCTGCCGCGCATGCAGGAAGCCGCCCGCGCGCTGGCCGGCACCTACGAATCCGAGGCCTGACGCCGCCCCGCGCCTGTTTCCGCACCACCCGGGGCTCTCATTCCCGGCTGCCGTATTCCCGGCTCTTGTTTCAGGGTCCATCGGCCGCAGGCATTACACTCTTGGGCGTATGCGGTTCACGCAACCGCCCCCTTTCCTTTGCCGCCGGGCCGCCCCCCCCGGGGGCAGAAAGCGACTATCCCTCTTATCGTGACCGACACCTCCTTTACCTCCCTGCCCCTGCTGCCCGCCCTGCTCGACAATCTGAAGAGCCTGGGTTTCGAGCAGATGACGCCCATCCAGGCGCAAAGTCTGCCGCTGATCCTGGAAGGCCGCGACCTCATCGCGCAGGCCAAGACCGGCAGCGGCAAGACCGCGGCCTTCGGCCTGGGCGTGCTGCAAAAGCTCGATCCCACGCGCCTGACGCCGCAGGCGCTGCTGGTGTGCCCCACGCGCGAACTGGCCGACCAGGTTGCGCAGGAACTGCGGCGGCTGGCGCGCCAGATCGCCAACGTCAAGATCCTGACCCTGTGCGGCGGCGCCGCCGCCCGTCCCCAGGCCGAATCGCTGGCGCGCGGCACCCATCTGGTGGTGGGCACACCCGGACGCATTCAGGACCACCTGGAACGCGGCAGCCTGGACCTGTCGGGTCTGAACACCCTGGTGCTGGACGAGGCCGACCGCATGGTCGATATGGGCTTCTATGACGATATCGTGGCCATTGCCTCGCACTGTCCCACCAAGCGCCAGACGCTGCTGTTCTCGGCGACCTATCCCGACAACATCCGCAAGCTCAGCGCCCGCTTCCTGCGCAATCCCGCCGAGGTCAAGGTCGAGGCGCAGCACGACGCCAGCCGCATCGAGCAGATCTTCTACGAAATCGATGACAAGGACCGGCTCGACGCGGTGACGCGCCTGCTGGCGCATTTCCGTCCGGAGTCCACCCTGGCCTTCTGCAACACCAAGATCCGCAGCCACGACCTGGTCGAACGCCTGCAAGCCGAGGGCATCAGCGCCCAGGCGCTCAACGGCGACCTGGAACAACGCGAACGCGACGAGATCCTGATCCAGTTCGCCAACCGCAGCTGCGCCGTGCTGGTGGCCACCGACGTGGCCGCGCGCGGCCTGGACATCCAGAACCTGGGAGCCGTCATCAACGTCGACGTCACCAAGGACACCGAGGTCCACGTGCACCGTATCGGCCGCAGCGGCCGCGGCGAACAAAAGGGGCTGGCGCTGAGCCTGTGCTCGCCCGAGGAAATGCGCTGGGCCAACCTGATCGAGCAATATCAGGGCGCGCCGCTCGTGTGGGGCGACATCAAGACGCTGCGGCCCAAGGCGGACCGCCCCTTGCGCGCGCCCATGATCACCCTGTGCATCCAGGGCGGCAAGAAGGACAAGCTGCGTCCGGGCGACCTGCTGGGCGCCCTGACCGGCGACGGCGGCCTGACGTTCGAGCAGGTCGGCAAGATCAACATCACCGAGTTCAACTCCTACGTGGCGCTGGACCGCCAGATCGCCCAACAGGCGTTCTCGCGCCTGTCCAACAGCAATATCAAGGGTCGGCGCTTCCGCATGCGCTATCTGGAAGAGTTCTGAGTGTCGTCAGGCGACAAAAACTTGATGATTTCGCTCGGGTTTTGCAATAATGGCGCGGCCTGCCCTGGCGGCCGCCCTGCCCGCGATCATCGGGGCGCGGAACCAACGGCTCGCAACTTGTTCCAACGGCCGCGGTCCCCTTTCAACCAATAGAAGAGAAACTCACCATGATCAAATCCGACGACACCGGCAAGCTGATCCTGCGCCTGACCCTCGGTATTCTGATTCTGCTGCATGGCCTGTTCAAACTGACCGGCGGCGGCGTCGGCGGCATCAGCGGGATGCTGTCCTCGCACGGCTTGCCCGGTTTCCTCGCCTATGGCGCCTACGTCGGCGAAATCCTCGCTCCCGTCCTGCTCATCGTCGGCATCTACACCCGCCTGGGCGGCCTGCTGATTGCCATCAACATGCTGGTCGCGATCCTGCTGGCCCACTCCGGCCAGATCAGCAGCCTGACCAACAACGGCGGCTGGGCGCTGGAACTGCAAGGCATGTTCCTGTTCACCGCGCTGGCCATCGCCTTCATGGGCGCAGGCCGCTTCAGCCTCGCCGGCAACGGCGGCCGCTGGAACTGATAGCCGTAACACGGCGATACGCGCTACACAGGGGTCGCCGAGGCGGCCCCTCTTCATTTGCGCGGACATTGATACGAACGACATCGACGGTCACGCAGCCGCAAACATCCGTCACCGGAAAGCTGTTTCGGAACGATTACAGTGCAGAACCCCGGGGCCTGCCCTGTGGCCTAATCCTGACGAGCGCAACAAAGGCGTGAGCCACGCCAGGCGCTCGGCAGGAGTCGCAAATGAAGAAGAGTCTGTTGCTGATGCTGGCCATGTCCAGCGCCTTGACTGGATGCGTGGTCGTACCCGCAAGGCCGGCGTACTACCGTCCGGCGCCGGTGTATTACACGCCGCATTATTACTACCCGGCATATCCAGCCCCTCATTACTACTATCGTGGCTATTGATCCGCGCGCCCATTGCGCAAAGGAAAAGACCATGAACATCTACTCCCGGATCCTCCGCCCGCGCCCCCTGGCCGCGGCCGTTATGCTGGCCGCCTGTGCCAGCGCCACGGCGCAGACCTATGCGCCGCCGCCCGCGCCCGCCGCGCCCGTCTATGACGATGGCGATCCGGCCAACGCCAATCTGGCGCTGGTGGACCGCAGTCCCGAACCGCCGCCTGCGCTGCCCGTGTATGTGCAGCCGGCCGCGCCCGCAGACGGCTATATGTGGGTACCCGGCTACTGGAGCCGCAATCGCTACGGCTTCTTCTGGGTCCCCGGCGCGTGGGTGCTGGCGCCCTATCCCGGCGCCCTCTGGACACCGGGATACTGGGGCTTCGTGAACGGCGTGTACCTGTGGAACGCGGGCTACTGGGGCCCCCACGTGGGCTTCTATGGCGGCATCAACTACGGCTTCGGCTACACCGGCCTGGGCTACGTGGGCGGCTACTGGAAACGCGACCGCTTCTACTACAACCGCTCGGTCACGAACGTGAACATCACCCGCGTGACCAATGTCTACAACCACACGGTGGTCGTGAACAACGTCGACAACCGCCGGGTCAGCTACCACGGCGGCCCGTCAGGCATCCGGCGCGACGCGGACCCGCGCGAACTCGCCGCACGCAAGGACCGGCATTCCCAGCAGACCGACACGCAGCGCGGCTATGTGCGCGACGCCGGCAACAACCGGGCGCAGTTCTATGACCACAACAAGGGCCGTCCGCCCCAGGCGTACGTGGACCATCAATCCAACGGCAGGCCGCCTGAAGGCCAGCGTCCGGGGAATGGTCGCGACGGCCGGGATAACAACGGGCGCGACAACCGTGGTGGCGCCGACCGCAACAACCCGGACCGCGGGGATATGCAGCGCGGACGCGATATGACGCCCGGGCAGCAAGGCCGCCCACAGCCGCCGCAGGCACAACAGGTGCGCGAGCAACAGCAACGCGAGCAACAGCAACGCGATCAACAGGCTCAGCAGCAGACGCGTCAGCAACAGCAGCGTGATCAACAGGCCCAGCAGCAGGCGCGTCAGCAACAGCAGCGTGATCAACAGGCACAGCAGCAGGCGCGTCAGCAACAGCAGCGTGATCAACAGGCACAGCAGCAGGCGCGTCAGCAACAGCAACGCGATCAACAGGCACAGCAGCAGGCGCGTCAGCAACAGCAGCAGCAGCAGCAGCAGCGCGACCAGCAGGCACAG
>NZ_JBYSYI010000012.1:0-108855 GCF_058783105.1 Achromobacter sp. FW305-C-30-7 | reverse complement strand
AGCAGCAGGCGCGTCAGCAACAGCAGCGCGACCAGCAGGCACAGCAGCAGGCGCGTCAGCAACAGCAGCGCGACCAGCAGGCACAGCAGCAGGCGCGTCAGCAACAGCAGCGCGACCAGCCGCGCGGGGATGGAAACGGCAATGGCCGCGGCGGGCCCGGGCGTGACTAGCCCCGGCCGCGGCCGCCAGGCCGCGCGCTGGACCCTCGCCGCTCACAGGGCTACAGTAGGCCTGTTGCCGCCCGGCCCCTGAAACTCTGGAGATTCCGATGAAGCGCATTGCCCCCTGGTTACTGCTCTGCGGCCTGCTGGCCGGCCCTACGGCCCAGGCCGCGCTGGACGTGGGCGCCCCTGCGCCGGAATTCAGCACCGAGGCTTCGCTGGGCGGCAAGGTCTATACGTTCTCGTTGAGCGAGGCGCTCAAGCAAGGTCCGGTGGTCCTGTATTTCTTTCCCGCCGCATTCACCCAGGGCTGCACGATAGAAGCGCACAACTTCGCCGAAGCCACGGACGAATACAAGTCCCTGGGCGCCACCGTCATCGGCGTGTCGACCGACAACATTGATACGCTGAACAAGTTCTCGGTCAGCGAGTGCCGCGGCAAATTCGCGGTGGCGGCCGACGGCGACGGCAAGATCATGAAGGCCTACGACGCCGTCCACGACAAGCGCCCGGAATACGCGCAACGCATCTCCTACGTGATCTCGCCGCAAGGCAAGATCCTGTACGAATACACCGACATGAATCCGGATTCCCACGTGGCCAACACCATGCGCGCCCTGCGCGACTGGAAGGCCAGGCAGTAGGCGGCGCCGGCAGGCAGCGCGGCGCCAAGGCATACGCCGGGACCAGCCTGGCCAGAGCCTACGTGACTGTCTTGGCCGTCATGGCTGCGGCGGGGTGATGGCGCGTGACGCGAATTTCACGCGGACGGTCTTGCCCGGATCCGCCGCCACTGTCCTGGCGGTCAGCACCGCAGTACCGGCGGAAGTAGGCGCGCGCAGTTGAACCGTGGCCATACCGCGAGCATTGGTGCTGCTGGTGGCCGCGGCCAGGGTGCCGCGGTTGGTCGTCCAGTTGACGATGATGCCCGCATCCTCCAGATTGCCGTTGGCATCCTTCACGGTCGCAATGAGGGTCACGGTATCAGTCCCGTTGGCCCGCCCGGAGTTCTTGCTGGCGGTCAGGGAGGCAACCCCGGGGGATAGCGGGTCGGCCGTCAGAGTCACGCTAACGGTCGCGCCCGAATCCCCCGCTCCCGCCGTGGCGGTCACCGAGGCCAGGCCGGCGACGGTCCCTGCCGTCAGCACGGCCGTGGCTGCGCCGTTGGCGTTGGTTTTGCTGGTAGCACCATCCAGGGTGCCGAGGTCGGAACTCCAATTGACGACGAGGCCCTCGCCCCAAGGATTGCCATTGCCGTCCTGCACCATCGCCGTGAAGATCACGGAGTCGCGGCCATTGGCCACGATGCGGGTCTTGCTGGTGGCAGCACTGCCGACGCGAGGAGAGGATGGGCTGTGTTTGAAAGTCACCACGGCGAAACTGTTGTTCTCATCGTTGGCTCCCGCCTTGGCACTCACCGACACCTCGCCCGCCACGGTCGGCGCGGTCAGCACGATGCGGGCTGCGCCGGCGGCATCGGTCATGCTCGTGGGCGCGGCCAAGGTACCTCCCGTCGTCGTCCAGTGCACGGTGATGCCGGCGCCCACCGGGTCGTTAAACTGGTTGCGCACGACAGCCGTGAAGATAGTGGTGCCGATGCCGTCGGCCACGCCCGTATTCTTGTTGGCGTTCAAGATATTGACGTAATCCCGGGACGGGTCCGCCACGTAGTTCATGACTAGGGTCTTGCCCGGATCCCCCGCTACGGCCTGGGCCTTCACCAAGACTGCGCCGGCCGAGAAATGCGTTACGGTGTTGGTAGCCGTTCCGTCCTGAGAAGTCGTGCTGGTAGCCTGATCGAAAGTGGCGGCGTCGCTGCTCCAAGTGATGGTGACACCCGCGCCGACAGGATTGCCATAGGCGTCTTGCACGGTCGCTCTCAGATTGACCCAAACGCCAGCCGGAAAGGTGGTGCTGGTGCTGCGCAAGGGAAGGAGCGAAACCACGCGGGCGGTGGACACATCGGCCGTGAAGGTGACGGAGGCGGTCTTGCCGGCATCCCCGCTTGCCGCCTTGGCAAGGATGGACGCCACGCCGGCCGCCGTCGGCGCGGTCAGCACGATCGTGGCCTGGCTGCTGGCGTTGGTCACGCTGGTCGCGCCCGCGAGGGCACCCATGGTGGCGCCCCAGTTGACCGCGACGCCCGCGCCCACCGGATTGCCCCCCGCGTCCGTAACCGTGGCCGTGAACGTCACGGTATCCCTGCCGTTGGCCACGCCGGTGGTCTTGCTCGGGCTGAGCTCGATGACGTGCGCGCTGGACGTGTCGACGGTGAAGGCGATGGCAGCGGTCTTGCCAGGATCGCTGCCCAGGCTCCTCCCCTGCCGGACAGGCGCGCACTTGGCGGTGACGGTCGCCTGACCAATCATGGTCGGCGCCGTCAGGACGACCGTAGCCTGGCTGCTGGCGTTGGTGACGCTGGCGGCGGCAATGGTGCCCCGATCGGTGGTCCAATTGACGGCGACGCCCGCCCCCACCGGACTGCCGCGGCCATCATCGACTGTGGCCGTGAGCGTGACGGTGTCGGTGCCATTGGCCAAGCCGCTGGTCTTGCTTGGCGTCAGGACGGCCACGCGCGCCCTCAGCACGTCGGCGGCGAAGACGGCCGAGGCCGTCTTGCCAGCATCGCCATCCGCAGCCTTGGCAGTAATGGTCGCCATGCCGGGGACGATGGGCGCGGTCAGCAGCACCGTTGCCTGACTATTGGCGTTGGTGACGCTGGCGGAGGCGATGACGCCCAGATTGGCGGTCCAATTGACGGTGATGCCGGCGCCGACCGGATTGCCACGGCCATCTTCAACCGTGGCCGTGAAAACCAGGGCATCCGTGCCATTGGCCACGCCACTGGCCTCGCCGGGCGTAAGCAGGACCACACGGGCGCTTGAGGGATCTACCACGAAGGCGATCGCAGCAGCCTTGCCCGCATCGCCGCTTGCGCCCCTGGCGCTGATGGCCGCCACGCCCGCCACGGTGGGCGCTGTCAGCACGATCATGGCCTGGCTATTTGCATCGGTGCTGCTGGAGGCGGCGCTCAGTGTGCCGAGGCTGGCGCCCCAATTGACGGCGATGCCCGCGCCCACCGGATTGCCCCGGCCGTCGGCAACGGTGGCTGTGAGAGTCACGGTGTCAATACCGTTGGCCAGGGCTGTGGTCTTGGCGGACGTGAGCAGCACGACCTTCGCATCGGATGCGTCGAGCAGAAAATCCACGGACCTCGTCTTCCCCGGATCGTCGACCCCAGCCTTGGCGGTGATGTCCGAGGTGCCCGGAACGTTGGCGGAAAGCAGTTCCGCCACCGCCACGCCGCTCGCATCGGTATTGCTGCTGCCGCTGGAAAGCCGGCCGCCGGTGGCCGTCCAATTGACCGCCACCCCCGCGCCTACCGCGTTGCCCTTGCCATCCTTGACTGTCGCCGTAAGCACGGTCTTGTCCCGGCCGTTTGCAAGGATGGACACTGGAGTCACATCGAGCTGCGCGACGTTCGCCGAACTTGTCGCTGCAAGGAATTCGGCCTCGCTGCGGCCCTTGAAGCCTTGAGCTTCCGTTGCCTCGACTTCGACCATGGCGGCGACCTGGCTGCTGACCATGACGAACGCCAGTCCGTCCGCATCGGTCCGGTCCGAAGACTCCTTGATGGCGCCGGGCCCGTGCAAGGTCCAGGCAATGGCGCGCCCGGCCATGGGTTCCGCCTGGACGCCGCGGACCTGGGCCGTAAACCTGACGCTGTCCATGCCGTCGGCCAGAGCCACGGCTTTCGAGCGCGCGACGCTGAGGCTGAGCGGATTGACGCTTACCTCCATGACGTTCGAACTGATTTTCCGTCCGTGCGCATCGATGGCCGTTGCCGTCAGGCGATAGGTGTTGACGCCGCCGATGTTGTAGGCAGGCAGCGTCATCGCCCCTGACGCGCCGCCGCCATAGGGCATGGTAAAAGCCGCCGCCGAACCGGACCATTCGACCGTGGGTGCCTCCCCGGCCCCCACGATGGTCACCGGAAAACTGAGCACCGTCTGCGGATAGCCTCTGGTGGCCGCTGGCAGCTGGATCGTCAGCGGGGCGTTTTTCTTGTATTCCAGGACGATTTCGTTATTGCGCTCGACCAAGTCCATGTGCATGCCAGCCAATTGGCGGCTGCTCGCGACGCCGCCCGGCTCCAGCTGCTTGGCCAAGGGCACGCCTATCGCGTACTTCACGCCCAGCTTGAAGCTCGTGTCGGACTTTCCGCCCTGCCCCATGCGATGGTCCAATCCCAAGGTGACGGCCGGCGCCGGCGTATACGACACGCCCAGGGTCCAGGCACGGGGATTCTTCTGCCGGTTGCTGGCGCCGAACAGGCCGACATCATCGCCGTAGTACTTCTCGAACATCAGCTTGCCGCCCAACTGCGGATACCAAGGCAAATAGCCTTCGGTCCTGATATCCCAACCGCTGGCCGGGCGTTCCTGGTAGCCGCGCTCATCGGGCGAACGCTTCCAGTCGCTCAGGCGGAAGTAGCCGTTCAGGCTGAGCTTGAGATAATCCGCCCACCATTCACCGCCCAGGCCCAGCCGCCGATGGCCGCGCGAAACGTCCTGATCCAGGAAGGCGTTGCCGCCCACCATGAAGCCGTCGGCGAAATGGCGGTATCCCAGGCCAAGGTTGACCGTGGTCCGATAGGACTCTTGCAGCAGGTTGGTCCGGCGCGCGCCGAACTGCGAAAAAATCAGACCGGTCCCGGCATCGTGTAGCGGGAACAGCATGTCCAGGGCGCCCCCATGGAAGCTGCCCAGCAGGTCCAGCCTGGCGGTGCCGAACTGGCCCAGCCAGCTTTCGGCCGCCCGCTTTGCTACGCCGGTGGCCTTGCCGCTGGCCAGCGATCTGGCGTCGGCACTCGCCATTTGATTGGGATTGGCCGGCAAGGGACGGCCTTCCAGATCGGGCGCGGGATCCAGCGTGCCCGCGGCCCGGCTCCGCGCCTGCGCGGCATCCGGGTCCGGCGTTTCGCCGGCGGCTTCGGCCCTGGCCGTCATGGGTGGAGCGTTGCGTTCGGAACTGGGTAGCGGCTTGCGCAGCTCGCCGGCTAGCGGCGCTGCGCATCCCTGGAACAGCAGGAAAACCGAAAGCGCGATGCAAAACGCCCTTCTGGCTTGGCCTGCAGCCGATCTCCGCCAAGCAAATGACTTGGTTGGTTTCAGCATCGTCATGACCTTGTCTCAAAGAATCCCGCGGGCCGGGTGCGCCGGCCGGACAAAGTCGCCAAGCTACTGAATGGCGGCATCGGCGAATCCGTTCTGGTTCAGATCCAGGACGGAATTACATGCGCGCTCGCAGCGAGCCTTGCCCGAGGGATTCGTATAGTTATTTAAAAAATGACAAAATATGACGACATGCTATTTATATGACTGTTGATATCAATATGTAATTTATTGAATCGCCAACAGAAAACCTGAATACCAGATCAATCCGCGTACAACGGAAGCCAGACAGGACTGGCGGGGAAAACGCGATGGAGGCGGTTCAGGCGTGGCTGAACGCTGGAAACGCGGGCCGTGTCGAACAGACAACGCCCAGCGGGCCGTGTTGCGGCGCTTGGATCAAAGTGGGACGGAACCGCAGAAACATCCACGGTCCGAAGAGGCCGCCCGCCCCCGGGGCAAGCGCCTCATGGCGCGCTGACGCGCGCCCGTGGCCCTAGTTGAACGGCCAGACCGGGGGATGGGTGCCCGGCGGGCTGGATGGACGCGTCCACCGGGCCGGGGTTTCCGAAAACTGCGCGGCGTGGCGCAATGCCACCAGCTCACCGAAACCGGAGGGCTCGGTTTCCAGCAAGCCTTCGAAGCCCGGCATCGGACAGGCCAGGCCGCCCTCGACCCGGCCCAGGCCGCGCAGCCAATGCGCGGTTTGCGCCAGCGACACGCGCACATGCCAACTGCCGCCTTCGGTCGCCTGCCGCGCCAGCGCGACCTGCGCGCCGAAGGCCATCAGGTAGCCCGAGACGTGATCCAGGATCTGCAAGGGCATGGGCTTGGGCTCGTCCTGGCCCGCAGCCTGCGCCTCGGCATGATTGAAGCCGGTGGCGGTCTGCACCAAGGAATCGAAACCGCGGCGACCGGCCCAGGGACCTTTGTCGCCATAGGCCGACAGCGACACGTAGACAATGCCAGGGCGGATGCGCGCCGCGTCCTGCGGGCCGAAGCCCAGCGCGGCCATGGCGCCGGGGCGGTAGCCCTGTACAAACACGTGCGCGCTGCGCAACAGGTTGCCCAGCGCGATGCGGCCGTCGGCCGTGTCCAGGTCAGCCTGCACGGACAGCTTGCCGCGGCTGGTGTCGATGATGTTGTCGATGTTGGGCAGGTGCGGCGAGTTCAGCAGCATCACGTCGGCGCCATACGCCGCCAGCGCCCGGCCGCAGACCGGCCCGGCAATGATGCGCGTCAGGTCCAGCACGCGGATGTCCTTGAGCGGCCGGGCGCCATTGCCGTACTTGGGCAAGGGCCGAGGATCGGCCTCGCCGATGCGCTCGATGGTCAGCAAGGGTTGCGCGGCCACCGCCGTGGCTTGCGGATGGCGGTCCCATTCGTCGAAGCTGCGCATGGCCGCCACCGGCAAGCCCGCATCGGCAGCCACCTGTTCGAAGTCCAGGGCCTTCCAGCGGCTCAGGGCGCGTTCCACCGTTGCGCGGGAGGTGTCTTCACCGACAGGACAGCCCAAAAGCGCTAGGGCGCCATCGCGGTGATGGGCGAAATTGGCGTGTATGCGGACCCAGCCGCCGTCGCCGCAGCGGTACAGGCCGGTGATGGGGTCCCAGGGATTGGGGGTAACGCCGTTGATGGTGTAGTGGCTGCGGCACTCCTGCGCCGCATGCAGCATGTCGACGCCGACTTGCTGCCTGGCGCCGCCGCGCAAATTCCAGATTTCGGCCGCGGCCAGCGCGGCCGCAGCCATGCTGGTCTGCGCCGCCGTGCCAACGGCGAAAGACGAGGGAAGTACCGGGTCGGCGCCAGTCAACACCACGTGGTCCAGCGATTCATCGGGCAGATCCACCGAGCGCCAGAGCTTTTGCAAAACGTCGCGGGACGCATTGCCTGCGGGTGTGCGGCCCCTCAGAAAAGACGGGCGTAGGTCCATCAGATTTCCCATAGCGTTCATCTTGCTCTAGTCGTTTACTTGAATTACATGGCGGGGCCCAGGCCGCGTCAATATGCCCAGCGCGCCAGCGTGTTTCATGGTTTGACCGCAAAGCGCCGCGATTGGGCCGCGCCGCGCGAATTCCCCTGCGAGGCCCGCTGCGCGGGCCTGTGCAGGCAAGGACACATCTACTCGTAGTTTTTACATCGTCTTCCAAGCCCGCGCCGTCCGTGCGCCCGCGCAGCGGACGCAATATAGAATGCCAGCCTCGCCGCCTCCTGCCTTGGACCGCCCATGAACACGCTGCTCTGGCTGCGCACCGACCTGCGCGCGCACGACAATCCCGCCCTGGCTGCGGCTGCCGAAGCCGGCACGGTCACCGCCCTGTTTCTGGCCGCGCCCGGCCAATGGCGGCTGCACGGCGATGCGCCGACCAAGGTCGATTTCTGGCTGCGCAATCTGCGCGAACTATCGCGGGAACTCGGCCGCCTGGGTATTCCGCTGCGACTGTTGACCGTGCCTGACTGGAGCAATGCGCCGGACGCGCTGGCCGATTTCTGCCGCACCCACGCCATCGGCCAGGTCCACGCCAACGCCGAATGGGCCGTCAATGAACGCCGCCGCGATGCCGCGGTCGCCGCCCGTCTGCAGGCCCTGGGCGTGGACTGGACGCTGCATCACGGCGCCTCGCTGCTGCGGCCCGGCACCGTGCTGACCGGCAAGGGCGAGTGCTACCGCGTCTATACGCCATACGCGCGGGCCTGCCGCGAACGCCTGCGCACGGCGCCTCTGCGGGCGCTGCCCGCGCCGCGCGCCCAGACGCCGCCGCCGTGGCCGGCGGACCCGCTGCCCGCGGCTTTCGAGGGTTTCGAGGCGCCCGCCGACCCCGTGCGCGCACTATGGCCCGCTGGCGAGGACGCCGCCAGCGAACGGCTCGAAGCCTTTGCCGATGGCGTCATCGATGCCTACCAGGAGCAACGCGACTTTCCCTCGCTGCCCGCCACCAGCTGCCTGTCGCCCTATCTGGCGGCGGGCGTGCTGTCGCCGGGGCAGGCCCTGCGCGCGGCGCTGGCGGCCAATCACGGCGAGGTGGACGGCGGCAAGCGCGGCGCGGCCACCTGGATCAACGAGCTGCTGTGGCGCGAGTTCTACCAGCATCTGCTGGCCGCCCACCCCAGCCTGTCGATGCACCAGCCCATGAAGCCGGAGACCGCCGCCGTGCCCTGGCGCGACGCGCCGGATGACCTGCGCGCCTGGCAGCAAGGCCAGACCGGCATTCCCATCGTCGACGCGGCGATGCGCCAACTGCTGGCGCTGGGCTGGATGCACAACCGTCTGCGCATGGTGACGGCCATGTTCCTGTCCAAGAACCTGCTGATCGATTGGCGGCTGGGCGAAGCCTGGTTCATGGCGCAGCTGGTGGACGGCGACCTCGCCGCCAACAACGGCGGCTGGCAATGGAGCGCGTCCACGGGCGCGGACGCAGTACCCTACTTCCGCATCTTCAATCCGCTGTCGCAGTCGCGCAAATTCGACCCCGACGGCGTGTTCCTGCGCGAATGGCTGCCGGAATTGGCGCATCTGGACAGCCGCGCCATCCACGATCCCAGCCCGATGGAGCGCGCGCAGGCCGGCTATCCGCTGGCCATCGTCGATCTGGCCCAGAGCCGGCTGCGCGCGCTGGAGGCGTTTGGCGGCCTGCCACCCGCCTGAGGGGCGACCGGCCGCGGCGGCACGCGGGAACGGCTTGGGCGCCGCTTGACCTAGGTCAACGCCGATTCCTGCCGCGTCCCGGATGATCGGTCTGCGACTCCCCGCCAACGCCGATCGCAGGACGACACAGCATGCGCGACCATCCGCAGGTCCACGACCAGGAATACACGCTGCACGACGAGCAGTGCCTCATCACGCGCACCGACGCGCGCGGCCGCATCATCTATGCCAACCCCGCGTTCCTGGAGGTCAGCGGCTACACGCAAGCGGACCTGATGGGCAAAGGCCATGACACCATGCGCCATCCCGACATGCCGCTGGCCGCCTACGACGACCTGTGGCGCACCATACAACGCGGCAAGTCCTGGACCGGCGTGATCAAGAACCGGCGCAAGCATGGCGGCCACTATTGGTCGCTGGCCAGCATCACTCCCGTGGTGGAACGGGGTGTGACCGTCTGCTATGCCTGCGTGCGCGTCAAGCCGACGCGCGCCCAGATCGAGACCGCCGACAACGCCTACCGGCGCCTGCGCACCGGCATTACCGGCGGCTTGCGGCTGAACGCCGGACGGATTCTTCCGGGAGGCCTGCTGGCGCGCCTGCGCCACTGGCCGGTGGCCGGCATACGCACTCGCATGCTGGCTTGGGCCGGGCTGTCGTCCGCGTTGTTCCTGGCCGCAGGCGGCTTCGCGCTGCATGGCTTGGCGGCCAACCTGGACGCCGAGCAACTGGCCCTGGCGGCCGCCGTGCTGGCCGGCGGCGCCAGCCTGATCTTCGCATCGGGCTGGGCCTACGCCCGCACGCTTTCCGGCTTGTTGGCCACCGCCACCGACTTCACGCGGCAGATCGCCGCCGGCAATCTGGGCACGCCGCTGGCGCCCGGCAATCCCGATGATGAAACCGGCGCGCTGCGGTTTTCGCTGGAGGCCACGCGCAGGAACCTGGTCGGCCTGGCCCGCGATGTGCACAGCGGCATTGCGGACGCGCCTGGCGCGGCGCCGGAGCGCGGCGCGCAGCCAGCCGGGACCGAAGACTTGCGCCATGCCATCGAGGTATTTCGGCTCGCGCGCGCCCAACCACTGCCCGCGCGTCAGGCCAGCTAGGTCTGTTGCGGGAATGGCCCCGCGCAGGGCTTGCCGCGCCGCGCGCTTCAGCCGCCGGCCGCGGCTTCCTTGTCCAGACGCTTGATGAACACCTGCAATTCCTTCACCACCTGTTGATCGCCGCGCGCCTGCGCGGCCTGCAGGCCCGACTCCCAGGCGGCGCGCGCGCCGCTCTTGTCGCCCTGCCCCAGGCAGGCCTTGCCCAGCCATTTCCAGGCCACCGAATAGGCGGGATCGAACGCCAGCGCCGCGCGCAGATGGGGCTCGGCGTCGGCGAAACAATCCTGTTCCGCATAGGCCTTGCCCAAGGAAAAGCGCAGCAGCATGTTGTCCGTGCCCTTGGCCAGCATCGCTTCCAGGCGTTCGATCATTCCTTCCATTGCCAATTCCTCCTGCACGCGCGCGCATTTCTATCCGATGCCGTCATGATAGGACGAGCGCGCGCGAATTCCGGCAATGGCCCCGCGCGGCGCAAGCCCTTGCCGGTGTGGCGGACAACGTTCGACGTGCGCTGACTTCGCCTCAAAAATCCGGGTATACCCTTATTTGCAATAGGGCCTTCCGCAAGCGTCCACGCGACGCTGTCCTAGAATTCCGCCCTTGCCTTTTCTTTGCCGCCGGACCTTCCCTCAAGCGCCGGCCCCCGCTCCCATGCCCCTGCACCTCATCGCGCTGGCCGCTGCCGCTTTCGGCATCGGCACCAGCGAGTTCGTCATCATGGGCCTGCTGCCCAACGTCGCCGCGGACTTGCAGGTCAGCATCGACGTCGCCGGCCTGCTGATCACCGGTTACGCGATGGGCGTGGTGATCGGCGCGCCCATCATGGCCATCGTCACCGCCAGGCTGCCGCGCAAGGCCACGCTGATCGGGCTGGCCAGCACCTTCGTGGTCGGCAATCTGCTGTGCGCGCTGGCGCCAAACTATGGGCTGCTGATGGCCGCGCGCGTGTTCACCGCGTTCTGCCATGGCGCTTTCTTCGGCCTGGGCGCCGTGGTGGCCGCGGACCTGGTGCCGCGCAACCAGCGCGCCAGCGCCATCGCGCTGATGTTCACCGGACTGACGCTGGCCAATGTGCTGGGCGTGCCTCTGGGCACGGCGCTGGGCCAGGTGGCCGGATGGCGCTCGACCTTCTGGGTGGTCAGCGGCATCGGCCTGGCGGCCGTGGCGGCGCTGGCCGCCTGGCTGCCGGCGCGCATCCCCATGCAGCCCGGCAACATCCTGCGCGAATTCAAGGTGCTGCGCGACGTGCGCGTGGTCTGGCCGCTGGCCGCCAGCGTGCTGGCGTCCGCCGCGCTGTTCTGTGTGCTGACCTACATCGCGCCGCTCTTGCGCGAAGTGACCGGCGTGTCCGAGCGCGGCGTGACCGGCGTATTGCTGCTCTTCGGCGTGGCGCTGACAGTGGGCAGCACCTTGGGCGGCAAGCTGGGCGACCGCAACCTGGAAGTGTCGCTGCGCCGCATCTTCCTCGGCCTGCTGCTGGTGTTCCTGGCGCTGAGCCAGGCCATCCACGCCTTGGCGCCCATGCTGGCCGTGACCTTCATCTGGGGCGTGCTGGGCTTTGCCGTGGTGCCGTTGTTGCAGATGCTGATCGTGGACCAGGCAGCCGACGCGCCCAATCTGGCCTCGACCCTGAACCAGGGCGCGTTCAACCTCGGCAATGCGGGCGGCGCCTGGCTGGGCAGCGTGGCGCTGGGCCATGGCCTGCCGCTGACGGACCTGCCCTGGATGTCGGCCGGCATCACCGCCGCCGTCCTGCTGCTGACCTTGTGGGGCACGCGCTACTACGGCCGCGGCGCCGGGGCTACACTCGCTGGACAACAAGCCGACGCGCTGACGCCCTCGCGTTCGGACGCCTGATCCAAGGAGCACGCATGAGCACCCTCTACGATTTCTCCGCCCGCGCCATCGACGGCACGGAACAGTCCTTGGACACCTACCGCGGCCGCGTGCTGCTGGTGGTGAACGTGGCCTCCAAGTGCGGCTTCACGCCGCAATACACCGGCCTAGAAGAGCTCTACCGCTCGTTCCACGACGACGGCTTCGCCGTGCTGGGCTTTCCCTGCGACCAGTTCGGCCACCAGGAACCCGGCGACGAAGCCGAGATCCGCAATTTCTGCAGCACGCAGTACGACATCACCTTCCCGCTCTACGCCAAGATCGACGTCAACGGCGACGGCGCCCATCCGCTGTACCGCTGGCTCAAGGGCGAAAAGCCCGGCGTCTTCGGCACCGAGGGCATCAAGTGGAACTTCACCAAATTCCTGGTGGGCCGCGACGGCCAAGTCATCAAGCGCTACGCGCCCACCGACACGCCGGCCGGCATCCGGGACGACATCGAAAAGGCGCTGTCCGCGCCAGTCTGAGCGGGTTTCATCGCAACGGCGGCAGCCGGCGGCGCACCGTGTGCGCCTTGACGATGGCGGTGTTGGTTTCCGCGAACTCGGTCACGCGCTCCAGGATGCCGTCCAGGTGCGAGATCGAGCGCAGCACCACCCGGGCGATGAAGCAGTCGTCGCCCGTGACTTTGTCGCACTCGACGAATTCCGGAATCTGCTGGATCAGGCCTTCCACGTGGCGCAACTGCCCGGGCAAGGGACGGATGCGGACGATGGCCTCCAGCGTGTAGCCCAGCGCCACCGGGTCCACGTCCAAGGTGTAGGCACGGATCACCCCCGATTCTTCAAGCCTGCGCAGGCGGTCCGCCACACTGGGCGCGGACATCCCGACCTGGCGCGCCAGGTCGGCCGTGGTGGTGCGCGCGTTGGCCGTCAGCGTCTCCACCAGACGACGATCGATACCATCCAGGACCGGGTTTTCACTTTTTAGGTCGTTTTGCATAAATTCCACCTAAACAAAGGTTTCGGAATCGATTCACCACATCATGATCATATAACCAGCTTGATCCGCCTGGGATAATTTCTCCATCGAATATCGTGGCCGCGAGGCCCCTGGAGAACCCTCATGAACCCCTCATCAGAACGCGTGGGCCTGGCCCAGATGGCCGCCGCGATGACCTTGTCCGGCACCCTTGGGGTGTTCGTGCTGGAGTCGGGCCAGAGCGCCTGGAACGTGGTTTTCTTCCGCTGCGTGTTCGGCGCCCTGTCGCTGTTCCTGTATTGCTGGGCGCGCGGCCTGCTCAAGCCCGGCCTGTTCACCGTCCGCACGCTGGCACTGGCCCTGGCGGCCGGCGCCGCGCTGGTGCTGAACTGGGTGCTGCTGTTTTCCGCCTACCGGCTGGCGTCCATTTCGCTGGCCACCGCGGTCTACAACGTGCAGCCCTTCTTCCTGATCGGCCTGGGCGTGCTGTTCCTGGGCGAACGGCCCACGCGCGGCAAGCTGGCCTGGTCGGTGCTGGCCTTTGCCGGCCTGATGCTGGTGTTGCGCCTGTCCGAAGCCGGCGGCGCGGACAGCCGCGCCTATTTGTCGGGACTGATGCTGGGGCTGGGCGCGGCGGCGCTGTATGGCGTCACCGCCATCATCGTCAAGCGGCTCAAGCACATTCCGCCGCAGGTGTTGGCGCTGGTGCAGGTCACGCTGGGCGCCGTGATGCTGCTGCCCATGGCGGACTTCAACGCCCTGCCCGCCGCGCCGCTGCAATGGGGCTATCTGGTTGCGCTGGGGCTGATCCATACCTGCCTGATGTACATCCTCATGTACTCGGCCATCCAGAAGCTGCCGACCACGTCCACCGCCGCATTGAGCTTCATCTATCCTGCCGTGGCCATCCTGCTGGACTTCGTGGCCTACGGGCACCGCATGGACGCCACGCAGATCGCCGGCGTGGCCATGATCTTCGTGGCGGCGGCGGGCGTCAGCCTGAACTGGACCTGGCGCATGCCTGGCCGGCCGCGCGCCGGCGCGGCCTGAAAATCGGCTGACAGGCCGGGGGACGCCCAAGGGACAAATCCGTACCCGCCCCCCGGTTATTGGGGCCGGCGCGAACCCGGCCCCGCTATCATGGCTTTTCCCTGCGCCGGCCGCCGCCGGCGCAACGCACAGGACATCCCATGATCGATCTCTATTACTGGACCACCCCCAACGGCCACAAGATCACGCTGTTCCTCGAAGAAACCGGCCTGCCCTACAAGATCCATCCGGTGAACATCGGCCGCGGCGATCAGTTCAAGCCCGAGTTCCTGGCCATCGCCCCCAACAACCGCATTCCGGCCATCGTCGACCAGGCCCCGGCCGGCGGCGGCGCGCCGATTTCCTTGTTCGAGTCGGGCGCCATCCTGCTGTATCTCGCCGAGAAGACCGGCCGCTTCCTGCCCGCCGACCTGCGCGGCCGCGCCGAAGTGTCGCAGTGGCTCTTCTGGCAGATGGGCGGCCTGGGCCCCATGGCCGGCCAGAACCACCATTTCTCGGGCTATGCGCAGGAGCGTATCGCCTACGCCATCGACCGCTACGTCAAGGAAACCAACCGCCTCTACGGCGTGCTGAACAAGCGCCTGGCGGACCGCGAGTTCGTCGCCGGCGACTATTCCATCGCCGACATGGCGGCCTATCCCTGGATCGTGCCGCACGCCAAGCAGGGCCAGGACCTGAACGACTTCCCGCATCTGAAGCGCTGGTTCGACGCCATCGCGGCGCGCCCCGCCACGCAGCGCGCCTATGCGCTGGCCGACACCATCAATACCGCCCCGTCCATCAGCGACGATGAATCGCGCCGCATCCTGTTCGGCCAGACCGCCCAGAACGTCGCGCGCTGAAGGAGCCGCCATGCCCGAACCGCAACTGGTTTTCCGCCGCGCGCGACTGGGGGATCTGCCTGGCATCGTCGCCCTGCTGGCCGACGACGAACTCGGCGCCACGCGCGAGAATCCCGCGCTGCCGCTGGACCCGCGCTATGCTGCCGCCTTTGCCGCAATCGGCCAGGATTCCAATCAATTCCTGGCCGTGGTCGAACAGGGTTCCAACCTGGTCGGCTGTTTGCAGTTATCGTTCATACCCGGCCTGTCGCGGCTGGGCCAGTGGCGCGGGCAGATCGAGAGCGTGCGCATCGCCTCGTCGTCGCGCGGCGCCGGCCTCGGACGCAAGATGTTCGAATGGGCGATCGAGCAATGCCGCATCCAGGGCTGCAGCCTGGTGCAACTGACCACCGACCGCGCCCGGCCCGATGCGCGCAGGTTCTATGAAAGCCTGGGCTTCAAGGCCAGCCACGACGGCATGAAGCTCAGCCTGTAGTTTTTGGCACTGATACAGCAAGGAGCGCCCATGCATGGCGAATACAAAGTCCCCGGCGGCAAACTGGTCGTCGCGGATCTGGAAGTGCGCGATGGCCGCCTGGCCGACGTGCGCATCAGCGGCGATTTTTTTCTTGAGCCGCCCGAGGCCCTGGACGCCATCAATAGCGGCCTGAACGGCCTGCCGGCCGACGCCGGCGAACTGGAACTGGCGCTGGCCGTGCAGTCGGCCCTGCCCGCCGATGCCGAAATGTTCGGATTCTCGGCCGAAGCCGTCGCCGTGGTGCTGCGGAGGGCGCTGGCATGACGCGCACCGACTGGAACGACTACGACTGGCAACTGATCCATGAAGGGCCGCAAGACCCGGTGCTGCACATGGCGCTGGACGCCGTCATCACCGACGAGGTCGGCGCCGGCCTGCGCCCGCCTACCCTGCGCATCTGGGAATGGGCCGCGCCCGCGGTCGTGATCGGCCGCTTCCAATCGCTCAAGAACGAAGTCGACCCCGAAGGCGCGCGCCGCCACGGCATCCAGGTCGTGCGCCGCGTCAGCGGCGGCGGCGCCATGTTCATGGAACCCGGCAACTCCATCACCTATTCGCTCAGCGCGCCTCAGGCGCTGGTCCACGGCATGAGCTTCCAGGAGTCCTACGCCTTCCTGGACGCCTGGGTGCTGACCGCCTTGCAGGGACTGGGCATCAAGGCCTGGTACCAGCCGCTCAACGACATTGCCTCCGACATCGGCAAGATCGGCGGCGCTGCGCAAGCCCGCCGCGGCGGCGCGGTGCTGCATCACGTCACCATGTCCTACGACATCGACGCGGATAAAATGGTCGAAGTCCTGCGCATCGGCCGCGAGAAGCTGTCGGACAAAGGCACCACCAGCGCCAAGAAGCGCGTCGACCCTTTGCGCACCCAGACCGGGCTATCGCGCGAAGTCATCATCGACCGCATGGTGGAAACTTTTGCCGGCCTGCACCGTCTCACCCCCGGGCAGATAGGCAGCGACACCCTGGCCCGCGCGCAGGCGCAGGCGGCCGAGAAGTTCGCCACGCCCGAATGGACCGGCGTGGTGCCTTGAACCGCCCGGCACCGATTTTCTGGAGGTAGTTTCAATGCGTCGCACATTCACGCCGCAAGGCGCGATAAGCGGTCTCATCCTGGGCGCGGCCCTGCTGGCGCTGGCGGGCTGCAGCAGCACGCCGCCGGCCGACATCACGCTGGCCACGCAGGGCCCGGCCTCGGCATCCACGCCGGAAAAAGTCGGCGACCTGTCCACCGAGCGCATCAAGTGGGCGTCTAGCAAACCGGGCTGCGAGGGCGACTGCCCGCGCATCGAAATCGACAGCGTCGCCTTCCCGGGCATCCCCAAGCTCACCGCGCTGGTGGACCACGTGCTGGCCTACATGACCGGCACCGATGCCAACCGCCGCGGCCCCTACGACACGCTGTCCGAGTACACGCAGTACTTCTGGTCGGTGGCGCGCGCGCGCGACGCCACCTATTTCAAGGCCAGCGTGAAGGACACGGTCGGCGACATCGTGGCGGTCGAACTGCATACCGAACAGTTCCTGACCGGCGCCGCGCATGGCATCCCCGCCACCCAGTACCTGAACTGGGAGCGCAGCCATGGCCGCGTGATGAGCCTGGAGGAAGCGCTGATACCCGGACGCCATCCGCAGTATGTGGCCGCGTTGCGGCAGGCGCATGCCAAATGGCTGGCCAGCAATCCCGATGCGCGCCGCGATCCGGCGGCCTACAACAAGATGTGGCCGTTCCAGGAAAGCGACAACTACGCGCTGACGCGCGACGGCATCGTGGTCAAGTACGACGCCTATTCCATCGCGCCATACTCCCATGGCGAACCCGAGCTGAGCATTCCCTATTCGGAACTGCGCGGGATCCTGAAGCCTGAACTGCTGCCTGCCGCATAAGCCGCATGCGGGAACGCCCGCGGTCTACGCGGGCGTTCGATACGGCATCAAACCGGGGTTCGGTTGAGCGGACTGAGGATGGAGCTAGGGAGGTGGCCGCTTTTTTCGCGTCTGTGGCCGGGTAAGACGCCCAGTCCGCTCAGTGCAACCGCGGCGGCAGGGCGACGCTGACGCGCCGCCCTTGCGCGCCTTTCGTCTTAGAAGCGGTGACGCACGCCCACCATGGCCACGGTGCTCTTCACGCCGTCGGTGAACGCGAAGTTGGTGGCATACGAACCCAAGGCGTACAGATTGGTGCGCTTGGACAGGTTGTAGGTGTAGCCCAGGCTGTAGATGTTCATGGTGGCGTCGTCGCCGGTCAGCTTGGTGCTGTCCGTATCGGCGCGCTGCCACGAAGCCAGGATGTTGCTGGCGCCGCCGATCGGCACGCTCAGGCCCACCAGGTAGGAATTGGCCTTGAAGCCCGACACCGCCACGTTGGTGCCGAAGCCCTTGGCTTCGGGGCTGCCGCTGCCGAAGGCGTTGGCGCCCTGGCCGGTGAACCAGCCGTCGCGCGTCTGGCCGTAGGCCAGCGCCAGCTTCAGCACTTCGAAGTCGTACGAGCCGCCGATCATCCACGACTTGGGCGTGGCGTCGTTGTTCAACTGGTTCGCGGGGTTCAGCTGGTCATAGGTCAGCGCCACGTTCACCGGGCCGCTGACATAGCGCAGGCCGGCCGTAATGGCGCGGGTGTTGTCGGCGGTCTTGAAGCCGGTTTGCGCGGTGGTCGTGTCGGCGGCGTTGAACGAGTAGCCGATGCCGAACTGCACGCCGCTGAACGACGGCGTCGAGTACTGCACCATGTTGTCGTAGCGGACCGTGTTGGCGGCACTGAAGGCTACGCCAATGTTGGCCTGGCCGTAGCTGCCGCCGAACGGATCGATCGCGGCGAAGTACTTCGAAGCGATGTTGGTCTGACGGCCCAGTTCCAACAGGCCCCACGAGGTGCTCTTCAGGCCGATGGTGGCTTGGCGGCCGAACAGGCGGCTGCTCTGGCCCGACGTGCCGTTGGCCGAGTTGAAGCCGCTTTCCAGCGTGAACACGGCGCTCAGGCCGTCGCCCAGGTCCTCGGCGCCGCGCAGGCCCCAGCGCGAACCGCTGGACACGCCGTTGACCATGCCAACCTTGGACTCATGGTAGCCATCACCCTTGATGCGCTGGTAGCCGATACCGGTGTCGATCAAGCCGTACAGCGTCACCGAGGTTTCCGCCTGCGCCGTTGCGCCGAACGCGGCCAGCATGGCGGTGACGAACAAAGTCTTTTTCATTGCAAATTCCCATTGATTGAACAGACATGCGCATCCGGGCTGGCACGCATCGCGTGCGGCGCGCCCGGCGCATGGCAGGAACGAATTCTAGGGACGCAATGTGTCAGTTCTGGTTACGCAAGCTGGGAAATTCCCTAGGCCATGAAAAAGGCGCGGAATGTCGCGCCTTGCCGACAACCCGCAAGCGCGGGCGCGGCCCGCGCAGGCCTGCAACGTCGATGTGCTATTCATGCGCGGTGCGCGCACGGACGCGCAAATGGAAATCGCCCCTTGCGGGGCGATCTCCGTTTTTGCCACCGGCCATGCCGGACAGGCGCGGCCGGGGCGGTTCTTGTCTCCCTGCCCTCCTCGGCGCGGCGTCCAGGGACGCCTCGCCGTATCGGGTATCAGGGGTACAGGCCGCGCACCTGGCGCGCTTGCAGAATGCGCGTGCAAGCGACGATGAACGCCGCCGTGCGCAGCGTGACCTTGTGCTCCTTGGCCACTTGCGACACCGCCGCGTAGGCTTCGCGCATGAGGCGCTCCAGGCGCTGGTTGATCTCGTCCTCGCTCCAGAAGAAGCTGGAGAAGTCCTGCACCCATTCGAAGTAGCTGACGGTCACGCCGCCGGCGTTGGCCAGCACGTCCGGCACCACGTACACGCCGTGTTCGGCCAGGATGTCGTCCGCTTCGGGGGTGGTCGGGCCGTTGGCGCCTTCCACCACGATCTTCGCGCGCACCTTGGCGGCGTTGGCGGCGGTGATCTGGCTTTCCAGGGCGGCCGGGATCAGGAACTCGGTTTCCAGGGTCCAGAACTCAGCCTTGTCCATGGCCTGGCCGCCGGAGAAGCCGCCCACGCCGCCATGCTGCGACACGTAGGACAGCAGCTTGTGCACGTCCAGCCCTTCGGCGTTGTGGACGGTGCCGGTGTGGTCCTGCGCGGCGATGACCTTGGCGCCGGCTTCATGGAACAGGCGGGCGGCGGTGCCGCCCACGTTGCCGAAGCCCTGCACCACCACGCGCGCCTTGGAGACGTCGATGTTCAGGTCGCGCGCGGCTTCGCAGCCCACCACGAACACGCCGCGGCCGGTGGCCTCGACGCGGCCCAGGCTGCCGCCCAGCGCGATCGGCTTGCCGGTGACCACGCCGGTGGCGGTGGCGCCTTCGTTCATGGAGTACGTGTCCATCATCCAGGCCATGGTCTGGGCGTTGGTGTTCACGTCAGGAGCCGGGATGTCCTTGGAGGGTCCGATGATGACGCCGATTTCCGAAGTGTAGCGGCGCGTCATGCGCTCGAGTTCGGAAGCGGACAGCTTGCGCGGGTCGACCCGCACGCCGCCCTTGGCGCCGCCGTAGGGCAGGTTCACCGCGGCGTTCTTGATCGACATCCAGGCCGCCAGCGCCATCACTTCGGACAACGTGACGTCCTGGTGGAAGCGCACGCCGCCCTTGCCGGGACCGCGCGAGGTGTTGTGCTGGACGCGGTAGCCCTCGAAGTGGGCGATGCTGCCGTTGTCGAGTTCGATCGGCACGTCGACGATCAGCGAGCGCTTCGGGCGCTTCAGGGTCTCGACCCAACGCGCCAGCGAACCAAGATACGGGGTGACCCGGTCGACTTGCTGCAGGTAGTTGCCCCAGGGGCCGAGGTCCTCGGCGTTCAGATAAGACGGCAATGCGTGGGTGGGAGTTTGAGACATGAGCTGGCTCTCCTGACAAAGTTGCGCCATTTTATCCACGAAAGTTATAACGTCCCCATTTAAAACAAAAATATTTTAATTAGGGACGCATAACTGTTGCGGCTATTGAACGGGCCGCAAACCGAAGCCTGATGCTGCCCTTATCCTAAGCCGCCAAGCCGGCAGCGTCCAGCCTGCCAGCCGTAAGCCGCAAGCCCTGCCACCCGCCATACGGGGGATGAAAAACGGGGCGGTTTCCTGCCAGGAAACCGCCCCGCCTGATCCTGCCCCCCACCCGAAGGATGAAGGCGGGTCCGCTCAATCGCTCAACAACTGCCACGCCAGGCGCGCCGCCGCCCGTGCGCCATGACCGTCCTGGTCGTAGCGCGGATTGAACTCGGCCATGTCGGCCAGGCGCAGCTTGCCGCTGGCCTTGACCCGCAGCACGATTTCCTCGATCACCGTCAGCGGCACGCCATAGGGCGCCGGCGCCGACACGCCGGGCATGACCGCCGCCGGCAGCACGTCCAGGTCTATGGTCAGGTAGACGTGCCGCGCCCGCGCCAGCAAGGCGTCGACGTTGGCCAGGCGCGCCGCCAGGTGGCGCTCCTGCATGTCGCGGTCCTCGACCCAGATGGCGCCGACTTCGGCGGCGCGCGCGTACAGCGCCGGCGTGTTGGCCAGCCGCGATACGCCAAGGCAGGCGTATTGCAGGGCCCGGCCGCGTTCCTCGCAGTAACGCGAGATCTGGTCGAACGGCGTGCCGGAACTGCCGGGCCGCCCGGTGCGCAGGTCGAAGTGCGCGTCCAGGTTCAGCACCAGCACCGGTTCCGTGTCGCCGCGGGCATCCAGCCAGCGCGCCAGGCCCTGGAAACTGCCCCAGGCGATCTCATGGCCGCCACCCAGCACCAGCGGCCGGGCGCCCTGTTCCATCAGTTCCGCCACGCGCAGGCCCAGTTGCTCCTGGGCGTCCTCGAGCCGGTCGCCCTCGCAGGCCACGTCGCCGGCGTCCAGCAGGCGCGTGAGGCCGTGCGCCGGAAGGCCCGCCAGGAACTTGCGGATGACTTGCGGGCCTTCGGCCGCGCCGATGCGGCCCTGGTTGCGGGCCACGCCGGCGTCGCAGGCAAAGCCCAGCAGCACCGCCTCGCCCTTGCGGGCCTGGCCCGCGGCCGCTTCGACGATATGCGCCAGGCGGCGCGTATCGCCTTGTTCGGCGCTGTCGTCGCGGGCCTTCCACAGGCTTTTGTCGAATTGCGCGGCGTTCATGCAGCCCCCTGCCCCGCGCTCAGCACCGCTTGCAGGAACTCGCGGGTGCGCGCCTCGCGCGGCTGGGTAAAGATCACGTCGGGCGAACCGGACTCCAGGATCACACCGCCGTCCATCACCGCCACCATGTCGGCCACGTCGCGGGCAAAGCCCATTTCGTGCGTGACCACCATCATGGTCATGCCTTCGCGGGCCAGCAGCTTCATGACCTGCAGCACTTCGCCCACCAGCTCCGGATCCAGCGCCGAGGTCGGCTCGTCGAACAGCATGACCTTGGGCTGCATGGCCAGGGCGCGGGCGATGGCCACACGCTGCTTCTGCCCGCCCGACAGGCTGGCCGGCATGGCCGACATCTTCTGGCCCAGGCCAACCTTGTCCAGCAGGTCCGCGGCCAGGGCATGGGCTTCTTCGCGGCCCATGCCGCGCAGCTTGCGCGGACCGACCGTGACGTTGTCCAGCACGGACAGGTGCGGGAACAGGTTGAAGCCCTGGAACACCATGCCCACCTGCATGCGCAGCTGGTTGAGTTCGGCTTCGGGCAGCAGCTTGCCGTGGTCCAGCAAGGTCTGGCCGCAGATGTCGATGGTGCCGGCTTGCGCCACTTCCAGGCCGTTGCAGCAGCGCAGCAAGGTGCTCTTGCCCGAGCCGCTGGGCCCGATCACCACCACCACCTGGGACGGCAGCACGTCGAAGTCGATGCCGCTCAGGACCTCGTGGTCGCCGTAGGATTTGCGCAGGCCGCGGATGCGGATCATTTCTTGCGGGTCCGCGGCCCGGGCCGCAGCGGAGTTCATTGCGGAGTTCATTGCACCATCCCCCCCGCGCGCAGGCGGTGTTCAACCTTGCGCAGCACCAGCATGGTGGCCGTGGTCAGGATCAGATAAATCAGCGCCACCACCAGATAGGTTTCCAGCGAGCGATAGGACACGCTGATGATCTTCTGGCCTTCATGCATCAGGTCGTGGATCGTCAAGAGCGACACCAGGGCCGAGTTCTTGATCAGCGCGATGAATTCGTTGCCCAGCGGCGGGATCATGCGCACCACTGCCTGCGGCAGCACGATGATGCGCATGGCCTGGCCGGACGACATGCCGAGCGAGCGCGCCGCCTCGGTCTGGCCGCGGTCCACCGACTGGATCGCGCCGCGCACGATTTCCGACACGTAGGCGCCGGAGTACATGCCCAGGCCCAGCACGCCGCAGGCGAACGCCGGCAAGGTGATGCCGAAGTGCGGCAGGCCAAAGAACCAGATGAACAGCTGCACCAGCAAGGGCGTGCCGCGGAACAGCAGCAGATAGACGCTGCACAGGTTGTAGATGACGTAGCGCTTCGGGTTGAGGCGCCCCACGCCCACCAGCAGGCCGATGACGCAGGCCAGCAGCAAGGCGCCCGCGGTCACCTCGACGGTGACCACGGCGCCATTGATCAGCGCGCCGAAGTCGGCAAAGACGGGAGAAAAATCCAGGTTCATTTCGCAGGAGCCTCGAACCACTTGTTGACGATGGCCTGGTAGCTGCCGTCGGCCTTGAGCTTCTGCAGCGCCGCGTTCAGCTCACGGGTCAGCTCGGGCTTGTTCTTCGGCACGGCGATGCCGTAGTCCTCGGTGGTGATCTGGTCGTTCAGCACCGTCAGGTCCGGCGTGCTCTGGGCGAACAGCTTGGCGGCGGGCTTGCCCGTCACCGCGGCTTCGGCGCGGCCGATCTGCACCAGGTTGAACATCTCCTGGTTCTTCTCGACTTCCACGCGCTGCACCGCCGGGTAGTGTTCCTTCAGGTAGTTGACCGACTTGGTGCCCACCTGCACCGACACCTTGCGGCCGTCCAGGTCCTTCAGCGTCTTGACCGGGCCGTCCTTCTTGGTCATCACGACCAGGCCGCCCGCGTAGTACGGATCGGTGAAGTCCACGACCTTGGCGCGCTCAGGCGTGATGTAGATGGCGGACACGGCGATGTCGGCGCGGCCGGCCTGCAGGGCGGGAATCAGGCCCTTGAAGTCGATGTCGATCCATTCGACCTTCTTGCCCATGGCGCCGGCCAAGGCTTCCACCAGTTCGATGTCGAAGCCGGTGCGCTTGCCGTCCTTGACGAACTCCATCGGCGGGAAAGTCGCGTCGGTCACGGCGCGGATGGTTTCCTGGGCGAACGCCGGACCGGCGCTCCAGGCGAGGCCCAGCGTCAGGGCGGCGGTCAGCAGTGTGCGGCGAGTGGTCATGGTGGGTCCTCTAAGGAATGTGGGTACGGCGGTCGGTGGGTACGGTGGAGCGTGGAAGAAAAAAAGTGCTCTCAATGAGCCTGCAACTTCGCCGAGATGCGCCGGGCCGCGGCCACGGCCATTTCGGTCAATGCCTCGGGCCGCTGCGCGGCCCGGGTCGAAGGCGCCATCAGCGTGATCGAGGCCACGGCCTGATTGGCGCGTTGAAAGATCGGCACGCTCACGCCCCAGACGCCAGCGTCGACCTCGCTGTCGGTCATGGCGTAGCCCTGGGCGCGGATGGTTTCCAGCTCGTGTCCGAGTCGATCGGCGTCCACGCCGGCCTCGGCCGCCAGATAGGCCAGCGCGGCCTGCAGGCGGGCCAACGGCATGAAGGCCAGCAGCGACTTGGCGGAGGCTCCGCGCGCCAGCGGCAGGCCGCGCCCCTTGGTGAAGGAGCAGCGCAGCGGATGCTGGCTTTCGATCATGTCCAGGCACACCGCCTGGTCCTTGACCGCCACCAGCAAGCCTATGGTTTCGCCGGAGGCGGCGGCCAGCGCGGCCATGTCGGGCTGCGCTTCGTGGATCAGGAACGAGGACTGGTCAAAGCCCCAGGCCAGTTGCACGCACAGCGGGCCGGGGCCGTATTCGCCGTCATGCTCGGCGACGAAGCCCCAGCGCTTGAGCAGCGCCACCTGGCGGTACAGAGTGCTTTGCGCCAGGCCGGTCTGCTCGGCCAAAGCGGCGATGCTGAGGGGGCCGTCATGCCTGGCCAGGGTGGCCAGCACATACAGCACGCGATCCGCACCTGCCCCGACTGAGTGATCCGCTTTCAACATTTGGCTCCAAGCTAACGGAGCGCAGATTATCAATTTATGGTTCTTTCACTGCTTTTTATTCCCGAATATTGAGAATTACTCGGGAAAACCCCAGAGCGCAGACGCAAAAAAGGCGCCCGAAGGCGCCGAAGAATCCGCCGCGCCCCGGCGGCGCGCAGCGGATCAAACCCGGCGAGAGCCCGGTCAGGCCTGGTGCGCGGTGGACCCGAGGATGCGCTCCGCGCAACGCGCCCAGTACAGCAGGCGCGCGTCCTCCTTGACGAAACCGACCATCTGGAAGCCCAGCGGCAGGCCGTTGGGGCCGCGCGCCACGGGCAAGGTGATGGACGGGTTGTGCAGCAACGACCAGATGCGGATGAAAGCCGAACTGCCGGTGGAGCTGGCCGGCGGCGCTTCGCCCAGCGTGGAAGGCATGGCCACCGCGTCGACTTCGCGCGCGACGTCGTAGAAGGCGCGGCGGCAGGCGTCGGCGGCGTCCAGCGCCCCCGCGTAATCGGCCGCGGACAGCCCTTCGCCCATGGTCAGGTACTCGATCAGGCCCGGATCGCACAGCGCCGCGTGGTCGCGCTTGATGGCGGCGTACTCGCGCGCCAGGTCGTAGGCCATGATCACGTCCTGCGCCTCGCCCATGGTGTCGAAGGCCGGCGGCATGGCCAGTTCAGTCACCTTCACGCCGGCGGCCGACAGTGCGCGCAGATTGGCTTCGAAGCTATCGCGCATGCAGGGCTCCGTGTCCGCCCAGTCCTTGGGACGCCACACGCCCAGGCGGAAATCGCTGCGCAGCGAAGACGCAGGATCAAAACGGGGATCACCCGTGAAGGCGCGCATGAATAGCGCCGCGTCGGCGACCGAGCGCGAGATCGGTCCGATCACGTCCAATACCCGCGAATAGCGCCGGATCGACACGTAGGGGATGGCGTCCAGCGTGGGCTTGAAGCCCACCGCCCCGCAAAAGGCCGACGGCCGCAGGATGGAGCCCGCCGTCTGCGTGCCGATGGACAGCGGCGCCATGAAGTCGGCCACGGCGGCCGCCGACCCCGCCGAGGACGCGGCCGGCGTGCGGCTCAGGTCGTGAGGATTGCGCGCCGGACCGGGCAACATGATGGCGTGGCGCGACACGGTGTTCTTGCCCAGCAGGTTGAAGCCCAACTCCTGCGCCTGCGTCACCACGGGCGCGTCGGCCTCGGGCTGGCGGCCCGGAAAGATTTCGGGGTCGCCCAGTTCGGTCGGCATGGCCGCCGTGTCGATGGTGTCCTTGATGCCCAGCGGCACGCCGTCCAGCGCCCGCCGCCGGCCATGGCGGTCCCATTCGCGGGCGCGGGCCAGCGCGCCTTCGGCGTCCACCCGGACCCAGGCCTTGACGCCGCCGTTGCGTTCCTCGATGCGGTCCAGGCAGGCGCGCGCCCAGGCCTCGCAGGTCAGTTTGCCCTGCTCCAGCGCGGCCAGGCCCTCGGTGGCGGTAAGGGCGGCGATGGCGCCGGGCGCGGGGCGGCGCGCAGCGGATGCCGGGGAAACCATGGTTTCGGAAGTAGGCAAGGAAGTAGGCAAAGTACGGCTCCTGCAAAGAATCATGGAAAAGTAGACTTGCCATCCGCGCCAGCAGCCGCCGGCGGGACGGTCCAATCGGTTTCAGGCGGGAGCATTGCCAGCGGACGAACGAGCGCCCCCAGCGTGGCCGCCCCCCGCATGCCCTCCCCGCCCGATATACAGATCGCTCATATGCTGGTTGGCCAGCAGCGCCTGCCCCGTATCGGTCAGCACGATACGGCCGGAATCCAGGATGTAGCCGCGGTCGCTGAACGCCAGCGCCTGGCGCGCGCGCTGCTCCACCATCAGCACGCCCACGCCGATCTGCGGCAGGCGCCGCACTTCGGCGAACACCTGCTCGGTCAGCGCCGGCGACAAGGCGGCCGAGGGCTCGTCCAGCACCATCAGGCGCGGCGAGGACATCAGCGCGCGGGCGAAGGCCAGCTGCTGGCGCTCGCCGCCGGACAGGTTCTCCGCATGCGTCTTGCGCCGCCCGGCCAGCGCGGGAAACAGCTCGAACATGTCGCGGATGCGCTTTTCGCGCGCCTGCACGTGTTCGACCACTTGCAGGTTCTCCAGCACGGTCAGCGCGCCGAACACATTGCGTACCTGCGGCACGTAGGAAATGCCGATGCGCACCCGCTCCTCGACCGGCAGCGCGAGCAGGTCGCGGCCGTCGAAGGTCATGGTGCCGGCGATGCGCGGCAACAGCCCCATCACCGCCTTGACCAGCGTCGACTTGCCCGCGCCATTGGTGCCGGCGATGGTGACGATCTCGCGCGGTGCGACGTGCATGTCGATGCCGCTGACGATATCGACCTCGCCGTAGCCGCCGGACAGGCCTTGCATGACGAGTTGGCTCATATCACTCCCCCCATGTACGCTTCGCGCACCTGTTCATTGGCCAGGACGCTGTCGGGCGTCCCTTCGGCGATGACGCGGCCGCGGTCCATGACGTACATGCGCGGCACGATGCGCGACAGCTCTTCCAGGTTGTGCTCGATGATGGCGACGGTCAGGCCGCGCTGGTTCAGCTCCACGATGCGCGCCGACAGTTCTTCGATCAGCACCGGATTGACGCCCGCGAACGGTTCGTCCAGCAGGATGCAGCGCGGCTCCAGCATCAGCAGCCGCCCCAGTTCCAGCAGCTTCTTCTGGCCACCCGACAGTTTCCCGGCCGGCTCATCGGCCACGCGGGTCAGGTTCAGGAACGCCAGCAATTCGTGCACGCGTTCGGCGTTGCGCGCTTCCTCGCGCGCCACCTCGCGGCGGGCGAACACCAGCGCCGCCAGCTTTTCGCCGCGCTGGTCCGGCGCGGCGGCCATCATGTTGTCGAAGACCGTCAGCTGGCTGAACTCGCGCGGCACCTGGAACGTGCGGGCCAGGCCCCGGCGCACGCGCTGGTGCACGGCCACGCCCGTGATGTCCTCGTCCGCAAAACGCACGGACCCGGAACTGGGCGGGATGTAGCCCGTGACCACCGAAAACAGCGTGCTCTTGCCCGCGCCGTTGGTGCCGATCACCCCGACCATTTCGCCCTTGCGCACTTCCAGCGACACGTCGTCAAGCGCCTTGAAACCGCCGAAGCTGGCGCTCAGCCCTTTGATGGAAAGCAGCGTCATCCCTTATCTCCTGCGCGTGGCCGAGGTGTTGCCGAAAATGCCCTGAGGCCGGTACAGCACCACGCAAATGAGCGCCAGGCCGATGACGCCGATGCGCACGCTGGCCATCTGTACCTCCGAGATGCCGCCGACGAAGTCGCGCACGAAACGCGATCCTTCCAGAAAGCCGACCAGCAGCACCGTGCCCGCCACCACGCCGCTCAACCGCCCCACTCCGCCCAGGATGATGGCGATCCAGATGTAGAAGGTGATCAACGGCACGAACTGCTCGGGGCTGATGAAGGTCAGGTAGTGCGCCTGGAAGGCGCCCGCCAGGCCGGCCAGGCCCGCGCCCAGCATCAGCGAACGGGTCTTGAAGCGGGCCGGATCCTTGCCCAGCGCCCGCACCGCCACCTCGTTGTCCCGCACCGCTTCGATCACGCGCCCGAACGGGCTGCGTATCACCAGATGGATCAGCAGCAGCGCCCCGGCGTTGACCGCCACCAGCAGCAGCATGATCCACAGGTCCACGGTCTGCGGCGAGGCCCAGCCCGCGAACAACCGCGGGATGCCCGGCAGGCCGTGCATCCCACGCGTCAGCCATTCCTCGGTCTGCAGCATCATGCGCACCGACTCCGAGAAGCCCAAGGTCACGATGGCCAGGTAGTCACTGCCCAATCGCAAGGCGATCATGCCCAGCGGCCAGGCCGCCAAGGCAGCGACTGCGGCGGCTGCCACCATGGATATCGGTATCGGCACCCCCTTGAGCGACAGCAGCGCCGAGGTGTAGGCGCCGATGGCGAAGAAGCCGACGTGGCCGAAGTTGATCAGTCCGGTGAACCCGTAGTGCAGCGACAGGCCGAAGGCCAGCAGCATGTAGATCAGGATCCCGATGGCGATAGCAATCAGATAGGCTTCCATGACTCACCTCGCCGCCATCGGACGGCCGAAGATTCCCTGGGGACGCAGCAGCAGCACGCACAGCAGCACCGCGAAGGCGAATACGATCTTGTAGGCCGGCCCGACCACCAGGCTGGCGACTTCCTGCGCAATGCTGAACACCATGATCCCGACGATGGCGCCCACCGGATTGCCGATGCCGCCCAGGATCACGGCCGCGAACATGGGCATCAGCAGTTCCCAGCCCAGTTCGGGGATCACCACCGCCTTGATGCCCAGCAGCACGCCCCCCAGCCCGCAATACGCGCCGGCGATGCTCCACAGTGTGATCATCACGCGCCGTCCGCGTATGCCGCTGGCCGCGGCCAGCTCGGGGTTGTCCGCCACCGCCCGCATGCGCCGCCCGGTGGGCGTCATGTGCATCAGCGCGAACACCAGCGCCAACGCCGCCACCGCCGTGCCGACGATGTACAGGTCGGTGGGCAGGATGCGCACGCCGCCGAAATTCCAGGCGCGCGTCAAGGGCATGTCGAAGGTGTACTGATCCTGCCCGGCGAAGAAGGTGATCGTGCTGCGCAGCGCGAAGGCCACGCCGATGGACGCGATCAGGCGCGACACGTTGGAGCGCGACTCCAGCGGCCGGAATACCCAGGCATAGAAAAACAGGCTGACCAGGGTGGTGCCGGCGACGGCCGCCAGGCCGCCCGCCAGCATCGAGCCGCCGGCCAGCGCCTGGGTGAAGACGGCGGCGTAGGCGCCCAACGTCATGTAGTCGCCGCTGGCGGCGTTGGGAAAGCGGGCGATGCCAAACACCAGCGTGATCGCCAGTGCCGGCAAGGCCAGCAGCATCCCGATCACAACGCCGTTGATCGCGGCGTTGATGACGGTGATTCCATCCATACTTGTGTTCCCCTAGTGTTTTTATCGTCAGACCTGGCCGGCGATGACTTCATTCAGCACCAGCTTGCCGTCGCGGATGTCGAAGACGCCAAAGTCCGGCACGGTCTCGCCCTGCTTGCCGAAGTCCAGGCGCGAGGACGCGCCGTCGTAGTCCACCGGCTTGCCGGCGCGCAGCAGCGCCTGGCCTTGCGCGAAACCGTTGACCTTTTCGCCGCCGCCCTGCGCGGTCACGGCGCGGATCTTGCCGTTGATGGCGGCCACGTCCGCGGTCGGCCCGGCCGCCTCGATGGCGAGCGCCAGCGTGATCACCATGTCATAGGACTGCGAAGCAAAGATGTCCGGTTCGCGCTTGGTGCGCTTGCGGAATTCGGCGGCGAAGGTCTTGTAGGCCTGGTGCTCGTGGGCGGCCACGTTGGAGATCGAGATGATCCCCTCGGTGGCTTCCTTGCCCAGCGCCTTCACCAGGTCTTCGTTGGCGGTCCAGCCCGGCATGATGAACTTGCAGTCCTGGCCGGTCTGGAACCATTCCTTGAGGATGATGGTGGCGTCGGGCCGGTAGGCGCTCAGCGAGATCACGTCGGGCTTGGAGGCCAGCACCTTGGTCAGTTCGGTGCGGTAGGTGGTCTGGTTGGGTTCATAGATGGTGAAGGCGCTGACCTTGCCGCCCTTCTCCTGCCAGGCATCACGGAAGTAGTTAGCCTGCCCTACGAAGGTGGAGTTGTTGAAGGCCATGACCGCCGGCCGCTTGAAGCCGCGCTGCCGCGCCACTTCGGCGAAAGCGCGGCCGAACACCGCGTTGGAGGCCTGGAACATCCAGGCCAGCCCCTGCTTGTTCTCGGTCAGCATTTCCGGCGCGCCGCAGGTGTTCATGGTGATGAGGCCCGCGGCATTGGTGATGGGCATGGCGGCCAGGCCCACCGACGACGGCCAGATGCCGACCACCGCCTCGACCTTGTTGATCTCGATCAGCTTCTTCACCGCCAGCACGGCGGCGTCGGGCTTGGTCTGGTCGTCTTCGGCATAGAGCTGGATCTTGCGGCCGGCAGCGCCGCCGGCGGCGTTGACCTCGTCGATGGCGATCTTGATGGCTTCCAGCATGGCCGGGCCATAGGGGCCGCCGACGCCGGTGATGGAATTGAGCGCCCCCAGCCGGAACGGCTGGGCCGATTGCGCCCGGACCAGGGAGGGAACGGCGCCGCAAGCGGCCAGCGCGGCGCTGGCCGCGATGAAGCCGCGGCGGGAAAGATGGATGGGCTGTGTCATGAAGGTTCCTTGCGGCGTGAACATCTTTGTTCAACTTCGAATAGCCGCCGGCGTGCGTGACGCCGGCGTCCCCTTGTAGCTTGGATGCGACTTCGATACTGCCTGCTGCGGTTGGTCTGTTACGCGATGACTCCTCGGGCGCGCATGCCTGCAATGCTGTCCTCCGCCACCCCGAAACGGCGCAGCACCTCGTCCGTGTGCTGGCCCATCAGCGGCGCGGCCGTGCGCAAGGCGCCAGGCGTCCTGGAAAACTTGGTCGGGATGCCTATGGTCTTCATCTTGCCCAGCGCGGGATGGTCCAGTTCCTGCACCATGCCGCGCGCCAGGTAATGCGGGTCCTGCATGGCCTGGCCGAAGTCGTTGATCGGGCCGCAGGGCACGGAGGCCTTCTCGCAGCGCGCTATCCATTCGGCCGCGTCGGCGCGCGCGAATTCCGCTTCCAGCAAGGGTTCCAGTTCGGCGATATTGGCCAGCCGGTCAGAGTTGGTGATGAAGCGCGGATCGGTGATGAGTTCGGGGCGCTCCAGCACGTCGGCGCACAGGCGCTCCCAGGTGCGCTGGTTGGCGGCGCCTATCATGATGAAGCCCTGGCGCGTGCCGAAGGCCTGGTACGGAGCCGACACGCGGTGGCGGCTGCCGGTGCCTTCCGGCACCGTGCCGTCGGCGAAGTAGGCGGCGGCTTCCCAGACGAACCAGGGCAATCCGCATTCGGCCAGCGCGATGTCGATGTGCTGGCCCTCGCCCGTCTTCATCTGGTGGATGCAGGCGGCCAGGATGGCATAGACCGCCGTCAGGCCCGCCCCCACGTCATAGATGGCGATGCCCGACTTCAAGGGCCGCCCGCCGGGCTCGCCGGTCATGCTCATGATGCCGCTCATGCCCTGAGCCACCAGGTCGAAGCCGCCCTTGCCCGCGTAGGGGCCGGTATGGCCATAGCCGGAGATCGAGCAATACACCAGGCGCGGATTGATGCGCGACAGCGTTTCGTAGTCCACGCCCAGCGACTTGGTCACGCCGACGCGGTAGTTCTCCACCACCACGTCGGCCCAGCGCGCCAGCTCGTACAGCACCTCGCGGGCCTCGGGATCCTTCAGGTTCAGCGCCACGCCCTGCTTGTTGCGGTTGATCTGGGCGAAACAGGTGGACTCGCCGTTCACATAGGGGCCCATTTCGCGGGAGTCGTCGCCGGTGCCTGTCTTCTCGACCTTGATGACCTCGGCGCCCAGGTCGGCCAGCACCATGGTGCAGTACGGCCCGGCCATGATCTGCGAAAGGTCCAGGATCTTGATGCCTGCCAGGGGGGATGCAGCTTGCGTCATATGCAGTCCGTCTCGGGTCGGTGGCCGCTTCAGCGGCCGATGAATTCGGGGATGCGCTTGGCGGCGAAGGCTGCGCGGCCGCGCCGGTAGTCCTCGGTGCCGAAGCATTCATAGGCTTCGCTGCGCTCTTGCGCGCTTAACGCGCGCCCTTCCCGCAGCTGGCCTACGAAGCGTTTGTGCCAGCGGTTGACCAAGGGCGCGGCCGCGGCGATGCGGCGGGCGGTGGCGTAGGCCTGCTCGGCCACGCGCTCGTCGTCCACTACGCGGCTCAAGAGGCCCTTGGACATGGCTTCGTCGGCGCCGAATATGTTCCCTTCCAGCAGGATTTCCAGCACCCGCGCGGCGCCGACCACGCGGATCAGGTCGGCCAGTTCCTGGTGGTCCACGGTCAGCCCGATGCGGTTCACCGGGATGCCGTAGCGGCTGTTGCGCCCGCCGATGCGGATGTCGCACAAGGCGGCCAGTTCCAGCCCGCCGCCCACGCACACGCCTTCGATGCAGGCCACCGTGGGATGGCGCAGATGCTTGAGCGTGTCGGTCATGGACAAGGTGAAAAGCGCGTACTCGGCCGCCTGCGCCGCGCCATCGCGGTCCTCCTCGAAGCCGCCGATGTCGCTGCCGGCGCAGAAGGCGCCGCCGGCGCCGCGCAGCACCACGCAGCGCACCGCGTCGTCGGCGTCGAGTTCGCGCATGACCCGGCCGAACTCCCGGTACATGTCCAGCGTGAACGCGTTGCGCTTTTCCGGGCGGTTCATCAGCACGGTGGCCACGCCGTCGGCGTCGCGGCTCAGGTCTATGCTCATGCCGCTTCCTCCAGGCGCAGTTCGGTGCCTTGCAGCACCACCCTGCCGTCCAGTTCCAGCGTCGCGTCGGTAACGATGGTGTCGTAGTGCGCCGCAGCCTTGACCGTGCCGCCAATGTAGGCGCTGGTGCCCAGCGCCAGCTGGATCGAGCCGTAGACCGATTCATCGGACAGCATGGTGCCGTCCAATTGGCAGCGCGGGTTCATGCCCACGCCCAGTTCGCCCAGGTTGTAGACCAGGGGGTCGTTGAAGCTGGCCAGCAGGTCGCGGAACTGCCGCGCCACCGCCCCGCCCTCGATCGCCACCGCCATGCCCTTCTCCATATGGATGCGCACCGGCTCGTCGCGGATCAGCGAGACGCCAGGGATGCTGGCGTTGACCACGATCACGCCTTCGGCCGTGCCTTCGACCGGCGCCAGGCTGGACTCCAGGCAATAACCCGCCGAAATATCGGTGGTGTTGGCAAAGCCGTGCAGCGCGCGGCCCTGGCGGCCGGCGATGCTCATGGTCACGTCGGTGCCGAGTTCGCTGGTGACGCGGGCCGTGTCGGCGCGGGTCAGCGCGTCGGCCAGGCCCTGGATCTGCGGACGCAGCGCGTCGAAGTCGCAGTCCCAGCCTTCGGCCAGGAAGAAATCGGGCAGATGGGATTCGGGCAGTACGATCACGCCGACCCCGGCGCGCGTGGCCTGCTGGCGCGCATCGGTATGCGCGGCGTTGGCCCGCGTCAGGGCGATGACCAGGTCGGCCCCCTGCATGGCCTGGGCCACCACCGGCGACAACTGCCGGCCGTGGCGCGCGGAACCCGCGATCTGCAGCAGGTGCAGGCCGGCGCCCGCCTCGTCCACCGCGATCGCCAGGGGCTCGATGTTGTGGTGGGTGTGCAGGTCATACAGCACCAGCACTTCCATGCCCGGTTTCGCCGCCCCCAGCTGGCTGACGACCTTGCGCGCGTTCTTCAGTTTCAACAGCGTATGCATGGTGCGCTCCTCAAGCCGTTTGCGACGTGCGGGCGTCGGCGATGCGCTGGGCGTCCGCCACCGCGCGTCCAAGGATGTCCAGGCCGCGGGCCAGTTCCTCGTCGGTAATGGAGAGCGGCGCCAGGAAGCGGATCACGTTGCCGTAAAAGCCCGCCTTCACCAGCACCAGTCCGCCCTGGTAGGCGGCCTGCACGATGTGGGCCGCCAGATCGCCGGCGGGACTGTCGTCGCCGTTGCCGCGCACGACTTCAAAGGCCACCATCGCGCCGAGGCCGCGCACGTCGCCGACGATGCCGTACTGTCCGGCCCAGGCAGTAAAGCGTTCGCGCACGCTGGCGCCAAGGCCGCGGGCGCGCGCCGCGTAGTCTTCGCGCCGCATCACCGCGATGGTGGCAAGCGCCGCGGCGCAGGCCAGCGGGTTGCCGCCATAGGTGCCGCCCAGGCCGCCCACGGCGGGCGCGTCCATCAGGTCGGCGCGCCCCACCAGCGCCGCTATCGGCAGGCCGCCGCCCATGGACTTGGCCAGGGTGTAGAGGTCGGCCTCGATGCCGGCATGCTGGGTGGCGAACCATTCCCCGGTGCGGCAGAAGCCCGACTGGATCTCGTCGGCGATCAGCACGATGCCGTGTTCGGTGCAGTAGGCGCGCAGCGCCTGCAGAAAGGCGGGCGGCGCGGCATGGAAGCCGCCCTCGCCCTGCACCGGCTCGATGATCACCGCGGCGACCTGCTCCGCGTTGATCTCGGTTTCGACCAGGCGGCGGAATTCACTGAAGGCCGCCTCGGCACATTCGGCTTCGGTAAGCCCGGAGCGGTAGCGCACCGGAAACGGCGCGCGGTAGACCTCGGAGGCGAAGGGGCCAAAGCCAGTCTTGTACGCGGGCGCCTTGGCGGTCAGCGACAGCGCCATGTAGGTGCGGCCGTGGAAGGCGTTCTCGAACGCCACCACCGCCTGCCTACCGGTGGCGCGGCGCGCCACCTTGATGGCGTTTTCCACGGCCTCGGCGCCGGTGGTCTGCAGCATGGCCTTCTTGGGCCAGGATCCGGGCACCAGATCGACCAGCGCTTCGGCCAGCTCGATGTATTCCGGATACATGACGATGTTGAAGCAGGTGTGCAGATAACGCGCGGCCTGCGCCTGGACGGCGGCCACCACCTCGGGATGCGCATGGCCGACGTTCAGGGTGCCGATGCCGCCGGCGAAGTCAATGTAGGCATGTCCGTCCAGGTCGGTCAGCGTGGCGCCGCGGGCAGCGGCCGCGAATACCGGGGGGCCATTGGCCACGCCCAAGGCGACGGCGGCGTTGCGCCGGGCCAGGTATGCCTGGCACTGCGGACCGGGAAGTTGAGGGGACTGCGCGGCGTCTTTCATTGCCCTGGGCTCCTTGGATGCGTAGGTACGGCGACGAAGTGCAGCCACTATATTCTTGTGCGTTTTATTGTGTCAATGCTGATTTACAACTACGCACTCTAAATTGTGCACAATCTTGAGTTCAAAAAAATGCTATGCTTCCCGCCATTCAACCCAGGTGCCTACATGCCCAATAAACGCGCGACTGCCTCAGCTGACGCCGCCGCCAAGGAAACACGCAAGGCGGCTTCCACCCACGAAGTCATACTGGATATGCGGGAACGCATTGCGTCGCAGGCCTTGCTGCCCGGCACCCGCGTGCCGGAGGAAGACCTGGCGCAGGCCTACGACATCCCCCGCGCCAAGGCGCGCGAAGTGCTGGCGACGCTGGAAGACCGCGCGCTGGTGGAACGGGTGCCCAACAAGGGCGCCGTCGTGGCCCTGGTGGACATGGAAACGACCTATCGGCTGTACCAGGTGCGCGAGGCGCTGGACGGCCTGGCCGTGCGCCTGGCCATCGCCAATGCCACGCCCGACGATTGGGCAGCGATGCAGGCCCTGCTGGGAGAGCCCTTCGAGCACAGCCTGAAGAGCGGCGACATCGAGGCCCACGTGGCCACGATCGAGCAGTTCCGCAACCATATCAAGGAACTGGCGCGCAATCCGGTACTCAGCGACATGATCGAGCGCATCTACGACCGCACCCGCGTGTCGATGCGCCGCGTGGCCCTGTTGCCGGGCCGTTCAGAGATGGGGATCAAGCAGTACCGCGCCCTGCTGGACGCAATGGTCCGCGGCGACGCCGACGAGGCCGAGCGCTGCGTGCGCGAATTGAACGGCAGCGCCCGCGACTACATCGAGCGCTACAAGAACTACGTGATCTGAATCGGGCCGGCCCCTTGCGGGCCGGCCTCGGGCAAGCCCGCGCCTCAGGGCGCGGCGGGCTCGTCGTAGTTGTTGAGCTTCACGCCCGAAACGCCCTGGACCGCGGACGACGCGGCCGGGGCTTTCTTTTCGGCGACCGGAGCCTGTGCCGCTGGCGCGCCCTGGTCCGGAGCCACCGGCACCGTTGCTGCGGCGCCCGCCCCTGCTCCCGCCTCAACGCCTTCCTCGGCTGGACGCGACGCGCGCAGCTTGCGGCGGGACTCCTCCTGCTGCGCAATCAGCTTGTCCAATTCGGCCGCCACCGCCGTGGACTTGCCCGTCCTGGCCCAATCGGCCGGGGTCTGGCCCTTGGTATCGCGCGAGCCGACGTCAGCCCCGGCCTTCAGCAGCAGGTCCACCATGGGTTTGCGGCCGGAAAGCGCGGCCATCATCAGCGGCGTTTCGCCATTGGGCGCGGGCGCGTTGACCATGGCCTGGTGCGCCAGCAGCAGGCGCGCCATTTCCAGCTGCCCCTTCGACGCCGCGTAGTGCAGCGGCGTCCAGCCCAGGCGGTTGACCTGGGCGCCGCGGGCGATCAGCTTCTTGGCGCGCTCGGTCTGGCCGGCAATGGCCAGGTACATCAACGGCGTCTCGCCTGCCGGGTTCTCGGCGTTGACGTCGGTGCGCTTGTCGGCGGCAATCACGTCGAACACCTTCCAGGCGCCGTCGACCACCGCGCGCATCAGCGCCGGTTGGCCGTTCTTGTAGCGCACGTTCGGATCTTCGCCGCGCGCCAGCAGTTCCTTGATGTCATCCGGATAGTCGTTGGCGACATAGACCCACCAATCGCCGGGGTTGGCCGCCTGCGCCGCGGCCGGAACCGCCACACCGATGGCCAGCGCCAGCAGCGCTCCACGGCAACACGACAATAGGGTGTTCTGGAAGGAAGCGTTGCGGGCGGCCATTGTTTTCCTATAAATTACTTTAAATAAATTAGATCAGATTATTTCTTTATCTTATTGAAAAGACGGAAGAAATTATCCGTAGATGCCTTGGCCACATCGGCCACCGGTATGCCCCTGAGATCCGCAATCTTTTCCGCGACGTGGATCACCTTGGACGGGTCGTTCAGCTTGCCACGATACGGCACCGGCGCCAGATACGGCGAGTCGGTCTCGATCAACAGACGATCCAGCGGTACCTTGGCGGCCACTTCATGCACGACCTGGGCATTCTTGAAGGTCACGATGCCGGACAGCGAAATATAGAAGTTCTGGTCCAGCGCGGCCTGTGCCACTTCCCAGCTTTCGGTAAAGCAATGCATCACGCCGCCGACCTCGGCCGCCCGCTCTTCGCGCAGCATGCGCACGGTGTCCTCGGCGGACGAGCGCGTGTGCACGATCAGGGGCAGGCCCGTGTCGCGCGCGGCGCGGATGTGGCGGCGAAAGCGCTCGCGCTGCCAGTCCAGCGGTTCGGACAGGCGGTAATAGTCCAGCCCGGTCTCGCCGATCGCCACGACCTTGGGATGCTCGGACAGGCGCGCCAGCTCTTCGGGCGTGGGGTCGGGCGTGTCTTCGTAATCGGGGTGCACGCCGACCGAGGCCCACAGATTGGCCTGCGGCTCGACCAGGGACATCAGGCCGGGCCATTCCGGCATGTTGACGCTGACGACCAGCGCGTGGGTGACCTGGTTGGCGGCCATCCGGTCAAGAATGGCCGGCAGATCGGCGGCCAGTTCCGGAAAGTTCAAATGGCAGTGGGAATCGACGTACATGATGAGTCTGGATACAAGTGCCGCGGCGCTGCACCCGTTGCCGGATGAAGCGCCGCCGGATCAAGGGCTTACGCCAGGCAGGATAGCACCACGCGCTGCAAGGTCGCGTGGGCGAAGAGCTTGGCGTTCAGGGGATGGGTGGCCAGCGCGCGCTGGCGCGTCAGCCAGCGCGCGGCTTCGGCCACCTTGGCCGGGTTCATGCGCGCGGCGACCTTCGCGACCGCGCCGCCCAGGGCCGGGAAATAGCGCGCGGGCGCGCCCGCGCTGGCCAGCATCAGGTCGGTGTACAGGCGCTGCAAGGCGTCGATCCACTCAGTGGCCGCCACCTTTTCCAGAGCCTCGGCCAAGGTGCCCACGTCGGGCGACTGCCCCTGGGACAGCGGTCCGACCAGTTGGGTCAGCCAGGGCGGACAAGCGGCTTCGCCCGACTGCGCCAGCCGCAGCGCCGCCAGCGGCGCGCCGCCCGCGGCGGCCAGCCATTCGCGAGCCGGCTCCACGCTCTGTTCGCGCAGCCATTGCAGCGCGGTGTCGGAATCCGGCGCCGGCAGCGGCAGGCGGCGGCAACGCGACACCAGGGTGGGCAGCAGGCGGTCCGGCGCGTCCGCGACCAACAAGAAGACCGTGTGTGGCGGCGGTTCTTCCAGCACCTTGAGCAAGGCGTTGGACGAGACCACGTTCAGCGCATGGGCCGGATACAGCAACGCCACGCGCCAGCCGCCGCGGTGCGTGGCGGTGTTGAACCAGGATTCCAGCGAGCGGATCTGGTCTATGCGGATTTCCTTGGACGGCGCGCGCTTGGCCGTGCCCGTGGCCGGCTCGGCGTCTTCCGACGGTTCGGCGGCGTCCGCCCCCTCCTCCACGGCCACGGCTTCGGGCCGGATGCGGCGCAGGTCGGGATGGTTGCCGCTGGCGAACCAGGCACAGGCGGCGCAATGGCCGCAGGCCAGGCCGTTGTCCGGGGTCTCGCACAGCAGGCTGGCTGCCGCGGCGACCGCGAAGTCCAGCTTGCCGATGCCGGCCAGTCCGTGAATCAGCCAGGCGTGGGCGAAGCGGTCGCGGTTACCCAGCCAGGTGAGCGCCGTCTCCGCCTGCCAGGGCAGGAATTGCGGCGCGTTGGACGCCGTGGCGTCCTCCTCTTTGGCGGCGCGGGTCGCGTTCATGCCTGCTGCCCTAGAAGTTCCAGCAGCCCCGCCTCGAGTTCCACGCGGATCTGGGCGATGGATTGGGTCGAATCGACGATGCGGATGCGCTTCTGATCAGTCGCGGCGCGCGCATGGTAGGCCTCGCGGGTGCGTTCGAAGAAAGCCGCCCCCTCGCGCTCGAAGCGGTCGGGTTCGCGCGCGTCGGCCAGCCGGGCGCGCGCGACTTCCAGCGGCACGTCGAACAGCCAGGTGCGGTCGGGCTGGCCGGCCTGCATCCAGTCTTCCAGCGCGGCCACGCGCGAGGCGCCCAGGCCGCGGCCGCCGCCCTGGTAGGCGTAGGTGGCGTCGGTGTAACGGTCGCAGACCACCCACGCGCCGCGCGCCAGCGCCGGTTCGATGACTTGATGCAGGTGTTCGCAACGGGCGGCGAACATCAACAGCGTCTCGGTGTCCAGCCCCATGGGGTCGGTCAGCAGCAAGCCGCGCAACTTCTCGCCCAGGGGCGTGCCGCCGGGTTCGCGGGTGGATACCACGTCCAGCCCCTGCGCGCGCAGGAAATCGGCGATCCAGACGGTATGCGTGCTTTTGCCCGCGCCGTCCACGCCTTCCAGCGTGATAAAGCGTCCGCGCGTGGTCATTGGTCTTGTCCTTGTGCTTGTGCCTGGTCCGGCTCGGGCGCGGCTTCCGGCGTCGGCGCCGGGCTTGCGCTCGGCGCGGCTGCGGGCGTGCCGTTGGCCGGATTGCCATTGGCTGCGCCGCGGCCCGATGCCGGGCTGGGCGCGGCGTTCTGGCCCTGGCCCAGGATATAGCGGGAAACGTTGCGGTTGTGCTCGTTCAGATTGACCGAGAACTCGCTGGTGCCGTTGCCGCGGGAAACGAAAAAGAGAAACTTGTGCGTCTCGGGCTGCACCGCCGCCAGCAGCGCCGCGCGGCCCGGCGCCGCGATCGGCGTGGGCGGCAGGCCCGGCCGCGTGTAGGTGTTCCAGGGCGTGTCGGTCTGCAGGTCGCGCTTGCGGATGCGGCCCTGGTAGCCGTCGCCCATGCCGTAGATCACCGTCGGATCGGTCTGTAGCAGCATGCCGATCTTGAGGCGGTTGGTGAACACGCCGGCCACGCGGCGGCGGTCCGGGCCGTGGCCGGTTTCCTTTTCCACGATGGAAGCCAGCACCAGGGCCTCGTAGGGCGTGGTCACCGGCAGGTCCGGCTGGCGCTTGGCCCAGGTGTCCTGCAGGATGCGCTGGCCTTCCTGGTAGGCGCGGCGCAACAGGTCGTAATCGGTGCTGCCCGGCGTGAAAATGTAGGTATCCGGGAAGAACAGCCCTTCCGGCTGCTTGATGTCGGAACCCAGGCGTTCCATCAATTCTTCATCGGTGGTCTCGCCCAGCGTCTGCTTGACGTCGGGATTCGCGCGCAGCGCCTGGCGGATCTGGCGGTAGGTCCAGCCCTCCAGGAAGGTGATCTGCCGCTGCGTCATGTCGCCGCGCGCCAGGCGTTCCAGCAGCTGCCAGGGCGAGTCGCCATTGATGGCCTGGTAGCCGCCGGCCTTCATCTGCTTGTCGCGTTCGGACAGGCGCGCCATCCAGATGAAACCGGGTTCCCAGACCGGCACGCCGGCCTCGTTCAGCGCCCGCGCGACCGTGCGCGGGCTGCTGCCCGGATCCACCACGAAATCTATCCTGTCGGCTTTCAGCTGCATGGGCTTGTGCGCCCAATACCAGGCGCCGCCCACGGCTGCGGCGGCAGCCAGCGCGATCAACAGGGAGAACCACAGGACGAAAAAAAAGAGTCGCTTCTTCATAAGTGTCGGAAGTTTAATTGATCGCGCGGACCTGTCGCGGCTAAAGAGGGGCAGAACGTCGTGCGCGCCCCTGCGCGCGGCGGGGACATGGCCCAGCCCGGAGGGGAACACGGCTATCATCAGCACTTTGATGACGCGATAACACCGCCTCCATGCACGCTTTCCATTCTTCGATTCCCGCCCGCGCGGAAGGTTGCGCGCAAGTCGCGCCGCTGGACGATTTCCTGATCTTCGCGGCTACCGGCGCGGACGCGCTCACTTTCCTGCACGGCCAGCTCACGCAGGACGTCACCGGGCTGCCCCAGGACGCCGCCCGCCTGGCCGGCTACTGCACCGCCAAGGGCCGCCTGCTGGCCACCCTGGTGATGTGGCGCGGCGCCCCCGGCGGCGCGGACGATGCGCCCCAACTCTACGGCCTGGTGCGCCAGGACTTGTCCCAGGCGCTGCTCAAGCGTCTGTCGATGTTCGTGCTGCGCGCCAAGGCCAAGCTCGCCGCCACGCCGCTGCATGTGGCGGGCGTGACGGCCTCGGCCGCCGAAGCCGCCGCGCTGGAAGCCGCGGCCGGCGCGCTGCCGCGTGCGCCCTGGCAACGCGTCGATCTGCCGTCCGGCACCTGGATCGCCGCGCCGTCCGCCGATGCGCGCCTGCGCTGGTGGTGGATCGCCTCCGACGAACAATTGGCCCAGTCGGCCGCACTGGCCGGCGCGCTCGGCCTGGCGCCAGCCGCGCAATGGCATACCGCCGACCTGGCCGCGGGCATCCCGTGGATCACAGCGGCCACGCAGGACATATTCATCCCGCAAACGGTCAACCTGGACCTGATCCAGGGCGTCAGCTTCACCAAGGGCTGTTATCCGGGCCAGGAAGTGGTGGCGCGCAGCCACTATCGCGGCACGGTCAAGCGGCGCATGGCTTACGGCACCATCGCGGATACTGCCGTCCAGGATCAGGCGCTGGCCGGCGTGGACGTCTATGACGCCACGCAGCCCGGCGAGCCCATCGGACGCGTCGTGGACGCGGCCGGCGAACACGGCCTTGTATCGGTGCTGTTCGAAACCACGCTGGCGGCGCTGCCCGAAGGCGACCTGCGCCTGGGCGCCGCGGACGGTCCGCGCATTGGGGCGGTTCCGCTGCCCTATTCCATCACGCCGTAAGCCCACGGTCCGCGAGGCCGCGCTGGCGCGGTTCCCAAGCCGTCGCGGCGCGCCCCTGCCGGCGCGCGCTCGCGCTGGCTGGTACTAGACCGCCACGCCGAACAGCGCGCCCACGCCCGCCGTCGCCGCCATCGCCAGACCGCCCAGGATCGTCACCCGCAACGCGGCCGGTCCCTTGGGCGCGCCGCCCGCGCCCGCCGCCAGGGCGCCCAGGCCGGCCAGACAGGCGACCGACGCGCCAATGACCCAGACGATCAATTGCGGCATGGGCGCCGTCGCCGCCACGGCCAGCGGCAGCGCCGCGCCGCCGGCGAACGATGCCGCCGACGCCACGGCGGCCTGCACCGGACGGGCGCGGTTATGCATTGATATGCCCAGCTCGTCTCGGGCATGCGCATCCAGCGCATCGTGGCTGGTCAATTGCCGCGCCACCTGTTCGGCCAGCTCGCGGGTCAGGCCGCGCGCCACGTAGATGTCGATGAGTTCGGCCAGTTCTTCGCTGGAATTGCGCTTGAGTGAGCGCTGCTCCAGGCGCAGGTCCGCGGCCTCGGTATCGGCCTGCGACCGCACCGACACGTACTCGCCCGCCGCCATCGACAGCGCCCCGGCCACCAGCCCGGCCACGCCCGAAGTCAGGATGGCGTCATGCGTGGCCTGGGCCGCCGCCACGCCGGTAATCAGGCTGGCGGTGGACACGATGCCGTCGTTTGCGCCCAGCACGGCCGCGCGCAGCCAGTTGCTGCGGAAAATCCGATGATGTTCTTTTGGAGGCATTGCCAGAAACCCATGCACCGCGCGATGAACGCGCCGCGGATCCGCCGACCAGGCAGGACCCGCAGCGCGCGGAATTCAACGCGGCGTCACGCGCACCGCGGTGAGCAAGCCTATCACGCAAAGCGTGGCCTGCTCGCCGTCGTAGGCATGCACCTCGACCTGGCAGACCGACAGGCGCTTGCCAGGCTTGACCACGCGGCCGCTGGCGACGTAGCGGCTACCCTTGGCGGGCGCCAGGAAGTTCATCTTGAACTCCGAGGTCAGCACGTCCTCGCCCGGCGCGAACAGCGTATAGGCGGCATAGCCGCCGGCGCTGTCGGCGATGGTCGTGGAAATGCCCGCATGCAGAAAGCCGTTCTGCTGGCACAGGTCGGCGCGGTAAGGCAGCACGATGTCCACCCTGCCCGGCTCGACCACGTCCAGCGCCGCGCCCAGCAAGGTCATGATGCTCTGCCGGGCGAAGCTCTCCTGGACCCGCGCGGCCGGGTCCAGCTGCGCTTGCGATGGCGCCATGTCAGTCCTGCTCGCGCTTGACCAGGTTGACGATGCTGGAGAAGTCCAGCTTGCCCGAACCGCCGGAACTGTGCAGCGAATACAGATTGCGCGCCAGTTCGCCCAGCGGGATCGAGGCCCGCGCCGACAAGGCGGCCTCGGCCGCCAGGCCCAGGTCCTTCAGCATCAGGTCCACGCCAAAACCGCCCGCATAGCCCTTGGAGGCCGGCGCATGCTCCATCACGCCGGGCCAGGGGTTGTAGAGTTCCGTGGCCCAGTTGCGGCCGGAGCTCTTGGCGATGATGTCCGACAGCACCTTGGGATCCAGGCCGTTGGCCACGCCCAGCGCCAGCGCTTCGGAGGTGCCTGCCATCAGGATGCCCAACAGCATGTTGTTGCAGATCTTGGCCACCTGGCCGGCGCCGGCCGGACCGGCGTGGAAAATGTTCTTGCCCATCTTTTCGAGGACGGGACGGGCGCGCTCCAGCGCCGCGGCCTGGCCGCCGACGATGAAGGTCAGCGTGCCCGCGGCCGCGCCACCGGTGCCGCCGGAAACCGGGGCGTCGATCATGGCGATGCCGCGTACCTCGGCTGCCTGCGCGACCTTGCGCGCCGAGTCCGGCGCGATGGTGCTGCACTCGATGACCAGCGCGCTCGAAGGGATCTTGCCCAGCAGGTCCTCGCCCAGGTACAGCCCTTCGACGTGCTTGCTGGCCGGCAGCATCGAGACCACCACCTCGGCGCCCTTGACCGCTTCCGAAGCGGACGCGGCGGCCTTGGCGCCGGCGTCCGTCAGGATCTTCACGGCCGCCGGCATCAGGTCGAAGACCGTCACACTATGGCCGGCCTTGACCAGATTCAATGCCATGGGCGCGCCCATATTGCCCAAACCGATAAACGCGATGCTGCTCATGATGTCTTGTCTCCTGTTGCTATTGCTATAGGTGTGAAACCATCGTGTACTGCGTTGCCGTGCCGGCGGGCGGCGGCGGATCCGCCGCCGCGGGCCCTAGCGCCCTTCCTGTCCCAGGTCCGCCAGCGGATGGGGTTCGCCCTCGGGCCAGGGCTCGTCAAAGAATTTCTGCACCCAGGCGTCGGTCGCCATGTCGATCACGGCGGGATTCCAGCGCGGCTTCTTGTCCTTGTCGATCAGCAAGGCGCGGATGCCTTCGGCGAAGTCGCCATGGCCGGTGCAGGCCAGCGCCGCGATGTATTCGGCACGGAACACGTCGTCCAGCGAACGCAGGCGCAGCCGCTGCTGCAGCGCGAACGACAGGCGCACCGATCCGGGCGAGCCGGCCAGCATGGTCTGCGCCGCGCGCGCCAGCCACGGATCCTCGTGGTCCTTCAGCGCGGCCAGTTCTTCGTAGATGTCGTCCAGGCGGTTGCCGTTGCACAGACTGTTGATCAGGAACGAGTGATGACGCAGGCTGCCCGGCGCCAGCGGCGTCTTGGGTTCCAGCGCCGTCAGGGCGCGGCGCAGCAGGCCGTCGTTGATCGCGCGCGGGGGAATGGCGTCCTCCGCCGCGTCCGCCCCCTGGCCAGCCCAGGGCTGCTCCTCGAGCGAGGCCAGCAGCTTGGGCCAATCCGCGTGGTCCAGGCGGAAGTCCGCCAGACCGGCGAAAATCGCGTCCGACGTGCCCAACTGCGCGCCGGTCAGCGCCAGGAACAGGCCGAGGCGGCCCGACATGCGGTTCAGCAGCCAGCTGCCGCCCACGTCCGGGAACAGGCCGATGGTGACCTCCGGCATCGCCAGCCGGGAGGCTTCGCTGACCACGCGGTGGCTGGCGCCCATCATCAGGCCGATGCCCCCGCCCATGACGATGCCATGGCCCCAGCACAGCACCGGCTTGGGATAGGTGTGGATGCGGTAGTCCAGGCGGTACTCGTGCTCGAAGAAGCGGCGCGCGTAGGCGTTGTTCCAGCCCGGCTTGCCGGCGTTTTCAGTCATGCTGCGGTACAGGCCGTGCAGGTCGCCGCCCGCGCAGAAGGCCTTTTCGCCCGCGCCCTGCAGCACCACCAGGGCCACGCCGGGATCGCGTGCCCAGGCATCCAGCCGCTCGGCCAGTAGGTCCACCATTTCCAGCGACAGGCCGTTCAGGGTCTGCGGCGAATTCAGCGTCGCGATCCCGAACCGTACTCCATTGGCAGCGGTTTTTTCTTCGAACAGCACCGGTGCATTCATCTTATGTCGGCTCCTTTTTCCAACAATTGGCGGGCGATGATCACGCGCATGATCTCGTTGGTCCCTTCCAGAATCTGATGAACGCGAGTATCGCGCACCAGACGCTCCAAGGGATAGTCCCGCAGGTATCCGTAGCCACCGTGGATTTGTTGCGCATCCAGGCAGATCTGGAAACCCATGTCGGTGGCGAAGCGCTTGGCCATGGCGCAGTAGGTCGCCGCGTCGGGCGCCCCGGCGTCCAGCTTGCAGGCCGCCAGGCGCACCATCTGGCGCGCCGCCACCAGGTGCGTCGCCATGTCGGCCAGCTTGAACTGCAGGGCCTGGAACTCGGCCAGGCGGCGGTTGAACTGGCGCCGCTCGTCCATGTAGCGCCGGGCGGCGTCCAGCGCGCCCTGCGCCGCGCCCACCGAGCAGGTGGCGATATTGATGCGGCCACCGTCCAGGCCCTTCATGGCGATCTTGAAGCCCTCGCCTTCCTGGCCCAGCATGTTGGCCGCCGGCACGCGCACGTTTTCAAAGGTGATGGGACGGGTGGACTGGCTGTTCCAGCCCATCTTCTCTTCCTTGCGCCCGTAGCCTATGCCCTCGCTGTCGGCCGGAACGGCGAACGCGCTGATGCCGCCCGCGCCCTCGCCGCCGGTGCGCGCCATGACCACCAGCAGGTCGGTGTCGCCGCCGCCAGAAATGAAGGCCTTGGCGCCGTTGAGGATGTAGTCATCGCCCTGGCGCTGCGCCCGGGTCGACAGGGACGCGGCGTCCGAACCCGCGCCCGGCTCGGTCAGGCAGTAGGAGGCCAGCTTCTGGCCGCTGGCCAGCAAGGGTCCCCAAGCCTCGCGCAGCGCGGGCTGGCCCCAGTTGCCGACCATCCAGGTAGCCATGTTGTGGATCGTGAGGAAGGCCGTGGTCGACGGGTCCACCGCCGCCATTTCCTCGAACACCAGGGTGGCGTCCAGGCGCGGCAGCCCCAGGCCGCCGATGTCCTCGCTGGCGTAGATGGCGCAAAAGCCCATCTCGCCCGCCCGCGCGAAGGCTTCACGCGGGAAGATGCCCTCGGCGTCCCAGCGCGCCGCGTTGGGCGCCAGTTCGCCCTCGGCGTAGTCGCGCGCCGCCTGCGCAAAAGCGCGTTGCTCGTCGGTCAGTTCCAAGTCCACAGCCTGTCTCCTGTTGTACTGAGTATTGTCTGTTGGCGTTGCTGCCGTCTCGTGAACGCCAGCCCGTCGATTTTGACATGACGTTGACGTAAACGTAAATGCGTGACGATGTTTATGTTACGCCGGAAGCGGCAGCAGAATTTGTCCTATTTGCGACATTGTGCGGGGCGGCACGCCGCCCCTCGGAGCGCTGCCCTACAGCAGCCCGGCCGGGCGGACCCTGCCGTTCTTCGCCGTCTTGGCGCGGCGGTGTTCGGCGCGGCGGCGGCGCGATTCCTTGGGATCGAAACTCAGGCCGCGGTAGATTTCCACGCGGTCGCCGTCGGCCAGCCTGGCCTGCGGCTCGGTGGCGTGGCCGAAAATGCCCACGCCCCGGGTCCAGGGCTGCACCACCGGAAAGGCCTGGGCGAAGCCGCTGGCCGCCAGCGCATCGGCCACGGTGGCGCCATCGGGTAGGCGCAATTCACGCAGCCAGACGTGGCCCGGCAAGGCATAACAGACGCTGACGCCGATCTGCGCCACGGACGGCTCATTCGCCATACTTGGCCTGCGCGCGCTTGGTGAAGGAATCGATGAAGCTGGTGGCGATGCGGTTGAAGACCGGCCCCACCACCATTTCCAACGCCCGGTTGGAAAACGCGTACTCCATGGTGAACAGGACCTTGCAGGCGTCTTCGGCCAGGGGCTGGAACTCCCAGTGTCCCACCAGGCTGGAGAACGGGCCATCGACCAGCTCCAGGTCGATCCGGTCGGGATAGACATGGGTGTTGCGCGTGGTGAAGCGCTGCTTCATGCCCGCGAAGCTGATCAGGATGGAGGCCTGCATGCCGTGCTCGTCGCGGGTCTGCACCTCGGCGCCGCCGCACCAGGGCATGAACTCGGGGTACTTCTCCACGTCGGCGACCAGATCGAACATCTGGGCGGCGCTGTAAGGCACCAGGACGGATCGTTGTACTTTGTGCATCGACTATCGCAAATGGCTAGAATGGCACGATTTTACCGGCACAACACGACCTGGGGCCAGAACACGCCTCGCGGCAGGCTGCGGCACCCAGGCACAAGGGCTTTATGAGCATTATCGACAATCGCAAGGCCACGCACGACTATTTCATCGAAGACCGCTACGAGGCCGGCCTGGTGCTGCAAGGCTGGGAAGTCAAGGCGATCCGCGATGGCCGCGTGCAGCTCAAGGAAAGCTACGTCATCGTGCGCGACGGCGAGCTGTACCTGCTGGGCATGCACGTCAGCCCCCTGCCCACGGCCTCCACCCATATCCACCCCGATGCCATGCGCACGCGCAAGCTGCTGCTCAAGGCCGAGGAAATCAGCAAGCTCATCGGCAAGGTCGAGCAGCGCGGCTACACGCTGGTGCCGCTCAACCTGCATTACAAGAACGGGCGCATCAAGCTGGACTTCGCGCTGGGCCGCGGCAAGAAGATGTTCGACAAGCGCGACACCGCGCGCGAAAAAGACTGGCAGCGCGAAAAGGAACGCATCATGAAGCACGACACCCGCGCCCCGCGCAAGAGCAAGGACGATTGATTCAGGCGGCCTCGGGCAACGGCTGGCGCTCAGCCTCCTGCCCCGGGCCCGTGATGCGGTTGCGCCCTGCAGCCTTGGCCGCATACAGCTTGCGGTCGGCACGTTCGAAAAATGCCTGCAGGCTCTCCCCGGGCATCCAGTCCGCCACGCCGGCGCTGAAGGTATAGGAAATAGTGCTGCCACCGTGCGCACAGGGCGTGCGCCGCACCGAATCCAGCAGGCGCTCCGCCACGTCCATCACCGCATCGCTGCGCATGTCGGGAAACAGCACCGCGAATTCCTCGCCGCCGACCCGCCCGACGTGGTCGCCGGTGCGCAGCGTGGCGGTGGCCAGCAGGCCGAAATGCCGCAGCACCGCGTCGCCGGCCGCATGGCCGTGAGTATCATTGATGCGTTTGAAATAGTCGATGTCCAGCAACAGCAGCGTCAGCGGCCGCCGCGTGCGCAAGGCCTGGGCGCAATAGCGCTCGGCCTGCAGCCACCACGCCTTGCGCGACATCAGGCCCGTCAGGAAATCCGTGCTGGCCTCCTGTTCGCGGTCCGCCAGCATCCGGTCGTGGATGATCATGATGGTGCCCAGGGTCAGGCATGGCATCGTCAGCACGCCCAGCGTCATGAACGCGATGTTCCACGCCGTGGGCTGCAGCAGGGCCTGCGCCGTCGCGATATCGAACAGGTAGACGGCGGCGCGCGCCGCGCACACCGCCGCGGACACCAGCGCCACCACGCGCACGAAATGGTAGCTGTAGCGGGACCGGTTCATCGGCATGCCGCGCTTGACCGTCATGGCGATGGCCGCCATGAACCCGAACATCAGCCCGGACATGACCACCATGCGAGGTCCGACCTCGGGTTCGATGTAGGTGTAGAACGCCAGCACCAGCAACGTTGCGCTGGAAGCCAGCGCCATGAGGCGCCTGGGCACGGTAAGGCCCACCAGCCGGCGCAATCCCGTGTAGTACGCGCATAGCGCCAGGACCACGGCGGTATTGCTGGCGATCACCGACACCCACAACGGCGCCTCGGTGACCTGGAAGGCATAGAGCCCGAACGCTGCCAGCGTCAGCAGGTTGGCGCGTATCGCCTCCTTGATGCCCGCCATGCCGCTGCGGGCCAGGGACCCCAGCACGCACAGCGCAAGCACTCCCGCCAATGCCGCTATCAAAAGCAAGTTCACGGGAGCGATCATCGCCAGGCGCCGCCAGACGCGGTTATCAGCTGTTGCGGGTGGACTTCACGATGGTCATGGCGGAAGCAATCATGCCGCCCACATCCGCCAGGTTCGCCGGCAGAATCAGCGTGTTGCCTTCCTTGGCGACGTTGCCGAACGCCTCGACGTAGCGCTCGGCGACCTTCAGGTTCACGGCTTCCATGCCGCCGGGCTGGCGCACGGCGTCGGCCACCTGGGTGATGGCCTTGGCGGTGGCCTCGGCAATCGCCAACACCGCAGCGGCCTCGCCCTGCGCCTGGTTGATCTGCGCCTGCTTTTCGCCTTCGGAACGGGCAATCGCGGCTTCGCGCTCGCCGGTGGCGATGTTGATCTGCTCCTGGCGGCGGCCTTCGGAGGCCGCGATCAGGGCGCGTTTTTCACGCTCGGCGGTGATCTGGGCCTGCATCGAACGCAAGATCTCGTTGGGCGGGGTCAAGTCCTTGATCTCGTAGCGCAGCACCTTCACGCCCCAGTTCAGCGCCGCCTCGTCCAGCGAAGCGACGATGTTGCTGTTGATGGAATCGCGCTCTTCGAAGGTGCGGTCCAGCTCCATCTTGCCGATGACCGAACGCAGGGTCGTCTGCGCCAGCTGCGTGATGGCCGAGATGTAGTTCGACGAACCGTAGGAGGCGCGCATCGGGTCGGTCACCTGGAAGTACAGCACGCCGTCGACCTGCAGCTGCGTGTTGTCACGCGTGATGCAGACCTGGCTGGGCACGTCCAGCGGAATTTCCTTGAGCGAATGCTTGTACGACACGCGCTCGATGAACGGGATGACAAAGCCCGCGCCGGGCGACAAGACCCGGTCGAACTTGCCCAGGCGCTCGACCACCCAGGCGTGCTGCTGGGGCACGATGGCGATGGCCTTGATGACTATCAGTATCGCCAACGCGACGATGACAAGCAGGACGATGGTGGATGTATCGATCATCATGATTCGGAGCCTCTCCTTCTGGTAAATACACTCGCGGGAATAGCCCGAAAACACGGACGCCCGCTGCCGGCCCCGCCCGCGGCGGGTCGGCGCTGATCAGGCCGAACCCGGCGTGCCCCTGGGGGCCAGCACCAGAATCGAGCCGCGCATTTCGATGATGGTTTGTTCGCCAGCCACCGGCGCCTGGCCCTGGGCCAGCTCCGCCTGCCAGTGCGCGCCGCGGTACCAGACGCGCGCGGTGCCCTGGTCGGACCAGGCCTCGACCGACACGGTCTGGCCGATGTCCAGGTTCACATCGGCATTGCGGGCGGAATCGACCTCGCGCTTTTTCAGCACGCGCGTCTTGCGCAGGACCAGCAGGCCCAGCAGCAGCACGATGCCGCAGCCCACCAGTTGCCACTCCAGGCCCGCGCCCAACCATGCGGCCACGCCGCCTGCCGCCAGGCCCAGGGCCACCAGCAGCAGATAGAAAGTCCCCGTCGCCAGTTCCCCGATCAGGGCCAGCGCGGCCAGTCCCAGCCAGATCCACATAGTCTTTGTTCGCCCGAAAGGATGAGTATGTGAGCGGAATTGTACGTATTTCCGGGACGGAACGGGAAAGGCGCTTGAGTCGCGGACCGGAGCGCTGGATTATGATGTGCGCTGGCGGTGGAAATCCCTGTGGAACCCGGCGCCCGCATCCTTTACGCACAAGCCTCCAATGACCGCTGCAATACCCTCCGCTCTACCCGTCCTGATCCTGCACACCGGCGATCCGGACGATACGCTCAAAAGCCAGTTCGGCGGCTATGCCGAACAACTCGCGCAGGCCGCCGGCCTGAGCGCCGAGGCCATGGAAATCGTGCCCGTGCACGAAGGCAAGCGGCCGCAGGCCCCCGCCCGCTATCGCGCCGCCCTGATCACGGGCTCGCCCGCCATGGTGACCGACAAGGAACCCTGGAGCGAGGACACCGCCGCCTGGCTGCGCGAAGCCGCCGCGGCCGGCCTGCCCATGTTCGGCGTGTGCTACGGCCACCAGCTCCTGGCCTACGCGCTGGGCGGCAAGGTCGGCTACAACCCCGCCGGACGCGAGGTCGGCACCCAGACGGTCGAACTGCTGCCGCCCGCCGCCGGCGACAAGCTGCTGGCGGGACTGCCGCCCACCTTTCCCGCCCAGATGCTGCACGCGCAGACCGTGCTGCAACCGCCCCCCGGCGCCGCCGTACTGGCGCGCTCGGACCTGGACGAGCACCAGATGATCCGCATCGGCCGCAACGTGTTCTCGACCCAGTTCCATCCCGAATTCGGTCCCGACTTCATCCGCGCCCACCTGGAACGCTTCGGCCGCCGCTACGCGGCTGAAAACCTGGACGTCCCGGGGCTGTCCGCCAATGTCCGCGCCACTCCCGTGGCCGGCGGCCTGTTGCGGCGCTTCCTCGACGCCTACGCGCCCGCGTAGCCGCCCCGCGCGGCCGCCGCGCAATATACGGAGTGCGGCGGCGGCAGGCTTTTGAGACGATAAGTCCAAGCGCGCAAATCCACGCGCAACAGGAGCTTTTCCATGAACCAAGCCGCCGCCCTGAGCAAACAGCACGCCGCCGCCATCGAACGCGCCTGCCGCGCCCTGGAAGCCGAGCAGCCGCCGGATCTGTCCACGTTGGCCGAGCAGGCCGGCATGAGCCGCTTCCATTTCCACCGCGTCTTCAAGGCGGCCACCGGCATCACCCCCAAGGCCTACGCCGACGCCCTGCGCGCCGGCCGTACCCGGCAGCAGCTCAAGCAAAGCGCCAGCGTCACGGACGCCATGTATGACGCGGGCTTCAATTCCAGCGGCCGCTTCTACGAAGCCGCCCCCGCCATCCTGGGCATGACGCCCACCGCCTTCCGCAAGAACGGCCAGGGCGTGGAAATCCGCTTCGCGGTGGCGCAATGCTCGCTGGGCGCGCTGCTGGTGGCGGCCAGCGACACCGGCATCTGCGAGATCGCCCTGCATGAAGATCCCGAGCAACTGGTGCGCAACCTGCAGGACCGCTTCAAGGCCGCCCGCCTGATCGGCGCCGACGCGCAATTCGAAGGCTGGGTCGCGGCCGTGGTCGGCTTCGTCGAAGACCCCTCGCGCGGCCTGGACCTGCCGCTGGACGTGCGTGGCACGGCCTTCCAGCGGCAAGTGTGGCAAGCGCTGCGCGAGATCCCCGTGGGCGAGACCGCCACCTACACCGACATCGCCGAACGCATAGGCTCGCCGCGCGCCGTGCGCGCCGTGGCGCGCGCCTGCGCCACCAACAACATCGCGCTGGCCATTCCCTGCCACCGCGTGGTCCGCACCGACGGCTCGCTGGCCGGCTACCGCTGGGGCATAGACCGCAAGCGCGAACTGATTGCGCGCGAAGCGCTGGCGGCATGAAGCCTGCCAGCGCCCTCGGCATCCTTGGCGACAGTCGTCAAAACTGAAACACCGAAGATGCACGAATGTTGTTGAATTCCTTGATCGCGGATTCAAACTGCGCCGTCTCGGCCGAGGACAGTATGAAAGTGTCCGACGCGTCCTGGCGCTTGATGATCGCCGCCAGGTTCGGTGCCGATATGCCCTGCGCTTTCGAAAAATCGAGCGCGCCTTTGCCTTCGGCATACAGCCGTTCCAATGTGTCTTTGGAAGACGCCAGGGATTTCCAGGGGTCGGTGCTGGCCGTGACCCTGACGATGATGTGATTGTTCTTGACCCGATTTCCTGCGTAGGACAATCCGGCGATCTCGTCGTAAGCCAGGCTCTTGCCGTCGAGTTTTTCCAGCGGCAGCACCCCCGGCTCCTGCGCCTTGCCCGCAATCACGATGGCATGAATACCCGGCTTTTCAGTATAGGCAGCGGATGTGCTTCCCTGCAGAAAGCGCAACCCGAAACTCGCGAACGGCACCGTATCCGCTCCCTCCTGAATTGCGCGCTCGACGACTTGACTGAATGAATCGCCGAAGACAGATGCGTACTCCGCGTACGGATTGACAGGAATGGGGATTCTCTTGCTGACCTCAATAACGGTTTCCAGCGTCTTGGTGAAATCGGTCTTTTCCTTTTTCTTGCTGAGAAAGAGATCCATCACGATACTGGTCACCAGATAATCTTCCCCGCTCAAGTTGAAAGTATCCAACAGAGGGAGACTCTTGATCGGGATTTCGACCCGTCCATCGTCATAGGTCTTAACGTCGAATTTGTAGACGCGGCTAATGGTCAGCGTCGTGGATGAACTATTCCGTTTCCTGGAATTTATGCTCATCTTCGCCGTAATGGCCACCTCTTTGTCCTTGGTGAACCATCCGTTTTCCTTGAACAGGACGGCACGCTCCAGGAAGATTGACGCCGCATCGGTCTTGATATCGAAAGATCCCGTCGGCAGGCCGCCAGCAATGGGCACGATGGTCGCGCCCCCTGAAACATCGGCTGCCAAGGCAGAGTCCCCCAGCAGCGACGCTCCCAGGCAAAGCGCAGCAACTACAGATGCCGTTTTCATGCTTTCCCCTTTTCGTGGCATTGCCACGGCCAAATTCAGCATTTACGGATCCGGCGGACTGCGCAAGCCGGTAATGGCAAAGATTGTCCTACCCGGACTCGGGCTTGCCAAGCCCCATATGAGCCAGCAAAAACCCGAATAAAAAAACCCCGCGTCCTCTCGAACGCGGGGTTTTCACATCAGCAAGCCGATCAGTTCTTGGCGAGGCGCTGCCAGGTATCGACAACGGTATCCGGGTTGAGCGACATCGACAGGATGCCCTCGTCCTTCAGCCATTGCGCGAAGTCCGGGTGGTCGCTGGGGCCTTGGCCGCAGATGCCCACGTACTTGTTGGCGGCCAGGCAAGCCTTGATCGCGCGGCGCAGCATGAATTTCACGGCCTCGTCGCGTTCGTCGAAGTCGGCAGCCAGCAACTCCATGCCGGAATCGCGGTCCAGGCCCAGCGTCAGCTGGGTCATGTCGTTCGAGCCGATCGAGAAGCCGTCGAAGTACTGCAGGAACTCGTCGGCCAGGATGGCGTTGGACGGCACTTCGCACATCATAATGAGCTTCAGGCCGTTCTCGCCGCGCGCCAGGCCGTGCTTGGCGAGCAGGTCCACCACCTTGGACGCCTGGCCCAGGGTGCGCACGAAAGGCACCATGATTTCGACGTTGGTCAGGCCCATTTCATCGCGCACCTTCTTCAGCGCTTCGCATTCCATGCGGAAGCACTCGGCGAAGTCCTCGGCGATGTAGCGCGACGCGCCGCGGAAGCCCAGCATGGGGTTCTCTTCCTCGGGCTCGTAGCGCGAACCGCCGACCAGCTTGCGGTACTCGTTGGACTTGAAGTCCGACATGCGCACGATGACGGGCTTGGGGTAGAAAGCGGCCGCGATGGTCGCCACGCCTTCGGCCATCTTCTCGACGAAGAAGGCGCGCGGGCTGGCATGGCCGCGGGCGGCCGATTCCACGGCCTTCTTCAGTTCGCCGTCGACGTTCGGGTAGTCAAGCACCGCCTTGGGGTGGATGCCGATGTTGTTATTGATGATGAATTCCAGGCGCGCCAGGCCCACGCCGCCGTTCGGGATCTGGGCGAAGTCGAAGGCCAGTTGCGGGTTGCCCACGTTCATCATGATCTTCAGATCGATGGGGGGCATGTCGCCGCGGCGCACTTCTTCCACTTCGGTTTCGATCAGGCCGTCATAGATGCGGCCTTCGTCGCCCTCGGCGCAAGACACGGTCACGGCCTGGCCTTCCTTCAGCAGGTCGGTCGCGTTGCCGCAGCCCACGACCGCCGGAATGCCCAGCTCGCGCGCGATGATCGCCGCGTGGCAGGTGCGGCCGCCGCGGTTGGTGACGATGGCGGAGGCGCGCTTCATCACGGGTTCCCAGTTGGGATCCGTCATGTCGGTGACCAGCACGTCGCCCGGCTGGACCTTGTCCATGTCGGAGATGTCGCCGACCACGCGCACCGGACCCGCGCCGATCTTCTGGCCGATCGCGCGGCCGGTGATCAGGACCTGGCCGGTGGCCTTCAGGCGATAGCGCTGCTGCACGTCGTTGACGCCCTGCTGCGACTTCACCGTTTCCGGGCGCGCCTGCAGGATGTAGATCTTGCCGTCGATGCCGTCACGGCCCCACTCGATGTCCATCGGGCGCTGGTAGTGCTTCTCGATGATGACGGCGTAGCGGGCCAGTTCGTTGACCTCGTCGTCGGTCAGCGAGTAGCGGTTGCGCTCGGACACCGGCACGTCGACCGTGCGCACGGCGCGGCCTTCGGGGCGCTCGGGGTCGAACTCCATCTTGATCAGCTTGGAGCCGATGCGGCGGCCCACGATCGGATAGTGGCCCTGGGCCAGCGTCGGCTTGAAGACGTAGAACTCGTCGGGATTGACCGCGCCCTGCACCACGGTTTCGCCCAAGCCATAGGACGAGGTGATGAACACCACGTCCTGGAAGCCGGATTCCGTGTCGATGGTGAACATGACGCCGGCGCTGCCCTTGTCGGAGCGCACCATGCGTTGGATGCCGGCCGACAGCGCGACGTCGGCGTGAGCGTAGCCCTTGTGCACGCGATAGGAAATGGCACGGTCGTTGTACAGCGACGCGAACACGTGGCGGATCTTGTCCAGCACGTCATCGATGCCGACGACGTTGAGGAAGGTTTCCTGCTGGCCGGCGAACGAGGCGTCGGGCAGGTCTTCGGCGGTGGCGGAGGAGCGCACGGCGAACGAGCCCTTGCCGTCAGCGTCGAGCTTGGCAAAGGCGGTACGGATCTGCGATTCGAATTCGGACGAGAACGGCGCGTCGATGATCCATTGGCGGATCTGCGAGCCGGCGTTGGCCAGTTCGCGCACGTCTTCGGGGTTCAGCGTGGTCAGGCGTTCGGCGATGCGCTTGTCCAGGCCGGAGGCCTTGAGGAAGTCGCGAAAGGCGTCAGCGGTCGTGGCAAAGCCGCCCGGTACGCGGACGCCCGCGCCAGACAGCTGGCTGATCATTTCGCCTAGTGATGCGTTCTTGCCTCCTACCGAGTCCACATCCGTCATGCGGAGCTGCTCGAACAAAACAACATACGACATTGAAGTCACCTTTTACAATGGAATGAAAGCGAGTTTGGTCAATGCATCAGGAAGCTGGATCGCAGCTCCAATTTACGCGCTGACCAAACTGGCCTTGGACCGCCCTTGGGGTGACTTATAGGGGCCTGATTGTACTCGGTGGAGTGCATCCGGCTATCTGCCTGGTTGGAATTTTTTACACATGACATCTACCCCGATCGTACGCACGGTATACATCGTTTCCGACAGTACCGGCATCACCGCAGAAACCTTCAGCCAGTCAGTGCTTTCGCAGTTTGAAGAGGTCAATTTCAAGCCTGTCCGCCTGCCTTTTGTCGACACGCTGGAAAAGGCTGCGGAAGTGGCCATGCGGATCGACCGCAGCGCCCTGGAGGCCGGCGTTCCTCCGATCGTCTTCAGCACCCTGGTCAATCCCGACATCCTGGCGCGCGTTCGCCAGGCGAACGGCGTTTTCCTGGATCTGTTCGGCACCTTCGTCAGCCATATCGAGCAGGCCCTGGGCCTCAAATCCAGCCACTCCATCGGCCGCTCGCACATGCAGGCCAATTCGGAAAAGTACCGCAACCGCATCGACGCCATCAATTTCAGCCTGGCGCACGACGACGGCCAGTTCGTGAACCAGCTGGACCAGGCGGACGTGATCCTGGTCGGCGTGTCCCGCTGCGGCAAGACGCCCACCAGCCTGTACCTGGCCATGCAGTACGCCATCAAGGCGGCCAACTTCCCACTCACGCCGGACGATTTCGAGCGCGGCACCCTGCCCTCGACCATCGCCCCGCACCGTGGCAAGCTGTTCGGCCTGTCGATCCAGCCCGAACGCCTGGCCGAAGTCCGCAACGAGCGCCGCCCCAACAGCCGCTATGCGCAGTTGGAACAGTGCCGCTACGAAGTGGCCGAGGCCGAGCGCATGATGCGCCGGGAGGGCATTTCCTGGCTGTCCAGCACCACCAAATCGATCGAGGAAATCGCCACGACGGTGTTGCAGGAAGTGGGTCTGGACCGGGGCTGAAAATGGCAAGGGCGCGCCGATGGCGCGCCCTCCTTTAAAACATGGCCCAGATCAGGGGCGCAGCTTGACGCGCTCGCGCGACCCGGCGCCCCAATATTGCAGCGGCCCCATTTCCCGCTGGGCGGTTGCCTCCGACTCTTCCAGGCGCATGTCCTGGCGGCCCATGTTGGACGAATTGCCACTTACGCCTTCGATGCTCAAGCGCACGTAGCGGGTCTGGCCCGGGGCCAGCGTGAACGACAGTTTCTCGTCGTCGCGCAAAGTGTCGACCACGTACTGGCCAGCAGGCCGGTTCACATAGAAGAAGCTACCCGGCTTGGAGCGGCCGACCTTCAGGCCGTTCACGCGCAGGTACGGCTGGGCCGACACCACGCCAACCGGCGCCGGCGGCTGGTAAAAGTAGATGCGGCCCGTTTCCGGCACCATCATGGGAATGGAACTGGCAACCTCCTTGTACCGAGGACCGCTGCAACCCGCCAACAGGGCCGCGCCCAGCACGGCGGCAGCCACCAACTTGAACCTGCGCTTCATTCCGTCTTCTCCGGTTTGCCTGCCTCGCAGGCCATCAACGCTACGGCCCGGTGCGAACAGGTATATATATAAATCTAAAACATACATATTGTAATTTTACTCGTAGCGCAGCGGCTCGCGCTCGCGCCGGCCTGCGCCCCAATAACGCAGGTCCTTCATGGCCTGCAGGGCTTCGTCAGCGGAGGCCTCCAGCCGCAGGACCTGCCGCCCGCCCGCGATATCCACCCGCAGGTACTGGGTCTGCCCCGCGGCCAAGGGGACCTTGAGTGCATCCTTGCGCTCCTTGCGGTCGGTGGCGGTAATGACTTCCAACTCGCCTGGCGCGCGGTCCACGAAGAAAAAGCGGCCGGATTTGGAACGCCCGACCTTGCGGCCATCGACCAGGATTGCGGGCTGCGCGACTTTGTCGCCGTTGGGCGTCGCGGGCTGGTAGAAGTAGATCCGGCCTTCGGCAGCTTCCAGCGCCGGAATGCGGTCCGCCACGTCGCCATACCGGGGGCCGGCGCAAGCGGCTAGCAACAGCGCCACGCCCAGCGCGGCAAGACTCGATTTGATCCAGCTTTTCATGTCCCGTCCTTGATCCGGTCGCGCCCGGCCGAGCGGCTCAAGGCCACCTCGTTCAGGCAAACGCGGCAGTATAAAGAGGGGACGGTGCCTTCAATCGGCGGAAAAACGGCGAAACGCCGGGTTGCTCGGCCTTCAGCCCGGAGTGCCGCGCAAGGCTTGGCGCCGCTGCTCGAAGAGGCAGATCGCGGCTGCGGCGCCTACATTGAGCGATTCCACCGCCGCCATGTCGTGCGGTATGCGCACCTTGAGGCGCGCGGCGGCAAGCAGTTCCGCGGCCACGCCCTGGCCCTCATGGCCGAACACCCAGGCGCAGCGTTGCGGCAGCACGCCTTCGTACAGGTCGCGCGCCCCGTCCAGCGCGGTCGCCACCAGCGGTATCTGCAGCCGGGGCAGCAAGGCGGCCAGATCGACATGCTCGTGGATAGCCAGCGCGAAATGGGCGCCCTGGCCGCTGCGCAGCACCTTGGGAGACCAGGCGGCGGCGGTGCCCGTCGCCAGGAAGACGCGCTTCACGCCCGCCGCCGCGCAGGTGCGCAGCAGCGTGCCGACGTTGCCGGGATCCTGGATGCGGTCGAACAGCACGCAGTTCTCATCCACGGCATCGGGCAGGTCCAGGACCGGCGGCGTCACCTGAAAAGCCACGCCCTGCCCGCTTTCGACGGCTGCCAGGGACTGCATCAGGCGCGCGTCCAGGGCCAGGCAGTCGCGGTCCGGCACGGCGGCCGCCAGCGCCGCGATATCGGGCTGGGACAAGCGTTCCACGTCGAAGATCGCCTGATCGGGCGCGCCGTGATGCTGCAGCCAGGCCTGGCACAGGTGCACGCCCTCCAGCAGCACCGGCGCGCCGCGCTTGCCCGCCGTGACGGCGAGCTTGGCCAGCGCCTTGACCGCGGGATTGTCGCGGGAACTGATGTGCTTCATAAGCTCAGGCTAAAGGCCTTGATGGGAGCGAAGCTGCGCCGGTGTTCGGCGCAGGGGCCGTGCTCGCGCAGCATCTCCAGATGCAGCGCGGTGCCATAGCCCTTGTGCTGGTCGAAGGCGTACTGGGGATACAGGGCATGCAGACGCAGCAGGTCCGCGTCGCGCGCCGTCTTGGCGAGGATCGAGGCCGCGGAAATCGCGGGCACTAGGGCATCGCCTTTGATGACGGTCTGCACCGTGCAGCCCAGCTTGGGAGCCTGGTTGCCGTCCACCAGCGCCAGTTGCGGCATCGTGGACAAGCCCTGCACGGCACGCTGCATCGCGAGCATCGTGGCGCGCAGGATGTTCATGCTGTCGATCTCGGCGACGCTGGCGCTGGCGATGCACCAGGCCAGCGAGAATTCCTGGATTTCAAGCGCCAGCGCCTCGCGCGTGGCCGCCTTGAGCACCTTGGAATCCGCCAGGCCGGCGATGGGCCGCGCCGGATTCAAGATGACGGCAGCCGCGTAGACGGCGCCCGCCAGCGGGCCGCGGCCCGCCTCGTCGACGCCCGCCGTGACCATGGCTGGCTGCTCTGGCGCCGCGAACAGCTCAGGCTGCTCCACCTGCCACCTCCAGGATCGCCTGGGCGGCCAGCGCGGGCGTGTCGCGCAGCAGCTCCTGATGCAGAGCCGTAAAGCGCGCCTCGATGCGCGTCCGGCCCGCGTCGTCGGTCAGGGACGTCCAGGTCGCTTCCGCGAGCTTTTCGGGGGTTGCGTCGTCCTGCAGCAGTTCCGGCACGGCGAAATCGCGCAGCAGCACGTTCGGCAAGCCGACCCAGGGCAGGTAGGGCCGCTGCTGGCCGGACTTCCAGGCCATGATGCGGCGCATCCAGGGCGACAGCACGTAGGAAATCACCATGGGACGCTTATACAGAGCCGTTTCCAGCGTGGCGGTGCCGCTGGCCACCAGCACCGCCGTGGCGGCCTCCATGACGGTCCACGCCACCGGCGCCTGGCGCTCTCCGCCCTCGCCGTGCAGATCGTTCGCGGTGACGCAGCGCAGCCCTGGCACGGGGTACTGGGCCAGGATGGCCTGGAACTCCGCGCGCCGCTGGTCATTGACCATGGGCACCACGCATTGCAGCGCCGGATCTTTCTTCAGCAGGATCTGGGCAGCCTGCAGGAAACGCGGCGCCAACAGACGGATCTCGGACGAACGGCTACCCGGCAGGATCGCCAGCACGCGGGCGTTCTGATCGATGCCCAGACGCTCGCGCGCCGCGGCGCGGTCCGGCTGCATGGGCACGGCCCCGGCCAGCGGGTGACCCACGTAAGTGACCGGAATGCCTTCCTTGCGGTAGATCTCTTCCTCGAACGGGAACAGCACCAGCATGTGCGACACCGACTCGCGGATCTTGTGGATGCGCTCGTAGCGCCAGGCCCAGATCGACGGTCCGACGAAATGCACCGTGGGCGTGCCTGCCTGGCGCAATTGGTGCTCCAGGCGCAGGTTGAAGTCCGGCGCGTCGATGCCGACGAATACGGCGGGCGGCTCCGCCAGCCAGCGCTGCTTGACGTTCCGATAGGTGCCAAGCAGGCTGGGCAGGCGCTTGAGCGCGTCGACATAGCCGAACACGGTCAAGGCGTGCATGGGATGCCAGGCATCGAAGCCGCGCGCCTGCATCTGCGGCCCGCCTATGCCCTCGCAGCGGATGCCGGCGTCGCGCGCTTGCAGACCGGCAATGATGCGACCGGCCAGCAAGTCGCCCGAAGGCTCGCCGGCCACCATGCCGATCCGCGTGCTCATGGACGGATGATGCCGCGGCTCGCGACGTCCAGGAAGTCCAGCAGGGTTTGCAGATGCGGGGCGACCTCGGGCTCCGCCTGCTGGCGGGCACGCATTTCGGCGCGCGCCGCGTCCAGCGACAGGCCTCGGCGGTAAATGAGCTTGTAGGCGTCGCGCAGGGCCGAAATGGCGGCGGGCGTGAAGCCGCGGCGCTTGAGGCCTTCGACGTTGACGCCCACCGGGCGGCAAGGATTGCCCGCGGCCAGCACGAAAGGCGGCGTGTCCTGCATGAGGGAGCTGTTGCCGCCCGTCATGCTGTGCGCGCCAATGCGCGCAAACTGGTGCACACCGGTCAGGCCGCCCACGATGGCCCAATCGCCGACGTGGACGTGGCCGCCCAGCTGCACCGAATTGGCCAGAATGGTGTTGCTGCCAATGTGGCAGTCGTGCGCCACGTGCACGTACGCCATGACCCAGTTGTCGTCGGCTATCGTCGTGACCCCGCCGTCCTGCACGGTACCCGTGTTGAGCGTGACGAATTCCCGGAAGGTGTTGCGGTCGCCGATTTCCAGGCGCGTAGGCTCGCCCTGGTACTTCTTGTCCTGCGGCATGCCGCCGACCGAGCAATAGCGGTAGAAGCGGTTGTCGCGGCCGATGGTCGTCACCCCGTCCACCATGCAGTACGGGCCGATCTCGGTGCCCGCGCCGATGGTCACATTGGGACCGATGGTCGCGAACGCACCCACGACGACGGTCGGGTCGAGCTTGGCCGCCGGATCAACGACGGCGGTGGGGTGAATGTTTCCTGCCATTTACTCTTCCAGGCTGCGAATCGCGCACATCAGCTTGGCCGAGGCGACTTCCTGGCCGTCCACCGTCGCGCGCGCTTGGTACTTACAGATGCTGCGGCTCAGGCGTTCGGCTTCCACCTCGATGCGCAACTGGTCGCCCGGCACCACGGGACGGCGGAAACGCGCGCCGTCGATGCCGACCAGGTAATACGCGGTCTTGGAACCTTCGCACTTCAGGCCGCCGTTCTCGTCCGTAAACGAGAACAGGGCGGAGGCCTGAGCCATGGCTTCCACGATGAGCACGCCCGGCATCACCGGGTGGTGCGGGAAATGGCCGTTGAAAAACGGTTCATTGATCGAGACGTTCTTGATGGCCACGATGGACTTGCCGGGCACCATTTCGACGACGCGGTCAATCAGCAGCATCGGATAACGATGCGGCAGTCTCTCCATGATCCCCTTGATGTCGAGTTCCATTTTTCTATGCTTTCCTGCGAAGTAAAGTAATCGTGCGGCGCGGACGCGCCAGGGGCGGCAATGCGCCCTAGTCTTTTTCCAGCGTCCGCACGCGCCGGCGCAACTGCGCCAACTGTTGTATCACGGCGGCGTTGCGCTGCCATTCGCCATGTTCCGCATACGGGAAGACCCCGGTATAGCGGCCAGGCTTCGAAATGCTGGAGGTCACCGCTGTGCCTCCGGAAATATGCACATCGTCGCCCAGCGTCAGGTGTCCCGACAGCATGGCCGCACCGCCGATGGTGCAGCGCTCGCCGATGGTGGTCGACCCGGCCACGCCGACGCAAGCCGCAACGGCGGTATGCGCGCCGATCCGGCAGTTGTGGGCGACCATGATCTGGTTGTCCAGCTTCACGCCATCGGACAGGACGGTGTCCTCCAGCGCCCCGCGGTCGACGGTGGTGTTGGCGCCGATCTCGACGTCGTCACCGACGGTCACGCCGCCGAGCTGGGGAATCTTGCCCCAGGCGCCCTTGCCCAGCGTCGGGTCCGGCGCAAAGCCGAAGCCGTCCGCGCCCAGCACGGCGCCGCTATGGATGATCGCGCGCGCGCCCACTTTCACCCCGTCATACAGGGTGACATGGGCGTACAGGCGGCTGCCGGGTCCAACGGACGAGCCGGCGCCGATGACGCAGCCAGGTCCGAGCACGGTATCGCGGCCGATGCGGGCGCCGGATTCGACAACGCAATTCGGGCCGATACGCACGCCCTCTTCGATGATGGCGTCAGCGGCGACAACCGCGGAGGGATGCGTGGACGCGGGCAGCGCGGGGCGCCTGGCGGCGTCGAACCACTGCGCCAAACGGGCGTAAAGCAGATAGGGATGCTGACAGACGACCAGCGCGAACGGCGGCCGGGCGTGGCCTTCGGCTTCCAGAGCCTGGGCCACGTCGGGCGAGACGATGACCGCCCCTGCTTGCGTGGCGCCTAGCTGACTCTGGTAGCGGGGGTTGGCCAGGAAAGCGATTTCCTGCCGACCCGCCGATGACAGGGTTCCGATGCCGCAGACCCGCATGGGGTCTGCACCTGGAACCGCACTGATACGCCAGTCCATTCCCTGGGTGTTGGCGGCGCTCAACAGTGTTTCCAGCGTTGGCGCGCGGGCAAGATCCAGTAAAACCGGCATAGCTTGACAGGTGCTGCTTACTTGCCCAGGCTCTGGATCACCTTGTCGGTGATGTCGATGCGCGGGTTGACCGTGACGGCGTCCTGAATGATCAGGTCGTAGCTTTCCTGTTCGGCGATGCGCTTGATGGCGTCATTGGCCTTCGTCACGATGCCGGAGAACTCTTCGTTGCGGCGGCGGTTGAAGTCTTCCTGGAACTCGCGGCGCTTGCGCTGCAGGTCGGTATCCAGGTTGGACAGTTCGCGCTGGCGCTTGACGCGGTCGGACTCGGACAGAACGGGAGCGTCCTTGTCGAACTTCTCGGCTTGCGAACGCAGGCTGTTATTCAGGCGCTGGAGCTCGTCGTCGCGCTTCTTGAATTCGGCTTCGATCTTGCTTTGCGCTGCCTTGGCCGGACCCGACTCGCGCAGGATCCGCTCGGTATTGACGAAACCGATCTTCGTGCCTTGGGCCTGCGCGGGAATCGCTGCAGCCGAACCGAGAATGAGCGCACCTACCAGGGCAATCGAGCCGCCCAGCTTGCCGCGGCGCTTGGCGCGCAGCGAATTCGAGGATTTAAGTGCGGAATCAGACATCATGAAAATCTCACCTTCCAGTAAGGCAAAGCCAAAGTGTGTATTGTGCCACTAAACAGCAAGGGAGCCGGCTGAGCGCCCCTCCCCCTTGTTTTCAAGCGTAACGACGCGCTTAGAAACCCGTTCCGATCTGGAACTGGAAGCTCTGCTTGTCGTCGCCCGACTTCGAATTGAGCGGACGGGCGTAGGACAACTGCAACGGCCCCATCGGCGACTGCCACGACAGGCCGATACCGGCCGAGAACCTCCAGCCGCACGGATCCTCGACCTCGCTGCCGGGCTTGCCGCCGGTGCAGCTCTGGCCGCTGCCCGCCGATACCTGGCCGGCGTCCGAGAAAATGAACCAGCGCAGCGTGCGGTCCTTCGACGCGCCCGGGAACGGCAGATAGAGCTGCGCGTTGGCGATGACGCGCCGCGTGCCGCCCAGGTAGTCGCCCGTCTTCGAATCGCGCGGACCCAGCGACGAGCCTTCGTAGCCGCGCACCGTGCCGATACCGCCGGCATAGACGTTCTTGATGATCGGGTAATCCTTGCTGCCGTAGCCCTGCCCCCAATCGACCATGCCATTCAAGGCGAGGGTATAGGAGCCGCCCAGCGGCACGAAGTACTGCTGCTGCGCCGTCAACATCGTGTACTGCAGGTCGATGGTAGACAGGTCAGCCTTCAGGCGGGTGTAGCCGCCCTTGGTCGGGGCCAGGCCGCTGTCGCGCGTGTCCTTGGTCCAACCGGTGGTGAAGATCACCGAGTTGGTCGCGTCGCCGTAGTCCCTGACGAACTTCTCATAGGCCGCCGGCGAGTTGTTGAACAGGTCGATCTGGTTGCGCTCGACGTTCGCGCCCAACATGATGCGGTCGTATTCCGAGATCGGCACGCCGAAGTTCATGCCCAGGCCCATGGCCTTGACGCGGTAGTCGCCGTCGTTGTTGTTCCAGGGCTCGGTCACGCGGTAGTAGGCGGACGTGGTGCGGCTGATGCCGTCCTTGGTCCAGTACGGATCGGTGTGCGACAGCACGATGGCACGGTTGGTCTTGCTGGTGTTCAGCTGCAGGGTCAGGTTGGTGCCGCTGCCGAAGACGTTGTCTTCGCTGATACCGGCCGACAGAATGGCCTTTTCGGACGAGCCGTAACCCACGCCCAGGTTGATCATGCCCGTGGGCTTTTCCTTGACGTCCACGTTGACGTCGACCTGGTCGGGAGAGCCCGGAACCGGATCGGTCTTGACGTTGACGTCGCTGAAATAGCCCAGGCGGTCGACGCGGTCGCGCGAGGTCTTGATGTCCTTGGCGTCGTACCAGGCAGCTTCCTGCTGGCGCATTTCGCGGCGCACCACTTCGTCGCGCGTGCGGGTATTGCCGCCGATCTGGATGCGGCGCACGTACACGCGGCGGCTGGGGTCGACGTAGAACGTCAGGTCGGCCTCATGCTTGGCGCGATCCAGCTGCGGGTTCGGGTTGACGTTGGCGAAGGCATAGCCCAGTTCGCCCAGGTAGTCGGTAATGGCCTTGGCCGAGCCGTTGGCCTTGGCGGCCGAGAACGTCTCTTCCGGCTTGATTTCGACCAGCGCGTTGATTTCCTTGTCCAGGCCCAGCAGATTGCCGGCCAGCTTCACGCTGCGCACCTTGTAGGGCTCGCCTTCGTGGACAGTAATCGTGATGCGGATGTCCTTGCGGTCCGGCGAAATCGTGACCTGGGGCGGCTCGACCGAAAATTCCAGATAGCCCTGATCCAGGTAGAACGAGCGCAGACGCTCCAGGTCGCCCTCGAGCTTTTCACGCGAGTACTTGTCGGTATCGGTGTACCAGGTCAGCCAGCCCGGCGTGGTCAGCTTGAATTCGTCGAGCAGATCGCTTTCGGAGAAGGCCTTGTTGCCGACGAAGCGGATTTCCTGGATGCGCGCGACCGAGCCTTCGAACACGTCGAAGCTCACGCCCACGCGATTGCGGGGCAGCGGGGTCACGGTGGAAGTCACTTCGATGCCGTACTTGCCCTTGGACAGGTACTGCTGCTTCAGTTCGTATTCGGCGCGCTCGAGCATGGAGCGGTCGAAGATGCGGCCTTCGGCGAAGCCCACTTGCGCCAGCGAGGTGGTAATGGCCTTGGAGTCGAACTCGCGCATGCCATTGAAGTTCACCGACGCGATCGTGGGACGTTCCTGCACGACCACCACGACGACGTTGTTGTCCGTCTGGATCTGCACGTCGGTGAAAAAGCCGGTGCCGTACAAGCGGCGGATGGCTTCGGTGGCTTCTTCTTCGGTGAACTTTTCGCCCACCTTGACGGGGAGATAGCCGAAGACGGTGCCGGCGTCAGTCCGTTGAATACCCTCTACGCGGATATCCCGCACGACAAAAGGGTCGAAGGCGTGGGCGATGGCCGGAACCAGCAGTGCGGCGATCAAACCCGGCAGTACACCCTTTTTGTGATGAAACATCCGGCGAAAAGACATCCTTGAGTATCCTCGGTCGTGCAAATGGCGGGGGATTTTATGCTAAATCGCGTTCAAGTGAACAAACGCGTGAAATCATTGAACAGCGCAAGCCCCATCAGGCTTGCCAATAAACCTATGCCGGCGCGCTGTCCGATATCGATCCACCTTGCTGGCGGCGGGCTACCCCGCACAATTTCGACGAGATAGTACAGCAGATGGCCACCGTCCAGCATGGGAATAGGCAGCAAATTTAGTACGCCCAGGCTGATGCTGATCAAGGCGATATAGGCGATATACGCAACAATTCCGATTCTGGCGGTCTGGCCGGCGTAATCCGCGATGGTCACCGGGCCGCTGACATTGCGCCAGGAAACGTCGCCCGTCACCATGCGGCCCATCATGCGCAGGGAGAACCAGGCCGTGTCCCAGGTGCGGACCGCGCCTTTCCACAGGCTCTCTAACACGCCGTAGCGCACAGTCACCATGGGGATGTCGCCGCCCAGCTGGACGCCCAGTCGGCCGATCACCTGGCCGTTGACGGTCTCGGCGCGCGGCGTGACGTTCAGCGAAATATTGGCGCCGTCGCGCGCCAGCGTGAGCGCCAGGGTCTTGCCGGCGCTTTCCTGGATCTGCCGGACCAGGGCCCCGGTATCCGGCGTGAGCACGCCATTCACGGCCAGCACCAGGTCGCCTGCGCGCAAGCCGGCCGCCTGCCCTTCGCCGCCATCGTTGACGACGCGCACGGCGGGCTTGGGCTGGGCCAGCCGCACGCCGGCCGCCGCCAACGGGTCGCCGCCCGCCGGGTCCATGCTGTTGGACGGCAGGATCAGTTCACGCTGCTGCACCGCGCCCGCGGGGGTCTTGACCTCGATCCGGGCGCTGCCGCCAGTGGCCATGACGTCCATCAGACGCCAGCGCGCGTCCGACCAGGAGGCGACTTCTTCGCCGTCGATGGCAAGGATGTGGTCGCCCGAGAGCAGGCCCGCCTGCGCCGCCGGCGTGCCAGCGGCGGGCTGGGCGATGACGGCCACGGGCTCTTCGGTGCCGGCCATGTTGAGGCCGGCGTACAGGAACACCGCGAGTATCAGGTTGAAAATGGGGCCAGCGGCCACGATGGCAATGCGTTGGCCGACGGGCTTGCTGTTGAAAGCGCCCGCGACTTCCGCCGGGCTCGCGCCAGCAGGAGGATCGTCCTGCATCTTGACGTAGCCGCCCAGCGGCAGGGCCGAGACAGCCCATTCCGTGCCGTGGCGGTCGGTGCGACGCAGGATGACCTTGCCGAACCCCACCGAGAAGCGCAACACTTTCACGCCGCACAGGCGGGCCACCCAATAGTGCCCCAGTTCATGGAAGATGATCAGGGAGCCAAGCGCAACCGCAAAGGCCAACAGGGTGAAAAGCATCGAGGTCGGAGAAATCTAGAAAATCAGAGGCTGGCGAGCGACGACGATGACCTGTATCAGGCCAGGCCCAGGCTGCCCGCGAAGACGCGCGCGTCGGAGTCAAGGGCGAGCACGTCGTCAAGACTGTTGAGCGTAACAGATGCTTGCCGTGCCTGCCACTCCAAGGAAGCCTCGATAACCCGCGGAATCCAGGTGTACGGCAGGCGCCCGCCCAGGAAAGCCTCCACGGCGATCTCGTTGGCGGCATTCAGGGTCACGCAGGCCCCCTGCCCGGCCCGCAGCGCCGCGAAGGAATGCGCCAGGCATGGGAAACGCGCCAGATCGGGCTTCTCGAAGTCCAGCCGCCCCAGGCGAGTCAGATCCAGCGGACCGACGCCACTGTCCAGGCGTTCAGGAAATCCCAGGCCGTAGGCGATGGGGGTGCGCATATCCGGCTGGCCGAGCTGTGCCAGCACCGACCCGTCGTCGTACTCCACCATGGAATGCACCACGCTTTGGGGGTGCACCACCACTTCGATACGGTCGGCGGGCATGGCAAACAGCCAATGCGCCTCGATCACCTCGAGGCCCTTGTTGAGCATGGTGGCGGAATCCACCGAAATCTTGCGGCCCATGCTCCAGTTGGGGTGGGCGCAGGCCTGGGCCGGGGTCACTTCGTGCAGATCTTCCAGGTCGCGCCCGCGGAACGGGCCGCCGGAAGCAGTCAGGAGCAGGCGGCGCACGCCCGGCGCCGGGCTTTCCGGCGCCGTAGCACGCCCACCATGGGGCAGGCATTGGAAAATAGCGTTATGTTCACTGTCGATAGGCAGCAGTTCGGCGCCGTTATCGCGTATGGCCTGCATGAAGAGCGAGCCAGCCGCCACCAGCGCTTCCTTGTTGGCCAGCAGCACGCGCTTGCCGCTGCGGGCGGCCGCCAGGGCGGCCGGCAGGCCCGCGGCGCCTACGATGGCCGCCATGACCGAGTCGCATTGGGGATCGGCGGCGGTATCCGCCAAGGCCTGCGCGCCCACCCGGATCTCCGGCATGGGCCGCCCGCCCGCCCAGGCCGCGACGAACTTCTTGCGGGCCGCCGCGTCGGGCACCACCACGACTGCTGCGCGGCTGGCCTGCGCCTGCTCCGCCAGGCGCGCCATCTGGCTGTAGGCCGACAAGGCATACACCGCCAGCCGCTCGGGGTGGCGGGCGATCACATCCAGCGTGCTTTCACCGATCGAACCGGTCGATCCCAGCACGACGACGCGTTGAAAAGCCGTCAAAACAACACTCCAGACAAAAGTAGCGCAAACGGCGCGACCGGGAGAATCGCGTCAATGCGGTCATAGACCCCACCGTGGCCCGGCAGCAGCGTGCTGGAATCCTTGCGGCCGGCGCGCCGCTTGAGCAGCGACTCGAACAGGTCTCCCACGATCGACACCACGCCCAGCAGTGCAGCGATGGGCAGGGCCAGCCAGAAGCTCCAGCGCTCGACCAGCGCGTGCCCGTAAGTGCCCTCCCAGAGGCTGGAAAGACCGATCCAGACCACCGCCCCCAATACGCCGGCGACCGCGCCTGCGATCGTCTTGCCCGGGCTGACCCGCGGCGCCAGTTTACGCTTGCCGAACGCTCTGCCGGCAAAATATGCGGCGATATCGGCGACCCAGACCAGCGCCAGCAGCGACACCACGAAACCGGGGCCATGGGCCACGAACATCTGCGCCAGCACGGCCCAGGCGGCGAATGCGGCAGGCACGGAGAAAGCCGACCAGCCCAAGCTGGCGGGAGGCGCGTCGGAGCGGCCGCGTACTACCGCCGCCAGACCGCCGAACAGCCAGACCGCCGCCACCGCCGGCACCAGATAGCGCAACACCCAGGCGGGATCGGCGATGCCCGTGCCGCCACCCGCCAACCAGGCGGAGGTCAAGGCCAGCATGCCGGCGAACAGCAGGACGGCAACGCCTACGGCGATAAAGGGGGATGGCGGCTGCGGCAGCGTCAGGCGCAGCCACTCCCAGTTGGCGCAGGCGGCAGCCAGCGCCAGCAAGGCAACGAACCACCAGGGGTTCGCGCTGATCATTGCGGCAGCCAGAATGGCCAACAGAACGACTGCGGTAACGATACGCTGGCCCAACATATGACGGTCTCCTCGTGTACTGCCCTGGAAAGACGCGCTGGTCGTCCGCTTATTGCGCGCCGTCTTGGCTGAGTTGCGCGCTGGTGCGGCCGAAACGGCGTTCGCGCGTGCGATACCAGTCAAAAGCGGCCGCGAGTTCTGCGGCGCCGAAATCCGGCCAGTAGCGGTCCGTGAAGTAGAACTCCGCGTACGCCATCTGCCAGATCAGGAAATTGGAAATGCGCTGTTCGCCGCCAGTGCGGATGAACAGGTCGGGCTCGGGGGCCCAAGCCATGGACAGGTGCCGGGACAGGCGTTCCTCGTCCACCAGTTGGGGCTGCGAGGCCAAACCCGGTTCGGCGGCCAGCATGGCGCGGGTCGCCTGCAGAATGTCCCAGCGTCCGCCATAGTTGGCGGCAACCGTCAGGTGCAGGCGGTCGTTGTGCGCCGTGCGTTCCTGAGCGGCGAAGATCAGCTCTTGCAGGCGGGGCTCGAAGGCGGACAGGTCGCCAATGACGTGCAAGCGCACGCCCTGCTCGTCCAGCTTGCCGATCTCGCGCTCCAGCGCTTGCACGAACAGGCGCATCAGCAGCGACACTTCCTCGGCGGGACGCCGCCAGTTCTCGGAACTGAAGGCGAACAACGTCAGATAGCGCACGCCGGCGCGGCCGCAGGCCTCGACGACGCGCCGCACCGCCTGCACGCCTTTGGCGTGGCCCGCGGTGCGCGGCAGCAGCCGCCTCGTCGCCCACCGGCCATTGCCATCCATAATGATGGCCACGTGCTCGGGAATGTCGCGGGTAGCGGGAACCGCCTGGGTCGAACTGGTTGCCATTGGTCTGGAGCTGCGCGCGGTGAAACGGCGAAAACGGAACTACATGAAGAAAAGCCTGCGCCGTCGTTCCATCGTTACGCAGCAACGCTGCGGACCAATGGACAGGACGGCGCTCAGGCAGGAAATCCTGGTCGCCAGGGCGATACGGCCTAGCCTATCACCCTGGCGGCATCCAGGAATTATACGGTCATGATTTCCGCTTCTTTTTGCGTGACCATCTTGTCGATCTCGGCCACGCTGCGGTCGGTCAGCTTCTGGACGTCATCCTGCGAACGACGCTCGTCGTCCTCGGAGATTTCCTTGTCCTTGACCAGCTTCTTCAGCGCTTCATTGGCTTCGCGGCGCAGGTTGCGCACGGCCACCTTGGCGTCCTCGCCTTCGCTACGGACCACCTTGGTCAGGTCGCGGCGGCGCTCTTCGGTCAGGGCGGGCATCGGCACGCGGATGGTGTCGCCCATCGACATGGGGTTCAGGCCCAGGTCCGATTCGCGGATCGCCTTTTCAATGGCGGCGGCCATGCTCTTCTCGTAGGGCTGCACGCTGATGGTGCGCGCGTCCACGAGATTCACGTTGCCGACCTGGCTGATCGGCACGGGCGAACCGTAGTACTCGACCTGCACGTGGTCCAGGATGCCGGTATGGGCGCGGCCCGTGCGGATCTTGGCCAGGTTGGTCTTGAGCGTGTCAAGCGACTTGGCCATCCTGGCTTCGGCGGATTTGCGGATTTCTGCGACGCTCATGGCGTTTCCTTTTCTTTAGACGTGTACCAAGGTGCCTTCGTCTTCGCCGCTGACGACCCGCTTGAGGGCGCCGGACTTATTGATCGAAAACACTTTGATCGGCAGCTTCTGGTCACGGCACAGCGCAAAGGCCGTGGCGTCCATGACTTCCAGCCGGCGGACGATCGCTTCGTCGAAGCTGATGCGCGAGTAACGCGTGGCGGTGGGATCCTTGTTGGGATCCGCGCTGTAGATGCCGTCGACCTTGGTGGCCTTCAGCACGATCTCCGCCCCGATCTCGGCGCCGCGCAACGCAGCGGCCGTGTCCGTGGTGAAGAAGGGGTTGCCGGTGCCTGCCGCGAAGATGACGACCTTGCCCTCTTCGAGGTAGCGCAGCGCCTTCGGGCGGATGTACGGCTCGACGACCTGGTCGATGTTCAAGGCCGATTGCACGCGGGTGTCGACACCCTTGTGCTTGAGCGCGTCTTGCAGCGCAAGCGCGTTCATGATGGTGGCCATCATGCCCATGTAGTCGGCGGTCGCGCGGTCCATGCCCTGCGCGCCCGGGGCGACGCCACGGAAAATGTTGCCCCCGCCGATGACGATAGCCAATTCGACGCCCGTGGCGGCGACTTCGGCGACCTCATCGGTCATGCGGACGATGGTGGAGCGGTTGATGCCGAATGCATCGTCGCCCATCAGCGCCTCGCCGGAAAGTTTGAGAAGAACCCGTTTGTATGCTCTGCTGCTCATAGGTGATATCCCGAAGAACAATCCGACGAAAGTGTAAGACAAGAAATAGGCCGGACTAGAATTTAATCTAGCGCCGGCCCTTAAGCACTACCCTGGGGTCAGGCGCGGCCAGCGGCGGCGGCGGCGACCTCAGCGGCGAAATCGCTGGTCTTCTTCTCGATACCTTCGCCGACAACGAACAGCACGAACTTGCTGATCGAAGCGCCCTTTTCCTTGAGCATCTGCTCAACGCTGTGCTTGTCGCTCTTGACGAACGGCTGCGACAGCAGGGTGACTTCCTTCAGGAACTTCGCGACCGAGCCTTCGACCATCTTGGCGACGATTTCAGCCGGCTTGCCGGATTCGGCGGCCTTCTGTTCGGCGACCGAGCGTTCGGCAGCGATGTCGGCGGGGTTCACGCCGTCGGCGTTCAGCGCCTTGGGCTTGGTGGCGGCGATGTGCATCGCCAGGTCCTTGCCCACTTCTTCCGCGCCGGTGTATTCGACCAGCACGCCGATCTTGCCGCCGTGCACATAGCTGGCCAGGGCGTTCGGGGTCTCGATGCGCTCGAAGCGGCGGATCGAGATGTTTTCGCCGATCTTGCCGATCAGGGCGGTGCGGGTGGTTTCGACCGTGCCGTCGCCGTAGGGCAGCGCCGACAGGGCTTCCACCGTGGCGGGGTTCTGCGTGGCAACCAGCTCGGCCAGCTTGTTCACGAAGCCGACGAAGTCGTCGTTCTTGGCGACGAAGTCGGTTTCGCAGTTGATTTCGATGACGGCGCCCTTCTTGGCGTCGGCGGAGATGAACAGACCGATCAGGCCTTCAGCGGTGACGCGGGCGGCAGCCTTGCTGGCCTTGTTGCCCAGCTTGACGCGCAGGATTTCCTCGGCGCGAGCCAGGTCGCCCTCGGCTTCCGTCAAGGCCTTCTTGCACTCCATCATGGGGGCGTCGGTCTTTTCGCGCAGTTCCTTGACCAGGGCAGCGGTAATTTCAGCCATGTTTGCTCCAATTTGCTAGAACATGCCCCGGCAGGCCGGGACAGTGGTTTGATTCGATGGGACATCCGCGACTAGCGGATCAGGAAGATGGGAGCCCACCTTCGCATTGCCGGCGAGGCGGGAGCGGACCCGCATTCGGAACCGCTCCCAGACGCTAACCGCCGGACATGACAACAGGCTTAGGCCTGGTTGTCCTGCACTTCGACGAACTCTTCCTGACCTTCGCCCAGCTCTTCGACCAGACCGTTCAGGTTCTGTTCGCGGCCTTCCAGCACGGCGTCGGCGATGCCCTTGGCGTACAGCGCGATGGCCTTGGCCGAGTCGTCGTTGCCGGGGATGACGTAGTCGATGCCGTCGGGCGAGTGGTTGGTGTCAACCACGGCGACCACGGGAATGCCCAGCGTCTTGGCTTCGGCGATGGCGATCTTGTGGTAGCCGACGTCGATCACGAAAATGGCGTCAGGCAGACCGTTCATGTCCTTGATACCGCCGATCGACTTGTTCAGCTTGTCCAGTTCGCGTTGGAACAGCAGGCCTTCCTTCTTGATCATGCGCTCGGCGCCGCCTTCGGCGACCACGACTTCCATGTCCTTCAGGCGCTTGACCGAGGTCTTGACCGTCTTGAAGTTGGTCAGCATGCCGCCGAGCCAGCGGGCGTCGACGAAGGGCATGCCGCAACGGGCGGCTTCGGTGGCGACCAGCTCGCGCGCAGCGCGCTTGGTGCCGACGAACAGGATGTTGCCGCCGCGAGCAGCCAGCTGCTTCACGAACTTGGTGGCTTCCTGGTACTTATCAACCGTCTTTTCGAGGTTGATGATGTGAATCTTGTTGCGATGGCCGAAGATGTAAGGGGCCATCTTGGGGTTCCAGTAGCGGGTCTGGTGACCGAAGTGGACACCCGCTTCCAGCATTTCGCGCATCAAAGACATAACTTTCTCCAAGGGTTGATTTCTTGCGCCGCACCTGCATCAGCCTCTGGCTGACACCCTGGGTGGTGTTGCGCGCGATTTCCCGCAAATGCGGGATGACAAAATTTTAACCGGGCCGACCGATCACTGCCGCAATAACTACGACGCCTGGGGCGCCTTCTACTACGCTGCCGCGATAAACCCAGACGGCCGCCACGACCAAGAACCTTGCACCGCATGCTTGCAGGCGCTTGTCCAGACCCACCAGGAATTTCCTGGAAGTTTCCGGCGGTTTCCCGAAAGCGCACCCGGACCTGTTTTGTTGGCGGCGAAATCCAGCTCTGGAAAATCCAGCTCTTCGCGTTCAAGCGTGGGGCTTTACGCCCCGGCTTCAGTTCGATCGCGCATCAGACCATCGGGGCATTTCTTAAGAAAACGCGAACGTTTTCAAGAACTTAAGCCGACATCCATACCGAGTCCAAACCCTGAGCCTGCATCGCCGCTCTAAAACATGACCGGGCTTACAAGCACGCCGCGTCCCAGCTTGCGCCAGCATCCGCATCGCCGCCGACCACGCCCAACCCGACTTGCTTCCAGCAAGCGCCCCCGCTCGTAATATCCACGACCTGCCCGATTTCGCTCCACAACCTTCGCTTGCGGTGAAACTTCAGAGCCTGCCGCCGATCACTATGAATGGACCGCCGCTAGTGCCTGCCGGGTGTGCCTGACCTGCGACCAAGCCGCTGCCAACACCCGCCGGGTTCAGCCTTTGCCGTAACCCGATTGCTCCCCAAAATTTTAGGGAAGCCTATAATTCTACTATTCTTTCAAGCAGACATTCAAGCGAGACATCGCGAAGCGACTCCATGGGCACTATTACCAATCAGGCCGACCTAGCCAAGATGCGCGCCGCCTGCCAGGACGCGGCCAAAGTCCTCGATTTCATCACCCCTCATGTCAAGCCTGGCGTCACCACCGGGGAACTGGACCGTCTCTGCCTGGAATACCTGACCGATGAGCTGGGCGTGAAGTCCGCCACCGTGGGCTATGCGCCCCCGGGTTACCCGCCCTTCCCCGGCGCCATCTGTACTTCGGTCAACCACCAAGTCTGCCATGGCATCCCTGGCGACAAGGTGCTGAAAAACGGGGACGCGCTGAACATCGACGTCACCATCATCAAGGACGGCTGGTTCGGCGACACCAGCCGGATGTACGCGGTGGGCGAGCAGTCCATATTGTCGCGCCGCCTGACCGAAATCACCTTCGAATGCATGTGGAAAGGCATCCAGCAGGTGAAAAACGGGGCCACGTTGGGCGACATCGGCAACGCGATCCAGAAGCATGCCGAGGCCAACGGCTTTTCGGTGGTGCGCGAATTCTGCGGCCATGGCATCGGCCAGCGCTTCCATGAAGACCCGCAGGTGCTGCACTATGGCAAGCCTGGCACCGGCGTGAAGCTGACCACGGGCATGCTGTTCACCATCGAGCCCATGATCAACGCCGGACGCCGCGAGATCCGTCAGTTGTCCGACGGTTGGACGGTGGTCACCCGCGACCACAGCCTGTCGGCGCAATGGGAGCATGCTGTCTGTGTCACCGAAACCGGCTATGAAGTCCTGACCCTGTCGCCGGGCATGCCCCAGCCGCCGGCCTTCATTACCGAACCCATCATCATCCCCGCACTCTGACGCACCTGCTCCAGCCACCATGACCGCCGCATCCCTCAGCGCCCTGCGCGAACGCATCCAGGAAGCCCGGCGGACCGCGGTGGCGCAGTTCCGCACGCACCTGCGGCCGGACACCCTGCTGTCCGAGCAGCGCCGCATCGTCGACGCCGCCCTGCGCGACCTGGTGAAGCACTGCCCGCTGCCTGCCGGTGCCACGCTGGCGGCCGTGGGCGGCTATGGCCGGGGCGAGCTTTACCCGCATTCCGATGTCGATCTGCTGATCCTGCTGCCGCACGCTCCCACGCCCGACGATGAGTCCGCCATCGAGAAGCTGGTGGCTTCGCTCTGGGACCTGGGCCTGGAACCCGGCCACAGCGTGCGCACCATCGAGGACTGCGAACGCGAGGCCGACGCCGACATCACCGTGGAAACGGCCCTGCTGGAGTCCCGCTGGCTGGCCGGCAGCCGCACGCTGATGAAGCAATTCGAAGCCGCGACCAAGTCCCGCCTGGACCCGCGCGCCTTCTTCCGCGCCAAGCGGGTCGAAATGCAGCAGCGCCACGCCCGCTACCACGACACACCTTACGCGCTGGAACCGAACTGCAAGGAATCTCCCGGCGGCCTGCGCGACCTGCAGGTCATTCTGTGGATGGCGCGCGCGGCGGGCTTCGGCAATAGCTGGCGTTCCGTGGCGCAGGCCGGCCTGCTGACCTCATCGGAAGCGCGCGACCTGCGCAAGGCCGAACAGGCTTTCAAGCGTCTGCGCATCGAATTGCACCTGCTGGCGAACCGGCGCGAGGACCGCGTGCTGTTCGACCTGCAGCCGGCCCTGGCCGAGGTCTACGGCATTCACGCCACCGCCACCCGCCGCGGCAGCGAGCTGTTGATGCAGCGCTACTACTGGGCGGCGCGGCTGGTGACGCAGCTGAACGGCATTTTGGTGCAGAACATCGAGGAACGGCTGTTCCCGCGCCCGGACAGCGACGCCCGCGACATCGACGACGATTTCCGCAATCTGCGCGACCGCCTGGACATCATTCGCGACGACGGCTTCGAACGCAATCCCACCCTGCTGCTGCGCGCCTTCCTGGTGATGCAGCAGCATCCGGAACTGACCGGCATGTCGGCACGGACGCTGCGCGCCATCTGGCATTCGCGCCACCGCATCGACGCGCAGTTTCGCCGCAACCCGGTCAACCGCAAGCTGTTCCTGCAGATCCTGCAGCAGCCGCGCGGCATCGTGCATGAGTTGCGGCGCATGACCATGCTGAACATCCTGCCGCGCTACCTGCCGGTGTTCCGCCGCATCGTCGGCCAGATGCAGCATGACCTGTTCCACGCCTACACAGTGGATCAGCACACGCTGGCGGTGGTGCGCAACCTGCGACGCTTCACCATGCCGGAACATGCCCAGGAGTATCCGCTGGCCAGCCAGCTGATCGCCGGCCTGGACCGGCACTGGCTGCTGTATGTGGCGGCGCTGTTCCACGACATCGCCAAGGGCCGCGGCGGCGATCATTCCGAACTGGGCGCGCGCGAAGTGCGCAAGTTCGCGCAAGAACACGGCATGGAGCCCGAGGACACCAAGCTGGTGGAATTCCTGGTCCGCCAGCATCTGCTGATGTCGGCCGTGGCGCAGAAGCGCGACCTGTCCGACCCGGCCGTGGTGCAGGACTTCGCCGCCACCGTGAAGGACGAGCGCCACTTGACCGCTCTGTATCTGCTGACGGTGGCCGATATCCGCGGCACCAGCCCCAAGGTCTGGAACGCCTGGAAGGGCAAGCTGCTTGAAGACCTGTACAAGCTGACGCTGGCCGCACTCGGCGGCGCCCACGCCGACGCCCACACCGTCCTGACCGAACGCAAGGAAGAGGCCGCCCGCCTTACCCGCCTGGCGGGCCTGCGCGACGACGCCCGCGAAGCCTTCTGGAACCAGCTGGACGTGGCGTACTTCCTGCGCCACGACGCCTCGGACATTGCCTGGCACACGCGCCATCTGTACCACCAGGTCGCTCCAGCCCAGGCGGTCGTCAAGGCCCGCCCCATCGAACAAGGGGAAAGCCTGCAGGTCATGGTGTACACCCGCGACGCGCCCGATCTGTTCGTGGCGATTTGCGGCTACTTCGACGCCAAGTCGCTCTCCATTCAGGATGCCCGCATCCACACCACGCGCCACGGCTGGGCGCTGGACAGCTTCATCGTGCTGCTGCCGGAAGGCGCCAGCGACCTGCGAGCGCAGGCCACCCTGGTCGAGCATGAACTCGCCGAACGCCTGAAAGATCCGCATGCCGCCGCCCAGCAGCAGCCCGCCCGTGGCGGCTACTACGGCCGCGGCCGCCAGTCGCGCGTGTCGCGCGTTTTCCCGGTCATGCCTCAGGCCGAATTGCAGCCCGACGAACGCAGCACCTCCTGGCGCCTGTCGGTAACCGCCACCGACCGTCCTGGCCTGCTGCACGCCCTGGCGCGCGTCTTCGCCCGCCACGAGGTGAACCTGCTGATGGCCAAGATCATGACGCTGGGCGACCGCGTCGAGGACGTGTTCATCGTGGATGGATCGACGCTGGCGCGCCCGCGCAGCCAGATGCAGTTCGAGCGCGACATCCTGGACGCCCTGGCGGGCGAGGAAACGCAACAGCGCGCCGCCTGAGCGCGGCAGGCCCCTGGCATCGCCAGCGCCGCCGGGACCGCATACAATCCCGGTTTTCGGCCAGGCGATACCCTCCCCATGGAGCTAAACGATTATCTGCGCGTTTTCGGCACCAGCTTCTTTTTCGCGCTGGCAACCCTGCTGCCGTTCCTGAACCCGCCCGCGATCGCGCCGATTTTCCTGTCGCTGACCGAAGGGGCGTCGTCTTCCACCCGCATGGTGCTGGCCAAGCGCGTGGCCATCAATGTCTGCCTGATGCTGATCGTGGCCATGGTGGCGGGCAACGTGCTGCTCAGTTTCTTCGGCATTTCCCTGTCCATTGTGCGGGTCGGCGGCGGCATGCTCGTGATCGCCAGCGCCTGGCGCCTAGTGAATTCGCCCGACGCCGACACTGAGCGCGTGGCGCGCATGGCCGAGTCCTTCACCCCCGAAATGGCCAAGGCGCGGGCGTTCTATCCCCTGACCTTTCCCATCAGCTGCGGCCCAGGCTCCATCGCCGCCGCCATCACCGTGGGCGTGTCGCTGCGCGACCAGAACCACGTGCTGAGCCTGGTGCGCCTGGGTGGCTCCATCCCGGGCATCATCGTCGTGTCGGTGACGCTCTACATCTGCCTGCGCTTTGCCGCGCAGATGCTGCACCGCCTGGGCGACAATGGCACCGCCGTGTTCATGCGCCTGTCGGCCTTCATCATGCTGTGCCTGGGCGTGCAGATCTTCTGGGAAGGCTCGCGCGAACTGCTGCTGGGCGTGCTGCAGCAAGTGATGCAACCAATTCCGATTCCCAAGGCCTAAGCCTGGCCGGACGCCGCGTCCGGCCCTTTTTCCAACCCTTGCAAAGCAACAATGACTTCTCGCTCAGAACGCCTGCTCCGCCTGATCGCCCTCTTCTGCTTCGGCGCCGTCGGCCTCGCCCTGGTTTCGCAGCACGTCTTCGACATGCCGCCCTGCGCCTGGTGCGTCATGCAGCGCCTGATCTACCTGGTGATCGGCGTCGTCGCGCTGGTCGGTGGATTCGGCGGCGGACGCGCCCTGACGCGCCTGTGCGGCGCGCTCGCCGCACTGCTGTCCCTGAGCGGCATTGCCGCCGCCTGGTACCAGTACAGCGTGGCTGCCAACATGCTCTCCTGCGACCAGACCTTCGCCGACCGCTTCATGACCGGCATCGGCCTGGAAAGCGCCGTGCCGCCGTTGTTCGGCATCTATGCCACCTGCATGGACGCCAAAGTGCCGGTGCTGGGCATCGAGTACGCCTTGTGGAGCCTGGCGCTCTTCGTCATCATTTTCTTCATGGCGCTGCCGGTCGTGTTCCGGCGCGGCGGGTCGCAGTAACTGCCCCATCCCGATGCCGCCCGCGGCCTCGCGGGCGGCGGCCAAACGCCGGGAAGCCTGACCGCGCCCCCGCCGGCGCCCTCGTCTTGATCATGTCCACCCTGAAATACCTGACCGGATATCCGGAATCCCTGCTCACCCAGGCCCAGAAGCTGCTCGACCAAGGCAAGCTGGGCGCGGCGCTGCTGGCGCGCTACCCGTCCGGACCGCACGACGTCCGCACCGACCGGGCGCTCTATCAATACGTGACGGACCTGAAGAACGCCTACCTGCGCAACGGCGACCAGATCAACAAGGTCGCCTTCGACAGCAAGATCCACGTGATCCAGCATGCGCTGGGCCAGCACACCTATATCTCACGGGTGCAGGGCGGAAAGCTCAAGGCCAAGCATGAAATCCGGGTGGCGACGCTATTCAAGACCGTGCCGGCGGAATTCCTGAAGATGATCACGGTGCATGAGCTGGCTCACCTGAAGGAGAAGGACCATAACAAAGCCTTCTACAACCTGTGCCTGCGCATGGAGCCGCAGTACCACCAATACGAATTCGACTTGCGGCTATATCTGACACATCTGGAAGCCACACGCGAAACCTTGTGGAAGGCCGCGGCCTGATTTCCCAGGGCAAGTGCCCGGCAATAAAAAATGCCATCCCGAAGGATGGCATTTTTCTTGCCAGCAGGCAGACGCGTCAGGCGTCGCTGGCCGCGTAGCCCATGTTGAACTGCAAGCCGCTGGCGCCGCCTTCCTCGCCGGGTTCGGCGCGGGACTGACCCAGCCGAGCCAGGTATTCGGCGGTGATGTCGCCCGTGACGTACTCACCATCAAAGCACGAAGCCTCGAAGCGCGACAGCTTGGGATTGATGTCCCGCACCGACTGCTGCATGTCGTGCAGGTCCTGGTAGACCAGCGAGTCGGCGCCGATGGCGCGGGCGATTTCCTCGTCGTTGCGGCCGGTGGCGATCAGTTCGCTCTGCGTGGGCATGTCGATGCCGTAAACGTTCGGGAACCGCACCGGAGGCGCGGCCGAGGCGAAGTACACCTTGTTGGCGCCGGCGGCGCGGGCCATGTCCACGATCTCGCGGCTGGTGGTGCCGCGCACGATGGAGTCGTCCACCAGCAGCACGTTCTTGCCCTTGAATTCCATGCCAATGGCATTGAGCTTCTGGCGCACCGATTTGCGGCGCACGGCCTGGCCCGGCATGATGAAGGTGCGGCCCACGTAGCGGTTCTTGATCAGGCCTTCGCGGTAGTCCAGGTTCAGGCGCGCGGCCAGCTGCATGGCGGCGGGACGCGAGGAATCCGGAATCGGCATGACCACGTCGATGTCGCCCAGGCGCATGTTGCGCGCCACCTTGTCGGCCAGGTATTCGCCCATGCGCAGGCGGGCGTCGTACACCGACACGCCGTCGATCAGCGAATCCGGACGCGCGAAGTACACGTATTCGAAAATGCAGGGCACCAGTTGCGGATTGTCGGCGCACTGGCGGCTGACGAAGCGGCCGTCCAGGTCGACGAACACCGCTTCGCCCGGCTCGACGTCGCGCACGAAGGCGAAGCCGCTGCCTTCCAGCGCCACGGATTCCGAGGCCACCATCCACTCCACGCCCTCTTCGGTTTCCTGGCGGCCGATGCACAGCGGACGGATGCCGTTGGGATCGCGGAAGGCCAGCAAGCCGTAGCCGGAGATCTGCGCCACCACGGCATAGGCGCCGCGCACGCGCTTATGCAGGGCCGACACGGCGCGGAAAATGGCATCGTCATCCAGCGACACGCCGTTGGCCGACGATTGCAGCTCGTGCGCCAGGACGTTCAGCAGGACTTCGGAATCGGAGTTGGTGTTGATGTGGCGGCGGTCCACGCGGTAAAGCGATTCGCGCAGCTCGCGCCAGTTGGTCAGGTTGCCGTTGTGGGCGAACATGATGCCGAACGGCGCGTTGACGTAGAACGGCTGGGCCTCTTCCTCGCTGGCGCTGGAGCCCGCGGTGGGATAGCGGACCTGGCCGACGCCCGACGTACCCGGCAGCGCGCGCATGTTGCGCGTGCGGAAGACGTCGCGCACCAGGCCGTGCGCCTTGTACATATTGAATTGGTTGCCTTGCGACGTCGCGATGCCCGCGGCGTCCTGCCCGCGATGCTGCAACAGCAGCAAGCTGTCATAGAGCAGCTGGTTGACCGGCCCGCGCCCGATGACCCCTACGATTCCACACATGGTGAGCTTTCCTGGTTGATTTAAAGCTAATCAATACGGCAGCCACGTCGCCAGGGACGGCGGCAGCCACGTCTTGATATGTTTGATGGCCTCGATGGCCGAATGCGAAAACATGGCGTCCTTCCACCACGGCTCTTCCGGCAGCGGCGTGTAGCCTGCGGCGGCGACCAGCGCCAGCACGATCAACAGGCCACGGGCCAGCCCGAACATCCCGCCCAGGCCGTGGTCGGCGGGACTCAGTCCTGTACTGCGGATCAAGGCGGCAAGCGTCATATTGACCAACCCCACGCCGAGCAGCACGATGATGAACACTGCCGCGTACGAAACTCCCATGCGCAGCAGCGTCGTTTCAATATAGGGCTCCAGCCAGGCATAGACCGTGGGCCCCCACCATATCGCGGCCACGAAGGCCAGCAGATAGGCGACCAGCGACAGCACCTCTTTGAGCAGGCCGCGCACCAGGCCCAGCACACCCGAAACCACCAGGATGGCCAGCACGACGAAGTCGAAGCCGGTCACTATTGGGCGGCGATAAAACCATTGTCATAGCCCAGGGTGCGCAACCGCGCCTGGGCCGCCTGCGCCGCCTCGCGCGAGGGGAACGGCCCCACCCGCAGACGGTACTGCTGCTTGCCATTGATGGTGGCTTGTTCAACGAATGCGTTGGTCACGCCGGCCTGGTGCAGCTTGCCGCGCCGCAACTGGGCGTCCTCGGACGTGGTGTAGGCGGCGATCTGCAATACGAAATTACCTTTCGCGGCCGGCTTGGGCGCGGGCGCCGACGCGGCGGGCGCCTGGCGTCCTTCCAGCAGGGCCAGGGCGCGCGCGCCGTCATCCGAGCGGGTATCGGGCTTGGGCGCCGGCTTGGGTTCGGGTTTGGGCGGCGTGGCCGGCTTGGCCTCGGGCTTGGGCGGCGTAACGGCTGCGGTCACCGGCGGCGTCGTGGGCTGTGTCGCCGGGGGCGTCGTCGGGGTTGCCGTCGCGGGCGGTTGTACGGACGTGACCGGAGGCGGCGTAGGGATGGCCGAAGGATCCGTCGGCGCAGCGCTGCCCGGCGCGGGCGTCTGCGGCGTGGCGACCTGCGGTTCGCTCACTTGCGGCTGGAACGGCGTGTTGCGTTCCGGCACCCTGATGGGAATGTTGTCGTCGACCGGCGTGGGCTGAGAATCCAGCACCATGGGCAGGATGATGACGGCTGCCAATACCAGCGCGACAGCGCCTGCCAGCCTGCGCCGCGCGCGGCCGCGCAGCTCCGCAGCCTGCACCTCGCTGGGCACTGCCGCCCGCTTGGAGGGCTGCGCCTGGTCGGCAGGATCTTTGCGTTTGAAAAAACCCATGGAGGAGAATTCCTTGCGGCGATATGGCGGCGGGCCGCCTGGACGCGACTGACCCGCTGCTGCCTATGCCTTGCGACCCAGAGCCTGCAAAACCGAGGCTACGGTGAGAAACGAGCCGAACACCACGATTCTATCATTCTCCCCTGCCCGTTCGCGCGCAGCCGCGAAGGCCTGGGCAGGATCGGCATACGCGGAGATGCCCGGTTTTTCGCCGTCTGCAGGCGCGGGCGGCAGCGCCGCGGCGACCTGCTCCGCCAGCGCTGCGCCTGGCGTGCCGCGCGGCCCCGGCAGGCCGGCGCAGTACCAGTTGTCGACGCGCGTCCCGAGCTTGGCGACGACGCCGGCCAGGTCCTTGTCGTTCAGCATGCCGAACACCGCATGGGTGTACGGATGGAAACCCATGTTGTCCAGGTTCTGCGCCAGCACCGCTGCGGCATGCGGGTTATGCGCCACGTCCAGGATGACCGCGGGCTGGCCCGGCAGGATCTGGAAACGGCCTGGCAGGGACGCCTGCAACAGCCCCAGGCGCACGGCCTGCTGCGGCACCGGCAGACGGTCGCGCACCGACTCCAACGCCGCCAGCGCCGCCGATGCATTCAACAACTGGTTGGCGCCGCGCAGCGCCGGATAGGCCAGCGAATTGCGGCGCTGTTCGCGCCCGCCGTAGGCCCATTGCTGGCGGTCGCCGGAATAGTTGTAGTCACGGCCGAACAGCCACAGATCGGCGCCGATCTTCTCAACGTGATCCAGCAGCGATTGCGGGGGCACGGGGTCGCTGCAGATTGCCGGCCGGCCGCCGCGGTAGATGTGGGCCTTCTCGAAACCGATTTTTTCGCGCGTATCGCCCAGCCAGTCGGTGTGGTCCAGATCCACGCTGGTGACGATGGAGCAGTCGGCGTCGACGATGTTGACGGCGTCCAGCCGCCCGCCCAGGCCGACTTCCAGCACCACGGCGTCCAGCTTCGACTGCGAGAACAGACGCAGGATCGCCAGCGTGGTGAATTCGAAATAAGTCAGCGAAACGTCGCCGCGCGCTGCCTCGACCGCCTGGAACTGGGCGATCAGGGCCTCGTCGGTGGCGATCTGGCCATTGATGCGGGCGCGTTCGTTGAAATCAATCAGGTGCGGGGAGGTGTACAGCCCGACCTTGTAGCCGGCCGCCAGCAGGATCGCTTCCAGCATGGCACAGGTGGAGCCCTTGCCATTGGTGCCGCCGACGACGAACTTCACGCCGGACAGCTCCAGCCCCATGCGCCCAGCGACCTCGCGCACCCGGTCCAGGCCCATGTCGATGGCGGTGGCGTGGATCGACTCCAGATACTGCAGCCAATCGGACAGGGTGGCAGAAACGTCGGGCGTGCGGGCAGAAGACATGACAAAGCCGGAAGTGAAGTCAGCGTTCGATTTTAGCAGTCCGCGCACGGTGTTTTCCCTAATCCCCCAGGGAGCGGCAAGGTATCCGGATCGAAAAACTGCTTGCCGATATTTTTCTCATACATAAAAATAATTTCACGTATGGAAATTTTAACGGACCAAAAATGACGCAGAGCAAGACCCCAGCCTGGCTGGTGCGCGAGGCCGACGTGCCCGGCTATCACCCCGCCAACCACACCGGCACCCTGAACCGCCGCCTGATCGGTCCGGACACCGTGGGCTCCCGAGGCGTGGAAGTGCTGCTGGGCGTAATCGACAAAGGCAAGGGCGCCCTGCCGCACGCCCACCCTGGCATCGAGCAAGTCTGCTACCTGCTGTCCGGGACGGCGCGCGCGCAGGTGCAGGACGAATGGGCCGACATGAGTCCGGGAGACTGCTGCTACTTCCCCCCGGACATTCCGCATGTCTTCACCGTCACCAGCGACGAGCCCGCCCGCCTGCTGGTGATCTACACGCCCCCCTATGAAGAATCCCCAGACCGCGTGATACGCGGCTTTCCGGCGCCACCCCCAGCCGCTTGACGCGGCGCAGCCCCGGGCAGCGGACGCAGAAACCGCGCCAGGATCCGAAGCACACAGGAGACAAATCCATGAAACCTCTAAGCCTGCTGGGCGCCGCCCTTATCGGCGGCGCGGCGCTGGCTGCCGGCCCCGCCGCGCACGCCGCTGATTACCCCACCAAACCCATCACCCTGATCGTCCCCTTTCCCGCCGGATCCGGCACCGACGCCGTGGGCCGCATCTTCGGGGCCGAGCTCGGCAACATACTGGGCCAGCAGGTCGTGGTGGAGAACAAGCCCGGGGCCAACGCCACCATCGCGGCCAATTACGTCGCTCGCGCCAAGCCCGATGGCTACACGTTGTTCGTCACCACCAACACCTCGCATTCGGCGGCGCCCTGGCTGATGAAGAACGTGCCCTACGATCCGGTCAAGGACTTCACCGCCATCGCCCGCGGCGGCAACCTGCCCTTCATCCTGGTGGTGAATCCGAAGCGTCCCTGGAAAACGGTGGGCGAACTGGTCGCCGACGCGCGCCAGCATCCGGGCCGCATTACCTACGCCAGCGGCAACAGCACCGGCATCGTCGCCGGCGCCACGCTGGCCAACCGCGCCAAGATCGACATCCTGCACGTTCCCTACAAGGGCACGCCGCAAGGGCTGACCGACGTGGTCGGCGGGCAGGTCGATTTCATGTTCACCGACCTGGCTTCCGGCCTGCCCTTCGTGCAATCGGGCCAGCTGCGGGCGCTGGCCGTGTCGACCGCCGAACGCAGCGCCATTGTCCCGGACCTGCCTTCCATGGCCGAGTCCGGCGTGCAGGATTTCGACCTGAACTCATGGAACGGCTACTTCGGCCCGGCCGGCATGCCGCCGGAAATCGTGGCCAAGCTGAATGCCGCAATCAATCAGGTGGTGGCCAAGCCGGACGTGAAAAAGCGCTTGGCCGGCCTCGGTTTTGACGCCTTTTCCAGCACGCCACAAGCGTTCTCACAGTTCGTCGGCGCCCAGTTGGACCTGTGGGGCAAACTGATCCGCGACGCGGGGATAGAACAGCAATGAGCGCATCACCGCAATCTGGCACGCAAGCCTCCGGCCCGTTGGCGGGCGTGCGCATCCTGGACCTGAGCACGGTGGTGATGGGCCCCTATGCCACCCAGGTCCTGGGCGACCTGGGCGCCGACGTCATCAAGGTGGAACCGCCGGCCGGCGACAACATGCGGGCCGTCGGCCCCATGCGCAACCCCGGCATGGGGCATCTCTATCTACATCTGAACCGCAATAAGCGCTCCGTGGTGCTGGACCTGAAGACGCCGGAGGGGCTGGAGGCCTGCCTGACACTGGCCGAAAGCTGCGACGCCCTGCTCTACAACATCCGTCCGCAGGCGATGGCCCGGCTGGGCCTGTCCTACGAGGCGGTGGCGGCGCGCAATCCGCGCATCGTCTACCTGGGCGCCTACGGTTACGGCGAGGCCGGCCCCTACGCCGGGCGCCCCGCCTACGACGACCTGATCCAGGGCCAGACCGGCATCGCCGCCCTCTCCGCGCAGCAAAGCGGGGACATGCCGCGCTACGCGCCGCTGACCCTGGCCGACCGGGCGGTCGGGCTGCATGTGGGCATCGCGCTGGTGTCCGCGGTGCTGCACGCCCGCGGCGCGGGGCTGGGCCAGCAAGTGGAAATCCCCATGTTCGAAGGCATGGCCCACCTGGTGCTGGGCGACCATCTAGGCGGCGCCACCTTCGATCCCCCGCTCGGCCCCACCGGTTACGCGCGCCTGTTGGCGCCGCACCGCCGCCCCTACGCCACGGCCGACGGCTACATCAGCTTGCTGATCTACAACGACAAGCACTGGCGCAACTTCTTCGACCTGATCGGCCGGCCCGAATTGTCGCGCGACCCGCGCTTCAGCTCCCACGGCGCGCGCGCCGCCCACATCAGCGAGGTCTACGCCTTTGTTGCCGAGGTCGTCGCCACCCGCCGCAGCGAGGAATGGCTGGAAGGCCTGGCGCGGGCGGACATTCCCGCCTCCCCGCTCTATTCCGTGGACGACCTGCTGCAGGACGAGCACCTGGCCGCGACCAACTTCATCCGGACCATGGACCACCCCAGCGAAGGCCCGATCCGCACGACGGCTCCCCTGGGCAGATACGAAAGCACCCCCACCTCCCTACGCCGCCCCGCCCCCAGGCTGGGCCAGCACAGCCGCGAAGTGCTGGCCGAGGCCGGCTATGACCTCGCCCGGATCGACGCCATGGCGGCCCGCGGCATCACCCAGGATGAAAACCACTGATGGACTTTGAATTCACCCCCGACCAGTTGGCGCTGCGGGACGCCGTGGCCCGTATCTGCGAGCGCTATCCGGACGACTACTGGCTGGAGCGCGACCGCGAAGGCGGCTTTCCGGAACCCCTGCATGCCGACCTCGCGCGCGACGGCTGGCTGGGCATCGCCATGCCCCAGGAATATGGCGGCGCCGGCCTGGGCATGACCGAAGCCGCACTGATGATGCAGACCATTGCGGCCTCCGGCGCCGGCTTCACCGGCGCCTCGGCCGTCCATATGAACATCTTCGGCCTGAACCCGGTCGTGGTGTTCGGCAGCGACGAGCAGCGCCGCCGCTGGTTGGAACCCCTGATCGCCGGCCGCGAGAAGGCCTGCTTCGCGGTCACCGAACCCGACGCCGGGCTGGACACCACCAAGCTCAGCACCCGCGCCGTGCGCCAGGGCGACGAGTACGTGGTGCATGGCCGCAAGATCTGGATCTCGACCGCCCAGGTCGCCCACAAGATGCTACTGCTGGCGCGCACCACCCCGCTGTCCGAGGTGGCAAAGCCCACCCAGGGCCTGTCGCTGTTCTATACGGACCTGGACCGCAACAAGATAGAAGTGCGCGAGATCGAGAAGATGGGCCGCAAGGCCGTGGACTCGAACATGCTGTTCATCGACGGCCTGCGCATCCCCGTAGCCGACCGCATCGGCGAGGAAGGCCGGGGATTCGAATACATCCTGCACGGCCTGAACCCCGAACGCATCCTGATCGCGGCCGAGGCGGTGGGCATCGGCCGCGCCGCACTGGACCGGGCGGTGAAGTACGCCGGCGAGCGTACCGTGTTCGGCCGCCCCATCGGCCAAAACCAGGGCATTCAGCACCCCTTGGCACAGGCCTGGATGCAGTTGGAAGCCGCCGACCTGATGGTGTTCAAGGCCGCCAGCCTGTATGACGCGGGCAAGCCCTGCGGCCCCTACGCCAACTCGGCCAAGTACCTGGCGGCCGAAGCCGGGTACAACGCCTGCCAGACCGCGGTCATGACCCTGGGCGGCATGGGCTACGCCAAGGAATACCACGTGGAGCGGCTGCTGCGCGAAAGCTTCATTCCCCGCATTGCGCCGGTCAGCCCGCAGTTGATCATGTGCTTCATCGCGGAAAAGGTGCTGGGCCTGCCCAAGTCCTACTGAACGGCGGCGTTTGACCAGCGGCCAGGCCTGTCTGTCAGGCCTGCTGCTCCAGCGCGGTGCAGGCCGAGCGCAGGATCCGTGCGTAGGCTTCCTGCTGCGGCTCGATCCGGTAGATCGGCCCCCCCACCGAAATCGCATAATGTTCGCCGGACAGGGTGACCGGCCAGGCGATCGCGCCCACGTCCGCAATGGACTCGCCGCTGTTCATGAACCAGCCGCGCTGGCGCGACAATTCCAGGTCCGCGAGCAGCGCCTCGCGCGTGACCAGGGTGCGCTCGTTGTGGCGGGTCATGACCATGCCCGCAAGCATGGCGTCGCGAGCCGGCGCGTCTAGCAGCGACAGCAACGCTTTTCCCAGCGAATTTGCATGAACGTCTTTGAATTCACCTGCAACCGGCGCGTATCTGATGGTATGCGGAGAATCCAGCACGTCCAGGTAGACGACTCGGCCTTCCTGGCTCAATTTGGCGAAAACAATCGTTTCGCGCGTAGCGTCCCTTAATTCCGTGAGGCTCGGATAGACCCGATCCAGAACCGGATCGGCGCGGGCGATGCGCTGCGCCATGGCCAGCAGCCGGCCGGTCGGGTAGTAACCCTGGCGCCGGCCGGTTTCATACAGATAGCCGAGGCCCGTAAGGGTACGGATCAGGGCCAGGCAACTCGATACCGGCACATCCAGCAGCCGGGCCAGTTCCGACAGAGGCAGCGCGCGCTTTTCGCGCGCATAGGTTTCGATGATTTCGATAACTCTCAGCGCCGTCTTGACACTCATTACCCGATCCGAACTGTTTAGCACGTGAAACATCTGGCTCGCCGGTGGCTAAAGTTCCCTGCGGGCCTGCCGTTATCGTAGCTGAGAATTCCCTGAAAACAGCGCGTTCCTCCGAGACGCCCACATCGCCGTTGGAGTGATCATGGCCGTAACCCCCATAGCCCCTGCATCGTTTGCACCAGCGCCGCTGGCCTCCGCGCCCGTCGCGCCGGACCCCGCCGTGAGCGTCGTGCCCACGGCCGCCGCAACGAACAGCGGGGCTTCGGACAGCGCGACGTCGGATCAATCCGATTCGCAGAAGCTACCCCTGGACAAGGCTCTGGATGAAATCAACGACCAGATGAAAGCCTGGTCCACCCAGCTCCAGTTCGAGATCGACCCCAATGTGCACCAAGTCGTGGTCTCGGTGATCGACGCGGAATCGGGTGACGTCATACGCACGATCCCCAGCGAAACGCTCCTGAAAATCGCCAAAATGATCGTGAACATGCAAGGAAACGGCATCAAAACCACGGCCTGATTCGACCCTGTTTTCATGCTCCGTCCGCTGCCATCGAGCGGGCCAATCATGGAAGCGTCGAATTAGGCCCGCCTAATGCCCTTACCCGGCCAATCGCCGCCAACGTATTTTTGACAGAATCGCATCGCTAGGAAGGAATTTCACATGGCCTCTATCACCAACCTCGGCTCGACCACCGGCTTGCCCCTTGAAAAGATCCTGACCGATCTGCAGGCGGCCGAGGACAAAAAACTTAGCCTATATACGAATCGCCAAGCCAGTTACGAGGCCCGTGTAAGCGCCTTTGGCCAGATTCAAAGCGCGGTTGAAGCCCTGCAGAAGGCTGCAGCGGCACTGGGCAAGGCGTCGACGCTGGACGCCGTCAAACCCAATGTCATAGGTGACGGCCTGACCGCGACCATTGGTGAAGACGGCGCCACGATGGGCGAATACGCCATCAAAGTGAAGAACCTGGCGGCGGCGCAGACCTTGCAATCCGCCATGGTCACGGATCGCAAAGCGTCGAACGGCGCGACCGGTTCATTTGAAATTGAACTCACCAACGGTGAAAAGCACACGATCGAGCTGAAGGACGATACGTCGCTGAATGGCATCGCAAAGGCGATCAATAGCGATGACAAGGCTGCGGTGCGCGCGACGATCATCACAAATGACTCCGGTAGTTACCTCATGCTCAGCGCAAAGGATACTGGCGTGCAGGCATCGGTAAAGTCCATCACAGTTACCGGCACTCCCGAACTGGAAAACATTCTGAGCTACAACTCTGGCTCCGGCACCCAGTTGACGCAGCAAACCGCAGCCGACGACGCTGAGGTCGAGGTTAACGGCATCACTATCAAGAGCGGCAGCAACAATATTTCTGGTGCGATTGACGGCGTTACGCTGAACCTGACAGCAAAGACGGAAGCCAACAAAGTCGTCACCTTGAAACTGCAAAGCGATACCACCGTCGCTAGCAAAGCGGTGCAAGATTTCGTCAGTGCCTACAACGCGGTGCAAAGCACGATCTCGAAACTGACTGCATTCGATATCACTGCCCAAACGAATCAAGCCCTGACCGGCGATAGCACAACCCGCGGTATCCAGTCTGCAATGTCTAGCGCTTTGCAGGTTTTCACGCAGGGGGGCTCGGTGAGTTCGCTGGCCGATCTCGGTATCGCCATGGACCCCAAGACGGGTCAACTGAAGCTCGACCAAAAGGAACTGGACAAGGCGTTGACTGCCAACCCCGCAGACGTCAAACGCCTCATGACCTCAGCCGATGGCCTTGCTGCCAAGTTCGACGCCGCCACCAAGGCGGCCCTCGGCAGCAACGGCTCGATCAAGACCAGCCAGGATGGCCTGAACGAGTCGATTAAAGACGTAAAAGACCAATTGGAACGAGCCAAGGCCTCTAGCACAGCGTCCATGGCCGCCATGCGCGCCCAATTCGTAGCTTTGGACAAGTTCGTATCGCAACAGACGGTCACGGCCAACTACCTGACGCAGCAGTTCGCAGCCATGAGCAAATCCAAGTAATTTCTAGAAGATGTATTGATGACCTACGCTGCCCGCCGCCCCTCCGGATCTTATTCCGTGCGTTCCTACGCAGAAATAGGGCTGGAAACACAGATCCTGGGCGCCAGCCCCGAAAGGCTTATCTCCCTGCTGTACATGGGTGCTCGGGCGGCAATCGGGCAGGCTCGCCTGCACCTTCAAGAAGGCAGAATCACCGAACGGGGAGCCGCCATTTCGAAGGCCATCAAAATCGTCGATGAAGGCTTGAAAACCGGACTGAACATGGAGGCCGGCGGCGAAATTGCCGCCAACCTCGCCCGCCTCTACGACTACATTGTCCGCACGCTGCTGATGGCAAACCTGAAAGCAGACCCGGAAGCGCTCGAAACGGCAGACCGCCTATTGGCCGATCTGGCCGAAGCCTGGCAAACATCCATTGATCGCCCTGTCGGAGGCGTGCAGCCTTGACGGCACCGCATACGCACCGTCCAGCCATCGAACGCCCGAGATTTCCATGACGTCCACGACCCAGTACACCTCCCCTATCCTGGAACACTACCAGGAGATCGCTCTCATCACGGGAGAAATGCTAGCAGCGGCGCAAGCCGGCGACTGGGACGGGGCCATGGTCCACGGACAGCAATACTGCGAGCTGGTGGAGCGTCTGCGCCAGACCGAACATTCCGCGCCGCTGGACGAAGCCGGCCGCGCCATGAAATACGACCTGCTCGTGCGCATCCTGGATAACGACGCGCTCACCCGCGACCTGGCGCTGCCACAACTGGCCCGTCTGGGCGACTTGCTCGGGCGCATGAAACGCCAGCAGACCCTGCTGTCCGCCTACGGCTACCAGGCGCCTGAAGAATGAGCGTAGGTCCCGCCGCACTCGGCAACGTCCTGGTGCAGCGGCTGGACGCCGTGCTAGGCACGACGATGTCCGCCGCCAGCGCCAATCAAGTCTCCGGCGCCCGGCCCGACGCGGTCAGCCAGCCTGGCAACCTGGAAAAGCCCGGCGCCTCGGACGGCTCGACGCGCGACCCGCGGCAAGGCATACAGACTGGCGGCGCCCGCGGCGACCGCCAGAATACTGTCGTCGACCCCAAAACCGCGGCAGCGCTGGCGCTGGCTGCCCGCGGCCTGGTCACCAGCAGCGACACCACCGCCTCGGCCCCGACCACGCTGGGCACGACGGCGCGCACCATTCTGGCCTTGCTGGCCCAATTCCCCGAGGCGGCTCCGGCAGTTCAGGGCCGCGCGCCCCTGTGGACCGCCGACGCGCAGGCCGGCCAACCCGCCGCCGGCGCCGGCCCCATGCCGACAGCGCAACCAGGCCAGCAGCCCGCGCAGACCGCTGCGCAGACACCTCAGCCCACGCCTGGCCAGACGCCGACGCAGACCACCGCCCAGCAAGCTTCCGCTCTCGCGACCTCGGTCGCGGCTGCTTTGGACGGCGATAGTCCGGCGACCGCCGCCAAGCAGAACCTCCAGACCGGACACGGCGCAAGCGCCAACGCCGCCAAAGGACCAGACGCCGCAGCGCATGCCGCCCTGGCGGCGGGCGGCCCTTCCGCCCGCGCCCTGGGACAGGCCCTGCGCCAGGCGCTGCAAGGCAGCGGACTGTTCTACGAGTCCCATCTGACCGACATGGTCTTCGGTCGGGCCAGCCCGGAGCAATTGCGCAACGAACCGCAGGCCATGCTTGGCAAGAATCCGCCCGCACAGGAATCCGCACCTTCGCGTTCGCGGGTCGGCACGTCCGCCAGCGGACGCCCGGGCACGGACGCCGCGCCCAGCAGCACTGGTTCCTCCAGTTCATCCGCCCCCGGCACGGCCGTCAGCGGCATACACCAAGACCTTACGCCGCTCGTCCGCCAGCAGCTCGACGTGCTGGCCAACCAGACGCTAACCTGGCAAGGCGAAGCCTGGCCCGGCACGCCCATGGAATGGGAAGTCGAACGCGACCCCTACGGCGGCGACCCGGACTCCGCGGTCCCCACCTGGGCAACGCGGCTGAAGCTGGACCTACCCCGCCTGGGCCTGGTCGACGCCCGCTTGAACCTGGCCGGCGACCAGATCGTCCTGCAGCTGATCGCGCCGCACAGCGCGGCCGAGATCAATGACTCCTCGGACTCGCTGCGCGCGCGCCTGCTGGCCGCCGGCCTGACCTTGAGCAATCTGTCGGTGAACGTGGTCGAACCGCGCCCCGACATTCCCGCCGATATCTGATGAGCCGCCTCACCCCCCATCCGGAATCGGACCCGAACGCCGGCCGCAACGCAGCGGTCGCCATTTCGTACGAAGACAAGGACGGCGCTCCGCGCGTCGTCGCCAAGGGCTACGGCCAGCTCGCGGACACCATCGTCCGCGCCGCCCAGGAAAACGGGCTCTATGTCCACGAGTCGCGCGAACTGGTCGGCCTGCTGATGCAGGTGGACCTGGACGCACATATTCCGCCCCAACTCTACGTAGCGGTGGCAGAATTGCTGGCCTGGCTCTATCGCCTGGAATCGCGCGAGCTCCCCGAACCCGCTCCGCCCGCCTGACCCTATTACCTGAGGAAGACCAAAGTGTTGGATGCCAGCGACCCGGAGTTCCTGCTGACCCGGCCTGAAGAGATGCGCTCGGCCCTGTTCGAGCTGACCCACCCCGACAGCCACATCCTCGTTCGCGACGCCGCGGACCGCGAGATGGCGGTGCTGATCCTCGGTGTGGACAAGCAGGCCGGCGAGTTCTTCTGGAGGCCGCGCGATTACGCTGGCGCGGACTTCGAGCAATCCGACTCCATGGGCTTGCTGAGCGGCGCCACTTTCCACTTCCATGCGACCGCCTACGGCGGCGTGCAGATCCGCTTTCGCGTGCAGCGGCCGCAGATCATTCATTTCGACGACGGCAGCGCCGCGCTGGTCTCGCCATTCCCCGAGCGCCTGGCCCGCATCCAGCGCCGCAAGATGTTCCGCGCTTCCCTGATCGCGGCCGCCAACGTGTGCCGCGCGAGCTGGCAGGCATCCCCCGCCGACAAGCCCTACACGTTCACGATACGCGACATCTCGGTGGACGGCGTGGGCCTGCGCGCAGGACTGGCGGTCCCCGCCCTGCCCGAGCGCGGCACCGTGCTGGAAAACGTGCAACTGGACTTTGGCGACCAGGGCAAGCTCAGCGCCAGCCTGGAAGTGCGCAATGTGTATCCGGTCTCGGGCCAGCCCATGGTGCAGTCGACCGATCCAGACGAACCGGCGCCCAAGCATGTTTCGCTGACAGGCGAGCCGCCGGTCAGCCACCTTGGGGCCATCTTTCTCAATCTGGACGCGCGCCAGGAAAACTGGCTGCAGCAGGTGGTCTGGCGCCTGGAAAAAAGCGCCCAGCGCAATTGATGGCTGGCCGCGGGAACTTGCGCTGCAAGTTCCCGCCGGATGCCTGCCCGCGCTTGCGGCCGGGACCGAAGCGCTGACCCAGAAGCAGAACTCAGACCGCCATCGAGGATATTTCCTTGTAGGCCGCAACCAGCTTGTTGCGTACCTGCACCGCCGTCTGGAAGCCGATGCTGGCCTTCTGCATGTCGATCATGACGTCGTTGAGCGAAATATCGGGCGCGCCCAGCTCAAAGGCCTTGGCCTGCGCCGTGGCGGCGTTCTGGGCCGAGGTGACGCGACGGATGGATCGCTGCAGCTCCGCGGCGAAGCCATCCGGCTGACCGACCATTTCACCTGCGGCGAGGTTACCGGTCTCTGCCTTGCTTACTACCGTGCGCATCTGCTGAAGCATGCTTTCGATGCCGGACAAGCCTGATACAGCCATTACCTGATTCCTTGCTGGTGGGGATTACGTCAATGTTGCGCACAGCGTACCCCCGATCCCGCCGGTTCATAGCCGACAAGAACCGCCAAAAAACCCGACATTTCCGCGTATGCAGCCGCCTCTCGCCCGGGCAGCGACGGCGACTTTCGCCTTGTGGGGGACATAGGGGATAAGTAACGCCAAAAACCGGCTGTTTTCAACGATTGGGATGGACGTCTCAGGGGCAATAATCCACGCTCTCCCCAGACCAGAAGCACGTTGCATGTGTAATCTGCCCTACCCAGACATGAAGTCCCATCTCCAGCTCCGCGTGGCCAGCGGGGGCCGCCAATGAACCAGCAGGCCACCCTGAGTTCGTCGCTGCTGACGAAATTCCCCGCACTGGAGAAGGTGCGCGCGCTACCCAAGCCCATTCTGCTGGGCGCGGCAGCGGCGCTCGTCGCGGTCATCGTCGCCGTGGCGATGTGGAGCAGCGAACCCAAGTACAAGGTGCTGTTCTCGAACCTGGACGACCGCGATGGCGGCGCCATCGTGGCGGCGCTGGGGACGATGAACGTGCCCTACCGCTACAACGAAACCGGCACCGCCGTGCTGGTTCCGGCCGACCGCGTGTACGATGCCCGCCTGCAGCTGGCGTCCCAGGGTCTGCCGCGCGGCGGCTCCGTCGGCTTCGAACTGATGGACAACGCCCGCTTCGGCGCCAGCCAGTTCACGGAACAGATCAATTACCAGCGCGGCCTTGAAGGCGAGCTGGCGCGTTCGATCGAAGCCATGCACACCGTGCAGCATGCCCGGGTGCACCTGGCCATGCCGCGCCAGTCGCTGTTCGTGCGCGAGCGCCAGGCCCCAACCGCCTCAGTGCTGCTGAACATGCATCCCGGCCGCAGCCTGAGCGACGCGCAGGTCTCCGCGATCTCCTGGCTGGTCGCCTCGAGCGTCCCCGAACTCACCGCCGAAAACGTGTCCATCGTCGACCAGAACGGCCGCCTGCTGTCGGCGCCGATGGGCGAAGGCCGCGGCATGGACGCCGACCAGATGCGCTTCGTGCGCGAAATGGAACAGCGCACGGTCGAGCGCATCCTCACCATCCTCAATCCGCTGGTAGGCCCGGGCAACGTCCACGCCCAGGCCAGCGCCGACGTCGACTTCGCCCGCCGCGAAGAAACCTCCGAGGTCTACCGCCCGAACCAGGAACCCGGCCAGGCCGCCGTGCGCAGCCAACAGACCAGCGACTCCTCCCAGCGCGGCGTCAACGCCGCCCAGGGCGTGCCCGGCGCGTTGTCGAACCAGGCACCGGCCAATCCGCAGGCCCCAATCGCCAACCCGCCGCAACCCCAGCCGCCCCGTCCCGGGCAGCCGCAGCAGCCCGCCAACGCTCAGCAGCAGACCGGCACGCAAGCCGCCACCGGCAACCTGAACGAACGCCGCGACGCCACCACCAACTATGAAGTGGACCGCACCATCAGCCACATCAAGCAGCCGGTGGGCAACCTCAAGCGTCTGTCGGTGGCCGTGGTCGTCAACTACATGCGCGACAAGGACGGCGAACTGCAGCCCCTGCCGCCTGAAGAACTGAACAAGCTGACCAATCTGGTGCGTGAAGCCATGGGTTACTCCGAGCCCCGCGGCGACTCGCTCAACCTGGTCAACAGCCAATTCAACGACGGCCCGCCGCCGGTGCCAATGTGGCGCGATCCGGAAATGATCTCGCTGTTCAAGACGATCCTGGCCTGGCTGGTCGGTGGTGTGCTGGCGCTGTGGCTGTACCGCCTGCTGCGCCGCACGGTGGGCGACTACCTGTACCCGCCGGTCGATCCGGAACAGGCTGAAGCCGAGCGCGTCGAAGCGGCGCGCGAGGCCCAGGACGCGGCCCGCGCCAAGGAAGTGGACCGCTACCAGGACAACCTGGAACGGGCCCGCACGATGGCCAACAAGGATCCGCGCGCCGTTGCGATGGTTCTGCGCACCTGGATGAGCAAAGATGAAAAATGATTCCACTCCGCTGGACGGCATGACGCGCAGCGCCGTCCTGATGATGTCGCTGGGCGAGGACGCCGCGGCCGAGGTCTTCAAGTACCTCGGCGCCCGTGAAGTGCAGCAGGTCGGCGCCGCCATGGCCAGCCTGAAACAGGTCACGCGCGCCGACGTGGCCGTGGTGCTGGAAGAATTCCGCCAGGAAGCCGACCAGTTCATGGCCGTCACGCTGGGTTCCGACGACTACATTCGCACCGTCCTGACCAAGGCGCTGGGCAGCGACCGCGCCGCCGGCCTGATCGAAGACATCCTGGAAGCCGGCGAAGGCGGCAGCGGCATCGACGCACTCAACTGGCTGGATCCGAACACCGTGGCCGAACTGATCGGCGACGAACACCCGCAGATCATCGCGACCATCCTGGTGCACCTGGAGCGCGACCGCGCCGCCGGCGTGCTGGCGTTGCTGACGGACCGCCTGCGCAACGACGTGATGTTGCGTATCGCCACTTTCGGCGGTGTGCAGCCCGCGGCGCTGTCCGAGCTCACCGAAGTCCTGAACTCGGTGCTGGCCGGCCAGGGCGCAAAGCGCAGCAAGATGGGCGGCGTGCGCACCGCGGCCGAGATCCTGAACATGATGAACTCGGCCGAGGAAGAAACCGTGGTCGCCAGCCTGCGCGAGCGCGACAGCGATCTGGCGCAGAAGATCATCGACGAGATGTTCGTCTTCGACAACCTGCTCGACGTCGAGGATCGCGCCATCCAGCTCATCCTCAAGGAAATCGACAACGACACGCTCATGGTCGCGCTCAAGGGCGCCCAGGAAGAGCTGCGCGCCAAGTTCCTGCGCAACATGTCCAGCCGCGCCGCCGAAATGCTGCGCGAAGACCTGGACGCGCAAGGCCCGATCCGCATGTCCAAGGTCGAGGCCGAACAGAAGAAGATCCTGCAGATCGCGCGCCGCCTGGCCGAGAGCGGCCAGATCGTCCTGGGCAACCAGGGAGACGACGCGTATGTCTGAAGTGGACAGCGGCGCCACGGCGCTCATCTCGCGCAGCGCCGCCTGGCGGCGCTGGCAGATGCTGTCGTTCGACCAGCCCGCAGTCGTCGAGCCGGAGCCCGAGCCCGAACCCGATCCGGGTCCGGACCCCGAGGTGGTAATGGCCCAACTGCGTGCCCAGGCGCTCGCCGAAGGCCGCGACGAAGGCCATGCCCTGGGCCATGCCACCGGCCTGGAAGCCGGTCAACAGGCGGGATACGAAGCCGGCCTTGCCGCTGGCCGCGAGCAAGGCTACGCCGAAGGCCTCAACCAGGCCCGCGAGCAAGGCGCCGCGGAAGCGCAGCGCCTGCACGCGCTGGTCGAGGCCTGCGCCGCGTCCCTCGGCTCGCTCGAAGAAAAAATGGGCCAGGGCCTGCTGACCCTGGCGCTGGACATCGCCCAGCAGGTCGTGCGCACCACGCTCGCCGAGCAGCCGGACACCGTGGTCAGCGCCGTGCGCGAAGTGCTGCACATCAATCCCACCGCCGGCGGCCAGATGCGCTTGTGGGCCAACCCCGAAGACATCGAACTGATCCGGCTGCACCTGGCGGACGAACTCAAGGAAGGCCATTGGCGCGTCCTCGCCGATGAGTCGATCTCGCGCGGCGGCTGCCGTGCCGAAACGCCCTACGGCGACATCGACGCCACCTTGCAGACGCGCTGGCGCCGGGTCGCGGCCTCGCTGGGCCGCAACGTGTCCTGGGAGGAGCCGGCGTGAGCCCCAATCCGGCCCCCGCCCTGCCCGGCCAGCCGGCCGCGACTGCTGTGCCGGTCATCGACCGCTGGCAGACCCAGCTGCAGATCGGCTCGATCCGCGCCGCCTCGACCGACCCCTGGCTGGTCAGCGGCAAGATCACGCGCGCCACCGGCCTGGTGCTGCACGCGACCGGCCTGCGCCTGCCGGTAGGAGCGGCGGCCCGCATTGAAATCGCCCGCGGCCACGACCATTGGGCGGACGCCGAAGTCGTCGGCTTCGACGGCCACACCCTATATCTGATGCCGCAAGCCGACATTTCCGGCTTGCCGCCCGGCGCGCGCGTCGTGCCTGGCGAACCTCCCGTGCAGCGCCAGATCCCACTCCCGCGCAAGGCCGAACTGAACGGCAACGCCAAGCCGCAGCTGGGCCGCCACCTGCCCGTCGGCAACGCCTTGCTGGGCCGGGTGCTGGATGGCGCAGGCCGGCCGCTGGACGGGCTAGGTCCGCTCACGGGCGCCGAACTGGCGCCCCTGTCCGCCCAGCCGATCAACCCGCTGTCGCGCGCGCCCATCGACACGGTGCTGGACACGGGTGTGCGCGCCATCAACGGCCTGCTCACGGTCGGTCGCGGCCAGCGCATGGGCCTGTTCGCCGGTTCCGGCGTCGGCAAGAGCGTGCTGCTGGGCATGATGGCCCGCTATACCAAGGCCGACGTCATCGTCGTCGGACTGATCGGCGAACGCGGCCGCGAAGTCAAGGAATTCATCGAACACAACCTCGGCCCCGAGGGGCTGGCGCGCTCGGTGGTGGTGGCCGCGCCGGCCGACGTGTCGGCGCTGCTGCGCCTGCAAGGTGCCGCCTATGCCACGCGCCTGGCCGAGCACTTCCGCGATCAGGGCCTGGACGTGCTCCTGATCATGGACTCGCTGACCCGCTATGCCATGGCGCAGCGCGAAATTGCCCTGGCCATCGGCGAGCCGCCCGCCACCAAAGGCTATCCTCCCTCGGTCTTCGCCAAATTGCCGATGCTGGTCGAACGCGCCGGCATGGGCGCGCCTGGGGCCTCCGGCAAGGCAGGCTCGATCACCGCGTTCTACACCGTGCTGGCCGAAGGCGACGATCAGCAGGATCCTATCGCCGATTCGGCCCGCGCCATCCTGGACGGCCACGTCGTGCTGTCGCGCCACCTGGCCGAAGCGGGCCATTACCCCGCCATCGACATCGAAGCGTCGATCTCGCGCGCCATGACCTCGCTGATCACACCCGAGCAGTTCGCCGTGGTGCGCCGCTTCAAGCAAAGCCTGTCGCGCTTCCAGCGCAACCGCGACCTGATTGCGGTGGGCGCCTACGCCGCCGGCAACGATCCGCAGCTGGACGAGGCCATCGCCCGTTATCCGCGCCTGGAAGCCTTTCTGCAGCAAGACATCGGCGAAAACGTCGGCTACGAAGCCGCCGTCAGCCAGTTGCGCGCCAGTTTCGAATTGAGGGACGCTTATGCCTAGCCAATTGCCTTTGGACATGCTGATCAACCTGGCCAAGGAAAGCACGGACGAAGCCGCGCGCCTGCTCGGCAGGCTCGGCGCTGAACGCACCAACGCCGAGCGCCAATTGTCCATGCTGCACGACTACCGCCAGGACTACCTGGAGCGGCTGCAGCAGGCCATGACCAGCGGCATGTCGGCCAGCGATTGCCATAACTATCAGCGCTTCATCAGCACGCTGGACGACGCCATCAGCCAGCAACAAGGCGTGCTGCGCCAAGCGGACGACAACCTCGCGAAGGGCCGGCTGTACTGGCAACAGGAAAAGCGCAAGCTCAACTCCTACGACGCCCTGGCGCAGCGCGAGTTGCGCGCCCAAGCGGTGGTCGAATCGCGCCGCGAACAACGCGCCAATGACGAATACTCCGCCCGCCTGGTCCAACGCCAGACCGGCATGCATTAAGCAATACCTCACAGGAAGCCCCAGATGAACGCTCCCCTGCCCTCGATCGCGCCCACTGCGCCGCCCTCGATCGCCGACGCGCTTGGCGCCAAGGCCGCGCCCGTAAACAAAAAGGGTCCCAGTTTCTCCGACGTGCTGGCTCAGCAGCGCCCCGCACAACAGCGGCCGAACCAGGCCGCCGACGCGCGCCCGGCCAGGAACGGCGCCAAAACGCCTGCCGACAGCCAGAATTCCGGCGACCCCGCCGCCCGCGCTGAAGGCGCCGCCGCCAGCGCCATCGACCAGGCCGTGCAGACCGCCACGCAGGCCGAAGCTGGCGCGCTGGCAGTCGCCGCAACGCAACCGGCCGTCATCCTGCCGCAGCAAGCCCTGGAGATCGCAACCCAGGCCGCCGAACAAGTACAGCTCGCGCGCGGCAATGCCGTCGCCGCCGCCGCCGCGATGAGCAGCGGCGCCGCCGTCCTCACTGCCGCCCTGAATGCCGCCGACGTCGCGCCCGCGACGCAGGCCGCTACGGCTGCGGGCGCTGGCGCCCTCACCGCCCCGCAGGCCGAGGCCGCCGCCGCGCTTGCCGCGCGCGACGCCGAAATCGCCGTGCCGGTCATCACTGCGGCAGTCAAGCCCGGCACCGACGCCCCCGCCGCCACGCAAGCGCCGGTCCGCGCCCCGGCCGCCGCCGCGCCGGTCAAGACCGAAGCGCCGCGACTCACCGCGGAGGTCGCGCTGCCTCGTCCCGCCCGCGATGCGCGCGCCGAACCCGGCCACGCCGCCTTGCCCGAGGACGCCGACGACGCGTCGCCGCAGGCGCTGGTCAGCGCCGAACAACAGTTCCAGGCGCCCCAGCATGGCGGCTCCGCCCAGGACCACCTGGCCCAGGCGCTGGCCGCCACCACCCAACGCCAGCCTGCCGCGCCGATTACCAACCAGACCGCCATCGCCGCCCCCGTCGTGCCGGTCGTGCTGCAGGTCGCCACCCCGGTTGGCGGCACTCATTGGGGCACCGAGCTTGGCCAACAGGTCGTCATGATGAGCCACGGCGCGCGCCAGGGCATGCAGACTGCCGAACTGCGCCTCGATCCGCCCGATCTGGGTCCGCTGCGCGTCAGCCTGAACCTGACGGACGGCGTGGCCAGCGCGTCGTTCGTGTCGGCCCACGCCTCGGTGCGCCAAGCCATCGAAACCGCCCTCCCGCAACTGCAACAGGCGCTGGCCCAGGCCGGCATCTCGCTGGGCCAGACCAGCGTGGGCGAACAAGCCGCCCAACAGGAGTTCGCGCAACAGGGCGGCAACGGCTCGCAACGCCATGCCGGCGGCGGCCAGACAGGCGCCGACAGCGTGGCAGAAGCGCCCGCCGCAGTGACGGTCGCGCGCAACGCCAATGCGCTGGTGGACACCTTCGCCTGACAAACAAGCGCACCACCGCTCGCGGCCATGGCTGCGGGCGGCGCAGCAATAGCTTGAGATACGCGGCTTTCGCCCTGTTTTTCGCCTCCAAGCCGAGGCGGCATTTGGGGCAGAATGCTTTCATCCACTAAGAACCCGTTTTCATCAGCGGCAAAACACGCATCGACACCGAGATGGCGACTTCCAAACCTTCACCCATGCCTGCGCGCGGCGCGCCTTCTTCCCGCTCTGGCGGCATGGGCCGTATTCTTCGCCCCCTGCTGGCGATTCTGGTGCTGCTCATCGTGGCCGCGGCCAGCGCCGGCGCAACCTGGTTCATCACCCAGCGCATGCAGCCGCAAAGCAGCGCAAACGTGCAACTCGGCGTCGGCCAGGTGCCAGCCGGCGAACCTGGCCAACCCGGCCAACCGGGCCAACCCGCTCAAGGCCCGCAGGGCACCCCGACGACCTTCGTCGCGCCGCCGGCCAGCCCGATCGCCGTGCCCGCTCCGATCTTCGTGCCGATCGAGCCTTTCACCGTCACGCTGCAAAACCCGGACACGGAACGCATCATGCACGTGGGCCTGACGCTGCGCGTGAGCGACGAGCAGACCCGCACGCGTCTCGAAAAGTACATGCCTGAAGTGCGCAGCCGCATCCTGATGGTGCTGTCGTCGCAATCGCCCACCGGCGTGCAGACGCAGCAAGGCAAGACCGACATGGCCAACGCCATCAAGCAGGCCGTCAATCGCCCCTTCTCGCCCCTGCCGGACGGCCAGTACGTCACCGACGTGCTGTACACGGCGTTCGTGGTGCAATAAGCATGGCCTACGAGGCATTTCTTTCGCAGGACGAGGTTGATGCGCTATTGGCGGGCGTCACCGGCGAAAGCGACAGCAAAACAACCGCCACGGACCAGAGCGCCGGCGCCCGCGCCTACGACCTGAGTTCGCCCGAGCGCGTCGTGCGGCGCCGCATGCAGACGCTGGAGCTCATCAACGAGCGCTTCGCTCGCCAGATGCGCCACGTGCTGCTGAACTTCATGCGTCGCAGCGCCGATATCACGGTGGGTTCGATCAAGATCCAGAAATACGCGGACTTCGAGCGCAACCTGCCGGTGCCGAGCAATCTGAACATGATTCAGATGAAACCCCTGCGCGGCACGGCGCTCTTCACGTATGACCCGAACCTGGTGTTCCTGGTCATCGACAGCCTGTTCGGCGGCGATGGCCGCTACCACACGCGTGTCGAAGGCCGCGACTTCACCACGACCGAACAGCGCATCATCCGGCGCCTGCTCAACCTGACCCTGGAAAGCTACGGCAAGTCCTGGGACCCCGTCTACCCGATCGAATTCGAGTACGTGCGCTCGGAGATGCACACCAAGTTCGCCAGCATCACCGGCAACAATGAAGTGGTGGTCGTCACCTCCTTCCACATCGAATTCGGCGCGACCGGCGGCGACCTGAACATCTGCCTGCCCTACTCCATGATCGAGCCGGTGCGCGATCTGCTGACGCGCCCGCTGCAGGAAACCACGCTCGAGGAAGTGGACCAGCGCTGGGCGCAGCAATTGTCGCGCCAGGTGCGCAGCGCCGATATCGATGTGGTGGCGGAGTTTGCCCGCATCCCCTCGTCGATCCGCGAACTGATGCGCCTGAAGGTAGGCGACGTCCTGCCCGTGACCGTGCCCGAAACCATAGTCGCCAGCGTCGACGGCGTGCCGCTGATGGAATGCGGCTATGGCGTCTTCAACGGCCAGTACGCCCTGCGCGTACAGAACATGTTTACCCACGATACAGAATCCAACGAGGCCTCTGACCATGACTGACAAGAACGAGCCCGGTACCGGCTCGTCCCCGGCCGACGACTGGGCCGACGCGCTCGCCGAACAATCCCGCGCCAATCCGCCCACCCAAGCCGACGGCCTGAAGCCTCAGGACGACTGGGCCGCCGCGATGGCCGAGCAGACCGCCACGGCTGCGCCCGCTGCCGCGCCGGCTCCCGCTCCCGCAGCGCCAGCGGCACCCGCCGCGCAATCCGCGGCGCAATCCGTGTTCAAGCCTCTGGCCAGCGCGTCTGGCGGAACCGGCGCCGACATCGACCTGATCATGGACGTGCCTGTCCAGCTGACGGTCGAGCTGGGCCGCACCCGCCTGACCATCAAGAACCTGCTCCAACTGGGCCAGGGCTCCGTGGTCGAGCTGGACGGCCTGGCCGGCGAGCCGATGGACATCTTCGTCAATGGCTACCTGATCGCCCAGGGCGAAGTCGTGGTCGTGGAAGACAAGTACGGCATCCGCCTGACCGACATCATCACGCCGTCCGAGCGGATCAACCGCTTGAACAACCGCCGCTGATCCTGGCGTCATGGACGACTCCGCCCTCCTGCGCGTCATCATCGGCCTCATCCTGGTGGTGGCCGCCATCCTGGTTTCGGCCTGGCTGGCGCGCCGCGCGGGGCTGACCCCGCGCGGCGGCGGCAATCTGCTGCGGCAGGTAGCCAGCCTGCCGGTCGGTCCGCGCCAGAGCATCGTGGTGGTGGAAGTCGAGAACACCTGGCTGGTGGTGGGCGTCGGCCCGAACCAGCTCAACACCCTGCACACCCTGCCCGCCGGCCAATTGCCGGAGGCTTCGACCTTGCCCGCCGCCGCCTTCGCAGCCAAGCTGGGCCAGGCGCTCAAGCGCCGCTAGCGCTGCCGCGCCCTCCAAGCGATACCCATGAGTTTGCCCACTAGCACGACACCCGCCCGCGCCCGGCCAGGCGCGCTGCACCTGCTCGGCGCCGCGGCCCTGCTGGGCCTGGCCCTGTTTCCCGCAGGGGTCGTCGCGCAGGCCACCTTGCCTGCGCTGACCGCCACGCCGGGGCCTAACGGGTCCGAAACCTATTCGCTCAGCATGCAGACCCTGCTGCTGATGACGTCGCTGTCGTTCCTGCCCGCCGCGCTGCTGATGATGACGGGATTCACCCGCATCATCATCGTGCTGGGCCTGCTGCGCAGCGCCATGGGCACGGCCATGTCGCCGCCCAACCATGTCCTGATCGGCCTCGCGCTGTTCCTGACCTTCTATACGATGTCGCCGGTGTTCGACAAGATCTACACCGACGCCTATAAGCCGCTATCCGAGGGCTCGATCCAGTTCGAGGCTGCCGTGGAACGTGCGGCCGGTCCGCTGCGCACCTTCATGCTGCACCAGACGCGCGAAAACGATCTATCGCTGTTCGCCAACCTGGCCAAGCAGCCTGCCCTGGAAGACCCCTCGCAGGTGCCCCTGCGCATCCTGGTACCGGCCTTCATCACCAGTGAACTCAAGACCGCGTTCCAGATCGGTTTCACCATCTTCATCCCCTTTCTCATCATCGATCTGGTCGTCGCCAGCGTGCTGATGGCGCTGGGCATGATGATGGTGCCGCCGGTGACGGTGGCGCTGCCCTTCAAGCTGATGCTTTTCGTGCTGGCCGACGGCTGGAACCTGCTCATGGGTTCGCTGGCCCAGAGCTTCTATCAATAACCTGGAGGAGAATCGCCATGACCGCAGAAACCGTCATGACCATGACCTACCAGGCGATGAAGATCGTCCTGGCTATGGCCGGACCGCTGCTGCTCGTGACGCTGGTGGTGGGTCTGGTCATCAGCATCTTCCAGGCCGCCACGCAGATCAACGAAATGACGCTGTCCTTCATTCCGAAGCTGCTGGCCATGTGCGGCGTGCTGGTGCTGCTCGGCCCCTGGCTCATAGGCGTCATGGTCGACTACATCCGGCAGCTGATCGGCCAGATCCCCATGCTGGTGTCCTGAGCGGCCACAGCCGCCGGACCCCGGGCCTCTCCCCATGATTGCCTTCACGCTCGAGCAGCTCAACGGCTGGATCGGCCAGTTCCTCTGGCCGTTCGTGCGCATCCTGGCACTCGTGGGTACCGCCCCTTTGTTCTCCGAATCGCTGATTCCGATGAAGGTCAAGATCGGGCTGTCGTTCGTCCTGGCCGTCGCGATCAGCCCCGCGCTGGATCCCGTTCCTCCTATTGCGCCCGGTTCGTTCACCGGGCTGTGGATGGTCATGCAGCAAGTGTTGATCGGCATTGCGCTGGGCTTCACGATGCGCCTGGTGTTCGCCGCCGTGCAAACGGCCGGCGAATTCGTGGGCCTGCAGATGGGCCTGTCGTTCGCTTCCTTCTTCGATCCGAGCTCCGGCGCCAATACCGCGGTGCTGTCGCGCCTGTTCAACATCATTGCGATGCTGACATTCCTGGCGTTGGATGGCCATCTGCTGGTCTTGGCCGCGCTGGTACGGTCCTTCGATACCTTGCCTGTCGCCATGATTCAGCTACACCAGAACGGCTTTGGCGTCGTAGTGGAATGGGGCAAGACCATCTTCATATCCGGCCTGCTGCTGGCGCTGCCGCTGATCTGCGCGCTGCTGACCATCAACCTGGCCATGGGCATCCTGAATCGCGCGGCGCAGCAGCTGTCCGTTTTCTCGATCGGCTTTCCAGTGACGCTCATCATCGGCGTGACGATTCTGACTGTCGTGCTACCGCACGCGGGGCCTTTCCTGGAATCGCTGTTCGAATCCGGCTTCACCGCGATGAGCCGGGTCGCCGACGCGCTGGCGGGTAAATAGCGGCCCCGGCTGACGCCGAGCGCCGAGGCGATGCATGGCACCGCCCCGTCTCCTTACTGCTGGCCTGTAAGACGGAACACGCGGATCGTCTCGCGCAATGCGCCCGACTGGCTGCCCAGCTGCATGACGGCGCCGCCCAGGTCCTGGACCAGCGCGGTGTTCTGCACCGTCATCACATCCATCTGCGACACCGCCGTATCCACCTGCTCGATGCCGCTGGACTGCTCCTGCGACGCCTGGGAAATCTCGCCGATGATGTCGGTGACGCGGTGCACGGCGGCCACGATGTCCTGCATCGTCGCGCCGGCCTGCTCGGCCTGCTGGGAGCCTTCGGTCACGCGTTCCACCGAGTCCTCGATCAGGCCCTTGACCTCCTTGGCGGCCTGGGCGCTCTTCTGCGCCAGGCTGCGCACCTCGCCCGCCACCACGGCGAAGCCCTTGCCGGACTCCCCGGCGCGGGCCGCCTCGACCGCCGCGTTCAGAGCCAGGATATTGGTCTGGAAGGCAATGCCCTCGATGATGCTGACGATGTCGGCGATCTTGCGCGAGCTGTCCGAAATGCCGTGCATGGTGTTCACCACCTGCCCCACCGCCACACCGCCCTTGCGCGCCACTTCCATGCTGCTGGCCGCAAGCTGGTTGGCCTGGCGCGCATTGTCGGCGTTCTGCCGCACCGTGGAGGTCAGCTGTTCCATGCTGGCGGCAGTCTGCTGCAAGGACGCCGCCTGGCCTTCGGTGCGGCCCGCCAGCTCCTGGTTGCCGCGCGCGATATGCGCCGCGGCATGGGTCGTGCCTTCGATGCCGCGGTACACGTCCTGAGCAATCCCGATCAGGCTTTTGCGCATCACTTCAAGCGAGAACTTCAAGCTCCCGATCTCGTCATCGGAATCCGCCACGATCTGCGTGGTCAGGTTGCCCGCTGCGACTTGGCGCGCCATATTGGCGGCGTCCACCATGGGATCCAGCAGCGACCGGGACAAGCGCCAGCCCATGCCGAAGATGGCGATGACGCCCAGTGCGATGGCCGCGCAGCCGACGCTCGCGCCCCAAGTGCTCAGTTCCGCCCAGTTGGTCCGCAGGCCATAAAAGCCCGCGCCGGCGACGATGGCTGACGACAGCAGCGCATGGCGCAGCATGCGGCTGCGGACATTGCTGCGGAAAGCGAACGTCAGCACGTCCAGGCCACGGCGCCAACCGGCGCGCACCGGACGCCCGCGCAGGATGCGCACACCCCGGGCCGTACCCTCACGGATACGGGCATACAGGTCCTCGGCCATTTCGACCTGCTCTTCGGACGGCCGTACCCGCACCGAGGAGTACGCCACGACCTCGCCGTTCTCGACGATGGGCGTCGCGTTGGCCAGCACCCAGTAGTAGCCGCCGTCCTTGCGCCGGTTCTTCACCAGCCCCAGCCACGATTCACCCGCTTGCAGCGTCTCCCACAAATCTTCGTAGGCTTCGGGCGGCATGTCGGGATGGCGCACGATGTTGTGCGGCTTGCCGATGAGCTCTTCTCGAGAGAAGCCGCTGACTTCGACAAAGGCCGGATTCGCATAGACGATCCGGCCCTTCGTATCCGTGCGCGAGATCAAGTACTGATCCTCGCGCAGCTTGGTTTCTACATTGTGGACGGGTAGGTTGACGCGCACAGCTTGCCTCCGGGTACATCATGTCGGGCAGCGAATGAATATCGGCGAGCAAACCGGATCTGACGCCCCGCATAGACGTGTTCCCCCGCCAGGTTCGTCAAATTCGGGCCGGCACGGCCCCGATTTTCGAACACTGTTCACCGCCCTTTTCAGGCGTTATTGTTGTTAACGGCCAAATTTTCGAAAACTTAACGTGCGCACGAGTTCTGCGCGCGCCAAGGCGTAAAGCACATGGACCGGGGGGGGGGGGGGGGGGGGGGGGGGGGGGGGGGGGGGGGGGGGGGGGGGGGGGGGGGGGGGGGGGGGGGGGGGGG
>NZ_JBYSYI010000011.1:0-196251 GCF_058783105.1 Achromobacter sp. FW305-C-30-7 | reverse complement strand
GTGGCGCCGACGACCACACCGCGGGCGACGACTCCGTCAAGGACAACTTCACCGTCACCGTCACCGACGTGGCCGGCGTGTCCACCAGCAACGACCTGGTCATCCAGATCATCGACACCGCGCCCGTGGCCAAGGACGACACGGCTGGCATCACCGAAGACACGATCGCTCCGATCAACGGCAATGTCCTGACCAACGATGCGCTCGGCGCTGACTCCGTCACAACCGTCATCAACACCGCCGACGCCAAGTACGGCACGCTCGTGGACAATGGCGACGGCACTTGGTCCTATCAGCTCAACAACAGCCTGCCTGCGGTTCAAGGCTTGAAGGCCGGCCAGTTGCTGACCGAAACCATCCACTACACCGTTACGGACGCAGATGGCGATTCCAGCGACGCAGTGCTGACCATCACGATCACCGGCACCAACGACCTGCCGGTGATCCAGGCTCACACCATCCAGGGCCTGGAAGACCAGTCGGTATCCGGTAACGTGCTTGTCGGCGCGACCGATAAGGACGGCGACACGCTGACCGTCGCTGAATTCACGATCAACGGCACGAAGTACACGGCAGGCTCCACGGCCAACATCATTGGCATCGGCGCGATCTTCATCAAAGCCGACGGCAGCTATGTCTTTACGCCAAACGCCAACTGGAACGGCTTGGTCCCGGAGATCACGTACACCGTGTCGGACGGCACGGCCCAGACTTCTTCAACGCTGAACATCAATGTCCTGCCCGTCAACGACGCTCCGGTGTCGCAGGATGGCTTCGGTCACGTGACCGAAGGCAAGAACTACGTGTTCGGCACGAAGGACTTCGCGTTCTCCGATCCGGTGGAGGGCCATTCGATGAAGTCGGTGATCATCGACTCCCTGCCTTCCGGCGGCAAGCTGTACCTCAACGGCCAGGAAGTGACGCAGGGCCAGGAGATCAGCGCGGCGGATTTGGTGGGTGGCAAGCTGGTGTACACGCCGAACGCATCGAACGTCGGCGAAAACGCCGGCGCGTCCTTCCAGTTCCAGGTCAAGGACACCGGCGGCACTACCAACGGCGGCCAGGACACGTCCAGCGAGCAGACATTCACGCTGCACGTGGACCAGTTCACGACCGGCAACAATGGAGACGAAACTGTGAAGGGCGGCTCCGGCGACGATGTGCTGTTGGGCGACCAGGGCGGCATGCTGAAGAACGTGACGCCGGGCGCTAGCTACAACATCGCTTTGGTGCTGGATCTTTCTGGTTCGATGGACTACTACTGGGGTAGTGGTTCCAACCAGGAAACGCGCCTTGAAACCGCGAAGAAGGCCCTGAAGTCTCTGCTGGAAAACCAGCTGGCGACCCATGACGGCACCATCAACGTATCGCTGATCACGTTTGCGGACAGCAGTTCCAAGCTGCAAAAGGCGATCTCGGGTCTGACGCCGGACAATGTCGACGACATGGTCAACATCCTCTTGGGCCTGAAGGCGGGGGGAGGTACTCCATACGGTGCGGCTTTCAATGAAACCAAGAGCTGGTTCGATGGCCAGCCCACGGAGGACGCTAACGGTAACGCATACAAGAACCTGACGTTCTTCTTGACGGACGGTGAGCCTAGCAGCGAGTATTGGTACAACCGGGACACAGAGTTCTCCAAGCTGGCCGGCGTCAGCGACGTACATGGCATCGGCATTGGCGACGGAGTGTCCGTGTCGACGTTGGACAAGTACGACAACACGGGTTCGACCTTCTCGAGCGGCGGGACCGTGCTGTACAACTTCAATAACAACAATGGCGCGAACGATGCCACTATGTGGCTGAAGACCGGTACGGGTACTGTGACGAACAACAGCAACAAGATGCGCATCACGGATACCAGCGTGGACGGTCAAGCCGTCACCGCCACCATGCAGGAAGCGCACAAGATGGTGCTGGCAGCGGGAACGAGCGCATCGTTCTCGTTCAAGGCCACGTTGGCGAACCAGAGCGCAGGCGACACATTCGAATGGCGGTTGATGCAAAAGATAGACGGGCAATGGAAGGTAGTCGAAAAGGGCACCCAGGCTGACACGACGACCCAAATCTACGGCCCCGGCGAATACCGTTTTGCGTTCTCGGTAAACGACAACAGTTCTGGAACGGGCAACAACGGACAGTTCCGCGTCGATATCGACGATATTCGGACATACACGACCGGGCGCACGGGTGCGTCCCAGGTCGTACAAGACCCGTCGGAACTGGAATCCGCCTTGGTCAGCGGCAGCTCGAGCAACGTGCTGGCGCCTGTAGGCAACGACAAGATCTTCGGTGGCGACGGCAACGACGTCCTGTTCGGGGATGCAATCAACACGGATCAACTGCCGTGGGGTGTCAACGGCAATCCCGTCAAGCCCGCTGATTATCTGGATGGGTCCGGCCTGGATGGTCTCAAGCAGTTCCTGCTCCTGAAGAACGGCGTGCAGCCCACCGACGCCGATCTGCACAAGTTCATCTCGGATAACCACGGGATGTTCGACGTGCAGGGTGATATGCGCGGCGGCAATGACGAATTGCACGGCGGCAACGGCAACGACATCATCTACGGCCAGGGCGGTAACGACACCCTGTACGGCGATGATGGCAATGACACGCTGTACGGTGGCACCGGCAACGATACGTTGTATGGTGGCACTGGCAACGACACGTTGTACGGTGGTGACGGCAACGACGTCCTGGTCGGCGGCAAGGGCAATGACACCCTGGTTGGCGGCGCAGGCAGCGACACGTTCAAGTGGGAACTCAATGATCAGGGCACGGTAGGCGCTCCGGCCGTGGATACGATCAAGGACTTCTCGGATGCCACGATCGCCAATGGCGGCGACATCCTGGACCTGAAGGACCTGCTCGTGGGCGAGAAGGACGGCAACCTGTCGCAGTACTTGAACTTCAAGCAGGATCCGGCCAACTCCAACAACACCCTCGTCGAGATCAACACTCAGGGCAAGCTTGGCACCCAGGGCGCGGATCAGAAGATCGTGCTGGAGAACGTCGACCTGACGCACAATGGTCAGATGGACAACCAGGCCATCATCACCGACCTGCTGCAGAAGGGTAAGCTGAACGTCGACCACAACTAAGCAGCAAGCCCCGGGAAGGGCCGCAACGGCCTTCCCGGCTTGGCAGATTTCTCCCAAGCAGCAACGTTGCTGCTTGGCACTGTCAGTGTTGCCAGTATCGAGCTCTGGCAACGCCATCTAGTATCAGGCCATCTTGGATAACACCCTGGAAAGGGAACCAACATGGCCGATACATCTCCCGCAATCGTCAACGAAATCTCCGGTCGCGCGTGGTTGCGCCATGGCGATGGATCTTTGACCGGACTGCATCTAGGCAGCAAAGTCCCCGCCGGCAGCGACGTCGTCACCGCCTCGGGCGCCACGGTTTCCCTTCAGCTTGAAAACGGCATGCCGATCGTCATCGGCGAAGACCGCATCGTCGCGTTGACCAACGAGATGACCGCCACATTGGACGACCCGTCCGAAGCCGCATTGGCGCCGCCCTCGGGCACCGACTCCGATCGTCTGTTGGCTGTCCTGCTCGACAGCCGCGACCTGTTCGATGAACTCGATCCCACCGCCGCCGCCTTGGCCGGCGGCGGTGGCGACGGCGGCAGCAGCTTCGTACGCCTAGCTCGCCTTCTTGAAACCACCGGCCCGCTCGATCTGACCTATTCGAATCCCAGCCGCAGTGATGTTGTCTTGCCCCGCATGTCCGGCGCTGGCACCATCAGCAACGACGATGACGAACCGCCCACGCCAGTCAGCGTCAACACCGCGCCCGGCGCGCGGGATGACGCGGGTCTAGGCGATCAGAACAGCCAGGTACGCGGCAACCTGCTCGCCAACGACGCGGACCCAGACGGCGATCCGCTCGCGATAACGTCGGTCGGCGGCCGGTCCATGACCTCGGACGGCGTTGTGGTGGCGGGAAGCAATGGCGGCACATTCACCGTCCTGGCTGACGGCAGCTACGTCTACGAGCCTGGTGATGAATATGAACATCTGGCCGCGGGTGAAGCCGCTACCAGCACCGTGTCATACACCATCGCCGATCCCAGCGGCGCCACCTCCACGGCAACCGTCGTCGTGACGATCGCCGGCACCAACGACGGTCCGGTATCCACCGCCATTTCCAGCCTCTCCAGCGTGGATGCGCAGACGGACATAAGCTATGACGTCTCTGGCCACTTCTCGGATCCAGACGCCAGCGACCAGCTTACATACACCGCGGCCGGCCTGCCGCCGGGGTTAAGCATCGACCCAATCACGGGGATCATCAGTGGCGATATCAGCCATTCTGCTTCGCAGGGCGGTATCCAAGGGCGCTACACCGCAACGGTCACGGCAACCGACGCGTCCGGCGCCACGACTTCCCAGGAACTCCACTGGAACGTCGCCAATGCGACGCCTGCCGCAGCCGGCGATGCCGGCGCCACGGATGAGGACACCACCCTCACCGTCGGCACCCGGCATGGCGTGCTGGCCAACGACAGCGATCCGGACGGCGGCACCCTGACTGTCTCGCAAGTCAACGGCAGCGCAGCCGGTGTGGGCGCGGCAATCGCCGGGACTCACGGCGGCATGTTCACGCTGAATGCCGACGGCTCCTACACCTTCAACCCTGGCTCTGCTTTCCAACATCTCGGCGTCGGCGAAAAAGCCTACAGCTCGATCACCTACTCCGTCTCCGATGGCGAGGGAGGAACGACCTCCGCCACTCTCACAGTCGAAGTCATCGGAACCAACGACGCGCCCATCCCCCAGGCTCAGATCAACCCAATATGGGAGGACCACGCCGCGTCTGGCAACGTGCTCACGGGCGCGGTCGACGTCGACGTCGACAATGACACGCTGACGATCACAACATTCACCGTCAATGGCGCAAAGTATGCCGCTGGCAATACCGCATACCTCGCTGGCATGGGTTCGGTTTTCGTCAACGCAGATGGCAGCTATACCTTTACGCCAGATTCGAACTGGAACGGAGATGTCCCGCAGGTCACCTACACCGCGACGGACGGAACAACGACGATCTCATCCACCTTGGATATCCATGTGCTGCCCGTCAACGACGCACCTGTCGCGCTAGACGGTTCCGGCAACGTCGCGGCTGGCAATAGCTACGTGTTTGGCATGAATGACTTTCCGTTCTCCGACCCAGGGGAAGGCCATTCGATGTTATCCGTGATCATCGACTCCCTGCCCACCGGCGGCACGCTGTCCCTGGACGGGAAGCCGGTGGTACAGGGACAGGAGATCAGCGCAGAGGATCTGGCCGGCGGGAAGCTGGTGTTCGAGCCCGACACATCCAATACCGGCGCAAGCGCCGGCGCATCCCTCGAGTTCCGTGTCAAGGACAACGGCGGCAGCACCAATGGAGGAGAAGACAGATCTGATCAACAAACATTCAAAGTACACGTCGACCAATTTTTGGATAGCTACAACGGCAACGAAACGGTATCTGGCGGCTCAGGTAACGACGTGCTGCTGGGCGATCAAGGCGGTATGGCGAAGAACGTGATTGCAGGTACCAGCTACAACATCGCACTATTGCTGGACCTGTCGTACTCAATGGGCTGGGCGAATAGTTCCAACCCGGATGGGGATACGGCGCTCGATGCCGCAAAGAAGGCGCTCAAGCACTTGCTGGAAAGTCAGTTGGCGACGCATGAGGGAACCATCAACGTGTCGCTGATCACGTTCAATGACGAGGATATCAGGGTACAGAAGTCGATCTCGGGCCTGACACCAGACAATGTCGACGAAATAGTGAGCAGTCTTCTGCATCTGGAGACCGGGCCAAACACGCCATATGGCGCCGCCCTGCATGAAACCAAAAAATGGTTTGATGGCCAGCCCACGGTGGATGACCACGGCAATCCGTACAAGAATCTCACCTACTTCCTGACGGATGGCGAGCCAACCCCCGAGAAGAACTATGATGCCGACGCCGAGTTCAACAAGCTTGCTGAAATCAGCGACGTGCATGCTATTGGCGTCGGCTCGCGGATTTTTCAAGGCAGACTCGACAATTTCGACAACACCGGCGGTTGGTTCACGAATAGCTCCGGGCATATCAAGCAGATCAACTTCGACGGCGACTGGGTCGAGGGCGCCGACGACCCCACCAGATGGCAGCGTGAAGGCGATGGCACTGTCGAGCGTCCGACCTACACTTCCAGAGGCAGCTGGGGCCACTTCACATCAGGCAAGATGGCCCTCACGGATACGACAGCGGACGGTCAATCGTTCACCGTAACCATGAATGTGGCCGACAAAATTACGATAACCAATCCGACCGGCGCCTCGTTCAGATTTGACTTGTGGCTTTACAACAAGGGTCCGGTAGATACGTTCAAATGGATCCTGCTGAAATGGAGTGGTTCTGAATGGGTAGCGGTTGAATCGGGCACCGAGGCAGCCACTCAGACCGACAGCTACTATGGGCCGGGCGATTACCTCTTCCAATTTGTGCTCAATGACAATAGCCCAACCGACGATCAACTCCACGCACAAATCGGAGGCATTTATACATCCACGGAGAACCGCAGAGGCGGCTCACAGATTGTGCGGGATCCTTCAGAGCTCACGGCAACGCTAACCGGCAACCAGTCGAGCAATGAAGCCGCCTCGGTCGGTGACGACAAGATCCATGCCGGTGACGGTTCGGACATCCTGTTTGGCGATTCGATCAATACGGATCGTTTGCCCTGGGGTCTCGATGGCACCCCCGCCCAGCCCGCGGACCTCCCCGCCGGGTCCGGCCTGGACGCGCTCAAACAGTTTCTGCTACTAAAGAACGGCATCCAACCCACCGACGCCGATCTGCACAAGTTCATCTCGGACAACCACGCGCTTTTCGACGTGCAGGGCGATACGCGCGGAGGTAACGACGAGCTGCATGGCGGCGCGGGCAACGACATTCTCTATGGCCAGGGTGGAAGCGACCTACTCCACGGCGACGAGGGCAACGACGTCCTGTCTGGCGGTACCGGCAACGACACACTCTTTGGCGACGCCGGCGACGATGTTCTGCTCGGAGGCAAGAGCAATGACATCCTGTACGGTGGTTCGGGCAGCGACACGTTCAAGTGGCTACTCAACGACCAAGGTGCCGCAGGCACCTCGGCGGTGGATACGATCAAGGATTTCTCGGTCCTGAAGCCCGCGGATGGTGGCGACATTCTGGATCTGCAGGGATTGCTGGTCGGCGAGAATGACGGCTCACTGGCCCAGTATCTGAATTTCCACAAGGAAGGCAACGATACGGTCATCGACGTGAATACCCGAGGCAAGCTGAGCGCACAGGGCTCGGACCAGAGGATCGTGCTGGAGAACGTCGACCTGACCCACGATACCTACGGCCAGCTCATGAACAACCAGGCCATCATCAACGACCTGCTGCAAAAGGGAAAGCTGATCGTTGACCACGGCTAAGCAGTGGGTCCACGGAAGAATCGCAGCAACCTCCGCGTGGTGCACTTTCCCCCAAGCCTCAGTGCAAATTACTTGACACTATTAGTATTGCCAGTTTCGAGCAGTGGCCGCGCCATCTAGTATCAAACCATCTTGGACAACGCTCTATAACGAGACCAATATGGCCAACAATTCTGCCGCAATCGTCAACGAAATCTCGGGTCGCGCGTGGCTACGCCATGGCGACGGCTCTCTTACCGAACTGCATCAAGGCAGCAAGGTCCCCGCCGGTAGTGACGTCGTCACGGCTTCGGGCGCCACGGTTTCCCTTCAGCTTGAACACGGTTTGCCGGTTGTCATCGGCGAAGGCCGCATGGTCGCGCTGACCAACGAAATGACAACCACGTTGGACGACCCGTCTGAAGCCGCGATGGCCACGCCCTCGGGTACCGACTCCGACCGTCTGTTGGCGGCCCTGCGCGAAGGCCGCGACCTGTTCGACGAACTCGATCCCACCGCTGCCGTCATGACTGGTGGCGGTGGCGACGGCGGCAGCAGCTTCGTACGGCTGGCCCGCCTTCTTGAAACCACCAGCCCGCTGGACTTGGCCTATTCCAATCCCGGCCATCGTGCCGATGGCATGCCACGCGTTTCCAGTAGTACCGGTTCCGTCGTCGACGAGGACGAGGCGCCTCCACTGATCAACGTCAACCGCGGGCCCAGCGCAAGGGACGATGCTGGCCAAGGCGATCAAAACAGTCTGGTGCGCGGCAACCTGCTCTCCAACGACTCGGATCCCGACGACGATCCTCTGGTGATCACGTTGGTGGGCGGCCGTCCCATGACCTCGGGCGGAGTCGCGGTTGAGGGCAGCAATGGCGGCACGTTCACCGTACTGCCTGATGGCAGCTACGTCTTCACGCCCGGCAGCGAATACGACCACCTGGCGGTGGGCGAAGCCGTGACCAGCACCGTGTCCTACACCATCACGGATCCCCGCGGCGCCACCTCTACGGCGACCGTCGCCGTGCTCATCACCGGCACCAACGACGGCCCGGCATCCACCGCCATTTCCGACACCTCCAGTGTGGATGCGCACACGAACGTGAGCTACGACGTCTCCGGCCACTTCTCGGATCCAGACGCCAGTGACAAGCTCACCTACACTGCAACGGGCTTGCCGCCCGGCCTGAGCATAGACCCGCGCACTGGCATCATTACTGGCAACATCGATCCTTCGGCCTCGCAAGGCGGAAGGGCCGGCGTCTATGACATCACCGTTACCGCCACCGATCCCTCAGGCGCAACCACCTCGCAAAAGTTCGACTGGGCCATCGCCAACCCCGCACCCATCGCTGCCGACGACTCGGACGCTGCCAGCGAGGACTCGTCCCTCAACGTCAGTGCTCGAAACGGCGTGCTGGCAAACGACCTTGATCCAGACGGCGACACCCTTACCGTATCGCACGTCAACGGCAACACGGCAAACGTAGGCGTCGCCATCGCGGGTTCCCACGGCGGCACGTTCACGCTGAACGCCGACGGCTCCTACAGCTTCAACCCAGGCTCCGCCTTCCAGCACCTCGGCGCCGGCGAACAGACTCACAGTTCGATCACATACATCGTCTCGGACGGCCAGGGAGGTACAAGCACGGCCATCTTGACGGTCGAAATCACCGGCACCAACGACGTACCGGTCCTGCAGGCTCAAGCCAATCATGTATCTGAGGACAACGCGGCGTCCGGCAACGTGCTCGCGGGAGCGGTCGACGTCGACGATGATGCGCTGACTGTCACTATGTTCACGGTCAACGGTGCGACGTACTCCGCCGGCAGCACCGCGTACATGGCGGGCATGGGTTCGATCCTCATCAACGCCGACGGTAGCTATGTGTTCACGCCGGACGCGAACTGGAATGGAGCCGTCCCGTCCATCACGTATACCGTGACAGACGGGACGGCTATGACCTCCTCCACGTTGAGCATCAGCGTTCTACCCATCAACGATGCTCCAGTCTCTCAAGACGGCTCCGGCAACGTCGTGGCTGGCGGAGGTCGCTATGTATTCGGGTTGAATGACTTTCCGTTCTCCGACCCAGGGGAAGGCCATTCCATGAAGTCCCTTTTCATCGATTCCCTCCCCTCGGTCGGAACGCTGCTCCTGAACGGCAAAGTGATCAAGTCGGGGCAAGAGATCAGTGCGGAGGACCTGGCCGGCGGTAAGCTGGTGTTCCTGCCCGGCGCTGGAAACGCCAGCGACAACAGCGGCTCGTCATCCTTCGATTTTCGCGTCAGAGATAACGGTGGTACCGCCGACGGCGGCCAGGACATTTCCCGCCAGCATCTGTTCAAGATGAATGTGGGCCTGTTCATCGCCGGCGACGACGACAACGGCGACCGGTCGAAAATCATGGACGATTGGAATGGCGGCAATGGCAATGACGTGATACTGGGCGACCACGGCGGCGTGTTGGGACTCCCCCCTCCTCCGCCGGATCCTACTGACCGGCCGGGTCGACACGCGGAGGCCGGCAGCAGGCCTGACCATGTGCTGGCTACACCCGACATCGACCGGCTCTATGGCGGCGACGGTTCGGACATTCTTTTCGGCGATGCAATCAATACGGACCAGTTGCCCTGGGGCATCGATGGCAACCCCGCCAGACCCGAGGGCTTGCTAGACGGGTCTGGTCTGTGGGCGCTCAAACAGTTTTTGCTGCTGAAGAACGGCGTGCAGCCTACGGATGCCGATCTGCACAAGTTCATCTCGGAAAACCACGACGCCCTGGAGGTACATGGCGATACACGCGGTCGCTTCGACGTACTGTACGGCGGCGATGGCGACGACATCCTCTACGGCCAAGGCGGCAACGATGCATTGTTCGGCGGCGGTGACCGCGACATCCTGTCGGGCGGCACGGGCAACGACCATCTGGAAGGCGACGCCGGCAACGATGTCCTGATCGGCGGCATGGGCAACGACCTCTTGTACGGCGACGGCAATGGCGTCCGGTACGACGACAACAGCGACACGTTCAAATGGGAATTCAACGACCAAGGCACCACGGACGCCCCAGCAGTGGACACGATCATGGACTTCTCGATTCAGAAGCAAGCCGATGGCGGCGATATCCTGGATCTGCAGGAACTGCTGGTCGGCGAAAATGACAGCACCCTGACCGACTATCTGAATTTCTACAAGGAAGGCAACGGCACGGTCATCAACGTGAACACCCAGGGCAAGCTAGGCACCCAGGGCGCGGACCAGAAGATCGTGCTGGAAAACGTGGACCTCACCCACGATGCCTACGGCCAGTCCATGAGCAATCAGGCCATCATCAACGACCTGCTGCAGAAAGGTAAGTTGACCGTCGACCATGCCTGAACAATAGCTCCCAGGAAGGTCCGCAACGGGCTTTCCTGCCCCGCATGACGCATTTTTTCCCAGGGCACGTCTAAGATGCCCGGAAAAATGTGAAAATCCGTTTCATGCCATCGTCCCGCCGTTTCCGCCGCACGCTGAATCTGTGCCGATTGGCTTTGCTATGCCTGGCTTGCGGCTGGGGCGGAAGTTCCGCCCTGGAAGTGAATGCCGACCGGCTGCAAAGCCTGTCGGCCAGCCGCTATGGCGCGAAGGGCTCCAAAGCGGTGTCAGAATGGTTGCAGCTGATGCGCAGCCCCGCTCCACCCCAGGAAAGAGGCGCGCTGACGCAGGCCAACGATTTCTGGAACCGCTCCCTGATGTCCGGCGAGGACATCACCATATGGAAGCAGGCCGATTATTGGGCCACGCCCTTAGAATCGCTGGGCAGAGGCGCTGGCGACTGTGAAGACTACGTCATCGGCAAGTACTTCACGCTGCTGGCGCTGGGCGTGCCGGCCAACAAGCTGCGCTTCATCTACGTCCGCGCACGGATCGGCGGCGCCGCAAGCAGCACCCAGATCGCCCACATGGTGCTGGGCTATTACGAAACTCCCAACGCCGTGCCGCTGGTGCTGGACAATCTGATCTCGACCATTTTGCCCGCCACTCAGCGTCGCGACCTGACGCCGGTATTCAGTTTCAATGCCGACGGCGTCTACGTGGATGGCAAACCCGCCGCGCCGGTTGACCGTCTCAGCCGCTGGCGTGATCTACTTCAACGCATGGAACGGGAAGGCGTGCGCCCCTGATGTCCGGAAATAAGACTATGTCCATACTTCGACAGCTATTGCTCAGCGTTACCCTTGCCATCGGCGTCATCCTGCTGGGCACGCTGGCGCTCAGCGTGAACTCCGCCAGGGAATACCTGTCAGGCCAACTGCAGGTGCAGAGCACCGATGCCGCGGTATCGCTGGCGTTGTCGCTCTCGCAGCCCGCGAACAATGATCCGGTCGTGCAAGAGCTGCTGGTATCGGCGCTGTACGACGGCGGACACTTCTCGCTGGTACGCCTGGCCGATCCGGAAGGCAAGGTCCTGATCGAACGGAAATCCACGGCCACCGCGGCGTCGGTTCCCGCCTGGTTCCAGGCGCTGGCTCCACTGACGGCGCAATCGGCCAGCCATGCCGTCAGCGACGGCTGGCGTCAGATTGGCGAAGTCACGCTGATCGCGAACGACGCCTATGCCTGGGAAGCCCTGTGGCGCAGCAGCCTCAAGATGATCGCCTTGGTGGTGGGTGCCGGCATCCTGTGGGCCGTGTTTGCCTTCATGCTGGTAGGCTGGATCAAGAATCGCCTGCTGCGCGAAATCAGCGACCACGTGCGCAGCATCGGCCAGGAATCGCCGACCGAGCAGGTAGAGGCGCGCGTGCCTGAACTGTCCGGGGTGGTGCAGGCCCTGAATCAAACCCGCGAACGCATCCATGCCAGCGTCGAAGAGCAGAACGCCAAGATCGAATCGCTGGAGCTGGAACTGAACCAGGATCCGGTCACCGGGTTGCCTAACCGCAAGTACTTCGTCAACGAGTTCCGCCGTGCGCTGGAAACCCATGCCATCGCGACGGGACGCAGCATCGACGGCGGCCACGTGCTGGTGTTCCGCCAGCGCGACCTGGCGGACCTGAACCGCCATATGCCGCGTGAGTTCATCGACCAGTGGTTGCGCGCGGCCTGCGAGCGCATCCGCGGCACCCTCAAGAGCATGCATGTGGCCTCGCCCCTGCTGGCCCGCCTGAATGGCTCGGATTTCGCCTTGCTGCTGCCCGGCTGCGCGGCTCCCCAGGCCATGATGGTGGCAGAGCAGGTACGCGCCGACCTGCACGCTTCGCGTATCCCCGTGGGTGAAGGGCATTTGTGCCGCTGGGCGCAGGCCATGACCGACTATGGCCACGGCAGCCAGGCCGGCCCGGTGCTCGCGCGCCTGGACTTCGGCTTGATGCGGGCGGAAAGCGCTGGCAACGACCAGGTCGTGATCGCGGGCGCGACCGACATGCAATCGCCTTCGGAATCGGGTGAACGCGCCTGGAAGGACGCAATCCAATCCGCGCTGGAAGAGCACCGTTTCGAGTTGGCCACGGAAAACCTCCAAGCCACCGATGGCAGCATCGTCCGCACCGAGGCGATGCTGATGATGCGCACTGCCGCCGATCAGGTGCCGATTCCCGCCACGCTGTTCATTCCGCCGGCGGTGCGCCTGGACCTGGTGGCCGATTGCGACCTGGAGGCTGTCAGCCTGGGGCTGGATTGGCTGGCGGCCAACACCGGCGAGCTCGCCGTGCGGGTGGCACTGCCCTCCTTGCGAGGCCAGAAGTTCTTCCGCCAGTTGGCTCTGCTGCTGACCGAACACCGGCCGCTGGCGCCCCGCCTGTACCTGGAAATCGACGCGCACGGCCTGGTGGAATGCCACGAGCAGATCGCGACGCTGGCCCGGGTCGCCTCGGAGTTCGGCGCGCATATCGGTGTGCGCCGCCTGGCGCAGCAGTTCGGCGCGGTGGCGCAACTGCACACGCTGCCCTTGTCGTACGTGAAACTGGGTGGGGGCTTCGTCGGCGGCATGTCTCAAAGCCCCGGCAGCCAGCAGTTGACGGCTTCGGTGCTGGAAACCGCACGCAACCTGAAGATCGCGGTCTATGCCGAGGATGTGCCGGACGCCGAAACGCAGCGCATTCTGGCCAGGCTGGGCATAGGTATCATGCGCGGCCCCGGTGTCAAGACGGCCGCGGCCTAAGGCGGCCACAGCCAAGACCCCGGTCAAAAGCCACCGCGGCCGCCGCAGCAGCCTTAGCGGGAGGCTTTGCCTTTCGATTGTTCGTAAAGCGGCAGCACCTGCTGCGCCGCAGCCTGCAGATCGCTGATGCGCGATGCGGCCGACGGGTGGGTCGACAGGATTTCCGGCGGGGCGCTGCCCTGATCGGCGGCGCCCATCTTCTGCCACAGCGTCACGGCGGCGCGCGGGTCGTAGCCCGCCCTGGCTGCCAACTCCACGCCCATGCGGTCAGCTTCGGTTTCATGGGTGCGGCTATTGGGCAGCGTGAACATGACGCTGGTGAACTGCCCGCCCAGGTCAGACGCCGCGGAAGACCCGGTGGCGATAGCCAACACCGACAGCCCCAGGTTGGTCGCCATCTGCTGGGATACGCGCTCGCGCGCATGCTCGCGCAAGGCGTGCGAAATCTCGTGGCCCAGCACCGCCGCCAACTCATCGTCCGTAGGTTTGATCTTGCCGAGTAGCCCCGTGTAGACGGCGATCTTGCCGCCCGGCATGCACCAGGCGTTGATCTCGTTGCTGGACAGCACATGCACCTCCCATTTCCAGCTAGCGGCGTCAGGCCGGAAGATTCCCGCCTGCGCTATCAACCGCTGCGAAATGGTGCGGACCCGCGCAACCTGTTGGGCGTCGCGGTCCAGCAGGCCCTTGGCCTGCGCCTGCTTGAGTATGTCGGCGTACTGCTGGGTCGCTTCCTGCTCCAGCGCCTGCGAAGGCACCATGCTGGACATGTATTGGGTCCGGTTGACGCCGATGGCGCCCGACTGCGTGGTGTTCATGCCGGTGCAGCCCGCCAGGGCCGCCAGCGCGAGCGCAGCGCCCGCAGTGCGCAGCAGATGACGTTTCCGGTTCATGGCAGGCCTCCCAGCCGATTCGAAGAACGACAGCGTATCAGACTACCGGATCGCCGCACTGACCGCGGTGGCGCAAGGCATGGTCGATCAGGACCAGCGCCAGCATTGCTTCGGCGATGGGTGTGGCGCGGATGCCGACGCAAGGATCGTGGCGTCCCAGGGTCTGCACCATGACCGGATCGTTGGCGCGATTCACGGAGCGGCGTTCGACCCGGATGCTGGAGGTCGGCTTGATGGCCAGCGACACGGTGACTGGCTGGCCGGTGGAAATGCCGCCCAGCACCCCGCCGGCGTTATTGGTCAAAAAACCGTCCGGCGTAATTTCGTCGCCGTGCTCCGAGCCTCGCTGTGCGATGCTGTCGAAGCCCGCGCCGATCGACACGCCCTTCACGGCATTCAAACCCATCATCACGTGGGCGATGTCGGCGTCCAGGCGGTCATAGATCGGTTCCCCCCAGCCCGCGGGAAGATTCTCGGCCACGACTTCGATCCGGGCGCCCACGGAGTCGCCGTCGCGGCGCAATTGGTCCATGTAGGCTTCCAGTTCCGGCACGACCTCGGCGTTGGGCGCGTAGAACGGATTATTGGGGACCTCGTCCCAGGAAACGAAGGGAATCGCGATGGGGCCAAGCTGACTCATGTAGCCGCGCACCTTGACGCCGTATTGCTCTGCCAGCCACTTCTTGGCGATGGCGCCCGCCGCTACCGTCGGCGCCGTCAGGCGCGCCGACGAGCGGCCGCCTCCGCGCGGGTCGCGCACCCCGAACTTGCGCCAGTAGGCGTAGTCGGCATGGCCCGGACGGAAGGTATCCGCGATGTTCGAGTAATCCTTGCTGCGCGCATCGGTGTTGCGGATGAGCAGGCCGATAGGCGTGCCCGTCGTCACTCCCTCGTATACGCCAGACAGGATTTCCACCTGATCGGCTTCCTGGCGCTGCGTCACGTGGCGGGACGTGCCAGGACGGCGGCGGTCCAGTTCGAGCTGGATGTCGGCAGCGTCCAGCGACAGTCCCGGAGGACAGCCATCCACGACGCAACCGATGGCCGGCCCGTGGGATTCGCCGAAATTAGTGACGGTAAAGAGGGTACCTAGGGTGTTGCCGGGCATAGGGAGTCGAGAGGTCGGGTTTGCAAGCAACCCCGATTATGACACCGCCGAGGCCAAAGCCTGGATTTCGGAGGCCGGCGCGGGACGTCCCAACAGGAAACCTTGCATCACCCGGCATCCCAGGGACTTCAGGATCTCTCGTTGGCCCTCGGTTTCAACGCCTTCCGCCACCACGGGCAGATGCATCGCCTGGCACAGGCCGAACAGCGCCGAGACCACTTCGCGGCTGCCGGCATCGGACTCGAGCGCGGAAATGAAGCTGCGGTCGATTTTGACCCAATCGATGGGCAGGCAACGCAGGTGGTTCAGGCTGGAATAACCGCAGCCGAAATCGTCCAACGCCACGCCTATGCCCATCGCCCGCAGCGTGTTCAGGATTTTCACATGACGTTCGTAGTGCAGGATGAACAGTGATTCCGTGATTTCCAGGACCAGTTTGCGCGGCGCCAGATTGGCGGCAGCGAGCGCATTCGACACAAGTTCGACCAGACCGTCCTCGTTCATCTGCTTGACCGACAGGTTCACATGCACGCGCCAGGTCGCCGGCCATAGCGCCGCCTGCGTACATGCCCGTTCCAGTATCCAGGCCCCCAGCGGCACGATCAGGCCACTGCGTTCGGCCAGTTCGATGGTGACGGCAGGCGACACGCTGCCGAGCACGGGGTGATGCCAGCGCAGCAGCGCCTCGCATCCCTGCACCATGCCGGTACCGCTGTCACAGACCGGTTGGTAATACAGTTCGAACTGCTCCATGGCGGGTGTGGTCAGCGCCAGCCGGAGGTCGTTTTCCAGCCCCTGCTGGTCACGCTGGCGCGCCAGCATGCGGAAATCGAACAGGTTCCAGCCCGGCCCGCCGCGCTCCTTCAGCGGGAGCAAGGCAACTTGCACGCAGCGCTGCAGCTCTTCCACGCTACGGCCATGCTCGGGATACAGGGCCGTGCCGACACGGAACATGGCCATCAGCGGACGCCCGCCCAATTCATAAGGCGCGCTCAGGGCTTCCAGCAGCTTGGCCGACACCTGGGCCGCGCCCGTTTCATCCACGTCGGGTGCGCATACGGTGAAGGCATCCGTCCCGGAGCGCGCCACCATGCCGCCCATGGATCGGCAGATCAGGCCCAGGCGGTTGGCCACCTGCACCAACAGGGCCTGATCTTCGCCCGCGCGCAACATGGCGCTGATCTCGGCGTACTGCTCGAAGCTCACCAGGAAGAATGCGCCGCGGCGCGAGCGGCCCTCGGCATTGTTGAGCCAAGCGCGGGCGCGCCGGTGCAATTCCTGATGATTCAGGACACCGGTCAATTCATCGCGCGTCAGCCGCTGACGCAGCAGGCGCTCCCTGCGCACGAAGACCCAGCATATCGCTACAAGTGCGCCCGCAAGCGTCAGGCACAGTGCGAGCAGGTAACTCTCACGCACGAAGCCCCCTATCCATAAGCCCCTGGCGTTGCGGTTCGAAAAGGAACCCAAGGACTGTAACATTTTTTAAAATATGCATTATTTTCGCAAAAAACGCCACACTTCAGAGGCAACGCGCCTCTTTCCCCTGTATTCCTACGGTTATTCTGGTTGCTCACGGAAGGTTCGGGATAGGCCACGAAGGCTAGCGCCGGCCCTTGATGCCATGCTCGCCCTACTACTTACGACAGCTACACCCGAAAAATTAATACACCCTGTCTCGATAGTTGTCATTCAAAACCGGGCCGCACCGAAATAATTGCACAGCTTGCCCCCTTGCGGCATGAATTTAGTAATATTCGGCACGTTCTGTGACATGTAGAATTGCTGTTCCACTGATGTATTAGTGACTTGTGTCACACCCCGTATCCAGGCCTTCTAGCGCTGATCGCGATCCGACGCCGTTCCAACCGGACACCTGGCAGTCCTCAGTTCAGGCCACGCAGCGGCCAGGAAGGGAACCTCCCAATACATGTCCACATTCCGCCGGCTACTTTTCTTCACCACACTTCTGATCGGCCTCGTCCTGTTCGGCGCGCAGGCGGTGGGGATGCTGGCGGCGCACCGCTATCTGAGCTCGCAGTTGACGCAGCAAAGCGACGACGGCGCCAACGCGCTCGCCTGGGCCTTGTCGCACGCTGCGGCTGGCCCCGACGAACGAATGGCGCTGGCGGATGATCTGTACGCGGGCGGAGATTACGCGCTGGTACGCATTACCGACGAAAGGGGCGCGCCCGCCATCGAACGGCAAACGCCGCAAACCGACTCTCAGTCCAGGGAGCACGATTGGCGCGACGCCTGGTTGAGCATGGAAGCGCCCGCCGTGTCGCGGCCTTACGCGGCCCCGGACGGCAGTTCGCGGGGTATCGTCACCGTGCAGGCGGATTCGCGGGAAGCCCGCGACACCTTGTGGCAAGGCGGCGTGCGGGTCCTGGGGCTGGTGCTGGCCGCAGGCCTGCTGTGGGTCCTGTTCTCCCTCAATCTCGCGCGGCGGATGGAAGCGCGCACCTCTCGGGACATCTGCGAACGCGTGCGCGCGCTGGCGCCGGGCAACCGCAAGACCTTGAACGGCACGTGCGAGCTGGCGGGCGTCGATCAGGCGCTGGTGGACGCGCAGCGCATGGTCGCCGCCACCGTCCAGGAACAAAATGCCCGGATCGAATCGCTTCAGAGCGAGATCTACAAGGACCCTATCACCCGGCTGCACAATCGCAAGTATTTTGTCGATCAGTTCAGGCTGGCGCTGGCTGACAAGGACCCCGAAGCCGGCGGCCATCTGCTGATGTTCCGCCAACGCGACCTGGCGCAGATCAACCGGCACCTTTCGCGCGCCTTCACGGACCAGTGGCTGCGCTCATCCGCCGACCGGCTGCGCAAGCTGGTCGCCGAATTCGGCGGGCCGGCGGCCATGCTCGCGCGCATCAGCGGTTCTGATTTTGCGCTGCTGCTGCCCCGCAGCTCGGCGCCGCAAGCCAGCCTGCTGGCCGAGCGTGTGCGACGCGAACTGCGCGCCCTACGTGTGCCGATGGACAAGCATGAGTCCTGCCGCTGGGCCCTGGCGATGGCTTCCTACGCGCCAGGAGACGGCATGAGCGACACGCTGGCGCGCCTGGACCACGCCCTGATGTGCGCCGAAAGCGCCGACGACGACCAGATCGCGCCGGCCAGCCGAGCGCCGGACAGCACGCACATCGGCGAGTACAGCTGGCACGACGCCCTGGTTACCGCACTCGAACAACACAGATTCTCCTTGTCCGTGCAGCCTCTGCACGATCTGTCCGGCGGCCTGCTGCACCACGAAGCCAGCCTGACCCTGCACGACACCACCGGCGCCGATCCCGTGCCGGCCTCGATCTTCATGCCTCCCGCCGTCCGCCTCGGTCTGGCCGCCGAGTGCGACATACAAGCCATCCGCCTGGGGCTGGACTGGCTGTTCGCGCGTCCTGGCGCGCTGGCAGTGCCGATATCGCTGGCCTCGATCGCCCAGCCATCGTTCCAGTCCAGACTACAACGCATGCTGGCCGACCGCCCCGCCCTGAGCGCACGCCTGATCGTGGAAATCGATGCGGCAGCCCTTGCAGCGCAAGGGGCGGACCTGCACCAGCTTTGCGACATCATCGTGGCCGCCGGCGCGCGGGTCGGCGTAAGCCGGCTGTCGTACCAATTCGGCGCCATCGAGCATCTGCATGAGTTCCCCTTGTCATACCTGAAGCTATGTGGCGGCTTCATCACAGGCCTGCTCCACAGCCCGGGCAGCCAGCACCTCGCCGCCACCGTAGTGGCGACAGCCGCAGCGCTGAATATCGATGTCTACGCCGAAGACGTGCCTGATCTCGCCACGCAGAACGTCCTGGCGAGCATCGGCGTCCATGCCATGCGCGGGCCTGTCGTAAACTCCGCCCATACGCACGAACTCGCACCAGATCATCCCTGGGGTTCCAGTTGACGGAAGGCATGCTGCTTCGCATCTGTTGGCTTTTTCGCACACGCTGGCCTTTGCGCCCGCGCCGCGCCGGTGACGCCCCCGCGGTTCGGCCAGTCATCCTGCCCCGCCTGGGGCTATTGCTGTGCGCCCTGCTCGGCCCCGACGCGGTCCTGGCCTATGGCGTGGGCGCGTCATACGAAGACCTGCATCTGGGCCTGACGGCCGGCGTCGCCGCAGCCTGCGGCCTGGCCTGTGCCGTCGCATGGGCGGCCACCCGCAGTGCCATGTACGGCGCGGGGTTGGCCTTCATGCTGCTCGAAGGCGTATTCCGCTCCATGCCCACGCTGTTGCCGCCGGCAGCGCTGCAAGCCGGATCCTATGCGGCCTTGCTCACCCTCACCGCCCCCCTACTCGCAGCAGCATCCGCCACCAAGCTGGCGACGGCCTGCCGCTGGGCCAGCGCGGCGTTGACGATAGTGGCGATACTGGCGCTGATCATCGCCTACGACCCAGGCAACGGCATCGCATCGGCCGCGATCGCGGGCGCCTGCGCCATCGCCAGCCTGCCGCTGGCCATCTGGTTCCTGATCCGCGGGGCAAGCAGAACACCCGCACGCGCAGCCGCGCTGATCTTGGCTGGCGCTTATGGCATATCGGTCTGGCTGCTGGGACATGACGCCTGGTTGCCCCAGGGCGCGGGCGGAACGGTCGCCGAACTGGCACGACTACTGCTGGTATTGAGCGCCTTGGTTCTGCTCGCGATCCATCAATCCAGTGGCCTGCAACAGGAAGTGAAACACGCAGTCCAGGAACACAACAATGCGGAACACGTGGCCCAAGGCGAACTAAGGCTGGCGGAACTGGCCGGCGCACTCGATACGCAACGCCAGATGAACGCGCTGATCTCGCACGAATTGCGCGCACCGCTTGCCACCGTCAGTGCGGCAGCCCAGTCCCTGGACATGATACTTGCCGAAAGCGGCGAGGCCGTGGACAACCGCTTGGCGCGCATCCATCGCTCGGTCACCCGCATGACCGAACTCATGGATCAGCTGCTGAATCAGGACAGGCTGGGCGAACAGGCGTGGACGCCGCGCGGCGAACAAGCGGACATGGCGGATCTGGTGCGCGATGTCGTCACCGCGATGCAACCCGATACGGCGCATGCGCTGATGTTGCAGGCCGGCCCCTCCCTGCCGGTCTACTGCGACCGCCCCTTGACCAGTGTGGTGGTGCGCAACCTGATCCACAATGCCATCAAGTATTCGCCAGCGAATGAACCCGTCCGCATCGAAACCGGCGAAACCCGGGTGGAGGGCATTCCCATGGCTTGGGTGGCCGTCACTGACCGCGGCCCAGGCATCGGCGTGGAGGAACAGGCCAAGATCTTCGAACCGCATTTCCGGCGCTCGGCGCACCGGGAGACTCAAGGCATGGGCATTGGCCTATACCTGGCCCGGCGCATCTGCCAGAACCAGGGCGGTTCATTGACCATGGAAAGCCAGGTGGGCGTGGGCACGCGCTTCGTCGTCACCTTGCCGTCCAGCGCGCCAGCGGCTTGACCGCCGCGGGCATTTTCAGGCAGCGAACACGTAACCCTGGCCGCGCACCGACAGCACCGGCAACTTCAGGCCCGCGCTCTGTGCCTTGGCGCGCAAACGGCTGACCAGCACATCGATGCGGCGCAATTCAAAGCCCCCTGGGCTGTCCGGCAGGAACAATTCCGCCAGGACCTGCCGGCTGACCGCGCTGCCGGCGGCATCCATCAGAGCGATCAGGAAGGTGCGCTCCTGGGCACTTAAATGCAGCGAAGCGCCATCGGGCGCCACCAGAATCCAGCCGCCGTCCTGCAGGGACCATGAGGTGTCGGCGGTGGCGCGCGTCTCCGCATCCACGGGACGCGGCGCCTTGGCCAAGCGCATCCGGCGCGCCAGACTGCGGATGACCGAACTGAGCTCCAGCAAATCCACGGGCTTGGTCATATAGACATCGGCGCCGCCTTCCAGGCCGCGCACCCGGTCTTCCAGCGCACTGCGGCCTGTCAGCATGACGATACCAACCGGACTGAGGGCGCGCAGGCGGGTCGCCACGGAGAAACCGTCCTCTCCTGGCAAGTGGGCGTCAAGAATGACGATATCGCAAGGTTGTTCCTGCAACCGGCGATAAAACGCCGCGGCATTGTCACAGGCAAATGCCACCCGGAAACCATAGCCACCCAAGCCTAACGCCAACTCCTCCCGGAAGTCCGCGTCATCCTCAAGCAGACCGATACACAGCAAACCATCTGCGCCAGCCATATTTAGAGTGCTTTATTTTGAAGATTATCGACAAATGCCCCGCGGACGCAGAGTCCCGGGTATTCCGTTGGCGACAATCTTACGTCTTTTACAATGGAAACGAATGATTGCAGTGAAAAAAACTGCGATATTCCTTGTCCAAATAGTTATTTTCCCGTAAATCCCGGGAAAACCGCTTGCACCCTGCTCTGGTTTGTACGGCTGGCGGCCGTTATCACGAGGAACAACTAACCTCCAGGCTGCCTGCCCAATCCGGCGGCAATGCCGCATACCGCTCATGGCCGGGCTGGGCCTCGTAGGGATTGCGCAAGAGCTTCATCAAGGTGTCGATCTCGCCGGCATCGCCCGATTTAGCCGCCCGGATCGCCTCCTCCGCCAGGTGATTGCGTAGCACGTAAAGCGGATTCACGCGATTCATGCCTGCGGTTACATCCTGCACCGGCCGTCCGTCCTGCGCATGCCGCTCCACCAGGCGGTCCAGCCACGCTCCTGCCGCCGGCCGGTCGATGAACAGGTCTTCGAACGCAGCGCGCTGGCCCGACAGGGCGTCGGCCAAGCGTCGCCAGGTCAATGTGAAATCCGCCTGATTAGCGTCCATCAACTTGAGCAGATCGTCCAGCAGCGCTTCGTCGGCCGGCTGCCATGCGGCCAGGCCCAGCTTGGCGCCCATGCGGTCATGGAAGGCACGCGTGAAGACCGCCTCGAATTCGTCCAGGACCGCCCGCAGACTCTCCACGTCCTGCACCAGCGCGTGCAGGCTGCCTCCCAGGCGGTAAAGATTCCATAGCGCCACGGACGGCTGGCGGTTCCAGGAATAACGCCCTTCCGAGTCCGAGTGATTGCAAATATGGCCCAGGCGGAAACCGTCCATGAAACCGTACGGGCCATAGTCCAGCGTCAGCCCCAGTATGGACATATTGTCGGTATTCATCACGCCGTGACAAAAGCCCACCGCCTGCCAGTCCGCCATCAGCAACGCCGTGCGCCGCGTAACGGCGCGCAGGAGATTCACATAGGGCGCCACGTCATTTGAAACCTCGCCCGCGCCGGTCGCGCGGCATTCCGGGTAATAGCGGTCTATGACGTAGTCCGCCAGCGTCTTCAGCATATCGGGCTGTCGGCGTGACGACCAATGCTCGAAAGAACCGAAACGCACGAAACTGGGAGACATGCGCGTAACGATGGCGGCCGTCTCCACGGTTTCCCGCATGACGGGGTCGTCGGAAACCACCAGCGCCAGCGCGCGCGTCGTAGGCACGCCCAGGCCGTGCATGGCCTCGCTGGCCAGATACTCGCGCACCGACGAGCGCAGCACCGCGCGGCCGTCGCCCATGCGCGAGTACGGCGTCATGCCCGAGCCCTTGAGCTGCAATTCCCAATTGCCCTGGGGCCCTTCGACCTCGCCCAACAGATGGGCGCGCCCATCGCCCAACTGGCCAGCCCACACGCCGAACTGATGGCCGCTGTAAACCGCGGCCAGCGTGTCGCCGCCCGGCAGCGGCTGGGCGCCGGAAAACACGCTCAGGAATTCGGGCGTGGACAAGGCGGACGGGTCCAGGCCGATCAGTTCCGCCGCCTGCGCATTGCCGTGCAACAGCCGCGGATTGTTCAAGGCCTGGGGCTCGAGCCTGGTGTAGAACGCCGCAGGCAAGGCGGCAAAGGAATTGACGACGCGCAGGTCGGACAGCTTCTGGGCGCTCATGCGCGTTGCCTCCTGGCGGCCCGCTTGGCGGGTCGCACGTAGAAAATGGCGCTAAGGAAGAAAATGGTCGACAGCAGGATCTCGCCCCAGGCCATCAGCACAGACAGCGGGGCCGGATCCGACATGGCCCGCACCGCGCCCTCCATCAGATAGAGCAGCGACAGCATGGACGCCCACTGGTAGGTATAGAGATTGCCGCGCAGGATGCCGCGCAGCGGAAACGCCAGCGGCAGGGCCTTGAGCAGCATCCAGGAGCCGCCGGGCCGCACTGGCGCCACCACGGTTTCCCAGGTGACGCACAGCACGATCAGGGCGAACAGCGAAACCGAGGCCAGCAGGCGCAAACGGGGATTGAGTTCGGGGTTCATGCTGCTATTATCGCCTGATGAATCGCCCCGCCGAGCCTGCCGCCACTACGCCGGCGGCCACCGAGCACTCGACCCCGCGCTCTTCATGGATCGCGCGGGCCGGACGCGTCGTGCGCTTCAGCGCCGAACGCGCCGGCGAAGAGAAACTGCTGCAAGTGGCGTCCAGTCTCACCTTCACGACCGTCCTGGCCATCGTGCCAATGCTGGCCGTGGTCCTGTCGCTATTCACGGCTTTTCCGGTATTCCAGGAATTCCGCGTCGCGCTCGAGGATTTCCTGACCAACAGCCTGATGCCCCCGTCCGTGTCGGACAACATCATGGATTACCTGAACCAGTTCGCGCGTCAGGCTTCGCGCCTGACCGCCATCGGCGGCGTGTTCCTCCTGATCACCTCGCTGTTGCTGATCATGACGATCGACAAGGCGTTCAACGACATCTGGCATGTGACGCGCCAGCGCCCTCTGCGGCAGCGCGCGCTGGTGTATTGGGCCATCATCACGCTGGGGCCGGTCGTCGCGGGCGCCAGCCTTTGGGCGACCTCGTTCGTGGCGCGCGAATCGCTGGGCCTGGTGCGGGACGTGCCTGAAGCCCTCAGCGTCGCAGTGTCGTTCATCCCGTTGATATTGACCGCTCTCGGTTTCGCCACGCTGTTCGTCATGGTCCCGAACCGCGAGGTTCTCTGGCGCGACGCCCTGGTCGGCGGCTGCGTGACCGCGGTCGTGCTGGAAATCATGAAGTCGGCGTTCGCCTATTACCTGACGCGCTTCCCCACCTACACCGTGATCTACGGCGCATTCGCCACCCTGCCGATATTCCTGCTTTGGATCTACCTGTCGTGGCTGGCCGTGCTACTGGGGGCCATCCTGGCTTCCAGCGCGCCTCTTATCCGCCTGGGCCGCTGGGAAATCAACCGCTATCCCGGCGCGCCCTTTGTGGATGCCGTGGATGCGCTGCGCGCGCTACGCCAGGCGCAGGCGGCCAATCCGCCGGGACTACCCGCCAATCTGCTGGCCGCGCAATTGCGCCTGCACCAGGACGAACTGAACGAAGTGCTGGAAACGCTGGCGGAAATGGGGCTGGCGACACGCAGCCCTGAAGGCCTTTGGGTGCTGACCTGCGATGCCCGCAATACCTCGATGGCGCCCGTGGTGGATCATTTTCTGCTGGATCGCAGCCAGCCCAGGGTCCGCAATGACCCGGAAATATTGCGAGTCGCCTCGGCCGTGATTTCGCAGCAAAATACGCCCACGCTGGAAGAAGTCTGCGGAGAAGCGCAAAATACCGAAAATGGAATCGCTCCGGTGCTGCAGCTGGAAGCGAAAAAGAACTAGTAAATAGGATAAGGGCGCAGTCCGCCCAGGAGGAACCGATGTTGAAGGTCAGCGAGATTTTGCGCGTCAAGGGCGATACGCTCTATACGGCGTCGCCCGACATGCCTGTATCCCAGGCCGTGCAAACAATGAGCGAGCAGGACATAGGCTCGCTGGTCATCATGGAATTCGGGACGCTGACCGGCATGCTCACGTTCCGCGAGATCATCCGCCACATGCATGCACATGGCGGCGCCGGCGACACCACCATCCGCTCCATCATGGACGACGCGCCGGTCAGCGTGTCACCCAACACCAGCGCCGACGAAGTGCAGCGCCTGATGCTCGAAAAGCATGCGCGCTATATCCCGGTCATGGACGGCCCCACCCTGATGGGTGTCATTTCGTTCTACGACATGGCCCAGGCCATCGTGGCGGCCCAGCAGTTCGAAAACAACATGCTGAAGGCCTACATCCGCGATTGGCCTACGGAAACCGCTGAACCGGCCAAGTCCTGAGCCCCTGGCCAGCCGCCGCTGGCCTGCCGTCACACCCCAGCCGGCGCCGCCTCGACCGCGGCGCCGCGCATATCAGGCGCATGCCGCTGGCTGCGCCAGGCATCGTAAATCAGTTCAGGATTGTTCGCGGCCAGCAAGGCCGGATCGGACAGCATGCGACGCCAGCGGCGCGCGCCAGACTGGCCGTTCACCAGCCCCAACATCGGCCGCGTCATCACCCGCAGCGGCACGCCCACGGCGACTTGCCGCGCCGCGTACTCCATCATGGCGTCGACCACCTGCGCGTCGCTGGGCAGGCGCAGCGATGGCCACAGCTGCAAGGACACTTCGGACAGCACCCGCGGCGTATGCCAGGCGGCCCGGCCCAGCATGACGCCATCGAAATCACCCGCGGCGCGCACCGACTGCCCGGCGTCGGCCAGGCCGCCATTGAGTACGAACGTGCAATCCGGGAAGTCGCGCTTCAATTGCCGCACCACCTCATAGCGCAGGGGCGGAATCTCGCGGTTGTCCTTGGGCGTGAGCCCCTTGAGCACCGCGTTGCGGGCATGGGCGATGAACACCCGGCAACCGGTGTCATAGACCTTGCCGACGAAATCGCGGACAAATTCATAGGACTCGTCATAGTCCAGCCCAAGCCGGTGCTTGACGGTGACCGGAATATCCACGGCGTCCTGCATGGCCTTCATGCAATCGGCCACCAGCGCAGGCTCAGCCATCAGGCAGGCGCCAAACGCCCCCTTCTGCACCCGCTCCGAAGGACAGCCGCAATTCAGGTTGATCTCGTCGTAACCCCACTTCTTGCCTAGCCGAGCCGAATGCGCCAGGGCGTCGGGCTCGCTGCCGCCCAGTTGCAGGGCCACGGGATGCTCGGCCTCGTCAAAATCCAGGTGACGTTCGACATTGCCGTGCAGCAACGCGCCGGTAGTGATCATTTCCGTGTACAAGCGGGCGCGCGGCGCCAGCAGCCGATGGAAAAAGCGGCAATGGCGGTCGGTCACATCTATCATCGGGGCGACGCACAGCCGCCAGTCGGGGGAGTCCAAGAATCACTCTACAAAACAAGGGGATGCGGTATTTTACGGTGCTTGGCGGCTTTGTGTCCGGCCGGCGGCTCCGACCGCTCAACCGGATGGCGGACAGGCCCGCCCGCCATGTGGTCTAAAATTGCGCCGCCGCAGCCGAAACAGGCGTGCCGCGCGTCCGTTAACCCCTAGATTCCGCACATCAATGGCCGTATTCACCCCTGTCTCCGAAGACGACGCTCGCGCCCTCCTGGCGCATTTCGATCTGGGCGAGTTTGTCTCGCTTCGGGGGATTACGGCGGGTATCGAGAATACCAACTACTTCCTGTACACGACCCGCGGCGAGTACGTGCTGACGCTGTTCGAGGTGCTCACGCAGGCGCAGTTGCCGTTCTACATCGAGCTGATGTACCACTTGGCCGAGCGCGGCATTCCCGTGCCCCGCCCCCAGACCCTGCGCGACGGCACCCGCCTGACGACGCTGCACGGCAAGCCCTGCGCCATCGTTTCACGCCTGCCAGGCGGCTACGAGCCCGCACCCGGCGCGGCGCATTGCGCCCTGGCCGGCGCCACGCTTGCACGCGCCCACTTGGCGGCGCGCGACTTCCCGCTGCGCCAGCCCAATCTGCGCGGGCTGTCCTGGTGGCTGGAGACGGCGCCCAAGGTCATGCCCTTCCTGGAACCGGCGCAGGCCCAGCTTCTGTCGTCGGAGCTGGCCGACCAGCAGGCAGCCGCCGCGACGCCGGCATGGCAGGCATTGCAGACCGGCCCCGCCCACTGCGACCTGTTCCGGGACAACGTTCTGTTTGCCGGCACCTTCGAGGATCCGCTCATGGGCGGCATCATCGATTTCTACTTCGCTGGCTGCGATACCTGGCTGTTCGACGTGGCGGTAAGCGTCAACGACTGGTGCATCGAGCGCGACACCGGCGAATTCGTGCCCGAACTGGTCGAATCCTGGCTGGCGGCGTATGCGGCCGTGCGCCCGTTCACCGACGCGGAACGCGAAGTCTGGCCGCTGATGCTGCGCGCCGCCGCGCTGCGCTTCTGGATATCGCGCCTGTACGACTTTTTCCTGCCGCGGCCGGCCCAGACCCTCAAACCGCACGACCCCCGGCATTTCGAAAGAGTGTTGCAAGCACGCCACCGCCCGGGCCTGCCAATATTGCCGTAACTGTTGCTCCCCCCATAATGGGGATAGCGCGTCCCTTTTTGAGAGATCACCCCCTTTAAAGAGCCATGCAAGCAGCATTCCTACCCGCAACATCCGGCTGGCAATGGGTCCGTGACGGCTTCCGTCTGTTCCGCAAACAACCACTGGCCATGTTCACCTGGGCCATGGCCATCAGCCTCCTGGTCATCTTCGCCACCGCGACGCCGCCGGTCGGCCCCATTCTGGTGGTGGCGCTGATGCCCATCATTACGCTGATGACGCTATCGGCGTGCAAGCACGTCGAAGCCGATCGCGTCATGCTGCCCTCGATGTGGGCCAAGCCGCTCAAGCAGCCCGGCGTGTTCAGGAAACTGTTCCTGATGGGGCTGCTGTACGCGGCGCTCTGCATTGCTTGCGGCCTGATCATTTTCCTGCCGTTCACCGACGCGATGGTCGAGGGCATGCGCATCGCCTCCGTGGAAAAATCCATGGAGCCCATCCTGTCCGCCATGGCCGTGCCGCTGAGCCTGTTCGCGATCACGTACGTCGTGATCGCGGCGCTGTTCTGGCACGCGCCAGTTCTGGTCGCCTGGCATGGGCTGCGGTTGATCCAGGCGCTGTTTTTTTCCGGCATCGCCTGCTGGCGCAACAAGCTGCCGTTCCTGGTCTACGGCGCCACGTGGATCCTGGTGTTTCTTTTCATCGACCTCTGCGCCGGCCTTCTGGTCGCCATCGGCCTGTCCCCGCAGCTTGCCGGAACGCTGCAGATTCCCTTCAATATCGCCGCGGGTGGCGTGCTGTACTGCAGCTTCTATCCTGCCTATACCTCCGTGTTCGGCATCGAGAATGCCGGCGCGCATCTCGACGACGGCAACGGCGCCCAGGCATAAAGCCACGCGGCAGGGCGCCAGCGCCCTGCGCACCGCGAGCACCCTTCCACGCCGCGATATGAATGCCACGTCAATGGCATAACGCATGCCAAAGGTATGTACCGCGGCACAAGGCATCAACAAGATGCCGGACCGCGGCCCTGGCGGCTTGCGTCCCAGCAAGCCGCGGGCGCGGCCACACCAGTCGGCTACCTTGAGCAACCTGAGCCCGCCACGCTGCCCCGATGGCTGGTCATTGCTCATTGCACGCTCTGCAGCAATTGCACCATGACCGGGAAGGCCAGCACGATGAAGGTGCAGGGAAAGATGCAGCCGATCAAGGGCAGCAGCATCTTCACGGGCGCCTGCATCGCCAGTTGTTCCGCCCGCACGTGGCGATCGCTGCGACTTTGCGCCGCCTGCGCGCGCAGCACCGGCCCCAGGCTTATCCCCAGCGCCTCGGCCTGTGCCAAGGCGGCAGCCCAATTACGCGCAAGCGGACTATTGCTGCGTTCAGCCAGGGCCTTGATCGCCGCGGTCCGGGAGACTCCGGCGCGCATCTCCGCCAGCGCGTCGGCCAAGGCATCGCGCAATATGCCGGCCGGGCCGCTCTGTGCGGCCATCTGCAATGCCCCGTGCACACTCAGCCCCGCCTCCACACACAAGGTCATCATGTCGAACACGAAAGGCAGATCGCGTTCGATGCTGCGCCGCCGCTTGACGCTCAAACTCCGCAACCAGAGGCCCGGCGCGGCGCCGGCCCCCAGGGCAGACGCTACCGCCCAAGGAATCCACCCCCAGGACTGAGCCTGCAGCAGAACAAGCGCTACCGTCGTCGCCAGCCCACCGGCGGCCGTTGCCGCGCTCCAGCTCAGCGCCGCCACATGCGCGTAGCTGATGCCAGCGGGCAACGCAGCCCGCTCGATCGCCCGCGTCAGCCGGATGCGCCAACGCCAGGTACACAAAGGCCCGGCCAAGGGCGCCACCGCCGCAATCCAGGGCCAGGCCGCTCGCCACCACCACGGCAAGGCGGAGGACGCGCCCTGGCTGTCCAGCAACAATGGCTTCAAGACCACCCAGGCCAACCACCCCGCAGCCAACGCGGCCGTCAACAGACTCAAGTACAGCCACATCGCAGCCTCCTCCGTCAGATATCGATCCGGACAATGCGCCGGATCAGCAGCATGCCCGTGGTCTCCAGCACCGCCACGATGGCCAGCACGCCCCAACCCACGGGCGTATGCCACAGCAAACCCATGACTTCCGGCTCCAGGCGGTCCAGCACGGCCAGCAGCAGCAAGGGCAAAGACCCTACGATCCAGGCCTGCAGACGCCCTTGCGATGTCAGCGCCAGCAGCTTCGCCTGCAATTGCAGCCGGGCGCGCAGGGTCTGCGCGATGCTCTCCAGCGCCTCCGCCAGATTGCCGCCCGTCTGTGCCGCAATGCGCATGGCAGCCACGACGAGAGCGGTCGAATCGGCCGGCATGCGATTGCGCAGGTTTTCAAGCGCGGAGTCCCAGGGCACTCCCATGCGCTGCTCGCGCAGCATCAAGCCGAACTCCTGGGCCAACGGTGCGCCGCTCTGCTCGACGACGTGGCGCAGGCCTGTCGTCAATGCCACGCCCGCGCGCAGAGCGGCGGCAAGCATCAACAACGCCATCGGCAGTTGCTGCTCAAACCGGCGGGCGCGCCGACGTCGCAACGCGTTCACAAGCGCACGGGGCAAGCGCGAGGCAAGCGCCGCAGCCATGGCGGACACCAGACCGCTACCCGTGGCGGCAAAGACCAAGGTTGCCGCCAAGGCGGCGCAGGCCACTGCGCCGGCCCACAATTGGGCCGGATCTATGAACAGGAACACCTCGCTCAGGCGCAAGCCCGCCTCCTGCGTGTAGACCTCGCGATAGCGACGCAGCGCCGGCGCAAACCAGCTCTGGACCCGCCAAGCCAACAGCAGCACGGAGATCATGGCGGCCCCCGCCGCTAGCCAGATCATGGCGTTCCTCGCGAAAAAATTGCAGTCCCCGGCGCCGCCTTCTCCGTGTCGGAAAACCAGGCAGGGTCGAAGGCCTCATCGGGCTGTGTCCAATCGCGCGCGAAGCCGGGCAAGGCGCCGCAGCCGAAGAAACCCCGGACGCGGTCGTACCGGAACAAATCCTGGAGCTGGATACGTCCGCTTTCCATGCCGGTGATCTCCGCGATCGACGTCACGACGCGCCGCCCGTCGGCCAGCCTGGCCTGCTGCACCACGATATCCACACTGGCGGCGATATGCTCGCGCACCGCCGCCAAAGGAAGGTCCAGGCCGGCCATCAGGATCATCGATTCCAGGCGTCCCAGCGCATCGCGAGGCGAGTTGGCATGCAGCGTCGTCAGGGATCCCTCATGGCCGGTATTCATAGCGGTCAGCATGTCGAATGCCTCCGGCCCGCGGCACTCGCCCACCACGATCCGGTCTGGCCGCATGCGCAACGCGTTGCGCACGAGCTCGCGGATGTCGATGCGCCCGCGCCCCTCCTGGTTGGCGGGACGCGCCTCCAACGCCACCAGATGATCGTGGTTAAGGCGCAACTCCGCCGCGTCTTCGATGGTGACCACGCGCTCGCCATCGGGAATCTCGTTGGACAGGATGTTGAGCAAGGTCGTCTTGCCAGCCCCCGTGCCTCCGGATACCACCAGATTCCTGCGCAACCTCACGCAGAGCGCAAGGAACTGCGCCATGGCGTCGCTCAACGAACCCGCCGCGATCAGATCGGACATACCCGGGCGCCGCTGCGGGAACTTGCGTATGGTCAGGCTCGCGCCTCTCATGGCCACCGGCGGAATGATGGCATGCACCCGGGATCCGTCCGCCAGCCGGGCATCCACCATCGGAGAGCTTTCGTCGATGCGCCGCCCCAGGGGCGTGACGATACGCTCGATGACCCAGCGTAACGATTGCTCGCTGGTGAAGGCCGCCTGGTGGCGCGACAGGCGGCCGGCACGTTCGACGTAGATCTCGTCATGGCGGTTGACCATGATCTCCGTGATGTCGGCGGCGGCGAGCAAGGGCTCCAGCGGCCCCAGACCGACCGCTTCGTCCAGCACCTCGCGGCAAAGCGCTGCCCGGTCCGCCCCAGGCGGCAAATCCTCGTCGGAGGCGACGATATGCGTCAGCAGCCGCTCGGCCTCCGCACGCAGCATGCCGTCGCTCATGCCCGCCACGTCACGGCGACGCAGGTCCAGCGCCGCCAGCAAGGCTGCATGCAGGCGCTGGCGCTCCTGCAGCTGATGCAGCGGCGCGCGCGCCGGCAACGGCGTTGCAGGCGCGGCCAGCGTCGGCAACTGCTGCGCTGCAGCCATATCGCGCGCGGCGCTGTCAGCCTCCGGACCATTCGATTCGCCGGTGTGCTCGGAGGCGACCGCCAGCGACACCCGCAGCCGGCAAGGCCCGATCAATATTTCGTCGCCGGGCAGTACCGGCACGTGGCGCACGATCCTCTCGCCGTTCACCAGCGTCCCCGCCAGCGTTCCCAAGTCTTCAAGAGCAATACCGGCCTCTTCGCACACCAGACGGGCGTGCTGGCGTCCCACACGCCAGTTCACAATGCGCAAGCCGCAATGCGCGCCGCGTCCGATCAGCACAGGAGCGGCCAGTGTCGCTTTGTCCACCGTGGCGTCCTCGAACATCATTTCTATGTCGATCATGGCCTCGTTTCCGTTGGGGGAGTCGGGACACCTTCAGGTCGCGCGTCCCATTGCGAGCCCGCGCCCGCGTAGGCATCCCAGCCTGACGCGGCAGGCACGGCGGTTCCCAGGCGAGGCGCTTCGGGAAATGCCGCTTCCAGCACGCCACGCCCACGCCGCACACGGTCCGCCATGGCGGGCTCGGCCTGCGCAATCAGCTTCGGCGTCACAAATATGGCGAGCTCGGTTTCCCGCAACTGATAGCGCCGGGACGAGAACAAGGCCCCCAGGACCGGGATGTCCTTCAGCCATGGCAGCCCGTCGCTTGCCTCGTCCCGCTCGCGCGACAGGAAGCCGCCGATGACCAGCGTATCGCCGGACCGCACGTTGAATTCGGTTGACGCGCGGCGCGTGCGCAACGCCGGTCCGCCCGGCACGCTCAGCGCGTTGTCCACCGAGCTCGCCTCGACTTCGATCAAGGAACGGATGATCCCGTTACGGTCGACACGAGGGGTAATCCTGAGCATGACGCCGTAGGGCTTGAACAGCGTGGTCGAATTGCCGCGCGTATCGGTTGACGAGTAGGGAACCTCGCCACCGGCCAGAAAGGTTGCGCTGGCGCCACTGCGCGCCAGCAATTGAGGCTGGGCCAGCATCACGGCTTCCCCGCTTTGAGCCAGCATCGCGATGCGCGACGACAACAACGCATTGACGCCGAAGTAGCCGGCCGCCGACGAGATCCGGCCCATCGTTTCTATGATCTCCTCGCCAGGGCGGCTCATGCGCCCCCGGGACCCCGCATCCCAGGCCAGGCCGGCATTGATGCCGCCTTGGGACATTCCGTCCCAGCGCACACCGAGATCCCTCAGCTTCGATGTCGGGATCTCCACGACCTGCACGTCCAACTGCACCATGCGATCCCAGCCCACTTGCCCGGTGAAATCCAGCACGGCGGGATAGCGGTCCGCCAGGGCCGCAATGCGCAAACGGTCGTCATCGGAAAGATCGTCGCCCTCGATCAGAATGCGGCCGCCCACCTCGGTGCTGCGCGCACCCGGAATGCGGGCGAGCAAGGCCGCGACTTCCGCCCGCAGGCGCGGTGCCCCCGCCGGCACCACCCTTAGTTCATAAGCCTTGGCGCGGGCGCCGTTGGCCCAGACATGCAGGGACGACACGCCCTCGGCACGGGCGAACACAATGACCTCGCGCCCTTCGGCCTCGATGGCGCCGATCACCTGGCCGTTGCCTATCGCCACGCGCTTGACTCCGGGGTGCGACAGGATCCGCGTTTCGCCCACCTGGAGTTCGATCTCCTCGTCCGCTGGCCACGCTGCAGGGCTGACGAGACATAGCGCCCAGGCAAATATTCTGGCGACGACACGCCTCATGGCCGCCCCCTTTTCAGTCGAGGCGAGACGGCCGCCTCCATCTCCATGGCTCCTTCACCCGCCGAGGGCTCCAGCCGATCGCCGTACAGAATGGCCACGCCCGGCGCCTTCCGAGGCTCCAGGTCCAATCCGATCAACGAAGCAAGATCGCCTTGCGCTGCGCCGCTGACCACGGCGGCATCATCGCGATGGCGCAGCATCGCTGTCAGCACCCCGCTCTGCCGGGCCGCCACGAATCGCATCGCCTCGTCCGGCGTCGCCGCCAAGGTGATATTGCCGCCCTTGTTTTCACCATCGGCCTCGCCCCCGACCATCAGCACGCGCATGCCTTGCAAGAGAGGCACGGTCAGCTCCTGCTGGCGATGCGCGAAGCTCACATAGATGTCGATGGCATCGCCCACGCGCAACACTTCCGCCAGACCTCCCAGGTCGGTGGCCGCCACCGTCAACGCGCGTTGCCCGCTACGCAGGCGGGACGCCAAGGCCGGAACCGGCGCGGTGAACGTCAAATGCCCCCGGAGCAAGGGTTCACCATTGGCGACATCGGCCAGCAAGGTGGCGCCAAGCAGGCCAGAAAGATCCAGGGGATCGATGCTGGCCCGCGAAGCCCATGGCTCCGGGATCTCGCGCACGGCGAGATGCAGCTCTTCGAGTTGCGTGCCCGCGGGCAAGTCATACGCCGCGACCAGGCGGCTGACCATCGGCGTGCGCGCCTCGGCCTCCAGCGCCTGGACGCGCTGCTGCACGTGCTCTCGCACCGCCCACGCGGACACCAAGCCCGCGATCAGCGCGATGGCGTACACGCCCGTTCTGCGCAGGCGCTGCAGGACATGGGTGATCCAGAGCCTCATGGCGATCTTCCGCTGACCAGAAGCCCGCTGCCGCCTTCCAGCGGCACCAGCGACAACCGCATGCGCGCGCCCGGACGGATCCACCAATGCGCTGACTCCTCGGACGCCGGCACACGACGCCAGCCGTTCTGGGCCAGGCGCTCCTCCAGCAGCGGAGCCAACTGCCTCGGCGGCAAGGCGTATTGCCAGATGCGTTCCGAGACTCGCACGCCGTCCTCCATCACCGCCACGTCCAGCCTTTGACGAGCGCCAGCCGGGAGCCAGGCAGGCAGCGGACTATCTGGCGCAGCCAGCAGGCTGACCGCCGAAATGCTTCCGGCCGTGCGGCGTACGCCCAGGCCTTCCATCTGGACGACCCAGCGCTCTTGCCCAACTTGACCCGATAGGATGGCTTGGCCGGACAACACGTTCAGGTCGGCCAGAGCGGGCTGCTGCGCTGACAGGTAGCGGATCAGTTCGGGCGTGCTGAGAGGCGTATCGAATATGAGCACGCGTGCCGGGATTCCATGCAGCCAGATGCTTTCCGCCAGCAGCCCGCGCCGCGAACCCGCAGGAAAACGCAAGGCTTCCAGCGCGGTGACGCCGGGCCGGGTCCTGGTGGCGGCTCCTGCCTCGTTGCCGTCTTTCGCCCGATCCTGCGCGGCGGCAATATTGCGCTCCCCCACCGCAGCGACGGCCAGTGCACCAGCCAGCAACAGGCGTAGTGTTCGTGCCACCGCCAACGTCCGCCAACCACTACCCCATGGGGCAACCTGCCCCACAGGCAATGGCGAAAGACAAAGTCCGATCATTTGCCCGCCCCCTTGCGATTGCTAAGCCGATCCGCGGGCACCACATCCGCCCATTCGGACAGCCAGTCCAGCGACAGGCCAGGCCTGCGCCACGGCCCGTCCAGGCGGTCGACAACAGGCTTCAAACGCCTTGCCTCCGCCAGCGAAGCGCTTTCAGCCCTGCGCCAGAATGTTGGCGCACGGCCGATGCGGCGCTGCGCGTCGGTGTCGCCGTGCGCATACCCGGCGCCGCTTGCCACGTGCGTGCGGCGGGCGATGCGCAACCAGGCCGCATTGTCCCGGTCACGGCGCGCAGTGCTTGCCGTCGCGGTCATCAGTTTCAGTTCCGCGCCGAACCATTCGTCCTGCAAGGCGGTGACCTGGGCTGGCGCGATACCAGGCAGCGCGCTGGCATTCCGCGACAGCGCCGTGCCACTTGGAGCGTGCTGATTCTGCGAGGGTTGCCCCAAGGCGCCGGCCATCGCGGCCCGGCGGCTGGCCTGCGCGACTTCCTGAGCCGTGAACTGCAATCCGCCTATCCAGGATGCCGCCCAAAGCAGCAGGGCCAGCAGCGGCAGCATCAGCAACGCTTCGATCAAGGCCTGCCCTTGCTGCCGCGTGCGAATCCGATTCATGGCGTCCCCCTTGCCCGCGCAGCCTCGCCCACGGTAACGGCCGACAGGCGCGCTTGCCAGTAGGGACGGAAAAGCGTGGCAAGTTCATCACGGCCGTCGGCGCGTGGTTCCGGCCGGGCAAAGTAGGTCTCCGCCGCTGAGGTCACGGTAACGGCGCCCTCCGGACCGAGGGCGGCATAGCGGAACTCTCCCGCGGGCGCCCGGACCGCGCTTTCCGCATCCGTGGTTTTCAAGGATGTACCGGCAAGCCGGACGGCGATCGCGAAGCGCAGGGAATCGCCGCTGCGCGACAAAGCGACTTCGCGATAGGCGGGCAGGCCCCGGCCCGGCCAGCGCTGGGCGGCAGCCATGGCGTATGAGTTGGCCATGGGATTGCTTATGTCATTGAGCAGATCCCACTTTGTTGACAGTTCCACCCAGCGCCAGAAATCCTGGTCGGAAAAATCGAGCGGCGGCTCATCCACGTACTCCAGGCCTTCGGGCGATTTGATCTTCTGCCCCTGCGCCGTGCCCCAGCCCATGGCGTATTCGCGAAAGTAGCAGCCCCTCCAGCGGTTGAAGCGCAGTGCATGGTAGGACTGGGTGTCCAGCGCCCCCCAACGCCCGTCCGGTCCCAACCAGGTAGAGCCCCGGCGCCGCAGCTCGTGACGATGCAGCGGGCATAGCGGTTGAACCATCCACGGATTGCGCCGTGTGGCGCTACGGCGATTGAGGAAGCCATAGCGTTCCACCGCCTGCTCGACGGCGGGTCGCAGACCTGCGTCGCGCATGGCCAGGCGGCGCCCCACGTAGCCAGGCCACCCGTCCGTCAGCAGCCGCAAACTGGCGCCTCTGGCATGCACGCCATCTGCGCCGAGTGTCGGAACATCCTCCACAAGATTGGCGACCAGGACCTTGTTCATGATGCGACCGCGCGAATCCGTCAGACCGGCGACAGCGGACGCCGCGGCGGCTTCCAGGACCTGGTGGACGACTCTGTCGTGCTCGCCGAACGCCGCTGCCAGCCTCTGTTCCGCATCAGGCACGGCTTGCGCGGTTTGATAGGCCATGCCGACATCCGGACCAAACAACATGGTGATCAAGCCCGCGGGCGGATTGCGGCGATTGCGCTGAGACTGCAGGGTGCGGGCGTATTGCGCCGACGCACCTAGCGTGACCAGATGGGCCATGGCGACCTGATGCGCGATCTGCGTCCGGTTGATATAGGCAAGGGCATTGAGCGCGCGCGCTTGCTCCAGCGCCCCGCTATACGCCGCCGCGTCCGCGGCATGCGTCAGCCGCTGACGCGCTCCCACGGTCTGGCCCAGGTTGTACAGCACGACCAGGGAGATGCCCCCCACCGCCACCATCAGCAGGCCCAGGACCAGCGCCTGGCCACGCTGGTGGGTAAGCGATGCGCAAGAACGTGTAATCACTTCGCATCCGCGGCATTGCCGGTGAAGGACTTGAGCGACCGCGCCTTGGTCTGCGCCGCCGCTTTCTGCGCCGCCTGTTGCGCCGCACGGCTCTGCGCTCCGCCGTCCTCGCCGGCAAGTTCACGCGCCATGGCGGCGGTCTGCGATCGCACCACCTGGCCGAAGTACTGATACACCGCTATGGCCGCTACGGCGACCAAGGCCACGACCACGATGTATTCGGTCAGACTATTGAACTTCGAATCCAACCCGTTGTTTTCAATGGTTTTTCGCTGCCGGAAGGTCTAATTCAGACTGTGCGACTGGCGAGCGTAAGTCACTGTTTTTCCTACCCCGGCAATCGAGTTTTAGACGGTAAACTACCGCGCCCGCCTACCCTAAGCGACCACTCGTAAAACGTCATGAATTTTCCAGAAAGCGCTGACCCTCCCCGCTCCCGTAGGCTCGTAAAACGAGCGTTGTCTATTGCTCTTCGAAGAGTTGCCCCGAATCGCATTCCTACGTCTGGAGAAGAGCGACTACGAGGAAGAGACTACTTCGAAGTTTACGTTCCAGGGGCGGATGACAGAAATTTCTGGCTGCTGGATAGCTATGAGCCAGAAGGTGTATCTGTTCGCGCAGTTGTGGACGGAGTAGATGCGGCACCGACGGTAGTTCCACTCGATCTATTCTTGCGGTGCCCAATCACGATTCGACACTACTACAGGCGCCACGAGTTCCGTTTTGACTCCTTGCGCAAGTTCGTTTGGTTTGAGCGACTAAGGTGGTATCGGGTCGCGGATCTAGAGGACCGCTTTCAACAATGGGCATTCAACCGTACAAACCTTCCTAGGGCAGCACGCCTTACTGCCCTGCACAAGGCTGTCTCAGTCGCTCAGAGTCAGCGCGAACCTTCCATTTCCGTGACCGATTTTGTACCTCGTAGCTCCAGATTGAATCGACACCCCGATTCGGGTCAAACCCAAATAAGTTGGCGCTTTGTCCTCGATTCGCTTGTTGAGACTGGAGAACTTACGAGAAGTCCGGACGGAACTTACCTTGTACATCCAAGCGCGCTAGTTAGCTTGGACAGATACCTAGAAGATTCCCAAAAGCACAAATCGGCGGACAGGCTTCAAATGGTTTTGGGGTTTCTATCTGCCGTCGTAGCCGTTCTTGCGGCCTTCATTGGCCTTCTGAAGGCATGAGGTTCAAATGGTCTCAAAAGCGCGGACCGAATGCTCTCCCTCTCGAGCATTTATCGGCCGCGCAAGCAAGTCGCCGCGTCCTTCTGTCCGATTTCTAGCGTTCGATCGCGACTGCCCTACACGATCTAGCTAGACTGGCTCGTATGGAACCCTGGCCCTACGACGAATACTTCACCCCGGCGCAATTCGACTCGCTGCCCATTGCCCAGCAACGCATGATTCTTCTGATCGTCCGCGCGCTGGTCTACTACCTTGAGCGCCATCCAGAGGACGCGGCAGGCCTGGGCTGATCCTATACTGGCCCTTACAATGGGAAGGCAATGCCACCGCTACCAGGTGCTGAAAGTGGCCAAATTCAGCTTCATTACTAACACTAGCTCTTCTTAAACAGGGCTGAGAGCTTGTCAAGTAACGACAGCACCTCCGCAGTATCTGCATTTTCGCTTCGTTCAACAGGTCGGCCAATCTCCATGCCGAAGAACCTGGGAATGATAGTCTGACGAACGCGGACTTGATCTGCTTCGGGTAGACCGGCCAGCAATGGACCCAGCGCATGGATTTCCAAAGCTGCTCGTTGGTTAGAAAGATCCCCAGCGTTTGCCCGTGAAACTTGAAGCGCCCCAAATGCCGATAGCAGAACAAATGGCAGAGACACCACAAATTGTCTCGCGGCAAGTGGCCACGTCAAAGGCAGATCCTTCGTCAGATGAAATGCCCATACCGACGCGCAAATCCATAGGCAAAAGAATGCGACGGTAAATATTTGCCACCAAAATCGGCTTCTCTTGCTGTTGTCAGCTTCTTGTCGATACCCTGCTGATGCTCCATTTTCCCCGACGACCTGCAATAAGTCCTTAGCCTCCGTCTTCAAAGACCTCAGTTCCTCGATCAGATCTGACGCCTCACGACGTGAGCCATCCACCTGCTTATCCCAGTCGGCATTCCACTTCACAAGCCTATCCTGAAAATCTTGGATTGCCTTGCGAGACTCTTCTTCAGAACGCTGCATACGATTTAGAGCATCTGCAGTGTCATTTGACAGTGCGGTGGTCCTCTTTCTGACCTCAGCTTCAGTTTCGACCAATTTCTGCAATCGGCTCCGCAACTCGTCGTTCAACGATTCCGTCTGTCGAAAAGCAAGCTCATGCCGCGCAACCTCGATTTGCACGGCCTTTGCTACAGCAAGGGCCAATGCGTCCTCTGAATGCCGTCTATCGCGTAGGTCCGATCCGGCCAGCTTCTCGGAAATGGACGCTTCGATCTGCATCGAAACGCGCCTGAGGTCGTCAAGATAGCTTGTCGGGATCTCAAATACACTGCGACGTGCCCCGTCTAAAATCGACAGTGCCGCCCCAGCAAGATCCTGTACCTGTCTAAGCGTCTGTGTCTGACTGCTCGATAGATCGCCGTAGCTCCGAATCTTGAGGAAATGGTGCGCTATCTCACGAAGTTCCTTTGCGAACCCCAGTGGCGTCGAGACCGCGTCTAATGCGGAATAGGCTTCGCAGACATTTACCACCTCCCGCTCCGCCTTACGGGCCTCTCTTTTATGAACTGTCGGGGATAAGTCCATGTCGCTCATGCCGCATCCTTTTTCGCTCGCGCCAACGCTATATTACCCTTTGACATTTTCGAACACGAAACGTTGCGACTTACGAACCTCTAAAAGAACAAAACTACGGTGAGCGCCCCTTGCTATTGGAGTGTCTATGTGCGGCCGTATCGCGCAGAAGTCCGGCCCCATGGACTACGTGGAACGGATGTTCCCGAACCAGCGTCAGATCTTCACCGACTCGGCCGGGCCACGCTACAACATCCCGCCAGGCACGCGGCCGCTGACCATGCACCGCCTGGCCGGCAACTTCGAAGTCGATCGGCAGTGGTGGACCTGGCGCCCGAGCGGTTCGAAGTACGCCATGAACTGCGCCAGGCTCGACAAGATCCTCGGCAACAAGTGGCCTTGGAAGATGCTGACGGGGCGCGGCCGCATCCTGGTGCCGGCGGATGGCTGGTATGAATGGAAGCCACTAGGCACCGGGCCGAAGCCTCCCAAGCAGCCTTACTACATCCACGCCGCAGACAACGCCCCGCTCTTCTTCGCCGGCCTAAGCAACTGGCGGCCCGGCGCCGAACCGGACGAAGCCCACGGCTTTGCCATTGTCACGAACGACGCCGCGGGTGGCATGATCGACGTGCACGACCGCCGGCCAGTGGCATTGCCACCCGACCTCGCCCTGCAATGGATGGATCCGGACCGCCCAACCGGCGAAGCCCTGGCGCTGCTTGAGCGTGGACTACCAGAAATCGCCTTCACCTGGTACCCCGTGCGGCAGGAGGTGGGCAATTCCAAGTACCAGATGCCGGATGCAATCGACCCCATTTAAGGCGGAATATACTGGATATCCAACCAGTATTTTCCGCCATGCCGTTCAAAGACCCGCTCACCTACGCCGAGCTTCATGCCATCAGGCTGCGCCACACCAGGCCCGATGGCAGCATAGAGCCCGACATTCTTGCCCTCCTACATGAGGCAAGGCAGAAGCGCGCGTTCGTCCTGCGATTCCATCAGCTCGAAGGTGAGTTCCGACGGCCATCCGGCGTGATGGGAACGGTATTCGACATCCTCATCGATATGAAGAGCAAGGAGCCCTGTATCCGGGAGTACGAAGAAATGGCGGCCGACCTACTGGAATCGCCGCGCAAGCTGCGCAAGGGGATGGCGCCGCGGTGAGCAAGCGCAGCGAGCTTCTTTACAGGCCAGCCGTTGGTTGAATTCGCATGCCGCCATATTGAAATGCAATCCTGTAGACCGTTGGATTTTCACCCCCAACTTGCACAGTCATTGCGTACGTGTCGCTATCGAGGATATCTGTAGGGATGCCAAACACATAGGTCCCAGGTTTGAGAAACACCTTCAACACCTCACCCTTTCCAATCCTCGCGATGGGTCGGCCTCCAATAGTGAGCGTGGGATAGCTTTCCACCAAAGGCAGGCCAGAATCCCGCTTAAAGTAGATTTCCACCTTGTCATCCTCCGCGGCCACTGCCTTCGCTTCCAGAATCCGAGATGCGGGAACAGGCGCCGCAGTTCGATGGTCCACATTGGTCGCGGTACAGCCGACTAGCAAAACCGAAGCCGCCAAAGAAAGGCAAAGGCGCATACTCATCCTTTATTGGTAATTGTTCTCGCCGAAGTGTACGACAGGCTGCCCTCAGCATTTACCGCGCGACATTTATACCGGACAACTCCGCGTGCGAATAGTCGCACAATGCCTTCCACTCCTTGTTGTCCTCCAGGATCTTCCGCCGAACTGACTCCGGCGTGGCGCGGACCTGTTCCTTGGACTCGAAGTAAAACGGGCGCGCGTGGTCGCAATACTCAACGCCCACGCGGGCCGGCGCCGCGCACCCAATCACGCTCAAGCTCATCAGCAATAGCGCCATCGTCCATCCGAGCCGTCTCAAGCTGTACATTGCGTACCTCCCGGCGCGCCTGCGCCGCCTGTTCGTTGATCTGTTCCTGCCGCTCCTGGCGCTCTGCTTGCCGCCCCGTCGCCCGCCCGCGGTAGAAGACACTGGCCAACGCTGCCAGCGCTAGGCCGGCCAGCAATAGCCATCCCTTGATTCGCTCAAGCCACACCGGCATAGCCGCCTCCAACTTCAACTACTGCCTGGGCGTATAGCCCGCCCCAGGTTTGCGGGTGCGGCTTGCCGGGCCGCCAGGTCCGGATGTACATATCCCAACCGCCTTCCACATCACCGACCGCAGGCAGGCGCCAGGCGTCCGTCCACATGAGCAGGCGCGCGAAGACCGCCGCCAGCACGTCGTCGAACTCCAGCTCGGGATGCACTGCCGCAGCCACCGGTTCCACACCGCGCAGGCCGCAGACCCCGTACGCATACTCGCGGCTCGCCGGGTGGGTGAGCACCCCACGTACGCCGCCCCCGCGCTCAAACTGCCACAATCCGCGGGCCGGCCCATTGCCAAGCTGACGCCGATGCAGAAAGCGACTTTCCTGCAGGCCGGTAGCCAGCAACTGGACGCGTGCCGCGGGCGTGTCCATCTTGGCCGGCAGCAGTGCCAGCGCGGGATTAACCGCCGTCCGAACAATCGTCTTCAGGTCCACGATCAGCCCTCCCCACCAGGTCGCACGCCAAACAGCTTTGCGCGCGCCTCGGCCACCCATTCCAGCAGGCCCTTTTGGCGCATCGTCGCCATCCACCGCATGTAGGCGCCCAGGACCCACCAGGCCGGCAGCCCCGCGATCAACATGCTCGGACCCAATACATAGAACTTCGCCAGCAGTGCGTCATCACTGCCGGCCCCATGCTGGGCGAGCCACGTCATGGCCTCCATCAGGCTGGGCTTCCAGGCGATCACGGCCGCAGCCAATCCGGGGCCGAACAGGAACGAGCACGCCACGGTAGAGACCGTTCGGACGGTGAACTCCCTTGCCGTCCGGGGCGGCATGATCAGTAGCCCGAGGATCGCAGCAATCGCCGCGGGAATGCCGTATGCCATTGCGACCTTCAAGGCCGCGAGGCCTCCCAGCCCCGTAGAACTCGGTTCCATAGTTGCACTGCTCCTGTAGACGGTTCGCATGATTGCCTCCCGTATGGACGAAAAAAAACCCGCCGAAGCGGGCTGCACAATGAACATCAGCACGGCTACTGCCAAACAACGGAAGTGACCTCCTCGGCAGTCTGTGCAGCCTCAATCGCGTCAAGCAGGCGTTGACGCTGCGCGGTCAGCGCCTGGCTCTCTGACATCAAAGCCAACACTCGCGCGAGCGCTGCGGAACGCACCTCGCCGGGATCCTTTCCCTGAGCTGCCGCGAGCCCATCAAGATACGGAGTCTCGGCGGCCGCGCTCTTCTGCCAGGCCAGAGCCTCAAGCTGCTGAACAGGCCACATCAGACGGTCAACCGCAGAGCCCTCAGTCATGATCTTCGCGACCCTCAGCCCGAAATCGGCCTCCACCCGCTCCCGCTGCGAGACCTTCGATTTAGCGAGTTGCGACTCGGCACTTTCCACTTTCCCCCAATCGATCATGTTGCGAACTCCAAGACACCATTTGGCGGGTCAATGAGAGGACTCGGGAAACGCGCCGCCTCGCTCGCATCCGAGGCATGGGGCACTCTCAAGGTAATGTGGATGCGGCCGTCCTGGCGCGCCACCCGGCCCCAGACGTGGCCGCTTACTACCGCCCCCTCGGGCAATACCTGCCCCTCCTCCAGCGGCCCGAAGTCGAACCGATCGCCGTTTATCACCAGCGCATCGCCGTCACGCGTAACCAGCAGATCTGGCGTCTCGCCGGGCGGCAGACACAGAGGGATAACGTTGATGATCATTTCCATCTCCCCAGTAGCGTTGCTCGAAAAGCGCCTGACCCGCCAACAGGCGCAGGGCTTACGGGTGCAGAAAGGTAGCCGGTGGCGGAAAACTGAGTCAGCCCTACACCGGTAGGTGCTGCCGACCAATATGCGGATCGGCCTGAAATATCGCTATCCGTGTACGACAACTCCAGGACCACTGGATTCTCGCCAACAAACGCCACGGGATAGGACATACTCCCAAGGCTCAAGTACGAAAGCCCCGCCGTGTTGCTCGTCCAGGTAGCACCCGCAAGACTCACGTTCTGCCTGATGTAGGCCAGCTGCGTCCCGTCACCGAACCGCAGCCAAGAGCCCAGGCTGTTGGAACCTCGCTCCGTCAGTGCGCCCGCAGCCGCCACCATCGCAGCATCGGCCTTTGCTTGTGCTGCCGCCGCGGCAGTTCTGGCGCGCTGGCCGGACGAAGACCAACCACCCGACCAGACGCCCTCGTACCGGGTGCGTTCTACGACACCCAATGAATTGGACGTCGCATAATAGGGAATCGCGATTTGCGTAACGGCATCCGTGTAGCGGTACTGCTCGATGTACCAGAACTCACCATTGCCGGGGCTGTTCGGGTTGTTGGGTCCGATCAGCTCGTTCCAGGTTCCGCGACCTGGCATAAGCGAGGGGATATCGTTGCAGTCCCGGGACTCATTGAGCGTGAACTTGATACCCAACCCCCCATAGCCCACTTTGAGCAAGCGGCCGGGCGTCGAATCGTAAGCGCCATCAGCAACGCCCGAGAGAGTTTCAACCATGCTGTTGAACTTGGTGAACGCCGATCGCGGCGCCTCGCCCCGCCCGCCGCTCGGCTGCGGTGTATCAAGGTCAACCTTGTATGGAGCAAGATCCGGCATTACGTCCCCGCTTCAGTATGCTGATCGCTCTCAGCAATAGCTCGAGCTTGCATGCACTCCAGCGCGATCTGGTGGAGCCTCGCCGTAAGCCCATTGATCAACTCCGGCGTCAAACGACTTCCAACATTGCGCACCAGCACTTCATGCATTTGCATCTGCATCTGTTCATTGGTCATGTTGTTCCTTAGTGCGCCGCTTCAAAGAAAGCCGGACACGTCAATCACCGAGAACATGCAGGTCTCGGCGTAGCTAAAAAATGTGTTGCTGTAGATCGGCGCCCAGCCGAAGAACTTCACGCCTGAGTCGGGAAATGCCGCGACGAAGCCTTGCGGATGCGCGTAGAACTTCTCGGGATATAGAAAGGCCGACCAGCCGCCCCCCATCTCAGGCATGCAGTTGTAGCCCTGCCGAATGAACGACTGGTTGACCGCATACTTTGATGCCGGCAGGCCGGCCCACAAAGTCCCATCCAAGTGCGCATTTCGGCTGGCCGTCCAATAGGGCCCGATGGCCGCGCTGCCGACAATATTCAGCGGATGGGCGCCGCTCATGAAAATGTGGCGCCCATCTTCTGAGAATATGTCCAGCGCGCCGCCGGTCTGCCACGGCTTGTCGAAGATGTAATACTCGACATCACCCGCAAACCGAAACGTATAGTCCCCGCCGCTCTGCCCCACCCATAGGCATGCCGTTGAGCCGCCATCCAACGGTCGAAGAAATACGACCGGAGATGAACAGGGCAGAGTGACGACGCTGAACTGTTCGTTCGTCCTATACGCCGTACCCTTGTGCCTGAGGAAGTAGTTGACGTTCCTGCTGTCAACGATTAAATCCCCGGCGTCGGTATAGATCTCCAATGCCGCCAACGCCATCACTTCACTCCATAAAGAATCTTCGCACTCGCCCTCGCGCCTGGCGCACCGCTGAACTTCCAGGAAATGACCGTGCCGTTCAAGAAGATCTGCGGTGCGCTGAGGCTGTTTGCATACCCCAGAGTCTGGGTTGCGATCCACGGACTGCCGGAAGCTAGTTCCGGAATGCTGACGGCGCCGTCCGAGGTTCCCGTTGTCACCTCCCCGAACTGACGAGCACACTTCGTAAGACCGGTAATGAGCGGGGACCCATCAGCAGCAAAAATCTCGAATGGAGATGCCATTAGCTTCCGCCTCCAAGTCGTACGCCAAGTTGCCCATTCGGGTAGTACCAGCGATAGCCAGGGCCGCCCATCTCCGAGCGCTCCCCGCTGGCCCCCTGCGTCCGCCAGATTGTTTGTCCGGTTCTCATATTCATGTAAAGCAGCGGCCTGCCTTGGCTATCGGTGGCATCGGAGAGCAATTCATCCACGAACTTCCCAGAACCTATGGTTCCGTTCTTGATGAATGCGGTATCGAAATAGGCGGTGTCCGCAGCCACGTCGAAGATGAACGGCGAGTGCAACCTTCCGTTTAGGGAGGTGAGGAAAGCCACCGTGTCAGCCATCACCAGAAATTCGCTTCGGTTTTGGCCGTTCTCACCGATCGACGCCCCCAATGCAACGCCAGCTTGCACGACCCGCCCATCCTGGCGCACTTGCGCTTTGAGCATCCACGTGGAACTGAGCGAGAGTTTCGTTGTGGTTGCCAGGAGGTCAGCAGAGTCAGCCGTGGCCTTCGCGCTGCCCGCCAGCTGTTGCGCCGCAGATGCCGTTCCCTGCGCACCTACTGCGATGCTATGAGTCTCCTGCAGCGTGGCTTCGCTCTCATCCATCCTTCCACTCAGCGTCGACAACTTCTGAGCCGTGACGGAAGTGAGGTTCGCCGTCACGCGCAACTCATCTCGGATGACCGCAAGATTCCCCTCCGTCTGGGCCGCAAGCGATATGGAGCGCATCGCCTCCCTGAAATCGCCCTCATTGATGACGGATGTCGCACTGACCGTCCCGACAAAGCTGCGATCGCTATTCCCTGCAAACCAGGTTTTGTCCTGGACATCGGCGCCCGTCAGGTCGCCTACGATGTCTTTCAATACTTCGTCGGTAATGCCAGCCTGAATTTCTTCGATAAGACCCGGCGCCAATTGCCCGGCGCCGATCTTGCCCTCCATGTAACTCAAGAGCGGCGTCGGATCCGCGCTGGACTGCCCGCGCACGCCGAACTCCCCCGGATACCATGGCCCAGGCTGGTCAGCCTCATCCCGGACTCTGGCCCAGAAGTACATGGCCACGTTGTTAGCGAGACCTGTAATTGAATGGGAGGCCTGCGGGTATGCGAACATACCGAGCGGCTGGGCGTCGACAAAACTGTTGGTCATCGAACGGTAAATCTCGATGGCCCGCAGATTGATACCAGACGGCCAGATCCAGTGCAGGTCGATCCCCATCACCTGCCCGACAGCAGTGAGCGACGTTAATGTGGGAGGCGGCAACATCGTGGCGCTGATCTGCCCTTGCCACGTCTTCCACGGCCCCGGCAGTGTGCCGATGCCTCGCGCCCGTACCCACCAAACCCCAGGTGAAAGCTGAGCTTTAGTGCTGGGCTCCCCCACCGTCCCCAGCGGCATCCACGTCGTTCCCTGATCGTTGCTGGCCTGGAACTCATAGGCCGTAGCACCGCGCGCTGGCGTGCAGGAAACTTGCTGCACACCGGCAACGGAAGTGGCGAACACCGTCACCTCGTTCACGATCGGTGCGCCGGGCTTGCTAGGCAGCAGTGACGGTGGCGGCGGTGGCGGCACGTCCCCGCCTAGCTCAGCGGTGTGCACAGAATCCGCATAGTTGACGAAAGTCAGCGCTACCCTTCCGTTCTCGTCGGGCGTAGCCGACAGCGCCAACGTGTTGAGCGCCCTCTTCTCACCCGGTCCGAACTGGTAATACGTCGGTTCCTCCGTATCGCCAGAGGCAATTTCGACATCCGCCGGCAAGGCACTGGCCAGGACGGCAGAGAACTCATCCTCCCCCTGCGTCACCAGGAACGGTCCCCGCACGGAGCCGTCCAGCATGCGCAGGCTCAAGTAATGGTTCTCTCCGATCCACCATTCCAGCGGCTCAGACATGGTCAGGACGCGCGTAGCCTGGCTGTACCCCCTCACGAATCCCGACAACCCCCATTTGGGCACGTCGTGCGTGATGGCTACAAGGTCAAGATACTTCGGCAGCAGGCCGTCCAACTCGGACGAGAGATAGGGAAAGCGGCGCTGATCTCGGTTGGCTGCCGCCATGCTGATGCCTTCCCGCCACGCTTGCGGCCGATTCGTGCAGCCGATCAGTTCTACGGTATACGGGCGCTCCTGCGTACCACCAGGCAGAATACAGGCCACGTCTTCAGGCTGCCATGTCTCCTCGTTGATGAAAGATACCACCACGTGATCGGGGCTGTCCGACTTCATGAACTTGTAATCCACGGAGAAGGACTCCGCCACGATGTTCATGGGTGTAAACATCGCCGTCGGCACAGTGCGCGGCTCATTGCGCACAATGTCGATCACACCCGCGTAATACATGGGCCTCGCGCGGCCCACGCGGGCGATCTTGGTCAGCGCGTCCCAGAACGTGGTCGTAGTGTCGAATACTCCGTTGAACTCATCGCCGCGGCTGTCCCATACCTGCGCCAGCCGGTAAAGCTCGTTCAAGTTGATGCGGCTATCGACCAGCCCCCGCCCATATTCTTTGTTCGTGCAGGCATCAGCTATCGCCCAGGCGGGGTTACGCGTGGCCGTAGTAGAAAGGGACCATCCATCAACTGGATTCCAGGTCTTGAGCTTACGCGTGGCAATCACGTTGATCCGTCGCGCTGTCGACTGGTTCAAGTTGTTGGTGGCCCGCATGACCACGGCCAGCATCGTCAGATTGCCGTAGGACTGCTGCGACGGCAGGTATGCCCGCATACCTGCCCATTGCAGCACGTTGCCGTATCGAGTGTCGGTCTGCTTGTTGCTTGTGCGTTGAGCACGCACCTGATAGCGCCCTTCCGGCACGGTGTAACGGTAGGTCTTGGCCTGAGGCGTAGCCGTCGAGGCGCGATAAGACTCGCTCCCCAGCAAGAACCACTCGCCAATCGCATTTCCGGCATTGTCGATCGCCTGTGCCAGCACATCCCAGCTAACCGTGAAAGGATTCAAGTCCGCCTTATCATCCGCACGGTACAGCCCAGCCGGAAAGGCGATATCGATGGCGATCCTGTTGGCGCGCGAGTCCGCCGGGTTTGCCACGAACGGCCCCACGGCGCCGCCGTCGGTCTCGTTCGGCCCTTTCAATTCCAAGCCTTGGACAGCATTGGACGTGACCACGTTGTCCGGAAAGAGTGTCACCTTGCCACCGGGCCGGATCACTTCATATTGCACCTCGGCGAAATTGCCGATGGGGGTATCCTCAATCCGGATCTCTTCAATATCGATCTCGCCCTGGCTGATACACAGCAGCTGATATAGATACTGCTGATTCCCATCCAGCTCGGCGTACGGCTCGGCGGCAAAGTCCGGATAGACGCGGAAATGGCCATACAACACCGGCGTTGCCTCGAGCAATCGTGCCCGATTCCCTTGCGCGTTGATGCCATAGGTCGGGCTGGCCTGCTCGCGTCCGGAAGCGAGATTCGCCGACGGTGGAGGTAGAACCGCGTTCAGCAGCAGATTCCCGCCGATCATGATTCCGGCCGACATCGCCGCCGCAGCCCCAGCCTGCAAGCCCATTGCTGCTGGCACCCACATGGACGCCACCACCAGAGCGACCTGGAGCAGCGTTCGCATGGGATTGGAGCCGCCATTGCCACCATCGCCGGGCAGATAGAAGACGGCCACAACGTCAGTGGTCTCAATCCTGCGCACCCAATGGGCTTGCAGCACATACTCCCCGTTCACCTGCACCACGAAGACGTGATTGCGTACTAGCCTTTCGCCGCGGCCCGATACCGCGCCACGCGCGCGCAGCATTGTGTCGATGCGAGTGCCGGCCCGCACAGGAACCGACTCGCGGCTCAACTGCGGCCGGAAGGGGTTTTCGCAAAAGAGAACTTTAGGCATGGATTCGGTAAAACTGACAGCGCCCGAACCCCATCAATCGAAGTTCGCGCATATGAGTAAAGATGACGCCGTAACCACGCATAGCGTGCAGCACGCCGCCGCCGTCGATTTCCAGGTAGATGCCCACGTGAGGCTCACTACCCTCGCGCATCAGCACACCGTCGCCGTGCGCCGGCGCAGGGACGATCTCCCATTCCCCGGAGCGCAGCTTCTCGGCATGCAAGGCGCGTGCAGCCTCACCCAAGACACAGGCAGGAATTCCACCCCCGAAGTGCGCCAGGCGCACCGCACGCAGCAAGCCCCAGCAGTCGTAGGCGTCCGGGCCAATGGCGCCGGGTTCCCACGGTTTCCACAGGAATTGGGGGATTTGGTCGGCCCTCATCGCACAAGCCCCGGAAAGCGACTGGCCAGATACTTCTCGCGTGGAAAAGCCGCGTTGTGCACGTCATCCAGGGTCGCCGTGCCTGTTATCTGGACGCCGGCAGCGTTGACGTTGGTCAGTTCCATCACAATGGGCGGGTCCATGCTTGGCTTGGAAAGATCCGTCGAAACAAAGGGGCGATAGATCACTACGATGGGCTCGCTCGGCGCGCTCGCGGCCGCCTCCAAGTGAGCGATGATTTCCTGTGTCACGCCATCCAGCGTGACTTTCATCTGTGGCACTTGGTCCTCTTCGAACCCCGGCAGAGAAAACCCGAAGGCCGCCGCAATGAAATTTACGTATTGCCCGCCATGTAGCGGGGCGTCACCTTCCAATCGGGCCACGATGTTCTCGTAGCCCAACACCACGCGGATGGCCGTACGTTGGCCCTCGTCGTCCACGAACCTCGAATGCAGGACTTCCAGCGTGTCGAACACCACGCGGTCTTGTGGCGCGCTGGCGTAGGCCTCTTTCAATGCCTGTTCCAAACTCATAGAGACACCCAAAGAAAAGGCCCGCCGAAGCGGGCCCAGAAAGTGACTTTTGAACTGCTAATCAATATTGAGTTTTTCGACTTGACCGGACACATGCCAATCCGGTCCAACGTACGTCTCAACGGGAGCTTTGATAAACCGCACTCGCGAGAACCGGACCCCGCGCCCATCTCGAATCTTCAACATGAACCAGCTGGTCCAACCATTGAGGTCGACTTCCGCGAACGCGGAATACTTCTCGAATTGCTCCTGCGTCAGCACAAACCTCACTGACTGCGTGATCGGATAAACGCGAAATCGCCTTCGCTGGCGTGCTAATCCGCTGTCCATCGCCGTGCGTATGAACGGATCTGCCGGTTGCCGGGATAACTCAAGCAGCGGCAGGGCCGCCGGCCATATAGGTAATGCCATGCTTCACCCCAACTGTGGTTTCAATCCAAATCGATGTTGCATTGCACGACCAGCTTCGCTGTTCCCAGCCCTGATCGCACCACCCAGACGCTTATCGATCTGTCGCCACAACATGTCGATCGACAGTGAGCCGTCCGTATGCTGGCGGACTTGAACTTCAGGCTCCGATGGAGCCCCGGTCATGTTTATGTTCACTACAGGGCTACGACCAGCCGTCGCGTTTCCAACGGAATTCGAAACGAGTGGAGTCACGTACCCCCCATCTGCACCACTCATGAGGTAAGTTCTACCTCCCTCCGAATAGAGCTCCGGACCAAGTTCATTAACCCGGTACAACGAGTTGGCTGCAGTCGGGCCACCAGAGGCGCGCGAACCCGCGATCGCTGTTCCAAATCCCCAGGGGCCACTCCGCAACGCAGACACATCCCCAGTCATTGTTCCGCCCACTTGCGACGACGAGAATCCGCCGCCGGAAGATCCGAGGAAATTTCCCACCAACCCGGCCATTGCTTGGCGTGTAGCGATCCGCGCCAAGTCAGCGACTACCGAAGTCGCGAAGTCCGCGAACGATAGTTTCCCTGTTGTCGCGAAGCGGACAATCGCATCCTCCATACCCTGGAATGCGTTCGAGAAAAGCCCCTTCGTCTGATCGGCAACGTTCGTAGCCGAGTTCAGATAGTTTTCAAGCGCCGACTTGGCGCCGTTCTTCCAATCTGCCTGGGCACTTCGCACGTGGTCGAAGTACTCCTGTTGCATAGACAGCCGGAGCTGAAGGTGTTCCTGTAGGAGCTTGGTTTCGCTCTGGTAGGTCTCCTGCGTTATCTGGCCGGAGGCCATCGAACGATCAAACTGCGCCTGCTGGCGTTGGTAGTCCCGCAGGATTCCTTGGCGCGCCTGAAGCTCTTCCTGGGCGCGATCACCCCGCCCCACCCCGGCAACTTGATCCGCGTACTGCTGCTGTTCCAGATCCCGGGTGGCGACCAAGCTGGCGCGCAAGGCTTCGACCTTGGCGGTTTCCTGCTTGGTGCGTAGCTCCTTCTCGGCGGCCACGTTCAGATCAAGCTGGCGGCGCAGCAGGTCTTGCTGGGCCAGCAGACTCTTCTGATCCGCCGTCAGGACTTTCTTGTCCTTCAGGTCGGCAATCTGCTGTTCGAACTCAGCGCGCTTCTGTCCCCAGGTTGCCAGCTTGCCTTCGCTGGTGATCTGAGCGTGCAAGGAAGCTTCTGCTTCTCGGTATTGCTGGAGGAGCTTAGTAGCGGCATCGTCCGTGTGAGGCTTTTTGGCGCCCTTTTCCTCGAACTGCCGATCAACGGCGGCGCGTGCGGCCTTTATCTGCTCATCCGAGAGCTTCGTGCCATCCTTTTGCGACTTGATGATCCACGCATCTAGATCGGCCACTGCCTTCCGATACTTGTCCGCTTTGGATGCACCCTCTTCGATGATGCGCGCAATGTGTTCGCGGGACTGGATCGCCTCGCGGTTAATCCGCACAAGTTCCGACTGCGCTTTGGCTGCGTCTTCCGCCTCTTTGCGCTGGGCGATCAGCGCATCACGACGCCCTTCTGCGTCCTTGAGGCCAGCCCTCTCCTTATCGCTGATCGTCGCGCCAGCCTCAGAGGCGATCCGAATATTCTCAGCACGCTGGCGAATCTCACGCTCAACCACCCGCAAGGTCTCATCGACCGTGGTCTCACGACCGATGTCCAGCATCTTGTCCCAAGCCCAAGACGCGGCTGAGCCCAGCTTGTTCCATGCCGATTCGAGCGACCCCAGGTTCTCCTTCTGCGCGGCGGTTCTGCCAGTGAGTTCCGATGCCGCCTGCCTCGCGACAAGCTCAACGGCCTCCTGCGCCCGACCTTGGTCCGTCAAGGCTTGGGCCTGAGCGTAGATGGTGCCCGTCAGAATCCCATACCGCTCGTTGAGTTCCACAACCGCGGCAACCGGGTCCCTTCCAAGCTTTGCAAAGACCTCAACGGTCTTTTCAATCTCCACGCCAGTCGCACGCTGCATCTCAGCAGCAATGAGAGCCACGTCAGCTAGCGCGGTGCCGGACAGCTTCCCGGAGGCGGCAACCGCATTCAAAGCCTGAACTGCGCGTGAATGGCTACCCGTGACTTCGCCCAATCCGCGCGCCAGCAAACCCAAGTTATCCGCCGTGACACCCGCAGCATTCCCATTCAGAATCAGTGCTTCACGGAAGTACTCGGCTTCGGAGGATCCCTTTACCCACGCCGCGGCTACTGCGGCAACGGCGCCCGCCGCAAGGGTGTACGGATTAACTAGGCCCATTAACGCGCCACCCAACGCGCGCGCCGCGGGCACGATCCCGCCGAACATGTCCTTTAGCTGGCCGCCTTGCTGGAGCAACACCGTCAGCGGCTGCTGCCCGCCCTGGAGCGACACCACAATGTCGGTCAACTGCGCAGGCACGCCACGCAGGGCTGCGGCCTGTTGGGCGGCGCTGATCCCGTACTGGTTGAGTTGCTTCCCCGCGCCGGCCGCCGCCGCGCCCGTCGCGGCGAGTTTCGATTTCAGTTCGTCCAGGATCGAAGTGGGTACTTCACGCAGCGCAGCGTTGTACAGAATTTGCTGCTTCCGCGTGTAGTCGATGGTGTTCGCCTGGTTCACCAGGGCGTCCACTCGGCGACGCTCGGCGGCGCTCAGCCTGGCATAGTCCGCCTGGGCAGATTGCGACATGTCGCTGGTGCCGCGCTTCGCCGTCGCAATGGCGGTATCGAACTGCGAAGTATCGACAACAATGTCTAACCGCGCAGTCCCTATGCTTTCCTGTGCCATATTCAGCTCTTGTGTAGAAACTCCAGGGCCGCACGCTCAACCATTCGCAGCATGTCCATGACCTGGCGCTGGCGTTTGCGCCGAACACCCCGCAAACGCAGATCGGCTTGCAGCGCCAAGTAGTCCAGTCCGATAGGGCCGCCCGCGCCAACACGCCATTGCGTTTGATTGCGGATGAAGAGCGCAAAGGCATCAGCCAGTTGCGGCAACACTTCGGGAACGGGCCTCTTAAACAGTGCGGGCCGAGATCGAATGCCGGCCAGCGCGAGCGCAGTGGCGGATGGCGGTGTCCAATAGAACGCCGCCACCGCCGCCTTTAGTTTTTTTCCAGTTCGACCTGCAGCGCGCGGTTGTAGGCCTGCACGATGGCGAGGTCAGCCCCTGGCTGGTGCTGCCGCAGCGCGTTAACGCCCGACTCGTCCAGCGGCATGTCTGCATTCCAGCGTTCGACCAGCTCCAGCAAGAGCCCGCCCGTGGAGAGCTTGCCCTTCTCGACCTTTGCCATGAGTGCGCGATACTCGTCGTCAGTCTTGTGGCGAAACGCCAGCTCCAACTTTTGAGTGCGGCCCTGCCCGGTAATCGTCACCGTCGCTTCGATGACGGGATTCCCTTTGATGATGAAAGTCATGATCAGGCCTCGTCGTAGGTAACAGCATCGGCGATCAGAGACAGCGTGAAGCCGTTCTGCAGGTTGACGTTTTGGCCACCCGTCGGATCCTTGCGAAACGACGGATAGCCGTAGTAGTAGGTAACGCTTCCGTCCGGGTACAGCGTCTCCAATACGATGGGTGCACGCAGCCTGTCTGCGGCGACCAGCGCCTTGTACCAAGCCTTCTTTCGGTCGTAGTCGACTGTGTACGTCAGCACGGTCGGGGTCTTGACCGTGGGTTTCTGACGTTGCTTGCCGGTCGGATCCTCAACGTATTGGTAGGTGTGATACTGCTGTTCACCACCCGTAATCTGCACGTCGGTGATCTGGTCAAGCGACACCCAGTCGCTCACCTTGCGGTAGGAGCCGACGCCCAGGCCAGCCGGATAGAGCCGGAGATCGGTCGTATCGGCACCCTCGATCTTGAAGCTGTCAGCGGTCGAGCCAATGGCGCGATACACCGATTCGGTCAAGGCAGACCAGCCCGAATCGATAACCAGCTTGTCGCCATCGGCAGGGGGAGTGGCGGCAGATGCAACCGGGTCCTCTCCGTTGGTGACGGCACTGATCGCGACTGCCGCAGCGAGAAGCGTGGAGATTCGAAACTGAGATCCGTTGATAAAAATGGAAGACATTTGTTTTCCTCAAATGAAAAACCCGGCGCGGAGCCGGGTTTGATATAGAAGCAGGAGAAAGTCAGGAGGGAAGGAACCAGATGCCGAAGTCCTGGCGGGTGCCGTACTTCTTGATTGCCTCTTCGTAGAGGCTGGTGGGAGAGCCGTAGGGCTCCACGGCCGGAAAGTCGCTTTCGCACAGGGCGGTGCCGATCTGATCGGCGAGGGCGCTCGCCTGCGACCGCGTGGCCGCCCAGACGAACACCTGCAAGCGCTGGTTCCGCTTCTCGCGGCGCTTGCCCTCGACGTACCAACGCTCTTGCCCGCCCGCGCCCTGGTAAACGATCAGCGGGAATTCCGGCTTGTCCGGCGTGACATCCGGATACACGCGCCCGCCGACCAACGGCCCCAGAAGCGTTTTCAACTTGGACTCAAGTGTCATCGTTCACCTCTCTCCCAGCCAGAAGCTCGGGCAGGCGCTGCCGTCCGCGCTGGATCATTGCCGCCTGTGCGCGTTCCGAGGCGGCTTCATAGGCCGGCCGCAGGAACGGATAGGCGGGCACCCACTTTGGCGTAGCCAGCCTGCGACGCTTGTCCGTGACATAGCTGCCGTCCGGCTTGCGGACTACGGCGTAGATCTGCCAGTGTCCGAACTCCACCAAGTGGCCGTGCGGTGCCTTACGCTTGTTCCAGGTGACTGCATACTGGACCTCCTGATCTGTCGAGTACCGTTCCCGGAAGGCAAGGTAGATGGCGGTGCCCAGAACTCCGTTGTGCGTATTCACCCGCGCCTTGGCTTCATCCCGCAGCACCTCGCCGCCAGCAACCGCCATCGAGCGCGCCAGGCTGACCCGTGCAGGCCCCAACAGACGATCAAGGCCCGCAGACCAGCCCGACGTATCGAACGTCGTCTGAAGCCCCTTAGCCATCGCTGCCTCCCTGCTCGCAGATCAGGTCCGTCCACTGCCGCCGCGCAAGGTCCATCCGCACATTTTTGATATCGAAGGGTTCGCCCACCGGCTGCCCGTCGTACAGCTCCAGTACGCGCATCCCCTGGTCGATGCCGCGGCGGAACCGGATCCGGAAACTGTATGCGTTGATGGACGCGCCAATGTTTTCCTGGTTGCGGGTAATGGCACCCATACCGGTCTGACCGCGAGGATCTGCCGGTACTGTTGCAACTTCCACCCAGGGTCCATTCGGCTGCCCGGCGTCGTCTTGCCCGTCTTCCCGCCGCTCGATCCGAATTCTGGTGCGCAGCGTCCCGGCCCTCATGGCATCATCTCCCGCCTGTCAGCGCGCAGGAGTTCCGGCACCCCTTGAGGAAGCCGAGCCGCGCTTGCACCGACAACCACCTCTTCGCGGTTGGCATACAGATTGCCGAGCGTCAGCCGCACCGCGGCCCTGACACGCGGTGTCGCCACCATGCCGAACAGCACGCGCTGAAATCCGATCTTCGCTTCCTTCAACCGCTCCGTCGCAAGTGCTGTTGCCATTTGGCGCGCAGCAGGGTTGACAAGATCCGCCGCGGCCGCCATCGCTGCCTCGTATGCGTCCTGCGCTTCGCCGGCAGCCTGCGGCAGCGCGTCCTGCGCGGCGATGAGATCGGTTTGCGCCGAATAGAATGCGCGATTGAGATGGCCTGCCACCGCGCTTTCGGCAGCGGCAAGCAGGTCGGCCAGCATTGACGCATCCGCCGGATCAGCGTTGCAATGAGCAATGCACTCTTCAGGCGTCAGCAGCGGCATGGTCAGTCCTTCTTGCCTTCGGTCAGGGCCAAACGCAGCTTGTCCAGGCCCCAGCGTTTGTCATACTTGATCTCGTCCGCGTCGAGCTTCGCCATCAGTTCGGCCTTTTCACTCGCGTCGCCCTCAGGCTCTTCCAGTGCGTCCAGGTCATGAGCGGCCGGCAGCAGCCACACCGGACATTCATCGCCGGCGGGATATTCGACCGGGTAGATTTCGCCTTTCGGCACAGCGCGGATCGTCTTGATCAGCTTCGGCATATTTCTCTCCCATGTAGTGGAGGGACGCCCTTCTGGCGCCCCTCCTTGGCTCGTTACGCCGCCGCGATCTTCATCGCGCGCATCGGCTCGGGGTTGTGGACACCGCCGCCCACGCGCTTGGTCGTGTAGAACAGCACGAAGGGCTTGTTGGTGTAGGGATCACGCAGCACCTTCACGCCTACGCGGTCGTAGATGGTGTAGGTACGCTTGAAGTCCCCGAACAGCACGGCGGCCGCGCCAGCGACCGCATCAGGCATATCCGGAACCTCGCTGAGCGGGAAGCCGCCGAGAGTGGAGGGCTGGCCCGCCACCATGGACGGCTGCCACAGATAGTTTCCTTGGCCGTCCTTCAGCTTGCGAACCAGGCCCTGGGTCTTGCGGTTCATGGCGAATCGCGCGTTGCCCGTGAAGGCCGAGGGCAGGTCATAGATCAGGTCGATGACGCCGTCCGAGGTGATGGCCGCCGCAGCGCCGCTGTTCACCACCTTGATCGCGCCGAAGGGATGCTTGGTGGCATTGGCCCCGCCAACGATGTAGGTCAGGATGCCGAAGGGCTTGTTGGCGCCATCGCCCGAAACATAAGCCAGACCTTCCTGCTTGGCGAACTCGGTTTCCACCTCCCCGGCGAGCCAGCTTTCCAGGCTGATCGCGGAATCGTCCAGCAGTTGCTGCGTGGCGGCCGGATTGGCGTAAATCTCGCCCCAGCCGAAACCCAGCGAGGCAAAGCCCGCGGTATTCGTCTGCGGGCGCGCGGCAGTTTCGCCAACCCAGCCCGAGGCCGTACCGCCCAGGTTGTACAGCTTGGTGAGGCCGGCGCCAGACACGGGCTGAACGGTTGCCAGCTGGCGCATGGGCGAAACCAGCACCAGCTTGTCCGTGATCGTACGGTCCCACTCCACCGGAGCGAGGTAGCCGCCCTCTTCCGCGGCGCCCTTGTTCAAGGCGGCCTGCACATCGCCCTTTTTGAAGTGGGCATTGAACGCGTCGCTATACTCCGCGTCCTTCAGCCGTTGGCCGCTGCCGTCGCCCATCTGGGCCGATACGATCTTCAGATTGGCGTCATCGATGGCCGATTGGAGCCGGCTGATATCGGCGTTGATCTTTTCGACCTTGAGCGCTTGCAGGGCGTCGTGCGTACCCTTCTTGACCTCGTCCAGCTGCTTCGTATGCTCGTCTTTGAACGTAGCGAAGGCCTGGTTCAGCTGGGCAACCAGATCCTTGATATCCCCCGGAGCGCCGGCGTCGGCGCGAACGGAGACTAGCCCGCGGGGTACGCGGGCATTCGATTGTTGCTTCATGTTTAACCTCGCAGGGTTGTAAGTGTGGTTTGCAGCAGGGCTGCTACGTCGTCGCCAGCGCACGGCATGGCGGTTGTGGCAGCGCTCGGCTTGCCGGAGAAAAGTGCTTTGAAGGTGTCGCGACGCGAAGAGCGGCTATATCCAGCGCGAGCCATGGCCGCTTCCACCTGGGCCAATGCCCGCCGTTCCATATTCGATTGGGGCGCCTCGGTAACTGCGGCGCCATCCAGTAGGCCTGTGGCAAACCCATCCTCTACCGCCTGCTCAGCACCGATCCAAGTTTCCTTGTCCATGAGCGCTGCGGCCTGCGAGGACGACAGGCCTGTTCTGGCCCCGTAAACCTGTGCCATCGCTTCATCGAACGGCTTCAGCTTCGCGGCAGCATCCATCAGGTCATGACGGTTTCCTATGGCTACAGCCCATGCGTTATGGATCATCAAGAACGATCCTTGACCCATCAGGATCTCATCGCCAGCCATGGCAATAACGGAAGCCGCAGACGCCGCCAAGCCGAGGACCTTAATGGTTACCTTGGCCTTGTGTTCACGCAGCGCGTTGTAGATTGCAACCCCCTCAAAGAAGTTGCCCCCGGGTGAATTCACATTCACCGTCACCTCACGGGCCCCGACGGAACGCAGCGCGGCCTGAATGCGTTTGACCGTCACACCGCTTCCATCCCAGGCTTCCCCGATGGGGTCGTAGATGGAAATGGTGGCGTCTTCGTCCGTGCCGGCGGCGCGTACCTGTGGCGCCCACCGCTCCAGTGCGTCGGGGCGCAGATCGAAGTCGGCGGCCGCCAGGCGGGCGTCCGCCTTGATCTCAGGCAGATGCAGCAGGCTCATTGGATTTTCCTTTTTGGGTAATGGGATCGCGCAGCTTGTTCGCCTGCGGGTCATCGCTCGCCGGAAGGTCTGACAGCTCCCGGATCTCGTTCTGCCACATCCACGGGGCATGGCCGCCCGCCCCGGACGCTTTGGCGAAATAGTCGGCCTGATCCTTCAACGTGCCGCGCATCAGCGCCCGCTCGTTGAACTTGTAGGCCAGCTCGTCCAGTTCCTCGTCGGTCAGGAAGGTGCGCATCGCCGCCTGTTCCCACGCGGTAAACCAGAACTGCAGCCCGTACTGCACGAAGAAGATCCCAAGCTGCTCGATGCCCGACCCCCAACTGGTGTCGTCCATCATCAGGAGGGGCCGCGGCACGCCGAAGGCGCGCGCCACCTCTTCGATCTGCGCGTTGCGGTTCTCGATGTGCTGCGCTTCGGCTGCTGTCACCTTGAACTTGTTTGCCTTGGCGCCTTCCTCCAGCAGCATCCAGCGTTCCGCGTTCTCGGCCCCCGCAAAGTCCGTATCAAGGGAGTTGCGCATTCGGCCATAGGCCGTATCAGAAAGCGCCTTGGGAACCTCCACCGCGCCACCCGCCAGGTTGCCCGTCCGAAATACGCGACTGGCGGCGTGCTCGGCATCACGCGCCAGAGCGATGGCATCGCGCGCGAGCTTCATGCGGCCCAGCCCTTCCACCCCATCAATGGTGATGTCCCGCAGGTGAAACACCTCCTTCTGAGACAGCTTTACCTGCTGGCCATCCGGCCGGGTGTACGTGTATCGCATCTCCCAGCCCACCAGCTCGGCCTTGACCGCCCCCAGCGCCATCGGCACCAATGCGATGGGTCTGCCTGCCGACCAGATAACCCTCGCGTAGGCATTGCCTTGCTGCAAGACATGCAGCTGCATCATGCTCTTGAACTCGAAGGGCGTTTGCCACCCGTTCGGCTTCAGCTTCATCAGCCGATACCCCGGGTGGTCTTTCGCTGCCGCTTTTGATGCGTCGTTTCGAATCAGGTTGAGCGGCAGCATTCCAAGCGACGTGACGATTAGAGACACGCATCGCAATGCGGCCATGTTCCGCAGCGACTCCACCCGGCTGCTGTAGTCGCCGCTGCGGATGTATTCCAGCAGCGCCGGATCGTCCAAACCTCGAAAGGCCTGCCCCCTGGGCTGCGACGAAGCCTGCGCGCTTTCGAGCGCAATGGTGGGCTCAAGCCGCGGGCCTGCTTCAGGCGCCAACTCGTCGGCTGAGCCGCCCAGAAAGCGGTCCAGTAATTTCATGGGTTCTCTCAGATAAATCGAATCCCGCGGGACTCGTACACCGACCGGCCTGAGGCCTCGGGATTAAGGACCATCAACTGTGCCGCATCGAATGTCGCCATCAAGGGGTCAATCTTCGCTGTGCCGCTCGCCTGCTTGGTGATCAAGATGCCGTTAGCGCGCAGCTCGATACGAGCATTGCCTACAGCCCAAGCCATCAGCGCCTGATCGCCATGCAAGAAGGAGCCTTCGGCAAGCTTGCGCTCCACCGTCTTGATGATTCCTCCCAGCTTCCAACCCTGAGACACTCCGACGATCAATTCCTCGGGGATTTCAGCCTCAACCAGCGCGTCATTGAAGGTCACACCGTTTTGGTCTGCACCGATGCCACATTTCTCAGGGAACAAGCCCGCGTCATACACTTGGCGGATGAGGGTCGCCAGTTCGGCGGTGTCATCGCCGATCTGCTTGACTATGACCAACTCGCCAGCCCGTTCGAAATCGCGCAATCTGGGCTCAATCTCTTTGCGGCGCTCCAGAACAGACGGGTGCGCCCAGGCTCGCGCCCAATGCAGCCAGTTTCCCGTGCCACGCTCGCGCCCTAGAAATGCCAAGCCCAGTAGGTCATCCAGGCCGCCGCCGTCGATACCGGCCGTGACCACTTCGGAACGCTCCATCAGCGCGCGAAGCGTCAGTTCCCGCTTCCCCCGCTTTAGCCAGTGATCAGCACCCGCCCAGCGGTCAGAACGCAGGTTCAGCCCGATTTCGACATTCAGGTGCTTGGCCAGGAACTGTTGGAACGCTCCGTCCGTTCTGGCCTGCAATAGCTTGAGCTGATCCCCCAACCATTCGCCGCTGACCGAACGGCCCAGGTTCGGATTGGTGATGTAGAAGTTCGCCGGGTCGAGATAGACTTTTGCCTCGACCATGTCTTCCGGAAACTCGTACAGGATACCCAGCGTCTTCGGATCGACCACCCGCCCATCTCGCACGTCGCGCCAGTAGGCGAGCTTTTCTTTGAAGACACCCGCCGGCGGCTCATCGCTTTGTGTCGTCAGGTAGATCACCCAACCTTCATCCCGCGATATCTGGCCTCCCAGCGCCTCAAGGAACATCGCCACGGCGTTTGCACGCTTGCCGAACAGCCAAAGTTCATCGACGAGGATTCGGCCCGACTTCTTCCCCGAAACTGTGTCGGTATCAGCCGCTACCACCTTAAGACTGTTGCGGGTTGTCCGATGCGTGATCGTGCGGATATGGTCCTGGATATGGAACATATCGGACAGTTCCTCGTCGGCGCGCACCATGGCGGCGGCCGGCTTGAAACTGTTGTCTGCGACTTCCTTTGTGGGAGCCAGGATCAGGTGCTCCTCTTCCTGGCGCCAGCAGATGATGACCGCCGTCAGCATGATGCCGGCGGCGATGGTCGATTTCGTGTTCTTCTTGCTAATGAGCAGCCCGTACTCACGGATCAGCTGCTTACCCGTGTCGGCTTCATAACCGCCAAAGATGGCGCGCACGAAATCGAACACCCATTCCTCTGAGCATTCCCCGAACGTTTGGTGCCGGTATCCGCCGATGGCTTCGTCATACACCTGCGGAAGGTCAACTACCTTCAACTGCTTGAAGATTCCCAGCGCGTACTCGGCCTGGTTGGGGAAGATCGGCGGCGGAATTATCGACTTGCGCGCCCGCAGGCGGTCCGCCCAGTCTGGGCATGCGGTTGTCCAGGCCATGGCTTAGCCTTTCCCGACAACACGCAGGTGCGTGGGCGGAGGCGGAGGGTTGAAGCGACCGCCGGCAGCGACCTTGTTGGCTGCGGCCTTTTGCGCGTCCTTTTTGCCCTGATCGGCAATCTTCCCGTGCGTGAACGGCATGAGTGCCTTAGCAGCCTCCAGCCGAAGCTTCGGCTCCTCGCTCGCATCGTTCATGATGGCCACCAACACCGTCATCGGATCCGACGTCAGCCCCATGGCCTTCAGGCCGATTCCACCCATCGGCGACTCGCCGGCAGCTGGCGGCGGCGCCCCTTCTGTAGGCGGTGCCTGCTTGGCCGGAGCCTCTTCTTTGGCCTTTTTGTTAACCGCCTTTTTGTTAACCGCTTTGTTAACTTGGGCGATGCGCCCCAGGGCAGCCAGAACATGCTTGTCGCGCATCAATCGGGCGGCTGCTTGGGCCGCCCCGTTTTCGCTGTAACCCGCGTGGATAGCGGCTTTCGCACCGGATAGACCCGACAGCAGCGCATCGACGAAACGGCGCTTTTTGTCGGTTAATGCCATAGCTTGTGGTTAACAAAAGAGGGTTAACAATTTTCCAAAAGGGGGAAATTTTCCGTGCGTGAGGGAACAGGTGGTTTCCGGAGGGCGGCCTCGCCAGACTTTCACCCCGCCCCCCCTCTGCCGTTTCCCCTCACGCCGGGATACAAGCCCGCCAGGGCGCGATCCCAGAGGCGCTTGACCTTCTTCGGCCATTAGCGTGACAGCGCAGCGAGCTACGGCCTTCTGATGGCGCGGCCGAATAGGCCGCGCCTGATCCACCGTTCGACCTTGGTCATGTTCGGCGTTGCGCCGGTCAGGCGTGCCGTGATCACGACGCCGGCCAGGTACCAGCGCACCCACCACGCGACGCGAAGGTAGAGCTCCACTGTGATCTGTGACATTACGTGCGGCTCCTGTATCCCATGTCCTTGCGAGTCTTGACGTCATGGCATCCGGTCTTCCGCCCGTTCGCATCGCGCGACACGCACAGAATTTGCGTGTTCACGTCGGTGTCTTCGCCTCCATCGAATAGGCTTACCTTGTGGTCTAGCTCGAAGCCATATGGGTAGACGGTCAGAGTTCCGCAATCTGCGCAGTGCGGATTAGCAGACCAAATGCGTAACCGCCGCTCTTGCAGCTTACGGCCTGTCATACGTCTGGTGCTGAGTGTGGGCGCGACAACCAATCTGGACCCAGCCATCGCGATACGCGGTTTGAGTGTCTTGATCTTCATATACGGACTGAAGCCCCCCAATTAGCGCCGCCCCCTCCGCGAACAGCCAATGCCCGGGAGAGGTAGAATATGTAACCCGCCATTTCAAGCTAGTCAGAGGAAAAATGGTCTTATTTTCAGCACGAAACGGCTACATAAAGGTATCGGATGCGATACAACGTGAAGACTTCAATCGCGAACTACGCACGCGTATCTGGAACGCTTTGAAAATATTCCTTTGGGATAATCGCTGGGAATCCGAGAGATCAGATGCGTACAAGAACCTCGACAACATCTCCACGCGACTGTGGCTGCATCACTTCAATCTGGACTACGATCAACTGCCTCCATTGATTCCCCGCTACACGGGTGAAAGCACTTCCTATGACTTTTTCAAGAAGAAGTTCTTCGAATCAACTTGGTATCACTCGTTCGATTTCCTTGAGGCGCTACTATCGGAAAAGAGTTCAGGCCTCACCACTGACAGAACTGAAATTCTGAACGGCTTATTTGAAAGGGAGCGGTCTGCCTATCGCATCGTCAACCAACAGATCGTCGAGATAACTTCGGAAACCGAGATTTCCGCTATCGAGTCAGCTCTGGAGCACGCGGGCACTGCCGCTAACACTCATTTGCAACGTGCACTCGAATTGCTATCTGATAGAGAGAGTCCGGATTACCGCAATTCAGTCAAAGAGTCGTTATCCGCAGTCGAGGCTGTTTGCCGAGAAGCCACCGGCACTCCGAACGCAACTCTCGGTGCAGCATTGAAAAGAGTCCCGCACGTCCACTCCTCGCTAGGCAAAGCGTTCAGCGCACTCTATGGCTATGGCAGTGACGAGTCCGGTGTCCGCCACGCTCTTACAGATGAAGGCGAGAGGTGCACGTATGCGGAAGCAAAGTTTATGCTCGTCGCATGCTCTGCATTCGTCTCCTACTTGATGGACTCGACGAGACAATAGAGGCAAGCCGTATTCTCTCAACGAAAACTGTAGAGTGAATATCGGTTATGCACCGCGAACCGCGCCATTCCTACGCAAATTTCCTTTCTGTCCTTCCTGCGCCACATACCCATGACAAAAAAACATAAATTAGCGCCGAACGGTCCGGCCCAAAGGACGAACGCCCCGCCCGAGCAAATTGGCGTGGTTGTGGATTATCAGAACTTGGATGATTTGACCAAGATCGGAAAGCAGTGGGTCAAACTATCCGGCCTACATTACCGAGAAGAATGGTCTGCGGCGGTCGTGCGCGCAGCGACAGCAGCAGAGTTGGCCGCAAGCTTCGCCATTCGCAAGGAGTTTGAGGCCCAGGGAAATCTCACAAAAAACTTTATTGATGAACTGCTCTTCTGGGCAAACGGAATTCAGGGAAAGTTCGACCGACTCCTCAAGCATCTGGTTGATCACCAACCAGAAAAGAAGAAATCAATTCGGTTATTGACAGACAAAGTCAAGCCCTTGAACGGCATGCGGAACAAAATTGCCCATGGCGGACACTTTTGCAACGAGAAGGAGGCGCAGAAGCTCATCGAGGTGTGCAAGGAAATCGTTTTAGGTCTCGTTCACCTGTATGAACCCGGCTTCGCGCTGAAGGAACGCAAACTCCCGAAAAAATAGACGCAAAAAAGCCCGCACTGCATAAACATAGCGGGCTTTCGGACGCACTTATTCAAAGTGACTAAACAGGGCGAACTTTAGCAGAGAAAATTCAACCCTGCAAGAGTCAGTCGCACAAGCCTTTCGCCGCCAACAGATCGGCCGCGTACTCCATCGCTAGCGCTTCGACGCCCTTCTGGCCCGCGCCACGCTCACCGCCTTTCTGCTTCGTGGTGCGCGTGCCATACAGCCACAGCTTGATCTTCCCATTGTGGTTGGTGGCGGTGGCCGCGCTCACCTGGGCATGTGCTGCTGCCTCAGACAGCTTCACGTCTTTGCCGAAATACCGCGCTACGATTGCATCTCGCAGCACACGCGGCGTAGGGTGTGCTGACAGCGCACCACACACAGCGGCGTCTGATATCTCGCGAACTGCCGCCAGCCAATCATGGCGATCAACGGTGCCCTTGCAGCACTTGCAACGGTCGGTACGCGGCGCGAAGCGCGCCACCAGAATTGCGCGGTACAGGCGAGGCAGGGTTTTCAATGCGCCCATGACAATGGCGGCCTGCCCGGCCCCATCCGTGCCGCCCAGGCCCTTTCCCTCGGCACCAGCCTGGGATTGAGCCTGTGCGAGGCGCGCCATCATGGGCTTGTCATACACCTGGTCCGTATGGTTGTAGGCAAAGGTCAGCGCCGCGTGAGCGGTGGCGAACAGTCGGCTCGGTTGCGCTTCTACGACCGGGGTCGAAGGAAAGCGCGAAAGGGTCAAAGTAATCATCAGATAATCCCCGGGGAAAAAATCACTTTCGGATTCAGGTAATCGAGTAGCGCAGCGCGCGCCTCATCAAAGCTTCGGCACACCTCGACGCGGTACCCCGCCCCCTTGAGGTATCCGATCCAATCTTTCTGGGTCGTGCTGACCCTGCCGTCAGCGGTCTTCATTTCGATCCACAGCCCCGGGCATCCGAAGCGCGGCACGGGCAAACAAAGGTCCGGCACCCCAGGTTTAACGCCCTGCCCCTTCAGCTTGGCCGCTACAACCGCGTGCCGCTGGCCGCCATTGGGGACATGGAAGAGGCGCGAAAGCTCCGGGTAAACACCGGCCTGAAGGTTTGCCCACCGGACAACCTGGGCTTGAATGGTGTCTTCGCTCGGTCCAGCGAGAACCGCCCCGCGACCGGCCGTGCGAGGCGCGCGAGTGGCAGGAGTATTGGGCCATCGCTTCATGCCTGCGCCCCCGTGTCCGGATAGGCGTCCATGGCAGCCTGCGCCATGGCGATGACCGTGGGCGAATACTGCCGACCCCCCTTCTTCTCCATCTCTGCGAGGATGCGCTTTGCACCGCGCCGAGGATCGCGGCCAGACTCGCTCAGGATCTCGCCCGCCTCTAGAGCTTCCAGTGCCTTGGCCGCTTCTTCTGGCATGGCGTGCTTCGCACCAGGGGCCGGCAACGCGACTGCGGGCGTGGGAACGCTCGCCCATTCGCCCCGACTCAGTTCCTCGGAAAGTGCGCGCTCCCAACGCGTCTTCATCACCGAGTAGCCGCAGTTCAGCAGGTCATGAGAGCCGACGCGCACCGCAGCCCAGTAGACGGCGGGATGGCTCCATTGCCCCACCTCGCCGCGGCGGCGAGCGTTCATCCCGGCAACTGCGTCATGGAATGCGTTCTCTGGGATCAGGCCTGGCCGGCACGCACGGATGAACTCGCCCACGGCGGGCGGCCAGTCGGGGAACACGCGGCGGCAGGTCCGCAGCCCCTCGGCCACCTCATGAGGCGTCACGCGGTCTTCGTCCAGCGCTTCGGCCCAGGCCTCTTTCCAGTTCTCGATACTCTGCATGTCGGGGAAGTCCTTGAGCCAGCGCCCCCCATACGTTCCCGAAAGCCGATTCCAAAGGTGGTCGATCAGGGAAATGCCTTCCAGCTTCGCCAGCGGCACGGCCCAGCCGGAGCGCTCAGCCGTCGATTGTGCGACCGTCGTCATAGTCGGGGCCTCCATGGGTGCGATTGCGGTTTACGTAGTCGGTCGGATTGAACTTGCCGGGACGCTGCGCGCCCCCGGATGCGTTACCACTGGGGGCAAACAGGCCTTGCCAGCTTTTGCCGATGGCGTGTTCGATGACCGTCGCGGGCGTGTGGCCCTGCTGGCGAAAGGTCGCCAAGTCCTTGACCTGCTGCCGCGCGGCTTCCTCGGTCAGCGGTTTGCGAAGCTGTACCCTGTGGCGAACCCAGCGCCCCCACAGTTCCGCATCCAGCCAGACGGGAAGCCCCACGGCCAGCGGATCAAATCCCGGCGAGCGCTTGCGCGCGCCTGTGACGGTTCTTGATGGTTCTGACGGTTCTATGACGGTTATATGCGGGTGCAACCCGTTGCACCCTTTCATGTCGCCGTTTGCACCCTTTGCGTCGTTAGTTGCACCCTTTGTGTCGTGGTTTGCACCCTTTTCCGCCGCTTCAGGTGGTGCAAAATCTGCACCGTTTTCCTGCTCCGGGTCCGTGGGTTTGAGGGATGCAAAATCTGCACCCTTTATCCAAGCCTCAGAAATCCGGTACTCACGGCGTTGATTGCGGCCGCCGTTGCCAGCATTCACCAGGATCAACCAGCCGGCCTTCTCCATGCCGCGCAGTTGGTACTGAACGGCGCGCACGGACTGGCGGGTCTTCTCTGCCAGGGACGCAATGGACGGGTAGATGCCCGTACCCTGATCGCTCGAATGGTCCGCAAGCGCCAGCGCAAGGATCATTTCCCCGCCGCCGTTCGGATACCTTTCAAACACCATCCCCATGACTTTCACGCTCATGGCGACTCTCCATACAAACGTTGATACCCGCGCTCCGCTTCCTCGGGCCATTTGCCCAAGGCGATGATGCGCGAGCGCGTAAGACGCAGCCCGGGAACGAAGTAGCTCAGCTTCATTTCCCACGGCGCGGTTGATTGATCGAGGAAGTAATGGCACCCGCCGCAACCGAAGGCGATAGCCCAGTCGTGGGCCTTGATGCCCTTCCCTTTGCCGTCTCGCAGGCGGTTGGAATGGCAGGCGACCGTGGTGTCCGTGCCGCCCTGGCAGTACTTGGGCACGCGCAGCAAGCATTCCTCGCCCTTGGCAAGGTCCAGCAGCGCCGGGTTGCGATAGACGGTCTTGGCCGGCTTCTTGCCCTTCTTGCGCGCCTTCATGGCCGCACGGGGTGGAGGCAGCGGCTTGGCGCGCATCATCGGAGCCTTGGCTTTCAGCGGCGCGCCACGCTTCATCGGCGTCTTCTGGCGAAGCGGCGTCTTGCGTTGCAAGGTCATGGCGCGCCCCGCTGCTTTCGGACGCGCGACCAGTGCGAGAACTTCCAACCGTTCATGTGACGTCTGACCAGGCCGGCGCGCACGGCGTCGAACAGGAACGACTCCACCGCAGCAGCCGCGGCGTCATCCCGGGTGGTCCGCAGCCAAGGGCTGACGGCCACCATGGCAGGCGAAACCATGGCCCGTAGCGCGCCGACTTGAACTTGCCGCGGGGTGTCGATGATGGCCTGCCGCACTGCCTCGACCGTCGCTGGTGGCACTCGGTAGCCCCTGAACATGTGCAGGCAGTCAGCCATAGATGCCGCTCCATGCCACGAACGGCTTGCGGACGGCCGTATGGAACAGCCCTGCTGCTATCGCGTTGTGGTCCAACTCCGCGCGACTGGCGACCCCGCACATGTCGCGCACGTACTGCGCCGCGTGCTGGCTCGGGGCCACGCCCTCGGGGACGGCGCCGATGCGGGAAACAACCCACCGCTGGAACTTCGCGCTGCTGCACATCATTGCAGCCGTGCGCGACAGCGCCGCCCCTTACGCTCCGTGGACGCGACACGCGCCCGCACGGGTACACCAGACGATCCACGGGTCAGCATTGCACCCTCGACACATTGCGCGCACCACGAAATGCCAGGACAGCCAGTTCCATGAAAAGCGCGTACAGCGCGCTACGCTCATCGTTGTCAATACGACCATCCGCCATCGCGTCCAGCGTCGAAGCATTCAAGCCCCCTACCTTCGCCCCAACCTGCAGCACCTTCTGATGAATGGCCTTCAACTCGTCGGGCCAGCCTCCTTCTGGGGGCGCCGGCACGTCCAAGCAGGTCAGGCCATGCTCGACCATTGCGTAGGTCTGCGCCCAACGATGCGCAAAATCCGCCGACGCCGCGTACTGCAACATCCACTCGGTCAGCAAGTCGGCCATCTCGAAAGTCATCGACTCGCCTTCTTGCCCGTTCAACTTGGCGCGCAGGGATTCGTAGTGAATCTGCTTGCCACGGCGTTCCGAAAGAAACGAGGCGGCATCTTTCACGCCCCCTGGCGTACTGCGGACATCGTTGTAAAGAACATCAAGCCAATGATGGGAATTCAGGCGGCTGGTCATCGGGTCTTACCTTGGAATCTTGAAAAATCAGGGTTTCGGAGCGGCTTGGCCGGCCCTACCATGCAAGGCATGGAAACTTCACGACACGTCAGTGGGACCGATCTGAACCGCGTCAGGCGCGGGAGGCGTTGTCGTATCGCCAGGCACGTGTGCGTCCTCGGCTGCAGCTTCGTGCGGGACGTTGAAGAACCAGCGCGCCTCTTCTGGCGCCGGACGATGCAAGGCAAGGCGCGCACCGAACGTCATGGGGGCTGCGTTACGCATGGGGGATGCCCTCTCCTTGGCCGCGCGCCAGTTCAGGCCACACGGTTTCCCAATCGTCGGGCCGGAGTTGGGATCGGGAGACACGCCCACCCAGTGACGCCTCGATGCGAGCGCAGTAGACCGGGTCAATCTCCTTGTCTCGTGTCAACCAGTTACCGATCTGCTGCGGTAACGCGTCGATCATTCGAGCTAGGGCCGCCTTGGAGCCCGCAAGCTCGATTGCTTCGGCGAGCGCCGGGCGGTGCTTGAATTGAATAGAGGTCATAGATCCATCGTTCGACGTAAGTGATTTGCTCGATGGTAAACGAGTGTTTACCAAAAGGTCAACTTACGTTGATGGAATTTATAAACCAATGTTGATAAGGTGCGCCCCATGGCAATGGGCAAGAACATCCGCTTTCTCCGACTCGCGAAGGGCTTCACGCATGACGCCCTTGGAGAACTCGCGGGCACCAGCGGGCAAACCATCGATCAGCTCGAGAAGCGGGACAGCAAAAAGTCGAGCTATGCAGCGGCGATCGCACGCGCTTTCGGTCTGTCTGTGGAAGAACTTCAAGAAGTGGAGCTGAGCAGCTTGGATGCCGCTCATCAACTACTAGGAGATTCTGCTAGGCGCGCCTATTCCACTTCCGCGCCGACAGATCACGGCAAACATTTAGTAGCGGAGCCGGCCCCCGAGTACATCGGGCGGGCATCTCCTGGACGATTGATTCCGGTAGTAGGTATGGCACAACTCGGAGAGAACGGCTTTTACGAAGAACTTGCATACCCTGCGGGCCACGGCGACGGGTACATCCTCCACGCGTCGACCGATCCAGACGCCTATGTCTTGCGCGTGAGAGGCGACAGCATGAAACCGGCGATTCGCAATGGTTGGTATGTAGTTGTCGAGCCCAATGCGGATATCGAACCTGGCGAATACGTTGCCCTTCAGCTCGCCGACGGCCGGAAAATGGTCAAGGAGCTCCTAGTTCAACGCCGCGGCGGCGACATCGAAGTCTTGTCCGTCAATGGCGAAGTGCGCATGAGCCTGCACGCTGGCCAGGTAGAGAAGATCCACGCGATAGGCGCCATCGTGCCGCCCAGCAAAGTGCGCACACACTGAAAGCTAGATCAATCGCAATGCAGCCACCCGAGCGGGTGGCTTTTTTTTCCCTCAACGCCAACAATTGTTGACCAAACAAAAACTAGTGTTTACTATTTCATCAACGTTTGTTTACCGTTCTTTAAAAACCAGTCAGACCCAACCGCCGCCCCACATCGGGGCCGCGCGCGGGCGCGCCCAGTTCCACGTAGGTGGCGCGAAACAGCAACCGGGTGCCACCGCTGCGGAGACCAACGCAAGCGAAGCACTGAAAGTGGAGACAGGCCGGATAGACGGCAGAGAAACGCCTGGTACTCGACCAGGCGGTTTCGGCCAGCGCCGCGTGCGGCGCTTACCGAAGCCAACCAGAGAGGAAATCACCATGAACCGCAGACCCAACCCGCAGAAGGAAGTTGATGCCTGGAATGCCCGCGTGAAGGTGGGCGACACCATCAGCTACGTCGAAGTGAAAGGCCTGACCGAACCCCAGACGTTCAAGACCAAGACCGAAGCCGAAGTATTGAGCGGCCACACCGCCGTCGTGTGGCTTGAAGGCAAACGCGGCTGCGTGGCCGTCGACCACTGCACGCCAGTGGCAGCCTGAAGAAATCCAGGAACCTCCATGAAAGCAATTCTCGCAATCGGGCTCGTCATCGCCCTGGCTGGCTGCACCGACGCCCAGAACGCGCACCGCGTTCTTAGCAATGCCGGCTATTCCGATGTCCAGATTACCGGCTATCAAATGTTCGGATGCGGCAGGGACGATGCGGTGCGCACAGGCTTCACCGCCAAGAGCCCGAGCGGCGTGTATGTGAGCGGCATTGTCTGCCAGGGCTGGGGCTGGTTTTCGAAGGCAGCAACCATCCGTTTCGAGTAAATCACTCTTCCAGCCTGGAGGCATCGAACGTGCCAATCATCGAAACGCATGACTGTTTAGGCGGCGACTACCTGGACGAGACCCCCGGCGGGATATTCGGCGGCCGCCTCCACCGCGACCGCCGGTACTGGCTTGCATGGGCAAGCGTAGACCTCACTACGCAGGGCGATTGTCTGCCCGGCGTAATGGACGACTACGGCACCCTGACGCCCGTCCCTAGCCCTCGCCGTCAACCCCAGCACTGAGGAAATGACCATGAAAGCGCGCCGCAAAAATTCACCGAGAGTTTGGAGCGTTGAACAGCTGGGTTCTTCGCTGGTGCAGCTTTTCAGCGGACAAATTCGCGAGCTGATTACCCGCGCTGAATTCGACCGAGATTGGATTCTCGCCTGACAGCCCCGGCTCATGCCCCGCGCGCGGGGTATCGGCAGGCGCTGTTGCCTGAACACCATCCCATCAATCCACGGAGCAATGCCATGCTCGAAGCACTCGTACGCTTCATTGAAGAACTGATCGACGTTTTCAACTTCGGCAGCAGCATCACCAAGTAGGCCCGACGGAGCCCAAAAGCAAAGGGCCGAATCCAATGTTTCAAAGGATCCGGCCCCACAACCTGCTACCCAGCTGCCCGCATTCCAGCGAGCAACTCGGCTACTAAATCGGCTTGATCATCGTCGCCGTCGGGCCTTTTTGCCCTTGGCCAGCAACGAATGACACTCGCTGGTTCTCTTCGAGAGATTTGTGGCCATCACCCTGAATTTCAGAGAAATGGGCGAAGAGGTCTTTGCCACCCAGCTCCGGCATGATAAAGCCGAAGCCCTTGTCGTTGTTAAACCACTTCACGATACCAGTTTCAATCTTCAATGTAAGTCCTAGATTTGCAGGGAAAAATGTTCCCGGGGCCACTATCGGTGATTAGCCCCAACAAAGATATGTCCGTTACGAATTAACACATATCCTGCAACCGCTTCCCGGTTGCTTCGGAGAGCGGGGCGGCGCCGCTACGTCACCGGCGCAAAAGTGACTTTCCAACGTGAAGCGATGATCGGGCCTCCGGCCTGCTCTCCGAAGCCCACCACCGCGCATTCCGCGCAGATCCCCATGCCATCAACTATCCCCGCCATCTGGTGGGGCCTGGCGCTGCTCGCCCTAGTGGCGGTGGCCCTGGTCCCCATCGGCAACTACTTCACCCGCCGCTATGTCGCGGCCGATCCCTGGAGCCCCACATGAACGCAATTGGCACATCCGCCCCCAGGCGCGTCGCCGTCGCCAGGGTGACCACTCCGCCCGTCAGCGTCCGAAAGCTTGCTGACCTTCTAGCCCCGCGCGATCACGCGGGTAAAGGCGACTGGGATAGGAACGCCAATATCCCGCCCATGGCATGGATCGGTGCCCTGGTGTTCACTTTCGTCTTTCTGGTGGTCCTGCCTTGGCTGGGACGCGGTGCTGGTTACTAGCGTCCTTACCACCTTTCTGGATGGCTAATGCCCCTGAATCTCCCATTGGCAGTCGGGGTCGTTTGAGTCGTTATCTCGGAGCCAGTGCGTGTTGCAGGCTCGGCAGCGGTACCACTCTCGCCGTCCGCTGGCCAGGGCCATAGCGTCCTTGTAACGCCGACCCTCGGTCAATTGCAGATCATCGTGGCCGCTCCGCCGGCCACTAGTGCCTATCAATGATTGGCATTTCACACACTGCTCCATAGCCGCCTCCCCGCATGTCAGTTGAGTGCCGATCCTAACCCATTCCTTTCAAAAGGCGCGTACTTACCTAACCCGCGCCCTACCTCTGGAGTTCCCATGTGGTTCAAGAACCTGAAGATCTACCGCCTGTCCGCCGTCTGGACGCTGTTCGGTGATGACCTGGAAGACGCACTGGCCCGCCAGGCATTCCATCCGGGCAACAACCTGGAAATGCAGTCCATTGGCTGGATTCCGCCCCGCGAGAACGGCGGACTCGCCCACATTGTCGGCGGTCAGATCCTGCTGACCCTGCGTGCCGAAAATAAGCTGCTCCCCGGCACGGTCATCAACCAGGTGGCGGAGTTCCGCGCCCAGGAAATCGAAGAGCAGCAAGGCTACAAGGTCGGCCGCAAGCTGATGAAGGAAATCAAGGAGCGCGTGATAGATGAACTCCTGCCCCGCGCCTTCAGCGTCTACCGCGATACCCGTGTGTGGATTGATCCGCTCAACCGCTGGCTGGTGATCGACGCCGCGGCGTCTGCCAGGGCGGACGAGGTGATCGGCATTCTGGCGAAGTGCATTGACCCGTTCCCGCTGGAAAACCTGTATGTCACCCAGTCGCCCGCGTCCGCCATGACCAGCTGGCTCGCCGAGGACGAGGCCCCGGACAACTTCAGCATCGATCAGGACACGGAGCTTCGCTCATCGGGCGAAAGCGGCGCAGCCATCCGCTACATCAAGCATTCCATCGACGCCGAAGACGTGCGCCGCCACATCCAGACAGGCAAGCAATGCGCCCGCCTCGCCATGACCTGGGCAGATCGCATTTCCTTTGTCCTCACCGAAGGGCTGGATATCAAGCGCGTGTCTCCCCTCGACGTACTGAAAGAAGGCAATGAAGGCGTGGCCGCCAACGACGACGAGAAATTCGATTCGGACATGCTGCTCATGACCGGCGAACTCGCCAAGCTGCTCGCCGAGCTTGTCGATGCCCTGGGCGGCGAAAAGCGCATCTGATCCGCGCCCCACATACCGAGGTATCCCATGACCCATCCCCCCGCATCGTTCAAGACGATGATTCTGGACAAGACGATCAAGCGCGCCGACTCAATGAAGATCGAGTATGGCCGCATCCGCGTGAAAGTCGGTTTCAACCTGCGCGACCTGGACGACGAGTATGAGGCCGGCATCGAAGACCTGACCGCCTACATCATGTCCGGCGGCATCCTTCCCCCGCTGGAAGTGGTGGCCCTGCCGGATGGCTCGGGCGTAGAGATTGTGGACGGGCACCGCCGCTATGACGCACTCGGCCGTGCCATCGCCCGAGGTTTCCCCATCGCATGGGTTGCCATCACCGCCTTCCAGGGCAACGAAATCGACCGCCAGGCCCGGATCTACACCAGCAACAAGAACGCGCAGCTGCGCCCCTTGGAGGCCGCGCGCGGCTTCAAGCGCTTCCGTGGTGCAGGTCTGGAGACTAGTGAGATTGCGGCAATCACCCATTTCAGCCGGACTCACGTCGAAAACTACCTTGTCCTGGCCGACGCCGAACGCGAAGTGCAAGAACTGGTCCGCAGCTGCAAGGTGTCCGCCGAGGTCGCTATCGACGCCGTGCGCAGGCTGGGCGTCAAGGCCGGCGATTTCCTCACCGGGAAGGTTGACCAGGTCAAGGCCGCCGGCAAGTCCAAGGTCACCGCCAGCACCATCCACGGCCGCGCCCTCCCCCGCAAAGTCGTCTCCCCGCTCATCAGCGGCGTGGACTCCTTCATCAAGGGACTGGACGCCAACCAGCGCGCAATCCTCATCGACATCCAGGAAGGCCGCGTAGCTGCCGACACCATCACGGTGAAGACCCAGGATCTGCTGGACCTGTTCGAAGCCCACGGCGCAGTCGAAACCGTCCGCGCCAAACGCGCCGAGAAAGCCGCCAAGGAGGCACAGCAAGCCGCCCCCGATACACAGGCACCTATGGACCTTGAACAAGAGGAAGCCACCGCATGAGCGCCCCCGAATCCCAAACCAGCGCCGATCAGGCGCTCAGCAGTTTCATGGGCGCAGCCATCGGAGCCCCTGATAACGATTTCGCGCCCAACCAACCCACCACCGATGAAAGGCAGATCGCACGCTGGAAACGCGATAGCGAACTGCTCGACGCCATCCAGAGCGCATGCTGGGACGTTCGCTTCATCAGCCATTCCAATGGCGACGACTACAGCATCGGCATCGAAATCGTGTCGCACTTCATGCAGCGGCCCTGCGAACGCGTGATTGGCGAAAACTGGAATGAAAACCTGCGCGCCGCCCTCGAACAGGCGATGACCGCCGAAGCATACCCGCCTGCCCGCCCCGAGCGCTCCGCTCCCGCTGCCGGCGATGCGCGGGGTGCGGCAGTTGGCGCAGCGATAGAACGCGCATGTGCCGAGCTGCCATTCGGCTACAGCATCGAATTGTTCGTAGAGGCCGGTTACGGCGGCGCGCGCCTGGCTGACCCCGACGATGGGGAAATCGACCTTGATCAAGACGAGCGCGACCTCGCCAAAGAAATCAACGCAGGTATCGACGCCGCCATTGCCGCCCAGCAGGGCAAAGGAGATGGGGCATGAGCCTGATTCTGTTGACGGATATCGACGGGAATGCCCTCGCGATCAATCCGGATTTCATAGTCTCCGTGACCGCCGTGCTGAACAGCTATCACGGATCGAGAGCAGTAATCCACACCCAAAACGGAAAGAGCCAAACCGTCCGCCAGTCGCCCGAAGAGATCTTCGACGCTATCCAGCAGAGCAACTAGGGAGAGAAGTGATGGACGCCTCAATCATCCGCCTGAGCCACCGAGATCGGGTCATCGTCCCCGTAGGGGCCAACGTTGATCAGTTTATTCCGATAGTCACATCCCGGGCACATGAAGAAGCATCCAGCCTCGTCGATCTCGGGGTCGACTACCGAAAATATGATTCCCAGCCCGCAATTTCGGCATCTCCACATGGCGCTCTCCCAAGTGTGTATACCCATCATAGCGCCGCCCGCTATGCCTCTCAGCAGCAGGAGGGGTGATGGCGATCAGCAAAGCCGAGCGCGCCCGCGTTTTCGCCATGTTCGACGGCAAATGCGCGTACTGCGGCCAGCCTCTGCCGGAGCGCTGGCACGTCGATCACCTGGAGCCGGTGCAGCGCGACTTGAAAATGGTTCGCGGCGAGCGCGCCTGGAAGCTTGTGAGCGGCGCGCCGCTTCGTCCGGAGCGGGATGTCCCCAGCAACTACATGCCCGCGTGCCCGCCCTGCAACATCGACAAGCACGCAATGAGCCTTGAAGCCTGGCGCGTGAAGCTCCAGCGCACCTGCAAGGTTCTGACCGACAACTACCCCACTTATCGCCACGCCTTGCGATTCGGCCTGGCCGTTGAAACCGGCGCTCCGATCATTTTCCACTTTGAGCGCGTGGCCGCAGAAGCGGAAAAGGACGCAGCATGACCGACCACACCACCGCCGCCCAGGCGGCAATGCAGGAATCCGAGCGTGTCACAGCGGCCGATGAGTATTTCGCGGCCCGCACTTGGATCATGGACACGAACGACAACCGGCGCATCTTCGAGGCCGGATTCGACCGCGCCTACGCCCTGCTGTCCAAGCTGCGCGCCCCTGTAGCCGATGAGCGGGCGGCGTTTGAAGCGTGGATGGCTTCGCAAAATCTTGGCGTGGAGCGCGACGGCGATTCCTACTCCCTGACCTACGCTCGCCGCGCCTGGGAGGCATGGCAAGCCCGCGCCGCCCTGGCAAGCGCCCCTGTAGCCGGGGAGGCGCAAGACGCCGCCAGGTGGCGCGCCTACGCTACGCAGTTTCCTCAAGTTTCCAGCGTGTTCCTACAGGTACACGGCGATCCTGCGCCCCAGGCCACCCAGGTAGAGCGCCAGGATCGCGCTGGGGATTTCATCAAACTAGCTGAGGCCATCGTGAAGGCTCACGAATCCATGTTCGCGCAGTGCTGCTCAAACCCCGTGCGAAATGCTTGGGGCGTTGAGGTCAACATGCTCCCCCTCAACCAAGCCTATGAGTTGGCCCGCGCCGCCCTGTCCGCGCAACCGGGCGCGCAGAAGAAACGGGAGGCGCCTTATGCGTAGCGTGCCTCCCGGAATGCGATTAGCAGTTGCCCTTCTTGGCCTGCCCCGGCGGACAGAATCCGCCGCCGCCACCACCGCCATGCGGATCAACGATCACGGCGCCATCCGGCGTGTAAACGGCACAGCCGGCCAACAGAGTGGCCACGATGGCCAAGCTACAGAGAATTTTCATATGAAAGACTCAGGGTTGAAGATGCGCGCAGTTTATTGCCCTTCGCTGAAACAAGGCCAAAGCGGCGGTTACAGGCTGTACGGCCATCGCGCCTATGATCGCGGCGCACTGTCCGCGCAAGCCGAGCAATCATGACTGCACTCTATGCACTCGCGGTCCCGCTCGCGATCATCATAGGCATCGCCGCGGGGCTGCTTAAACCGACCAGGGCCAAGCGCCCCCGGTGCCGCTGATGGCGTCCCACTCGAATCAGCAAATTCAGCAAGCCCACCTAGCGTGGGCTTCGTTTTGGAGGCGAAATGCTCACGCTCACACATGAGGAGCTGATCGAACTCACAGGGAAGACCAGGAAGGCGGGGCAGATTGAGACCCTGCGTTTCCTCTCTATCCCGTTCAAGATTCGCCCCGACGGGACCCCAGTGGTCCTACGGGCAGCAATGGAGGCAGCACTAGGCCATGCGACCAAGAACCAAGGACCGACACCTCCCCGCGTGCGTATACCTGAAACACGGCGCGTACTGGTACGTTAAAGGTGGAAAGTGGCGCAAGATAGGCGCCGACCTTCACAGCGCGCTGCTGGAGTACGCCCGTATCGTCGCCGCCCCCACAGACGGGATGCCCGCACTGATCGATGCCGCGATTCCCTTTCTAACAAAGGACGTGGCTGAATCGACGCGCAAGCAGTACGAATACTGTGCAGCGCAGCTGAAAGTGGCTTTTGCCGCCTTCTACCCAAGCCAGGTGCGTCATGGCGACGTAGTTGAGCTACTTGATGGGTACGCAGACCGTCAAGCTCTGGCAAACAGAATGCTGACCGTTCTGAAGCTGGTTTTCCAATGGGCCTTGGACCGCGGTCGCGTCGAAGCCAATCCATGCGTGAGCGTGAAGCGCTTCGTGCAAAAGCCGAGGGATAGGTTGATCACGCCAGCGGAGTATGCGGCCATCTACAAGGGCTGCCCGCCGTGGCTTCAATGCGTCATGGACATTTGCTACCTGACTGGGCAGCGAATCGGTGACGTGTTGAAGATCGAGCTCGACCACCTGCGTGACGAAGGCGTGTACTTCGAGCAGCAGAAGACAGGGAAGCGGCTTGTGGTCGAATGGACGCCGGAGCTCCGGGCAGCCGTTGATCGCGCCAAAGAGTTGCGAGGCTCGAAAACCAGAACCCAATATCTGCTTGGCGGCCGCGGGGGGAATCTCAGGCTCCATTCCAACGTTTGGCGCATTTTCAAGGATGCCGCCGTCAAGGCTAGCGTCCCTGACGCTACCCTCCACGACCTGCGCGCGATGGCCGGCACCGATGCAGAGTCGCAAGGCATCGATCCGAGCGCCCTACTCGGCCATTCAGATCCTCGGACGACCCGAATCTACCTGCGCGACAAGCGGCCCAAGCTGGTGAAAGGCCCGAGCAAAAAGGCTGGGTAAGCGTACAGCTTACTGGGCCGAGTTTTAGACATCTAATTGACGCCTTTGCGCAAAGCCTTTGTTTATGCGGTTTTCGGGGCGATAGATGTATTCGGTCATGCCCTGTCCCAACTGACGCTTCCGCAACCCTGACATATCCGCTCTCCGGCACTGTGAAGACAGGCTTCAGTGTCGGCGTCTGCCTCCGGCGTCACAATTCGCGGATACCGAGGCGGATCAAGTTGTCGCGGCCCCATTGACAGGCAACTGACGTCAGCGGCGCCCGGCACACGGGCCAGTTGCCCCGCCGAGGGCATGTATCTGTAACCCTTTAATATTCAAGGGTTTTCCCTATTGCTCAACCTATGCCGCAGCAGTAGATTTGAGTTGCCGGGCTGTCTGACACCCATCGCGTGCGAAGCCGGGCAGGAGCGCCTCAGACTCATCTAGAGCTGGGGCGCTCTTCCATTTTGCAGCGCGCAAATGCGCATCGCGCTCAAACATGCGGCCTGGATTCGGCCCGCCCTATCCGAGGCTGGCGACCCGCAATACTCCATTGTCGATGACGATCGCGTCGCGCTCCACGACCTTCGCCCGGAAGGACCCGTCCCGCCAGACCTCCACACTTAGCGTCTCGCCGGGATACATCGGGCCAGAAAATCGCAGCGACACGGAACGCACGGCCCCTTCCGCCTCAGGCTGCAACTGCCTCGCAACGGTGTGCGACACCATGCCAAAGGTGCACAGCCCATGCAATATGGGCCGCGGGAATCCCGCGGCGCGGGCGATCTGCGGATCGCTGTGCAGCGGGTTGTAGTCGCCATTGAGCCGATATACCAGCGCCTGCTCGGGCCGGGTGCGCACCGGCACGGTCCAGTCCGGCGCACCGCCGGGCATGGCGTGCGCCGGACGCGCCTGCCTGCCGGCATTCGCCATGCCGCCATCGCCCCTGAGCACATGGGTCGCGGTAGTCCGCGCGATGAGCACCCCCGTGCCGGCATCCGTCAAGGTTTTCTCGGAATACAGCAGCAGTCCCTTTTCACCCTTGTCCACCGCCTCGACGACGCGGGTCTTGCCTATCAGTTCGCCGGAGGCGGGAATGGGATGGAAGAGTTCCATCCCCTGCTCGCCGTGCAGCAGCCGCACCGTATCGGCCCCGATATCGGGCGCATTCAGCCAGAAACCCGGATAGCCCAGGACCACGGCCATGTACGGCAGCACCAGCGGATCGTGCCGCCTGCCCACATAGGCAAGGTCGCAGGCATCCAAGGGGTCGCGTCCCAGCCCCACTGACAGCGCATACAGCATGGCGTCGCGCGCCGTGTAGCGCTGCCTGATCTCCGGCAATTCGTAGTTCAACAGTTGCTCATGGCTCAAGCGCATGGCTTCCCTCCCCTTTTTCCCAAAGACAATTCCACGTCCATGGCCGCCGAGTCAGATCGGATCCCAGCTCATCACGTCGGGCGAGCGTTCCAGGGGGTAGAAGTGCTTCTGCATCGCCGGGATGGCGATCTCGGCAATGCGCTGCGGAGTCCAGCCTTCGCTGAAATGCACCGACCGCAACGGGCGCGGCTGGCTCATCAGCATGATTTCGTTGGCGCGCACCGCGAATATCTGGCCGCTGACCTCCCGCGCGGCATCGCTCAGCAAGTAGACGGCCATCGGCGCGATCTTGCCCGCCTCCATCTTCTTCAGTTTCTCCACCCGGTCCCGCTGTTGCGGCGTGTCGGTGGGGATGGAACTGGTCATGCGGCTCCAGGCCGACGGCGCGATGCAGTTGGAGCGCACGCCATACCGGCCCATGTCCAGCGCGATCATCTTGGACAAGGCCACGATGCCCAGCTTGGCCGCGCCGTAATTGGCCTGGCCATAGTTGCCGATCAGTCCGGAGGTCGAGGTCATATGCACCATCGCCCCGCCCTCCTGTTCGCGGAAGTGCGTGGCCGCAGCCCGGCTGACGAAGAACGTACCGTCGAGATGCACCGCGATGACCGCGCGCCATTCTTCCTCGCTCATCTTGTGAAAGGAGCGGTCGCGCAGATTTCCCGCGTTGTTGACCACGCCGTCGATGCGCCCGAACTGGTCCATGGCGCACTGGACGATGGCGTTGGCGGACGCATGGGTCGCCACCGAATCGAAGTTGGCAACCGCCACGCCGCCCGCTGCGCGTATCTCGGCGACCACCGCATCGGCGGGCGCCACCGGCGCCTCCCTGGCGGTCAGATCGTCGCCGTTGAGCGCGACCCCGATGTCGTTGACCACGACCTTGGCGCCCTCGGCCGCCAGTTGCAGGGCCACCTCGCGGCCTATGCCGCCTCCCGCCCCGGTCACCACCACCACCTTGCCTTGCATCATGCGTTCCATGCCTGTGTCTCCTCAAAACGGGCCTGCCGGCTGCATGCGGCAGGCCCGGTGCTGTCGATTGCCTACTCGGTCGTCACGTTGGCGCGGCGCACCACCTCGGCCCACTTCCTGCCTTCGCTGCCGATGAAGGCGGCGAACTCCGCGGGCGTATCGGGATTGGGCACCGCTCCCTGGTCGCGGATCTGCTTCTGCATATCGGGGGTCTGAATGATCGCGACGACCTGCTTGTTGATTTCCGCCACGACGCCGTCCGGCGTCCTCGCGGGAGCCCACAGGCCGAACCACGACACGACCTCGTAGCCAGGCACGCCGGCCTCCGCCACGGTGGGCACGTCGGGCAGTTGGTCGCTGCGCTGCGCCGAGGTCACCGCCAACACCTTCAGCCGGCCGGCCTTGATGTGCGGCAGCGCCGAAGGCAGGTTGTCGAAAATCATCGATATCTGGCCGCCCAGCAGATCCGTCACCGCCGGCGTGCTGCCCTTGTAGGGTACGTGCACCATATCGACCCCGGTCATCATCTTGAAAGTCTCGCCGGACATGTGCAGCGTGCTCCCATGTCCGGAAGAGCCGAAGGTGAGCTTCCCCGGATGGGTCTTGCCGTAGGCGATCAGTTCCTTCACGGTGTCATACGGCGCATTCTTGGGCACCACCAGGGCATTCGGCACCATGGCCGTACGCGTGATCGGCGCGAAGTCCTTGATGGCGTCGTAGGGCATGGACTTGTACAGGCTGGGGTTGATGGCGTGCGTGCCGATCGTGCCCATCACCAGCGTGTAGCCGTCCGGCGCGGCGCGCGCCACCTGCGCCGTGCCAATGTTGCCGCCCGCGCCGGGCTTGTTCTCGACCACCACCGACACGCCCCAGCGCTCGCTCAGGCGCTGGCCTATCACGCGCGCCAGGATGTCGGTGGTGCCGCCGGCCGAGAATGGAACGTTTATGGTCACCGGCTTGTTCGGAAAGCCCTGCGCGGTTTGCGCGCCAGCCGTGCCAGCGCCTAGCAGGACCGCGCATCCCAGCAGCGCCAGGATCCTCAGGGGACGCTTGCGCGCAGAAGCTGCGGGCGCGTCTTTTTTGATTGTCTTGAACATTGTCTCCTCGCTTTTTTTATCCAGGTTCAGAGGCGGTCCGCCTCAATCCAGCAACGCAAGATCCTGCCCTTCCTCCACTTCATCGCCGACCGCCACCAGCACCTTGGCGATACGGCCTGCTGCCTCGCTCTCAACGGGGATTTCCATCTTCATCGACTCGACCTTGAACGCCTCGTCGCCCGTCTGAATCTGCACGCCCTCTTCCACGCAACAAGCGACCACGCGGCCCGCCACGTTGGAGACTATTTTTTTCATGCAAGCTCCTTTACCGACTCTGTTGAAATCACTTCCTGCAAGCCGTCGACAGTCATTGCTCCGGCCTGGAACCGCTCCGATCCGAGCACCTGAAGAATCATGGGAATGTTGGTCTTGATGCCCTCTACCCGCATACGGCCAAGCGCGCTGCTCAGTTCACCGATGGCGCTGGCGCGATCGGCCGCATGCGCAACAACCTTCGCCACCATGGGGTCGTAATGGCTGGAAACCCGGTTGCCTTGCGCATAGCCAGTCTCTATCCGCAAACCGGGACGGGACTGCGGCAACTCGAACGCCTTCAGGACGCCGGGCGAAGGCAGGAAACTCACGGGATCCTCGGCGTAGACGCGCGCCTCGATGGCATGCCCCGTCACGACAGGCTGCCTGTCGATCACCGAGGACAGCCTTTCGCCCGCCGCCAGGCGAATCTGCGCCTGCACGATATCCACGCCGGTGACCGCTTCCGAGATCGCGTGTTCGACCTGCAAACGCGTGTTGACTTCAAGGAACGAAAAGCCGCTGTCCGGCGTGTACAGCATCTCCACCGTGCCGATGACGTCGTAGCCGATCTCTCCCAGGATCGCCGACAGCCGCTGCGACATGCTGGCCACGGCCTGGCGGTCGATGGCCGGCGCCGGCGCTTCCTCGATCACCTTCTGGTATCTGCGCTGGGTGGAACAATCCCGTTCGAACAAGGACAGGACATTGCCGAACCTGTCCGCCAGGAACTGGAATTCGATATGCCGCGGAGACGGCACGAATCGTTCCATGTACAGGGCGGGGTTGGCGAAGGCCTTTTCGGCCATGCCGCTGGCGCGCTCCCAGCAATCAGATAGCGCCCGAGGATCGTGGACGGGGATCATGCCTATACCGCCGCCGCCGCCCGCAGGCTTGATCAGCACCGGATACCCGAGCGCCTCGGCCGCCTGGCGTACTGCCGCCATGTCATCCCGGGGCAGGATGCCCGTGCTGCCGCCTGCCTGCAGGCCATGCCGTTGCATCAACGTACGCGCACTCGCCTTATTGCCGAGCGCGTCAATCCACTTGGACGACGGGCCGATGAAGCAATGCCCCGCCATTTCCACCCTGCGCGCGAACTGTGCGTTCTCGGACAGGAATCCGTAGCCCGGATGCAGCGCATCGGCGCCGCAACGCGCCATGACCTCGAGCAGCAGGTCCTGGTTGAGGTAGCTGGCCCGCGCCGGCGCCGGCCCGATGCAGCAGCTCTCATCCGCCTGGCGCACATACGGAAGGTCGGCATCGGCCTCGGAGTACACCACCACGGACCGCAGGCCCAGCGCCCTCACGGCACGCAGGATACGCGCGGCGGCGGCTCCCCGGTTGGCGATCAGGATCTTCTTCATCTGCAGCACCTCAGGGCCGGTATCCGGTGGCCACCTGGCCGGGCTGGCGCAGCGGTGCGGCCAGATTCGCGAACTCGACCAGGCGCGCACGCGTGCAGGCAGGATCGATGATGTCTTCGATGACGAAGGCCTCCGCGCTACGGAAGGGCGACGTCAAAGCACGCACTCTTGCCTCGATTTCCGCGCGCTTGGCTTCGGGATCGGCGGCCGCCTCGATCTCCGACCGGTACGCCACCTCCAGGCCGCCCTCGATCGGCAGCGAGCCCCACTGGGCCGAAGGCCAGGCATAGCGGAAATTGAAACGGCTGGAATTCTGATGGCCGCCCGCGGCCACGCCGAAGGCCCGCCGCATGATCAGCGAAAACCAAGGCACCGTTGACTGCGAGACCGCCGTCAACGCCCTGACTCCGGCGCGCATCACGCCGTCCTTCTCGGCTTCCAGGCCGATCTGGAAACCCGCGATGTCCACCAGATTCACCACGGGCAGGTGGAAGGTTTCGGCCAAATCGACCAGACGGGTGAATTTCTCGGCGGTGTGCCGGTCCCAGCCGCCGCCATAGTGATAGGGATTGCTGGCGACGAACAGCACGGGCCAGCCATCCACCCGAGCCAGCCCGCCCACGATTGCCCTCCCCCAATGCCGGCCGATTTCGAACACGGTGCCGGGATCGAACAAGGTGTCCAGTATCGGCCGGATCTTGTAGACCTTGCGCGTGTCCTTCGGAATGGCGGTCCGCAACCACTCCTGTTCAGCCACAGTGACGGGAGGCTCTCCCCTGGGCGCGAGTTCGTGGACCGACGCCGGCAGATACGACAGGAAACGCCGCGCCGCCGCAAAAGCCTCGTCCTCGGAATCCACCTCATCGTCCACCACCCCGTTGCGGGTGTGTATGGCGCTTCCGCCCAGCTCGTTCTTGCCCAGTTTCTGGCCGATCTTGGCCACCACCGGTGGTCCCGCAATGAACAGCTGCGAGGTGTCCTTGACCATGACGGAGTAGTGGCTGCCGGCGACGCGCGCGGCGCCCTGGCCGGCCACCGACCCGAGGGCCAGCGACACCACGGGGACCTGGGCCAGGTTGCGCGCCACGTAGGCCCAGATCTTCATCTTCGGCAGCAGCGCATGCCCCATCTTCTCGATGTTCTTGACCGAGCCGCCTCCGCCCGTGCCGTCGATCAGGCGTACCAGCGGCAGGCGCAGGTCGAACGCCATCTGTTCGGCAAAAATCATCTTGTCGCCCACGGCCCCGTCGTTCGCGCCGCCGCGCACGGTGAAGTCGTCGCCCACGACTACGACGCTTTTGCTGTCCAGCGCCGCCCGTCCCATGATCACGTTCGACGGCATCACTTGGACCAGGCGGCCCTGCTCGTCGTATTCACCGCTACCGGCCAAACCTCCCACCTCGACGAACGAACCGCCATCGACCAGCCGTTCGATCCGCTGGCGGATGTCCAGCTTGCCCGCGTCATGCTGACGCTGCACCTTTTCCGCGCCGCCCATGCGCAGGGAATATTCCTTGCGGCGTGCCAGTTCGTCCAACTCCTGCGTCCAGCTCATGACTTCCTCCAATGACGGCGTCCACCTGAAATTCAGGGCGCCAGTTCGATCCATGCATCGTCCAGCTTCAAGTCCACCGAGGTCCGCGCCTGCAGCGCTGCAAAATCCAGGCCCCGCACCATCGCCCGCACATGCAGTCCGTCCGGCGTGATGTCCAGGATTGCCAGATCGCTGTAGATGCGATCGACCACGGCCTTGCCGGTTAGGGGATAGGTGCATTCAGGCACGATCTTCGGCCGGCCATCCCGGTCCACGTGCTGCATCATTACGAAGATGCGTTTGGCGCCTGCTACCAGGTCCATGGCCCCGCCCACGGCTGGAATCGAGTCTTCGCGTCCCGTGTCCCAGTTGGCCAGGTCGCCGTCGGCGGAAACCTGGAAGGCGCCCAGCACGGTCAGATCGATATGGCCGCCGCGCATCATGGCGAAGGACACCACGTGATCGGTAATCGAGGCACCGATGTCCAGCGCAACGGGCTCCTTGCTGGCGTTGAGCAGGTCCGTGTCGACCGCGGCGCCCGGCGGCAGGCCTTTCATGCCCAGGATGCCGTTTTCGCTGTGCAGCACCACGCCGCGCTCGGGCTTCAAATAGTCGGCCACCGAGGTCGGCATGCCGATGCCCAGATTGACGTATGAGGCGGGCGGAATGTCGTCGGCGACGATCTGCGCCATGCGCGCGCGGGACAGGCTATTGATACTCATTGGGGTACTCGACGATGCGTTGAACGAAAATCCCGGGCGTTATGATCTGCTCCGGCGCCAGTTCCCCCAGAGACACCACCTGGTCTACCTGGGCCACAGTCATCCGCGCGGCCATGCACATCACGGGTCCGAAATTACGGCTGGCGTAACGGTAGGTCAGATTGCCCGCACTGTCGCCGTACTGCGCCTTCACGAAGGCCACATCACCCGGCAGCGGCTCTTCCAGTACGTAGCCGCGGCCGTTGATCACGCGCGCTTCCTTGCCTTGCGCCAAGCGGGTTCCGTAGGCAGTGGGCGTGAAGAACGGCCCCATGCCGGCTCCGGCCGCGCGCAAGCGTTCGGCCAGCGTGCCTTGCGGCACCACCTCCAGTTCGATTCTGCCTGCGGCATACCACTCTCCGAACGCCGCCGCATTGGGTTTCTTGGGATTCGACGAGCGCGCAAAGGAGCAGATCACTTTCCGCACCCGCCCCGCCCGGATCAGCTGGCTCAAACCCTGCTCGCCATTGCCCGCGTTGTTGTTGACGATGGTCAGTTCGCGGGCGCCGGTCTCCAGTAGCGCCTGCAGCAGTTCCGTCGGCACGCCGGAAGCGCCAAACCCGCCTATCAGCAGCGTGGCGCCATCCGCCACTCCAGCCACGGCCTCCTCCAGCGAGGGCACGATCTTTTTCAACATGGCTTACCCCATGGCGGTGATGCGGTTGCTCCGCCTCCACCGCAGACTTGTTGGACGGTCAGAGCGTAGGCAACGCGCTGAGGATCGCGGTGGACTGGCTGGACAGCGTGCCGCCGTTGCCGTGCACCAGGGCCAGGTTCGGATCCTTCAACTGGCGTTCACCGCACTCTCCACGCAGTTGCCTGACCGCCTCGACCATGAGAAACACGCCGTACATGCCCGGATGCACGCAGGACAGGCCGCCGCCGTTGGTGTTGACGGCCAGCCGCCCGCCGGGCCCGATCGCGCCATCGTCCACAAACGCGCCGCCCTCGCCCTTCCGGCAGAACCCCAGGTCTTCCAGGAACAGGATGGTGTTGATGGTGAAGGCGTCGTACAGCATGGCCAGGTCCATGTCTTTCGCGGAGACGCCGGCCATCTCGTAGCAACGCTTGCCCGATTCAAGCGCTGCGGTCACCGTCAGGTCATGCATGGACGACACCTGCCGGTTCCATATCGCGGTCGCATTGCCCATCACGTACACCGGTTTCTTGGCGCAGTCGCGCGCGCGGTCGGACCGGGTCAGCACGAACGCGCCGGCGCCGTCGCTGACCATGCAACAGTCGCGCACCGTAAAGGGCTCGCAGACCGGACGCGCCGCCTCGACATCCGCCAGCGACAGCGGTTCGCGCATGGTGGCTTCCGGGTTCAATTGCGCCCATTTCCGCGCGGCCACCGCCACTTCCGACAATTGCTTGCGCGTGGTGCCGTACTGGTGCATGTGGCGGCTCGCGGCCAAGGCGTAGGCCGCTACCGGCAAAGGCGGGTCATAGGGCGTTTCGTAAGGCTGCGGGTCGAGGAATTTCCGCACGCGGGTCAGATCGGCACGGTTGAACGTGGCGGTGCGCTGGGTGCTGCCGTAACAGACCAGAACCGCATTGCACTGCCCGGAAGCGAGCGCGTGCATGGCCGGGAGCAAATGCGCCACATAGCTGGAACCGCCGATCATGGTGCTGTCCACGAAGGTCGGACGTATGCCGAGATACTCGACGACGGACATCGCCCACATGGGCGACAGGGAGCTACAGGTCGTAATGCCGTCTATATCCTTGAGACTCAGGCCGGCGTCCGTAATCGCGGCCATGGCGGCTTGCGCCAGCACTTCCTGCTCGCTATGGCCGCTGGCCTGTCCCAGCCCGGCCAGTCCCACGCCGACCACGGCCGTCTTGCCTCTCAAATCGCGCAGCGTCATGCTGTCCTCCCCGAGGGCACGAACACCACTTGCGCGGCATGGCCGTCCGCCACGATCCGGGCGCTTACGCGCATGCCGATACGCACCTGCGCGGGCGCCAGCTCCGCGACCCGGCTCATCATCCGCACGCCTTCCGGCAAATCCACCAGGCAAACGTTGTAGTCGCCGCCCTGCTCCGGCTTGCGGTACACGGTCGTGGTGGCATACACCACTCCCTCACCCGAAGGCGAGAACCAGCGCAATGCCAAGCCGCCGCAATGGGGGCACACGCAGCGGGGATAGAACACCGCCTGGCTGCAATCCTCGCAACGTTGAATCTGGAACCGGCCCGCCGCCAGCCCATCTAGATAAATCCGCTCGGGCCCGCCCGCTGCCTGCGCACTGCTCTGGATCTCCACCCATGCCTCCTGTCGTGTCGTCTTCTGAACCTGCCAACATTGCGGCTCAGTGTAGGGACAGGCATGCGGCAGATAAACGGACCCGAGGGCAAATCACCTTTAACTTTCCGCGTGGGAATGACTAAGATGGCGTGCACCCATCAGCCCGAGCGCCATGTACATCCTCATAGACCATCTCAAGCATGTTCTGAATTTCGTGCGGGTCGCGGACAGCGGCAGTTTCACGGCCGCGGCGCACCGGCTCGACATCTCAACCGCATCGGTGAGCAAGAGCGTTTCACTGCTTGAAGCCAAGCTGGGCGTGAAGCTGCTCAACCGCACCACACGCAACCTGTCGCTGACGGACGATGGCGAATTGCTGCTGCGGCGTTGCCGCCATATCCTGCTGGAAGTGGAGGCCGCCGAGGCCGAAGTAACGGGAGCGAGCGAGAGTCCGCGCGGCAAGCTGCGCGTGCATGCGCCGGTCGGGTTGGGCAGAAAGGTCATCATGCCTGCGCTGCTGTCGCTGACTGCGCGCTACCCGGAACTATCGATCAACGCCGATTTCAGCGACCGCATTCCCAATCTGGCTGAAGAGGGACTGGATGCGACCATACGGATCGGCGTCACTGCGGATTCGCGTGTGATCGCCAAGACCTTGTCGCAACTGCGCTACGTCACGTGCGCCAGCCCCGCCTATCTGGCCGCGCATGGCACGCCGACTACACCCGCCGAACTGGAACGGCACAACTGCCTGGCCTACGTCCAATGGCAGACCGGCCGATATCACGAATGGGATTTCCAGAAAGGCGATGAGCGCTACACGATCACGCCCGGCGGCAATCTGAACGTAAACCATCCGGAAGCCATCCTGGATGCCGTGGTGGCCGGCGCGGGCATCGCCCGCATGGCCAGCTTCATTGCAGAGTCCGCCGTCATGGACGGACGCCTGAAACTGGTGTTGACCTACTGGATGGCGCCTGGCGCGCCGGTCCAGCTGGTCTATCTGCCGAACCGGCACCTATCGCCGCGCATCCGCGCTTTTGTGGATGCAATGACGCAGGCCCTGCCTCCCCAATTGCCTTGGGAAAAGGCCATGGGCCTGTAAGGGCGCGCGCCTGCTACAACAACAGCGGCGAAATCTTGCTGCCGTCCACCGACACTCCGGCCATTAGACCGCCGTTGTTCAAGACGAAACCGACGATGGGTTGTTGCGCGGTGTTGGTATCGATGCTGCCGTTGACGCCCACGTTGGCCACCGCCACCGTCGCGTCCGCCCCGACCGTCCAACCGCTGCTGGCGCGGAACTTGGCCAAGGCATCGTCCGTCATGAACAACACCACCATGGCCTTGGACTGGGCGCCAGCCTGCAAGCCAATAGAACCGCCCGTGATGCTGTAGTAGCCGGTATCCGAACCGCTCACGCGCAGCACGCCGGACCCATGCTGGGCTCCCACGATGAAGCTTGCACTCAATACGCCCGGGAACACCAACACCCCGCGCGCGCGTTCGACCAATTGCTTGGCCTGCGACGAAGATTGATAAAGCTTGCTCAGGGTGGCGTCCGCGGCGGTATCGAGTTCCTGCCGCTTTTCCGCAGCCGTGGCCGAGGATTGAGCGGTGGTCGTGGTGCAGCCGGTAAACAACAAGCCAGCCACGCCGAGCATCGCGGCGATCACGCCCGCTCGGCCTGCCTTGGGAAAAGTATCAAGCATGTAGCGCTCCTTCTTTTTGTTGGACGCCCTTCCGGGTACGCCCGGAAAGAACATCACCATCCTACCCGGGATTTCCCGGCTCTGGCGCCATGCAAACGGGGTCCGCGTTACCTCCTGTTCCAAGGCGAGCAAGTGTCATTACACTTGGCCAGCATTTCCCCACTAATTGGCGCGGCGACACATAGCAGAATGCCGCCTGCGCAATGCAGCGTGCACGTTTTCTTCATATGGGAATCGGCGTCTGAACATGGTCGAAATAGACTCCGTGCGACACCGCCAGCCTTTTATCGGGCTGCGCCTTGATCAATCAATTCGAACACGTCCAATGAAGTGGCTTTTGATTTCAATGCTGTGCATATCCGCTTCCGGTTGCGGCGTAGCGGCCGCCCCCTGCCGTATTGCGTCTGCGGCCATCAAGATCGTGCCCGTCGTCGGCGACGTCGCCGCAGCGCCAACGGATGCTTGCGCGGAAGTGATCGATTGATGCGGTCCCTGCTTTATTCCCCAGCCTTCCTGCACGTTAGCTACATGTGACAAAGCTAACCATGCTCAATGCACTGGTCAGATACTGGATTGCGGCAGCTTTCTCTGGAGTCTGGTGAACGGACGAATTTTCCAGCTTTACCAAGGCATGCCTCATTAGCTCAATGGGAGACATCATTGAGATGTCAGATGTCATTGGGCGAGCGCCGCTCCACGCCAGGGCCTCCGCCTCGAAAGCCAGCGGGTCCTGGGCAGTACCAGGCAAGGCTTTAGATTTCATCGGAGTTCTCCATCGCTGTCATACACAAAAGAGATCAGAGCGAGAGCCAACATGAAAGTTCCGGCGAAACGGCTGGAGCGATATCGGCATAGGTTGGAAGCTGCCGATGACTGAAAGAATGCCCATCCACTACGTCAGGAGACGGCGCCATACGCCGAGACAGCAGCACCTGGTCTGCGCCGGCTAAACCGCGTAGAGCCATCAAGGTACCCGGGCTGGAGCGTTCGGGCTATGACCATAGCCGGTTTTTCGGGGCCCCGTCGCCTGTTTTGGCCGCTTCCTATGGACGACAAGAAGCCCGCCAGAACGGGAGATCCATAACTTCACGCCGTGTCGTATGATGCTGGCGCAACCAACGGACGCCCTCAATGAAACACGCCAGCCACGGAATTGTCTATCGGCCAGACATAGACGGCCTCAGGGCTGTCGCAATAATTTCCGTCGTCATTTACCACGCAGTCCCAGGAACCTTCACGGGCGGGTTTGTTGGCGTCGACGTTTTTTTTGTGATTTCAGGGTTCTTGATCTCGTCGATCCTTCTTGGAAATCTAGAGCAGGGAAAATTCAGCTTTTCCTATTTCTACATATCCAGGACCAGGCGTCTGCTCCCTGCCTTGACTACGGTTCTAATCGCAACATATCTCGCTGGCTGGTTTCTGCTGATGCCGAAGGAATTCAGTGAGCTCGGCGTTCAGATCGTAGGGGGAGCGACTTTTCTTCAGAACTTTGTCCTTTGGCGCCAAGACGGCTACTTTGATACGACGTCCGAATTGAAGCCGTTGATGCATCTTTGGTCCCTGGGCATCGAGGAACAGTTTTATCTTGTCTATCCGGTGCTGCTTTGGCTTTCTTTCAGACGGAAAGCCTGTCTTCCAGCCATTCTCGCGTTTGCACTGATTTCCTTCGTCCTGAATATCTGGCGAATTCAAGATCATCCTGTGGAAGTATTCTTCCTTCCCCACACGCGATTCTGGGAGCTTCTGGCTGGCGGGGCGCTCGCGTGTTTCATGCTGCGCCGTAACCCTACCCGGCATCATTATCGTGGCCCGCTCTCCGATGTGGGGACGGCGCTCGGTCTGACGCTCATCACAAGCTCCGTATTGCTTTTCGACAGCCACATCGCCTTTCCAGGTTGGTGGGCCGTCATACCGGTCACAGGGACACTATTGGTACTAGCCACTGCGAACGCGTCGAGGCTAGGACAAGCGATCCTGGCCAACCGCGCGTTGGTTTACATTGGCCTTATCAGCTATCCGCTGTACCTCTGGCATTGGCCACTGCTCTCAATCGGCAAGCTGCTGGACCCGGGCATTACGACGGAAACAAGGGTGTCGCTTGCCCTGGCAAGCGTCTTGCTTGCGGCGCTGACCTATCACTTGATCGAGAAGAACTTCCGCACATTCGTGCGTCCGCGAGTTGCCGTCCCCCTTCTAGGGGGAATGCTCGCTATCGCAGGCGCGGTTGGGGTTCAAGCTGTCGCTAGTCAAGGCGCGCCTTCGCGCCTTCCCGACGCACTGCAAGCCGTCGCCACGTACACCTATTCCTACGAAGGGGACGCCAGATACCCGGCGTGCTGGCTCACCGCAAAAGACGGCGGTTCCGCCTTCGATCGGCAGTGCTATGAATTGCTGGATCAAGGTGCGAGCAAGTCCATGATCGTGTGGGGCGACTCGTACGCCGCTCGCCTTTATCCCGGCGTTCTGGCGATCCTTGGCGACCAGTACACGATCGCACAGACGACCCGCAATAGTTGCCCTCCATTGCTGGACAGCCAATATGACAGCTGCAGAGCGAGCAATGAATTCACCCTGTCGTTGATCAAGAAGCACCCCAACGCCGCTGTGGTGATGTTTGCGGTCTGGGATCAATACACTCAGGACTGGGCGAAAGATTCCGCGGAGCGCAACGCTCTTATTCATACCATTCAAACGGTAAAGGAGTCTGGTGCCAAAGAGGTAATCCTTGTTGGCCCTGCCCCGCGATGGCCGGAGAACTTGCCCACCTTGGTCCTTAAAACTTGGAAAAACGGTGCGCTCGCGCAATCAACGCCACAAAGGTTGTCGACATCGCTGCTCCCGATGATTCAGGGTATTGATGCAGCTCTGCGCGAAATCAGCAAGATCGAGAACATCACCTACGTTTCGGCCTTCGATAGCCTGTGCAACAGTGACGGGTGCCTGGTCAGAACGAACGATGACCCAACAAGCTTCACGACCTGGGACATCGGCCACCTAACCACTGACGGTGCAAAGGTGGTCGCAAGCTCGATTCCGCTGAAATAGTGCAGGTCCGGCAGCCCCGGCGGCCTGCCTCCCCGATTCAAGTTGGTACGTTCTCCAATCCACGGCCGCGGGGAAATCCGGCTGCTGATCGAAGTGGCTGAGTACGACCTGGTACTGCTTACAGGCCACGACAAAAGAAAAGCGCGGGTTGCGTGAACCACCCGCAAACCCGCGCCATTACTTGGTAGGCCCCCCGAGAGTCGAACTCGGCACCAACGGATTATGAGTCCGCTGCTCTAACCAGGCATGAGCTAGAGGCCCTAAAAACGATTACTGCCCTTCCAGGAAGCTCTTCAGCTTATCGGCCCGGCTGGGGTGACGCAGCTTGCGCAGTGCTTTCGCCTCTATTTGGCGAATGCGCTCGCGCGTGACGTCGAATTGCTTGCCCACTTCTTCCAGGGTCTGGTCCGTGCTCATTTCGATACCGAAACGCATGCGCAGAACCTTGGCTTCACGCGGGGTGAGAGAGTCTAGCACTTCCTTGACCACATCGCGCATCGAACCGTGCAAGGCCGCGTCGGAAGGCGCCAGGGTGGACGTGTCTTCGATGAAATCACCCAGATGCGAGTCGTCGTCGTCACCGATGGGCGTTTCCATGGAGATCGGTTCCTTGGCGATCTTCAGGATCTTGCGGATCTTGTCCTCGGGCATGTCCATCTTCTGCGCCAGGGTCGCGGGATCCGGCTCGGCGCCGGTTTCCTGCAGGATCTGGCGGCTGATCCGGTTCATCTTGTTGATCGTTTCGATCATGTGAACCGGGATACGGATGGTGCGCGCCTGGTCGGCGATGGAACGCGTGATGGCCTGACGGATCCACCAGGTCGCGTAGGTCGAGAACTTGTAGCCGCGGCGGTATTCGAACTTGTCCACGGCCTTCATCAGGCCGATGTTGCCTTCCTGGATCAGGTCCAGGAACTGCAGGCCGCGGTTCGTGTACTTCTTGGCGATCGAGATCACCAGGCGCAGGTTGGCCTCGGTCATTTCGCGCTTGGCCTTGCGAGCCTTGGCTTCGCCAGTGGCCATGCGCTTGTTGACGTCCTTCAGGTCCTTCAGCGGCAGCACGACGCGCGTTTGCAGGTCGATGAGCTTCTGCTGCAGTTCCTGAACGGCGGGAATCTGGCGCTCCAGCGTTTCGGCGTACGGGTGGCCGGCAGCCACTTCATCGACGACCCACTGCATGTTGGTTTCGTTGCCCGGGAACACCTTGATGAAGTGCGTGCGCGGCATGCCGGCACGGTCCACACACGTGTGCAGGACGGCGCGCTCGAGCTGGCGCACTTCCTCGACCTGTTGGCGCAGCGTATCCGCCAGCTTCTCGACCATCTTGGCCGTGAAGCGGATGCCCATCAGTTCGTTCTGGATGGATTCCTGGGCGCGCACGTAGACGTCCGACTTGTAGCCGTCCTTCTCGTACGAGTGGCGCATCTTTTCGAACTGCTTGCCGACTTCGTCGAACTTCGCCAGGGCCTTCACGCGCAGGTCTTCCAGCTGCTTGCTGGACATGCCGCCTGCGGGGCCGTCGTCGCCTTCGTCTTCCTCGGCGGTGACGCCGGCGCCGGCGTACTCTTCGCCGTCTTCCGGATCGACCAGGCCGTCGACCACTTCGTCGATCTGGGCCTGGCCTTCGCGCACGCGCAGGATGTGGGCCAGGATCTCGTTGATCGTGGTCGGGCAGGCCGAGATGGCCATGACCATGTGCTTCAGGCCGTCTTCGATGCGCTTGGCGATTTCAATTTCGCCTTCGCGCGTCAACAGTTCCACGGAGCCCATTTCACGCATGTACATGCGCACGGGATCGGTGGTGCGGCCGAAATCGGAGTCCACGGTGGTCAGCGCGGCTTCGGCTTCGTCTTCGACGTCGTCGTCGTTGGAGGCCACCGGCGCGTTTTCGCTCATCAGCAGCGTTTCGGCATCGGGCGCCTGGTCGTAGACCGCAATGCCCATGTCGCTGAACGTGCTGATGATGCCGTCGATCGCTTCCGCGTCGACCAGGTCGTCAGGCAGATGGTCGTTGATTTCGCCGTAGGTCAGGTAGCCGCGGTCCTTGCCCAGCTTGATCAGCTGCTTCAGGCGGTTGCGGCGCGCTTCGTATTCTTCGGGCGTGACGGGGCCGCGGGCGATCAGATCCTTGGGATCGGCCTTGCCGCGCTTGCCGCCGCGCTTGGGCGGCTTCAGATCGGGCAGGACTTCGCCCTCGCCGTCCATCGAATCGTCGAAGCCGTCGGCATCATTGTTGGCGTTCTTGGCGGGACGGCCCGGGCGGCGTCCGCTGGGCACGGGGCGCGCGCTGCCCACGAGGTCGGCGAGCTTGTCTTCGGCCTTCTTGGCGCGAGCCTTCGTCACCTTCTCGGGCTTGTCAGCCGCGGCAGCCTTGGTCGCCTTCTTGGCGGCGGGCTTGGCGACCTTCACCGCCGTCTTGGCGGGCGCCTTTTCCGCTGCCATGCTTACGACGCGCTTGGCCGTGGTGGCCTTGGTTTCGGCCGCATCAATTGCAGAGGAGGATTTGCCGGTGGATTTGGTCATAGTCGCTTCCGTGGTCGTCGCAACCCGTTCGGGCATGTTGCACCGCATGAAGCCGCCTTGGACGGGCAGCCCAACACGGCGGTTATACGGGTAAAACTGGTGAATCGGCGGAGACCACACGGCTGCGTTGTTCGCAGCGCTGGCTCTTGCGAGCCCGCTTGGCGCCGTTCCGGTGCGATACCGTACTTGCGCGTTGCGTGCATGGCCTCATCCTGCGGGGGCTTGCGCGCGTCGGGGGGGCTGTCTGCCTATAAATAGGCTTTGCTTGCTTATCGGGCCTTGGCCCCAAGCAGCTGAGTAGACACAGCACCCAAACCACTAACGCTACGCGGAAACGACCGCCGCCGAACTGCTTGATTCACCGCTCAGCTATATTAATTAACTATGTAACAAATTTGACGCGCGCATCCGCTTTTATTTCTGCCGTTGCGCGCCTGGCGTTCCATTTCTGGAGCGCCCGCCGCGTCCGGATCGCAGGTCCCGCGTCAAACCCTATACATCCATTAGATTCCAGCATCCGGAATAGATTCCGTCTGCCAGACGCATTTCGTATTGCTCACGGATTGCAGCACCAGGATTACTACCAAATTCAGCAAGAATTAAGCAGAAATCGACTGCACATACCTCAATTCGCGAGCTCACCAGGCCAAAGCCTTGTTTAAGTTCGGCGCCCCGCAACGGGTACCGCGCCGCACAAACAACTGCCTGCCCCAGCTCCACCGGCCAAAAATGCGCTATGCCGGCGGACAACCTTTGATTTTAGCGCATTTAGCGCACACCGGCACCTTTCAGCACGGCCATGCGGCTGGAAAGCTCCAGATAGCGCTTGCGCGCTTCTTCCGTGGTCAACCCCGCCGCAGCGAGTTTGGCGATCTCCAGCTTGGCCGAATCGAACTCGATGCGCCTCAAGGCATCGTCCCATTCCGTTTGCGGGTCCGGCAGGTCTTCCTGAGACAGGATATCGGCCCGCAGCCCCTTCAGCACGGTGGCCAGATCCGAATCCGGATCCGCCGCCTCCAGCAGCGCGCCGACATGACGGGCGCCGCTGGATTGCGCCAGCATGATCAAGTCTCTTACAAGACCTAGATGGGGACCATGGTCGATGACTTCAAGCTGCTGGTCGCCCATGGAGTCAACCAGCTCAGGGTGCGCCAGCAGCAGGCCCAGCAGGCGTTTGGCCAGCGAAGGCATGGTGCGGCGGCCTTCAAATCCGCCAACGTCGTTGTCGCGCTTGCCTTTCCAGTTGCCTTTGCCGCCTTTCCAGTCGCCCTTGCCCTTCCAGTCGCTTTTGCCCTTCCATTCCTGTTTGCCGCCGCTGCGCTGACCGCCTCCGCCGCCAAAGTCGGAACCCTGGGACGGCAGATGGACCTGGTCCGCGTAATCGGACTCATCGGCCGGAATGTCATGAAAATCGTGACCGGCGAAGTCGTAGCCCATGTCTGAATGGCCGGGTTCATGCTCCCGCCCGGATGCTGCGGCCGCGCCGGCATCCCCTCCGGCCGCGCCCGATTTGGCCGCGGGCGCAAAGGGCTTGGCGGGCTGCTGAGCCAGCACCTGAGCCATTTCCTCAGGCGTCAGTTGAACCAACTTGGCCATTTCCCGCTCGATCTGCACGCGCAGTGCGCATTCGGGAATGGCGGCCAGCAAGGGCTTGGCTTCGTGCAGGCAACTGGCACGCCCTTCGGCTTCGTTCATGTTGTGCCGCGAAGCCAACTCATCCAGCAGGAAGCGGGAGAGCGCCACGGCGTCCCCCAGGCATGCGCGGAAGGCTTCCGCGCCCAGTTCGCGCACGTACGAGTCGGGATCGTGCTCCGAGGGCAGGAACAGGAAGCGGATCGCAATATCGTCGCGCAGCACCGGCAGACAGGCCTGCAAGGCGCGCCATGCGGCACGCCGGCCGGCGCCGTCGCCGTCGAAACTGAAGATAACCTTATCGCTGGCACGCAACAGCTTCTTGACATGGTCCGGCGTGGTGGCCGTACCCAGCGTCGCCACCGCGTTGGCGATGCCTTGCTGGGCCAGGCCGACCACGTCCATGTAGCCTTCGACCACAATGACCTGACCTTCCTGGCGTATGGCCAGGCGCGCCTCCCACAGCCCGTAGAGCTCATGCCCCTTGGAGAACAGCGGGGTTTCCGGCGAATTCAGGTACTTGGGCTCGCCCTTGCCGATGATGCGGCCACCGAATCCGATAAGACTGCCCCGCGCATTGCGGATCGGAAACATGACCCGTTCCCGGAAGCGGTCGTAGCGGCGCCCGTCCTCGGATTCGATGACCAACCCGGACTCGACCAGGACGGGGTCCTCATAGGTCGGGAAGACTTGGGACAAGCCGTGGCGGTCGGTGCCCGACCAGCCCAGGCCGAAATGGGCCGCGATTTCACCCGTCAGGCCGCGCTGCTTCAAATAGCGGATCGCCGCGGGCGATGCCCGCAACTGCTTGAGGTAATGGGCCTGAGCGGCATCCAGCACCTGCGTGTGGCGGGATTCCTCGGCCTTGCGGCGCGCGGATTCCTGCTGCTGGCGTGGACTGCGGTTTTCTTCGGGGACCGTCATTCCCGCCGATGCCGCGAGCGTGCGCACGGCATCGGGGAAACTGGCGCCCGTGTGTTCCATCAGGAAGGTGATGGCGCTGCCGTGCGCTCCGCAACCAAAACAGTGATAGAACTGCTTGGTGGGGCTGACAGTGAACGAGGGACTTTTTTCGTTATGAAAAGGGCACAGGCCAAGCAAGTTGGCCCCGCCCTTTCTCAACTGCACGTATCGCCCGACTATGTCGACGACGTCGACTCGGGCGAGCAAATCCTGGATGAATGATTCTGGAATCAATAGATTCGGGAATCAAAAATCAATACAGGCGCGGGGGCAGTTGTTGGCTACGGATGCGCTTGTAGTGGCGCTTCACAGCGGCGGCGTGCTTGCGCTTGCGCTCAGCCGTGGGCTTCTCATAGAACTCGCGCGAACGCAGCTCGGTGAGCAAACCGGTCTTTTCGATGGTGCGCTTGAAGCGGCGCAGAGCGGCTTCAAACGGTTCGTTTTCCTTCAGTCGAACGATAGGCATAAAGTGATTGGCCTGCTTGTAGGGTAACAAAAGTTGATGACAAACCTGGCTTGCTTACCAGCAACGCTGCGCGGGTCCAGGTACGCGTAAACGGCCTCGTCGATACCAAAATCATACCAACAGAGACAGATACCGCGAACGGGGAACCTTGAAAGCGCAACCCAGGGGCCGGACGCTGGCTTCAGTGCCGCCTGGCAGCCCTGAACCGCAGATCCCATCCTGGATTTCCGCTGGCTGTTTCCGTTACCCAAAGACTACCCAGAGAGTAACAAGCCAAGTTCGGTTTAGCGATAACCAGCGATTCTAGCATGGTCATGGCCATTTTGACTACTGGGGGGACAGTCTGGCGCCCTGGGCAGCCAGAATGCCCTCTCCCGCCGGAAAAGCAAGCTCAGCTCTTGGAACCCTTGCGGATCCAGGCCTCGAGCTGATGCGGACGCAGGCTGTCGTAGTCTTCGAAAGGCTGATGAATCCAGGGATTGGTCGGCAGCTTGTCGACGTAGTAATCCGGCGTCGCCTGGGAATGGCCCTTCCACCACAGCACCGCGCTGCGCAGTTCGGTGATGTCGGCGAATTGGCTCTTCAGGTGATCGAAGACCTTGTTGAAGGTCTTGCCGGTATCGACCATGTCGTCCACCAGCAACACCCGCCCGGACAACGTGCCGCGCGTGATGGTGATGAACTGGGCGATATCCATGTCGCCTTGCTTGGTGCCGGCCGCTTCGCGATAGCTGCTCGTGGCCAGGATACCCAGCGGCACATCAAAAATACGGGACATAACATCACCAACGCGCATGCCGCCGCGCGCCAGACAAAGAATCTTGTCGAACTTCCAACCCGATTGATGCACCTGCAAGGTAAGGCGCTCGATCAGGCGGTTGTAGTCGTCCCACGTCACCCACAGATGGCTGTCATCATTGGTCGGCGTGCTCATAGGCAAGCATCTCCTGCTTAATAAATACGAAAAGGCCGCCGCCGGTATGAGACCGGCGGCGGCCTTGCGAATAATAACCCGATGTCAGCCCTTCAGGGGATGACGCAGCACAATGGTTTCGTTGCGGTCGGGACCGGTCGACACCAGATCTATCGGGACGCCGCAGACTTCGGCCACGCGCTCCAGGTAGCGACGGGCCGCCTCGGGCAGCTTGTCGTACTCGGTGATGCCGACGGTGGATTCGCTCCAGCCCGGCAGTTCTTCCAGCACCGGTTGCGCCTGCGCCACAGCATGCGCGCCGTAAGGCAGCACATCGCGGAACTCGCCGTTGACGCGATAGCCGACGCCCAGCTGGATGGTTTCCAGGCCGTCCAGCACGTCCAGCTTGGTGATGCACAGGCCGGTGATGCCGTTCAGGCGGACCGAGCGCTTGAGCGCCGCGCCGTCGAACCAGCCGCAACGACGCGGACGGCCCGTGACGGAACCGAATTCCTTGCCGATCGTGGCCAGGCGGGTACCGATCTCATCGACCAGCTCCGTGGGGAACGGACCCGATCCGACGCGCGTCGTGTAGGCCTTGGTGATACCCAGGACGTAGTCCAGTTGCTGCGGACCGACGCCTGCGCCGGCCGAGGCCGCGCCAGCAACGCAGTTGCTGCTGGTGACGAAGGGATAGGTACCGTGGTCCACGTCCAGCAATGCGCCCTGCGCGCCCTCGAACAACAGGCGCTTACCTTCCTGTTGCATGGCGTACAGGTTGCTCGACACGTCCTTGACCATCGGGGCGATGGCCGGAGCCAGCGCCATGGCCTGGTCGCGCACTTCATTGGCGGAAACCGCCTCGGCGCCCAGGTACTTGGTCAGCACGAAGTTGTGGTAATCCAGCACCTCGGCGAGCTTTTCGTCGAACAGCGCGGGATTGAACAGGTCCTGCACGCGCAGCGCGCGGCGGGCGACCTTATCTTCGTACGCAGGACCGATGCCGCGACCGGTCGTGCCGATCTTGCCGTCGCCCTTGCGCGCTTCGCGCGCCTTGTCGATGGCAACGTGGTACGGCAGGATCAGCGGGCAGATTTCGGAAATCTGCAGGCGCGAACGCACGTCCAGACCGGCGGCCTCAAGCTCTTCGATTTCCTTGAGCAGGGCTTCGGGGGACAGCACGACGCCGTTGCCGATGAAGCAGGTGACGCCAGGATGCATGATGCCCGACGGGATCAGGCGAAGAATCGTCTTCTTGCCGTTGATCCACAGCGTATGGCCGGCATTGTGACCGCCTTGGAAGCGGACCACGCCCTGGACGGATTCCGCCAGCCAGTCGACGATCTTGCCCTTGCCCTCGTCACCCCACTGGGTGCCGATTACGACTACGTTCTTGCTCATGTTACGAATCAATATCGAGTTTCTCGGGAAATCCGGAAATCTCCCCGCGGGCCCTCTCGTTGCCGAGAGGGAGTTAGTCACAGCGTTCTGACCGTCCAGGCGCCATCCTGCAGCGCCAGCTCGCGATCGCAAACGAATTCGTCCTGATCCTGCTCGTGACCGGGCAATACCTGAACGACAATTTCCCCCGACCGGCGCAGGCGGCGCACCGCCTCGGTCAGGGCGGGGGCTTGCCCCCAAGGCGCGCGAACCGCACGCGCCCTTTCCGCCGGCGGCAAACCCGCCGCCAGCTTGCGTAAATCAAGACTGAAGCCGGTGGCGGGACGGGCCCGGCCAAACGCACGGCTGACATCGTCATAACGGCCGCCGCTGACCAGCGCATCGCGCCAGCCTTCGGCATACAGCGCGAACTTCACGCCGGAATGGTAGCCATAGCCACCCACGTCGGCCAAGTCCACGCCGAAAGCCACATTGGGCATGGCGTCCACCACCAACTGCAGCGCGTCCAGAGCCGCCACCACGCCCGGCAACAAGGGCAGTTCGCGGCGCGCTTCCTTCAGCACTTCCGGCCCGCCGTACAGCTTGGGCAGCAATTGCAGGGCCTTCAGGGTCTCTGTACGCAGGCCGGGAGCCCGCTCAGCCAATTCGCCCAACCCCGGGACGTCCTTCTCGCGCATCAGCAGGATGACGTCCTGCGACAAGGCCGCGGCCGCCGGATCGGATTCCAGCAGCGCGCGCAGCACGCCCGGATGGCACAGATCCAGACGCGGGTTGCGCACGCCGGCGATCGCCACCGTTTCCAGCACCAGCTGGATGATCTCCAGGTCGGCCTCGAAGCCGGCATGGCCGTAGATCTCGGCGCCGATCTGCAGCAACTCGCGGCTGGACAGCAGGTCCGCCGGGCGGGCATGCAGCACGTTGCCGCAATAGCACAGACGGGTAACGCCGGCGCGGTTCAACAAGTGCGCGTCGATGCGCGTGACCTGAGGAGTCATGTCGGCGCGCACGCCCAGCGTGCGACCAGACAGTTGGTCGACCAGCTTACAGGTGCGCAGATCCAGATCGCTGCCGGTGCCAGACAGCAATGAATCGATGTATTCGACCAGGGGCGGCGCGACCAGCTCGAAACCGTAAGTGCGATACAGATCGAGAAGTTCGCGGCGCAATTCCTCGATGCGCCGGGCCTCTGCCGGAAGTACGTCGGCAAGGCTCTCGGGCAGCAACCAGTTACCCATGAATGTTTACCTGAATAACGCCAAATGATGCATGGGCGTCGCCCAAACGAAAAAGCGGCTGAGGGGGCGTAAGCCCGCTCAGCCGCTGCGGAATGTTTTCTAGCTTACGGGGTATTGTACATGGTTCAGCGGCGAGCGCCACCCGGACCTGCCCTGGGCAAGCAACCGTCCCTTATTGCACAACGACGAGCCAACCGCCGCAACCGCCAGCAAAAAGCCCCTTGGAAATCCAAGGGGCTTTTCGTTCCGCGTTACCGCAGCCGCATCACTTGGCCGGCACGGTGACCGGCGCCAGCGCGTCGCCGGTGGGATCCTTCATGAACTGGAAGAAGCTGGAGCTGGGGTCAACGACCAGCACGTCACCCGGCTTCGAGAACGAAGCGCGGTAGGCTTCCAGGCTCTTGTAGTACGTGTAGAACTGCGGGTTCTTGCCATAGGCCTGCGAATAGATCGCAGCAGCCGCGGCGTCGCCCTCGCCCATGATGCCCTGGGCCTTGGCGTAGGCCTGGGCCACGATCACTTCACGCTGGCGGTCGGCTTCGGCGCGGATCTTTTCGCCTTCGGCGGCACCGATGGAACGCAGCTCGTTGGCGACGCGCGTACGCTCCGCTTCCATGCGGCGATACACCGATTCCGAAATCTCCGGCGCAAACTCGATGCGGCGCAGGCGCACATCGACGATCTGCACGCCCAAGGGCTCGGCGCGCTTGGCGACGTTGGTCAGGATCTCGGCCATGATCTTGTCGCGTTCGGTCGAAACCACGTCGCGCACCGTACGCACGTTGACCGAGGCGTTCAGTGCGTCGCGGATCAGCGCCTGCAGGCGCTCCTGCGCCACGCGCTCATTGCCGCCGGTGGACACGTAGTACTGGCGCGGATCCGCAATGCGCCACTTGACGTACGAATCGATCAGCAGGTTCTTCTTTTCGGAAGTCTGGATGCGTTCGGCTTCGTTGGTTTCGATGGTCAGAATGCGCTTGTCGAGCGTCACGACATTCTGGAACGGAGGCGGCGCCTTGAAGTAAAGGCCGGGTTCGTTGATGGTCTTGCGCACTTCACCCAGCGAGAACACCAGGGCGTAGTCGCGCTCGCGCACGACGAAGACGCAGGAAGAAAGGGCGGCCAGCACGATGAGCAGGCCGACCAGGATAGGCATGAGACGTTGCATGATCAGGACTCCTCCGGGTTAGCGCGACGTACGGTCGCGGGGCAGCGTGTTGCTATTGCTGCTGCCGGAAGACTGAGGCACCGGCGCGGCGCTGCCGCGCGCCGGCGACTGGGCGGGCGGGCTGGCGAGCGTGGGCGAACCCGAACCGGCGACACCGGACTTGCTGGCGTCCTGAGCGGCCAGATGCATGATCTTGTCCAGGGGCAGATACAACATGTTGTTGTTGCTCTTGGTGTCGACCATGACCTTGCTGGCGCGCGTGAAGATTTCCTGCATGCTTTCCAGATACATGCGCTGGCGCATGACCGCCGGCGACTTCTCGTATTCACCAAGGATGCTGGTGAAGCGCGAGGTATTACCCTGGGCATCGCCGACGACCTTGGCCTTGTAGCCTTCAGCCTGTTCGGTCATGCGGGACGCCTGGCCACTGGCCAGCGGCACGACCTGGTTGGCGTAGGCCTGGCCTTCGTTGATCTGGCGCTCGCGGTCCTGGCCTGCCTTGACGGCGTCGTCGAACGCGGCCTGCACCTGTTCGGGCGGCTGCACGTTCTGGATGGCGACGGTGCTGACCTGCACGCCGGTCTGGTAGCGGTCCAGGATCTGCTGCATCAGGGTCTGCACCTGCGTGGCGACCGTGGTGCGGCCCTCGTAGAGCACGAAGTCCATCGACTGCTTGCCCACGACTTCACGCATGGCCGTCTCCGACGCCTGACGGACCGATTCATCGGGGTCGCGCGTCATGAAGAGGTAATCGGGCGCGCCGTCTGCACGCAGGCGGTACTGGACGACGAACTGCATATCGACGATGTTCTCGTCCGTCGTGAGCATCAGCGCTTCGGGCAAGACCTTGTTGCGCGCGCCGCCGCGGAAGCCGACCTCGAACGTGCGCAGCTGCGACACGTTGACCATTTCGTGGCTCTGGATGGGATACGGCATGCGCCATTGGAAACCGGCTTGCGACGTCGACTTGTACTTGCCGAACTGTGTCACAACCGCGACCTGGCCTTCTTGCACGATGTAGAAACCGCTGGCCAGCCAGATGCCGGCCGCGACCAGGGCGATCACCCCCAGGCCGATGCGCGCACCACGCGGCGATGGCGGCGTCATGCCGCCACGGTTGCCAGGGCGGTTATTGCCGCCCCCGCCCTTGCGCCCGAACAGCGATCCGATGCGATTGTTGAAATCGCGCCAGACCTCGTCCAGGTCGGGAGGGCCGTCTCCGCTGCCTTGAGGCCGCTTGGGCGGCGGCTCGGAGCCATTGTTGTTCCCACGACCCCAGCCGGGGTCATTCAGATTGAAGAGTTTGATAATTCGCGGCATTGTTTCCCACAATCTGTCCGGTTTCCGCAATTGCCCCGCGCAACGCATCCAAACCGGCGCGCTCGGTGGCGCTTACAAATACTCGCGCAATCGTACCATGTGCATCGCGTTCCACCCTTGGCTCCAGTCCGGCCAGATCTATCTTGTTGTAGACCAGAATGGTGGGAATCGAGGCCGCGCCGATTTCGGCCAGGACCTTGTTCACCTCGAAAATCTGCTCGTCGCGCTGCGGGCTGGCGGCATCGACCACATGCAGCAGCAGATCGGCATGCACGGTTTCTTCCAGGGTGGCGCGGAATGCCGCGATCAGGCCGTGAGGCAGGTCGCGGATGAATCCGACCGTGTCGGACACCACCACCGAACCCGCCCCTTCGATCCAGATGCGGCGCGTGGTCGTATCCAGGGTGGCGAACAGCTGGTCAGCGGCGTAGCTGTCGGCGCGCGTCAGGGCATTGAACAAGGTGGACTTGCCGGCGTTGGTGTAGCCGACCAGCGACACCGACAACGCGCCGCCACGGGCGCGCGCCCGACGCTGGGTCACGCGCTGGCGTTCGACCCGGTCCAGCCGCTCGCGCAGCACCTTGACCTTGGCGCCGATGATGCGTCGGTCCATTTCGAGCTGGGCCTCACCTGGCCCGCGCATGCCGATACCGCCGCGCTGCCGTTCCAGGTGGCTCCACATGCGGGTCAGGCGTGTGGCCAGATGCTGCAGTTGCGCCAGTTCGACCTGGAGCTTGCCTTCGTGGCTCTTCGCGCGCAGCGCGAAGATGTCGAGGATGAGGGCAACCCGGTCCACCACGCGCAGATTGAACGCGCGTTCCAGGTTGCGTTGCTGAGCGGGGGACAGCGGCTGGTCGAAAAGGACGATGTCGGCCAGCAAGGCCTGGGCCATCGCCACGCCCTCATCGGCCTTGCCTGAACCGATGAAGAATTTGGCGTCGGGCCGGTCGCGCCGAGCCGTCAAGGTGCCGACGACTTCCGCGCCAGCGCCCTTGGCCAGCATGGCGAATTCCTCGGCATGGGCCGCGAAGTCCGGATCTCCCAGATCCACGCTGATAATCAGAGCGCGCATACATGCACCATATTGGAGCCAAAGCGAAAATGCCCGCCGACGAGTACCGTCCGGCGGGCAATAAAAGGTAAAGCTGGAGCGAGATTACTCAGCAGGGACTTCCACCTGAAAATTCACGGCACGCGCGGGAACGACGGTCGAAATGGCATGCTTGTAGACCATTTGCGTGACCGTATTGCGCAGCAGCACCACGTACTGGTCGAAGGATTCGATTTGCCCTTGAAGCTTGATGCCGTTCACCAGGTAGATCGACACGGGCACATGGTCCTTGCGCAGCGTGTTCAGGAACGGATCTTGCAGAGTTTGCCCTTTATTGCTCATTGGCCAGGCTCCATTTGTTTGTTATTGAGTGGTGGCGTACTTCTGTACTGGTGGCATACGCCGAAACTTGTACTCTACAGGGTTTTCCCGGCCCGTGCTACTTGGCCGGGAAGCAAAAGTGACACCAGAGTTTTCCGATTGGAAAGCTGCCGCCGCTCAAGCCTGCAAGACCTCCGCAAGCGCCTTCAGCAGCAGTTCGCACTGCTCGTCGGTGCCCACGGTAATACGCAAAAACTGGTCGATGCGTTCCTGGCGGAAATGGCGCACGATGATGCTGCGTTCGCGCAAGGCGGCAGCCAGATCCGCAGCGTCCTTGGAGGGGTGCCGCGCGAACACGAAATTCGCGGCCGAAGGCAGCACCTCGAAGCCCAGCGATTCCAGAGCCGCCGTCATCCGCGACCGGGTTTCGATCACGGCCTGGCGCGTTTGCTCAAAGTACTCCACGTCTTCCATGGCCGCCACCGCGCCCGCCGATGCGAGGCGATCGATGGGATAGGAGTTGAAACTGTTCTTTACACGCTCAAGTCCATCGATGAGCTCGGCGCTGCCCACTGCGAAACCGACGCGCAAGCCTGCCAGCGAACGCGACTTGGACAGCGTTTGCACGACCAGCAGATTGTCGTAGCGGTCCACCAAAGGAATGACGGACTCTCCGCCAAAATCCACATAGGCCTCATCCACCACGACGACCGAGTCGGGGTTGCCGGCGACGATGCGTTCGACTTCCGCCACGCCGAGGGCGCGGCCGGTGGGGGCATTGGGATTCGGGAAGATGATGGCGCCTGCCTGCCCATTGCGGCCTGGCAGATAGTCCTCGACGTCGATGCGGAAGTCGGACGTCAGCGGCACCGTTTCGTACTGGATGCCGTACAGGCCGCAGTAGACCGGATAGAAGCTGTAGGTGATGTCCGGAAAGCGCAACGGACGCTCATGCTTCAACAACGCCAGGAACACATGCGCCAGCACCTCGTCGGAGCCGTTGCCCACGAAGACCTGGCCGGGCTGCACGCCGACCGTGCCGGCGATGGTCTGCCGCAGACGGTCGGACGCAGGGTCCGGATAGAGCTTCAGCGTGTCATCGCAGGCCGAGCGGATCGCGTCGAGCACCCTGGGCGACGGGCCGTAGGGATGCTCGTTGGTGTTCAACTTGACCAGATTCTGAAGCTTGGGCTGCTCGCCCGGCACATACGGACTGAGCGTCCCGACCACGGGACTCCAGAAGCGGCTCATGGATCAGTTTTCCTGCGCGTAGGGGTTGTGCGAAGACTTGAATTCGATGCGCAGCGGCGTGCCGGCCAGGTCGAACGCATTGCGGAAGCGCGTTTCCAGATAGCGACGGTACGAATCCGGAATAGCGTCCAGCGCGTTGCCGTGGATGACGACCAGCGGCGGGTTCTGCCCGCCCTGATGCGCATAGCGCATCTTCGGACGGAATATGCCCTTGCGAGGCGGCTGTTGCTGCTCGACCGCGGTCTGCAGCTCGCGCGTCAGCTTGGGCGTGGACAGCTTGGCGAACGCCGCGGCATGCGCCGCGTTGATGGACTTGAGCAGGGGCTTCACGCCCTGCCCGCGCAGGGCCGAAATGGTATGCATGCGCGCAAAAGACAGGAAACGCAGTTTGCGCTGGAACTCGCGTTCGATGCGTTCCTTGGCTTCGCCGTCCAGGCCATCCCACTTGTTGATGGCCACGACCACGGCGCGCCCCGTTTCCAGCACGAAGCCGGCAATGTGGGCGTCCTGCTCGGAGATTTCGGTTTGCGCGTCCAGCATCAGCAGCACGACGTTGCTGGCCTCGATGGCCTGCAGCGTCTTGATGACGGAGAATTTCTCGACCGCCTCGAACACCTTGCCGCGCTTGCGCAGGCCTGCGGTGTCGATCAGCGTATAGCGACGGCCATCGCGCTCGAAGTCGATTTCGATGGCGTCGCGGGTCGTGCCCGGCATGTCGAACGCGATCACGCGCTCTTCGCCCATCAAGGTGTTGATGAGCGTGGACTTGCCCACGTTGGGACGGCCGACGATGGCCAGCTTGATGCGGTGGTCGTGCTCGCCCTCTTCGGGCGACTCTTCTTCCGCGGGCGGCTCGGCCAGGTCCTGCAGGGCCAGTTCGATCAGGTCGACGATACCGTCGCCGTGCGCAGCCGAGATGGGATAGGGCTGGCCCAATCCGAGTTCATGGAATTCGGAGATGGCCGAGCCGGCGCCCATGCCTTCCGCCTTGTTCACCGCCAGCAGCACGCGCTGCTGGCCGGATTTGCGCAGCAGCTGGGCGATTTCGTGGTCATGGGCATTGATGCCCGCGCGGGCATCCACCAGGAACACCACGACGTCGGCCTCGGCGATGGCCTGCCGGGTCTGGCGAGCCATCTCCAGCAGGATGCCGTCCTTGGCGACGGGTTCGAAACCACCGGTATCGATGACGATGAAGGGGATCTCGCCTACCCTGCCCTCGCCGTAATGGCGATCGCGGGTCAGGCCGGAATAATCGGCCACCAGCGCGGCGCGCGATCGCGTCAGGCGGTTGAATAGGGTCGACTTCCCAACGTTGGGACGGCCGACCAGGGCGACGACAGGCTTGAAAGACACGGTGTAAGGCTTTGTTCTATAGGTTTTAGTTGGCGCCGATCAGGACGAGGTTGCCATTGCCCGTCTGGATCAGCACTCCCTGGGAAGTGGTCTGCGGCGGCGAAATCACCGGGCCTCCACCTACCGACAGGCGGGCCATCAGGCTGCCGTCGCTGCGCGACAGGAAATGCACATAGCCATCCAGGTCGCCCACTGCCAGCGCGCCACCCAGCATAGCCGGAGCGGTGACCTGGCGGTTCTTCAGCGCTGCCTGCTTCCAGACATTGCCGCCATTATCCAGCGCAAACGCGTTGACCACGCTGTTCTGGTCCGCCGCGTAGGCGAAACGCTCGTCCAGCGACAGGCCGCTGACGCTGGAGAAGTCCTTGGCCCACAACGGGCGGCCGCCGGCCGTGACGTCGAAGCAAACGATACGTCCCTGATAGGCCACGCCGCAAAGCAGGTTGCCCGCGATACGAGGGGCGCCGACCACGTCGGTCAGGCGCTCCAGGTCGCTGGCGCCGCGCGGCGTCGCCACGGTGCCTTCCCATTGCACGTTACCACTGTTGGACGCGATGGCCATCAGCTTGCCGCCCGGCAGGCCGGTAATGACCAGGCCTTCGGCCAGGACCATCTGCGACACGCTGCGCAGGGCCAGCGAGGGACCCGGACGCTGCACGTTCCAGACGCGTTCGCCGCTGTTGGCGTCGAAGGCCTGGATGCGGTAGTCGCCGCTGCGAACCACGACGATGCCATAGCCCACCACGGGCGGGATGGTCACGTCGCTGGTGGCGCGGACTTTCCACTTCACCTTGCCGGTGTCGTCGAAGGCGATGACGTCGCCGTTGGGCGAGGCCACGGCGGTGGTGGTGCCATCGCTGCCGGCGCCGGCGGACAACTTGCCGTCGACGCTGGCCTTCCAGATGGCGCGGCCGCTTTGCAGGTCGAACTTGCCGACCGAACCGTCAGGCGTGGCGGCATAGATGGCGTCGCCCAGCACGGTGGGCGCAAAGCCCAGTCCCGAGCCGCTGCCGACCGACACGCTCCAGACCTGGCGCACGGACATGCCGGCCTTGTATTCGGTCAGGGGCGCGGGATCGTAGCGGCCGTCATCATGGGAAAACATGCCGCATCCGCCCAGGGCGAGCAAGCCCGCCAGGCAAACGGCGCCACGCCACGTACGACCAGGTGCAAATTTACGCATTACAGTCACGCTCCGCTCAGGGCATCCAGTTTCAGTTGCACAACCTGGGTCAGGGGATTGGCCGTACCCAGGCCATCAATGGCGCTTTGCCACGCAGCGCGCGCTTCTTCGCGCTTGCCTTGCGCGGCGAGAATGTCGCCGCGGCGATCCGCGAACAAGGCGGCGAAGGCTGCCGGCGGATTGTTCAGTTGCGCCAAGGCGGCATCGTATTGCTTCTGGTCCAGCATCATGCCAGCCAGGCGCAAACGCGCCACGGCTTGCATGGACGGGTTCTTGCCCTGGGCGGCCAGCCATTCCAGCTGCTCGCGGGCGCCTGCGTCATCCTTCTGGGCCTGCAGCGCCTGGGCTGCCACCAGGGCGCCGCGCGTGGCGTATCCGGTGGACGGATATTGCTCGCGCAGCGTGGCTGCGGCGGTCTTGATGCGCACCGAGGAATCGGCGCCGCCCAGGCGGGCCGCGTCTTCCAGCGCTTCGAAGTAACCCATGGCCTGGTTGGCGCGGTGCGATTGATAGGCCTTCCAGCCCCACCAGCCGCCCCAGGCCAGCGCAACCGCCGCCACCAGCGTGACCACCAGCGTGCCGTAACGCGCCCACCACGCCTTGATAGCGTCGAGTTTTTCCTGTTCTTCCAGATCGTATGCCATGCATTAACCCTTGTTATTCAATACGTCGGCCAATCCCGCCAACGGGACTTGCTGTTGGGCCGTTTCGCCCTGCGCGTCGGCGCGCAGGAACTTCACGCTGGCCGTCTGCGCGGCCACTTCATCGGCGCCAAGAATAACCGCAACCCGGGCGCCGCTGGCGTCGGCGCGCTTGAATTGCGACTTGAAGCCTGCCGAACCCGCATGCACGACGACCGACAGGCCGGCATCGCGCAGGTCTTCGCCAACCCGGGCGGCCAGGCGTTGCGCCTCTTCGCCCTGGTGCACGACATAGACGTCGCACTCGGCTTGCTGTTCGACCTGCACGCTCTGCTCCCAGAGATCCAGCAGGCGCTCCATGCCGATCGCGAAGCCCACCGCGGGTGCGGACTTGCCACCCAGCAGTTCGATCAGGCCGTCGTAACGGCCGCCGCCGCACACGGTACCCTGGGCGCCGAGGCGGTCGGTGACCCACTCGAACACGGTCAGGTTGTAGTAGTCCAGCCCGCGCACCAGGCGCGGATTCAGGCGGTACTCGATACCGGCGTCGGTCAGGCGCTGGCACATGCCATCGAAGTGCGCGCGCGATTCCTCGCCCAGGAAGTCGAACAGGCGCGGCGCGCTGTCAGCCATTTCCTGCATGGCGGGGTTCTTGGTGTCCAGGACGCGCAAGGGATTGCTGTACATGCGGCGCTGGCCATCTTCGTCCAGGATGTCGCGGTGCTTTTCCAGGTGCTCGATCAGCGCCGCGCGGTGGGCGGCGCGTTCGGCCGGCTGGCCCAGCGAATTCAGTTCCAGGCGCACATCGGTCAGACCCAGCAACTTCCACAGGCGTGCCAGCATGACGATGAGCTCGGCGTCCACGTCGGGACCGGCGAAGCCCAGGGCCTCGACGTCGATCTGATGGAACTGGCGATAGCGGCCGCGTTGCGGACGCTCGCGGCGGAACACGGGACCGATGGAATAGACGCGCTGCGGGCGGTCGTAGAGCAGATTGTGTTCGATGGACGCGCGCACGATGCCAGCCGTCATTTCAGGACGCATGGTCAGCAGTTCTTCGTCGGGCCCGTCGGCGAAGGTGTACATCTCTTTTTCGACGATGTCGGTGACTTCGCCGATGCCGCGCGCGAACAGGCGCGTATGCTCAAGCACGGGCGTACGCACATTGCGATAGCCGTAGCCGCGCAGCCAGCCGCGCACGATTTCCTCGAATTGCTCCCAGCGGGCGCTCGCCCCCGGCAACAGATCATTCATGCCGCGTATCGCGGCGACTTTCTGGAAAGCTTGAGTCATCTTGATCATGCCGCATCGCGCGCCGGCAAGCGCGCTAGCGACCACACCCTTACTTTAATGAGAGGCAGGCGCGCCATAGCGGCGCGCAACGTAGTCTTCAACGATGGCCTGGAACTCTTCGGCGATATGGTCGCCCTTGAGCGTGACCGTGCGTTCGCCGTCCACGAACACCGGCGCGGCGGGTACCTCGCCGGTGCCCGGCAGGCTGATGCCGATATCGGCATGACGGCTTTCGCCCGGCCCGTTGACCACACAGCCCATGACCGCGACGTTCATGCTTTCGACGCCGGGATACTGGGCGCGCCAGAGCGGCATCTGGCGGCGCAGGTAGGTCTGGATGCTATCGGCCAGTTCCTGGAAGAACGTGCTGCTGGTACGGCCACAGCCCGGGCAGGCGACGACCATGGGCGTGAAGGCGCGCAACCCCATGGTCTGCAGAATTTCCTGCGCCACGATGGCCTCGCGGCTGCGGTCGCCGCCAGGTTCGGGCGTGAGCGAAATACGGATGGTGTCGCCGATGCCTTGCTGCATCAGCACGGCCAGCGCGGCGGTGGAAGCCACGATGCCCTTGCTGCCCATGCCGGCTTCGGTCAGGCCCAGATGCAGCGGGTAGTCACAGCGCGCGGACAGGTCGCGATACACGGCGATCAGGTCCTGCACGTGGCTGACCTTGCAGGACAGGATGATGGCGTCGCGCCGCAGGCCGAGTTCTTCGGCGCGCTGCGCATTGCTGATGGCAGACACGACCAGCGCGTCGCGCATCACGGCCTGCGCTTCCCAGGGCTGGGCGCGCAGCTTGTTCTCGTCCATCTTGCGGGCCATCAGCTCGTGGTCCAGGCTGCCCCAGTTCACGCCGATGCGCACCGGTTTGTCGTAGCGGCAGGCCACCTCGATCATCTGCGCGAAATTGTCGTCGCGCCGCTTGCCCCCGCCCATGTTGCCCGGGTTGATCCGGTACTTGGACAGCGCTTGCGCGCAATCGGGAAACTGCGTCAGCAGCTTGTGGCCGTTGTAATGAAAGTCTCCGACCAGCGGCACGTTCACGCCCATGCGGTCGAGTTGTTCACGGATGGCGATGACTTCGCGCGCGGCTTCCGGGGTATTCACGGTGATGCGCACGAGCTCGGAGCCGGCCTGAGCCAGCTCCTTGACCTGAATCGCGGTGGCGATGGCGTCCGCCGTGTCGGTGTTGGTCATGGACTGGACCACGACCGGAGCGTCGCCGCCGATCTTCACGACGCGATCACCCCACTTCACCGCCACCGAACGCGTGGCGCGGCGCTCAGCCGCCCCCACGGAGGGAGGCGGGGCATCCTGGCAAGGCAGAGAAGATTCTTGCATCGGTGGAACCGGGTTGTTACTTGGTCGACTTCGGCAGCCAGTCGGACGGCAGCCAGTGCTGCGGCAACCAGCCTTGCCAGAAGGCATACGCCACGCCGGCGGCCAGCACCAGCACGATGGCGATGAGCCAGCCCCAGGAGGTCGACGACGAGCGCTCGTCGTCGGCGCCGGACTGGGGAATGGAGTGCGCCGAATGCAGGGCGCCCGGGCTGAGCTTCACCGGACCGGTGACGCGCGCCTTGGGATCCAGCGAATCGACGATGGCCTGCGAATCCGCGCCCAACAGGCGCGCGTAGTTGCGTACCAGGCCTCGCAGCGAAACGCCGGTGGGCAGGTTTGCCCATTGCTCGTTTTCGAGGGCTTCGATCTGCTTCGTGGAAAACTTGATGCGGCTGGACACTTCGTCGAGCGACCAGCCCTTGGACTGGCGCAGCGCGCGCAATGCCGAGCCGATGCCACCCACAGCGCCTGCGGGCGTTTCTGAAACTGCAGAAGCGAAATCCTGCGTCATGCGTGCACCTGTTTAATTGGTATGGTCTGGCGCTGTGCGGCGTTCCGTTCGGTGATCCGGGTACGGTCGCGCACTTCTCCGGCCAGTTGGCCACAGGCCGCATCGATATCGTCGCCCCGGGTCTTGCGCACGGTGGTGATGATGCCGGCGTCCATCAGACGCTGGGCAAACACCTTCACCCGCGCCGAGTTCGAGCGCTTCAGGCCGGACTCGGGAAAGGGGTTGAACGGAATCAGATTGAGCTTGCAGCGCAGCTGGCGTGCAATTTGGATCAGTTCCTTGGCGTGCTGGTCGGTGTCATTGATGCCGTCCAGCATGCAGTATTCGAAAGTGATGAAGTCGCGCGGGGCGAACGCCAGATAGCGTTCGCAAGCAGCCAGCAGCTCCTTCAGCGGGTACTTCTTGTTCAGCGGCACCAGCTCGTCGCGCAGCGCATCGTTCGGTGCGTGCAGCGAAACGGCCAGCGCCACGGGACAGTCCTGCGACAGCCGGTCCATCATGGGGACCACGCCGGAGGTGGATACGGTGACGCGGCGGCGCGACAAGCCGTAGGCGTTGTCGTCCAGCATCAGGCGCAACGCGGGCAGAACCTGGTCGTAGTTGAGCAGGGGTTCGCCCATGCCCATCATGACCACGTTGCTGATGACGCGGGTGTCTTCGGTAGCGCGGGCACTTTCCAGGCGGGCGGTGCCGATGTCGGCCTCCAGCACGCGCTTGGCCCACCACAGTTGGCCGATGATCTCGCTGGTCTTCAGGTTGCGGTTGAAGCCTTGGTGCCCGGTCGAGCAGAAGCGGCAGTTCACCACGCATCCGGCCTGGCTGGAAATGCATAGCGTGCCGCGGTCGTCCTCGGGAATGAAGACGGTCTCGATGGCATTGCCCTGCCCCACATCGAACAGCCACTTGCGGGTGCCGTCGGTCGAGCGCTGCTCGATGTTGACGGGCAAAGCCTCGATGCGGCAATGCTGCGCAAGCTGGCCGCGGAAATCGCGGGCCAGGTCGGTCATGGCGTCGAACGAATCGGCGCCGCGCTGGTGCATCCAGCGCTGCAACTGGCGAGCCCGAAACGGCTTGCCGCCCCACTTTCCGACCAGTTCGGACAGGGCGGAGCCGTCTAGCCCCAGCAGATTGATTCGTTCGACGGTTTCCATGACCTGGGTAACACTAAAAAGCTAGAACAGAAGTTCCGCGAAAATCAACGGCTGTGGATGTTGATTTCGGGGAAGAAGAAAGCGACTTCGACAGCGGCCGTTTCCGGAGCGTCCGAGCCGTGCACGGCGTTGGCGTCGATGCTGTCGGCGAAGTCGGCGCGGATGGTGCCGGGAGCCGCCTTCTTGGGGTCCGTGGCGCCCATCAGGTCGCGGTTCTTCAGGATGGCGTCTTCGCCTTCCAGAACTTGCACAAACACGGGACCCGAGATCATGAAGTCGACCAGGTCCTTGAAGAAGGGGCGTTCCTTGTGCACGGCGTAGAAACGCTCGGCGTCGGCGCGCGACAGCTGGGCCAGGCGGGCAGCGATGACCTTCAGGCCAGCTTGCTCGAAACGGCCGACGATCTGGCCGATGACGTTCTTGGCGACGGCGTCGGGCTTGATGATCGAGAGGGTGCGTTGAATGGACATAAGAACTCCGAAAACTGATTTCTGACTTGGTTTCTGATGAATTGCCTGGCGTGGCTCTGCGCTTGTCGGTGTCACCCTTGAAGCGTCATCGCGCTGTTGGCGCGCAGGAGGTCCGAAACGCATGCTTGTTTCGGGCCGTCCCGAACCACTAGGCCAAGGCAGGGATTCGACACTGCCTACCTGTTGGACTCGCCCGGAATCCTCAATGAATTCAGGGACTTCTAAAAGGTTTACAGTAACCCGGTATTCTAACACGCTGAGAAGACCGCATTACATCTTAAAATGTGCGGTTTGCCGCCCGCACCCTTAGCTCGGGCGCCCCTGTTTGCCGGAACCCTGCAATGACTCAAGCTGCCCCCCCGAACGCCGCGAATGCCGCGAGCGACGCCCAGGAACTCTCCAAGAGCTTCGAACCCTCCGCGCTGGAATCCCGCTGGTACGCCGAGTGGGACAAGCGCGGGTACTTCCAGGCAGGGCAACATGTAAAAACGGGGACCGAAAGCCACCCCTACGTCATCCAGTTCCCGCCTCCTAACGTGACGGGCACCCTGCACATGGGCCATGCCTTCAACCAGACCATCATGGACGGCCTGGTCCGCTACCGCCGGATGCTCGGCGACGACACCGTATTCATTCCCGGCACCGACCACGCCGGCATCGCCACGCAGATCGTGGTTGAGAGACAACTGGACGCCCAGAAGGTTTCCCGCCACGACCTGGGCCGCGAAAAATTCGTGGAAAAGGTGTGGGAGTGGAAGGAAAAATCCGGCAATGCCATTACCGAGCAGGTCCGCCGCCTGGGCGCCTCGGCCGATTGGCCGCGCGAATATTTCACCATGGACAAGCGCATGTCGCGCGGCGTGGTGGAAACTTTTGTGCGCCTGCATAAACAGGGACTGATCTACCGCGGCAAGCGCCTGGTCAACTGGGATCCGAAGCTGCTGACGGCAGTGTCCGACCTGGAAGTGGTGTCCGAGGAAACCGACGGCCACATGTGGCACATCCTCTACCCCTTCGTCGACGGCCCGCAAACCATCGTCGACAAGGACGGCCAGACCGTCACGCTGCGCGGCCTGACCATCGCGACCACCCGCCCGGAAACCATGCTGGCCGACGGCGCCCTGTGCGTCCACCCCGAAGACCCGCGCTACAAACACCTGGTCGGCAAGGAAGTGGAACTGCCGCTGTGCGACCGCAACATCCCCATCATTGCGGACGATTTCGTCGACCCCGAATTCGGCACGGGCTGCGTGAAGATCACCGGCGCCCACGACTTCAACGACTACGCCTGCGCGATGCGCCACGATCTGCCCCTGATCGTGATCTTCACGCTGGACGCCCACGTCAACGAGAACGGCCCCAAGCAATTCCAGGGCATGGAACGCTACCAGGCGCGCAAGGCCGTGGTGGCGCAGCTGGAGGCCGAAGGCTATCTGGTCAAGGTCGAGCCGCACAAGATGATGCAGCCCAAGGGCGACCGCACCGGCGTCGTGCTGGAGCCGATGCTGACGGACCAATGGTTCGTGGCGATGAGCAAGCCCGCTCCCGAAGGCACGCTGAACCCGGGCAAGAGCATTACCGAGGTTGCGCTGGAAGTGGTGGCCGACGGCCGCATCCAGTTCTACCCGGACAACTGGACCACCATCTACAACCAGTGGCTCAACAACATTCAGGACTGGTGCATTTCGCGTCAGCTCTGGTGGGGCCACCAGATTCCCGCCTGGTACTCCGAGGACGGCCAGATCTTCGTGGCGCACGACGAAGCCGAAGCCAATGCCCAGGCCCGCGCGGCCGGCGTGACCGGCGAGCTCAAGCGCGACCCGGACGTGCTGGATACCTGGTTCTCGTCGGGCCTGGTGCCCTTCACCACGCTGGGCTGGCCGGAAAACACCCCCGACCTGCAGCGCTACCTGCCGTCCAGCGTGCTGGTCACGGGTTTTGACATCATCTTCTTCTGGGTCGCCCGCATGGTGATGCTGACCACCCACTTGACCGGCCACATACCGTTCAAGCACGTCTACGTGCACGGCCTGATCCGCGATGCCGACGGCCAGAAGATGAGCAAGTCCAAGGGCAACACGCTGGATCCGGTCGACCTGATCGACGGCATCGACCTGGACGGCCTGGTGGCCAAGCGCACCTACGGCCTGATGAATCCGAAACAGGCGGGCGCCATCGAGAAAGCCACGCGCCGCCAGTACCCGGACGGCATCCCCTCCTTCGGCACCGACGCGCTGCGCTTCACGATGGCCGCCTACGCCACGCTGGGCCGCAACATCAACTTCGACCTGAAGCGCTGCGAAGGCTACCGCAACTTCTGCAACAAGCTGTGGAACGCCACGCGCTTCGTGCTGATGAACACCGAAGGCCACGACCTGACCGGCCCGGAAACCGGCGAAACGTCCTTCGTGGACCGCTGGATCGTCAGCCAACTGCAGGCGCTGGAGGCCGACGTGGCGCGCGGCTTTGCCGACTACCGCTTCGACAACATCGCCAATTCGCTCTACCGCTACGTGTGGGACGAGTACTGCGACTGGTATCTGGAACTGGCCAAGGTGCAGATCCAGACCGGCACGCCGGCCCAGCAGCTCGGCACGCGCCGCACGCTGATCCGCGTGCTGGAAGGCGTGCTGCGCCTGGCGCACCCGATCATTCCGTTCATCACGGAAGAGCTTTGGCAAAAGGTGTCGGTGGTAGCCGGCAAGCGCAAGGAAGGCGTGGCCGACAGCGTCAGCGTCCAGCCCTACCCGCAGGCCAATCCCGCCGCGGTCGACACCGCCGCCGAAGCCGATGTCGCCGAGCTCAAGGCCCAGGTCGAAGCCGTGCGCGCGCTGCGCGGCGAGATGAACCTGTCGCCCGCGCAGAAGGTGCCGCTCTGCGCCCAAGGCGATGCGCCCATCCTCACCCGCAACGCGCCGTACTTGGCCGCGCTGGCCAAGCTGAGCCAGGTCGAGGTGCTCGACGCTCTGCCCGACGCCGGAGCACCGGTCCAGGTCGTGGGCAACAGCCGTCTGATGCTGCACGTCGAAATCGACGTGGCGGCGGAACGCGTGCGGCTGGACAAGGAAATCGCGCGCCTGGAAGGCGAAATCGCCAAGGCCAACGGCAAGCTGTCGAACGCCAGCTTTGTCGAGCGCGCGCCGGCTGCCGTGGTCGAGCAGGAAAAGGCGCGCATGGCGCAGTTCGGCGAGACGCTACAGAAGGTGCGCGAACAGCGCGTCAAGCTGGGCAACTAAGCCCCATCGCTACGCTGGAAGCAAAAACCCCGGAATTTTGTTCCGGGGTTTTTGTTTGCCCGCCGCGGCAAGACATGCGCGGCGCAAGGATCGCCGGCAAACGTGCAGTCGAAGAAGTTTCAGGAGGCCTTGGGCAGCTTGGGCCGGGATGGCCGCCGCCGCTTGACCGGCTCCGGCAGCGGAGTACCCGCCAACTCGGCCAGAAAGCGCTCGTCGGCCAGGGTCAACACCCCTTTTGCGCGAGCAGCCTCGATCAGTTCGGGACGCCGGGCAACGGTCAGCTCCAACGAACGCTCGCGCCGCCAACGGGCGATGTTCGCGTGATGCCCGCTAAGCAGAGGCGCCGGCACGGGCTCGCCTTGGTAGACCTCGGGGCGCGTGTAGTGCGGACTGTCCAGCAGGCCGGACAAGGCGTCGTTGAAGGAATCCTGCAGCGCGGATTCGCCATCGTTCAGCACGCCGGGCAACAGGCGCACGGCGGCGTCAATCACGGCGAGCGCGGCGATTTCCCCGCCCGACAACACGAAGTCGCCCAGCGAGATTTCCTGCGTGACGCAGCGCGCAATGAAACGCTGATCCACGCCTTCGTAGCGGCCGCAAATGAGGATCAGACCCTCGCTTGCCGCCAGGGATTCGGCGCCCGCCTGATCGTAGCGCCGGCCGACCGGAGCCAGCAGCGCAACAGGGGCGCGGCCCAGGCCAAGCGCTGCGCGCGCGTCCTGGGCGGCATTGACGGCGGCTTCCAGAGGCCCCGCCATCATCACCATTCCGGGGCCGCCGCCGTAGGGGCGGTCGTCCACGGTGCGGTGCACGTCGTGCGTGAAATCACGAGGATTCCAGGCATGCAGGGACCACCGGCCCTGGGCATGCGCCCGGCCGGTGACACCCAGGTCCCGCACTACCCCGAACATTTCGGGAAAGAGCGTAACGACGTCTATACGCATCAAATATCCGCCGGCCAGTCGCTGTCTATGCGGCGAGCTGACAAATCGACGGCGTGTATGTGCGCGCGCACGAACGGAACAAGCATTTCGGCGGGCCGGCCTTTGGCGTTCAGGATGGGCTCGGGGCCTTCAGCCCCAACCCGTTGGTGCAAGACCCTCAGAACGGCATGAGCGCCGTTATCGAGGACCTCGTCGACCACGCCCAGCAGCGCAGGTTCGCCGGTGGCGCTGGTGTACAACGCACAACCGATGAGATCGACCCAGTAGTATTCGTCTTCCTCGGGCGCGGGAAAGGATCCCCGCGGCGCCTGCACGGAACAACCGCGCAGGGCTTCGGCCTGATCGCGGTCCGCAATGCCAGCCAGCTGAGCCACCACGGTGGCTCCTTGCGAACGGGCTTGCACGACCTTGTATGCGACAGGCGCAGACGCGACAACGCCCCGCGCCAGTTCAGGCACAGGGCGAGTCAACCACCATTGAGATGCTGAGAGCAGCACTTCGGCATTGGCCGAATGTGGCTGCACCTTGACCCAGCCTTTCACACCGTAGGCTGCACTGATGCGGCCCAGCTCGATCAAATCCGTCGGCGCCGCGTTGGAGGTTGCGGCATCAGGCATGTATCGTGCTCTTGGTAACTATGAAGCAGCTATGAATGGCAGCTTTTAAGCGCAGTAAAGCTCAGGGCTCGGTATGCGACGCAGGCAATTAAGCCGCGGCGGAAACCTTGGCCGAGTACTCTTTGACCAGACGCTCGACAGCAGGCGACAGTTGGGCGCCGTTGCCGGTCCAGTGTTGCACGCGATCCAGCGCAATGCGCAGGTTTTCCGTGCCTTCGCTGGCTACGGGGTTGTAGAAACCCACGCGCTCGATGAAACGGCCGTCGCGACGGTTACGCGAATCGGTGGCCACCAGGTTGTAAAACGGACGCTTCTTGGACCCACCGCGGGCCAGGCGAATCACCACCATAGGTAATCCCTTGAATTAGTTGTGAAAAACGGGAAATTCTAGCACTTAAACAAGCCTGCTGGCAAATGGCAGTGCCGAATTGTGCGTAGCGGCGCGATTTGTATCCTAAAACACCACATCCAGGTATTCTACAAACACAGGGGCCGGGGCCCGCGCCGCAGTACCAAGTGTAGCCGCCCTGCCCCCCTCGTGCCTGTCTTAGTGCGTCAGAACTCAGTGCGTGTGAAGAAATAGCCCGATTGAGGAGATCGGTTTTATGTCGACCTACGCAAGACCCCGCGCTTCGATCCCGCCTGCCGCCTGTCCACGGCGCCGCCACCGCACCTGCTTCAAACCATCCCCTTAATGGCGGCCCACCTGCCGCCTGTCTCTGCTTTTTCCAGCGGTTTTCCCCCAACTTCCTCTAACCGGAGGGTGCACCACCATGAAGAATCAGAAATCAGTCTTCACCCCTGTCGCGCGCCTGGCCCTGGCGGGCCTGCTGGCGGGCGCTTTGGCCATGCCGCTTGCAGCTTCGGCCCGTGTCATGGGAGCCGCCCTGACGACCGCCTCCGGCAAGGTCACCGCTGTGGACCCGGCCACTCGGACCATCACACTGCAGGGCGAAAACGGCAATAGCGTAGACATTCAGGCTGGCCCCGATATCCGCAACTTCCAGCAGATCAAGCCCGGCGACACGCTGACGCTCGACTACTACGAGTCGGTAGCGGTGGACGTGCGTCCGGCCGGATCCGGCATTCCGGAGGTCAAGACCGAAACCGCGGCGACCCGCAGCGCCAAGGGAGCCATGCCTGGCGGCGCTGCCGGACGCCAGACCACCATCACCGCCGAGATCTGGCACATCAACAAGAGCGCCAACCTGGTGACGCTGAAAGGTCCGCAGGGCGGCATGCGCACCATCCAGGTCCAGGATCCGGCCCTGCAGGCACGCCTGCAGCAGTTGAAGGAAGGCGACCTGGTGGATTTCACCATTACCCGGGCAGTCGCGGCGGCCATCCGCAAGTAAGCAGGGGCTCCGCCCATGCGAAAGGGCCCGCCTTGCGGCGGGCCCTTCTACGTGGCGCGTACTACCGGCAACCGGTCAGCGCCGCCGCAGGAAATGCACCCCGCGGCCATCGACCTCTTGTTGCGCCACCAGCACATTGCCGGTCTGGCGGGCGAACGCCTGGAAGTCGCGGATCGCATTGCGATCCGTGGTGATGACCCGCAGCACCTCACCACTGGCCATCTGCGCCAACGCCTTCTTGGCGCGCAGGATAGGCAAGGGGCAGGTCAGGCCGCTGGCATCGACTTCGTGCTCGAAGGACGGCGCCTGCGCGCCGCCATCAAAGCTGGTATCCGCCCCGTTCATCACAGACGCTCGTCCACCCATTTCTGCACGCTGGCGATCGCCGCGGGCAAGGCTGCCAAGTCCGTACCACCGCCCATGGCCATATCGGGACGGCCGCCGCCCTTGCCGCCCACCTGGGCCGCGACGAAGCCGACCAGATCGCCCGCCTTGACGCGGCCGGTCAGATCGGCGGTGACGCCACCCACCACGCTGATCTTGCCATCGGCCGAACCCGTGGCCAGCAGCACGACAGCAGGCCTCAGGCGGTCTTTCAGGTTGTCGACCATGCCGCGCAATGCCTTGGGATCCACGTCGCCGATGCTGGCGGCCAGGACCTTGATGCCCTTGACCTCGACCGCGGCGCTGGTCGCCAGATCATTGCCGGCGCTGGCGGCAAGCTTGTTGCGGGACTGTTCCAGATCCTTCTCGAGGCTCTTGACCTGTTCCTGCACCTGCGCGATACGCGCCGGCAGGTCCGCGGGCGTGCTGCGCAGCATGCCCGCAACCTGGGTCAGCAAGGCGTTCTGGTTCTGCACCCAGGCCAGCGCGTTGTCGCCAGTGATAGCCTCGATGCGACGCACGCCAGCGGCCACGCCGCCTTCGGACACGATCTTGAACAGGCCGATGTCGCCCGTGCGGCTGACGTGGGTTCCGCCGCAGAGTTCGCGCGAGAAGCCGATGTCGAGCACGCGGACCGTGTCGCCGTATTTTTCGCCGAACAGCGCCATGGCGCCGCCCTTGACGGCGTCGTCGTAGGCCATGACCTGCGCCACGGTGGGCTGGTTGGCCAGGATCTCGGCGTTGACAATGGCTTCGACGCGAGCGATCTGCTCGGCGGTCAGCGGCGCATCCTGGGCGAAGTCGAAGCGGGTCTTGTCGGGATCCACCAACGAGCCGCGCTGCTGCACGTGCGCGCCCAGCACCTGGCGCAGCGCCTTGTGCATGAGGTGGGTGGCCGAGTGGTTGCGCACGGTGCGGGCGCGGCGGACCGCGTCGACGCGCGCAAGCAAGGTATCGCCCACGGACAGCGTGCCGGACTCCAGTTCGCCGTGGTGGCCGAACACGCCGGCCTGGATCTTCAGGGTATCGGCGACGGCGAAACGGACACCGTCGGCTTCCAGCAGGCCGGTATCGCCGACCTGGCCGCCCGACTCCGCGTAGAACGGAGTCGCGTCCAGAACGACGACCGCGCTCTGGCCTGCCTTGACCTGCTGGACCTGCGTGCCGTCGACGTACAGGGCCGTGACCTTGACGCCATCCAGTTCGAGTTTTTCGTAGCCTTCGAAGCGCGTGTCAGCGCCTTCGTAGCTCAGGCCTTCGGCCATCTTGAACTTGCCGGCGGCGCGCGCCTGGTCGCGTTGGCGTTCCATGGCGACCTCGAAGCCGGCCATGTCCACGTCCAGTTCGCGTTCGCGGCAGATGTCGGCGGTCAGGTCCACCGGGAAGCCGTAGGTGTCGTACAGCGTGAACAGGGTCATGCCGTCCAGTTGGCCGCCCTTGGGCACGTTGGCCAGGGCGGTGTCGAGGATGCGCATGCCGTGTTCCAGCGTTTCGCCGAAGCGCTCTTCTTCCTGCTTGAGCACCTGCGCGACGCGCTCGGCCGTGGCGGCCAGTTCCGGATAGGCCTCGCCCATTTCGGCGACCAGGTCGGGCACCAGGCGGTGGAAGAACGGCTTGGTCTGGTCCAGCTTGTAGCCGTGGCGCAGCGCGCGGCGGACGATGCGGCGCAGCACGTAGCCGCGGCCTTCGTTGCTGGGGATCACGCCGTCGACAATCAGGAACGAGCAGGCGCGGATGTGGTCGGCGATGACCTTGAGCGAGTTGTCTTCCAGGTTCTTGATGCCGGTTTCGCGCGCGGCGGCGGCGATCAGGTGCTGGAACAGATCGATTTCGTAGTTGGAATGCACGTCTTGCAGCACGGCGGCGATGCGTTCCAGACCCATGCCGGTATCGACACAGGGACGCGGCAGGCGCGGCATGTTGCCGGCGGCATCGCGTTCGAACTGCATGAACACCAGGTTCCAGATCTCGATGTAGCGGTCGCCGTCTTCTTCGGGCGATCCCGGGGGGCCGCCCCAGATCTCGGGACCATGGTCATAGAAGATTTCCGAGCACGGGCCGCAAGGACCGGTGTCCGCCATCTGCCAGAAGTTGTCCGACGCGTAGCGCGCGCCCTTGTTGTCGCCGATGCGAATGATGCGCTCGGCCGGCACGCCGACTTCCTTGGCCCAGATGTCGTAGGCTTCGTCGTCTTCCTGGTAGACCGTGACCCAGAGCTTCTCGGCGGGCAGCTTGTAGACCTGGGTCAGCAATTCCCAGGCGTACTGGATGGCGTCGCGCTTGAAGTAGTCACCGAAGCTGAAGTTGCCCAGCATTTCGAAGAACGTATGGTGGCGGGCGGTATAGCCCACGTTCTCCAGGTCGTTGTGCTTGCCGCCGGCGCGCACGCTGCGCTGCGACGAGGTGGCACGCGTATAGGACCGCGATTCCTTGCCCGTAAAGACGTCCTTGAACTGGACCATGCCCGAATTGGTGAAGAGCAAAGTCGGATCGTTGCCCGGGACGAGCGACGACGAGGGAACAATGGTGTGTCCCTTGGACTTGAAGAATTGCAGAAACTGCTGGCGAATCTCGGAGGATTTCATCGTGGGCGAAGCAGAATTTAGGCGAATTTTTGATTATAGAGGGTTGGCGGGGATCCCAGGAAAACCGGCCTCGCGGCAGCCTCAGCGCACGCAGACGTAGCCTGTGGTCCAGCCTTCCGTCTCGGTCCATTTACCGCCCGCTGAAACAATCACGGCCTTGTAGCCGGCGGGGCATGAGCACTCGCCAGTCCGGGGATTCGCAGTGGACGTGCCGCTGTAATGGTAGCAACCCAATGGGTAGTTGAAGCTGTACGCCCCGCCGAAGCCGCCGCTTGCGGGCCCCCAGGCCTGGGACTGGCATGTCAGCAGCTCTCCCTGCTCCGAGGTGGCCATGGCGCCGGTGGCGACATTGCATGGCTGTCCCACGCTGGCGCGCGCGCCGACTGTAAGATGCGAGCCCACCCGCGCCGAGGACGCGACGCTCAGCTCCCCCTGCAGCTGCGGATCGCGCGTATCCCGGATCCTGACGTATCGGTCCAGATCAGGACCGCCAGCGTCCGCTCCCGCCCACAGGGCGAGCGTGCCCGGCGCGTAGGCCGCCCCTCCGGACGCCGCCGGATTGGCGAAACTGAACGCCGCGCCGCGCACCAGACCCGGCGAAGCCGGCCACACCGCCCCGCCATAGCCGCCGGCCGCATCGATAACGGCAGCGATGCCGGTCAAGTCAATGAATTGCGTCCCCGTTTTCAATAACGGCGCGGCGCTGTAGACCAGTCCATCCATCCGACAGCGTTCGCCCGGGCATGCCTGCGACCTGACGATCTGGATCTGCGCCGAAAAACCCATGGAGGACCGCTCGGGAAAATCGGCCGGCAGCAGCCCCAGGCCACGCAATTCGCCCACGGTGGGCGCAAGCGGGTCCGCAAACAGTGGAACCCCCTGTTCGCTACGTGGCAAATCCCCCTTGGCAAGGATGGCGGAATGCCGAGCCAACACCTCGGTTAGCGCCAGGCGGATCTGTGTCAACCATACGCCGGAGGCACGGGCTGCTGCGTCTTCGATCCGCTGCACCACCTGACCGGACGCCCAGATGGCCACCATGGCGCTCAAGGCTAACGTCACCACCAGGCCCGGCAATGAGAACCCGCGCTGACGCAAAGCCGCAGCGGCACCCGATCGAGCCGTGATGCACCACAGCGGCGGGCTCATTTTGCGACGAATACGAAGGTGTTGACGTCGCCCGGGCTGCACTGCGCCTGGGCCAGGGCCGCCCGGTAAGGCACGCTGGGCGTCGCAAACGCGTCCTTCACAAGCCTGAGGCCGCCACCCCCTCCACCGATCGAGATGGTCTCCGACATCCGTTGCAGCACCGAGGCCAACGATGGGCATGCCGCCTGGCTGACGTTGGTCAGCTTGATGGAGAACGCGGAACCCTGTCCCGCGCTGCCGAACGAGGCGGCAGCGACCTCGACCACCCCATTGCCTCCCACGCCGCTGCCGCCCAGGCCATGGGCGATGCGCGCCGCGCCCCCGGACCCATCGATGGCCAGCACGCTGGACTCCCGCAAGGCATTGGCCATGGCGCCGGTGTCCAGGCCGGCATACGGAGTGACCCCGCCCCCCTGCGCATTGGTCTTCATGCTGGCAATGAAACGCTGCAATTCCTCTCCCACCTTGGGCACCTTGTTCTCAACGACGTAGGCGCCGATGGCCGGAATGCCGACGATCGCAATCAACAGGACGATGGCGGTGACGATGGAGACCTCCATCAACGAAAAGCCGCGCTGCCGGCTGGCGCGGAACGGGATTGCGTGTACGTAATGCATGGTTGCTTTCCTCGTGAGATGTAGCGCGCGGGCCGATTGGCGCCGCGTGCCTGATGCAGCCCCTATTGGCTGGCATAGAAATTAGTCAGCGCCTGGCGCAGTTCATCGATCACGCCGTAATGCCAGAGCGTGATGCCCAGCACGGCGCCCACGGACGAGAGCAGCAACGCCCAGCGCAACACCGATGCCTGGCGGCGCACGCGCACCAACAGGCGCGATTCGACGCGCAGCCGCACCTGCACCAGTCCGGCCTCCATGCCCAGGGCATCCATCATGTCGGCCATGTACCACCATGTGTCCGCGTCCAGCAGGCCCGTGCCGAAGATCTCCGGACCGGTCTGGCCGCCGTCTATCCGCCCCAGCATGTCCAGCAGATGCCCATGCATCCAGGGCGCGGCATCGCGGGCCTGCACGGCCAGGGCGCGCCGCAAACGGGTGTCGGCCGCGCCGTGCTGCCTGACCAGCACGGTCAGCAGAGCGAGAAAGCGGATGGCGTGGAAATCCCGGTAAAGCCGCCACAGCAGCCAGCGGTCCAGCCGCGACCGCGCAGCGCCCGTGTAACGCGGCAGCGACCACAGGCTCAGCAAGACCAGGCCCGACAACAGCACCAGCCACAAGGCCAGCCATTGCCGCAGGCCCTGGGCCAAGGCGAACAGCGCGCGGGTCAGCCGGCCATAATCCTCCGCCGGCACGGCCTGGAATACCTGCTGCAAGCGCGGCACGCTGAAAAAGGGAATTGCACATAGCAAGGAGAATGCAACAGCCGCAGCCGCGAGGCCGGCCGCCGCGGCCGAGACCAGCGCCAGCCACGCATCCGACGCCAAGCGCACGGCCCGCGCCACATCCCGCAACGCGGCGGACAGATCGCCGCCCTCTTCCTGCACGCAGCTGAGCAGCACGCACTCGCTCGACGGCAGCGTGTCCGCCCAGGCCGCGCCCAGATCGCCGCCGGCCTCCAGGTACATGCCCGCCCAATGTCTCGACAGCCGGCCGCGCACGGTATCTTCGCCATGACGGCGCGCGTCATCCTCGAAGACGGCGCGCAGATTCTTGCGGCCCTGGGTTCCTTCGACCAGGTCTGCAAGGTACTCGTAATAGTCAGCTCGCCCCGCACGAAAGCGCAGCGCGTCCAGGCGCAACAACAAGGTCCGGCCGGAGGAGGGGCTGAAGGAAAAATGCGGCAGCAACGATCTAGCCATGACCGCCCCCGCCGGCGCCGACGCCGCGCGCAGGCACGGGCGCTGGAAAATCGAAGCGACGCAGCAGGGAACGAGGATCGACTTCTCCGCAACTGACCTTGTACAGAGCGCAGTCCCGCGCCGATGCGCCGCGCGCAGTCTCGCTGCGCCAGACCGTAGGGCCGGCGGCCTCGGCCAGGCGCTTGAGCCCGACATTGTCGCGTGCGCGCACGCGCTCAAAAAAACCTTCGACACGCTCGGGCTCAAGCATTTCGGCTGCCACGCTGCGGCCGGAGATGCCGTTCAACTCAGGCAGTTGCGGCCGCCTGCAAGCGCTGCAACCCGCCGCATTCCTGACCCTGAGCGTGGCGAGATCCAGCAGGAACTCCTGCTGCATCCGCTTCGACCATGCCTGCCAGTCCGGGCGCTTGCCGCCGTCGGCGGCTCTGGACCACAAACTGTCCACGGGCAGCGAACAATGGCTGCACAGGCGCGGCAGCAAGGTCTGGTAGACCAAGAGCTTGAGGATGCCGGGCGTAGCCAGAAAATCTCGCGACACGCCGATCGAATCCGATGCCAAGCGTTCGGGTATCAGCACGGCGCCAGCGGCGTGGGTGGTCGTGTACAGGCTGACGCCGGAGCCGGCCAGGTCCATGAACGCCCGGCCGGTGTCCATGTCCCGGATCTCGCCGATCAGCAGGTCATTCATCGCCGAGCGCTTGATGGTCTTGAGCTTGGCGTCGAACGCCGGCCAGGCTGATTCCGCCAGAGCCCCTCCCAGCGTGTTCTGCAAGGCATTGTCGATGACGTATTCGACCGGATCCTCCAGCGTGATGGCCTTGCGGGTGGGCGCGATGCCGCGCATCAGCGTCGCGATGGTGGTCGATTTGCCGGAGCCGACCACGCCTGCCAGCACGATGGCTCCGCCTTCGCGCTCGCGCGCCCGGGCAAGGATTTCCACCTGCGTGGGCAGGTAGCCCAAGGCCAGCAGATCGGCGTTGGCGGTCGCGTCCAGTCGCAAGATGCGCAAGCAGACCGAAGGCCCGGCATCGGCGGCCAGTGAAGCCCAGCGCAGCACGATGGGTACGCCATCGATGTCCAGCCCGATGCGCCCTTGCTGCTCGAGCGCCGGGTCGAACACCGCGCCGTTGCCTCCCTTGACATCCATCCAGGCCATCGCCAGGACCTCCAGCAGCGTCGCGTTGGACAGGCCCGCAAAGCGTTCCGTGCCCACGTATTCCCCGCCGATGGTGTAGCGAATCTCGCAGGCGGCACGGCGCCGGTTGACGTTGATGTGCACGTCGCTCGCTCCCTGAGCCACGCCCCAGCCCACGATGTCGAGGAACATCGCGGCCAGGGCCGAGGCTCGCTCCTCCTGCCGCTGCTTGCCGCGCCCGGCCAACGCTGGCGCCGCCAACTGCCCGCGGGCGATCATCAACAACAGCGGCGCGGGCAGCTGATAGCGCGGCACGCGCGCCAGCCGATAGCCGCGCGCCAGCACCATGCGCTCGACCTCGTCGATCTGATCGCCCAGTGTGTAGTCCTTTACGGCGAACACAGCGACCTCGCCGCTTTCCAGCAACACGGGACACAGCCTGCCGGCGAGCGCGGCGAGATCGAAGTCGCGCCCGAGCGGCCGCGCGAATGGTGGCTGCAGGCGGGCGATGTCTTCAGGCGTTTGAAGCTGGGGCGGCTCCCAGCCCGCCACCGTGGGAAGCCCCACATCGGCATGCGTCGCGACGGGCTGAAGGGCATGCACGGTCATGGCTGCCCCCTGCCCGCATCGACGCAAGCTGTGCGTTCGGTATCGCCGCGGCGCAACTTCACGCAGCTATCGTCGATGGCCAGCAACAGGTAAGCGCGGCTGTCGACGGCTCCCGCGACAGGTTCACCCCTACCCGCCTGATAGCGGAGTACGGCACCATTGATGGCGATATCGACGCTCAAGTGCCGCGCAAGACCGAAAATCGCCATTACCCGGATCTCGTCGGAGGCCCTGGCGGGTGGCGCTACCGACGCCGCGAACTCGGCCCCCTGACGGCACAAGCCGGGGACCCGGCAGTCCGCCAGGGCAGCCGCCGCATCCGCACGCAGCAAGGCGCGCACGGTTTCGGTCTCTGGCCACGGTCGCGGTTCCTCGGCCTGCGGCGCCGGCTGGCCGTGGGCGGCAGGCACCAGCGCGGCTGACACGAGCAGGCGCCCGATGAAGCCTGCCGCGAGGTGCGGGCGCGCGCCGCCGCCCCTATTCGTGTTCATAGATTTCTCCCTGTAGTTCGGCAACCAGCGTGCTGGAGACGAGGCTCGGCCGGGGTTGCGCCTGGATGTCCAGCGACAAGCGGGACCATTTGGCCGCCACGATGGCGCCATCCAGCAGCGCGAAGGAACGCAGCGGCCCCCGCAAGGTGATGGCGCGGCTGCGGATGGCAGGCCGCGCCGCGTATGTGACGCCAGCCTGCCCAGTGGCAGGCGGCGACTGCATGGGCAAGGGCAACGGCAATGCCGTCGCCAGAACGACGGAAGTAAAGGCCGCCCGCATCCTTTGCAACGCGGCGACCAGCCCGGTGTCGAGCTGCAGCGAGGTGGGCAGAACCAGATCCGCCAGCCATGTCGGCGAGGACGCCGTGCGCCAAGACAGCGTGGCTTCCTCCAGAGGCTGAAATGAAACCTGCCAGCCGACGGGCCGCAGCGCGTGCAGGACGTCGTTGGCAGCCTGAGGATGAGCCCTGACGTAGACAGCGGAACAATTCCAGGCCTGCTCCGCAGCCAGGCAACGCGCGCGGCTCAGCGCCCAGCCGCGCATCTGTATCGGCAATCTGCCCAAACCGTCCAGCAGGCGGGTGACTTCGCCGGGAGCGTGAACCACGGTGCTTCGCAACAGGACCTGGTACGGATCCGGCTGCGGCTCCAGGCCCTGCGGATCGGCATGGGCGGGTGGTTCGCGGCCGGACCATGGGGCTATCAAGCTGCTCCACAATTGCGGAGCAATGGCGGCAACCCCCGCGCAGGCCAGGAACAACCGGAACGCCAGCGGCAGCTCGCCCCAGCGCGACGACAACACGGCCAGGCGCGCGGCCGGGTCCGCCGCCTGCATCAGCAAGGCCCAGGCTTCGCCGGCTTCCTGCGCCGGCAACCCCGGCCGCCGGGCGCGCAACAGCTCCTGTTCGCGCAAGGCTTCGTCGAGCGTGGCGAACACTCTGTCCGCCTGCGACAGCACGGTGCCGCGCTGCGCCGCCACCAACCAGTGCCCGCCGCCGGGCAGGCTGATCAGGCTGTGGCCCCCATCCGGATACAGCAGGGCATACAGTTGCGCGGCCGCCTGGATGTGCCGATGCCCGCCCCGCCCCGCTCGCGAACCGCCACGCCACGACGGACGCACGCGGCCATAACCGGCCACCATGGCCGGCGCTCCGCCCACCACGTAGTGGCTGGCCCGCAAGCGGCGCCCGCGCGAACGCGCCAGCGCGGGAATGTTGGAGCCGATCAGAGCGAACCAACGCAAACCGAATGCCAAGGTGCGGCCTGTGTCTGGAACGTCAAGCAACAAGGAGAGAGGGACCCGTTCCACGCCTAGTACCCTTCCTCGACCTGGGCGGTCACCAGCACCAGGGTCGTCATGCGTTCCGTGGAGGCGCTGTCCAGGCCGCCCGCGATGAGCGGCAGCCCCGGCGCGAGCCGTTGGCGGTCATGCTGGTCCTGGCTGCGGTCGAAACCGGAAACGATGATGGGCTGGCCGGGACGCAGCTCGACCTGCTGCACCGTGCCGTTGCCGTCGATCGTGACCTGCTGCACCTGCACCTGGTTGCCGCGCTCGCCGAAGGTGATGGTCTTCAGGGGCTGGGCGACCGCGTTGTCATAGGCAAGCGACAGCAGGATCTGGCCGTCCTCCTGGATGTCCGGCAACAACGTCAGGAACGAACCTACCGTCTCTTCCTTCTGGCTGATGGATACCGCCGGCAGCGAGCCGTTGGCGCCCCCCGCCGTGGTGCCGGGGACCGCAGTGCTCTGCACCCGGTCGATGTAGCTGAACGTGGTTCTTACCGCGTGCGTGACCGGACGGCGGTTCAGGGTCAGGATAGGAACTTTGTTGTGCCGTACGACGGCTCCCATCGTGCTGAGCGCGGAGACAATGGCCTGCGTGCCCTGGAATGGCCCCCTGGCCATGGAAGCGTCCAGGCTGCCCCCGCCCGCCCCCGCGCCCGCGCCCGGCAGCGCCAGCCGCGCTGCGGCCCCGGCCGCGGCGTAGACGACGTTCCAGTCGATGCCGCCCGAGGTGGCATCGTTGGCGACGACGGTGATTTCCTCGAACACCAGCCGGACCCGGCGGGTCAGCGCCTTGTTCTCGCGCTCGAGGTAGCGAGCGACACGTTCCAGCGCCTCGGGGGTGTCCGTGACGACGATCGAGGTGGCGCCCTCGACCGCGTCGGCCACCACGCCGGAACGCGTCAGGAACGGCGCGATGTTGGCGCGCAGGATAGCCACCGCATCGTGCTGGCCCGCCGACAAGGACGTGTTGGAGGTGCTCTCAAAGCCTTCACCTTCCGGGCTGCCCTCGCGGCCAAGGCGGACATCCACCTTGCTGGTCAGCGACAAGGCGCGCAAATCGAACACGCGGGTCTCGGTGCGGTAGAACTCGAGCGCGTTGTGCTCGTAGCGCCAATGCACCGAGAAGCGCGCGGCCAGCGCGTCGAGCAGGTCGGCCAGCGGCTGCCCGCCAGCGCGGACCTCCAGGCTGACCGGTGCCGGCAGGGACAAGGCGCCGTTGACGGCCAGCCGAGGTAGGAACAATTCCAGCGGCAGCAAGGTATCCGGCCGTACCCGCACTGCGATGCCCGTGGCGGCCGTCAGGCGCTGGGCCAGCGCAGGCAGGTCGGCATCGTCGGCCAGCATCAAGGTGGTCCGCACGTTCTCACGCAATGCGGGCGGCAGCGCCACTTCCCGTGCCAGGGGCTGTGGTTTGCCGGCCAGCCACGGCATGGCGACATCCTGGGCCGCGACGCGTGCGGCGCGGTCCGACAGCCCTTCGACAAAGGCCCGCTGGTGGGCAGCCACCTGGGCCTGACGCGTGTTTGCCGCAAGGCGCTGATCCGCCGCCTGCTGCGACGCCGCGCAGCCGCCCAACACGCCAGAGACAACGACAGACAAGCACAGTATCCGCATCATGCCGCAGCCCCCCCTGGCGCGGCCATCCGCGTGCAGGACTGCGCCAGCGGCACTACGCGCAACACCCGGTTGCCGTAGAAGCATGGCTGCAAGGGCTTTTCGGCGAGCTCGGTGGCGCCCAGCAGTTCGCGCACGGCTGACTTGAAATCGCCGGAGAACTCGGCCGCAGCCGACAAGGGAATGTCCACGTCCACGGCCCAATGCTGCGGCTGGAAGGTCCAGCCGGCGAGGTCCGCCCAGCGCGCAAGAACGGCTCGCAGCGTGGCGTCCGGGGGAGCAGCGCGATAGACCTGCTGCGGCGCCGCCATCGGTGCCGGTGCAGTAGCGCCGGCCGACGCCGCACCGGCCAGTGGTCCGGCGGCTTGCAACGCGCCGATGGCGTGCGACGCCGGCTCGGCAGGCCGCGCCGGGCCGATGCGTTCGGCCGCGGCGGCCAGCGCCAGAGGCGCAGGTTCATCCTGCGGCCTGGTCCCCGCCCCACCTGCCGGCCTGGCGTCCGCGACCGCCGGCACACGCTGCGCGCGGGCCATCAGGCGCCCGCCGCGAAACAGCAGACCGCTCCAGCCTCCTGCCAGCACTACGTAGGGATCGCGCCTGACGTACGGCAAGGCCCGTTCGCCGTCGCTGCCAACACCGAAAATCGCCGGCAACGCCTGCCCCGGCGCGAACTGCAGCCAGGTTTCCTTGCCGTCGTCGAACACCTGCATCGGCGCAACAGAGGGATCGCCGGACAACTGCCAGTCGAAGCGGAAGCCTTGGGCAGCCTGCCGCGAGGCTTCCCATGTCGATGCGGCCGGACTCTTGCCGGCCCCTGTGCAGGCCCCCAGGCAGGACAGCCCTGCCGCCAGGAAGAAGAAACGAACCATGCCTCACCGCGAGCGAAAGGCGCACCGGAATCGATACGCATGAGAGGCATGGTGGACGAGCGGCCAGCGCATCGCCAGACTGGCATGTACGCATGGATGGTTTGGTCGCGCGGCGGCCGGACCAAAAAAAAGCCCGGTCCTGAGACCGGGCTTGCGTCAGGGTGCGGCGACGTGTGCGCCGCCCGCCTGGATCAGCGTTGCGCCGCGATGCTGCGCGCTTGCGTGGCGGCGTTGTTCAGCGCCGCGACCGGCGGCACCTTGCCTTCGAAGGCTTCATTGAGCTGCTGGTTCAGCACAGGCTCGATGCGCTCGTAGTTGGCCATGCGAAAGCCGCGGCTGTTCGCCGTGGGGTTGGAACGCATGGAGGCGATCAGCGCCTGGACGCCCGGAATGCGCTCATAGAACGACACGTCCGAGGCGCGGAAAGCGGCTTCGGTCAGCGGCAGGTAGCCGGTGCGCTGATGCCATTCCGCCGCGATGACGGGCTTGGACAGCCAGGCCAGGAACTGCGCCGTGGCCTTTTCCTCGGCCTGGGGATGGCCTTCCAGTGCCCACAGCGCCGAACCGCTCACGAACGGCTTGCCGCCGTCCTTGGTGACCTGGTCGTAGTAAGGCAGCGGCGCCACGCCGAAGGACAACGACTTGGTATTGAGGAACTGGCCGAACGCGCCGGTATTGGCCGTCAGCACCGCGCATTCGCCCTTGGCGAACAGCTTGTCGCTGGCGTTGTCGCCCGAATGCGCCATGAACAGCAGCGAACGCTTCCAGCTCACCATCAGCGAGATATGGCGCATGTAGAGCGTGTCGAACTGCATGGCGGGCGCGGCCGACTTCTTGGTGACCGCGTCCAGCCCGTTGTTGTTGCTGGTGAACTGCTGGTTGTTGATCGGCGCCAGGTTCTCCAGGTGGACCGTGACCTGGTCGCTGGAGGCGTAGGGGCAGTCGATGTCAGCCACGTCGCGCAGTTTCAGCAGCTCGCCTTGCAGGGCCGTCCAGGTGCGCGCGGGCTTGTTGGGATCCAGGCCGGCCTTCTTGTAGGCAGCGGTGTTGTAGAACATCACCGGCACTTCGGCCATCCAGGGGAAGGCCAGCAGGCGGCCTTTGCTGTCGCGCGTGAAGCTGCTGGTGGCCGGCACGAACCAGTTCAGGTCCTTGATCGGGTACTTGGCCAGCAGTTCATACAGCGGCAGCACGGCTTTGTGCTGGGCGACGACTTCAGGCGAGTGGTTATCGGTCAGCTGCAGCAGGTTCGGGCCCTTCTTGGCCTTCACCGCCGTGACGGCTTCCTGTTCCAGCGCGTTGGACGAGGCGAAGCCGCGCAGCGTCACGCGGACCTGGTCCTGCTCCTTGTTGTATTGCTTGGCGAGCTTTTCGAACTCGGCCTTGTTTGCGTCGGTCAGCGTGTGCCAGACCTGGATTTCGACCGCGGCGGCATTCGCCGCGCCGGCCATCGCCATGGCGGCGCCGAACAACCATGCGCGCCGGCTGGCGAACATCGCGCGGGCAACGCCCGCCAATTGCAGATTCTTCATAGGTTCACAGACCAAGAAAAGGAAACTCCGGTTCCGGCCGCCGTCCGCTGAGCAGATCGGCCAATGCCCGGCCCGAGCCAACGCCCATCGTCCAACCGAGCGTACCGTGTCCTGTGTTGACGTACAGGTTGGGAATACGGCTGCGGCCGATGATGGGCACATTCGAGGGAGTGGACGGGCGCAAGCCCGACCAGTAACTGACGCGCTCGAAATCGAGCGCATCGGGAAAAAGTTCGCGCGCCAGCCGGGTCATGGCTTCGCAGCGGCCGGTATTCAGGCTGCGGGAATAGCCCGACAGCTCCGCGGTTCCGGCCATGCGCAGCCGGTCGCCCAGGCGCGAGAAAACGACCTTGTGGCTGCTGTCCGTCAGGCTGACCGTAGGCGTGGCGTCCGGCTTGATGACCGGGAACGTCGCCGAATAGCCCTTGGCCGGATAGACATTGCAAGGCACGCCCAGCGGCCGCAGCAGATAGGGACTGAAACTGCCCATCGCCACGACGTAGGCATCGGCCGACACGACGCCGTAACGGCCGTCGGGCTCGATGATTTCGATGCTTTGCACCGCGCCGCCCTCGGTCAGCAGGCGCGTGGCGCGCGTGCTGTAGCGGAATTCGACGCCGGCCCGGGCGCAATGCTCGGCCAGGGCCACGGTGAACAGGTGTACGTCGCCGCTTTCGTCCTCGGGCGTGTAATCGCCGCCGACGATGGTCTGGCGGTGCGGCGCCAGCGCAGGCTCGATGGCGATGACTTCGTCGGCCGAAACCACGCGGCGTTCCACGCCGAAATCGCGCATGAGGCCGGCGGCGCGCTGCGAATTTTCGAATTCGTGCGGGTCGCGGTAGAAATTCAGGATGCCGCGTTCCAGGTGGTCGTACTGGATACCGAGTTCCGCGCGCATGCCGCGCAGAGTCGCGCGGCTGTATTCCGCCATGCGGACCATGGCGCGGATATTCGGAGCCAGGCGGCTGGGCAGGCACTCGCGCAGGAACGACAGCCCCCACATCCATTGCCGCCAATCCAGCTGCGGACGGAACAGCAGCGGGGCATCATCCTGGAACATCCATTTGAGCAACTTGAACGGGGCTTGCGGGTTGGCCCAGGGTTCGGCATAGGAAACCGAGATCTGGGCGCCATTGGCCAGGCTGGTTTCCTGGGCGGGACCGGTGCAGCGATCTATGACCACGACGTCGTGGCCGGCCTGGTTCAGCCACCAGGCGCTGGAGATTCCGATGATGCCGCCACCCAATACCGCTACTTTCATGCCCGCATTGCTCCTTGCGTGCCAACTCGGATCGCCGACCCTATGTCCACGATCCATGGCAAGCTGCTGCCACGGCAGTTTACCCTGGCGCTTTGCCCGCGCCTACGGAATAAAAAGGGGCGGAAGTCACAAACCTTTCCAGGCCCGCTCGTTCCCCCCCTGCTCGCTCATGCCCTGTTACTCAACACTAGGGCGCGGCCCGGGCCAGGTCCGCTTCGGACGTGAAGGCGTCGGCGTAGAACTCGTCCGCCGGCAGTCCGTTCTGAGCGCTGAATTCGCGCCTTGCGGCGTCCACCATCAGCGGCGTGCCGCAGGCGTAAACCTGATGGCCCGACAGGTCCGCAATGTCCTGCATGACGGCTTCGTGGACGAAGCCGGTGCGCCCCGTCCAACCGTCTTCCTGCAAGGCATTGGACACCACGGGCACATAGCGAAAATCGGGCAGCATGCCCGCCCACGACTGCGCCAGCGCGTCCATGTAGAGGTCGTGCGGACGGCGCCCCCCCCAATACAGGGCCACGGGGCGCTTGATGTTGTGGTGGATCATATGCTCGACGATGGCCTTGACCGGGGCGAAGCCCGTGCCGCTGGCCAGGAGCACGACGGGCTTGTCGCTGTCTTCGCGCAGGAAAAAGGAGCCGAACGGCCCTTCCAGGCGCAGGATTTCGCGCTCTTTCATCTGCGTGTCGCCGGCGCCGAACACGTGGTCGGTAAACACGCCGCCGGGCATGTGCCGGATGTGCAGTTCGAGGGGGCTGCCGGTATGCGGCGCGCCGGCCATCGAATAGCTGCGCCGGCGGCCGTCCTTCAGGATGACTTCGATGTACTGGCCGGCGTAGTAGCGGAACTGCTCGGACGCCGGCAGCTGCAGCTTGATCACCGTGACGTCCGGGGCCACGCGTTCCAGCGTCTGCACGCGCGACGGCAGCTTGCGGATCTGGATGTCGCTGGCCAGGCGGACTTCGGTGGATTCGACCACCATGTCGGATTCAGGCCGGGCCTGGCAGAACAGCGTGTAGCCGTCGGCCAGCTCTTCGGGCGAAAGAATCTGCGCGGGGTACTGCCCCGCGTCGAACTCCCCGGACACCACGCGGCCCTTGCAGGTGGAGCAGGCGCCGTTGCGACAGCTGTACGGCAGGACGATGCCAGCGGCCAGCGCGCCATCGAGCACGGTCTGGCCGGGTTCGACGGGGAATTGGTGCTGGCTGGGTTGGATGATGACCTGGAAGCTCATGATGAAACGGTTCAGGGTGTTAGCGGAGCGCCTCGTTCGCGAGGCGCTCCGCCCGGCCCGGCCTCAGGCCGGGAACTTGCGGATTTCCTTGACGCGGTTGGCGTCGTCCACCAGCACCACCAGCGGCTTGTGCGTGGCCGAGTCGGCCTCGGACATCGGGCCGTAGGTGCAGATGATCATCAGGTCGCCGACCTGGGCGCGGCGCGCGGCGGCGCCGTTCAAGGAGATGGCGCCGCTGCCGCGGGCCGCCTTGATGATGTAGGTGTCGAAACGTTCACCGTTGGTGACGTTGTAGAGCTCGATGCGTTCGAACTCGCGCATGCCGGCAGCGTCCAGCAAGTCTTCGTCGATGCCACACGACCCTTCGTAGTGCAGGTCGGCCTCGGTGACCGTGACGCGGTGCAGTTTTGCCCGCAGCATGATGCGTTGCATGATTGATATCCTGGTTTCGCGTCCCGGAACGCGAAGTGTTGCTAGAGTGATGCCCGGCACCCGGTTTTGCCGTATGAACCCGGTATTCTATAATTTTTGCCGCAGCGGGACGGCCCGTTGCCGCGCGCGGCCGGACGGCCGGTGCGTTTGATACTGGGGACGGCCCCTCGCGCCGGCGGCAAGCCGGCAACACAAGCGTAGGAGTCGTAATGACCTGGATCATCCTGGTACTCGCAGGCCTGTTTGAAATCGTCTGGGCCGTAGGCCTGAAATATACCCACGGATTCACCCGCTTCTGGCCTTCGGCCATCACCGCCGGAGGCATGGCCATCAGCGTCTGGCTGCTGGCGGTGGCGATGAAATCCCTGCCGCTGGGCACCGCCTACGCGGTATGGGTGGGCATAGGCACGATCGGCGCCTTCGTGGCCGGCATCGTGCTGTTCGGCGAGTCCACCAGCTGGATGCGCATCGCCAGCGTGGCCCTCATCGTGCTCGGCCTGGTAGGCCTGAAGCTGTCCTCGGCTTGAGGCCCCGGCGGCGGGGGCGCGGGATCAGAAATCCAGTTCGATTCCGACCTCGTCGCCCACCTTCAGGCGCGCGCCTGCGGGCGCGTCGAGGATGGCGTTCTGGCCGAACACCACGCCGATCTCCAGATTGCGGTAGCCCGCCAGCGTGCGGCCGGGTTCTTCGTATTGCTGGGCGGTATTCTGGTCGATATCGGGAATCGAGCAACGGGTGCAAGGCTTGACGAAAGCCATCTTCACCCCTGCAGCCTCGATCATGGCGGTGTGGTCTTCCTCGAAGGCTTCCCATTCGCCCTGCACGACGATATTGGGGCGGAAGCGGTCCATGGGCACCGGCGCCACGCCCTTGGCCTGCAGGCGGGCATTCAGATCGTCCAGCGAGGCCTGGTTGGCCACCAGCAACGGAAAGCCATCGGCAAAGCCGAAACAGTGCTGGCCCGCGAACGGTTCCGCCAGGTCGGGATGCGCGTCCAGCCAGCGCGACACCCAATCCGGCTTGGCATTGCGTTGCGCGGCCGCGTCCACCTTGTACAGGCGGCACGGCGTCTTGAGGAAATCGGAAAACCACAGCCCAGCCGCCGCGCTTTCGCGCCGGCCGGAAGTGGTATCGCTCCAGACGGCCACGGACTGCGCCTCTGGTTCCAGTCCCGAGCCGTCCAGGGCCACGTCCAGATCGGGCATGCCCGGCGCGGACAGGCGCAGCGTATCTGCCGTAAGCGCCGTGCGGATCAGCGCCATCGCGGGCCATTGCCGCTGCGTCATGAACTGGCCATCGGCGCCGATCAGCATCCAGCGGCGGTCATGGGCCAGCCCCGCGCGGTCGATGGGCGCTTCGTCCAGCGCGATGCCCGCGCAGGATTTGACCGGGTAGATGTGCAGGCTGAGGATGCGGGCAGACATGGCTTGCGGGATCTCGATGTAGCGGAGTGCGCAGAGAATAGCAGAGGCCCACAAGAAAATGCCCAGGCAGCGCCTGGGCATTTACACAGGGGGTTCAGCCCCCGACCAGCTTCAGGGTATCCAGCGGCGTGACTGCCTTGAATCCCTTGCGCGTCGCGATGTGCTCGGGACGCGGCGTCAGCCCGTACTTGGGCGGGTTCAAGGTGTTGTCCATGCTGTTGTAGACCATGAACACGTTGGCGCGCGGCCAGGGCGAGATATTGCTGTTGGAGCCGTGCATCGTGTTGCAGTCGAAGAACACCACCGAGCCGGCCTTGGCCGTCATGGAGCGGATGCCGCCCTGCTCCACCAGCAGTTGCAGGCTGACCGGATCCGGCACGCCGTATTCCTGCTTCTTCAGCGACTGCTTGTAATGATCATTCGGCGTTTCACCCACGCACGAAATGAACTGCCGATGCGAACCGGGCACCAGCATCAGAGGGCCGTTGCACTCATTGTTGTCGGTCAGCAGCACCGAGCAGCTGAGGGCGCGCATCGCCGGCATGCCGTCCTCGACGTGCCAGGTCTCGAAGTCGGAGTGCCAGTAGAACTCCTTGCCCTTGAAGCCCGGCTTCATGTTGGCGCGCGACTGGTGGATGTACACCTCGGAGCCCAGGATCTGCCGCGCCACGTTGACCAGCCGCGGATCGCGCACCAGGCGCGACAGGATGGGATTGAGCACGTGCACCATGAAGATCGAGCGCACCGCATTGCTGCCGGGCTCGGTGATGGACTCTTCGCGGCGGACGATCGAGGGGTCGCGCGTCATGCGCTCGACCTCGGTGGACAAGGCGCGGATTTCATCGTCGGAGAACAGGTTCTCCAGCAGGATGAAACCGTCGCGCTCGTATTGCTCGACCTGGCCGGCATTCAATGCGCTGGCGTACTGGCCGTTTTCATAGACCACCGGATCCTGGCGGGCAATGATGGCGGAACTTCGATCCGTACGGGAGGCGTACGGATCCTGTGCAGGTGAGATCATGCGAACCTCCTTGTATGTGTATGTCAGGCCGCTTGGGCCTCGGCCTCGGGCAAGGCGTAGACACCTTCCTTGTCGTGCACTTCCTGGCCGGTCAGCGGCGGGTTGAAGACGCAGATGACACGCAGCGGCTCCTTGCCGCCGCACAGCCAGTGCTCGTCGTTTTCGTTCAGGGCATAGACCACGCCGGGTCCCAGGTCGTACTTCTTGCCATCGGCGATGGTCTCGATGGAGCCGTCGCCTTCAATGCACCACACCGCTTCAAGATGGTTCTTGTAGTGGATGTGGGTGCGGCCGCCCGGGAAGATGGTGGTCTCGTGAAAGGAGAAGCCCATGCCGTCCTTCTTCAGCAGCACGCGGCGGCTGACCCAGGTGTCGGTGCGGACTTCGTCGGCGGTGCCGATCACATCTTTGACATTGCGTACGATCATTGACGTTTTCCTCCAAATTTCAGGATGCGGGCGGACTGCCCTTCTTCGGCGAGCGCTTCCGCGACGCTGGCTTCGATCACGTCCAGGCCCTTGCTCAGCAGTTCTTCCTCGATGGTCAGGGCGGGCAGCAGCTTCAGCACTTCGTCCTGCGCGCCCGAGGTCTCGATCACCACGCCCTTCTTGAAGGCGTTCTGCGCGATGCGGTTGGCCAGCGCGGGCGTGGCGTTGCACACCAGCCCCTGGATCAGGCCGCGGCCGCGCGCCGACAGGCCGGCGTTGGGATAGCTATGCACCAGGTTCTCCAGCCAGTCGCGCACCTGGCGCTCCTTGCGCTGGATCTCGGCGGTGAAGGCGGTATTGGCCCAATAGGTTTCCAACGCCTGGGTCGCGGTGACGAAAGCCAGGTTGTTGCCGCGGAAGGTGCCGCTATGAGCGCCCGGCTTCCAGACGTCCAGCTCGGGCTTCATCAGCACCAGCGACATCGGCAGGCCGAAGCCCGACAGCGACTTGGACAGGGTGATGATGTCGGGCCGGATGCCGGCGGCCTCGAAGCTGAAGAAGGTGCCGGTGCGGCCGCAGCCGACCTGGATGTCGTCCACGATCAGCAGCATGTCGTGGCGCTTGCACAGCTTTTCCAGTTCCTTCAGCCAGCGCAGCGTCGCCACGTTGACGCCGCCCTCGCCCTGCACCGTTTCCACGATGACGGCGGCGGGCTTGTCCATGCCGCTGCTGGGATCTTCCAGCATGCGCTCCAGGTAGGCCATGGTGTCCACGTCCGGACCGAAGTAGCCGTCGTAGGGCATGAAGGTGGTGTTGCCCAGGGCATAGCCGGACGCCTCGCGGAACTTCATGTTGGCCGTCACCGCCAGCGAACCGCCGCTCACGCCGTGAAAGCCATGGGTGAACGAGATGACGTTGGGACGCCCCTTCACCTGGCGCGCGATCTTCAGCGCGGCTTCCACCGCGTTGGTGCCGGTCGGGCCGGTGAACTGCAAGGTGTATTGCCAGTTGCGCGGCTTGAGCAGCACGCGGTCCACCGTCTCCAGGAAACGCTTCTTCGCGCTGGTGGCCATGTCCAGGCCATGCACCACGCCGTCCGACTGGACGTACTCCAGCAGCTTTTCCTTGAGAACAGGATTGTTGTGGCCATAGTTCAGCGTGCCGGCGCCGCTGAAGAAATCGATGTATTCGGTGCCGTCCTCATCGATCAGGGTCGAGCCCCTGGCCTGGCTGAATATCACGGGGAACGACCGGATGTAGCCCCGTACCTCCGACTCCATCCGGTCAAAGATCTTCAAGTCCATGATTAATCCTCCCTTTCATCTCATAAGTGGACGGACGGCCAGAGCCCTTCCGGGTGCGCGGACGCATCCGGATCGGCCAACCATCCCGGTATTCGATAAGACCGCTGGGCTTGCGCCGCCCCTAGGGGGCCGGCAAGGCGAACGGACCTATCCTCAACAACATCTCGTCGTCATGGTCCGCGCCGCCGAACAGTTGCCGGTCGAAGAACGGCTGTTCGGAGACGTGGGCGCCGAGTTCGCCGGCCAGGCCGGCAAAGCTGCGGCGCGATGCCTGGTTGTCAGGCCCCACCGTGGTTTCGAGATAGCGGACATGCTCGAGACCCTTGCGGCGCAAGAGCTCGCGTAGCATGGCGCGGCCCAGTCGATGGCCGCGTGCGCGGGTGTGCACCGCGACCTGCCAGACAAACAAGGTGTCGGGCCGGTCCGGGATCACGTATGCGGAGATAAAACCGTCGATGCGTCCGCCGGCGCTTTCGGCCAGGACGCAGGTGTCGCGGAAGTGCTCAGCGAGGAGCAGGTACGCGTAGAGGGAATTCAGGTCGAGCGGCGGGCACTCGGAAATGAGGCGGTGGATGGCGGCGCCGTCTTTGCGGTCGGGCAGACGCATGGTATGGGTCTGCGCGCTGACCGCCGGCGCCACGGCACTTGAGAGGGTTGGGGTATCCAGTTCGTTTTTCTTCATGCAACGATTCCTGATTCAGGGGGTGCCCCGCCCGTGGGCACTTCAAGGATGGGCGAAGACACATCGCCATGCGTCTCGACGGCGGCCTGGCCGTCCTGTTCCATGAGCGCCACGATGCGCTCCAGGGACAGCGTGATGGTGGCCTGTTCAAGTTCGGGCAAGGCGTTGAGCGCGTCGGCCAGGTGCTTTTGCAACGGCGACGGCGCGCCTTGCGCCAGGTCGCGGCCCGCGTCGGTGGCCGTGACGAATACGATGCGGCGGTCTTCGCGGCCGCGTTCGCGGCGGATCAAGCCCTTGTCTTCCAGGCGATCCAGGATCCCGACCACGGTACTGGGACTGACGTGCATTTCGCGGCTGATGGCGGTTGCCGTCATCGGCCCGTTGGCCATGACCGTGCGCAGGCACATCAGCTGCGGCGCCGTGATGTGGCTGACGGCGGACAGCTGGCGCGAATGCAAGGCGATGGAACGCGTGATGCGGCGCAAGGCCCGCAAGATGCGCAAATCGTATTGCTGTGAAGGATCGGATTTCGCGGCGTCAGTCATGGGAAAAAGAAGGTTCGGTCAAATTCATTTCTACACAAATGATATGCGCACGATTCATTCCCGTCAAACAAAAATCCCGTTGCATGATGTAAGTAAATAAGCGCTGATTTGCGGAGGATAACGGTGGATTTCATGGAATTACCTGCGTGACGCTTCTTTTGTCCGCCCCTGCGTTCTAGGTGAAAATCCTTATAAAAACATATGTTTTTTTATCAACCACAGATTTATCATCTGTTTTTTATGAAAACCTGCTGCCGTACATGTCCTTGCCGTCCGACCTTCTCCTGACCCTCCAGGAAAAACTGGAACAGTTGCCCCCGGAACTACAGCGGGCGGCGCACTGGGTCGTGGCGCATCCCGCCGAGGTCGGCCTGTGGTCCATGCGGCGCCAGGCGCAGACCCTGGGCGTGGCGCCGGCGACGATGCTGCGGCTGGCGCGCGCCGTTGGCTTTTCCAGCTACGAAGACTTCCGCCTGCCCTTCCAGCAGGCCTTGGCGGGACAAGCCACGCCGGGGCTGCGCGACCGTGCCGCCGCCTTGCAGGCCGCAGCGGGCGAACCCGCCGCGCCCGGGCACGATGTGCTGACCGACTACCAGATCCAGGCCATGAGCTCCGTCTGCGCACTGAATCCGCCCTCTGCCTTCGACGCCGCGGTGCAGACCCTGCTGGAGGCCAGGCAGGTCGGCTTCCTGGGCACCCGCTCGGCCTTCGGCATTGCCTTCCAGATGCGTTACGCCTACCAGCTGGTGCGGCGCAACAGCATGCTCATAGACGGCCTGGGCGGCGCACCCGCCGAGCAGGCCGACAACCTGGGGACGGGCGATGCGCTGATCGTGATTTCGCAAGCGCCCTATCCCACCGCCACCGTGCAGCTGGCCCGCCAGGCCGCACAACGCGGCGTGGCGCTGATCGCGCTGACCGATGATCCCTTGTCGCCGCTTGCCGTCGACGCCCGCCATACCCTGCGCTTCGCGCCGCCGGATCGCGAAGGCGTGCGGGCGCGCCCGGCGCGCCAAGGTCCCGGTTCGTTCTTCCACACCACGGCTGGGCTGCTCGGCCTGGCCGAGCACCTGATCGCGCGTCTGACCGCGCGCGGCGGCGACGAAGTGCTGAACCGCTTGACCGAAGTGGAACAACGCCTGCTCAACGACAACGTCTACTGGAGCAGCGCCCCGCCGCGCCGCCCCGCCTGATACCCCGCCCGGATTCGCCTTCAACCTCTTGCATTGCGGAATTGCCCCATGAGCCACACCCATGTCATGCATCGTTCATTACGCCAGACGCCTCCCGTCGCGGTCCGCGGCCAGGGCGTGTGGGTCTATGACAGCGCCGGCCGCTCCTACCTCGACGGTTCGGGCGGCGCGGCGGTCTCCTGCCTGGGACACAACCACCCCGACGTCCAGGCTGCGATGCACGCGCAGATCGACGCGCTGGCCTATGCCCACACCAGCTTCTTCACGACCGAGGTCGCAGAGCAACTGGCAGAGCGGCTGGTGGCCGACGCGCCAGAAGGCGTCTCCCATGCCTACTTCGTCTCGGGCGGATCGGAAGCCGTCGAAGCCGCGCTGAAAATGGCGCGGCAGTACTTCGTGGAAATCGGCCAGCCGGAACGCCGCCACATCGTCGCGCGGCGCCAGAGCTATCACGGCAACACGCTGGGCGCGCTGGCGGTGGGCGGCAACGCCTGGCGCCGCGCGCAGTTCGCGCCGCTCCTGATCGAAGTCGAACATGTCTCGCCCTGCTACGCCTACCGCGACCAGCGCGAGGGCGAAAGTCCCGAGCAATACGGCGAGCGCCTGGCGCAGGAGCTGGAGCAGACCTTCGAACGACTGGGTCCGGACACGGTGATGGCCTTCGTGGCCGAACCGGTGGTCGGCGCCACCGCTGGCGCCGTCACGGCGGTGCCAGGCTATTTCCGGCGTATCCGCGAAGTCTGCGACCGCCACGGCGTGCTGCTGATCGCCGACGAGGTCATGTGCGGCATGGGCCGCACCGGCACGCTGTACGCGGTCGAACAGGAAGGCATCAGTCCCGACCTGATCACCATCGCCAAGGGCCTGGGCGGCGGCTATCAGCCGATCGGCGCGGTGATGGTTCAGCAGCGCATCGTGGACGCCATGCAGCAAGGCAGCGGCTTCTTCCAGCACGGCCACACCTACCTGGGCCATGCGATCGCCTGCGCCGCATCGCTGGCCGTGCAGGACGTGATCCGGCGCGACGGCCTGCTGGCGCGCGTGCAAGCGCAGGGCGCAGGCTTGCGCCAGCGGCTGGACAGCGCGCTGGGCGCGCATCCGCATGTGGGCGACATCCGCGGCCGGGGCCTCTTCATGGGCGTCGAGCTGGTGCAGGACCGCGCCAGCAAGCAGACCTTCGACCCGGCGCTGTCGCTGCATGCGCGCATCAAACGCGAGGCCATGGCCCTTGGCCTGATGGTCTACCCGATGGGCGGCACCATCGACGGCCGCCAGGGCGACCACGTGCTGCTCGCCCCGCCCTTCATCATTTCCGACGATGAGCTGGACCAGTTAACCGAACGTCTGGTCGGCGCCATCGACGCCGCCATTGCGCAGACGCGGGCCTAGAGCCTGCTTGCCTGCAAGCGCGGCGGACGTCGAGCCGCCGCGCCGCCCGCCTGGCGCGGGCTCGTGATGATACGCACAGGGTGCTCCGCGGCTCGCGGGGCGCGCCAACCGCCGGCCAAGACCGGCAATATCACGGGGAAAAAACCCCAAAAGGAGTTTGCATGACCACGTCCGTCAAACACCCCTTGGGCCATCGCAACGCCTGGACGCTCGCAGCCGCGGGTCTCGCCACGGCCTTGCTGTCCACGGCGCCGGCTCCGGCCTCCGCCCAACAGAAGTTCGTCAGTATCGGCACGGGCGGCGTCACCGGCGTCTACTATGCCGCCGGCGGCGCGATCTGCCGCCTGGTCAACAAGGACCGTTCCAACCACGGCATCCGCTGCTCGGTCGAATCGACCGGCGGCTCGGTCTTCAACGCCAACACCATCAAGGCCGGCGAGCTGGACCTGGGCGTGGTGCAATCCGACGTGGGCTTCAACGCCTACAAGGGCGAAGGCCAGTTCAAGCAGGCCGGGCCGTATACCAAGCTGCGCTCGGTGTTCTCCATCCACCCCGAACCGTTCACGGTTGTGACGCGCAAGGAAGCCAATATCAAGAGCTTCGAAGACCTGAAGGGCAAGCGCTTCAACGTCGGCAACCCCGGCTCGGGCACCCGCGCCTCGATGGAGGAATTGCTGAGCACCATGGGCTGGACGCTGAAGGATTTCTCGCTGGCGTCCGAGCTGCGCCCCGACGAGCACGGCTCGGCGCTGTGCGACGGCAAGATCGACGGCTTCTTCTATGGCGTCGGCCACCCCTCGGCCAACATCCAGGACCCCACCACCAGCTGCGGCGCCAAGCTCGTGTCGCTGACCGGCCCCGCCGTGGACAAGCTGGTCGAGAAGTACCCGTACTACGCCCACGCCTCGATTCCGGCCGGGCTGTATCCGAACAACCCGGCGGAAACCAAGACCTACGGCGTGACGGCCACCTTCGTCACCTCGGCCGACGTGCCCGACGCCACCGTCTACACCGTGGTCAAGGCGGTGTTCGACAACTTCGACGACTTCAAGAAGCTGCACCCCGCATTCGCCAACCTGAAGGCGGCGGACATGGTGAAGAACGGGCTGTCGGCGCCGCTGCATCCGGGCGCCGAGAAGTACTTCAAGGAAAAGGGCCTGCTCTGAGGCCTGGGCCTCAGGGCCGCTGACACGGCACGCCTTCGTGACCTGGGCTCACGCCCGGCGCGCAGGCTGCCGCCCCTTGCGCGGCGCAAGCGCGCAAGGACACAACGCGCGCCGCGCCGCCGGCGCGCGCCATGACACGTAGGGGAATTTCATGATTAAAGAGCCGCACACGCCGGCCCCGGACCTGGAACAGCTGGTCGCCGACGCCGACCGCGGAGGCCGCAATGCCGGCGGCCTGGCGGGCGCCACGCTGGCGGCGGGCGCGCTGATCTGGTCCTTCTTCCAGCTCTGGTACGCATCGCCGCTGCCGTTCACGCTGAGCTGGGGCATCTTCAACGACACCGAGGCGCGCGCCCTGCACCTGGGCATCGCCATGTTCCTGGGCTATCTGGCCTATCCCGCCAGCAAACGCTCGGCGCGCGACCGCATGCCCTGGTACGACTGGGCGCTGGCGCTGATGGCGGGCTTCTGCGGCAGCTATCTGTACCTCTTCTATAACGAGCTGGCGGGTCGCCCCGGCCAGCCCACGACCATGGACGTGGCCACTGCGGCGATCGGCCTGGCGCTGCTGCTGGAAGTGACGCGCCGCGCGCTCGGCCTGCCCATGACGGTGCTGGGCCTGGTGTTCGTCGCCTACGCCCTGGCCGGCCCCTGGCTGCCCGACGTGCTGGCGCACCGCGGCGCTTCGCTGGAACGCCTGATGTCGCACATGTGGCTGACGACCGAAGGCGTGTACGGCGTGGCGCTGGGGGTGTCGGTGTCGTACATCTTCATCTTCGTGCTGCTGGGTTCCATGCTGGACAAGTGCGGCGCCGGCAACTACATGATGCAGGTTTCATTCGCGCTGCTGGGACATCTGCGCGGCGGGCCGGCCAAGGTGGCCGTGGTGTCCTCGGCCGTCAACGGCCTGGTGTCGGCGTCGTCGGTGGCCAACGTGGTGACGGGCGGCATCTTCACCATTCCCCTCATGAAGAAGGCCGGCTACGGCGGCGTGCGCGCGGGAGCGATCGAGACCGCCTCGTCCGTCAACGGCCAGATCATGCCGCCCGTGATGGGCGCCGCCGCCTTCCTGATGATCGAATACGTCGGCATCCCCTATACCGACATCATCCGCCACGCGATCCTGCCGGCCTCGATCTCGTACATCGCGCTGTTCTACATCGTCCACCTGGAAGCCCTGAAACTGGGGATCCAGCCCATGATGGCCTCGGGTCCGGCCCGTACGCCGCTGCAGAAGCTGGCCGGATGGGGCATGGGCATCAGCGGCACCTTGCTGGTGATGGGCGCCGCCTACTGGATAGGCACGGGCGTGCAGGCCGTGGCGGGCGCCGCGGCCATCTGGGTGCTGCTGGCCATCCTGGCGGCGCTCTATCTATGGCTGCTGCGCATCGCGGCGCGCCATCCCGATCTGCCGCAGGACATCGACATCAACCATCCGGTGCGCCCGCAGCCCTGGCCCACGGTGCGCGCCGGGCTCTACTTCCTGATCCCCATCGGCATCCTGGTCTGGTGCCTGAGCGTGGAAGAACTGTCGGCCGGCCTCTCGGCGTTCTGGGCGGCAATGGCGATGCTGTTCCAGATGGTGACGCAGCGTCCGCTGATCGCCTGGTTCCGCAAGCAGCCGGCCGCCCCGGCCTGGCGCCAGGGCTGGCGCGACGCCATTGGCGGCCTGGAGGACGGCGCCCGCAACATGATAGGCATCGCCATCGCCTGCGGCACCGCCGGGCTGATCGTCGGCGCCATCACCCTGACCGGCCTGGGCCTGCGCATGACGGCCTTCGTCGAGCTGGTGTCGATGGGCAACGTGCTGCTGATGCTGATCTTCACGGCGGTGGTCTGCCTGATCCTGGGCCTGGGCATGCCGACCACGGCCAACTACATCCTGATGGCGACGCTGATGGCGCCCGTGGTGGTGGAACTGGGCGCGCAGAGCGGCCTGGTCATTCCGCTGATCGCCGTGCACATGTTCGTCTTCTATTACGGCATCATGGCCGACATCACGCCACCCGTGGGGCTGGCCACATTCGCGGCTGCCGCCATCTCGGGCGAGGACCCGATCAAGACCGGCATCCAGGGCGTGACCTACGCGGCGCGCACGGCCATCCTGCCGTTCATGTTCGTGTTCAACCCCATGCTGCTGCTGATCGACGTCACCTACGGCTGGGAGCTGGCCCTGGTGGTGACGGGCGCCACCATCGCCTCGCTGACTTTCGCCGCCGCCACCATGCGCTGGTTCCGCGTGCGCTGCACGCTGGTCGAAGTCGGCGTGCTGCTGCTGGTCACGTTCATGCTGTTCCGCCCGGACTGGTTCATGGACCATTTCGCAGCCCGCCATGAAAGCCGGCCCGCGTCCGAGATGCAGGCCATCGCGGGCGCGCTGCCCGACAATGGACGGTTGACGGTGGTGCTGCGCGGCATCAACCTGGAAGGCGACGAGCTGACCAAGACCGTCGCCGTCGCCCTGCCTGAATTGACCGACAACGCTGGCGGACAGGACGCCGGCCGCAAGCGCCTGGCCGAGGCGGGATTGACGCTGATGAGCCTGGGCGACCAGACGCAGATCGGCGGCGTGCGCTTCGGCAGCCGCGCCCAGCGCGCGGGCTGGGAACAAGGCTGGGACGTGGTGGAAGTGAAGGCGCCCAACCCGCAGCGCTGGTCCGACTTCTGGGTGTACGTGCCCGCGCTGCTGTTGTTGGCGGGCATGTGGACGCGCCAGGGCCGTCGGGATGGCGGCGCCGCCGTCGGCCGGCTGCGCGCCAAGCCGGTCTGATCAGTCCGCCCGCGCGCGCCGCCAGGCCGGCCATGCGCCGATGGTGAGCGCGCGCAGGAACCATTCCACCGGGCCGTAAGCATGGCGCCGCAACCACCATGCCGACAGCGGCAGCTGCGCCGCGAAAATCGCCACGGCGATGCAGAATGCCGCCAGCGGCGAAACCGAGGCGAACAGCCGCAGGCCCCATGCGGTGAACAGGAAGGCGCAGACGACCGACTGCATCAGGTAGTTGCTTAGCGCCATCCGCCCGGCCGGCGCAAGCCAGCCCGCCAGCCGCGCACCGGACGGGGTGCGCATCGCCAGCAGCAAGGCCGCGGCGTACGACATGCTGAGCAGCGGCGCGGTCAGCAGGTCGGCCGCCAGCCCCGGCAGTTCCCAGGCCACGCCCGCCGATGGCAGCGCGCTGAAGGCGTAGGCTGCGGACCCCGCCAGGCCAGGCCCCAGGCCCAGCGCGCACAGCAGCCACAGTGTCCGCGGCTGGCGCCAGGGGTCCGCCAGCGCATGCCGGCGGCCCAGCGCGTAGCCAGCCAGGAACATGGCGAACGCGAACGGCCCTTGCACGAACAGGACCGTGAACCACACTCCCTCAGTCAGCTCCTTCATATGCTGCGCGATGGTGCTGCCTATGGTGCCCCGGTACGCCTCGATCGCGCTCAGCGCATCCGCGTAGTACTGCGCCGTGTACTCCGGCGGCACCGGATCGAGGTAGCTCAGCGCGCCCATGATGGCCCACAGCGACGCGGTCAGCACGATGATCCACAGTGAAATGCGCAGCGCCCGCCTGGGCTCCATGCGCCGGCACAGCAGCAGGGCCAACCCCAACAACGCATAGGTAAGCAGGATGTCGCCTTGATAGAACAGCACGGCATGCGCCAAGCCCAGCAGCGCCAGGCCCGCCAGCCGCCGCAGGAAGCGCGGCGCGAAGGCCGCCTGGCTGCGCTCGGCGGCGCTCATCTGCAGGGTGAAGCTGTAGCCGAACAGGAACGAAAACAGCAGGTAGAACTTGGTCTCGAACAGCCAGGCGATCAGCCAGCGCACGGTCAGATCCAGCGGCTGCGAATAGGAGGGATCAGCGACGCCGGCGCCATAGAACGGCGAAGAGAACACGCCGATGTTGACCACCAGGATGCCGAACAGCGCGAAGCCGCGCAGCGCGTCGACCTGCTCCAGCCGCGCGTAGGTTGCCGGCGCGTTCATGCCTGCCTCCCTGCGGCTGCGGCCCGCCTGGCTTTGCCAGGGGGCAGGCAGCGCAATAAGGCCTGCTCCAACAAGCGGCTGCCCGCTACCGCTCCAAAAGCGGGATCGACCACCGAACGGCTGTAGACGCCATCCAGCAACAGCAACAAGGTGTCGGCCATTTCCGCTGGCGGCTGCGGCGGCAAGCGATGCGCCCAGATTGTTTCCAACAGCACCACCAGGCCGGCCTTGCGTGCAGCCTCGTTCTCCATCACCAGCGCATGCACCCGCGGGTTGCGCACGGCCTCGGCCAGGATTTCCATGCCCAGCCTGACGTAGGCCGGATCCTGATGCAGCGCCAACTGCGCGCCGACCCAGTCCGCCAGCGCCCGCCGCGCGTCCGGCGCGGCGCACGCTTCCCGCATGAGCTCGCGCGCCGATGCCGTGTCCGACGCGATCAGCGCTTCGACGATTTCGGCCTTGCTGCCGTAGTAATGGAACAGGTTGCCCGGGCTCATTCCGGCGCGGGCGCAGATCTGCGCCGTGGACGTCGAATGGAAGCCTTGCTCGGCAAAGCAGTCCGCCGCCGCGGCCAGTATCTGATTCCGTCGTTCCTGCTGCTTGATGGGGTCGATCTTGCGCATCTTTAATTAATAGACTGAATAGTCTATCTATTAAATACCGGGATCTCGCCGCTGGTCAACAGGCGAAAAAAAACGGCGGGCCGAAGCCCGCCGCATTCTTGCCTGCCCGCCGGGGCCTAGCCCAGCACCGGCGACAGCACCGGCTGCTTCGGCCGCACGTCCAGCGCCCGGCCCTTGCGCGCGCGCTTGCCGATGTACGGCGCCAGCGCATCGCCCACCAGGATGTCCTCGGTGTGCTTGTTGCGGTAGATGCCGGCAGCGCGCAGGCCGCCCGCGCCAATGGGCACGGTCTGGTCCAGCTTGTCGGTCCCGTCCAGCCCCATCAGGATGGTGCCGCGGCCGCCGCCGGACAAGGTCTTGACCTCGTCCAGGCCGAAGACCAGGAACTTGCCCTTGTGCGAGAGCAGCGCCAATTGCTTGGCGCCAGCGAACAGCGGCACCGGGCGCAGGAGTTCGTCGCCCTCTTCCAGGGTGATGAACTGCTTGCCGGCGCGCTGGCGGCTGACCATGTCGGACAGCTTGGCGGCAAAGCCGTAGCCGCCGCGCGTGGCCAGCAGCCAGCGGCTGTCGGGCGCGGCCGCGATCGTGTGGACGATGCGCGTGCCGCTGCCCAGGTCGATCATGGTGGTGACGGGTTGGCCGTCGCCGCGGGCCGAAGGCAGACCGCCGACCGGCACCGAATAGACGCGCCCGTTGTCGCCCACGGCGATCAGCGTGTCGGTGGTGCGGCACTCGAAGGCGCCGTACATATCGTCGCCCTGCTTGAAGCCGAATTGCGAGGCGTCGTGGCCATGGCCCTGGCGGGCGCGCAGCCAGCCCTTTTGCGACACGATCACGGTGACGGGTTCGTCCAGCACCTTGGTTTCGAGCACGGCGCGCTCGGCGGTCTCGATCAGCGTGCGGCGGTCGTCGCCGTACTGCTTGGCGTCGGCCTCGATTTCCTTGACCAGCAGGCGCTTGAGCGAGGCGGGATTGTCCAGCAGTTCCTGCAGGCGCACCTGGTCCTCGCGCTTGTCCGCCAGTTCCTGTTCGATCTTGAACCCTTCCAGGCGGGCCAGCTGGCGCAGGCGCATTTCCAGGATGTCCTCGGCCTGCCGTTCGGACAGCTTGAAGCGTTCCATCAGCGCGGCGCGCGGTTCGTCGGATTCGCGGATCGTCTGGATCACTTCGTCCACGTTCAGGTAGACGACCATGCGGCCTTCCAGCACGTGGATGCGGTCGATGACCTTGTCCAGGCGGTAGCGCGTGCGACGCACCACGGTGTTGGTGCGGAATGCAATCCATTCGACCAGGATGTCGCGCAGGCCCTTCTGGCGCGGCCGGCCGTCGGTGCCGATGCACACCAGGTTGATGGACGAGCTGCTTTCCATGCTGGTCTGCGCCAGCAGGGTATTGACGAATTCGTCGCGGTCCACGCGCGAGGTCTTGGGTTCGAAGACCAGGCGCACGGCGGCGTCCTTGCCGGATTCGTCGCGCACCGCGTCCAGCAGGTTCAACATCACGGCCTTGGCCTGGGTCTGCTCGGGCGTCAGGCTCTTCTTGCCGGTCTTGACCTTGGGGTTGGTGATTTCCTCGATCTCTTCCAGCACCTTCTGGCCCGAGGTGCCGGGCGGCAGCTCGGTGACCACCAACTGCCACTGGCCGCGCGCCATTTCCTCGAACTGCCAGCGGGCGCGCACCTTGAGCGAGCCGCGGCCGCCCGCGTAGATCTGGGCGATGTCCTCGGCCGGCGTAATGATCTGCCCGCCGCCCGCGAAGTCCGGACCCGGGATCAAGGCGTGCAGCTCGGCGTCCGGCAATTGCGGATGCTTGATGAGCGCCACGCAGGCCTGCGCCACTTCGCGCAGGTTGTGCGGCGGAATCTCGGTGGCCATGCCGACCGCGATGCCCGAGGCGCCGTTGAGCAGCATCACGGGCAGGCGCGCCGGCAGCATCTGCGGCTCTTGCTGGCTGCCGTCGTAGTTGGGCACGAAGTCCACCGTGCCTTCGTCCAGCTCGTCCAGCAGCAGCTTGGCGATGGGCGTCAGGCGGGCTTCGGTGTATCGCATGGCGGCGGCGTTGTCGCCGTCGCGCGATCCGAAGTTGCCCTGGCCGTCGATCAGCGGATAGCGCAGCGAGAAATCCTGCGCCATGCGCACCATCGCGTCATAGGCGGCCTGGTCGCCGTGCGGATGGTATTTGCCCAGCACGTCGCCCACGACGCGCGCGGACTTCACGGGCTTGGCGCCAGCGGCCAGTCCCATCGCCTGCATGGCGTACAGGATGCGGCGCTGCACCGGCTTCTGCCCGTCACCCACGTCAGGCAGGGCGCGGCCGCGCACCACGGAAACCGCGTAGTCCAGATAGGCCTGCTCCGCGTAGCGCGCCAGGGTGATGGCGGCATCGCCATCGCCGTCGCCATCGCCGCCGGGCGGGTTGGAATCGAACAAGCCAGGTTGATTGCTGTCGGTCATGATGTATTCAGGTAGACAATTTCATCGAAACGGCGTCAAAGCGCCTGCGCGGACGACATCAGCTGCGTATCGGCGACATGCGCGCGCAGCTGGGTCCGCACCGCATCCAGCGTGGCGGCGTCCTGCCCGCGCTTGGGGATGATCACGCCTTGCAAGGTGCCGAGAATGACATAGAGATGTTGCGGGGTTTCCTCGACGCGCCGCACATCGGACCAGTCCATGCGTCCGGAGGCAGTAGAAGTGGTGTCCGTGATGCCGTCGGCGCCGAAATCCAGCTGATGGCGGCCCAGGAACAACTCGTCGGGCTGCCTTTTCAGCATGCGGCGCGTGTTCATCCTGACCAGCGCCGGCAGGATGTACTCGTAGGCCAGCGCCAGGAGCATGAGGATGCCCAGGCCCACCGCCAACCCCTGGAAGTACACGGGCAGGATCCGCCCCCAGTTCGGCATATTGCCGTCCCAGGTCTGCCAGATCAGGTAGGCCAGCAGGGCCACGATCATCAGGACCGCGAAACGCAGATGGGAGCGATAGCGGCGGCGGCGCAGCTCCGGCCGCTTGTACACGTAAGCGGCGAAGTCGGCGTAGTCGTCGGCCGTCATCTCGACATCCATACGGGCTTGCCCGGGCGCGGACGCGGCCATCAGATGTCCAGCTCCGCCAGGTTGCCCTTCTCTTCGATCCAGGCGCGACGCTGCGAGGACTCGCCCTTGCCCATCAGCATGTCGAACATGCGGGTGGTGTCTTCAGGCGTCAGGTCGCCATAGCCCACGGGCAGCAGGCGGCGCGTGTCCGGATTCATGGTGGTTTCCCACAGTTGCTCGGGGTTCATTTCGCCCAGGCCCTTGAAGCGGCTGACAGCCCAGGCGCCTTCACGCACGCCTTCCTTGCGCAGCTTGTCCTGCGCGGCCTCGAGTTCGCCTTCGTCCAGGCAGTAGATCTTGCGCGCCGGACGCTTGCCCTGCGCCGGCACGTCCAGGCGGAACAGGGGCGGCTTGGCCACGAACACGTTGCCGGCTTCGACCAGCTTGGGGAAGTGCTTGTAGAACAGCGTCAGCAGCAGCACCTGGATGTGCGAACCGTCGACGTCCGCGTCCGACAGGATGCAGATGCGGCCGTAGCGCAGGCCCGACAGGTCTGGCGTATCGCCGGGGCCGTGGGGGTCCACGCCGATGGCGACGGAAATGTCATGGATTTCGTTGTTGGCGAAGAGCCGGTCACGGTCCACTTCCCAGGAATTGAGCACCTTGCCGCGCAGCGGCAGGATGGCCTGGAATTCCTTGTCGCGGCCCATCTTGGCCGAACCGCCGGCGGAGTCGCCCTCGACCAGGAAGACTTCGGTGCGGGTCGCGTCGCTGGATTCGCAATCAGTCAGCTTGCCCGGCAGCACGGCCACGCCCGAGCTCTTGCGCTTTTCCACCTTCTGGGCCGAGCGCTGGCGCGCCTGGGCCTGGCGAATGGCCAGTTCGGCCAGCTTCTTGCCGTACTCGACGTTGCTGTGCAGCCACAGATCCAGCGCGCTCTTGGAAAAACCGCCGACCAGGCGCACGGCGTCGCGGCTGTTCAGGCGTTCCTTGATCTGCCCCTGGAACTGCGGGTCCAGCACCTTGGCCGACAGCACGAAGCTGGCGCGCGCGAACACGTCTTCGGGCAGCAGCTTGACGCCCTTGGGCAGCAGGCTGTGCAGTTCGGCGAAACCCTTGACCGCGCTGAACAGGCCTTCGCGCAGACCCGATTCATGGGTGCCGCCGGCGGGCGTGGGGATCAGGTTCACGTAGGACTCGCGCACGGCGTTGCCGTCCTCGGTCCAGGCCACCACCCACTGGGCGCCCTCGCCTTCGGCGAAGTTCTCGTGGTCGGCGCCGGCGTATTGCTCGCCTTCGAAGAACGGCACCATCAACTCCGCCCCGGCCAGCGCCTCGGACAGGTAGCCGCGCAGGCCGTCCTGGTACTGCCAGGTCTTGGTGTCGCCGGTCTTCTCATTGACCAGGGACACCTTGACCCCCGGCAGCAGCACGGCCTTGCTGCGCAAGAGGTGCGTCAGCTCGCCCAGCGGAATGTTGGGGCTGTCGAAGTATTTGGCGTCCGGCCAGACGCGCACGCGGGTGCCGGACTTCTTGCGGCCGCCCTGGTCATAGGGCGCCAGGGGCTCGGCCACGTCGCCGCCTTTGAAAACCAGGCGATTGACGGCGCCGTCGCGCCACACCACCACTTCCAGGCGCGTGGCCAGGGCGTTGGTAACCGACACGCCGACGCCGTGCAGGCCGCCGGAGAAGGCGTAGGCGCCGCCGCCCGCCTTGTCGAACTTGCCGCCGGCGTGCAGGCGCGTGAACACCAGCTCCACCACGGGAGCATGCTCTTCGGGATGCAGGCCGACGGGAATGCCGCGCCCGTCGTCCTCGACGGAAACGCTGCCGTCGATATGCAGCGTGACCTGGATCTGCTTGCCGTAGCCGGCCAAGGCCTCGTCTGCGGCGTTATCAATGACCTCCTGCACGACGTGCAGGGGGTTTTCGGTTCGGGTGTACATGCCCGGGCGCTGGCGCACGGGCTCCAGTCCCTTCAGGACGCGAATGGACGCCTCGGTGTAACGTGGAGTGGCCAAGTTATCCCCAACATCTGTGGAAAAAAACCGACATTTTACGGATAAGCCTAGATTCTGCGCGGCTCCCAGTGGGATGAGCACGACCTGAGCAGCTCCGAATTCGGTAGGATGATGACAGTCACAGCCAGCGCATCGGGGCCACACGGCCCGGATCGCGACAACTGCGCCGCAACATCCTACACAAATCCAGCAACTCCTGTTGTTATTAACAGTGGTATGCCTGTTGTTATTGACAGTGGTATGCTTGAGTCCATCCACAAACAAGAACAACGGCGAGGCGCGTCCCTTTTTACGCGCCTTTTGCTGCCGAACCGAGAATCACCATCATGAGCGACCAAATCAAGAACGTCAGTGACGCCAGCTTCGATGCCGATGTGTTGAAATCCGGCCAGCCGGTGCTGGTGGACTACTGGGCTGCCTGGTGTGGCCCCTGCAAGATGATTGCCCCGATCCTGGAAGAAGTCGCCACGGAATACGCCGGCCGCCTGACGATCGCCAAGCTGAACGTCGACGAAAACCAGGGCACCGCCACCAAGTACGGCATCCGCGGCATCCCTACCCTTATGCTCTTTAAAGACGGCCAAGCCGCCGCCACCAAAGTTGGCGCGCTGTCGAAGTCGCAACTGACCGCATTCCTGGACGGCGCGCTGTAAGCCGCGTGCCGTGAACGAAGGCGCCGCCCTCGGGGCGGCGCTCATTCAATACCGCGTGTGCCCGTCCGTGGCGCGCCGCCAGAACTCTCCTTCACTCTCCCCCAAAATCCCACCGCGATGCACCTCAACGAACTGAAGGCGCTGCACGTCTCGCAGCTGCTGGAAATGGCCGCCGGCCTGGAAATCGAGAACGCCAACCGCCTGCGCAAGCAGGAACTGATGTTCGCCATCATGAAACGGCGCGCCAAGCAAGGCGAGCAGATCTTCGGCGACGGCGTCCTCGAAGTCCTGCCGGACGGCTTCGGCTTCCTGCGCTCGCCCGAGACTTCGTATCTGGCCAGCACGGACGATATCTACATCTCGCCCTCGCAGATCCGCCGCTTCAACCTGCACACCGGCGACTCGATCGAAGGCGAAGTGCGCACGCCCAAGGATGGCGAGCGCTATTTCGCCCTGGTCAAGGTCGACAAGGTCAACGGCGTGGCGCCCGAAGCGATCAAGCATCGCATCATGTTCGAAAACCTGACGCCGCTGCATCCAAACCGGACCATGCGCCTGGAACGCGACATCAAGAGCGAGGAAAACCTCACGGGCCGCATTCTTGACGTCTTCGCCCCCATCGGCATGGGCCAGCGCGGCCTGATCGTCGCCAGCCCCAAGTCCGGCAAGACGGTGATGATGCAGCACATCGCGCACGCCATCACCACCAACTACCCCGACGCGGTCATGATCGTCCTGCTGGTGGACGAACGCCCCGAGGAAGTGACCGAAATGCAGCGCACGGTGCGCGGCGAAGTGGTGGCCTCGACCTTCGACGAACCCGCCACCCGCCACGTGCAGGTCGCGGAAATGGTCATCGAAAAGGCCAAGCGCCTGGTCGAAATGAAGAAGGACGTCGTGATCCTGCTGGACTCGATCACCCGTCTGGCCCGCGCCTACAACACCGTGGTGCCGGCTTCCGGCAAGGTGCTGACCGGCGGCGTGGACGCCAACGCCCTGCAACGCCCCAAGCGCTTCTTCGGCGCCGCCCGCAACCTGGAAGAAGGCGGTTCGCTGACCATCCTGGGCACGGCGCTGATCGAAACCGGCAGCCGCATGGATGAAGTCATCTATGAAGAGTTCAAGGGCACCGGCAACTCCGAAGTCCACCTCGAGCGCCGCCTGGCTGAAAAGCGCGTCTACCCGTCGATCAACCTGAACAAGTCCGGCACCCGCCGCGAAGAGCTGCTGATCGCGCCGGACCTGCTGCAGAAGGTCTGGGTGCTGCGCAAGTTCATCCACGACATGGACGAAGTCCAGTCCATGGAATTCATCCTGGACAAGATGCGCGCCACCAAGACCAACGCCGAATTCTTCGACATGATGAAGAAGAAGTAAACGGCGCCGCGGTCCATGGCGCCTGCGCCGCGGACCCGCCCATGAAAAACGCCCTGGGCGCCAAGCGCGCTCCAGGGCGTTTTTCATGGGGCGAACGGGCCGCCTGCGCCGCTCACTGCCCCCCCATGAACTCCTCCAGCGTGCCGGGCTGCGGAGCGGGACGCGGGGTGTGCTTGGCGCCCGTCGGCTTGCCCGACGCGTCTATGGGCTCGATCTTGGGATCGTCCCAACTGCCGGTGACGGCGTATTCCATGGTCATGGCCCGCGCCAGCGGCTGCTTCAGCAGCCATTGCGTCACGAAGGCCCCCAGTCCGATCAACGGATTGACCGCCAGCGCCGTGACCATGGCCGCGCCGCTGGCGTCCAGGTTGGGAATCACCACGGCCTTCATGTCCCAGCGCTCGCGGATGATGTTGACGCCACCCGCCAGCACGATCGCGGCAACGGGGCCGTTGATCTTGTAGCCCTCGGTCGAGGCCGTGCCATCGGCCAGCTTGACCTTGCCGCGGATGGTGTCAAAAGGGAACCCGTCGCGCAGCAGATTGGTGGGGTTCACGTCCAGCCGCGCCAGACGCTGCAGCGATTGCAGGGACAACAGCTCCAGCAGGCGCGCGGTGCGCGAGTTCACGTGCATGAAGCGGCCCTTGTCCAGGCTGACGTCGACCTCGCCGGTCAGATCCTCGATCTTGTGGGTCCACGGCAGATTGCGCCAGGTAGCCTTGCCCTGCATCGTGCCCTTGCCGCCCGACACCACCTTCTCGAAACCGATGCGGTCCAGGAACTTGCCCACGTCTTCGAACTTGACCGAGGCGTCCACGGTCAGGCCGCGGCTCTGGCCTTCCAGGCCCCAATTGCCGGTGGCGTTGAGCGAGGCCGCGTCATTGACGATGGACAGCTTGTCCAGGCGCCATTGGCGGCCGCGTTCAAGATTCGTGCCCTGCACCTGGAGTTCGCCCACACTCTTGCCGTACAGCAGGAACTCCTTGGCTTGCAGATCGATCGCCGGGATATCGGACAGGTCGTTGCCAGAGGACAACGCCTCGTCCGCCTTGTTGCTGTCGCCCTCGCCGCCCAGCGACAGGTGCTTCAGGCGGGCGGTGATCTGGCCGGCGATGGCGCCGGAAGCCTCGCGCCATTCCAGCGAACCCGTGGCCTGCTTGGATTGCAGGTCCACGCGCCACTGCGCCGGCCCCGGCCGGGTCGCGTACAGCGTCAGGTCGTTCAGGGTAAAGCCGCCCGTGCGCAGGACACCGGCCGCCAGGCTGATGCGCTCGGCCGCGGGCAGCATGGGCTTGGGCGCCGCCTTGCCCTTGCCGGCAGGCGCGCTGAAGCCATCGGACACCTTTTCCCAGGCGTCCATGTCCAGTTCGGGCAGGCTGGCGTTCAGGCTGAAGCCGCGTTCCGGCAGGCTTGCCGGACGGTTGATGCCCAGCGCGCCACGCGCGAAATAGGATGGCGTTCCTTCTGACGGCGCCCGTTCGAACAGGGCGTTGACGGCATCGCCCAGGCTGGCGGTAAGCCAGCGCCGGTTCTGCGCCCCGCGGTCTTGCGCGGGCGACCATTGCACCTTCAGCAACTGGGAAGCCTGGGCCGGCTTGCCCACCGGCGCGGGCATGTCGATGGCCATGCCCACCAGATCGGACTCGACGGAAATGTCCACCGCGCCGCCGCGCTGATAGCCCACCTTGCCCTTATAAGCGGCCTTGCCCGAAAACCGCGCCATGGACGGCGTGTTGCTCAATTGGGTCAGCGCCGGCCCGGCCAACGTACCCTCGAAGCGCAGCGCGTCCGTGCTCTGGGCCAGGCGCCCGTAGATCCGCGCCGGGCCGCCCAGGAATTGCGCCCGCAGTTCCTTGGCTTCCACGCCCTTCTCCGAAAACGCCAGGTCGCCGTGCATCTGGCTGAGCAGGGGCATTTCGGGCATGAAGGTGAACGTGTTGCCCGCGAACAGGATATTTCCCTGGACCTGGGTGTCATCGGTATTCAGCAAGGGCACCTTGAGCTTGAGCCCCACCCGCCAGTCGCCGGTTCCGCGCGCATCTTCGAGGGCCCCATCCAGCAATCCGCCCAAGGGCGAATTGGCCGCCAGCGCCAGATACGCCGGCACCGTGCCGGCAGTCTCGCCAGTGAGCAGCAATTCGGAGTTTTCCTCCATATTGGGAATGGTGGCGGAAACTGCCCCCAGCGTCACGGTCTGCCCCGGCCCCGTCTGGGCGGTCGCGCCGCCGGGGCTGTCCAAGGTCAGGCTGACCTTGTCGATGCGGAAATTGCCAGACAGGTTTTCCAGCATCGGCCAGCCCTTGCGGCGTTCGTGCGCGGGCGCGTAATCGACCTTGGCCCCGCTGAACGCGCCGGCAATCACGAATTCGCCCTGGGACGCCGGATTGGCATAGGGGAAGTCATCGAGATCGCCCTTGAGCGTGATGGACGCGGACTGCATTTCGCCGGCAGGCAAGCCGATCGCCAGCCATTCGCGGGCATCGGCGTTGACCTCCAAGGGCAGGTAGCGATGGATGGCGGACATGGAGCCGCGCGCCATCACGCCGCGCATGTCGACGCTGCCCGCCGCGGTCTTGCCCTCGCGCCGCCATTGCCCTTGCAAGCGCAGGTCGATGTCATCGTTGACCAGTTGCAGCTGGCCGACGTCCACGAACCAGTGCTCGGCGTCCGGTCCCTTCACGCTGGCTTCCAGCGCCACTTCACGCGCCGCCAGCGTGGGCTGCTCGAAGATGCCCGGCAAGTGCACGCCCAGTTGCTCGGCCTTGCCGCTGACCGACACCGCGGGAGCCCCGGGGCTGCGCGCCAGGGGCACGCCGTCCAATTGAATGAAGTCGCCCGGCAAGCCCTGGATACGGACCTGGGCGTAACCAGCCTTGAAGCCAGGGGCTTGCGCGCCTTGCGGCGTCGCCGTCCATTGCAGGCCGCGCGCCGCGGCGTCCGCGGTCAGATCGGTAAACTTGCCGCGTTCCAGCTGCAGCCATGCACGACCGCTCAAGCGGCCCGCCACTGCCGGAACCTCGAACCACGGCTGCCATGCCAGCGGCTCCACGTCGTCCAGCTGAGCATATAGCTGACCGCCCCAGTTGCCGGGATTGGCCGCGTTCACGGTGAACAGGCTGCGGTTGAATTCGCCGCGCAGCTCCACGTTGCGAGCCAGCGCCCCATCCGCCGCGGCCTTGAGCACGAAGCGGTGCGACAGGCTGCCGTTGCGCGCCAGTAGATCGACGCTGGTAAGCGTCAACTCCGGCGCCCCGCGCAATTCGTCCTGCCAGCGTATGGTGGCACCGCGGATCCGCAGCTCGCGCTGCGCGCCCAGCCAGCGCAGGGCTGGATGGTCCAGGTCCGAACGCTGGTCGCTGGCATTCAAGTCGATGTCCTGGCCCGCCACCCATAAGTGATTGGCCGGATCGCGCCGCAAGGTGAGCTCAGGCCGTTCGACCTGCAGCCGCAGCAGCTTGGGCGACAAAGTCAAAATGCTGCGCCAGGCGAGCACCGCCGACACCGAGGGCAAGGACAGCACGGGATCGACCTCGTCGTCGTAGACTTGGACGGAGGTAAGGTCGAGTTTGGGATTCAGGCCATGCCAGTTCGCCTGGATGGAGCCGATGGTCACGCGGGAGCCCAGCGCCTGGCTGGCGTAGGCTTCGATCTGGGGACGCCATTGGTCCACGCGCGGCAGGACCCAATAACGGACGCCCAGCAGTCCGAGGGCCACGACGCCATAGATGGTCAGCACGGCCCAGAAAACCCAGCAGAGCACTTTTTTTGAAACAGACACGGATCGGTGGGCAGGAAAATATGTCTTGCGGTATCGTCCCCACTTATACCTGAAACGCGCCTATTCTGCCGCCCCTTTCGCCATGTCCACGCCCGCCCCCACACTTGCCCCCGCCCTCGCCTGGTCTGGCCATCTGCGCCGCCGACTGGATGCCCACCCGGATCTGGCCGCCTGGCTGGACGATGCCGTGCGCGAACCCGTGACGCCCGCGCAGATCGAGCGCTGGCAAGCCGAGCTGGCCGGACCGCAGGCAGGCGGCGCGCTGCCGGTCGATGTCTGCCGCATGGCGCTGCGCAAGCTGCGCGAGCGGGTCTTCAACACGCTCATCGTGCGCGACCTGACCGGTCAGGCCGATCTGGAGGAAGTCGTCGGCGCCATGACCGCGCTGGCCGACACCGCCGTGGCCGCGGCCTATCGCAGCGTGGCGGCGGATCTCGCCGCCGTGCATGGCGTGCCGCGGGATCCGGCTACCGGCAAGCCGCAGGAAATGCTGATCGTGGGCATGGGCAAGCTGGGCGGCTGCGAGCTGAATGTCTCGTCCGACATCGACCTGATCATGCTGTACGGCGAAGAAGGCGAAACCGACGGCCCGCGCCGCATCAGCCATCACGAGTTCTACGGCCGCCTGACGCGGCGCATGATGCCCGTGCTGTCGGAAGTGGACGCCAACGGCCAGGTGTTCCGCACCGACCTGCGGCTGCGCCCCGACGGCGACGCCGGCCCCCTGGCCTGGAGCCTGGATGCACTGGAGCATTACCTGATCGGCCAGGGCCGCGAATGGGAACGCTACGCCTGGCTCAAGGCGCGCCTGATACCGGCCCAGGCCTTCGAAGGCAGCGACAGCGCCGCCCAGGCGCGCCAGCTGGAAAGCCTGCGCGTGCCCTTCGTCTACCGCAAGTATTTCGACTTCGACGCGCTCTCGGCCCTGCGCGCCCTGCGCGAACGCATCCGCCAGGACTGGCAGCGGCGCGCCAGCGCGCGCAATGGCATCGACAGCGCCAACAATATCAAGCTGGGCGATGGCGGCATCCGCGAAATCGAATTCGTGGTGCAGTTGGCGCAACTGATCCGCGGCGGCCGCATGCCCGCGCTGCAAAAGCGCGGCCTGCTGGAAGCGCTGCATGCGGAAAGCGCCGCCGGCCTGGTGCCCGAGGACGACGCGCGCCGGCTCGAAGAGGCCTACCGCTACCTGCGCCGCACCGAGCATGCCCTGCAATACCGCGAGGATGCCCAGACCCATCTGCTGCCGGGCGACCCCGAGCTGCGCGGCGCCCTGGCCGCGGCCCTGGGCATGAGCCCCGAGGACTTCGAAAGCACGCTGGCCGGGCACCGGCAATTCGTCTCGCAAACCTTCCGCAACGTGTTCCGCCTGGTGGGCATGGGCGACGCCGAAGTGCCGGCACCCGCACCCGGCACCGCCGACCCCGGGTCCGGCCCGGACGAACCCGACAGCAGCTGCGAACTGGCCGAACAGATCAGCCAGGCCTTCGGCGACGACGCGCAAGACCTGTTGCGCCGTACCGAAACGCTGCTGGGCAGCCACCGCGTGCGCAGCCTGCCCGAGAGCAGCCGCAAGCGCATGGACGCCTTGCTACCGGCCGCGCTGCGCGCCGCCCTGCGAACTCCGGCGCCGCTGCAGGCCACGGTGCGCCTGTTTGACCTGATCGAAAAGATCGCTCAGCGCAGCGCCTACCTGGCGCTGTTGGCCGAGTACCCCGACACCCTGGCGCGCGTGGCGCGCATGGTCGCCGCCAGCCCCTGGGCCGCGCAATACCTGACCCAGCACCCCTTGCTGCTGGACAGCCTGATCGACTGGCGCACCCTGTTCGAGCCGCTGGACTTCGCCCAGATCGCGCGTCAGCTGAGCGCGGACCTGGACGCTTGCCGACTGCCCGACGGCGACCCGGACATCGAACGCCAGATGAACCTGATGCGCGACATGCAGCGCCAAGCCAGTTTCCAGTTGCTGGCGCAAGATCTGGAAGGCGAACTCACCGTGGAAAAGCTGGCCGACCAGCTATCCGCGCTGGCCGACCTGTTGCTGACCGAGACCATCCGCCGCACCTGGCCGCTGGTCAACAAGGCCGAGGGCGCCGAGCCGCGCTTCGCCGTCATTGCCTATGGCAAGCTGGGCGGCAAGGAACTGGGCTACGCCTCGGACCTGGACCTGGTGTTCCTGTTCGACGACCCTCGCGAGGACGCCGCCGAGGTCTACGCCAAGCTCGGCCGGCGCATGACGTCGTGGCTCTCGACCATGACGTCCTCCGGCCGGCTGTACGAAGTCGACCTGCGCCTGCGGCCGGACGGCGACGCCGGCCTGCTGGCGGTCTCGGTGGAAGCATTCGAGCAGTACCAGCACAAGCACGCCTGGGCCTGGGAGCACCAGGCGCTGACCCGCGCCCGCTACGCCTCGGGCGACGCCAGCGTCGGCGCTCGTTTCGAACAGATCCGCGAGGACATGCTGGTGCTGCCGCGCGACGCCGCCAAGCTGCGCGAGGAAGTGCTGGCGATGCGCGAAAAAATCAACGCGGGCCACCCCAACACCGGCCCGCTGTTCGACCTGAAGCATGACCGCGGCGGCATGGTGGACGTGGAATTCGTCACGCAATACCTGGTGCTATGCCACTCGGCCACCCACCCGGTGCTGGTGCGCAACCTGGGCAATATCGCATTGCTGCGCCTGTCGGGCGAAGCGGGCCTGATTTCGCCTGAGCTGGCGGCCCGCGCCGGCGACGCCTACCGCACGCTGCGCCGGGCCCAGCACCAGATGCGCCTGCAGGGTGTGGAAAAGGCGCGTGTCCCGCAGGATCAGCTACAGGAAGAACGCGCCGCCGTGCGCGAACTCTGGACGGCGGTGCTGGGCTGAACACGTTGGGGGGACAGAGCATCGCCAGTTTGCGGCAACTCAGCGTAAAATAAGGAGTTTTCCGCCTTATTTGTTGCTCGCAAGCCATGTCTGAACTCGTGCGCCCCAAACTCGACCTGCCCGCCGGCCGCAGCAAAGTGCTGATGCACTCCTGCTGCGCGCCCTGTTCCGGCGAAGTCATGGAAGCGATGACCGCCTCGGGCATCGACTACGCCATCTACTTCTACAACCCGAACATCCATCCGGTCAAAGAGTACGAAATCCGCAAGCAGGAGAACATCCGCTTCGCCGAGCAGCACGGCATCGAATTCATCGACGCCGACTACGACATGGACAACTGGTTCGACCGCGTCAAAGGCATGGAAAACGCCCCCGAACGCGGCGAACGCTGCACGGCCTGTTTCGACATGCGCTTCGAACGCACCGCGCTCTACGCGCACGAGCATGGTTTCGACACCATCACCAGCTCGCTGGGCATCTCGCGCTGGAAGGACATGAACCAGATCAATGGCTGCGGCGAACGCGCCGCGGCGCGCTACGACGACCTGGTCTACTGGACCTACAACTGGCGCAAGGGCGGCGGTTCCGCCCGCATGATCGAAATCAGCAAGCGCGAGAACTTCTACCAGCAGGAATACTGCGGCTGCGTCTATTCGCTGCGCGACACCAACCGCCACCGCCGCTCGCAGGGCCGCGAACGCATCCACATCGGCGTGAAGTTCTACGGCAAGGAAGACCTGATCAACGAGGAACAGCTCTGATCAAGCCGTGTGCCCATGGCGCCGGTACTCCGACGGCGACGCGCCGAAACGCTTGCGGAACGCGTGGCTGAAACGCGCCGCATCTGAGAACCCGAATCTGTAGGCGATGTCGCCTATCGGCCGCGCCGCCTGGGCCGGGTCGCGCAGCGTATCGCGGCAACGCTCCAGCCGCGCGCTGAGGATGAAGTCGGCCGGAGTCGTGGAAGCCTGCGCGAACAGGTTGTAGAGGTAACGGCGCGACATCCGGAAGGCCGCAGCTGCGGCTGCCGGCGACAGCGCCGGATCATGCAGGTTTTCAAGTATGTGCTGCTGCACCCGGCGCAATTGCGCCTGCCGCAGTTCGGCCTGGTCGTGTTCGGCTTGCCCCCCTGCCCGCTCGCTGATGTCCAACCCCATCATCTGCAGCACCGCGTTGGCGGCATCGCGCGAGGCGCTTTCGGACAGGTGCGCGTGCTCGGTCAGCGCTACGCGCAGCAGATCCATCGCCATGCGCCCGCAACCCTGGCGCGCACTGAAGCTGCGCGCCACGGCATTCTGCATGAACGACTGCCAGGCGTCGAAATGCTTGCCGGGCACCTGCATCACCAGGAAGTGCGCGCCATCGTCGACTTCGACCTCGTACGGCCGGGTGGTGTCGTAGATGCTCCATTCGCCCGGCACCAGCAAGGCGCTGCGTCCCGACTGGCGGATTTCGCTGCGGCCCGCGAGCTGCAGCGTCACCTTGTATCCTGGCGTCTCGGAACGATCGGCCAGCAGCTTGCTGCGGCGTACGCGTTGGGCGCTGCTGCGCATTTCGCAAACCTGCATCCAGCCCAGCGAGTCCACCGCCACGCTGTTGCGGAAACGGGCCGGAAACACCGCGGAGACTTCCAGGGGAACGAAGGTATCGCTGACATTTTCCTGCCAGCTTGCGCAGTCCAGGAAATGCCTGGGCTCGCTGCGCAAAAGGGATGGGGACATGGCGGCTCCGAGCCTTTCTGCCTGGGCGGCAAGCCCGACAGCACAGCTACAGCGTTGAATGAAATGCTGCCTCTTTCTAGCACCGGCCGGCGCGAGGGAGTATCGGTGACAACCCCTAAATTTCAGGCCCGCTAGGGTTTTCTGTCGCTGCCATAGGAATAATCGGCCAAGGGCAAGCCAAGTCCCGCCAAGGCCTGCGCCAATCCGTGGCGCACCGGCACCACGTCCTCGTAACGGCGCGGACGCACCTGCGCCACCTCCTGTTCGGTGTAGGGACGGAAGTTCTCCGGCAATTGCGCGGGGCTGAATTCCTCCACGATCCAATTCAGCACGGCCGCGAGCTCGGCATTGTTCAGCTGCGATTGCGCCGCCCCCGGCACGCGCACCAGATACTCCCGGCCTTGCGGCAAATGCACGAACGAACCCACGGAATTGCGGAAGTCGGGAATGCCATGGCGGCCGCTCCCGCGCCCGTCCACCCGATGGCAGCCCGCGCACTGCAGCACATAGTCGGCACGAACGGCCTGGCGCAACCGGTCGGACGCGGCACCGGCCGCCGCGGCATCGGCCGCCGCATGCTGCGCAACGGCCGGGCCCGCGCAGAGCAGGACGGCGGCGGCACAGAGCCAGCGCCACCCCTGCTGCGGCGGTCGTTGCGCCGGATTCATGATTTCGGCTTGGGCTTGGCCAGGCCCACGATCACGGACGTGGTGCAATGGAAGATGGAGGATTCGTTTGACATGCACCAGTTCACATCGTTGTGCAGGAACATCTGATAGCCCGGCCGCTCGCGCTCGGCGGATGCGCACATGCATTTGCCGCAGCAGTCGTTATAGCTGATCAGGTAGTCCTTGCCGTCCAGCGGATTGTGGCAGGTGCCGACCCACGATACCGCCGAGGGTGAGGTGCCGGGCGGGCAGGACGTCATGCTGCCGCCGCAGCATGAACACAGAAAGCCGTCCACCGCGCAATAGCGCCAGTAATCGCACGCCGTGTCATCCATCTGCGGCTTCTTGGGATCCGCGGGCGCGGAACGCGCCACCGGCAGCACCGGCATGAGGAAAGCCGTTCCTACCAGCGCTCGGCCGATGCGGTTGAGCACGCTGCGCCGGGAAGTGGTGTGCGCGACCGAGCGCGTGGCGCGCTCTGCGAATTTATCCAGCCAGTGCATTGCCGCTCTCCTTGCGGGAAATCCGGGTTTCTTCCAGCGTGCCGGCGGCCAGGAACTCCTGCACCGACGCCACGCCTAGCTCCTTCGCCGTGAACAGGCTTTCCAGCTGTTCGCGCGAGTTGATCAAGCCCTTGGCGCGCAAGGTTCCGGTTTCATCGATCAGCACGGCATAAGGCAGCTTGCTGATCTGGAACTTCATACCCATTTCGGTCGACAGCAAGTACGGAAACCGTTCCAGTCCCGCCTGTTTGTAGAACGCCAGATGCTCGGGCATTTCGCCGTCGCTGGCCAGGACGATGCGCAGCCACGCGCTTTCCGTGCTGGCCACCGACTTCAGGATGGGCAGCAGCTTCTTGCAGACCGGGCAGGTCGGGGAAAGAAAGAACAGCAGCTGGCTGTGCTGGCCGCGTTCGCCCACGACGATGCGGCGGCCCAACAGATCCGACAGTTCGAAGCGCGGCGCAGCCTCACCCACGCCCGGGCCCTTGTCCATCGTCAGCGCCCCCATCGGCGCCACGCGCTCGTACAGCACGCCGATCTGCCGCGACAGCGCCAGGATGACGAGCACCAGGCAGAGCACCACGCCCCACAGCAGGAAATTGGAAATGATCAAGGCATCCATGTGAATTCCTTCAGAGATTGCGCAACTTGAGGTGTGAGGCCAACAGGTGGTTGGCGGTGAAGTACAGGCCCACGGCGGCGATGGTCAGGCCGAAAACGGCGGCGGAATCAGTCCACCGCAAACCGCGGGACTGGCCCGCCGTGGCGATGAGGGCTGGCGCGGTCCATAGCGCCAGCGCGGCGTTGCGCAGCACCAGCCACCACGACAGCCCTCCCCGCTGCGCGCCTCGCCCCAGCCCACTGGACGCGGAACCGCCGCAACCGCAATCGATGTCGCGGTGGCCGCGCAGCAGGTTGAAGGCCAGCGCCAGCGTGGCCGCCGCCAGCACCAGCAGCGCCAGCTGCGCGCCCGCCGCCTGCCAGGGCGGCGCAAGCAGCAGGGCTCCGGCCAGCGCCTCGCTCAACGCATAGGCCCAGGCAAATGCGCCGCTCCAGCCCGCAGGCAAGATCCGGTAGGCCGACACGATGGTGGCGAAGCCCGCCATGTCCTTCAGCTTTTCCAGCGCTCCCAGGAGCAGCACGCAGGCCAGCGCCGCACTCGCGGCATACAGCAGCACGGGATCGTTCATCGCGCACCTCGCGGTTGCGGTTCGACCTGCAGCGCGGTTTCGCCGGCGGCCTGGATCGTGCCCTTGAGGACCGGCGCGGCCGGCGCGGCGTCGTAGACGCTCACGTTGCCGCCATCGATCGTGTACAGGCGCGGCTGGTCATCCTGCGAGACCGACATCGACAAGGCGTTCTGGCCCGGCACCCGCGCTACCCTCTTGTGCGTGGCCAGGTCGTAGACCCAGATCTCGGCGGCCGGCGTCTTGTGCGAACCCTCGGCCCCGTTCGGATGCATGCCTACGTACAGCCGCTTGCTGGCCTGGTTCACGGCCAGCAGGTTATAGCCGCCCGGACGCCAGCCCTGGTCCTTGCCCGATGCGTCCAGCAAGGACCAGGGCTTGCCGAACACGGCGTCCTTGCCGCCGAAGTCGGCGCTGTAGACGTTGCCGTTGTAGGACACGAAGTAGTAGGTATCGCCCAGGTTCTCGGTATGCGTGAAGATGGGGTCCTTCTCCGGATCGAACATGGGCTGGCTGCGCTGCTGCCCCGCCGGCTTGCCGGCCTGGTCCAGATCCACGGTAAGCAGCGCGCCATCGCCGCAGATGCTGGCGAAGCTGCGCGGGCGCGAGGGCAGCACGATGATGCTCCAGCAACCCGCGGCCGCGGTCACCTCGTCCGCGAACTGGCGCGTCTTCAGGTCGACCACCGTGACGGAAGACGCGGGCGTGGCGTTCTGCACCAGCAGCAGCCCGCCGTCCGTGCTTTGTCGCAGGTAGTTGCGGTAGTTCAGCGCCTGCGCGCGCTTCTGCGGGATCGGCACCTCGTACTTGGGCGTGAGCGTTTCGGCATCCCAGGCCTCGACCACATCGGTGCGCTTGCCGCGGTTAAGCCGTTCGTAATAGGTCGTCATGACATAGATGTCCTTGCCGTCCGCGGACACGGTCATGTGGCCGTTGAACGACGTAGGCACCAGGCCCAGGAACTTCAGGGTGTCGCCGTCATAGATGTTGACCCGGCTGTCGACCAGGTGGTTGAAGACGGCGTCCATCACGTACAGCCGATGCGGCGTGGCCGGCGGCAGGCGGGTGCCGCCCTTCAGTTCTTCCACGGGCAGGTCCGCCCGGGCCAGGCCCGCCGACGCCGCCAGAGCGGCGCACAGCGCCCACCGTCCGGCCCGTGATGCACATGATCTGGCGCTAGGCGCGTTCATCGATATTCTCCTGGTCTCATGATCCGGCTCCTCTAGAACGCATAGACGTAGCGCAACTGCACGCCACGCATCCGCGGTCCGTTCTCGACCTTCAGGTCGTGGATGTACTGCATCTGAATCTGGTTGGCGTCGTTGATCTGATGCGTCAGTTCGACGGCCAGCTGGTGATTGCGCGCGCGCGTGGCGACGGTCTCGCCGGACGAGGTTTCCTTGCCGCCCGTCTCGTAGCGGTAGCGGATGCCGGTGTAAGTGTCCGGCGTCAGGTTGGTCGAGGCCAGCGCGAAAAAGCGGAACGAGGGATCCTTCTTCAGTGTCTGCCCATGCCAATCGGTATTGCGGCCGTAGATCTCCACTTCCGCGATGGCTTCCAGATACGTGGATTCGCCAAAGCCCTGCACGAAGGAGAAATCCTGGACGGTGGACCAGCGGTTCTTACCCGGCGACACATCGGGGCGCGAACCGTCGTAGCGGCCCACGGGCGCCACGACGAACGGCTCCCAAGCGAACCAGGTCCGGGTCTGCTCATTGTTGTAGAACCAGATCGCCGAACCTAGCGTCACGTCGCCGATGCCGGTCTGGTGGTCGCCCGCCATGCCCGGCAGGTCCTGCGAGGTCCGGATCATGGGCACGATGAATTCCAGCTGCACTGTCTTGCCGTAGAAGTCGCGATAGTGCATCTGGCGATAGACCAGCGTGTTGACGTCGACCGACCCGCCGTCCACGCGCGAGCCTTCGGCATACAAGCCCGAAGACCTCAGCCCGGCCATGTACCCGGCGATGATGTTGGTGCCCACTGGCGCGGGTATCCAGTCGCGCGCGCTGGGGTCTCCCGCCCATGCTGCCTGCGACGCTCCCGCGCACGCGAGCAGCAGCGCCGCCCGCCTGCGGGCCCGGCTACCTGTCCTGCCTGCCATGTCTTCCCCTTGGTGTCGTGAAGGCGCGGCCACCGGTATTTCCCGGCTTGGGCCGCGCGATCACCGTTCTAGTAAGCGATGCAAACGGATTTCCGTTCCAGGTACATCTCCAGTACGGCGCGGCCGTGCTCGCGGCCGATGCCGGATTGCTTGAATCCGCCAAAAGGCATGTTGGGATCCAGCATGTTGTGCGTGTTGACCCAGACGGTGCCGGCATCGACGCGCGGGATCAGGCTTTGCACGCGGGAGAGATCGTTGCTCCAGAGACTGGCGCCCAGGCCGTAGGCACTGTCGTTGGCCAGCCGCACCGCATCGTCCAGGGTGTCGAAAGGCTGCGCCACCACGACAGGGCCGAAGATTTCCTCGCGGGCGATGCGCGCGCCCGACGGCACGTCCGCAAAAACAGTGGGCTGCACGAAGTAGCCCGAGCCGGTTCCGCGCTCCCCTCCCGCCAGGACGCGTCCGCCTTCGTTGCGTCCGATATCGATGTAATCCATGACGCGCTTCTGGTGACGGGCCGACACCAGCGGGCCGACCTGCGTGGCGGGGTCGAATCCGGACCCGAGCCTCATGCCGGCGGCCAGATCGGCCAGTCCCTCGACGACCTTGGGATACAGGTTCTTTTGCACATACAGGCGCGAGCCCGCCGTGCAAACCTGCCCCTGGTTGAAGAAAATGGCGGCTGCGGCTCCCTGCACGGCGCGGTCGACGTCGCAATCGTCCAACACGATCACCGGGGATTTGCCGCCCAGTTCCAGCGAAACCCGCTTCATGTCGTCCATCGCGGCGCGTCCGATCAGCTTGCCGACTTCGGTCGAGCCCGTGAACGCGATCTTGTCCACGCCGGGATGCGCGACCAGCGCGGCGCCAGCGGTCTCGCCCCGCCCGGTCACGACGTTGACGACGCCGGGCGGGAAGCCTGCTTCAAGCACCAGCTCGGCCAGGCGCAATGCCGTCAGCGGCGTTTCCTCGGCCGGCTTGAGCACCACGGTGCAGCCCGCGGCCAGGGCGGGAGCGATCTTCCAGATCGCCATCAGCAGCGGGAAATTCCACGGGATGATCGCCGCCACCACGCCCACGGCCTGCGGCAGGGTGTAGGCGCTGTAGCGGACGCCGGGAGGAAACGGTATGGACAGCGACAGCGTGTCGCCCGTGATCTTGGTCGCCCAACCCGCCATGTAGCGCAGCCACTGCGCGCCCGAGCCGACTTCCAGGCCCTGCGCGACGCCCAGCAGCTTGCCGTTGTTCAGGGTTTCCAGGCGGGCCAGTTCCGTGCCGTGCAGCTCGACCAGGTCGGCCAGTTTCAGCAACAGGCGCTCGCGCCCGGCAGGCAGCATGTCGCGCCAGGGACCGGACTCGAAGGCGCGCCTGGCGGCCTGTACGGCCAGATCCACCTGCAGCGGTCCAGCGTCGGGTTGATGGGCGATGACTTCGCCCGTGGCCGGATCATGGACCGCGATGGGCGCGCCTTGCCCCACGCGCACCGGCTTGCCATCGATGAGCATGGCTTCCCGGATGGCGGCCAGTTCCGGGCGGTCAGAACCGGCGTGGCCGGCGGCGATTGCGCTTGCTGAAGACATTCGAAGCTCCAACGAAATGGTTGAAGCCAGGATAGCAACGGCATTCCCGCAAGGCTTGTCGGACCGTGCATGGCGATTTGTCATTCTGCGCACGGCGCAAAAAAACCCGGCAGCGCGCGCAGCACGGTGCCGGGCCTGGCGCGGCGCCCCTGCGGGAGCCGCGCATCATGGACCTTGGATCAGTCCAGCATCAGCACCGTGGCGCCGGTGGTCTTGCGTCCGGCCAGCGCGGTCTGCGCCTCGCCGGCCTGCTCCAGCGTATAGCGCTGGTCAATGCGGACCTTGATCTTCTTCTTCAGGACCAGATCGAACAGTTCCTCGGAAGCGGCTTGCAGCTTGGCCAGCGTGTTGACGTGCAGCCCCAGCGAGGGACGCGTCACGTACAGGCAGCCCTTCTGGTTCAGCGTCGCCAGGTTGACGCCCGACACGGGGCCGGACGCATTGCCGAAGCTGACCATCAGGCCGCGCGGCTCAATGCAGTCCAGCGAGGTTTCCCAGGTGTCCTTGCCCACGCCGTCATACACCACCGGCACCTTCTTGCCGCCGGTCAGTTCCAGCACGCGCTCGGCCACGTTCTCGCGCGAATAGTCGATGGTTTCCCAGGCGCCGTTGGCGCGGGCCAGTTCCGCCTTCTCGGGGCTGGAGACGGTGCCGATCAGCTTCACGCCCAGGGCCTTGGCCCATTGGCATGCGATCAGGCCCACGCCGCCGGCGGCCGCATGGAACAGGATGGTCTCGCCGCCTTGCAAACGGTAGGTCTGGCGGAACAGGTACTGCACGGTCAGGCCCTTGAGCATCAGCGCCGCCGCTTCGTCGAAACCGATACCCTTGGGCACCTTGACGACCTGCGCGGCCGGCACGTTGCGCGCCTTGGCGTAGGCGCCGATCGGGCTCTGGCCGTAGGCAACGCGATCGCCCTTCTTCAGATGCGTGACCTCGGCGCCGACCGCAGTCACCACACCCGCGCCTTCAAAGCCCAGGCCGTGGGGCAGCGGATGGGGATACAAGCCCGTGCGGAAATAGATATCGATGAAGTTCAGGCCGGCGGCATGCTGCTCGATCGTGACTTCATTGGCGGCGGGCGGAGGCACTTCCACCTCGACCAGCTTCAGGACTTCAGGACCACCGTGCTGCTCGATACGAATTGCCTTGACGAGATTGCTGGCCATGCTGGCCTCCTTTCATTGGAAAAATTGCTAACGAGGGCCTGTCTGCGGCCCTTGAACGAGAAAAACCAGATTCAACGCGACGGCCGGGCCTCGCCCTGCCTGGCCGACGCAAGCCTGCCGGCCCCGCCCCCCATCAGCGCGAATACCCCAGCCAGCACCAACGCGGTCCCCGCCATCTGCCATACCGTGATGGGCTCTTGCAGGAACCACGATGCCAGAAACAGCACCGACACCGGCCCGATCATGCCCAGCAGCGACGCGGTGGGCGCGCCGATCAGCGCGACCGCCCACATCAGCATGAACACCGGCACCACCGTATTCAGCGTGGCGTGGATCACCGAATAACCATAGACCCCGGCAGGCTGGATCAGCATGGCCGGGGGATGCACGACAAAGAACTGGATGATGCAGGCCACGCAGGACACCAGCATGGCATACGCCACCAGACGTGTCGCGCCCAAGCGCTTGACCAGTTCTCCCGAACAGATCAGGTACACAGAATAGCTTGCGGCCGATCCGAAAACGAACAAAGACCCTAACAGCACCTCGCCGCCGCCGAAGGACAGGTCGTGGGCGAACACCAGCACCACCCCGGCGTAGGACAGCACCATGGCCATCCACTGGCGGCGCTCGACCGGGCGCTTGAACCAGAACGCCGACAGCAACACCACCAGCGAAGGCGAGAGGAACAGGATCAGGCGCTCCAGGCTGGCGGTGACGTAGCGCAGCCCCAGAAAGTCCAGGAAGCTGGACAGGTAGTAGCCCAGCAGGCCCAGCACGCAGACCTGCGCGCGCTCCTTCCAGGTCATGGTCGGGATTTCGCCGCGCGCCGCGCGGCGCGACTGATGCCAGGCCACCGCCGCGAAAAACGGCATGGCGAACAGCATGCGGAAGGCGATGAGGGTGACCGCGTCGATGCCGTAGCGATAGGTGAACTTCACCACGATGGCCTTGGCCGAAAACAGGACCGCGCCCAGGGTCGCCAGGAAGAAGCCGGCAGCGCGGCTGGAAGGACGGAAGGACGGCAAAAGCTTGGCAAGGCGATTCATGCGATGATTTTATGTTCAGTGCAAAAACACCGCACGCCTTTGCCCACGCTTTCCCGGCCACATTTTTCTCACGCATGACCCGACACCGCGCTCTCACCTACATCCATGTTGCCGCCGTGCTATTCGGCCTGACCGGCGTGTTCGGCGAACTGATCCAGGCCAGCGCCGCCGTGATCACGCTGGGCCGGGCGGTCTTCGCGGTGCTCGCGCTGGGGCTGTTCGCCCGCATGCGCCGCAAGCCGCTGCTGGGCGCCCTGACGCCGGCGCAGCTGTTCGTGCTGGTGGTGTCGGGCACCCTGCTGGCGGGACACTGGGTCACGTTCTTCATTGCCGTGAAGGTGGGCGGCATCGCCATCGCCACGCTGGGCTTCGCCAGCTTCCCTGCGTTCATCACCTTGTTCGAGGGGCTGCTGTTCCGTGAGCGCATCCGCCCGACCGAATGGCTGCTGCTGGGCCTGGTCACCGCCGGCCTGGTGCTGGTCACCCCGTCGTTCGACCTGGCCGACCAGGGCACCATCGGCCTGGCCTGGGGCCTGTTGTCGGGGCTGAGCTTCGCGCTACTGGCCTTGAGCAACCGCCGTTCAGCCTCGGGCATGGACCCGATGCAGGTAGCGTGCTGGCAAAACCTGGTGGTGGCGCTGGTGATGCTGCCGTTCGCCGTGTCCCAACTGCCGGCGCTGCCTGCCTTGGACTGGTTCTGGCTGGCGCTGCTGGGCATCTTCTGCACCGGCTTGTCCCACTACCTGTTCGTGTCCAGCCTGACGCGGCTCAACGCGCGCAGCGCCGGGCTGGTCATCGCGCTGGAACCCGTATACGCCATCGGCTTCGCCTGGATCCTGTTCAGCCAGGAGCCCACGCCCCGCATGATGGCCGGCGCCGCCTTGATCGTGGCCGCCATCGTCTGGTCGGGCCTGCGCAAGCAGGCGCCGGCATCCGCGCAGCCCGACACGACGGCAAAGATGCAGCCTTGACAATAACTGACTAGGCAGTAAAATTCGGCGCATATGACTGCCGCGCCTCCCCTCTCTTCGTCCGATACACCTGTCCATTACCGCGGCGACGCCCGCTGCGTGATGGAAGACAACGCCGGTTTCCTGATCAAACTGGTCTCCAATTCGTTGAACCGGATGCTGGATCAGGAAATGGCTCCGCTGGAACTCACCGCCATGCAATGGCGCCCCATTTTGCTGGTTTTCCAGGGACGCGCCGACACGCCCGCGGAGCTGGCACGGCTCACCGGCATGGACACCGGCGCCATGACCCGTGCGCTGGACCGCCTGGAAGCCAAGGGCCTGCTGCGCCGCAACCGCTGTCAGGAAGACCGCCGCGTCGTCAAGATCGAACTTACCGAGATCGGCGAAGCCAAGGCGCGCGAGATTCCTCCCAATATCGCGCGGGTACTGAATCACCATCTGCGCGGATTCTCCATCGACGAAGTCGCGCAGCTGAAGCATTTCCTGCGCCGCATGATCGCCAACGGCTCCGCCTCTTCAGCGCCTCCGGAGCGCTGACAACGGCTCCGGCATGCCCCGGTCCCCGGGGTTTTATTTGGCACAATAATTGCCTAGGCAAATACAGATTAATCAACTACTTTCAGCAAACAGTCAGGATGAAACGCCTTCTCACTACCGTATTGGTGCTGGCCCTGAGCGGTTGCGCATTGATGGAATCCGGCTCCGAGCCCGTGGCCACGCTGGACGGAGCCAAGCTTGGACTGACCAGCCAGGACACCGCCTGGCCTGACACCCAATGGTGGCAGCGCTACGGCGACCCGCAGCTCAATGCCTTGCTGGACGAGGGATTGGCCAATAACCCTTCGATGAGCGCCGCGCAGGCCCGCCTGGCCAAGGCCAACGCCGCCGTCGGCATCGCACGCGCGCCGCTGCTGCCCCGGGTGGACGCCAACTACACGCTGACCCGCGAACACCTGTCGAAGGATTACATCTATCCCGCGCCCTTGGGCGGTTCGGTCGTCAGCGACAACCGGCTGGCCCTGGACTTCAGCTATGAACTGGACTTCTGGGGCAAGAACCGCTCGCGCCTGCAGGCGGCCGTGTCGCAGCAGGCCGCCGCCGCGGCCGACGCCCAGGCGGCGCGCAATCTGCTGGCCGGCGCCATGGTCCGCGCCTACCTGAACCTGCAAAACGCCTTTGCCCAGCGCGAGGTGCTCAACCGCGTGCTGGCTCAGCGTGCCGAGGTGCTGTCGCTGACCCAGGGCCGCTACACGGCCGGACTCGACACCCAGGTGGAGGTCAAGCAGGCGGAATCGTCGCTGGCCGCCGGCAAGGTCGAACTGACCCAGACCGACACCACGCTGGCGCAGTTGCGCAATCAGGTGGCGGCCCTGGCCGGCGCCGGTCCGCAACGCGGACAATCCTTGCAGCCGGTGGCGCTGACCGCCCCCGCCGGCGGCGTACCCGCCAGCGTGCCGCTGGACCTGCTGGGCCACCGCCCCGACGTCACCGCCGCAAAATGGCGCGCCGAGGCCGCCCGCCACGCCATCGACAGCGCCCGCGCCGAGTTCTACCCCAACGTGAACCTGGCGGCATTCGTCGGCTTCCAGGCCATGGGCACCGGCAATCTGCTGGGCGCGGATGCCCGCATGGCCGGCTTCGGCCCTGCCGTCACGCTGCCGATCTTCCACGGCGGCGAACTGAACGCGAACCTGGCGGGTCGCCGCGCCGACGCCGACCTCGCGGTATCGGACTACAACCAGACCGTGCTGGACGCCGTGCACCAGGTGGCCGACGCGCTCGACGGACTGCGCCTGCTGGACCAGGAAAAAGCCCAGCAGCGCCAGGCCCGCGAAGCCATCGACGCCGCCTATGACCTGGCGGTCAAGCGCTACCGGGCCGGCATGGGCAACTACATCTCCGTGCTCATCGCGCAGACCGGCGTGCTGACCCAGGCGCGGCTGGACACCGATCTGCGCATCCGCGCCTATCAACTGGACGCCAGCCTCGCCAACGCGCTGGGCGGCGGCTACGCCCCCGCGACCGAGCCGGCCCCCGCCACGAACCCCACCCATTGAACGCTCCCCGGACTCAGACGTCATGACCGCAGCCACTCCCGCCGCCAACCCCGCCCGCAAACGCCTGCTGCTGCTGGCCACCGGGGCCTTCATCCTCATCGCGATCGCCTACGGCATCTGGTGGGCGCTGTTCGGCGCCCACTTCGAAAGCACTGACGACGCCTACGTGCACGGCAACCTGGTGCAGATCACGCCCCAGGTACCCGGCACGGTCGTGGCCATCGAGGCCGACGACACGGAAACCGTCGCCGCCGGCCAGCCGCTGGTGCGCCTGGATCCGGCTGACACCGACGTGGCCTTGCAGCAGGCCCAGGCCAAGCTCGCGCAAACCGTGCGCCAGGTGCGCACCATCTATGTCCAGAACGACGCCCTGGCCGCCGACGTCGACCTGCGCAACGCCGACATCCTGCGCGCACAGGCCGAATTGACCCGCGCGCAAAGCGACGTCAACCGCCGCCAGCAGCTGGCCAAGTCCGGCGGCGTCAGCGGCGAAGAGATTCTGCACGCCGAAGCCGCGCTGAAGTCCGCTCAATCCGGTCTGGCCCAGGCCCGCGCCGCGCTGGCCGCCTCGCGCGCCAAGCTGGCCACCAACCAGGCGCTGACCCAGGGCACCACGATCGCCGGCCACCCCGACGTGCAGCAGGCCGCGGCCGGCCTGCGCAACGCCTGGCTGGCGCAATCGCGCACCGTGCTGCCCGCCCCGGTGGGCGGCGTGGTCGCCCGGCGCAGCGTGCAGGTCGGCCAGCGCGTCGCGCCCGGCTCCGCCCTGATGACGGTCGTGCCGCTGGACCAGGTCTGGATCGAAGCCAACTTCAAAGAAGGCCAACTGCGCAAGATGCGCATCGGTCAGCCCGCCAAGATGGTTGCCGACCTGTACGGCAGTTCGGTCATCTACCACGGCACCATCGCCGGGCTGGACGCCGGCACGGGCAGCGCCTTCGCCCTGCTGCCCGCCCAGAACGCCACCGGCAACTGGATCAAGGTGGTGCAGCGCGTGCCGGTGCGCATCGCGCTGGATCCCGAAGACCTGAAGAAGCACCCGCTGCGCGTGGGCCTGTCCATGGACGTGGAAGTGGACGTGGGCAAGCAGGAAGGCGAACCGCTGACGCAGGCCGAACGCAAGGAGCCGGTCTGGTCGACGCGCGCCTTCGAGCCGGCCCACGATGAAGTCGACACCATGATCAGCAAGATCATCGAGGCCAACCTCGCATCATGAGCGCAGCCAAGCAGCCCGCCGCCCCGCCGGCGCCCCCGCCTGGCGGTTACCCGCCACTGGAAGGCGCGACCCGCATCATCGGGTCCATCGCGCTGTCCACGGCGGTGTTCATGAACGTGCTGGACACCTCGATCGCGAACGTGTCCATTCCCACCATCTCGGGCGACCTGGGCGTCAGCACCAGCCAGGGCACCTGGGTCATCACTTCCTTCGCCGTGGCCAACGCGATCACGGTGCCGCTCACGGGCTGGCTCACTCAACGCTTCGGGCAGGTGCGGCTGTTCCTGGTTTCCACGCTGCTGTTCGTGCTGGCGTCATGGCTGTGCGGCTTTGCGCCTTCGCTGGAGGCGCTGATCGCATTCCGCGTGCTGCAAGGCGCGGTCGCTGGCCCCATGATCCCGCTGTCGCAAGCGCTGATGCTGGCGAGCTTCCCCAAGTCCAAGGCGGGCATGGCGCTGGCGGTCTGGTCCATGACCACGCTGGTCGCGCCCGTCGCCGGGCCTTTGCTGGGCGGCTGGATCTCCGACAACTACACCTGGCCCTGGATCTTCTACATCAACGTGCCGGTGGGCCTGCTGGCCGCCTGGATCAGTTGGCGCATCTATGGCAACCGGGAGTCCGTCACGCGCAAGCTGCCGATCGACAAGGTCGGCCTGGCACTGCTGGTGCTGTGGGTGGGCGCGCTGCAGATCATGCTGGACAAGGGCAAGGAGCTGGACTGGTTCGCCAGCGGCACCATCATTGCGCTGGCCGCGACCGCCTTCGTCGCCTTCGTCTTTTTCCTGATCTGGGAACTGACCGACGCGCACCCCGTGGTAGACCTGCGCCTATTCAAGATCCGCAACTTCACGGTCGGCGCGCTGACGCTGGCGGTGGCCTACGGCGTCTTCTTCGGCAACGTGGTGCTGCTGCCGCTATGGCTGCAGAGCAATATGGGCTATACCGCGACCTACGCGGGACTGGTGACCGCACCGGTGGGCCTGCTGGCGATCTTGCTGACGCCCATTGTCGGCAAGATGCTGGCCACGCGCGACCCGCGGCAGATCGCGACAGTGGCGTTCCTGATCTTCGCGCTGGTGTGCTTCATGCGTTCGGGATTCAACACGCAAACCGATGTCCGCACGCTGATGGTGCCGACCATCATCCAGGGCGCGGCCATGGCGACGTTCTTCGTGCCGCTCACCTCGATCACGCTGTCCGGCATCGAGCCGTGGCGCATTCCCGCGGCCTCGGGCCTGTCGAACTTCCTGCGCTTGACGGCGGGCGCGTTCGGCACGTCCATCGCCACCACGCTGTGGGAAAACCGCGCGACCATGCATCACTCGCAACTGACCGAAGTCGCCAAGCCCGGCCAGCAGGCGTTCGACCAGACCATGGCGGCGCTGCAGAACGGGCTGGGGATGTCGCATCAACAAGCGCTGACCATGGTGGACGGGCTGATCAATACGCAAGCCTTCACCATGTCGGCGGTGGACGTGTTCTACGCCTCCGCCATCATCTTCCTGGCCCTGACCGGCCTGGTCTGGTTCGCCCGTCCACGTTCGGCCAAGGCTGGCGGCGGCGGTGCCGCTGAAGCGGCGGCCGGCGCGCACTGATGCGCGGCGGACCTGATCCCGGACCGTTGCGTCCGGGATCAGGCCGCAAGAAACCTATTCCTTCAGCAAGACCTGCCAGTCGGCGCGTTCGATGATGTCGGCCGGCAAGGCGCTGACGGGCGACAGGTTGAACACCGAGATACCGCGGGCGCGCCAATGCGCGGCGGCAAAGCGGAACGACGGTTCGATCAGATGCGAGAACTTGCGCGCCAGCCTGCTGGCCTGGGGCTTCTGTCCTTCGTCATAGAAGCGCAAGCCATTTTGCAACGTCAGGTCCAGCCCGTGCGCATAGACCTTGCGGGCTCCACTGGATACCAGCACCTGCAAGGCGGCATAGGCCACGGTATCGGCATCGAACACGCCCAACTCCACGTTGAAACTGAATCCCATGCCGCGCTTCGCGTCCAGCAACTGCACGTCGGGCGAGGCCGCCGCCATGCGCTGGAGCACGGCCGGCGCGGAAATACGCTGGTAGGCCCGTTCGGAGATCATTTCGATGACGCAAATGCGGCAGCGAATCGCATCCTGCGGCAGCCCCTGCATGATGTAGCGCAGGACCTCGGGCAAGACGTACAGGGTCAGGTCGCGCGACACGATCTCGCGCACCAGGTCTATACGTTCGCGGACGAAGTTCTGGTCGATGATGCAGTAGTACTTGAACGGCAGGTCGAACTTGCGCGCCAGCACGATGGCGCCGTTCACACCCATCGCCGCCCGGATGTCGAGCCGGTCGTAGGGAATCTGGGTGACCGACGGGCCGCTCAGGATCAGATGCACTTCCTCGTCGGCACGATCGTATCCCTGGGCAAGCGGCGTGACCGGCTGCGACCGGCCAAAGGCGCGAAAGCCGCCGATCGCGCCGGATCTATCCCTCCAGATCCGGACAAAGGGCCACAAATGCTGGTTGTGCCTCTGCGTGCGCGATCGCAGCACGCGGAACAGCTTGCGCACGAAACGGTCGGCCCGTCCGCCGCCCACATGGGCAACGGTGGGGGAAAAGCCAGATTCGTCCATTGACTAGCCTGGAGCCCGGTCGACAGCCTGTCTCAGCCCGCGACGACCAGCGCGGCAATCGCGCTGCCGACGTCGGCGGTGGAGGCGTTGCCCTTCATGTCACGGGTGCGGGGACCTTCCGCCAGGACGGTTTCGATAGCCTTGACCACTGCCGCCGAAGCGTCTGGATAACCCAGGAAATCCAGCATCAGCGCGCCGCTCCAGATCTGTCCAATCGGATTGGCGATGCCCTTGCCGTAGATGTCCGGCGCCGAACCATGCACCGGCTCGAACAAGGACGGGAACTTGCGTTCCGGGTTCAGGTTGGCCGAAGGCGCGATGCCGATGGTACCCGTGCAGGCCGGGCCCAGGTCGGACAGGATGTCGCCAAACAGGTTGGAAGCCACCACCACGTCGAACCAGTCCGGATGCTGCACGAAATGCGCGCACAGGATGTCGATGTGGTACTTGTCCCAACGCACGTCCGGGTACTTCTCGGCCATCTCCGCCACGCGCTCGTCCCACCAGGGCATCGAAATGGAAATGCCGTTGGACTTGGTTGCCGCAGTGAGATGCTTGCCGCGCTTCTGCGCCAGTTCGAAGGCGAACTTGAGCACGCGGTCGGCGCCGATGCGCGTGAATACGCTTTCCTGGATGACCACTTCGCGCTCGGTGCCCGCGAACAGGCGGCCGCCGCTGTTCGAGTATTCGCCTTCCGTGTTCTCGCGCACGATGAAGAAGTCGATCTCGCCCGGCTGGCGATCCTTCAGCGGCGAAGGCACGCCGGGCATCAGGCGCACGGGACGCAGGTTGATGTATTGGTCGAATTCGCGGCGGAACTTGAACAGCGAACCCCACAGTGCTTCGTGGTCAGGCACCGTGGCGGGCCAGCCGATGGAACCGAAGAAAATCGCTTCGTGCTGGCCGATCTGCGCCTGCCAGTCGTCCGGCATCATCTTGCCGTGCTTGGCGTAGTAGTCGCAGCTCCAGTCGAAATGGTCCCACTGAAAATCGATGCCGAATCGCGTTGCGACCGCGTCCAGCACCTTCAAGCCCTCGGGCACGACTTCCTTGCCGATGCCGTCTCCAGGGATCACCGCAATCTTGTGTTTCTTTGCCACCACGTCTTCCTTTGTTTTCCTTGGATGCTTCGCGCGCGGCCATAGGTCTCAAGGGCCACGCGCAGCCTCCTTATCATTACACGAAAATATTACTCGGTACGGCCCTGGATCAGGCACGCGAGCCGTTTCCGGCAAACGCACCGGATCAGGGTATCAACGCCGGCCTTTCGAGCCCAGCAAAGAACCCAATATGCCGCGGGTCAGCTCGCGCGCAATCGACCGGACCGTGCTTTTGGCCATGGTCTGCACGACGCCATCGCGCTTGCCGCCGCGCGGGCCGGTCGAGCCGAACAGGACGTCGTTCAGGCTGTCCATGAGGCCGCCGCCCGACTCTTCCGCGGCGCCCTTGGCTTCCGGCTGCGCGGAACCGTTCTTCGCCGCGCCGGCCTGATCCGCCGGCTTGGCCGCGCGCCCGGCCAGCACTTCATAGGCGGACTCCCGGTCGATGGCCGTTTCATACTTGGATGCCAGCGGACTGCCCTGGCGCAGCGCTTGCCGCTCGGCGTCGGTCGCCGGGCCGATCCGGCTTGCCGGCGGCACGATGTAAGCGCGCTCGGTCGGCATCGGCCGCCCCTTCGGGTCCAGCAGCGACACCAGCGCCTCGCCCACGCCCAACTCGGTGATGGCCGCCTCGATGTCCAACCCCGGATTGGGGCGCATCGTCTGGGCGGCCGTCTTCACGGCTTTCTGGTCGCGCGGCGTGAACGCCCGCAAGGCATGTTGGACACGATTGCCCAATTGCCCCAGCACGGTATCGGGAATGTCCAGCGGATTCTGGGTCACGAAATAGACGCCCACGCCCTTGGAACGGACCAGGCGCACCACCTGTTCGATCTTGTTCAGCAGCGCGCCAGGCGCGTCGTTGAACAGCAGGTGGGCTTCGTCGAAGAAAAACACCAGCTTGGGCTGGTCCATGTCGCCCACTTCGGGCAGCTTCTCGTACAGGTCCGCCAGCAGCCACAGCAGGAAGATGGCATACAGGCGCGGCGCCTGCATCAGCTTGTCGGCGGCCAGCACGTTGACCATGCCGCGGCCTTGCGCGTCCGTGCGCATCAGGTCGGCCACGTCCAGCATGGGCTCGCCGAAGAATTTCTCCGCACCCTGCGATTCCAGGGCCAGCAGCCCGCGCTGGATGGCGCCTATGCTGGCGGAAGACACATTGCCGTATCGCGTTTTCAGTTCCGAGGCGCGATCGGCGACGTTCTGCAGCATGGCGCGCAGGTCCTTCAGGTCCAGCAGCAGCTGGCCTTCGTCATCGGCGACCTTGAAGACCAGCGTCAGCACGCCTTCCTGCGTGTCGTTCAATTCCAGGATGCGGGACAGCAGCAGCGGCCCCATGTCCGACACGGTGGCCCGCACCGGCAGCCCCTGCTCGCCAAATACATCCCACAGCGTGACCGGGCTGGCCGCCCAGGCCGGTTCGCTCAGGCCCAGGTTCTTCAGGCGCTCCAGCAGCTTGGGCGTGCCCGCGCCAGCCTGGGAAATACCGGTCAGGTCGCCCTTGACGTCGGCCATGAATACCGGTGTGCCGATACGGGAAAAGGATTCCGCCAGGACCTGCAGGGTGACGGTCTTGCCGGTACCCGTGGCCCCTGTGATGCAACCGTGGCGATTGGCCAGGGCAGGCAGCAGCGCCAATTCGGTCTGGGCATTCTTGGCGATGACGATGGGGTTGGGCATGTGCAGCTCTCCGGACCAGGGAATCAGATGGATGCCCAAGTGTAGAGCCTGCCGCGCCGCTTGTGCGCGTGGCAATATGGACACATGCGGTCCGCCCCCGGGCGCGCCGGACGCCGGCACGGTAAAATGCCCTCTTTGCAGACAATTTACCCTGGGAAGCCATGGCCGGACACAGCAAATGGGCCAATATTCAGCACCGCAAAGGGCGCCAAGACGCCAAGCGCGGAAAGCTCTGGACCAAGATCATTCGTGAAATCACCGTGGCGGCGCGTGCCGGCGGCCCGGACCCGGACAGCAACCCGCGCCTGCGCATGGCCTGGGACAAGGCCACCGACGCCAACATGCCCAAGGACAACATCCAGCGCGCCATCCAGCGCGGCGCGGGTGGCGCCGACGGCGAAGCCTACGAGGAAGTCCGTTACGAGGGCTACGGCATCGGCGGCGCGGCCGTGATCGTCGACTGCATGACCGACAACCGCACCCGCACCGTGGCCGAAGTGCGCCACGCCTTCGCCAAGAACGGCGGCAACCTGGGCCAGGAAGGCTCAGTCGCCTTCATGTTCAAGCACTGCGGCCAGTTCGTGTTCGCACCCGGCACCTCGGAAGACAAGGTCATGGAAGCCGCCCTCGAGGCCGGCGCCGAAGACGTGACGACCGACGAAGAAGGCGTGATCGAAGTGGTCTGCGCGCCGGCCGACTACGCCGCCGTGCGCAGCGCTTTCGACGCCGCCGGCCTGAAGGCCGAAGTGGACGGCATCGTCATGAAGGCCCTGAACGAGACCGAACTCGCCGGCGAAGACGCCATCAAGATGCAGAAACTGCTCGACGCCCTGGAAGGCCTGGACGACGTGCAGGAAGTCTATACGAACGTCGTTTTCGACGAAGCGCAGTAATCCCATTACCCCGGCGCCGGGCGGGCCTTGCCTGCCCGGCGCCACGCTGTCACCGGATCCGGGTCCGCCCGGATCCTGGCCTACTCCACGGGCTGGCGCCTTGCGGCGCTCGACTGGCAACCTTAAGAACCACGCAACATGAAACTCCTGGTAATTGGCTCTGGCGGCCGTGAACACGCCCTCGCCTGGCGCTTGGCCCGCTCCCCGCGCGTCCACAAGGTCTACGTCGCCCCGGGCAACGGCGGCACCCAGCGCGCCGAACAGATCGAGAACATTCCGTTCACCAGTGCCGAGGAATTGGCTGATTTCGTGCAGCGCGAAGGCGTCGCCCTGACCGTGGTCGGCCCCGAGGCCCCCCTCGCCGCCGGCGTGGTCGACGTGTTCCGCGCCCGCGGCCTGAAGATCTTCGGCCCGACCAAGGCCGCCGCGCAGCTGGAAAGCTCGAAGGACTACGCCAAGGCCTTCATGGTCCGGCACAACATCCCGACCGCCCGCTACGAAACCTTCACCGATCCGGCCCTGGCTCACGCCTACATCGACCAGGAAGGCGCCCCCATCGTGATCAAGGCCGACGGCCTGGCCGCGGGCAAGGGCGTCGTGGTCGCCGCCACGCTGGAAGAGGCGCATGCCGCCGTGGACGCCATGCTGGGCGACGGCTCCATGGGCGCCGCCGGCGCGCGCGTCGTCATCGAGGAATGCCTGGTGGGCGAGGAAGCCAGCTTCATCGTCATGTGCGACGGCCGCAACGTGCTGGCCCTGGCCACCAGCCAGGACCACAAGCGCCTGCAGGACGGCGACCAGGGCCCCAACACCGGCGGCATGGGCGCGTATTCGCCCGCGCCCATCGTCACCCCGGAACTGCATCACCGCATCATGCGCGAAATCATCCTGCCGACCGTGCAGGGCATGACGCGCGACGGCATCCCGTACACGGGCTTCCTCTACGCCGGCCTGATGATCGCCCCGGGCGACGATCCCGACCGCGAGATCAAGACCCTGGAATTCAATTGCCGCATGGGCGATCCGGAAACCCAGCCCATCATGATGCGCGTCAAGAGCGACCTGCTGGACGCCCTGGAGCACGCCGTCGACGGCACGCTCAACCAGGCCGACATCGTCTGGGACCGCCGCACCGCGCTGGGCGCCGTGCTGGCCGCGCATAACTACCCCAACACGCCGCGCACCGGCGACGTCATCCGCGGCCTGCCCGCCGACGCCGAGGACTGCATGGTGTTCCACGCCGCCACCCAGCTCGATGGTGACGAAGTGAAGACCACTGGCGGCCGCGTGTTGTGCGTCACGGCGCTGGGCGACTCCGTCAAGATGGCCCGCGACCGCGTCTACGAAGCGATCGACGGCATCCACTTCGACGGCCGCCAGTACCGCAGCGACATCGGCTGGCGCGCGCTCAAGCCCTCGCAACAGAAGTCCAAGCCCAACGCCTAGCCGGAATCTCAATGAACGCCTTGCCCGTCTCCTCCGTCCGGGACTACCTCACCGGCTTGCAGGCCCGCATCGTCGGCGCCCTGGAAGCCGCTGAAGGCACGGCCTTCCGCAGCGACGAATGGGTGCGGCCCGAAGGCGGCGGCGGGCTGTCGCGCCTGCTGGAAGGCGGCTCGCTGTTCGAGCGCGCCGGCGTGCTATTCAGCCACGTCCAGGGCACCAAGCTGCCGCCGTCGGCCAGCGCGCACCGCCCCGAACTGGCCGGCCGTTCATGGGAAGCCATGGGCGTGTCCATGGTGCTGCACCCGCGCAATCCCCACGTGCCCACCACGCACATGAACGTGCGCATGTTTCTGGCGGCCGCCCGGCCTGGCCACGACGAGGCCGACGTCTTCTGGTTCGGCGGCGGCATCGACCTGACGCCCTACTATCCGTACGAGGAAGACGCCCGCCATTTCCACGCCACCTGCCGCGATGCGCTGGCCGGCCATGGCGCCGACTACTACCCGCGCTATAAGCGCTGGTGCGACGAGTATTTCTTCCTCAAGCATCGCAATGAAACACGCGGCATCGGCGGCATCTTCTACGACGACCTGAATGCACCCGGCTTTGACGCCTCGTTCGCCCTGACCCGTTCCGTGGGCGACGCCTTCCTGCCGGCCTACATGCCCATCGTGGAGCGCCGCCGCGGCCAGGCCTACGGCGAACGCGAACGCGATTTCCAGGCCTACCGTCGCGGCCGCTACGTCGAATTCAACCTGGTCTTCGACCGCGGCACGCTGTTCGGCCTGCAGTCCGGCGGACGCACGGAATCGATCCTCCTGTCCATGCCGCCGCTGGCGCAGTGGCGCTACGACTGGCAGCCCGAAGCCGGCACACCCGAGGCCGAATTGGCGGCCTACCTGAAGCCGCGGGACTGGGCTTGAAGCGCATCGGTCTCCTAGGCGGCAGTTTCGACCCCGTCCACGTCGCGCATATCGCCTTGGCGCAAAATGCCTTGCAGACGCTAGGCCTGGCCGAGGTGCAGCTCATCCCCGCCGCCAATCCCTGGCAGCGTGCCGCACTGCACGCCACGGCCGACCAGCGCCGCGACATGCTGCAGCTGGCTATTGCCGGCCACGCGGGCCTGGTCGTCAATCCCATCGAAATCGAACGCGGCGGCCCAACCTACACCATGGACACGCTGCGCGCCCTGCCCCAGGACGCGCGCTATGTCTGGCTGCTGGGCGCCGACCAACTGGCCAATTTCTGCACCTGGCGCGAATGGCAGGACATCGCCAGCCTGGTGGACCTGGCCGTCGCCACCCGCCCGGGCACCGCGCTAAGCGCGCCGCCGGCGCTGGCCGAACACCTGCGCGGCCAGGGACGCGAACTGCAGGAATTGCCTTTCGCTCCCATGGCGGTTTCGGCCTCGCAGATCCGCCAGCGCCTGGCGCAGGGCGAATCCACCGAAGGCCTGCTTGCGGCGCCGGTCGCCGCCTATATTGCGACGCACCATCTTTACCGATAAACCCTCACCCGCCAGGCGCTGAAAGCGCCACGGGGCCAGCATCCGCTGTCCACGCGCGGGTTATATTTGCAGCTATGGATATACAAAAACTCCAACGCGCCGTCATCGACGCCCTCGAAGACGTCAAGGCGCAAGACATCAAGGTCTACAACACCACGCATCTGACCAGCCTGTTCGATCGCGTCGTGATTGCAAGCGCCACCTCCAACCGCCAGACCCGCGCCCTCGCTTCCAGCGTGGCGGACCGCGGCCGTGCGCTCGATCTCTCCGGCATCACCATCGAAGGCGAGGACACCGGCGAATGGGTCGTGGTCGACCTGGGCGACGTGGTCGTGCACATCATGCAACCCGCCATCCGCCAGTACTACAACCTGGAAGAGATCTGGGGCGGCAAGCCGGTGCGCGTGAAGCTCCTGCCCGAGTCCACCCGCCCCGCGCCGGTCGCCAACGACGGCGTGCACGACGCCGAGTACTGAGCGCGCCGTGAAGCTGATCGTCGCGGCCGTCGGCACGCGGATGCCGGACTGGGTGCAAACCGCCTGGGACGACTACGCCAAGCGCCTGCCGGCCGACTGCGCGCTGGAACTGCGCGAAATCAAGCCAGAGCCCCGCACCACCGGCAAGACGCCCGCCCAGATGATGGCCGCGGAAGCCAAGCGGATCGAAGCCGCCCTGCCCGCCAGCGCCCTGCGCCTGGCGCTGGACGAGCGCGGACGCGACCTCACCACCATGGCTTTGTCGCAAAAGCTGGAGCAATGGCGAGCCGGCGGCCAGGATGTCGCCTTTCTGGTCGGCGGCCCAGACGGGCTGGATGCCGGCCTGAAGGCTTCCTGCGCCGGGCAGTTGCGCCTGTCCTCGCTGACGCTGCCGCACCCCATGGTGCGCGTGGTGCTGGCCGAACAGCTCTACCGCGCCTGGGCCATCATGACCAATCATCCCTACCACCGCGCGTGACCGCTGGGCCGGCGCGCATATTTTTCACTCACGCATGACCGACACCGCAACGCCCGCGCGCCTCTACCTTGCCTCCGCCAGTCCCCGGCGGCGCGAGCTGCTGGCCCAGATCGGCCTGGCGCACGAAGTCCTGCTCGTGCCCGCCCCGCCCGGGGAGGACGAACCCCAGCATCCCGGCGAAAGCGCCGCCGACTACGTCCAGCGCACCGCGCGGGACAAGGCCTTGCGCGGCCGCGACTGGATGCGCGACCAGAGCCTGCGGCAACTGCCCTTGCTGGCTGCCGACACCACGGTCATCCTGGCGGGCACGGTCCTGGGCAAGCCGGCCGACCGCGACGACGCCATGCGGATCCTGCGCGCCCTGTCGGGCTCCGCGCATGAAGTGCACACCGCCGTCGCCGTCTGGACCGGAGACCAGTTGCTGGAAGCGGTATCCATCACCGAGGTCCGCATGCGCGACCTGACGGACGAGGAAATCGGCCGCTACTGCGACAGCGGCGAACCCTACGGCAAGGCCGGCGCCTATGGCATCCAGGGCTTGGCTGGCACGTTCATTTCGCACATCGCCGGCAGCTACACCGGCGTGATGGGCCTGCCCTTGTTCGAAACCGCGAACCTGCTCCGCGCGGCGGGTATTCAGGTGCCCTGAAAACCGCGCTCTCCGGCTGAAAAAAATCCCCCGGGAACCTCGCGGTCCGGGGGATTTCTTCATCGCCGGGCGCCCCCTCTCTTCGGGGCTGCTGCCCGCATCGGCAGACGCAGCAGCGTGCGCGGGCAACGTCGGTTTTTCGCCGATTCAGCCCTGCTGCATTGGCTGGCCCATGGGCAGGGCGCCAGCTCTGCCCGGCGCCTCGTGGGCCGGAACCGAGGCTGGAACAGGCGCAGGCTGGAGCTCACCCTCAAGCGCGGCATGCAGTTGCTCCTGATCCAGTTCCCCTTCCCAACGCGCCACGACCACGGTGGCGGTCGCGTTGCCGACCAGGTTGGTCAGCGCGCGGCACTCCGACATGAAGCGGTCCACGCCCAGGATCAGCGCCATGCCGGCCACCGGCACGGAAGGCACCACCGACAGCGTCGCAGCCAGGGTGATGAAGCCTGCCCCCGTCACGCCCGCCGCGCCCTTGGAACTCAGCATCGCGACCAGCAGCAGCAGGATCTGGTCGCCCAGCGACAGCGGAATGTCGCAAGCCTGCGCAATGAACAAGGCCGCCATCGTCATATAGATATTGGTGCCGTCCAGATTGAACGAGTAGCCGGTAGGCACGACCAGCCCAACCACCGACTTCGAACACCCGGCCCGCTCCATCTTCTGCATCAGCGTGGGCAGCGCCGCCTCGGACGAGCTGGTGCCCAGCACCAGCAGCAGCTCTTCGCGGATATAGCGCACCAGCTTCAGGATCGAGAACCCGTTGTAGCGCGCGACCAGGCCCAGCACCACGACCACGAACAGCACCGAGGTCGCGTAAAAGGTCCCCACCAGCATCGCCAGATTGATGACGGACTTGATGCCGTACTTGCCGATGGTAAAGGCCATCGCGCCGAAGGCGCCGACCGGAGCGGCCTTCATCAGGATCGCGACCAGCTTGAAAACCGGCTGGGCCAACGCAGTCATGAAGTTCAATATCGGCTGGCCGCGTTCGCCCACCATGGCCAGCGCGATGCCGAACAACACCGCCACGAACAGCACCTGAAGGATATCGCCGCCGACGAACGGACTGAAGATCGTGGTCGGGATCACGTTCATCAGAAAGCCCGTGATGGTCGAGTCATGCGCCTTGGCCACGTAGCCCGACACCGCCTTCTCGTCCAGGGTCCTGGGGTCAATGTGCATGCCGGCGCCCGGCTGCACGATATGGCTGACGATCATGCCCACGATCAGCGCAAGCGTGGAGAACACCAGGAAGTACAGCATGGCCTTGCCCGCCACGCGGCCGACCTTCTTCAGGTCGCTCATCGCAGCGATGCCGGTGGCCACGGTCAGGAAGATGACCGGCGCGATGATCATCTTGACCAACTTGATGAAGGCGTCGCCGAGCGGCTGCATCTGCTGGCCGAGTTCGGGCTTGAACGCGCCCAGCAGCACGCCCACCACGATGGCGAAAATCACCTGCACATAGAGAATTTGATAGAACTTGAGCTTGCGCGCGGGCGCGACTTGATCCACGTCGATCATTGGGATTTGTCCCCACCAAGGCCCCTTGCTCCGGGCGGTTCAGCGCGGGCGGCGGGGCGTTATCTATTTTCTGGCTTGCGCGTGTCATCGCGGGCCGATTTCACCCCGCTCTGGAGGCCGCGGGGCTTGGACATACCTATGCAAGACCCGTGCCAGCAGTGTTTGCTTCGCCCCGAGCTTCCAAGCCATTGATTGGAAATGAATTTTTCCCCCTAAATAGGCGCTGCCTCAGGATGGCGTGGCGGAATTTCACACAGAAGCGATATAAAATGTGCGAAAAACCGCACATCTCATGTCAGCCCGATCCTCCTCCCGCAGCACTGGTTCCGCTCCGGACCAGGCCAAGCGCCCCGCCCGCTTTCCGCCAGCGCGCGCCTGGTCCTGGCCCTGGCGCGCGGCTGCCATCCTGCTGGGCATCGCCATCGTCTTCGGCGTACTGCATGCCGCCACGCTCTGGGCGCGCGAAGGCGCCCTCAAAAACGCGGCCGCTCAGGCGCGCGGCACGGCGCAGATCAACGCCGCTCTGTTGCGCAACAATCTGGACAAATTCCGCGCACTGCCCTTCGTCCTGACACGCGACGTCGACGTGCGCGCCGCCTTGCTGGGAGGCTCGCGCGGGCAGATCGAATCCCTGGACGAAAAACTCGACACGCTCAGCCGCGGCGTGGGCGCGTCCGCGATCTATGTACTGGACAAGAAAGGCCTGGCGATCGCAGCCAGCAATTGGCGCGAACCCGCCACCTTCGTCGGGGTGGATTACCAGTTCCGGCCCTACTTCCAGGGCGCCATCGCGCGTGGCTCGGCAGAGCATTTCGCCCTGGGCACGATCAGCCACGAGGCCGGGCTATACCTTTCGCGGCGCGTGGACGACGCCAACGGTGCCATGCTGGGGGTGGTGGTTTTGAAAGTGGACTTCCGCGATCTGGAGGCCGACTGGCGTCAGTCCAATGCGCCCATTTTCGTCACCGACGAGCACGGCGTGGTGTTGTTGGGCAGCATCTCCGACTGGCGCTTCGACGTGTTGGCGCCGCTCTCGCCCACTCTGGCCCGGACGTTGCGCACCAGCCTGCAGTTCGGCGACGCCCTGTTCCAGCCGCTGCCGCTCAAGCCGCCGCTGCAACCCGTTAGCAGTGGCCAACTGGTGCGCGCGGACGCAACCCTGCCGCAGATTCCCGCCGGCGCACCGCTGTTGCACACCACCCTGCCCATCGTCGAATCGCCCGGCTGGACCCTGCACCTGCTGTCGCCGGTACAAGCGGCCATCAACCAGGCCACCGCCAACGCGCAACTGGGCGCATTGCTGGCGCAGAGCGCGCTCGCCGCCATTGCCGGCCTCGTGCTCTTTCGCCGTCATCGCAATCGCGGACGCGCCGAGCAGCAGGCCGCCATCCATGAACAGCTGGCCTCGCTGGTGGACGAACGCACATCTCAGTTGTTGAGGGTGAACGAACAACTGGTCGATCAAATGGACGAGCGCCAGCGCACGGCCGCCCGTCTGCACACCATGCAGGAAGAACTGGTACAGGCCAGCAAGCTGGCCCTGCTGGGCCAGGTCGCCGCCGGCGTCGCCCACGAGATCAATCAGCCCGTGGCCGCGATACGCGCCTATGCCGACAATGCGGCCGAGTTTCTGCGCCGCCAGGATAATGGCTCCGCTCAGGAAAACCTGGGCACCATCGCCGCCTTGACTGACAGGATCGGCCACATAACCGGGGAGTTGCGCGCCTTTTCTCGCAAGGCCGGCGCCTCGGTAGGACCGACCAGCCTGAAAGATTGCCTGGAAGGCGCGCTGCTGCTGGTCGCACCGCGCGCCCGACGCCAGGGCATCGTGCTGCAACGGCCGCCCGAGGACCTGAACTACCAGGTGCTGGCCAATCGCGTGCGGCTGGAACAAGTGTTGGTGAATCTGCTGCAGAACGCCATGGACGCCTTGGAAGGTCTGCCGGACGGCCGCATCGTCGTCGCGCTGCAAGATTTGGGGGCCACGGTGCAGATCTACGTCAGCGACAACGGCCCAGGGCTGTCTCCCGCAGCCCGTGCCCACCTGTTCACCCCATTCCATACGACCAAGCCGGAAGGCTTGGGATTGGGCTTGGTCATCTGCCGCGACATCGTCGTCGAATTCGGCGGCGACTTGATCGCAGCCGGCCTCTCGGATCCCGCCTTTCCCGCCCCGCATGCCCCGGGCAGCGGCGCGATGTTCATCCTGACATTGCGCAAGGCGCGCGACCAGAACAACCCTACGAGCCTCCACCATGACCCGCGCACCTGATCCAAGCAACGCGACAAACTCCATCGACGACAGCTTGCGTCGGCCCTTTGCGCCCCGCGCCGTGTTCATCGACGACGACGAGGAGCTGCTCCGCGCCAATGCCCAGACGCTCAAGCTCCATGGCATTGCCGTGGATGCCCATGCCAGCGCGCGCGCGGCGTTGCCGGCCTTGAACCGCGACTTCGACGGCGTGGTGGTAAGCGATATCCGCATGCCCGACATGGACGGCCTGCAGTTATTCCAGCGCCTGCGCGACATCGATCCCGACATCCCCGTGATCCTCATCACCGGGCATGGCGATATCGCGACCGCCGTGCAATGCATGCGTGATGGCGCCTATGATTTCCTCACCAAACCCTATGCCGCCGACAGGCTGATCACCGCCATCGTGCATGCTGCGGAAAAGCGCCACCTGGTGCTCGAAAACCGCCGCCTGCGCGAAACGGCCTTCGCCGTCGAAGCAGACGAGGTCCCCTTCATCGGCACCACTCCCGCCATGCAGCGGATCAAGCAAACGCTGCGCCATATCGCGGACGCGGATGTGGACGTCCTGGTCGAAGGAGAAACCGGCACCGGCAAGGAAGTCGTGGCCACCGCTCTGCACCGCCTGAGCCGCCGCAGGCACCGCGCGCTGGTGGCGATCAACTGCGGCGCCTTGCCCGAAAGCGTGATCGAAAGCGAACTCTTCGGCCATGAGCCTGGCGCATTCACCGGCGCCCAGAAGAAACGCATCGGCCGAATCGAGCATGCCAGCGGCGGCACCCTGTTCCTGGATGAAATCGAAAGCATGCCGCTGGCCGTCCAGGTCAAGCTCCTGCGCGTGCTCGAGTCACGCCAGATCACTCCTCTGGGCAGCAACGAAGTCCGCAACCTGGACCTGCGGGTGGTCGCTGCCACCAAAGAAGACCTCGGCAGCCCAGCCATACGGACCAAATTCCGCGAAGACCTGTTCTACCGGCTCAATGTCGTCACCATCCGGATTCCGCCCTTGCGCGAACGCCGCGAGGACATCCCTCTGCTGTTTGCCCATTACCTTGGCCATGCCTCGCGCCGCTTCCAACGCGACATTCCCGAAATGCCGGCATCCATCCGGCGGCATGTCCTGACACACGACTGGCCCGGCAACGTGCGTGAACTCGCGCATTTCGCCGAACGCGTCGTGCTGGGCGTGCTGAATACGCCCGCAACTCCAATCGCAGCAGAGGGCGCCGCCGAAAGCCTGCCGGAACGGATGGAACGCTTAGAAGCCCAACTGATCCGCGAAGCGCTCCAGACCCATCAGGGCGATATCAAGGCCACCCTGGAATCCCTGGGCATTCCGCGCAAGACCTTCTACGACAAACTGCAGCGCCATGGCATCGACCGCCAGCAATATACGCAACCCTAGGCGGCGAACGCGTCACGGCTTGCAGGCATGAAAAACAAAACCCCTCGCAGGGGCATCCTGCGAGGGGTTTTTCATTGGGGTTTGCGGAACCTGCGAAGCGCATCCTCAGCCCGGCGCCGCAAAGACAGAACCCCACAGGGGTTACCTGTGGGGCTCTGCGGAATAAAAGCTTGACGATGACCTACTTTCACAGACGTCCGTCCACTATCATCGGCGCAAAGTCGTTTCACT
>NZ_JBYSYI010000010.1:0-203927 GCF_058783105.1 Achromobacter sp. FW305-C-30-7 | reverse complement strand
GGCTCGCCGTGGCGAGCCCGCGGGCGCGCTCGTGGCCGACGACGAGACGCCGGGCCTGTGCGACGCGACGCGGCTGGCCAGCCTGAAACCGGTCTTCACCGCCGATGGCACGGTCACGGCCGGCAACGCTTCGTCGATTTCGGATGGCGCGGCCGCGCTGGCGCTGACGCGGCTGGGCCACGCGGAAACGCTGGGGCTGGCGCCGCGCGCGCGCATCGCCGGGCATGCCGCCGCCGCGCTGGCGCCGGGGCAATTCCCTGTCGCGCCGGTGCACGCCATCGCGCGCCTGCTCGACCGGGTGGGCTGGAGCCGCGATTCGGTGGACCTGTTCGAAGTCAACGAGGCCTTCGCTGTAGTCGCCCTGATCGCGCTGCGCGACCTCGGCCTGCCGGCCGAGCGGGTCAACGTCGAAGGGGGCGCCTGCGCGCTGGGACATCCGGTAGGCGCCACCGGCGCGCGCATCATTGTCACGCTCTTGCACTCGCTGGAGCGGCGCGGACTGCGCCGCGGGGTGGCCTGCCTGTGCCTGGGCGGGGGCGAAGCCACGGCCATCGCCATCGAATTGCTTTGATCCGGCGGCGCGTCCGCCGCCTAGACCTGGGAAGACGAACACATGGGACCACTGGCTGGAATCAGGATCATCGAATTGGCCGGCATCGGTCCGGGGCCGATGGCGGCCATGCTGCTGGCCGACATGGGCGCGACGGTCCTGCGGATCGAACGCAAGGAGCCCGCCGACCTGGGCGTCAAGCGCGAGCTGAAGTACAACCTGCTGCTGCGCAACCGGCGCTCGATCGCGTTGGACCTGAAAGACCCGCGCGCCGTGGCGCTGGTGCTGCGGCTGCTGCGCAAGGCCGATGGGCTGATAGAAGGATTCCGTCCCGGCGTGACCGAGAGGCTGGGCCTGGGGCCGCAAGCCTGCCTGGCCGCAAACCCCAGGCTGGTCTATGGCCGCATCACCGGCTGGGGCCAGGACGGGCCGCTGGCGCAAGTGGCCGGGCATGACATCAACTACATCGCCGTCACCGGCGTGCTGGACGCCATCGGCCGGGCCGGCCAGCCGCCCACGCCTCCGCTCGCGCTGGTGGGCGATTTCGGCGGCGGCGGCCCCTTTCTCGCATTGGGCATGCTGGCCGCCATCATCGAAGCGCGCCAGTCGGGCCAAGGCCAGGTGGTGGACGCCGCCGTGATGGACGGCGTGGCCTCCATGGCCACGGCCTTCTTCGGCCTGGCCGCGTCGGGGACATGGCAGCCCCAGCGGGGCAGCAACATCCTCGATTCGGGCGCGCCGTTCTATGACGTGTATGCATGCGCGGACGGCCTGTGGCTGTCGGTCGGCCCGATAGAGCGCCGCTTCCACGAACTGCTGCTGCGGCAGCTGGGCCTGGAAGACGATGCCATCCGCGACTTGGGGGACCATCAGGACAGGACCACCTGGCCCCGCCTGCGGAGGGTGCTGGCCGCGGCCTTCGCCCAGCGCCGCCGGGACGAATGGTGCGAGCGGCTGGCGCAGCTGGACGTGTGCGTGGCGCCCGTGCAAACGTTGGCGGACGCCGCCGGGCATCCCCAGGTCCGGGCGCGCGGCACCTTGCTGGAGGTGGACGGCATCACGCAGCCCGCCCCGGCGCCGCGTTTCAGCAGGACGCCCAACGCCAGGCCGACCGCGCCGCAGCCGCCGGATGCTGGAGCGCTGGAGGGTTGGCTGGATCCGGAGGACCTGGAGGCGTACGGCACAGCGCTTTGACGGCGGAGGGCAGCCGGACGCGAGTCGGGCTGTACCGGATCGGAGCCGGTTTCGCTCGACAGGCCGCGCCGGGCTGCAAGCCTGGGATCGGAACCGGCGCATTGCCGGTGCGCGGGTTTATGGCGATAATTGCGACTAATTCCTATTATCGAAATAGCCGCCCCCCTCGCCATGCCGCAACCCGAACCAACCGCCGTCGCCGTGCAGCGCATCTACGACGCGCATCACGGCTGGCTGTTCGGCTGGCTGCGCCGGCGGTTGGGCAATAGCGCCGATGCCGCCGACCTGGCCCAGGACACGTTCGTCGGGCTGTTGAGCAGCTACCGGCGGCGCGCCATGCCGGACTTGCAGGAGCCGCGCGCCTACCTGACCACCATCGCCAAACGTCTCATGGTCGATATGTACCGGCGCCACGCGCTGGAACAGGCCTACCTCGAGGCCCTGGCTGCCATGCCGGCGCGGCATGCGCCGTCGGAAGAGCAGCGGCTGATGGTGCTGCAGACGCTGCGGGAGGTGGATGCCTTGCTGGCGGCCTTGCCGGACAAGGCCCGCATCGCATTCCTGCTGTCGCAGCTCGACGGGCTGACGTATGAACAGATAGGCGCGGAGATGGGGGTGAGCGTGCGCACGGTCAAGCGCTACATGGCTGAAGCCTTCAAGCATTGCATCCTGGCGGCGCCATGACCACGGCAACCGACGCCATCGACCCGAAGATCGCGGGCGAAGCCGCGGATTGGCTGGTGCGGCTGCATTCGGGGCGCTTCTCCGAGGCGGACAAACTGGCTTGCGAGCGCTGGCGCCAGCGCAGCCCCGAGCACGACCGCGCCTGGACCCGGGCTCAGGCGATCCTGGCCAAGTTCGGCGGCTTGCCGCCGGGCCTGGGGCGGGCCGCCTTGAACGCGGACGCCACGCGGCGCGCCGGCCTGCGGACGCTGGCCGGCCTGATCGTGGCGCTGCCCGCCGGCTGGCTGGCATGGCGCACGGCGCCCAGGCAGAGCTGGACGGCGGACTACGCCACGGGCAGCGGCGAACGCCGGCAGTTCGAGTTGCCGGACGGCAGCGTGCTGGCGCTCAACACGGCGTCGGCGGTGGACCTGGATTACTCGGCGCAACAGCGTCTGGTGCTGCTGCGCGAAGGCGAAATCCTGCTGCGTTCGGCCCATGCCGTGCCGGCCGATCCGCGGCCGCTGCGGGTCCGCACCGCCGAAGGCAGCGTGCAGGCGCTGGGGACGTACTTCGGCGTGCGCCAGCTGGAGGCGCGCAGCCGGGTCGCGGTGATCGAGGGCCAAGTGCGGCTGCAGCCGCGAGCAGCTGCGGCGGGTGTCGTCCTGACTGCGGGGCAGTGCAGCGAGTTTTCGGAGCGCGAGGTCCTGGCGCCCCGCGCCTATGTGCATCCGCCCCAAGCCTGGCTCGATGGGGTGCTCTATGCGGACGACATGAGGCTGGCCGACTTCCTGCAAGAGCTGGCGCGCTATCGCCCCGGCCTGTTGCGCTGCGACCCGGCGGTGGCCGATCTGCGCATTTCCGGCGGCTTTCAGGTGGACGATACCGACGCGGTGCTGCTGGCGGTGTCGCGCAGCCTGCCGGTGCGGGTGGTTTCGCGCAGCCGCTACTGGGTGAGCGTGGTGCCGGCCTGACCGGGCCGCGCCGACTTTTGGCCCCTTTTCCGGGCTCGTCCGACAAGTCCATATAGCACCTTCGCTAGCACTCAGTCGGGATCAGCATGTTTTCAAGCAAGATCAACGCGGCCAGGCCATCTCGCCGTACGCGCCGCCGCGCGGCCGCAGGCGCGCTTTGCGCGGCCCTGGGGGCCGTGGCGCCGGCTATCCACGCGCAGCCGGCCGCCGCGGCGTCCAGCGCGGCCGCCCAGGCGCGGTTCGACATCCCGGCGGGTCCGCTGGGACCGGCGCTGTCGGCATTCGCCGGGATGGCGCGCATCAATCTCTCGTTCGATCCGGCCCTGGCCGAAGGCTGGCGCACGGCAGGGCTGCAAGGCGCCTGGACGGTCGAGGCGGGGCTGGCGAAGTTGCTGGCGGGCACGCCGCTGGCGGCGCGGCGCGATGGCGCCAACGTCTACACGCTCAGGCGGATTCCCGCGGAGCCGGCGGCGATGCTGCCGGCGGTGCGGGTGGAGGGGGCGCAGGAGTCGGCTTACGGACCGGTCGTCGGCATCGTGGCGCAGCGCAGCGCCACCGGCACCAAGACCGACACGCCCATCCTGGAAATTCCGCAGACGGTGAACGTGGTCACGCGCGACGAGATCACGATGCGCGGCGCACGCAGCATCGTCGAGGCGCTGGCCTACACGCCGGGCGCCTATTCTCCGGGCGGCAGCGCCGATCTGCGCTACGACAACATCTACCTGCGCGGCGGCCATGCAGCCCGCAACAACCTGGATGGCGCCCGGCTGCCTTTTGGCGCTTACAGCTTCGGCATGCTGCAGATCGAGCCCTACGGGCTGGAGCGGGTCGAGGTGCTGAAGGGGCCATCCTCGGTGCTGTATGGGCAGAACACGCCCGGCGGACTCATTAATATGGTGAGCAAGCTGCCCACGCAAACGCCCCTGCGCGAGATCGAGCTGCAGACCGGCAGCTACGGCCGGGCGCAGGCCGCCCTGGATCTGAGCGGCCCGATAGACCAGGAAGGGCAGTGGAGCTACCGCCTGGTCGCGTTGCAACGGGACGCGGCCCAGTCCGCCAACTACTCGGAAGAAGACCGGACTTTCGTGGCGCCGGCATTGACGTGGCGGCCGTCGGCAGCCACTTCGCTAACCTTGCTGGGCTTCTACCAGAAGGACCATCAGGTGCCCATCTACGGCAACCTGCCGGCCGCGGGTACGCTCTATTCCAATCCCAACGGCCGCATCCCCCGCGACCGCTATACCGGTGAGCCCGGCTGGGATACCTATGACCGGGAACAATACTCCGCCGGTTATCTGTTCTCGCACCAGTTCAACGACACCTGGACCGTGCGGCAGCAATTGCGCTACAGCCACATGCGGGGCGAGGCGCGCACCACCGTGGGCTATATGCTCAACCCGGTGGACATGCGCACCTGGTCGCGCTCGATGTCGCGCGGCCAGGGCACTGGCGCGACGCTGAACGTGGATACCCAGGCGGTCGCGCGCTTCAACACCGGCCAGGTCGGGCACGAGTTCCTGGCAGGTTTCGATTATCTGGACATGCGCGACACCTACAAGTTCGCCAACGTCATTGCCGGCGTGCCGCCGCTGGATCTCTACGATCCGGTTTACGGGCGGCCCAGGCCCGGCATCGCGGACCTGATACCCCGCGTCGATTCGCGCCAGCGCACCGAGCAGTCTGGCGTCTATGCACAGGATCAGATCTCGTACGGCAACTGGCTGCTGACGCTGGGCGGCCGCTACGACATGGCGCGCAGCACCACACGCAATCTGCTGACCTCTGGCAAGGTCTCGCAAAACGACTCGGCCTTCACCGGCAGGGCGGGCCTGACCTACATGCTGGAGAGCGGCCTGGCGCCTTACGTGGCGTACTCGACGTCGTTCGCGCCCACGGGCGGCACCGACTACCAGGGCAACCCGTTCCAGCCGACCAAGGGCCGGCAGATCGAGGCGGGACTGAAGTACCAGCCGCCGGGCAGCGACAGCATGGTGACCCTGTCGGCCTATCAACTGACGCAAACCAATGTGCTGACCACCGATACCACCCCAGGGCGTCCGCCGGGCTTCCAGCTCCAGGCGGGGGAGGTCCGCTCGCGCGGGATCGAACTGGAAGGCAAGGCCAGCCTGGCCCGCGGCTGGGACCTGATCGCCTCGTATTCCTACGTCGACGCGGTAGTGACCAAGAGCTCCAACGTCGACATCGTCGATGGCGCGCCGCAATCGCGCGAAGGCAAGAAGCAGTATTACGCGCCGGCGCACCAGGCTGCGGCATGGCTGGCCTACAAGGTGCAGGACGGGCCGCTGCAAGGCCTGGGCCTGGGGGCAGGGGTGCGCTACATCGGCGCGGACTGGGGCGACGCGGCGAACACCTTGCGCATTCCCGCGGTGACGCTGGTCGATGCCGCCCTATCCTACGACCTGGGCCAGATGCAGCCCGCCATGCGCGGCATGACGCTGTCGCTGAACGCCAGCAACCTGTTCGACCGCAGCTACGTGGGCACTTGCGTGACGACGACGTCGTGCACCTACGGCGCCGGGCGCTTGCTGCTGGCCACGCTCAGGTACGCGTGGTGAGGCCCCGCAGCAGCTGGCGCGGCGTGGCGGCGCGCATGGCCGCGGCCACCTTGGGCGCCTACGCGCTGGTGTGGGCAGCGGTTGCGGCGGCGGCCCGCCTGCCGCTGGCGCCTGCCGACGCCATACTCTATCCGGCCCTGGCCGCCATACCCGTGCAGGTGGCCCTCACGGTTTGGGCATTCGCGGCGCGCAGCCCGGGCCGGGTGTGGCTGGCCATTGTGGCGGGATGCATGGGCTCCTGGTTCTTTGCCTGGGGAGCGGCGGCATGAACGCGTATCCGGAAGGCAGCCTGCGCCAGCGCATGGCCTGGCTGCACACCTGGGTCGGCCTGCTGTTTGGCTGGCTGGCGTTTTCAATATTCCTGACCGGCGCGCTCAGCGTCTATGCGCCGGAGATCAGCCGCTGGATGAAGCCCGAGATTTCGGCCGCCGGCAAGGCCAGCCAGGCCCAGGCCCTGGGATTGGCGCAAGACTGGCTGGAGCGGAACGCCGGGGGCGCGGCGGCATGGCGGATCGAATTGCCGGATGCCCGCCGCCCCTTGCTGGCGCTGTCGTGGGAAGATGCAGACGGCGGCGGCGCCGTGATGCTAGATCCGGCCGGCGGGCGCGAGATCGTGCCGCGCGACACAGAGGGCGGCGATTTCCTGGTCGAGTTCCACTACAGCCTGCATGCGGGACAGGCCGGTATCTGGCTGGTCGGCGCCTGTACCCTGGCGCTGCTGGTCGCGCTGGTTTCCGGCGTCATCGTGCACCGGCGCTTTTTCGCGGATTTCTTCGTGTTCAGGCCGCGCGCCTCGCCGGGCCGCGCCTGGCTCGATGCGCACAACGTGCTGTCGGTGCTGCCGCTGCCGTTCCATTGCATGATCCTGTTCACCGCCTTGAGCACGCTGCTGCTGGGCTACTTGCCTGCAGGGGGGCAAAGCCGCTATGGCGGCGACGTGGCGGCGATGGTGGCCGAGGTGTTTCCGCAGCCGCCGGCCGCGCCGCGGCCAGGCGGCGCGACGGAGATGCTGCCGTTGAGCACGCTGGCCTTGCGCGCCGAGCCGGAATTGGGCGCGGGCAAGATCGCCGCGATCGGGATCAGGCAGCCCGGCACGCAAGGCGCGCTTGCGGATGTCTGGCGCCGCTACGACGATCGCCTGCTGGCGTTTCCCGACCGCGTGTCCGTGCTGGCGGCGAGCGGCGAGGTCGTCGACGTGCAAACAAGCTATCCCGGATCCTTGCAGCTGATCCGGACCCTGGGCGGACTGCACTATGGCTACTACGCCGCGCCCCTGTTGCGCGCGCTGTACTTCCTGCTGGCCTTGTCAGGCGCAGCCATGATCGCGACGGGACTGGTGCTGTACACGGCGCGGCCGGCGGCGGCCGCCTCCCGCTTCGGTCGGGCGGTGCACCGGCTGAATGTGGCGATGGTATGCGGCCCGGCATGCGCCTGCGCCGCCTATCTGCTGGCCAACCGCCTGGCGTGGCCCGCGTCGGAGGGCTTGCATGAGCGCGAGGTGGCGGCTTTCTTCCTGGCGTGGATCGCCTGCGGCGTGCACGCCTTGGCGCGCGACGAACGTCGCTTGTGGCCGGAGCAATGGGGGGCCGCGGCGCTGCTATGGCTGGCCGTGGCGCCGGTTGATCTGCTGACCATGGCCTCCGACGCCGGCCTGAGGACGGCCCTGGCGATGCCGCTGCATCATGCGGTCTGGGGCGCGAGCATCGCGGCCGCCTGCGTTTTCGCCTGCGTGGCGCATCGTTCCAGAACCAAGCCCATTTCAAGCCTTGGATCCTGAGGCTGGCGACCCACATTGCAGTTCTTTCCCAAGACCAATCCGCCTGGCCATGGCCTTGAGTGGACGGCATCGACTCGGCCTTGCCTTCCTGAATAGAATGGGCTTCCCGTTCCCCGTTCCGGAGTCGTCCCATGAACTTGCAGCTACGAATTTTTTCGTTTTTTGTCATGTCTGTGATGTCAGCTGGCGCCGCGGCTGAAACGCCGCCAGTGGTCCAGTTCATTGCCACGGGCGGGACGATCGCGATGAAGGTGGATCCGGTCACCAAGGGGGTGGTACCCGCCATCTCGGGCGATGATCTGATGCAGACGGTGCCCGACGCCGCCAAGTACGCCCGCATAGAGGTCAACAACTTCTCGGCCATGTCGGCCAACTATGTCGAGCCCAAGTGGTGGACGCGCTTGACCAAGTCGGTGGATGACGCCTTGGCCCGGCCTGAGGTGGCCGGCGTGGTCATCGCCCATGGCACGGACACGATGGAGGAGACCGCGTACTGGCTCGATCTGACCGTGAAATCCGACAAGCCCGTCATCCTGATCGGCGCGCAACGCAATGCGTCATCGCCGGATTTCGACGGGCCGCGCAATCTGCTCAATGCCATCCGGATCGCCACGGCGCCGGACGCCAAGGGCAAGGGGGTGATGATCGCGATGAACAACCAGATCAACGCCGCGCGCACGGCGACCAAGACCCATACCGCGGATGTCGAGACCTTCAAGTCGGGCGATTTCGGCTTTCTCGGCGAGGTCTGGTCGGATCGCGTGCAATTCTCGCGCACGCCCTTGCGGCGGCAGCACATCGATATCGGCGCGGGCGACATGCCGCGCGTGGAAATCCTGCCGATGTTCGGCGGCGCGGACGGCGATCTGCTGCGCTATGCCGTGGACCAGGGCGCGAAGGGCATTGTGGTCCAGGCCGTGGGCATGGGCAATATGAACGTTTCGATGTTCGAGGCCGTGAAGTATGCGCTGGGCAAGGATGTGCCGGTGGTCATATCGACGCGCGTGCCCAATGGCCGGACGATGCCGGTCTACGGTTTCCCTGGCGGCGGGAAAACCACTTTCGACGCCGGCGCGGTCATGGCGGGCGACCTCAGCCCGCAGAAGGCCCGGCTGCTGCTGATGCTGCTGTTGCATCAGGGGCAGCACAGCAAGGAAGCGCTGCAGGCTGCATTTGATCGTTGATCGTTGCGGGCAGGATTCGCAGCTCCCTCGGCGCTGGCCTTCCGAACCAGGGCCAGGCGCCGCGCGGCTGCGTTCAACGTCTTCTTGTCCTAGGGGATACCAACGTCTGTGTTCAGTCGATCCGCGAATCCCAGATCATCCTTTGGAGCGCAAGACTGGGTGTTGCGCCTGCATCCTGCATTCTTTTCGGCAGGCGGAACGCGGATAGGTGTAGACACCTATTAAGAAAATCCTGCCGCATGCCGTATCGCTAGGAGGTTGCGTCTACTTAAAAAGGATGTGTCATGGTCGCCAGGAATTGCCCGCGCACGGGATGGTTGAAGTCGGCTGCCCTCGTTTTCTACGCGGCGAACTTCGCCTATCCCGCAAACGCCCAATCGGTTTCCGGCACTGGCGACGTTCAACCCGCGCCGGTCCAGACGCCGCATTGGACTGTCAGCAGCCCTCTGACGGGCAGCGATCTGACGGTTGGAGATACCCTCACAGGGGAACTGGTCATCGATGCGGGCGGTTCCGTAGTCAATGACTTGGCATACATTGGAAACTTCAATGGCGCCGTAGGCACCGTGACCGTGTCGGGCCGTGACGGCAATGGCGTCGCTTCCACCTGGACCAGCCTCGGTTCAGTGCAGCTCGGCCTCGACACCGGCGCCAGCGGCACGGTGAAAATCCTGGACGGGGGCTTGGCGCAAAGCGATTCGGCCAGCATCGGCTTCGAGACCGGCGGCGTCGGGAACGTTCTTGTTTCCGGACCGGGGTCCACCTGGAATCTCTCCACGGGCAACGCGTTCGTGATCGGCGGGCGCGGCCAGGGCTCGCTGCGGATCGACAATGGCGGCGCCGTGCACAGCGGCCAGTCGATCATCGGCTGGGAAGCCGGCAGCGAGGGCAGCGCCACGGTGTCGGGCGCGGCAACGGTCTGGGACCCGCTAAACAACATCTACGTGGGACTCGACGGAACGGGCGAGCTTCGCGTCCTGGATGGCGCCACCGTTGGCACGGTCGGATCGACTGCGCCAGGCGCCGCCGCAACGGTTTACATCGGCGAGAGCGCGGCCGGGGTCGGCACGGTGACGGTGTCGAGCGCAACGGCCGATGTTTCGACGCTCTCGGCAAGCGACCGCATCGAAATCGGTTCTGCAGGCACAGGAACATTGACCATCGAAAAAGGCGGGAAGGCCATCGCCGCCAGTGATACATGGCTTACCGTGGCGGCCTCCGCCACCGGCACGCTGAACCTGACCGGCGATGCCAGCGGCCGCGGCATGCTAGAGACCGGCTCGGTGATCAAGGGCGCCGGCGACGCCACTTTCAACCTGGACGGCGGCATCCTGCGCGCCAATCGCAATGAGGCCAACTTCCTGAAAGGCTTCTCCACGCAGGCGGTGGGCAGTGGCGGCGCCGGGTTTGATACCAACGGCCACGAAGTGGGCGTGACGACCGCGTTCTCAGGGACGTCACGCTTGAATAAGCTGGGCGCGGGCACGTTGACCTTGTCGGGCAACAGCGCGGCGTTCACCGGCAATACCGATGTTCAGGCTGGAACGCTGCAGGTGGATGGCATCCTCGGCGGGCCGGTGACCGTGCTTGCGGCAGCGCGACTGACCGGCACGGGACGCGTGGGCGCAACGGCCAACCAGGGCACGATCGCGCCGGGTCCGCGCAGCGGTTTCGGCTCCCTCACGATTGCTGGCAATTATGCGGCGCAGGGCGGCAACCTGGAAATCCGTACACAGCTTGGCGCCGATGACTCGCCGACGGACAAGCTGGTGATTACCGGCGACAGCGCTGGCACCACGCCGGTCACGGTGAAGAACATGGGAGGCGCTGGCGCGCAGACTCAACGGGGGATACAAGTCGTGCAGGTCTACGGCCTGTCGGCGGGAAAATTCGATCTGGCCAATGGCGACTACGTCATCGGGGGGCGTCCGGCTCTGGTCGCCGGCGCCTATGGCTATGTGCTGCAACAGGACCCAGCCGACGGCGGCTGGTACTTGCGATCGTCCCTGACCAATCCAGTCACTACCCCGACGGATCCTGGTACCACCCCGACGGATCCGGGTACGACCCCGACCGATCCAGGCACCACCCCGACCAATCCGGGCACTCCCTCGCCCGGTGGCGGTTCGCCGGGCGCCGAACCGCCCTTGCTCTATCAGCCCGGCGTGCCGGTCTACGAGGCCTATGCCAATACGCTGCTCCACCTGAGCCAGCTGCCTACCCTGCGCCAGCGGGTCGGCAATCGCCTCTATGATCCGGCGGACGCCGGCCGCAATGGCGTATGGAGCCGCGTCGAGGGCACGACAGGACGGCTCGATCCTGCGGCGTCCACCACCGGCGCGCGTCAGAACGTCGATAGCTGGAAGGCGCAATTCGGCGTTGACCGCATCCTGGCCGGTAAAGAAGAGGGATCTCGTCTGGTGGGCGGCCTGGCCTTTCACTATGGCAAGGCCGACTCGCGGGTGTCGTCGGTCTACGGCAACGGCACGATCGACACCACTTCCTATGGCCTGACGCCGACACTGACCTGGTATGGCAAGAATGGCCTGTATATCGACACCCAGGCTCAGGCGACCTGGTTCGACAGCGACCTGAACTCAGGGCTGGCCGGCAAATTGAAGGGCGGCCAGAAGGCCCAGAGCTATGGCTTGGGTATCGAAGCGGGCAAGGCTTTCGGATTGTCAGAGGAGCTGGCCCTGATCCCGCAGGCGCAGCTGACATACGTATCGACCCGCTTCGACAGCTTCAACGACAAATTCGGCGCGCGCGTCGAAAGCGACAAGGGCGACAGCCTGCTGGGCCGTTTCGGCATCGCGCTGGACTACAAAAGAAATTGGCAAACGGCCGGCGTGAAACGGGAATCCAGCGTCTATGGCGTCGTCAACGTGAAGCATGAGTTCCTGGACGGCACCAGTGTCCGCGTCGCCGGCGTGCCGGCGGCCAGTCGCATGGCGCGAACCTGGGGCAGCATCGGAGCGGGGGCAAATTTTGGTTGGGGGGAGCGCTACGCCATCTACGGCCAGGTCGAAGCCGACGCGGATTTCTCCGGTAGCTATATCGTCACCGCTACCGCGGGTTTCAGGATGGCTTTCTAGAGTGGGCGATGGTGACCGGCCGACGCTCTGCAAATCTGCTTTTCTTCAAGGGAGTCTCCGACTCATGGAGACTCCGCCGGCTGGCGCCTGCCTGAGGCGGGAGCCTACGTCCACTACGGAGCTTTCATCTCCTGCTCCTTCTCCTTCTTCTCCTTTTTTTCTCCATCGTAGTGAGACTTGATGGCGAGAAACATGCCCGTACCCAACACGAGGAGCTTGAACGTACCGAAGACTACAGGGACCCAGAAATTCATCATTTCCTCAAAACGCTGCTTCAGCAGCTTCACTAAATACTCGCGGACTGATCCGCGTCGATGCTAGTGATCGGGCTGCCATGAGCCCCCGACCTGTTGTCGGAGGCAGTATTTCCGGGCGAATTCGCCCGGTGTTAGATCTTTCAAAGCCATGTGAGGCCGAGCGTCATTGTAGTCCTGGCGCCAAGCCTCGCTACGCAACTGCCATTGTTCATCGGCATACCGCCGATAGACTCGGTTGCAGCTGACCTGCCAGCCTGGTCTTGCCCGCCAAAGGGCGCCGTCTTGACCGCGCAGCATCTCGACCGGCGACTTGCTTGTCCTGGGCTATGTCCGTTATCGGCCAGGAACGGTCGCGGGGTCGATCATCCGACGATCGGAGCGGAAATCGATCGCCCCCGGGCGAGGGCATTCAGGCGGTCAGGAAGCGCGTGACTTCGGCCCAGTCGTTGGTCGACAGGGCGACGTCTTCGAAGTCGCCTGCTTCCTCGTCGTAGCGCGAAACGCAGAAGCGCTGGCTTCTGCCGGATTCGCGGTCGGCATAGTTGGCGTAGTCGACATACACCTTCAAGCCGCGCTCCTTGTTCTCGAATGAAGGAGCTGCGTCGATGTAGCTCGACGAGTCGAAATACCCTTCGGGTAGGGGCGGGAGGGTGGTTATGTCGAAGTCAGGAAATTCGCGGCGGAGTCGTTCGAGGTTCATAAGGGAAGCATTTGGAGGCTGGAAGCCTGACATTTTACGTTGCTTGGTGTCGGCTGGTTTTGCCCGGCAAAGCCAAAAGGCGAACCTCAACGCAAAAGGCGAACTTTGTTCCCGCTACCCCGGGTTTTCCCTAAACTTGTTTTCCTTGCGGAAAATCAATCTCCTATAGGACACTTCGTGTCATGATGGTGCCGATAGGCGGCGCCCGTAGGGGGATGACATGAAGATTTCGGGAATTGCCGGCGCGCTGGCGTTGGTTGCGGCCATGGCGGGCAGTGGCGCCCAGGCGGCGTATCCGGACCGGCCGATCCGGCTGGTGGTGCCTTTCGGCGCGGGCGGGATCACGGACATCGTGGCGCGCCAGGTGGGCAAGGGCATGGGCGATGCGCTGGGACAGAGCATCGTGATCGAGAACCGGCCGGGCGCGGGCGGGGTGATTGCGGCGCAGGTGGCCGCCACCGCGCCGGCCGACGGCTATACGATCTTCATGGGCACGGTCGGGACGCAGGTGGTCAACCCGCTGATCTACAGCAAGCTCAGCTACGACGCGGACAAGTTCGCGCCGGTGGGCATGGTGTCGGGGTCGCCGTATCTGCTGGCGGTCCGGGAGGGCGTGCCGGCGAAGACCTTCAGCGAGTTCGTAGCCTATGCCAAGGCCAACCCGGCCAAGCTGAATTTCGGTTCGGCAGGCAACGCGAGTTCGCCGCACCTGGGTCTGGAACTATTGAAGCTGACGGCCGGCGTGGATATCGTGCATGTGCCGTTCAAGAGCGGCAGCGAAGCGGTGAACGCCGCCATCGGCGCGCAGGTGGACGTGGTGATGGACGCCAGTCCGGTGATCATGCCGCACGCTGCGTCCGGCAAACTGCGCCCGCTGGCGGTGGCTGCCGACAAGCGGCTGCCTTCCGCGCCTGAGGTGCCCGCCAGCAACGAAGTGGGCGACGCGGCCCTGCAGATCAGTTCGTGGAACGCGTTCTTCGCGCCCGCGGGCACGCCGCCCGAAGTGTTGGAAAAGCTGAACGCCGCGTTGCAGAAGACCCTGGCGTCGCCGGAACTGAAGGAGCGGCTCGCGTCCCAGGGCACGCAGCTGTACACGGGCAAGCCGGATGAGTATCAGCGCTTCATCGCCGGCGAGAAGGCCAAGTGGACCGAGATCGTGAAGCGCGCCAACATCAAGATGGACTGACGATGAACCAGACACCGCATCCGCTGGCGGGCAAGCCGCTGGAACTGGCCGATACGCTGCGTTCGGGCAATGCCTGGAAGATCCGGCTGGCTTGCGGCTACATGGGCCTGCCGATCAAGCGGCGCACCTTCGACATCGTGCAGGGCGACCTGGAGACGGAGGCGTTCGCGCGCATCAATCCGTGGCGCCAGGTGCCGGCCCTGCTGACGCCGGAGGGCGAGTGGCTGGCCGAGTCGCAGGCCATCCTCTGGTATCTGGGACTGGGCACGCCCTGGCTGCCCGCCGGCCGCCTGGAGCAGTCGCAGGTCAGCAGCTGGCTCAGCTTCGAGCAGACCCAGCACATGCACGCCTTTGCGCAGCCGCGGCTGCTGATCCACTTGCGCCGCACGGCGCAGGTGGACGATCCGGCCATGCAGGCATGGCGCGAGATCGGCATGAAGGCGGCCGCGCTGATGGATGCGCATCTGGCGGGCCGCGATTATCTGGTGGGAACCGCGCCGACCATCGCCGACATCGCGCTGTTCCCTTATACGAGCATGGCGGCCGAGGGCGGTTACGACCTGTCCGGCTTCGCCCATATCGACGCCTGGCTGGCGCGCATGCGCGCCTTGCCCGGCTTTACGCCGCTGATCGCAGCGGCATGACACGAACACAATCTTAGGAGTGACGACGATGGCCGATACGATGCACCTGGGCAAGGACGAACTGATCGCGCGGGCGAAAGCCGAAATGCAGCGCCAGTTCGAGACGCCCGAATGGAGCCTGCGCGAACGCCTGGCGCTGACCTGCCGCATCCTGTTCGACGGCGGGCATGATTCCGGCCTGGCCGGGCAGATCACGGCGCGCGCGCCGGAGCCGAACCGGTATTTCACGCAGCGCCTGGGCCTGGGCTTTGACGAGATTACCGCCAGCAACCTGCTGCTGGTCGACGAGGACCTGCGCGTGCAGGAAGGCGGCGGCATGCCGAATCCAGCCAACCGTTTCCATTCCTGGGTCTACCGCGCGCGTCCCGACGTGAACTGCATCATCCATACGCACCCGCTGCATGTCGCGTCGCTGTCGATGCTGGAGGTGCCGCTGGAAGTCTCGCATATGGACAACTGCACGCTGTACGACGACGTGGCCTTCCTGAAGGATTGGCCCGGCGTGCCGGTGGGAAATGAGGAAGGCGAGATCATTTCGGCGGCGCTGGGTTCCAAGCGCGCCATCCTGCTGTCGCACCACGGCATGCTGATCGCGGCGGGCTCGGTGGAAGAGGCTTGCGTGCTGGCCCTGCAGTTCGAGCGCGCCGCCCGCATGCAGCTACTGGCCATGGCCGCCGGCAAGATCCAGCCCATTCCGCCGGCCCTGGGCCGCGAGGCGCATGACTGGATCCTGACGCCGAAGCGCTCGCAGGTCGGCTTCTCGTACTATGCGCGGCGCGCGTTGCGGGCGCATCCCGACGTGCTGGCCTGATGACCGCTGCGGGCGGGGCCGGCTCGACGGCGGGGCCGGATTAGGGCATGCTTACCGGTCGTATTCCGCGACCGTATTTCGCATCTTCGCCCGCAACCCCGCCGATGATAGACCTGCCGCACCGCCTGCGCGCCCTGCGCCGCCAGCAAACCCTGTCCCTAGAACAGCTGGCGCAGCGCACCGGATTGACCAAGAGCTACCTCTCCAAACTGGAGCGGGGCCTGAGCGAGCCCTCCATTTCCACCGTGCTGCGGCTGGCGGAAGCGTACGGCCTGGGCGTGTCGGAACTGGTGGGCACGGACGACGCCGCGCAGGAGGAAGTCGTCAGCGTGGTGCGGGTGGCGGACCGCGAGGCCTTGCAGCGACGGGGACTGGGCAGCGAGTATCACTACGAATCGCTGGCTGGCCGTCGCAAGGTCAAGGCGATGGAGCCTTTCGTGGTGCATCCGCCGCGCGAATTTCCCGATGCGACCGCGGTGTTTCCGCACCCCGGCGAGGAATTCCTGCTGGTGCTCAAGGGCGCCATCGAGGTTCACGTGGGCGAGCGCCAGTTACGCCTGGAGACCGGGGATTCCGTCTATTTCGATTCCGAACTGCCACACCGCATGCGCACCGTCAGCCGGGCCATGGCCGAAGTGCTGGTGGTGGCCGCGCACTGAGCAGGCCACCGGACTCATCATCTATCCGCATACAGGAACCGCCATGAAGAACGACCAATCGCGCCTCGTCCGCATCGACGCCGGCCCCATGAAGAATCCGGTGCCAGGCAAGCCACGCCGTCCGCTCTCGGGCGACGCCGCGTTCCGCACCGTGACCGCCTTCGAAGGCAATGGCGGCAAGGCAGAGGCCGGCGTCTGGGAAAGCACCGCGGGCGTGTTCCAGTCCAACACCACCGGCTACATCGAGTTCGGCTACATCGTTGAAGGCTCGGCGCGCCTGGTCGACCCGGATGGCACCGTGCACGAGCTGACAGTAGGCGAAGCCTTCGTCATGCCCGAGGGCTATACCGGCCGCTGGGAAGTCGACCAGTTCGTCAAGAAGATCTATTTCATCACCCGCATGTAGCGCCGCGTAAACCGCGGCAGCCAGGAGCCAGCCCCATGAGCGCAATCCCCGCCGTTACCGCGCAGGTGGATATCGTTTCCGTCCAATCCCAGGTCGTGTATGGCTGCGTCGGCAATAACGCCGCCATGCCGGTCTTCCGCAAGGCGGGCCTGCACGCGATCGCGGTGCCCACCGTCATCCTGAGCAACACGCCGCACTATCCGACCTTGCACGGCGGCGCGGTGCCGCTGGACTGGTTCGAAGGGCTGTTGCAGGGGCTGGACGAGCGCGGCGTCAGCAGGACGGCGCGGGCGGTGGTGTGCGGATACCTGGGCCAGCCCGGGCAGGCCGGGTTGCTTGCCGATTGGCTGGCCGCGTTGCGCGCCGCGCGGTCGGACGTGAAAGTCCATATCGATCCCGTCATGGGCGACCGCAACGACGGCCTGTACGTGAACGAAGGACTGGTCGAGCAATACCGGGACCTGCTGGTGCCGCTGGCCAACGGTATGACGCCGAACCACTTCGAGCTGGAATTGCTGGTGGGGCGCGCCCTGTCATCAATTGACGACGTGGTGGCCGCGGCGCGCGAACTGATCGCGCGCGGTCCGGACTGGATCGTGGTGACCAGCGCGGCGCCCATGGCCGCCGCGGCCGGCACCTTGCAGCTGGCGGTGGTGACGCGGGATCAGGCCACCGTGGTGACGCATCCGGAGATCGCGATACCGCCCTCGGTGCACGGCACCGGCGACGTGTTCATGGCCAGCGTCACGGCGCGGCTGCTGACCGGACAGGAGCTAGTGGAGGGGGTGCGCTCCGCCGCCGCCCAGGTCACGGTGGCGCTGGAGCGCACCCGCGAGCTGGGCTGGGAAGAACTGGCGATGGAAGGCTAGGGCGCCCTGACGGATCGGCGGGCTTAAGGCACCAGCGACAGGCCGACGCGGAACTGCGATTCGTTGCGCTGGTTGTAGCCCAGCAGCGTTTCGCCGTAGCCGTTGAAATACTGCAGGTGCAGGTAGCCGTTCATGTTCAGCCAGGTGCGCTGCAGCGGCCAGGCGAAATCCAGCTGGGTGGTGCGGCGCTTCTGGTCGCCCTGGCGGTACATGGCGGAGATGACGGCGCCGTTGTCCTGGGCCCAGCGCAATTGCCAGTCGACGTGGCCGGCGTAGTCGGCATAGTCGCTGTTCTCGCTGGCGACGCCGAAGTAGGCCTTGACCCGCGGCGCGAAGGTCAGCGTGCTGCCGCCGTCGAAGCGGTAGTGGAAGCGCGGTTCGATATAGCCGTCGTTGAGCGAGCGCGAATCCGCGCCGTCCTTGCCGTTGGAGTTGTGCTCGACGCCGGTGTTCATGCCGAAGCGCCAGTTCTGGCTGGCCGACTGCCAGATATTGTCAGATAGCCAGAAGGCGCTGGGATTGAAGGTGGTGTCGATGAAGGGCATGGAATCGCCCTGCAGGTCCCACAGCGACGTCTGCGTGTACGCCAGGTAGAAGTTCTCGTCCCAGGTCGCCGGGCGGTCGCCCGCGGGGCTGAAGAGGCGGTACTTGGCGCTGATCTGGAAGCGCGCGGTGGTCTGGCCGCGCGTGCCGATGTCGAAGTACACAGGCTTGTATTCGGAAACCGAGCTGCGGAAGCGGTCAAAGGCGTTCTGCGGCTGCACGGTAGGCACCGCGGAAGCGTCGGGCGAAGGGCCCCCTTCGGGCGAAGCGCCGACCGCGGCCACGGCGGCGGCGGGCACGGGCTGGCCGCTGCTGGCGTCCACCACCGGGCCGCGCGCGGGCGTGCTGGCCAAGGTGCCGCTGTCGCGGCCGGTGGCGTCCAGCGCCATCATCGCCGGCTGGCCCTCGATGGACACGGCCTGCAGGCCGTTGGCCGTGGCGGGCACGACCGCGGTCCAGGCCATGCGCGCGAAGTTGTTGACCGGCACGCTGAAGCTGGCCGGCCCGCCGCGCAGCTTGGCCAGGCTGCGCACGATCTGGCCGTCCTGGCCGCGCCATTGCAGCACCAGTTCGGGCGGCGCTTCCCAGTTGGAGCGGGCGGTGCCTTCGTTGAAGTACACCGCTTCGATGGTGACGGTCTCGCCGGGGGCGGCCGATGGACGATCCAGTCGGTACGACACGCCCGCGGTGGCTGCGCCCGCCAGACCCATGGCCAGGGCGGCGGCAAGGGTGCGCAGGAGGAGGGCGGATCGTGCTGGACGGCTGATGGTCATCGGCTCATAACGTAGTTTTGTGACCAGGAAATGTAGCATCGACCCCGGCTACAGTTTGTAAGCCAGGCTAATCGTATGTAGAAAGCGTAAGCCCCCGCGCACGGCGGGGGCTTGTGGGGACAGGGCTGCGCGCGGGCCTACTCGCCGAACTTGATGCCCTGCGCCAGCGGCAGCTGGCGCGAATAGTTGATCGTGTTGGTCGCGCGGCGCATGTAGTTGCGCCACGCGTCCGAGCCCGATTCGCGGCCACCCCCGGTTTCCTTTTCTCCGCCGAAGGCGCCGCCGATCTCGGCGCCCGAGGTGCCGATATTGACGTTGGCGATGCCGCAGTCCGAGCCGGCCGCCGACAGGAAGGTCTCGGCCTCGCGCAGGTCATTGGTGAAGATGGCCGACGACAGGCCTTGCGGCACGCCATTCTGCAAGGCCAGGGCCTGGTTGAAATCGGTGTAGCGCATCACGTACAGGATGGGCGCGAAGGTTTCGTGGCAGACCACGTCGGTCTGGCCCGGCATTTCGGCGATGGCGGGGCGCGCGTACCAGGCCTCGGGATACTGCTCGGCCAGCACGCGTTCGCCGCCCGTGACCTTGCCGCCCTGTTCGCGCGCCGCCGTCAGCGCGGCCTGCATGGCGTCGAAGGACACGCGGTCGATCAGCGGGCCGACCAGGGTGCCGCTGTCCAGCGGGTTGCCGATGGTGGCGCTGGCATAGGCCTTGTGCAGGCGCTGCACCAGGTCGTCGGCCACGCTTTCATGCACGATCAGTCGGCGCGTCGAGGTGCAGCGCTGTCCGGCCGTGCCGATGGCGCCGAACACGATGCCGCGCGCGGCCATGTCCAGGTCGGCGGTGGGGCCGACGATGATGGCGTTGTTGCCGCCCAGTTCCAGCAACACGCGGCCGAAGCGCTGCGCCACGCGCGGGCCCACCTGGCGGCCCATGCGGGTCGAACCGGTGGCCGACACCAGCGCCACGGCGTGCGAATCCACCAGCGCTTCGCCGATCTCGCGGCCGCCGATCAGCACTTCGGACAGGCCGGCGGGCGCATCGCCGAAGCGCTGCGCGGCCTGGGAGAAAAGCGCCTGGCATGCCAGAGCGGTCAGCGGGGTTTTCTCCGACGGCTTCCAGACCACGGCGTTGCCGCAGACCAGCGCCAGCGCGGCGTTCCAGGACCACACGGCCACCGGAAAGTTGAACGCGCTGATCACGCCGACCACGCCCAGCGGATGCCAGGTTTCCATCATGCGGTGGCCGGGGCGCTCAGAAGCGATGGTCAGACCGTACAGCTGGCGCGACAGCCCAACGGCGAAGTCGCAGATGTCGATCATTTCCTGCACTTCGCCTTCGCCTTCGGCCACGATCTTGCCGGCCTCCAGGCTGACTAGTCGGCCTAGTTCGCGCTTGTGCTGGCGCAGCGTTTCGCCGAACAGGCGCAGCAGTTCGCCGCGGCGCGGCGCCGGCACGTCGCGCCATGCCAGGCTGGCCTGGCGCGCACGGGTGATGGCGGAATGGGCCTGGGCCACCGTGTGCTCGTGGACCCGGGCCAGTTCGGCGCCGTCTATCGGACTGCGCGCGCGCAGCGTGCCGCCCGTGAGCGATTCCGGGTTCAGCCCGAGCGCGCGCAGGATGTCTTGGGGAGTGTCCATGCCGGTTCCTTGGGTTGCCTGCGAAGAGCCTGTCTTCGCTTAAGGGTTATGCCTAAGTGGCGATTCTGGAAAAAAATTTACTATACGAAACTCCAGCATGAATTGCGAAACCTTTTTAAACCAAGGCAGCACTCATACGAAGGTGGATCCGTGGCGGAACCTCTGCTGGTCGTCCAGGCAGTCAGCAAGACCTATCAACGCGACGGGCAGGCCCCGCATCTGGCGTTGGACGGCATCGACTGCCAACTCGGCCGCGGCGAGGTCATGGTGGTGGTTGGCCCCTCGGGATCCGGCAAGAGCACCTTGCTGCGCACGCTCAACGGCCTGGAAAGCATAGACAGCGGCGCCATCCGCGTGGACGGCGTGTCGCTCACGGACCCGGCCACCGACGTCAACCGCTGGCGCACAGAAGTCGGCATGGTGTTCCAGCACTTCAACCTGTTCCAACACCGTACCGCGCTGGACAATGTCGCGCTACCCCAGCGCGTGGTGCGCGGCCGCGCCCGCGCCGACGCCGAACGCTACGCCCGCGAACTGCTGGGCCGCGTCGGCATGGGCGACTACGGCGCGCGTTATCCCAGCCAGCTCTCCGGCGGCCAGCAGCAGCGCGTGGCGATCGCGCGCGCGCTGGCCATGGACCCCAAGCTGATGCTGTTCGACGAGGCCACCTCGGCACTCGACCCCGAAACCGTGGGAGGCATTCTTGAACTGATGCGCGCGCTGGCGCGCGACGGCATGACCATGGCCGTGGTGACCCATGAAATGGGCTTCGCCCGCGACGTGGGCGACCGCGCGCTATTCATGGACGCCGGCCGCATCGTCGAAATGGGCACGCCGGACGAAGTGTTCGGCCATCCGCGGGAGGCCCGTACCCGCGCCTTCCTGGAAAAGATTCTGTAGTCCCTAGCAGCAAGGAAGCAACGGGTCGTCCGCATATGCGGCGCTCGGCGGTAACCAGGGCCGGTCCGGCTGATCCGGGCGCTGCCGGCGCACTGTGCTTTGCCCGGAACGACGTGAGTCCATTCACCACAAGGGGTAGGAAATGCTGAAAATCAAACAATGGCTGGGCCTGGCCGGCGTCGCCCTGGCGGCCGCCACGGTGGCCTTGCCGGCGCAGGCCGACGAGCTGGGCGACATCCTCAAGCGCGGCGAGCTGCGCGTCGCGGTGCAGACCTCAGGGCCGCTGATGAGCTTCATGGACAAGACCGGCAAGCGCACCGGCCTGGCCGTGGAAGTGGCCAAGCGCATGGCCGACGACCTGGGCGTGAAGCTGGTGCTGCAGGACTACGAGTGGAAGGGCCTGATTCCGGCGCTGCTGTCCGGCAAGGCCGACATGGTGGCCGCCGACATGACGCCCACGCCGCAGCGCGCGGCCCAGGTGCTGTTCTCCACCCCGATGTTCTATGCGGATACCGTGGCCGTGGTACCGAAGGATTCGCCCTACAAGTCGTACGAGGAACTCAACAAGGACGGCGTGACCGTGGGCGTGCTGGGCGCCAGCACCTATGCGGAAGTGGGCAAGAAGATGCTGCCCAAGGCCACCATGAAGGAATTCTCGGGCGGCAGCGCGCCGGTCGGGCAGGCCCTGTCCAGCGGCCGGCTGGACGCCGGCATTATGTCGCTGTCCACCGCCAACCAGTTCCTGGTCGACTTCGGCAACCTGCGCGTGCTGGACGGCATCATGGTGCGCGAGCCCCTGGCCTTCGCCGTCGGTCCCAACGCCTTCCGCCTGAAGTTCTGGTTGGACAACTGGCAGACGCTGAAGACGGCCGACAACACGCTGCCCGAACAGGTGAAGTACTGGTACTCCACCGACTGGAAGAAAGACCACTGAGCCCATGGACTGGCTGCTCGATTTCTATAACTGGCGCATCGTCAGCCAGTACACGGGCCAGTTCGCCACCGGCCTGGCCAACACCCTGATCGCGGCGGGCGCAAGCCTGGTGCTGTCGGTGCTGGCCGGCATCCCGCTGGCGCTTGCGCACATGTCGCCCCGCGCCCTCGTCTGGCGGCCGGTGGCGGCCTATGTGCAATTCATCCGTTCCACTCCCTTGCTGGTGCAGATCTACCTGGTCTATTACGCCGTGCCCATGCTGGTGCCGGGCGCCAAGGGCTGGAGCGAAATGCTGCTGGGCATCATGGCGATGACGCTGCACCATGCGGCCTACATGAGCGAGATCATCCGCGTGGGCATCGAATCCGTGCCACGCGGCCAGATCGAAGGCGCCAAGGCTTGCGGCATGAATTACGGCCAGCGCCTGCGCTATGTGGTGCTGCCGCAGGCTTTCGCCAACACGCTGCCGCCCCTGCTGGGCCAGACCGCCGTGCTGATCAAGGACACGTCGCTGCTGTCGCTGATCACGGTGTTCGAACTGGTCGCGGCCGGCGTGCAGATGAACAGCGACCGCATCGTACCCAACGAGAGCTTCCTGACCATCGCGGCCGGCTATCTGCTGATCTACGCCTGCATGCTGCTGCTGTCGCGTGGCGTGAGCCTTTGGCTGGCGGGTCCCGCCTGGAACGCGAGGTAAGCATGCTGGATTCCTATATTTCCACCGCCGGCGTCGTGCTGCCCTTCCTGCTGAAGGGCTTCTGGGAGACCTTGAAAATCTCCTTCGTGGCCATCATCGCGGGATCGCTCCTGGGCTTCGTGATCGGCGTGATCCGCAGCTACCGCATCCGCGGCGTGCATCAGCTGCTGGGCCTGTACATCCACATCCTGCGCGGCACGCCGTTCCTGGTGCAGCTCTATATTTTCTATTTCGTGCTGCCCAGTACCGGCATCGAAATGCTGCATTGGGATTCCGGCACGGCGGCCTTCGTGTCGTTGTCCGTCTACACGTCCTGCTACGTTGCGGAAATCGTCATGGGCGCGATCCAGGCCGTGCCGCGCGGCCAGACCGAAGGCGCCATGACGCTGGGCCTGAGGCCGTTCCAGATCTTGCGGCTGGTCATCCTGCCGCAGGCCATGCGCCTGATCGTGCAGCCCATGAGCGGCGTCTACGTCATGCTGATCAAGAGCACCGCGATTCTTTCCGTGGTGGGCATCACCGAACTGACGCGGCAAGGCGAGGTCTTCATCATCACCTTTCCGGCCAAGTCGCTCTTCATCTACGGCATGATCGCCGCCATCTACTTCATCTACTGCTACCCGCTGCTGCGCCTGGCCAACTGGCTGGAAAAGCGCCTGACGGGCGGCTTGCAGGGCGCAGGCCTGAACTGATGCCGACCACCATGGCTTCCGAGTACATCGACACCTACTACAAGCGCACGCTGGCCGACAGCGACACCCGCTATGCGCCCCTGTCCGGCACCTCCAGCACCGACGTCTGCGTGGTCGGAGCCGGACTGGCTGGCCTGTCCACCGCGGTGGAACTTGCCCGCCGCGGCCGCGACGTCACCCTGCTGGAAGGGCGGCGCATCGCCTGGGGAGCGTCGGGACGCAACGGCGGATCGGTGTCGCCGGCCTTCTCGGCCGGGGCAGACGCCATCAGGAAGCACGTCGACGAAGACCACTACCGCAAGCTCTACCGGCTGTCGATGGAGGGCGTGGAGATCATTCGGAACAACATCCGCGACCTGGACATCGTCGACGCCTGCAAGGTCGACGGCCGGCTGCGCGTGGTGCGTTATGAGGCGACCGACTCCCTGCGGCAGTGGTGCGACAGCCAGCAGCGCGACTTCGGCCGCGACGTGCGCCTCTTGAGCCGCAACCAGGTCCGCGAGCGCCTGCTGTCCGATGTCTACCACCAGGGCGTGGAGGACCCCACGTCCTTTCACTTCCATCCGCTTAACTACGCCCGCGCGCTGGCCCGAGAATGCGCGCGCCTGGGCGTGCGCATCCACGAGGACTCGCCCGTCACGCAGGCGGCCCTGGACGGCGCGGTCAAACGCCTGAAGACGGAGCAGGGCCAGGTCGAGGCCCGCACCGTGGTGCTGGCCACCGGTGGCTACACCGAGGGCGTGGTGCCCGCGCTGCGCCGCGCGATGCTGCCCATCGCCACCTACATCATGCTGACCGAGCCCTTGGGCGATCGGGTGCGCGAAGCGATCCGCACCACCGCCGCCATCGGCGACGACCGGCGCGCCGGTAACTATTACCGCGTACTCGATGGCGGGCGCATCGGCTGGGGCAGTAGAATCACCACCCGTGTCGACGACCCGCCAGATCTGGCGGAGTCACTGCGCCGCGAACTGCTCTCCGTCTATCCCCAATTGCAGGGGCTGCGGGTGGAGACGGCGTGGTCGGGGCGCATGGCTTACGCGCGGCATCTGATGCCGCAGATCGGCCAGCTGTCGCTGGACGTCTGGTACTGCACGGCATTCGGCGGACACGGCATGAACACCGCCTCGATCGGCGGCCGGGTGGTCGCCGAAGGGATCGCGGGCGACACCCAGCGCTACAAGCTGTTTGCGCCGTTCGGGCTGGCCTGGAACGGCGGTGGCTTGGGCACGGCGGCGGTGCAACTAACTTATTGGTCTTACCAGGCGCGCGACTGGTGGCGGGAGCGGCGGTCGCGCGCATGACAGGGTGCATAGATGGAAGGCAACAAACAGAGCGTGTTGGCACAGCGGCTGCGAGCCTTGCGCCAGGCGCGGGCGTGGACCTTGAAGCAGGCGGCCGCGGCCACCGGCGTGTCCGCGTCCACGTTGTCCAAGATCGAAAACAGCCTGCTGTCGCCCACCTATGACAACCTGATCAAGATCGCGGCCGGCCTGGAACTGGACGTGGCCGAACTCTTCACCGCGTCCGACGCCCATATGGGCACCGGCCGCCGCAGTTTGAGCCGCCAGGGCGAAGGGCGCCAATACGACACGCCGTACTACGACCACCGCCTGCTGTGCACCGCGCTGTCGCACAAGCGCATGATGCCCTTCCACACCCGCGTCAAGGCACGCTCTTTCGATGAATTCCACGACTGGAGCCGCCATCGCGGCGAGGAATTCGTCTACGTCCTGGAAGGCGAAGTCGAGCTCTATACCGAGTTCTACGAACCTGCCCGCCTCAAGGCCGGGGAAAGTTTCTATATAGACAGCCGCATGGGCCACCGAGTGATCAGCCTGAGCCCGGACGACGCCCTGGTGCTGTGGGTGTCGACCCATGCGGACATAGGCGAGGAATAGGGCGCCAGCGCCGCCGGCCTGCCAAGCGGGCCACAACAAGGTAAAATGCGCCGCCCGGATCCTTTCCGGGCCATCACCACATCGCGCGGCAGTAGCTCAGCTGGATAGAGCACGGGCCTTCTAAGCCCGGGGTCGGGGGTTCGAGCCCCTCCTGCCGCGCCAGGATCTCCCCTGGAATCAAGCGCTTACAATGACGCGCACCGCGGCGGGGTAGAAACAAGCAAGCCCCGACACGGATATTCCGGTCGGGGCTTTCTGCTGAGTGAATCCGACTCTACATGCTTCATCAGGCTGTCATGGCGAGATGCGCGATATAGCTGCTGCGGCTTTCACCCGCGGCGCGAGCGCGGTCATCCAAGCGCTTGAGGATGCGGCGCGGAATGGTGATGTTCACGCGCTCAACAGTTTCATCGAGGACCGCAGGATCCACATCAGCAATCGCCCAAATCCAGTTTGCAAATTCCGGATTGGCCTGATGATTGGCAATACTGGTTGCCGGAGGAATGGGATCGCCGGAGTCGATGGCCGTTTCAATCCACAATTCAATGGCTTCCTTGGCGTTTTCGATGGCTTGGTCAATCCCTTCGTCCGCTGCCGAGAAGCAGCCGGGCAGATCAGGGACCACGACCCCCCACGCGTGAGTGTCGCTGCCGGGTTCAATGGCAATGGGATATTTCACTTTAGTGTGCTCCTTGTGTGGCATGGTCTAGCAGACCTCGGATTGCTCCGGGGGCTGTGCCTCACTTCAAACCAGCTGCTTTGAGGATGCTGTTTAGTAGTCCGATGCCGAGGTCCTTTTTAGGGTGAGGGACGCTGATATGTCCGGGGTGCTCCGCGCCATGTCTTGCGCGGGGCTTTTTTATTTACCCTTTCACTACCCAGGGCGCGATGCTCATGGCGTCAGGGGTTGGGTCATCCACCGCGGGACAGTGTGCTGCAGGTAGCACCTGGCAAGAACCATCGATGGTGGCAGGCAATCCGACCCCGTTCTTCACAGCAAGTATCTCCGCCATGATGCTCACCGCGATTTCCGCGGGCGTCCTGCTGCCGATGTGTATGCCGACGGGCGCATGCAGCCGTTCCAGGGATGCGGCGGTTTCGCCGAAATGCTCCATGAACCGTTGCCTGCGGATGCCCGTATTGCGGCGTGAACCGATGGCGCCCACGTAAAAAGCCGGGCTGTGTAGCGCTTCCAGGAGCGCAAGATCGTCCAGCTTGGGATCGTGGCTCAAGGCGACGATGCAGGTGCGCGTGTCGGGGGCCAGCGCCAGCACTGCGTCATCGGGCATCTCCCGTGTGATGTGCACGCCGGGTACGGACCAGCTGCCCACGTGTTCTCCCCGCGGATCGCAGACCGTCACGGCAAAGTCGTTGAACAAGGCCATGGTGGCCAGGTATTCCGCCAATGCGCCTGCGCCGATGAGCAGCATCCGGTACTGCGGCCCCAGTGTGGAACAAAGCGTTGTGCCGTCGAATTGCACTGCCGCGGGCGTCGAGGCCGGCGCCAATGTCACCGCTCCGGTGGTTACGTCGACGCTGCGCTGGACCAACTGGCCGGATTCGAGCCGCCGGACCAGGGCGTCCAGCGTTTCGTAGTCCGGCAGGAACTCCAGCAGCAAGTCCAGCGTGCCGCCGCAAGGCAGTCCGAACCGGCGCGCTTCGTCGGCTTCAATCCCGTAGCGCACCAGTTCCGGCGCGCCTTGCGCAATGGCGCCCTCGCCAAAGGCGCGGGTATACCGGTGTATCAGGTCGTCTTCGATGCAGCCGCCGGATACGGAGCCGACGCAGCGTCCGTCTTCACGCAGGGCCATCATGGAGCCGACGGGGCGCGGCGATGAACCCCAGGTCTTGACCACCGTGGCCAGCAGCAGCCTGTGCCCCTCCGCCAGCCAGGCGCGGGCTTCGCGCAAAACTCGGACGTCGACCGTCTCCATGCCTAGGCTACCCTGCGCACCGGCAGGCTGCGGATCCGTTTGCCGGTGGCCGCAAAGATGGCGTTGCACAGCGCGGGCGCCACGGGTGGCACCGGGGGCTCGCCCACGCCGCCCGGAGGCAGGGCGTGATCGTCGTTGACCAGATGCGTGCGGATCACGCGCGGCGAAGCATTGTGGCGCAGCACTTCATAGTCGTGGAAGTTGCTCTGCTTCACGCGGCCCTGCTCGAACGTAATCTCGCTGGCAAGGGCAAGCCCCAGGCCCATGATGGCGCCGCCTTCCATCTGCGCGCGGATGCGTTCTGGGTTGATTTGCGGGCCGCAGTCCATCGCCATGTCCACGGCCACCACGCGCACCTCGCCCCTTGCATCCACGGCCACTTCGACCACGGTGGCGGTGTAGCTCATGAAGCTGTAGCAGAATGCCAGCCCGAGGCCATGGCCCTGGGGCAGGGTTCTGCCCCATTCCGCGCCTTGGCAAGCCGCTTCGATCACGCCGCGCAGGCGGCCCGTGTCATAGGGGTAGCGCTCGGGGGATTCCGAGTAATTCCAGGTGTCGGCCATCGTGCCCGGGTCGATCCTGCGCGCCGGGCCGATGAGGTCGAGCGCGAAATCCTTGGGGTCCTTGCCCGCGTGGTGGGCCAATTCGGCAATGAAGCACTGGGCCGCGTAGGCATGCGGAATGTTGGCTACCGAGCGGAACCAGCCGATGCGGGCATGGGCCTCCACTTCGGCCGTTTCCACCCGGACGTTGGGAATGCGGTACGGCATGTTGATGGCCGACATGGCCGATTCGAACAGCTGCTGGCCCTTGGCGCCTTCCGCGAAGAGAGAGGCGATGGTGGGGGCGGCGCTGCGGTGCAGCCAGGACTGGACTTGGCCGTTCTGGTCCAGGACGGCCTCCAGGCGTTCGACCGACACGGTATGCAGATAGTCATGATGAATGTCGTCCTCGCGAGTCCACACCAGCTTGACTGGCGTGCCTTCGGGCATGGCACGGGCGACGATGGCGGCCTCGTCCACGAAATCGGGCTTGGACTTGCGGCCGAACCCGCCGCCCAGCAGCAAGACATTGACCGTGACCTTGGCGGGCTCCAGTTTCAGCCGGGCGGCGACGGCATCGCGTGCGGCGATGGGGTTCTGGACCGACGTCCAGACCTCGGCGCGGCCATCCTTGATCCGGACGGTGGCGGCCGGCGGTTCCATCGAGGCATGGGCCAGATGGGGAACGTAGTACTCCGCGGCGACGCGCTCGGCTTCGGGCGCCTTGGCCCAGGCCTGCGCGGCATCGCCCTGGCTGCGCATCGTCTTGCCGGGCTTGCGCGCCGCCAATTCCAGCGTCTGGCGGTAGGCGCTTGAGTCATAGCTGCCGTTGGGGCCATCGTCCCATTCGATTTCCAGCGCGTCGCGGCCCTGGCGGGCCGCCCAGGTGTTGCGCGCGACGACCGCGACGCCGCCCAGGGGCTGGAATGCGGGAGCCCCTTGCATCGGCGGAATCTCTACCACCTTCAGCACTCCGGGCACGGCCAGCGCCTTGGCGCTGTCGAGACGGCGCAGCTTGCCGCCGACGACGGGTGGGCGCGCGACGACGGCATAGACCATGCCAGGCAGCCGCATATCCATGCCGTAGCTGGCCTGGCCCTTGCCGATGGCCTCCAGGTCCACCAGGCGCACCTGGTCCTTCCCGATGTAGCGGAACTCTTTCCGATCCTTGAGCTTGAGCGCGTCGCCCGTGGGGACCGGCTGTTTGGCCGCATCGGCCGCCAGCTCGCCATAAGTCAAACGGCGGCCGGATGGCTGATGCAGCACCTCATGTTGCACCGCCTTGACCTCGGCCAGCGGAACGGACCAGCGCGCCGCCGCCGCGGCTTCGAGCATCTGGCGGGCGGCCGCGCCGACGCGCCGCATGGGCATCAGGAAGTGGCGCACGCTGCGCGAACCATCCACGTTCTGGTTGCCATAGCGCGCTTCATCGGCCTGCGCCTGTATGACTTTCACGCGCTCCCAGCGCGCTTCCATTTCGTCGGCCACCACCATGGGCAGGCTGGTGCGCACGCCCGTGCCCATTTCGGCGCGGTGCGCGATGATGGTGACGGTGCCATCCGCGGCGATGCTGACGAAAACCAGCGGATCGTCGACGGTGCCGCCGGGCATGCTGTCAGCGCCGTACTTCTGGGCGGAGGGCTCGGCGGCCCAGGCTGTCGTGATCAAACCTTTGGCCGTGACCGTCAGGGTGAACGCGCCCAAGGCGCCCTGCAGAAAGCCGCGCCGGGAAAGTTGAGCGGTGTGCGTCATTGCTTGCCTCCCTGGGCCAGGAGCTTGGCAGCCTGCTGGATGGCTGCGCGGATGCGAGGGTAGGTGCCGCAACGGCAGATATTGCCGCTCATGGCGTCCTCGATGTCTTGATCCGTCGGCTGCGCCGAGGCCTTGAGCAGGCTTACCGCGGTCATGATCTGGCCCGCCTGGCAGTAGCCGCATTGGGCAACGTTCTGTTCTATCCAGGCTTGCTGCACGGCCCGGCCGACCGCATCCGCCTCTATCCCTTCGATGGTCGTGATGCTGTGGCCAGCCACGGCGGAGAGCGGGGTGATACAGGACCGGATCGGCGCGCCGTCCATGTGCACGGTACAGGCGCCGCACAATGCCATGCCGCACCCGAACTTGGTGCCGGTCATGCCGAGTTCATCCCGTAAAGTCCAGAGCAGGGGCGTTTCGCCCGGGACGTCGATATCCTTAGCCTGGCCGTTGATTTGAAGTTGGGTCATGGAGGAATCCTTGGAGGGCGGGCATGGCCGGAGAAAGCTTGCCTGAACCGTGAGTGAATCACTTCTTTAAATCGGAATTCTGCCTAAAAGTTCAAAAATTCTGCCTAATTGTTCTAAACAGAACTCAAGCGGGAAGAGCCTGAGCCGGTGGTGAGAGTGCGCTACGTCCGACTACCTCCTATTGCAGCCGCTGCTTCAACAACTGATAAAGCTCCTGCGGTTGCGATCGGCCTTGCCTCTCGCGCGACCCTAGGCCGGGTCTGTCTGCCGCAAGGTATCCAGGAAATGCAGCGCTGCCGCCGACAAGGAGCGCTGCTTCTTGAGCAATATGCCGATTTCCCGCGTGGCGCTGGGCGAATGCAGCGCCAAGCTGCACAGGCGCGTGGCGTCCATCAAACGCAGAGCCAACTGCGGGACCGCCGCGATGCCGACTCCGGCGGCCACCATCGCGCCCACCACCGAAATATTGTCCGACACGTAGTTCATCTCCGGCATCCGTCCCGAGGCGGCAAGAATCCGGTCGGTAACCTGGCGGATGCTGCTGGCTGGACCGCTCGCGATATAGGGACGGTCGGCGAAAACACTCCAGTCCACGCGCTTTTTGCGCGCCAGCGGATCGTCGATGGGGCAGATCAGGACGAATTTCTCTTGCAGCAGCGCAGAGAAGGTCACGCTAGCCGGCTGGTCCGGAATTTCGATGGATATGCCGATGTCGGCGTTGCCTTCCGAGACGGCCTGCGTGATCTGGCGCGCAGAGACCGCGTGGATGTTCAGCCGCACCTGCGGATGCGATTTCTGGAAGGCGCGCGCTGCCGCCGGCAGCAGGGCGGAGGCGACCGAGGGCAGGGCCCAGACATTGATGCTGCCGCGACGGCCCGCAATGAACTCCGACAGATCGCTGAGGGAATCGCGGAACTCCGACAGCATACGCATCGCAATCGGCACCAGTTCCGCGCCGGCGGCGGTAAGCGCGACGCCGTGCTTGTCGCGGTCGAAGAGCCTGGCGTCGAGTTTTTGCTCGGCGGCCTGCACCCGCCGGCTGAGCGCGGGCTGGGAGATGTGCGCGCGTTCCGCGGCCATGCGGAAGTTGAGCGTCTCGGCCACCAGCAGCACGGCCTCCAATTCGGAAATGGTCAGGGTCATTCGCTTGCGTGATGCGTTTGAGTTATTACCAAGATATAAATATATCAATTTCCAGATCAGGAAAGTCGCACGATACTGGTCCGAACCGTAAACACGGACGGAGACAGACATGAATGACCCGCGCAAGCGGCTGCGCATCGGCGTCGGCGCCGGCATGGCCGATGACCGCATCGGCCCCGCCATGCCATTGCTGGAAGACTGCGATATCGACTACCTGGTGTGCGAGTGCCTGGCCGAGCGGACGATCGCGCGCGAAACGCTGTCGCGCAAGCACGACGGGGCTCACGGCTATAACCCGATGCTGCAGGAGCGCATGCGCGCCTTTCTGCCCGCCTGTCGGGAGAAAGGCGTGCGGCTGGTGTCCAACATGGGCGCGGCCAATCCGGCCGGCGCCGCCCAGGCGGCACTCGACATCGGCCGCGACTTGGGATGGCATGAGCTGAAATGCGCCGCCGTCGTCGGCGACGATGTGACCGACCGGGTGCGCCGGCATCCCGAGCTGCGCCTGATGGATCGCGACCTGCCGCTGGAATCGATCCTGCCCCGGTTGGCCTCCGCGAACGCTTATTTGGGCGCCGATGTCGTGCGCGATGCGCTGGCCACCGGCGCCCACGTGGTGATGACAGGCCGGGTGGCCGATCCTTCGCTGTTTCTGGGCGTGGCGCTGCATCATCACGGCTGGGGCTATGACGACCTGCCCAGGTTGGCGGCCGGCACCATCATGGGCCACCTGCTGGAGTGCTCCGCCCAGATCACGGGCGGTTACTTCGCCGACCCCGGCAAGAAAGACGTTCCAAGATTGGCCGAGCTGGCCTACCCCTATGCCGATCTGTACGGCGACGGCGAGCTCTACATAGGCAAGCCCGCTGGCTCGGGCGGCCGCCTCGACCGCATGACCTGCACCGAGCAGGCGCTGTACGAGATTCACGATCCGGCGGCCTACATCACGCCCGATTGCGTACTGAACCTGGAAGGCCTGCATTTCGAAGAGCAGAACGCTGACCGGGTGGCCGTGCGCGGGTTTCACGCCGCGCCACGCACCGACAGCTACAAGGTCGTGGTCGGCTACTTCGACGGCTGGATAGGTTCGGGCGAAGTCGCCTACGCGGGCGTCAACGCCATCGCCCGGGCCCGGCTGGCGGCCGACACGGTAAAGGAAAGGTTCCGCCTCGACGGCGGCGTGGCCAGCGAGATCCAGGTCGACCTGATCGGCATCAGCAGCCTGCATGGCGACCATGCTCAAGCCCTGGCGAGCCAGCCCTACGAGGTCCGCCTGCGGGTCGCCGCGCGCTGCCCCGACAAGAAAAGCGCCCACCGGCTCGGCGACCACGTGCGGCAGTTGAACATGCAGGGGCCCTATGGCGCAGGCGGCCCGGTCAACCTGGGCGCCAAGGAGGTCATCGCCGTGGATGCCTTGCTGATTCCGCGCGGCTGGGTCACCCCGGAAGTGATTACCTTGGGAGCTTGAGCATGAGCATTCTGGTTTACGACCTCGCGCATGCGCGCGCCGGCGACAAGGGCAATACCTCGAGCATCGCCGTCATTGCTTACGACGACGACGGCTGGCGCGTGCTGCGCCAGGCGCTGACCGCCGAATGCGTCGAACAGGCCTTTGCCCACCTGGGAGCAGGGAAGGTGCGGCGCTACGAGGTGGCAAGCCTGAGGGCGCTGAATTTCGTCATCCCGAACGTGCTATCCGGCGGCGTCACGCGCTCGCTGCGCCTGGATCCGCACGGCAAGTCGCTCAGTTCGCTGATGCTGGGAATCGAGCTTCCAGGCAGCCTACCGCAATCCTGAAAGGACCCGCAATGTATCCTCCCGCTGAACCCATGGGCACCGAGGTGTTCGCCCGGCTGCCCGAATCCCTGCACTTGACCGAACAGCCCTCGACCTGGCTGGCGGCGCGGCACGTGAAGATGCACTCCTTCCTGGAAGGGCCTGCCTTCGATCGCGCCGGCAATCTGTGGTGCGTCGATCTGGCGCACGGGCGCATCCTGCGCGTGGACCCGGCAGGCAACTTCGAAGTCGTCGTCAGCTACGAAGGCGAACCCAACGGCTTGAAGATCCATCGCGATGGGCGCATCTTCGTTGCCGACCACCTCCACGGCCTCATGCTGCTGGATCCCGCAGCCCGCAGCATCCGGCCGTACCTGCAGCATGTGCAGCGCGAAGGCCTGAAGGGCCTGAACGATCTGTTCTTCGCATCCAACGGCGACCTGTACTTCACCGACCAGGGCGAAAGCGCGCTGGAGAACCCGACCGGCCGCGTCTTCCGCCTGCGCGCCGACGGCAAGACCGTGGACCTCTTGATGGACGGCCTGGCCGGGCCCAACGGCCTGGTCATGAACAAGGCCGAGAATGTGCTTTATGTGGCAATCACGCATGACAATGCGATCTTTGCGCTGCGCCTGGAGCCCGGCGGCCAGATGAAGAAGGCCAGCCGGTTCATCCAGCTATCCGGCAGCACGGCCGGGCCGGATGGCTTGGCCATAGACAGCGCCGGCAACCTGGCCATCGTCCATGCCCAGGCAGGCACCGTATGGCTGTTCAGCCCCCTGGGCGAGCCCCTCTACCGCATACGGTCCTGCGCAGGCATGCGCACCACCAATGTCGCCTTTGGCGGCGAGGACATGCGCACCTTGTACATCACCGAAGCGGAGCAGGGCGTCATTCTGCGCGCGCGCTTGCCGCATCCCGGCAAGCCGATGTACTCGCACGGCGATTGACTCGCCTGCCACGCTCCCCATCCACGCAAAAAAAATCACCGCACACCGGAGACAACGCCATGATTTCCTTCCGATTGATTGCCGGGCTGGCCCTGAGCCTGGCCGCCTTCACCAGCGCGCAGGCCGCCGATGCCTATCCCGCGCGCCCCATCCGCCTGATCGCCACATTTGGCCCGGGCAGCTCCATCGACATCATTGCGCGCCTGGTTGCCAAACCGTTGAGCGAGCAGCTCGGCCAGCCGGTGATCGTCGAGAACAAGCCCGGCGCCGGCGGCGACCTGGGCACCGACCTTGTCGCCAAGTCTGCCAAGGATGGCTACACCATCGGTTTCGCGTCCGCCGGGCCGATCACGGTCAATCCCAATGCCCGCAAAAAAATGCCCTATGACGCGCTCAAGGACCTGGCGCCGGTCGCCCTGGTGGCCACGGGCCCGAACGTCATCCTGGTCAACCCTTCGATCCCGGTGACGAACCTGAAGGAATTGATCGCCTACATCAAGGCCAATCCGAACAAGGTCAATTACGCCTCGGCGGGCGTCGGCACCAGCGGCCATATCGCGGGCGAACTTTTCCAGCATCTGTCCAAGACCGAAATCCTGCACGTGCCTTACAAGGGCAATAGCGACGCCATCACCGACACCCTGGGCGGGCGCACCCAGATGGTCATCAGCGGTGTTCCGCCCATCCTGTCTTTCGTGAAGTCCGGCCAGCTGCGTGCCCTGGCCGTGGCCGACACCAAACGCTCGCCGCTGCTGCCGGACGTGCCCACCGTTGCCGAGGCCGGCCTGCCGGGCGCCGAAAGCGTCGCCTGGTACGGCATCGTGGCGCCCGCCGGTACGCCGCAGGCCATCCTGGATCGCCTTCACGACGAGATCGCCAAGGCGGTGAGCAACCCTGAAACGCAAGAGAAATTCGCCGGCCTGGGCATTGTTCCGACCGCGGACAGCCGCGAGGAATTCGGCAAGCGCATGGCGGATGAGTACGTGCGCTTCCAGCAGCTGTTCAAGCAGATCAACCTGGTCATGGATTGAGGGAATCATGTCGCGCACCGTTCTCGTCACTGGCGCCAGCGGCTTGGTCGGCTCCGCTGCCGTCGACTCGTTTCTGAACGCCGGCTGGGAAGTCATCGCCGTCTCCCGGCGGCCCCCGGAAATCATCAGCCAAAGGCCGTTCACCCATTTGCCGGTTGACCTGCAGGATGCGGAGGCCTGCCGCCGCGCCTTCGAGTCCTTGCCGCAAGTCACGCATGTCTTTTATGCGGCCGTCTATGAAAAGCCCGGCCTCATTGCAGGCTGGCAGGACGCGGAGCAGATGTCCACCAACCTGAGCATGATCAGGCACGTGATCGAGCCGCTGAGCCGCAGCGGCGGGCTACGCCATGTCACGGTGCTGCAAGGCACCAAGGCTTATGGCGTGCACCTGCACCCGATCCGCATTCCGGCGCGCGAGCGTCAGCCTCGGGACGACCATCCGAACTCTTACTGGTTCCAGGAAGACTACATTCGGGAAAGGGCCGCGCAGTGCGGCTTTGGTTGGACGATATTCCGTCCCACCATCGTGGTCGGCCCCAACGTGGGCGTGGCGATGAATACCGTGCCGGTGATCGGCGTCTATGCGGCGCTGTGCCAAGCGGAAGGCAAGCCGTTCGGCTATCCGGGGCATATTTCCTACCCACGCGAAGCCGTGGACGTGCGCCTCATCGGCGATGCGGGCGTCTGGGCAGCTGAGAACCCGCAATCCTGGAACGAACACTACAACCTGACCAACGGCGAAGTCTTCAGTTGGCGCGATCTGTGGCCGTCGCTGGCGGAGTTCCTGTGCGTCGAAGCGGGTCCGGACCAGCCCGTCTGCCTGGCCGAATATCTGCCCAGCCGCGCGCCGTTGTGGGACGAGATCGTCAAGCGGCTTGGCTTGCGGCCCTTGAGCATGGGCCAGATCCTGGGCGAATCCCATTTTTCCGCCGACGCCCGGTTCGGCTACGGCCTGAAAGCGCCGCCCCCTCCGGCCTTTGTCAGCACGGTGAAGATCAAGCAGGCGGGCTTCACGCAGACCTACGATACCGAAGCTTGCGTCAAGCACTGGCTTGGGGTGCTGATGGAGCGGGGGATACTTCCACCCCGCCTGGTTTGAGAGAAGGGGGGCGTGCTGCCCGCCGCTGCCCGGGGCGCAGCACGCCCCGGGAGTCCATCTTCACTCGATGCCGTATTTGCCCGGGGCGATGACGCCATTCGGGTCCAGCGCGGCTTTGATCGACGCGCAGGCAGACACGAACTCCGGCATGCGCTGGGCCTGATGGAACCCGTGGTACATGGTCGGCGCCCGGCCTACGAAGATCCCGCGCTCGGCGAACAGCTGGGCCAGCGCCCGGTAGCAGGCGTCTGCGCGGGCGGTTTCGTCGGCGTCTTCGCGGTTGTAGATGATCGCGTGGATGGCGCGGGCGAAGCGCGCGCCGCAAACGTTCGACAGCAGGTATTCCAGCCCGTGGTCGTGGCAGATGCGGCGCGCCTGCGCCTGCAAGTCGTTGACGATGTCGCCCGCGACGGGGGAGCCCGCCGACAGCCAGATCGCGCCGCCGCCCGGGCGCCAGCCCAGCATCTTCAATTCGCTGTCGGTCGGCACGCCGGTGTTGGAGTTGATGGCGATGTGCAGGGGGCCGATGTCCTCAGCTTCCTCCATGGGAATCTGGCGTCCCTTGCCCGAGGCCAGGAAATGCTGGGCGATGCGGTCGATCTGGGGCTGTACGGCGACACGGCTGGCGCCGTACACGGCGCCTGATACGGTCCAGGATCCCAGGTCATACTGCCGCCGCAGCGCGGCGCGGCCCTCGTCGGACAGCGCGCGCTTGCCGCCGTTGGCCGTGTATTCCGGGTTGGTGGCCGCCGAGGACAGTAGATACAAGTCATTGGTGGCGCGGATCAGCGTCGGCACGAAGTTGCTCAGCTTAAGCGGACGGATGCGTTCGACGATCTCCCCCAGGTCTTCGTCGTCGGGGAAGGTGAAAAAGAAGGGTTCGATATGCGGCGGCCGCGGCATGAGCCACATGCCCACGCGGGTGACGATGCCGAAGTTGGATTGAGAGAACAGACCGTCCAGCGTCGGGCCGAAGCTGTATTTGGAAACGTGCCAGTTGGGATGCGAGGACCCGGCCAGGCTGCCGTCGCCGGTGCGGATCACGTCGCCATTGCCGAGCACCACCTCCATGCCGCAGCTCATGCCGAAATGATCGGCGTAGGCGCCGCTGCCGCCGCCCTTGTCCAGGGCGTTCGCGAGGATGCTGCCCTGCGACGGGCCCGCGGTGGGCGAGATCATCAGTTTGCTTTCCCGGCGCTGCAGCTCGTCGTGCATGGCGCGGAAGCTCACGCCGGGTTCGAGCACGCAATAGCCCAGCGTCTCGTTGACTTCCAGGATGCGGTTCATGCGCCGGCCCAGGTCCACCACCACCTGGCCGGGACGGATGGGCGAGCGGGTGCCCAGGCCGATGTTTTGGCCATTGCTGATGGGATAGAGCTGAACGCGGAACCGATTGGCCAGGCGCACCAGCGTTTGCACGGCCTCGGTCGAGTCGGGATAGGCGACGGCGCCGGGGCGCACGTCGGCGCTGGGCAGCGTATGTTCGCCGTAGCGTCCGAGGACGTCGTCGCCCAGCGTGATGGCGTCCGCGCCTAGCTCGGCCGCCGCCGCATGGGCGAAATCTACGATAGGGTCATTGGAAGGCATTCGTCTTTCACCACAGAAGATCGCCGCTGCCGGCGGTTGTCGGAACCGGCGTGGCCGCCGGAGTTGGAGCGTTGGCCGCCGCCTGTGGCGGCTTGGGCCGGAAGTCTTCAAGGCCGCGCGGGGGCGGCCCGCCGGTGGCCCAGTCCAGCAACTGGACCGTGTGCGCCACGGGCACGGACGTGAAGCGCGAGATCTGCACCAGGCATCCCATGTTGCCGGCGGCGATCACGTCCGGCTGGCCAGCCGAGGCGTGGCCTGCCTTGCGCTGTCCCAGGCGGTCCGAGATGGCCGGCTCGAGAATGTTGTAGGTCCCTGCCGAGCCGCAGCACAGGTGCGATTCCGCGATGTCGCGCACTTCCATGTCCAGCTTGCCCAGTGCGCGGCGCGGCGGCCGTTCGATCTTGAGGCCATGCTTGAGCGAACAGGAGTCGTGATAGGAAACGGCCAGGCCTAGCGCCGAGCCGCTGGCGGTCAGCGGCAGGCCGGCGGCGATCTGCGCGATGTCCTGGGTGGCATCGACCACGAGGCGCACTTGCGCCGACAGTTCGGGGCGGTCGGAAAGCAGTTCTTCATAACGTTTGATAACGGAACCGCAGCCTGAGGTGGTGCTGATGATGGCGTCGATGTGCCCGGCCTGCAGCGCGGCCGACCAGCTGCGGACGGCCTGTTTCATGTGCCGCGTGGCGGCCTCGCGTCGTCCCATGTGCAGTTCGAGTGCGCCGCAGCATTGCACACCGGGTACCGCGACGACGGCGTAGCCAGCGCGTGTGAGCAGGCGCTTGGCCGAGGCGTTGATCTCGGCGCCGAGCACCGACTGGGCGCAGCCGTCCAGCAGCGCCACGCGGCGCGTCGCGTTGGCGGGCGGCTGTGGTTCGGCCTCGGCCCGCGGCGCGAACGCCGCCAGCGCGGGGGCGCTGGAGAGGGAGGCCAAAGCGCCCAGCGGCCCGCCCAGGCGGCCCGTGACGCCGCGTAGCAAGCGACCTGCGGCTGCGGCGGGACGCAGCAGCGCGGGAGTCGTCAGCACACGGGCCAGCGCTGAGCGCAGCAAGCGCTGAGTCAGCGGGCGCGCCTTGCTTTTTTCGATGTGCTCGCGGGCGCCGTCGATGATGGCGTGATACGAGACGCCGGCCGCGCAAGTGGTTTCGCACGACAGACAGGACAGGCAGCGGTCCAGATGGCGCACGGCGGCCGGGCTGGGCGCATTGCCGCTGTCCAGCATCTCGCGCGCCAGCGCGATCCGGCCGCGCGGTGAATCAAGCTCTTCGCCATCGAGCACGTAGGTAGGGCAGACCGCGGTGCAAAAGCCGAAATGCACGCAACTCTCGGTGGCGGCGCGGACCGCGTCTTGGCGGTGGATGGTGATGGTCTTGGGCATGGTGCGACGGAAGCTTGCCGGCCAGGGCCGGGATGAAGCTCATTCTGCCGTCGGGAGCTGCGCGGGGCTGTACCCAGCGCGCCAGCGGACGCCGCCCAGGGCGTCATTCAGCTGCGAGTCTGCCCTTGTTTGAGCAGATTGACGGGCAATTCGCCGTATCGCTCAGAGAAGCGTCGCGTGAAGTGGGAGAGATTGTTGAAGCCGCAGGCGAAGGCGGCCTCGCTGACCGTGCGGGTCTTGCCGGCCGCCAGTAGCTCATGCGCGAGCGCCAGGCGGGCCTGCACCACGTAGGCCTCGAACGACAGCGCGGCATGTCGCGCGAACAGGCGGTGCAGGGTGCGGACCGATATGCGGCAGGCGGCGGCCACCCTTGCGGGCGACAGGTCCGGGTTGGCGATTGCCGTATCGATGTGGCGCTTCACGCCGACGAAGCTCAGTTCGGTGGAAGGGGGCGCCGCGGCGTCCGCCATGGATGAGCACTGCAGCGCGACGATTTCGATGACGGCATCCAGCAGCGTGTCGACGGTGCGGTCCTGGAGCTTGACCTCCGTATCGGTCAGCAGGCGCATGGCTTCGGTGAGCACGGGCGCGAATGGCATGTCGGCCGGCAGGCTGGCCGGCGCGCGCAGCCGCCGCATGCCTGGGGCGCGCGCGCTCAAGGCGTGGCGCGGCAACAGGACCAGCCGGCGCGAGGTCGCTTCCGGGAACGTAATGTCGAATGCGGACCCGGTGTCGAGCAGCCCGAATTCTCCCGGCCGCAGGCACAACTGCTCGTCGCCCTGGGACATCAAGGCGCTGCCCTGCAATTGCAGGCTGAGCATGAGGTGATCGCCATTGAGGCGACTGACCTGCCGCTGGGAGCGCCGGATCATATGCGGGGAGCTCGCGAAGTTCACGAGCCGGACTCCCGCGCGGTTCTGGCTGAACATCGTGCCCGCGAATCCGGCGTCGGGTTCGGCGCGGAATTCAGAATCGAGCACACCGGCGCAGACCGCATCCTGCCAGAACGCCAGGGCGTGCTGGCCGTGATCGTGGGTGCTCCAGTTGTGCCATTCAGGTGCCATCTCGGCTCCGGGGTCCGTTGCGTGCTGTCGCTGCCAGCGGCATCGGCTGGCACCTTGGGTCGTGCCCAATGTAGCGAGGCGGTGGAGAATGGGCCATTCGTGCATTCCCCAGTAACGGCGCACTAGGTTCAACGAATGGAGCGTGTGGCATGAAACGGTTTTTATCTTTGTGGGCAGGTGCTGTGCTCGCAGTGTCGGCCTGTGGCGCCGCGGCGCAAGACTATCCGGCGCGGCCCGTACGCATGATCGTGGGCTTCGCGCCGGGTGGCGGCAACGATATCCTGGCCCGTCTGATGGCGGAGCAGTTGCAACGCCGCCTGGGCCAGCCCTTCATCGTGGAGAACCGGCCGGGCGCCAGCGGCGCTATCGCCATCGGCGCGGTCAAGCGGGCCGAGCCGGACGGCTACACCCTGCTGGTGGGGCCAAGCAGCGGCATGACCGTCAATCCGGCCATCTACAACAACTTGGACTACGACCCCGTCGCCGATTTCGCGCCGATCTCCCTCGTCGGAGACATTCCGATGATCCTGACCGTCAAGGCGGACAGCTCGGCGCGCTCGGTGGCCGATCTGGTTGGTCAGGGAAAAAAGAGCGGCAAGCCTCTGTTCGCAGGTTCGGGCGCCAACTCCTTCCAGCTGGCTACCGGACTTTTCGCCAAGCGCGTCGGCCTGGAAACGGAGGTGGTCAACTACAAAGGGAACTCCGCCGTGGTTGCTGCGTTGCTGGCCAATGAGATCGACTTTGCGCTGATCGACACCGCGGCCGTATTGCCGCAGATCCGCAGCGGCCGACTGAAGGCGCTGGCCGTCACGGGGGCGAAGCGCTTTACCTTGCTGCCCGACGTGCCTACCGTCGCGGAGTCCGGCGCGCCGGGCTTCGCCATGTCATTCTGGTCGTCCCTGTACGCCCCAGCGGGGACGCCGCCAGCCGTCATCGAGAAGCTGCAGACCACCGTATCCCTCGCCGTGCGCGAGCCCGCCGTGGCCAATCGTTTGCTGGAACTGGGCATCGATCCCGTAGGGAGCGCGCCGCAGGTTCTGGCCGACACCATGGCCCGGGAGATTCCGATGTATGCCGCGGCGGCGAAGGCGGCGAACCTGTCGCCTGTGCAGTAGGTGGGTGGTAGGGGGCTGCCGGAGAAAAGCCTTCAGGTTGCCGACTATGTGCCGCAATCGGCGCGCGTGGAGCCCTGGGCGCGGACCGGTCGCATCAGCACAAGCCCCACGCTTTCGCCCGTGCAATGGCTGCGACAGAAGGAGGATGCGACCTCCCACCCTGTCACTGCCGGTACCAGTACCTCCGCAGGCCTTCCTCGACGTCCAATCGGGGCTTAGCCTGTCATGCCTTTCATTCCACAACAGGAGACTGACATGGTGACGGCGAAGCGGCTGGGCGAGCCTTATGGTGTCGAGGTAACGAACGGGCAGAATGTCCTGCTCTCGGACACACGCAAGGGCGACAAAGGAGGAAACACAGGCATGCGGCCGCACGAGTTGCTTGAAAGCGCGCTTGCGGCCTGTGTCTGCATGTCCATCGACATGGCCGCGGAGCGGGCGGGCATCGCCTTGCCCGAGAGTACGGTGGATGTCGTCATCGAACGCCTGGACCACGAAACCGGATTCGAGGTCAGCTTGCGCTTCGCGGCGGCGCTGACGGCGGCGCAGCAGGATCTGGTCCGCGGGGCCGCGCAGGCATCGCCGGTCGCGCGAACGCTGGGCAAGGCGGTGCGGGTACGGCCCGCTGTCATCCTGGATGCCTGACCAGAGGGCACTGACACTTGCGGGCAGATCGCGCTTTTGCCCTCGCCTCGGCTACTGGCTGAACTCAAAGACGTAGCTATTCGCCGACCCCGCCGTGCGGTTGTACAGCGGGCACCAGCCGTTGACCGGCGCGACTTCGCAGTAGCGGTTGCGGCCAAATACCTGGGCGATCTTCCAGCCCTGGGTCTGGTCGGCGCGTTCCAGCAGGTACTGCATGCGCACACCCCGTTCCTTGCGGTCGCGCTCGTCATTGTCGACGGGGAAGCCGGGGGTGGAGGGCGTGGTGTTGCGGATCTGGGCGACGACGAAGGCGCGCGTGTCGGACTGGACGTCGACATTGACGACGCTGCGCTCGTAGGTTTCGAGGCTGCACTTTTCGTCGCCGTTCTGGCGCGCCTGGAGCTGCGCCGTGGACAGGGAGTCTTCGGCCGCGCTGAACGGACGGTACAGCTCGGCCATTTCCTTGCAGGCGGTGGCGGTGTAGCGGTCGTGCGCGTCGCGGACCTGCCACCAGGACTTCACCGCCGCTTCGGGCGTATTGGCGTCCAGCTGCAGTTTCGGCGTGGCGGCTTGCAGCCGTTCCCAGGGTGTTTCTTCCTGCTTGGAGCAACCCGTCAAGGCGATTGCCAGGACGAGCAGTAGGGCGGGCTTGGTCACGGTACTGAATCGGGTAAACAAATCGGGGGCACCATGATAGCGCTTTCGCCGTGACGATCGTCCGTCAGCCGGGGCGCAGCGCGCGCTTGTACGCCTCCAGGGTGCTGAACATCTTGCCCGCCAAGCGGAAGTTCGCATCCGCGTAGGCGCGGGCGTTGCCGACCATGGCCGCAGTCTGCGCGGGGTTGCCGCGGATCTGCATGATGCGGTTTGCGTAAGCGGCGACGTCGCCCGGCGGCGCCAGCCAGCCGGTCTGGCCTGGTGTGACGATTTCCGGCAGCCCGCCGACATCGCTGGCGACCACGGGGCGCCGCGCCGCATAGGACTCGGGCACGACGCGCGACCAGGCCTCGGTGGCCGAAGGCACCAGCACCACGTCGGCGGCGCGGATCATTTCCGCAACATTGTTGCGATGGCCTGCGAACACCACATGCTCGGATATGCCCAGGTCGACAGTCAGTTGATGCAATGCATAGGCATAGGGCTTGGTACTGGCCGTGGGCATGCCGACCACCAGCGCAATGGCGGGCATGCCCTGGGCGCGCAGCCGCTGCACCACGCGCAGCAGGTCGGACTGGCCTTTCTCGGGGCGCAGCATGCCTATGGTGGCGATGACGCAGGCGCTGTCGGGAGCGCGCATGCCCAGAGCTTGCCGGGTGCGCAGGCGCGCCTGCGGCGTGTCGCCGGGCAGGAAGAACTCGTCGGCGGCCCATTCTCCGACCACGCTGACCTGTTCGGGTGCGGCCAGGCGCGCGGCCAGGATTTCCTGTTTGCCCAGCAGGCTGGTCGCGATGACGTGGTCGCACCCGAGTTTCCATTCCAGCCGGCGCCGCGGCGAGGAGCGCATGGGCTTGGCGAAATGGCGCGTCCTGACGACCGCGCACAGGTCGCGGCACAGCGCCGCGGTCTTGCCGTCCGCCCGGCTGTGGCTGTCGATGATGTCGATGCGCAGCGCCTTGACGGCGCGGCGCAGCTTCAGGACGGTGGCGGGCGAGTAGGCGGAGTCGAAGGCAATGTCCACGGCGCGCAGACCGCGCTGCCGCGCTTCGCGCCCGATTTCGCTGTCCGCGGGAGCGGCAATGGCGACTTCGTAGCCGTGGCGTTGCAGCCAAGCCGATTGTTCGAGGACGCGGAATTCCAGCCCGCCCAGGCTGCGTTCAGCCAACGTATGCAGGATGCGCATGATGCTCCAGGACTTTGCGGCAGGCGGCCAGCACGTCGTCGGGCGTGATGGCGTTGATGCCTTCGCGGGGATGGCGGGGAACGACTGCGGCGGAGTAGGGCCGGTCCCAGAACCACTCGGGATTGGACTCGTTGAAAACGCCGACATAGGGCACGCAGGCGCCTTGCGCGATATGCGAGGGGCCGCAATCGTTGGCCACGACCAGGCGCGCGCGCAGCATGATGGCGCTGAGCTCCGGCACGGAGCGGCAATAGGCGATCGAGAACTCCGGGCGCCGCAAGGTTTCGAGTTTGTCGCGTTCGACGGTTTCCTGTTCTCCCAGCACGAACAGGAAGCGGGTGTGCTGACCCAGCAGCAGCTTGAGCCTCTCGGCCAGGCGCAGATAGTTCAGCAGGCTCCAGCGCTTGAACTCGCCTGAACCGCCGCCGGGTATCAGCACCACGTCGGCGCGCGGCGCTTCATCGATATGCGGGCGCGCCAGCGCCTGGAAGCAGCGCCGCGCCGCGAGCTCGGCGTCGAACCCGCGATAGGAGGCCAGCAGGCGCAGATTGGCCAGGCCGATGTATTCGGCAATGTTCTTGCGGTGGCAATGCGTCCAGACCAGATCGCTCACGCGCTCGTTGCGAAAGCCGAAGCGCAAGGCGGGCCGGCGCAGCAGATTGAGCAGGCCAAAGCGCTCGCTGCTGTGATGCAGGCTGACGCAGACCGGGGTGTTCCTCTTTAGCGTGCGCAGATAGTCGCCGAAGGTGGCGGCGCGCACGAACTCGTCGACCCAGGGCACGCCCCGGTAAAAGCCGGCCAGGTCGTCGCGGGCGACCACCCGGATCCGCCTGGACGCCCACCAGGTTTTCAGTTGATAAAGCGCCGGCAGGGCGACGATCTGGTCGCCCAGCCGAGGCTGGCTTCTGACATAGACAACGACTTCCGGCATGGGTGGCCTCGTTTGCGCGGCAGCGATTTTTCGGGGTCCAGGGACCGCTGCCGCGCAATGTATCGATCGAGTCGAACGAATCTTTCCGAGGTCTTTTAAGGAGTGTGAAGAACATGCCGGCGCTACTGCACAAAACTAAACAACCTTTTTGGCGGTTGCCAGTTCTGCCGTAGCGGCGGACTTACTTGGAGCCACCGGTGTTGGGATATCCCGCAGGCGGCGTGGCTCCGCCGCCCTTGGTGCCGGGCACGTTGTCGTTGGCCTCGCGGTGACGGCCCTGCTTGTCGGTCGTGTGCTTGTCGGACTTGGTGTGATCGCCCTTGTTCATATTGGGCGGATTGGTCGGCGTGTTGGGCGTCGCATTCGGCGCGGGCGGTATTTGTCCGGGAGGCACGGGCTGGTTCGGGGGAACGGCAGTGCCGTCGTTGGGGGTGTTGGAGGGCGAGGTGGGCATGGCGGACTGCGCCAGCGCACCGGCCGAAGCCAGTCCGGCGGACAGGGCCAGCGCGTAGGTAAGGGCTCGGATTTTCATGAATACGCTCCTATGTGGGATAGCGGGATGCAACCCGCAAGCGCCGTGCCCATTGCCACTTGCCTGATGGGCAGCTGCGTGCATGGGAAAAATGTACCGACCGCAGTCATCGGTGCGCAGTCCAAGGCAGCAAAATCGGCGCAACCGTAGCGTCGGTGCGCGCGGCAAGGGGCGCCTCGGAGATACGGGCGGGGGCGGCGCCCGATGGGCATGGCGCTTGCTGGAGTACTTGTCCCGGATCGGCGCACAGGGTGTCGCCGCAATCGGATTTCAACGTGGGGATCGGCCCCGCACAGGAGAAACGCATGGAGCATCAAACCAATATTGTTGGCGGGCCCAAGGACTCGGCAACCGGGCCTGGCCCGGAAGTCATGGCTGCGGACACCCTGGAGGGCAACGACGTCGTCAACGCGGCGGGCGAGGGGTTGGGATCCATCAAGGACATCATGATAGATGTGCCACGCGGACGAGTCGCTTATGCGGTGTTGTCGCGGGGCGGCATTTTGGGGATGGGCGACAAGCTTTTTGCCATTCCATGGGCGGCATTGACCCTGGACACGGACCGTAAGTGCTTCATCCTGAACGTGGACAAGGAGGTGTTGAAGAACGCACCGGGTTTCGACAAGGATGATTGGCCCAGGATGGCGGATGAAAGTTGGGCGCTGAGCGTGCACAAGTACTACAACCAGGATCCCTACTGGTAAGTCGGAAGTGATGAAGAGGGCGGCTATCGGCCGCCCTTTTTTTGCGGCAGCCATCGCCTCACGGGGTGAACTGCCCAGGCCGCAGGCACGCCGCTTGCTGATGTAGCGGACTGCTGCATCCCCTTACTTCCAGGAGTAGCGTCATGGACAAGTTCGAACGCGATACGACGGCGCCTTCCATCGAGGTTTTGAGCGAGGGTGAACTCAGGGCGCGGCGCACGCTGGAAGCCGCGCGACGCCTGCTCGACCCTCACGCGGAGCCAGCGGCGGCGACGGTCTCGCCGGTCGAGGCCGAACTCCAGCGCTACGTCAAGGAAGCATATCGCCGGCGCTCATACACGTACGGCTGAGCATTAGGGCTGCTGCTCGTCCCAGACAGACATGTGCCGGTATTGTTCGGCGCGCGCCAGCGTGCGGTAGAAATCCGCGCCGACGCGTACCAGCCTTTCCAGTTCCTCTGGCGGCAGCCTCGGCTGCAGCGCGACCAGGCATTCGGCATAGTTGGCCAATACTTCGGGCCAGTCATTGAAGTCCCGGTCGATCGCTGGCGTGGCGATCATTTGTGCCAATAGTTCCTCGCGATCCATATGCATGTTCCGCAGCAAGCGCACTGGTTGCAGATACGCCTGCAGGTCTGCGCATCTAGTGGGGTATCTGGCGTTCACCAGCAATCGCTGTTCCCGCTCATTGCGCCCAGGCGGCTCGGCAGATGCAGCAGGCGTCATGCCTGGCCCTGTCGTGCGTTCGGGGCGCCGCGCCGACTTACCACCCCGCCGCGTAAGCCGGCCGGCGCGGGTCCGCCCCGCCCCAGCGCACGCCGCTGTCCAGGTCATGCCTGACCATGCAAACGGCGCCGGCCCGCCAGCTGTGGCCTTGCCACCATTTGACGGTATGACCCATTTCGGCAAGTTTTTCGCCCGCGCCGCGCGCGATCATGTCTTCGATCATCAACCGGCCCGGCATGGCGTTGTGCGGTTCGAACGACGAGGGGAAGCTGAAGCTTGCAAAGCGCGGAGCCTCGACCGCCTGTTGCACGTCCATGCCGAACACCTGCATGTTCAGGAAGGTCTGCAGCATGGCCTGGCACTGTACGTCGCCTCCAGGCGTGCCGAAAGGCATGACGTATTGGCCGGGCCGGATGGCCAGCGAGGGGTTGGGCGTGAGCCGCGGTCGGCGGCCCGGCCCGATTGCGCAGGGGTGGCCGGCCTCGGCCCAGGATTGGCTGCCGCGCCCGGAAGCGCAGATGCCGGTTCCCGGGATGACGGGGACGTTGTAGGAACCGTCGCTGGGCGTGGCCGAAAAGGCGTTGCCTTCCCTGTCCACCACCGCCACGTAGGAGGTATCCAGGCGCGGATCCGTGCGCGCCATGTCTTCGGGGCCGGCGGCGCGCAGGTCGATATCGCGCGCCTCGGGCAGCGCGCCCGCCGGCGGCATGTCCGGACCGGCGCGATCCCGGGCGATCATGGCCAGCCGCGCGCGCGCGTATTCCTTGGACAGCAAGGCCGCTTGCGGCACCTGGGCATGGCGCGGATCGGCGTAGTGCACCTCGCGGTCGGCAAAAGCCAGTTTGATGGCTTCGGTCAGCAGGTGCACATAGGGGGCGGAGTTGTGGCCCAGGCCGCGCAAATCGCAAGGCTCAAGAATGTTCAGCATTTGCAGCAGCGAGGGTCCCTGGCACCAGAAGCCGCAGCTGTGCACCTGCGTGCCGTGGAAGTCGGTGGACAGCGCCGGATCGACTTCGACGGAAAAGCCGCGCAGGTCCTCGTGGGTGATCAGCCCGCCTGCTTCCTTGTGATACTTGACGATGGCCGCGGCGATGTCGCCTTCGTAGAACGCGCGGCGGGCGGCGGCCAGGCCGGCCTGCCGGCCGTCGCCGCGATGGGCGCGTTCTTCGTCGGCCATGTACTGGATGCTGCGCGCCAGGTCGGCCTGGCGGAATATCGATCCCGCCGCTGGCGGCTTGCCGCCAGGCAGGTAGATCGCGGCGCTGGAAGCCCAGCGGGCGTAGTTCTTTTCGTTTTCGGCCAGCACCTCGGCCATCAGCGGGTACATGACGAAGCCCTCGCGAGCCAGCCGGATGGCGCCGGCCGCGACCTCGCCGAAGCCCATGGTGCCGAATCGTTCCAGCGCGGTGATCCAGGCGTCGGGCGCGGCCGGAATGACGGTGCGCAGCACGCCCGCCGGGATCGTGCCGGCGTGTTTTTCCAGGAAGGTCTCCAGGCGTGCGGCCTTGGGCCAATAGCCCAACCCGGAAATGCTCCACACCTTGCGGGTCTTGGCCTGGTAGACCAGGATGGGCGCGACGCCGCCGAAGTTGACGATGTCGCTCTGAACCACGCCCAAGGCGATGCCCGCCGCCACGCCGGCGTCGACGGCGTTGCCGCCTGCCTGCAGTACGTCCATGCCGGCCTGCGTGGCCAGGTAGTGGCCGGCCGAGATCATGTGGTTCAGGCCGGCCAGCGCGGGGCGCATGGAAGAGGGGGCGCTGCCGGCGGTCAAGTCGGGGGCGTGGGGGGAATTGGACATCGAAGTCTCCGGTCGGAAGAGGTTCCTGCTTGCCTGCGCGGCTTCAAATGATCATTGCGGCTTGATGCCCAGCTTTTGCGTCACGTCCTGCCAGCGCTTGAACTCGGCTTGTAGGTAGCTGCGGAATTCGTCGGGGGAGCTGCCTTCCACCATCACGTCGCGCGCTTCCATGGCGGCGCGCACGTCGGCGCTGGACAAGGCGGTCTTGGTGGCCTTGTACAGGCCATCGACGATCGCGGGCGGCGTGCCCTTGGGCAATAGCAGGCCGTACCAGGAACCGCCGACCAGGTTCGGATAGCCGCTTTCCTTGGCGGTGGGAATCTCGGGCGCCCGGTCCAGGCGCTGGTCGCTGAAGATGGCCAGCGCCTTCAGCTTGCCGTTACGGATGAAGGGCAGCGTGGTGCCCGGCGTGTCCAGCGTGTACTGCACCTGCCCGGCCATGACGTCGTTGAGCAGCGCCGCGCTGCCCCGGTAGGGCACGTTCGTGGTCTTGATTCCGGCATCCATGTTCAGCTGCTCGGAGAAGAAGAAGTTGGCGGTCATGATGCCTGGCGAGGCATAGTTGACCTCTCCGGGGCGGCTGCGCGCGTACTCCACCAGTTCAGGCAGCGTGTTGGGCGGGAACCCCGGGTTGGCGACCAGGATGAAGGGGCCGCCGCCGATGCGGGTGACCGGGATCAGGTCGTTCATGGGGTCGTAGGGCAGGTCCTTGACCGTGAGCGGCGCTCCGGTCAGCGGCGATGCCGTGGCGAACAGCACGGTGTAGCCGTCGGGCTCGGCCCGCACGACCTGCTGGGTCGCGATGGTGCCGCTGGCGCCGGCGCGGTTCTCGACCACGACGGGCTGCTTGAGTTCCTGGCCCAATTGTTGCGCCAGCATGCGCGCCACCGTGTCCGTGCCGCCGCCGGGTGGGTATCCGACGATCAGGCGTATCGGCTTGGCGGGCCATGCCTCGGCCAGCGCCGCGACCGGGTGTGCGGCGGCCAGCAGGCCGGCCAGGCCGCACAAGGCTGCGAGAGCGCGGTGGCGTGTAAGCAGAATGGCGAGTGCTCGAACAATCATGGATATCTCCTGGACTCTTCTTGCTGGCCGAGGCCCTGGCGGATCCCGGCGGTTGTCGGACCATACGTGGCCCCAAGCCGAATCGGCCCGGCTGCGGCGGCGCAGCCGAGCCGTGGCGCCTTACTTGTTGGCGGCCAGCCCCAGCTTGCGGACGATCTCCGCTTCCAGGGCGTACTGCTGGGCGGCATAGGCGGCATAGTCCTTGCCGTCCATGTAGACCAGCTCCTGCCCGTACTGGGTCAGGATCTGTTTGAAGGCATCGGATTCGGCCACCTGCTTGAAGACGGCATGCAACCTGGAAACGACGGCGGGCGGCATGCCCTGGGGGCCGGCGATGCCGAATGGCGCGTTGGCCGGCGGCGTGCCGTCCACTTCGTGCAGGGTGGGCGTGTCGGGATACTGGGCGCTGCGCTGTTCGCCCCAGGTGACCAGCATGCGCATCTTGCCGGACTGCACCATGGGCTGCACGGTGGTCGAGCCGGCGTACGCCGTGACCTGGCCCCCGATCACCGCGGTCAGCACCTCGGATTCGCCCTTGTAGGGGATATGGCGCCATGTCACGCCGTTGCGGCCGGCAATGTCTTCCATCATCACGTTGGAGGCGCTGCCGACGCTGGCCGTGCCATAGGTGACTTCATTCGGGTGCTGCTTGGCGTAGCTGATGAAGTCGGCCCAGGTCTTGTACGGGGAGGCGGCGGGCACCGCCACGCCCAGCGTGTAGCCGCTGAGCATCATGACGTAGGTGAAGTCGCGCCTGGGGTCGTAGCCCATGTCCTGGATGTGGGGCATGCGATAGACCGGGCTGGGCAGGACGGCCAGCGTGTAGCCATCGGGACGCGCGCTCTTGATGGCGCGCGCGCCCATGGTGGCGCCGGCTCCGCCGCGGTTCTCGATGACGATGGCCTGGCCCAGTTCGGGCGCGGCGAGTTCGGCGAACTTGCGGATCACGATGTCGGTGGAGCCGCCGGCCTGGTAGGGCACGATGACGTGGACAGGCTGGGCGGGATAGGGGGCGGCAGCGGCAGCGGGCGCCGCGATGGCGGCGCCGGCAAGCGGCAAGGCGCGGGCCGCGCAGGCCAGCGCGGCGGTGAAGTAGCGGTGCAGGCGCAGGGGCATGGTGATCTCCATTCGATTCAGTTGGCGGTCCATGCCTGCGCGAGCGCGCGCTGGAAGTTTCCGCCCAGCACGCCCAGGATCTGGCTGTCCGTCAGGCCGGCTTGATGCAGCGCATGGGTAAAGGCGGGGAATTGCGCCGGCGTCGGCGTTTCCACGGGATAGCGCGCTTCCATGACGTCGCCAAAGGCATCGGAGAAGTCGCCGCCCGATTTGGCGTACTTGGTGCGCGACATCACCATCACGTGACGCACGGCCTCGTAGGTGTCGACCGACGGGAAGTCGGTACCGATGCCCACGTGCTCGTAGCCGACCAGTTCGCCGATGTACTTCACGTTGGCGACGAAGTCCGACAGCAAGGGTTGCTGGCGTGGATCCCCGCGCCAGCTCAGGTAGGCGTGGATGCTGCAGCCGACCACGCCGCCGGTCGCGGCGACCGCCTTGATGACCTCATCCGACTTGTTGCGCGGACGCGTGATGACGGCGTTGGCGTTGGCATGGGTCAGCAGCACGGGCTTGCTGCTGTGACGGGCGGCGTCCAGGCAGGTCTGCGGCGCGCAGTGGCTGAGGTCGATGGCGATGCCGATGCGGTTCATCTCTGCGACCATCTTCACGCCCAGGTCGCTGAGGCCGGCGTTGCGCTTTTCCAGGCAGCCGTCGCCCAGCAGATTGGCTTCGTTGTAGGTCAGCTGGATGACGCGCATGCCCAATTCATGGAACAGGGCAACGCGGTCGATCTGGTCGCCCAGCGGCTTGCCGTTCTGCCAGCCCATGATGAGCCCCAGCTTGCCGGCCTGCTTGGCGCGCGCGATGTCATCGGCCTTTTCCACCAATAGCCAGGGCGAGTCCGGCGCGGCGCAGCGCTGGCGCCAGGCCATGCAGTCGCGCAGCGCCTGCTCGAAGTCCGCACCCATCTCGCTGATCGTGACGTTGATGGCGCTGACGCCGCCGGCCAGCATGTCGCGGGTGTTGCCGTCGCTGAAGAAGACCAGGCCGTCGACGACGGTGGCGCGGCGATGCAGGTCGACGCTGTGGCTATCCATGAAAGAATTCCCCTGTGGTTGTACGAGTGTTCGGAGGCTTGCCGCCGTCATGTGCCGTAGCGGCCGTAGCGGAATGGGTGCAGATCGATGGCCGGCGTCTGGCCCTGGATCAGTTGCGCCATGGCTTCGCCAACCGCCGGGCCGATGCCGAAGCCGTGGCCCGAGAAGCCGGAAGCCAGGTAGAGCCCGGGCAGCCCGGGCACCGCGTCCATGACGGGCATGGCGTCCGGCGTGACGTCGATGTAGCCGGCCCAGGACTGCGCGATGCGCGCCGCGCGGAAGGCGGGAAAGGCCTGGACCAGCCTGCGCCACGCCTGCTCGACGCCGCGCCTGGACGGCGACGGATCCAGCACGCGATGCCGTTCGAAGGGCGATACGCGATCAGCCGGGAAATGGCGCGGGATCTTCAGTTCCTCGAAGAAACGCTTGCCGAAGCGCAGCCGCACGAAGCTGCTGTTGGCGCGCCACGCGCTGAAGAAATGAGGCATCAGGCGGAAGGTGTCGGGCACCACGTCCGCCATCGATGCGCCGAACTGCGATACTGAGTATCCGCCGTCGGCACGCTTGCGGCAGGTGAAATCCTTGCCATTGATGGCGGCCAACGGGCCCGTGTCCAGCGGGGTCGTGCGCAGCACGGATCCGCGGACCTTCAATTGCGGGAAGTCGGCGCCCAGGTTGCCGCAGAACAGCCGCGACCAGGCGCCGGCTGCGACCAGTACCGCCTGGGTTGCGACGCGGCCGCGCTCGGTAAGCAAGGCGGATACGCGGCCAGCGCTGCGTTCCACGCCGCGCACGGCGCAGCCTTCCAGGATGTGCGCGCCCGCTGCGCGGGCCAGTGAGGCTATGCCGCGCGTTGCCAACTGCGGTTCGGCGACGCCGTCCGTGGGGCTGTACATGGCGCCCGTCCAGGCGCGTCCGGTCGACGACAGCATTTTCCGCAGCATGCGGTTATCCAGCAGGCGGGCATCCACGCCATGCGCGCGCGCGCCGTCGATCCAGGCCTGGTGGCCCGCCGCGTCCGCGTCGTTTTCCTGCAGGTAGAACATGCCGCTGCGGCGGAAGCCCACGTCCACCGTGGCCTGGATCTCCTGCCACAGCTGGTTCGCGCGCTGGGCCAGGGGCACTTCAGGCAGGTCTCGTCCCAGTGTGCGCACCCAGCCCCAGTTGCGCGACGATTGCTCGCAGGCCAGCGTGCCTTTTTCGAACACGGCGACCCGCAGCCCGGCGCGCGCGAGGGCGTAGGCAGTGCTGATGCCGATGATGCCGCCGCCGACGATGGCGACGTCGACAGCGGCAGGCAGCGCCGTGTCCGAGGCTGCGTCTGAACTGCCGTTCGCGGCCTGTGGCCTGGCGTTGGCCAGCGCCGGGTCATGGGATGGATACGCTTGCATGAAACCCCAATTTGTTTAATTATCGCTATTCGATAACAATATACGTATATCGATAAATCTGGGTGTTCTTATACTGCTCGCGGGGCCAGGCCACAACGTAAGGGTTTCCCTAGGCCAGCTTGCTTTCCCGGTTTTTGCGGACAAAATTCCCTCCCAGCCATACACACGGAACCCGAATGTCTGAACCTTCCGCCTTGATGATCCAGTCGCTGGAAAAAGGGCTGGCCGTGCTGGAGTCCTTCCGCGGCCACGCCTCCTTGAGCTTGCAGGAGATGGCCCGCGAGAACGGCATCACTATCGGCTCGGCGCAGCGCGTGGCCTACACGCTGGAGAAAACCGGCTACCTGGCCAAGGATCCGCGGAGCAAGCGCTACAGCATGACCGTCAAGGCCGTGGGTCTGGGCTACAGCTATCTTTACCGGCAGCCCTTGTTCCAGCATGCGCATGCGGTGCTGCACCAGGTCAACCAGGAGTGCGGAGAGATCGTCAACCTTGCCGTGCCTGATGGCGACAACATGGTGTTCGTGATGCGCGTGGCGCCAGCCAGGCACATTCCCGAGTACCTGCCGGTAGGCACGCAGATACCGTGCGTGGCGACTGCCTCGGGGCGCGCGCTATGGGCCTTGTTGCCGCCGGAAGAACTCGAACTGAAGTTGCGCGGCATCACGTGCGTCAAGCACACGCCGCGCACCACCACCGATATCGGCAAGCTGCGCGCGTTGATCGAAGAGGCCAGGCGCGACCAGTACGCCTATGCCGACGAAGAGTTCTACGCCGGGGACCTGAATGTGGCCGCGGTCATCCATGACGACAAGGGCAATCCCCTGGGGGCGCTCAACATATCCGTGCCCAAGCCGCGCTGGTCGCTGGAGCGCGCGCGCGCGGAGTTGGGGCCATTGGTGATCAGGGCGGCAAGAGCGATCAGCAAACGCAATTGATGCGGACTGGGTGCGCAAGCCGCGGCGTGGCGCCCGCAAGGGTCACGCCTGGGCCGCGCCCCAGCGGCTGGCAGAGAACTTTTCAGCCATCATCAAGCCGCCGCGCTCCGTCGCCATTTCGGCGATGGCCTCGCCCACCGCCGGTGCGATTTGAAAACCTCCACCCGAGAAGCCGAAGGCATGCAGCAGCCGCGGCACCCGGGGGCTGAATCCGATCACCGGGTTCTTGTCGGCGAAGTAGCCTTCGATGCCGGACCAGCAACGGATCACGCTGGCGCAAGCCAGGGCGGGCAGTACGGTCGGTGCGGCGCGTCCAAGTTCGGCGAGCGCGGCGCGGCCAGGCCGGCTGCGGTCTCCTGGCAGCGCGCTGCCGTAACCGCCGCCCATGACGACGTTGCCGCGCGCGACCTGCCGGGCATAGAAGCCGCCGCCTTCCACGCCCAGCGACACGCCGATCTGGGGCGTGAGCGGCTCGGTGACCAGCATGGTCGGATACTTGACCTGCAAGGGCATGTCGTCGTCGAACCACCGGGCCACCGCCGCGCCCCAGGCGCCCGCCGCATTGATGACCGTGGCGGCGCGTATGCGCCGGCCGTCGGCGGCGGTCAGCAGGAAGCCGCTGCCCTGGGTATCCGCATGGGTGATGGCGCAGTGTTCGAGCAGTTGGGCGCCGGCGCGGGCGGCGGCATGGGCGAAGGCGGGCGCCACGAGGCGCGGATTGGCCTGGCCATCTTGCGGGCACAGCGAGCCGCCGGCGAGGTCCGGACTTAGCGCGGGAAAACGGCGGCGCAGCTCGGCGGCCTCGATGATCTCCAGGCCCAGGTCGAAGTCGCTGACCTTGTCGCGGTAGGCGCAAAGCTTTTCCAGGTCGGATTCGGTGCGTGCCAGTTTCAGGTGGCCGCTGCGCACGTATTCCGCGTCGGTGCCGATGAGTTCGGGCAGGCGCGACCAGATGCCGTGCGCGCGTTGCGCCAGATAAAGTTGTTCGATCGAGCGTCCTTGTCGGCGCACGCCGCCGAAGTTGACGCCGCTGGCGCGTGCGCCGCTCGCGCCGCCGTCGATCAGCGTAGTGGCGACGCCCATGCGGCGCAGCGCCAGGGCGGCACTGGCGCCCACCAGGCCCGCGCCGATGATGGCGACTTCCGTATGCAGCGGGTTCATGGTTGCGCCTTGCCGAGCATGGCCAGGTTCAGGGGCTTGACCGGCGCCTGGCCGCGCAGGCGGCCAATGTCCGCCAAGGCCAGTCCGCGGCAGTCGGCCAGCAGTTCGGCCGCGCCCGCCTGGCACATGCGTCCCTGGCACAGGCCCATGCCGATGCGTGTCAGCGCCTTCAGTCGGTTGAGGTCGTCGATGGCGTATTGCCCGGCCGCCGCGCGCAGCGCGCCGGCGCGCACTTCCTCGCAGCGGCAAACCATGACCGAGTCGTCGCAGTTTGCGCCAGGCAAGGGAAAGGCCTGGTCCAGGCCGCGCCGGAACCGCGCCCAGCGAGCTTGGCGGCGGGCCAGCCACTGCATTCTGGCAGCGCTGACGGCGATGCCGCTGTCCGCCAGCATGGCGAGCGCGGCGCGTTCGCCCGCGAGCTCGGCCAGGACGGCGCCGCCTATGCCCGCGCCGTCGCCGGCCAGGTAGACCCCGGTGGTCGAACTGCGGCCATCGGCATCGCGGCGCGGCAGCCAGGCGCGTTGCGACGCGTCGAAGTCGAAGACGCAATCCAGCAGGTCGGCCAGCTGCGTTTCGGCGCGCAGCCCATGGCCGACCGCCAGCGCATCGCAAGCGATGGCTTGCGGCTTGCCGTCCAGGGTCGCGAGCACGCTTTCGATGCGGCCTGCGCCCTGCGCTGCGTCCAGCCGCGCGCCATGGTGCACGGCCACGCCGTGGGCGCGCAGCCATCCCAGGTAGTACAGGCCCTTGGCCAGCATGCCGGGCTGGCTCAGCAGGGCCGGCGTGGCGCGGACCTGGCCGCCCAGCGGCGCGCAGTCCAGCACGGCCTGCACCTGGCCGCCCGCCCGCGCATATTGATAAGCAACCAGATAGAGCAGGGGCCCGGTGCCGGCGAACACGATGCGCGGTCCGAACAGGCAGCCCTGGCTTTTCAGCGCGATCTGCGCGCCGCCCAGCGAGTAGACGCCGGGCAGGGTCCAGCCCGGGAAGGGCAGCACGCGGTCGGTGGCGCCGGTGGCGAGCAGCAGGCGGGTGTAGGCCAGGGTTTCCAGTTCGCCGTCGCGGACCAGGTCCAGGCTGCCCGGCGCGGCGTTCCACACCGCGGTGGCGGCGCGGTAGTCGGCGCGGGCGGCCAGGTCCGCGCCCGCCGCGTGGATGGCTTGCGCGCGTTTCCATTCGAAGCCATAGCGCTGGCGCGCCGTGCCGCGCGGGGCTGCGCCCTGGCGATAGATCTGGCCGCCGGGCAAGGCGGCTTCGTCCACGATCACCGGACGCACGCCGTGGCGCAGCAGCGTCTGCGCGGCGCGCACGCCTGCGGGCCCGGCGCCCACCACCACCATACGCGGCGTGTCATCGGCGCCCGGTGGATTCAGCGGCATGCGAGTTCTCCTGGCTGGGCGCTGACCAGCACCATGCCGTCTTCGGCCAGGGTGGAACAGGCGCGCAAGCGCGCGCCGTCTGCCGTCTGCACCCAGCAATCCTGGCAGGCGCCCATCAGGCAGAAGCCGGCGCGCGGCGCGCCTTCGCCCAGGGTGACGCGCAGTTGCTGCGCGGCCAGCAGCAGCGCCGTCAGCACGGTGTCGCCCTGATGGGCTTGCAAAGGCAGGCCGTTCCAGCTCAGGCGCAGCGGCGCAGAGTCGGGCGCGGACACGCGGTGCAGCAGCGGTTTCATGCAACGGTCTCCGTACGGCGCAACTGCGACAGCGTGCGATCCGGCAGGATGATGTCGGCGTCGTAGCGCAATTCGACGACGGCTGGCATGCGGTGCTCTTGGGCGTATGCCAACGCGGCGTCATAGGCAGGCGCGAAATCCTCCGTGCGCTCGACCGCGGCGCCGTAGCCGCCATAACTCTGCGCCAGCAGCGCAAAATCCGGGTTGACCAGGTCCGTCGCCAGCGCGCGGCCGGGATAGGCGCGTTCCTGATGTAGGCGGATGGTGCCGAACAGGCCATTGTTGAAGACCAGCACCACGATGCCCAGCCGATATTGGACGGCGGTGCCCAGTTCTTGCATCGTCATCTGGAAACAGCCATCCCCGGCAAAGCAGACCACCGCCGCATCGCGGTCGCGCAGCTTGGCCGCAATGGCTGCGGGCAGGCCATAGCCCATGGCGCCGACAGCGGGCGCAAGCTGGCTGCCCGGTCCCTTGAAGGCGATATGCCGGTGCGCGTAGAGCGCATAGTTGCCCGCGCCCACGGTGACGCAGGAGCGCCGGGGCAAGGTGGCGGCGACGTGGCGCGCTGCCGCATTCAGGTCCAGCGGGCCGGGTGTGGGCGCTAGCGCAGGGGCCGGGGCCGCTGCTACAGAGCCGCGGCGGCGCGGCTGCCATCCCGGTGTCGGCGCCAGTCCAGCAGCGGCCTGGGCGAAGCCTTCGACGCTGGCGACCATGCCCAGCGCCGGCGTGCACAGCCGACCGATCTCATTGGCGTCGGGGTGGATGTGCACCAGGGTTTGGCGCGGCGTGGGCGAGGCCAGCCATTCGTAGTTGATGGTGGTCGGCTCGCACAGGCGGGTGCCCAGCGCGATGACCAGGTCGCTGTCCATGACGGCGCGCTTCTGGTGCGCAGGCATGCTGGCGCTGACCTGGCCCACGAAATTGGGATGATCGTTGTCGAACAGTTCCAGGCGGCGCCAGGCGGTGGCCACGGGCAGATCGAAACGCAGCGCGAAGTCGCGCACGGCGGCGCGCGCGGCGGCCGGCCAGCGCGAGCCGCCCAGCAGCAGCAAGGGTCGTTCGGCCGCTTCCAGCAGGTCGCGCAGGCGCAGCATGTCGGCGTCTGCCGGACGGGCACAGGGCGGCTGCGGCGCGGCGGCCAAGGCCACGTCGGCGACGCTGGACAGCATGTCTTCGGGCAGGGAGAGGACCACCGGCCCCGGGCGTCCGCCGGTGGCGATCGCCCAGGCGCGCGCCAGGTACTCGGGGATGCGGTCGGCGCGCTCGATCTGGGCAACCCATTTCGCCAGCGGCGCGTACATGGCGCGGTAGTCCACTTCCTGGAAGCATTGGCGGTCGACGGTATCGCTGCCGACCTGGCCGATGAACAGGATCATGGGCGTGGAGTCTTCCCTTGCCGTGTGCACGCCGATCGCGGCGTTGGTCGCGCCCGGGCCTCGGGAGACGAAGCAGATGCCGGGCTGGCCGGTCAGCTTGCCGTGCGCCTCCGCCATGTAGGCGGCGCCGCCCTCCTGGCGGCAGACCACGGCTTCGATCGTGTCGCGCCTGGCGTAGAGCGCGTCGATGCAGGGCAGGAAGCTCTCGCCCGGCACCATGAAGACGCGCTCGACGCCATAGGCCTGCAACTGCGCGACCAGCAATTCACCGCCGCTGCGCGGCCCGGGGGCGGGCGTGCTCATGCCGCGTCTCCTTGCAGCGCGCGCGCCACGCGCTCCGCGCCGTAGTCGCGCTCGGCCGCGGCCCGGTTGACCTTGCCGCCCAGCACGTCGTTGCGGATGGCGGCGGCGCCGCGTTCGGCGGGCAGGCCGTAGCCGCCGCCTCCGGGCGTCTCCAGGCGCACGGACTGGCCGCTGGCCAAGGGATGGCTGGCGATCTTGTTGGGCAGGCGTTGCTCCTCCGCGCGGCCGGGGTTCTGCACGACGCGGGAAGTTCCGCCGGTCAGTCCGCCGTTCAAGCCGGCGGCGCCGAACAGCGCGGCGTCGCAGCGTATGGTGCAGATCAACTGGTCGTGCAGCGAGCGGATCTGGCGCGCGATGCCCATGCCGCCGCGATGGCGGCCCGCGCCGCCGCTATCGTTGACCAGCGCGTACTCCTCGACCAGCAGCGGATACTCGATCTCCAGCGCTTCGGCAGGCAGGTTGGAGGTATTGGTCACGTGCACCTGGATGCCGTCCATGCCATCGCCCTGCGCCCGTCCGCCCGCGCCGCCGCCTAGCGTCTCCAGGTAGACGAAGGTGCCCTTGCCGTCCTGCATGGGCACGGAGAACAGCATGGAAGGCATGACGTCGTTGCACGAGGCCATGGCGCGGTCGGGCGGCAGCAGCTGGCCCAGCGCGCCGATGACGGTGCCGGCCACGCGTTGCGCGGTCGTGACGCGCGCGCCCACCGCCGCCGGAAAGCGCGGATTGGTGATGGTGCCCTCGGGGGCGGTGATGGTGATGGGCTGGAACAGGCCGTTGTTGGGCATGAGCTCCGGGTCGAGCATGGCCTTCACCGCGAAGTAGACGCTGGCGTTCAAGGCGCTGGCGGGCAGGTTGAAGGCGCCGCGCGCCTGCTTGCTGGTGCCGGTGAAATCCACGTGCAGCTGGCCGTCGCGCGCCTGCACGTTGGCCTGGATGGTGACGGGGTCGCCGCCCATGCCGTCGTCGTCCATGCGCTCGGTGAAGGTATAAGTGCCGGCGGGCAGTTGCGCGATGCGGTTGCGCAGGCGCCGTTCCGTGTACAGCATGATGCTGTCGATGGCGGACAGCACGGTCTGCAGGCCGGACTGCTGCACCAGTTCCAGCATCAGCCTGGCGCCCTTGTCGTTGGTGGCGATCTGGGCCCGGATGTCGTGCATGCGGTTGTCCGGTTCGCGCGTGTTGTGCGCGATCATCTCCAGCAGGTCCATGTCCAACTCGCCCTCGCGCACGATGCGCATGGCGGGCAGGCGGATGCCTTCCTCCCACACCGTCTTCAGATGGTGCGAGGTGGAGCCCGGAACGGCGCCGCCCACGTCGGTATGGTGGCCGATGTTGGCCGCGAAGAAGCGCAGCGCGCCTTCGTGGAAGATGGGCGTGATGACGGTGATGTCGGGCGCATGCGTGCCGCCCGCCAGATAGGCGTCGTTGCACAGGAAGGCGTCGCCCGGCCGCACGCCGGCCGCGCCGTAGCGCCGCAGCACGGCGTCTATGCCGCCGGACAGCGATCCCAGGTGCACCGGCACGTGGGCCGCCTGCGCCACCAGGCGGCCGGCGGCGTCGAACAGCGCCACGGAGCAATCCTTGCGCTCCTTGATGTTGGTGGAAAAGGACGAACGGATCAGCGTGTTGCCCATCTCCTCGGTAATGGACAGCAGGCGGTTGCTGAAGACCTCCATTTCTATGGGATCGAAGGTGTCGGTGCCGGCGGCGGAAGTCGATTGCTTGGTCATGGCAGCGCCTTAGGAATTGAGGTTGACGATGAGGTTGCCGTATTCGTCGGCGCGCGCCTGCTGGCCCGGCAGCACGACGGTGGTCGAGCTCATTTCCTCGATCACGGCCGGTCCGTCCACCGGCACATCCACCGGCAGCAGGGCGCGGCGCAGGATGGGTGTGTCGACCCAGCCCGCTCCCTCGAAATACACGTTGCGGCGCTCCTTGAGGGCGCCGTCCACGGTGGCGCCGCCCGGCACGCGGGCCAGCGGCGCGCGCGGCACCAGGCCGGTGGCGCGCACCCGGCAATTGACGATCTCCACCGGACGGCCGGCGGCGTCATAGCCGTACTCGCGCACGTGCGCCGAGCTGAATGCCGCGACGAACTCGTCCAGCGGCATCAGCTGCATGCCGTCCAGCGGCACGGCGATTTCGAAGTTCTGGCCCTGGTAGCGCGCGTCGATGACGGCGGACAGGCGCTGCTCCGCGTCATTCACGCCTTCGCTCGACAGCCAGGCCCGGGCCTTGCCGGCCAGGGCTGCCAGCGCCTGGCGGACCACCGTCCAGCCGTCGGCGGTGGCGTAGGCCATCAAGGTCTGCACGAAGTCCATGGAAATGTCGGACAGCAGGATGCCGCGTGCGCACATGGTGCCGGGCTCCTGCGGGATCAGCAGGGTGCCGATGCCGCAGTCGCGCGCCAGTTCGGCGGCATGCAGGCCGCCCGCGCCGCCAAACGCGCACAGGGCGAATTTGCGGATGTCATGCCCGCGTTCGGTGGAGACCGCGCGCACCGCGCGCGCCATGTTGGAGTTGGCGATGCGCAGGATGCCGTAAGCGGCTTCTTCGACGCTCAGCCCCAGCGGGCGGGCGATCTGCGCTTCCAGCGCTTCGCGCGCCTGGCGCGCGTGGACGGCCATGCGGCCTTCCAGCAGCGCAACCGGATTCAGGCGGCCCAGCACCACGTGGGCGTCGGTGATGGTCACGACTTCGCCGCCGCGGTTGTAGGCGATGGGGCCTGGCACCGCGCCCGCGCTCTGCGGGCCGACCTTGAGCGCGCCGGCGTCATCGATGCGCGCGATGCTGCCGCCGCCCGCGCCGATGACGTGCACATCCACCATCTGGGTCTTGACCGGATAGTCGGCCACCAGGCGGCTGGAGGTGAACAACGGCCGCAGCTCGGCCACCAGCGACACGTCGGTGCTGGTGCCGCCCACGTCGAAGGTGATCAGATTGGGCAGGCCCGCCACGCGGCCCAGTTCGGTCGCGCCGATCACACCGGCGGCGGGGCCTGACACGCAGGTGCGCACGGGGGCCGTCAACACCGATTCCACCGACATCAGGCCGCCGTTGGAGTGCACCGTGGTCGGCTCGGCCGCCACGCCCATGGCGCGCACGGAGCTCACCAGGTTGCGCATGTAGCCGGCCATGCGCGGGCCGACGTAGGCATTGAGCGCGGTGGTCGACATGCGCTCGTACTCGCGGAATTCCGGCAGGATCTCGCTGGACACGCTCAGGTAGACGCCCGGCAGGTGTTCGGCCAGGATGTCGCGGGTGCGGCGCTCGTGCGCATCATTGCGGTAGCTGTGCATGAAGCAGATGGCGACCGATTCGACGCGGGCCGCGGCCAGTGCGCGCGCCACCGCCACCACCTCGTCCTCATCCAGCGCCTGCAGCACCGAACCGTCGGCGCCGATGCGTTCGGTCACTTCGAACCGCCACTCGCGCGGCGCCAGAGGCTGCGGCTTGGTGACGTTGTAGTCGTACAGGTGAGGACGCGTCTGGCGGCCGATCTCCAGCACGTCGCGAAAGCCGCGCGTGGTGACCAGCGCGCAGCGCGAGCCCCTGCGCTCGATGACCATGTTGGTGGCCACCGTGGTGCCGTGGCCCACGTGCGCCAGTTCGGAACCGGCGATCTCGTGTTCGCGTATCAGGTGGGCCAGGCCGGTCTGGATGGCCTCGGACGGATCATGCGGTGTCGAAGGCACCTTGTAGTAGTGCAGTTCACCGGTGTGCTCGGCAAGCAGGGTGAAATCGGTGAACGTGCCGCCTACGTCGAAGCCGACGCGAAAACGGCGGGCGCCCGGGGCGGATGCGGTCTGGGTCACGCTGGTCTCCAGGATGCTGGCGCGCACGGCGCCGGGAGTGGGATGACCAGAATGCTATTGACGCACCATCATTCGGTCCAATCAAAGATTAGTATCAGTGATTATCACTGTGGTGAATGATTTGTCAGTACGTCAATACGGATGAGACTCAGCCGGCTGCGCCTGATCGAACACCATCCCTTGCGCCTGGCAGACCTTGAGGATCTCTTCGCGCAGCCAGCGATGCGCCGGGATATTGTCCGAACGTTCGTGCCAGATCAGGTTGACGGTGCGCGGGGCGAAGGGGAAGGGCGCCTCCACTGCTTCCAGCAGATGGCTATAGGGACTGTTGCGCACGGTGTTCAGGGGCACCACGCAGATCAGGTCGGTCTCGGCCAGCAGGCGCGGGGCCAGCGCGAACTGGTTGATGGTGAGCACCACGTTGCGCTTGTAGCCGTGGGGCGCGAGTTCATGGTCGATCAGGGTCGGCGTACCCAACAGGCTCACCATCAGGTGGCGCGCGCGCAAGAAGTTGTCCAGCGTGAAGCGCGGCTGCGCCAGCAGCGGGTGGCCCTTGCGCATGGCGCAGACGTAGGTCAGCGTTTCCAGCGGCAGGGTGCGCAGGGACGAGCCGAAGTTCGAATACACGCCCGCCGCCATGTCGACTTCGCCTTTCTCCAGCAGCACGCCGGCGTTGTCCAGCGAATAGGGATGCAGGTGGATGCGGACGTTGGGCGCGACGGTCTGCTGTTCCACGAACAGCGGGCGGATGACCTGGTCCGCCACGTAGTCGGACATGGCCATGCGGAACACGGCCTCGGAGCGCGCCGGATCGAAGTCGTTGCGTTCCAGCGTGTCGGCGATGCGGGCCAGCGCGTCGCGGATCGGCGGCCACAGGAGTTCGGCGCGCTGCGTGGGCAGTACGCCGCCCTGGATCTTCACGAACAGCGGATCCTTCAAGGTCAGCCGCAGCCGGTTGATGGCATTGCTGACCGCGGGCTGCGTCATATGCAGGGCGGAGGCCGCGCGCGTAACGTTGCGTTCGGTCATGACCGCGTCGAAGATGCGCAGCAGGTTCAGGTCCATCGAGGTCAGCATGGCGGTCCCGGGTGATTATCAACGTTGGTGATAGAGATCTATTTTAATTGTTGATTAGCCATATAACACGGGACCGCTTAATCTTCCCCGGGTGCAAGCGCAGTCGTTACACCACGAGGGGAAATCATTGATGGTCAAGCATCTGAAAACTCTGGCCGCTGCCTGTCTGGCGGCCGGGATCGCCGCGCCCGCGATGGCCGCGGACTCCTATCCCAGCAAGCCGATCACGATCGTCCTGCCGTACGCGACCGGCGGGTCGGCCGACATGCTGGCGCGCTTCGCGGCGCAGGCCTTGCAGGCCGAACTGGGCAAGCCGGCCATCGTCGAGGCCAAGCCGGGCGCGGGCGGCGTGCTGGGTACCGAGTTCGTCTCGCGCGCCGAGCCGGACGGCTACACGCTGGCGTTGACCGCCAGCGGCACCATGGCCGTCAATCCTTATGTCTACAAGCTGCGCTACAAGCCGCTGGAAGACTTCAAGCAGATCACGGTGCTGGTCGACCTGCCTTTCGTGGTGGTCACGAACAATGAATTCCCTGCCAAGAACCTGCAGGAATTCATCGACTACGGCCGCAAGAATCCCAACAAGATCACCTTCGGCAACGCTGGCCTGGGCACGCAGCAGCATCTGACCCAGCTCATGTTCGCCCGCGCCGCCGGCATGCAGGTCAACATCGTGCCCTACAAGGGCAGCAGCCCGGCCATGAATGACTTGCTGGGCGGCCACATCGACGCGGTGCTCGACAACACCGGCGTGCAGACGCCCTTCATCAAGGCCGGCAAGGTGCGGCCCTTGTTCGTCACCAACCCGGAACGCGTGGCGGCCCTGCCCGACGTGCCCACCGCGCCCGAAGCTGGCCTGCCGGGGTTCTCCGCGGTCGCCTGGTTCGGCCTGGCCGCGCCCAAGGGCACGCCGGACGAGATCGTCGACAAGATCCAGCAGGCCCTGGCGCGCGAGTTCGCCAAGCCGGAAATGAAGCAGCGCCTGCTGGACCTGGCGATGATTCCGCGCGTATCCACGCCGGCTGAAACCACCGCCCGCGTGAAGAGCGACCTGGAAACCTTTGGCAAGATCGCCAAAGAGGTCGATCTCAAGCCGATGTGAGGCCTTGCCGCGTCAGCGGCATGGCCTCGGCACTGCACCGTAGCGAGCGGGTTGCGCAAATTGGCAGCGCGCCCGCCATTCTTCAACTGCGCTTCCCCAGTCCGTAAAAACCCGGGTTTCTTGGCTTTTTATATCGTACTACGATCTATTTTCGTATCACGATAAAAACACCAAGGAGCGGGGATGGAACTTGTCGATAACCTCATGCTGGGGTTCTCCGTGGCGTTTACGCCGGAAAACCTGCTGTATGCGCTGTTGGGATGTGTATTGGGCACGCTGGTGGGGGTGCTGCCTGGCCTGGGACCCGTGCCCACCATTGCGATGTTGCTGCCGATCACTTATGTGCTGCCGCCCGTCGCGGGGCTGATCATGCTGGCTGGCATCTATTACGGTACGCAGTACGGCGGCTCGACCACCGCCATACTGGTCAACCTGCCAGGCGAGACGTCAGCCGTCGTCACGGTTCTCGACGGCCACCAGATGGCCCGCAACGGTCGCGGCGGCGCCGCGCTGTCGCTCGCCGCCATCGGCTCTTTCTTTGCGGGATCGGTGGCCACCATGCTGATCGCGGCATTCGCGCCGCCGCTGGCCGAGGTCGCGTTCAAGTTCGGGCCGGCCGAGTACTTCTCGCTGATGACGCTGGGCCTGGTGGGGGCGGTGGTGCTGGCCTCCGGTTCGCTGGTCAAGGCGATCTGCATGATCCTGCTGGGCCTGCTGCTCGGCCTGGTCGGCACCGACGTCAATTCCGGCGTGGCCCGGTACGACTTTGGCATTCCTGAACTGCAGGACGGCATCAATTTCGCGATCGTGGCGATGGGCGTGTTCGGCTTTGCCGAGATCATGAACAACCTGGAACTGAAGGACAAGCGGGTCGAGATCACGGACAAGGTGGGCTCGCTGTATCCCAACCGGCAGGAGATCCGCGAGGCGGCGCCTGCGATCGTGCGCGGCACGGCGGTGGGATCGATGTTGGGCATCCTGCCCGGGGGCGGCTCGGTGCTGTCGGCCTTTGCTTCCTACACGCTGGAAAAGAAGCTGTCCAAGGAACCCGGGCGTTTCGGCAAAGGGCACCCGGCCGGACTGGCCGGGCCGGAATCGGCCAATAACGCGGGCGCGCAGGCGTCCTTCATCCCGCTGCTGACGCTGGGCATTCCGGGCAATGCGGTAATGGCGTTGATGGTGGGCGCGATGACCATCCACAACATCCAACCCGGCCCCCAGGTCATGACCAGCCATCCCGAACTGTTCTGGGGCCTGATCGCGTCGATGTGGATCGGCAACCTGATGCTGGTGATACTCAACCTGCCGCTGGTCGGGCTCTGGGTCAAGCTGCTCAAGGTTCCCTACCGCGTGCTGTTCCCCGCGATCCTGGTGTTCTGCACGATCGGGGTCTACTCGCTCAACTACAACACCTTCGATCTGTACATGACGGCCTTCTTCGGCGTCGTCGGCTACATCTGGAGCAAGCTGCGCTGCGAGGGCGCGCCCCTGCTGCTTGGCCTGGTGCTCGGCCCCATGATGGAAGAGAACTTCCGCCGCGCCCTGCTGCTGTCGCGCGGCGATTTCACGACTTTCGTGGAGCGGCCGCTGTCCGCATCCCTGCTGGGCGCGGCGCTAGTGCTGGTGGTGCTGGTTGCCTTGCCGAATATCCGCAAGAAGCGCGAGGAGGCATTTGTCGAAGAGGACTGAGGAGGCGGCCGCTCCTGCTGTAGGTATGCCGAGTCGCGCTTCGGGCGGCGCTTACTGCCTGCCGTTCTCGATCTCCAACTGCTGCCGATACTCCGCGCCCGTACGCATCCTGACATACTCCGCATAGCGCTGGCGGTACTTCAGACTGAACACGTCAGGCCCTTGCGATCCGCGATAGAGGTCCGCCATGCCCGAGCGCTTCCACAGGTTCAGGTCGGCGCGTACTTCCGCACGCGTCTTGGACGAGGTGGCCGGCCGGGACGGCGGGTAGTCCAGCTCGCCGTAGGTGACCAGGCCGGCGGCCTTGGCGCGTTGCAGCTCGTCGGCGACTTGGGCGCTGGTCTTGCCGGTTTGGGCGGGCGCGATGGCGGGCGGATAGTCCAGCTCGCCGTACGTGACCAGCCCGGCGTTCTTCGCCTGCTCGAGCTCGAGCCTGACCTGTTCGCGGGTCTTCGGCTCGGCCTGGACAGCCGGGGCCGCAGCGGCAACGGAAATGGCAAGGATCAACAGGGTCAGACGATTCATAATTTCTCCATGGAACGTGGTCCGGCAATCTCAACAATCCAGGGGAGGCAGATGGCCTCCCTGAGGCCGGCGCCCTTGAAAGCCGCTGTAGCGGCCGGTCTTCAAGCGGCATGGAGAAATTCTAGGGAGCGGGCGCGGACAGAATCCGGACAGGCGGATTAGCTTTCTGTAATGTCCGCCGCCGCGATGCTGAAGCCTATGGTCGTGGTCCGGTTCGCCGATCTGGCGTAGCTGCGGCCGCCGTGCATGCGGGCGATGGCGGCGACGATGGCCAGCCCCAGCCCATGGTGGTTGGCGTCGAACTCGCGCGAGGTGTCGCTGCGGTAGAAGCGGTAGAAAAGCCGCGGCAGATGCTCTTCCGGTATCGGCTCACCCTCGTTGCGCACGGATATCAGGATTTCTTCGGGGGCGCCGCGCGCGATCTCGACTTCGATCACGCTGCCCGGGGCGGCATAGCGCACGGCGTTCGAGACCAGGTTGGACACGGCGCGCTGAAATAGCGTCCGGTCGACCTGGGCCGGCGCATCGCCCACCACGGCGATATCGACTCCGGCGTCCAGGGCTTCGGCCTCGTGATACTGCGTGACCTCCTGGACGATGGCGGACAGGCTGTCCTGCCAGCTGCCTCGGGCCTGCGCGCCGCGGTCGGCTTGCGACAGGAACAGCATGTCGTTGACGATGCTGGAGAGGCGTTGCAGTTCCTCCAGATTGGAGCCCAGCGTTTCCAGCAGCGCTTGCGGCGATGGGCGCGTGCTCAGCGCCAACTCGGTCTCGCCGATCAGGGTCGCCAGCGGCGTGCGCATCTCGTGGGCGACGTCGGCGTTGAATCCTTCCATCTGCACGTAGGCGCGCTCAAGCCGTTGGAGCACGGCGTTGAACTGGCGCACCAGCGGCCGGATCTCGCAGGGCTGGCCGCTTTCGTCGAGCCGTTCGCCGATGCGGTCCGGAGACAGCTGCGCCGCCTGCTTGCCCAGCGCGTCCAGCGGCGCCAGCCCGCGGCGCACCAGCAGCGTGCCCACCGCCGCCACGACGATGGCGCCCGCCAGGGCGCAGGCAAACAGGGTCCAGGCCAGGGCCTTGCGCAGCAGGATGTCGCTGGAAATGTCCAGCACCAGTTCCGCGTTCATGGCATCGCCGGGCGCGCCGGGATAGGGCAGCGTGAAGGCGATGCGCCGCTCATGGTGGAAATCGTTGTCGCCGGCGATGGGGCTGCCGTAATAGACCTTTTCGCCGTCAATTTCCAGCACCAGCGAGAAATCCGGACGGCCATAGAAGAAGTCGCTCAGCTTGTGGCGCAGGCGGGTCGAGTCCTGGCTGGCGGCGTTTTCCTCGACCAGGTGCCGCACGACTTCGACCTTCTGTTGCAGCAGGGCTTCCTGGCGGCTGGCCAGGTTCAGGTTGGTCGCGTAATAGACCGCGACGCAGACCAGGCCAAGTGCGATGAAGGTCTGGATCGCCAGCCAGCGCGACAGCCAGCGATGCAGCGATTTGGGGCGCTGCCCGGACATCAGTCGCTCCGCGGTTCCAGCACGTAGCCCATGCCGCGCACGGTATGCAACAGCTTCTTGTCGAAGGGTTCGTCGACCTTGCCGCGCAGGCGGCGGATCGCGACCTCGACCACGTTGGTGTTGCTGTTGAAGTTGATGTCCCACACCTGTTCGGCCAGCTCCAGCCGCGACAGGACTTCTCCCTGCTTGCGCATCAGCAGCGCCAGCAAGGTGAATTCCTTGGCGGTCAGGTCCAGCCGCACGCCGTCGCGGCTGGCGCGCCGGCGCAGCAGGTCCAGCTCCAGCCCGTCGATGCGCAGCACGTTCTGGCCGATGGTTTCGGTCTGGCCGTGGCCGCTGCGCCGGCCCAGCGCCAGCACGCGGGCCAGCAGCTCCGACAAGGCGAAAGGCTTGGCCAGGTAGTCGTCGGCGCCGTCGCGCAGGCCCTTGACCCGGTCTTCGAGCTTGTCGCGCGCGGTCAGCATCAGGACGGGGACGCGGCTGGTCTTGCGGATCTCGGCCAGCACGGAAAAGCCGTCCATGGCCGGCAGCATCACGTCCAGCAGGACGAGGTCGTATTGGCTTTCACGGACCAGATGAAGGCCGGTGACGCCGTCCAGGGCCACGTCGACGACGTAGTTGTGTTCGGTCAGCGCTCGCCGCAAGTACTCGGCGAGTTTTTTTTCGTCTTCGATTACGAGTACTTTCATATCAGCGGAATAAAAAGAGTGCGCGGAAGTCCTCGGATCCTGCGTCCTATTCTAGGCGGAATCGTGGCGGGGAAAGAAACGCAAACAGGGCGGCCCAGCCGCCCTGCGCAGCGCCGGCAGGCACGCGGGACGCGTCCGCCACGGGGCCGGCGGTTCAGCCCGGGGTGTAGATCGCGTCCAGGCGGGCGCGTTCGGCCGGCGTCATGGCCTCGATTTCCGCCATGGCGTCCGCGCGGGTGCGGGAGGTGCCTTGCCTGACCCAGCCCGGCTTGGCGGCGTTCAGATTGGTCAGGAACCACTGCTTCGGGTCGGACTTGGCCACGGCCAGCTCGGCTTTCACTTCTTCGCGTGTCTTGCCGGCGGTGGCGTGGTCCGGCGCGATGGCGTAGCCGATTTCCGTATTGGTCTGGTGCCAGGTGCTGGAGGCGCTGGCGGCAAAGGGAAGGGCCAACGCGGAACCCAGGGCGAGGGCGGCGGCGACGGTTTTGATCTTCATGGATATCTCCCAGGTTGGGCGTGGCGCCGGTAGCGGTGTTCCGTCAGGCGCATACACGCTGTTTGTGTAGCGACGGTGACACTCTACGGACCGATGTCCGTCAATTCCCGAACTCCCTGATTACGTTTTTGTAAGGCCCGAGAACCTTACGGAAATGTCATTTTTCTGTCGGTCGATTGACGCGCCCGTCTGGATACATTGCCGGCTCGCACCTTCCTTGGTTGAACCATGCATGTATCTGCCTTGCCGCTGACCCTGGCGGCCCTGATGATCGCCGCGTCCGCGTCCGCATCCGCCCAGGACGCAGGCGCGGCCCGCGCTCCCGCACCCATGGCGCAGAGCCAGACAGGCGCCGTGCTGACGCTGGAGCATGCCCTGGCCGCGGCGCTCGAACGCAATCCCGGATTCGCCGCGGCGAAGAACGAGGCCGCGGCGACCGAAGGCCTGCTGACGCAGGCGGGCCTGCTGCCCAACCCTTCCATCGACGTCAGCGTGGACGATACGAAATCGGCCACGCGCACCACCACCACCATGCTGAACGTGCCGCTGGAGACGGGCGGCAAGCGCGCCGCCCGGGTCAAGGCGGCAGGCCTGTCCCGCGACCTGGCGCGCCAGGACGTGGCGGGCACGCGGGCCGGTCTGCGGGCGGCGGTCATTGCGGCTTTCTTCGACGTGGCGGTGGCGCAGGAATCCGTGCGGGTGACGCGCGGCACCGTGGACATCGCCAGTGGCGCCTTGCGGCTGGCCGAGAGGCGCGTGGCCGCGGGCAAGGCGCCACCGCTGGAAGGCAGCAAGGCCCAGGTCGCTCTGGCCAATGCGCGCATCGAGGCGCGCGGCGCCGAGGCGGCATTGCTGGGCGCGCGCCGCAAGCTCGGCCTGCTCTGGGGCGAAGCGGAGCCTGGCTTCGCCAGCGTGGGTGGGGATCTAAAAACGTTGCCGGAGCGGGCGTCCATCGACGAGCTGCGCGCTGGCCTGGCCGCAACGCCCAGGATGCAGGGCGGCAAGCTCGCCGTCGACCTGGGGCAGGCGCAGCTGGAGGTGGAGAAGAGCAAGCGCTATCCGGACATCACCTTGAGCGCGGGCGTGGCCCGCGATAACGAGGCAGGCCGCAACAAGGCCCAGCTTGGCGTTTCCATTCCCTTGCCGATCTTCGACCGCAACCAGGGCAATGTCTACGCCGCCACCATGCAGGCCTACAAGGCGCAGGACCAATTCCGCGAGCTGGAATCCAGCCTGATGGGCGAACTGCTGCAGGCCGTGACCCGTTTCGATCTGGCGGTGGGCTCCGCGCGCGAGTACCGGACCGCGGTGCTGCCGGGCGCCACCCAGGCCTATGACGCCGCGCGCAAGGGCTTCGAAGCAGGGAAGTTCGGCTTCCTGGAAGTGCTGGACGCGCAGCGCACCCTGTCCGACGGAAACATCGCCTACCTGACGGTGCTGGCATCCGTGTACCAGGCTTCCGCGGATATCGACCGCATTCTCGGACGTTGAAACGAGCATAAGAAATGGCAAAACACAAAAACAAGCAACACCCCATGATGTGGACGGCGGCCGGCCTGTGCGTGGCGCTGCTGCTGGCGCCCGCGTACCCGGCGCAGGCCGCGGGCGAAGCGGACCACGGGCATGCCGAGACGGAACAAGGCGCGGAGGCGCCGAAGGAACAGGAAAAAATCGCGCTGACGCCCGAGCAGATCGCGGTGGCCGGCATCAAGTCCGAAGCCGCCGCGCCTGCGGCGCTGGCGACGTCCGTCCAGTTCCCGGGCGAAATCAAATTCAACGCGGACCGCACCGCGCACGTGGTGCCGCGCATGGCCGGCGTGGTGCAAAGCGTGTCGGCGGACCTGGGCCAGCAGGTCAAAAAGGGCGAGCTGCTGGCCACCTTGTCCAGCTCGGCGCTGTCCGAGCTGCGCAGCGAATGGTTGGCCGCGGCCAAGCGGCGCGATCTTGCCGCCCAGACCCACAGGCGCGAACTGCGCCTGTGGCAGGAAAAGGTGTCCGCCGAGCAGGACTACCAGGCGGCGCGCACCGCGCTGCAGGAGGCCGATATCGCCGTGCAGAACGCCGAGCAGAAGCTGCGGACGGTGGGCGCCGAGCCGCGCTCCAAGGACCTGGGCAGCCTGGAGATCCGCGCGCCCTTCGACGGCGTGGTGGTGGAAAAGCACATCGCGCTGGGCGAAGCGCTGCCGGACAACGCCAGCATCTTCACCTTGTCGGACCTGCGCACGGTATGGGCTGAATTCGTGATCGCGCCCAAGGACCTGCAGGACGTGCGCGTGGGCGAAGCGGCCAGCGTGAGCTCTGCGGCGTTTGCCGGCAAGGCGGAAGGCACGGTTTCATATATAGGATCTCTGCTGGGGCAGCAGACGCGTACGGCTACCGCGCGGGTCACGCTGGAGAATCCGGACATGGCCTGGCGTCCCGGGCTGTTTGTCTCGGTCGACGTGGTGACCCGGATGTCCGACGCCGCGGTAACGGTGGCGGCCGACGCGGTCCAGACCGTCGACAACGAGCCCACCGTGTTCGTGGAGGTGCCGGGCGGCTTTCTGGTGCAGCCGGTGAAACTGGGCAAGGCTTCGGACGACCGGGTCGAGGTGCTGTCGGGACTTGCGCCCGGCACGCGCTATGCGGTCGAAAACACTTTTGTCCTCAAGTCGGAGCTGGGCAAGGCCGGCGCCGAGCACGCGCACTGAGACGAGGCGGAACATGTTTGAACGCTTGATCCGTTTCGCCATCGAACAACGCTGGCTGGTGCTGTTCGTCACCCTGGGCATGGCCGCCATCGGCGTCTACAACTATTCCCGGCTCGCCATCGACGCGGTGCCGGACATCACCAACGTGCAGGTCCAGATCAATGCCGGTGCGCCAGGCTATTCGCCGCTCGAGACCGAGCAGCGTGTCACCTATCCGATCGAGACGGTGATGGCCGGCCTGCCGGGGCTGCAGCAGACGCGTTCGCTGTCGCGCTATGGCCTGTCGCAGGTGACCGTCATCTTCAAGGACGGCACTGACATCTACTTCGCCCGCCAGCTGGTGAACCAGCGCCTGCAGGAAGCGAAGGAGAACCTGCCCGAAGGCGTGACGCCCATGATGGGGCCGATCTCCTCGGGCCTGGGCGAGATCTATCTATGGACGGTGGAGGCTCGGGACGACGCCCGCAAGCCGGACGGCACGCCCTACACCCCCATGGACTTGCGCGAGATCCAGGACTGGATCATCAAGCCGCAGCTGCGCAACATCCCTGGCGTGACCGAGATCAACGCCATTGGCGGCTACGCCAAGGAATACCAGGTGGCCCCCAGCACCGAGAAGCTGGCCTCCTACGGGCTGGCGCTGACCGACATCATGACCGCGCTGGAACGGAACAACGCCAATATCGGCGCAGGCTACATCGAGCGCAAGGGCGAGCAGTACCTGATCCGGGCGCCCGGGCAGGTCAAGTCCATGGACGACATCCGCGACGTGGTATTGGCGACAGTAGAAGGCCAGGCGATCCGCATACGTGACGTGGCCGAGGTGTCCATCGGGCGCGAGCTGCGCACGGGCGCGGCGACCAGCAACGGCGAGGAAGTGGTGCTGGGCACGGTGTTCATGCTGATAGGGGAGAACAGCCGCGCGGTGTCGCAGGCCGTTTCCGTCAAACTGGAAGCCATCAACAAATCGCTGCCGGCCGGCGTACAGGCCGTGACGGTCTACGACCGCACCAACCTGATCGACAAGGCCATCGCTACGGTCAAGAAGAACTTGCTGGAAGGCGCGGCGCTGGTCATCGTCATCCTGTTCGTGTTCCTGGGGAACATCCGCGCGGCGCTGATCACCGCCATGATCATCCCGCTGTCCATGCTGTTCACCTTCACCGGCATGGTGACCTACAAGGTCAGCGCCAACCTGATGAGCCTGGGCGCGCTGGACTTCGGCATCATCGTCGACGGCGCGGTGGTCATCGTGGAGAACTGCGTGCGGCGCCTGAGCCATGCGCGGGCGCACCATGGCAGGCCGCTGACGCGCAGCGAACGCTTCCACGAGGTCTTCGCGGCAGCGCGAGAGGCGCGGCGGCCGCTGCTGTTCGGCCAGTTGATCATCATGGTGGTGTACCTGCCCATCTTCGCGCTTAGCGGGGTGGAAGGGCGCATGTTCCATCCCATGGCCCTGACCGTGGTGCTGGCGTTGCTGGGGGCGATGATCCTGTCCGTGACCTTCGTGCCCGCGGCGGTGGCGCTGTTCATGGGCAACAACGTCTCTGAAAAAGAGAATCGCCTGATGGCCTGGGCCAAGCGCCGCTACGAGCCCTTGCTTGAAATCGCGCTGCGCCGCACGCCGCTGATCCTGGCCGGCGCGACCGTCTTCGTGGTGTTGAGCGGGGTGCTGGCGGCGCGCATGGGCAGCGAGTTCATTCCCAACCTGAACGAAGGCGACATGGCGATCCAGGCGCTGCGGATCCCGGGCACCAGCCTGACGCAGTCGGTCGAGATGCAGAAGCAGCTGGAGACCCGGCTGAAGCAGAAGTTCCCGGAGATCGAGCGCGTATTCGCCCGTACCGGCACGGCAGAGATCGCGTCCGATGCCATGCCGCCCAGCATTTCCGACGGCTACATCATGCTCAAGCCTATCGACCAGTGGCCCAGCCCCAGGAAGACCCGCGCCGAATTGCTGGCGGCGATCCAGGAGGAAGCCAACAAAGTCCCCGGCAACAACTATGAGTTCTCCCAGCCCATCCAGCTGCGCTTCAACGAGCTGATCTCGGGCGTGCGCAGCGATGTGGCGGTGAAAGTGTTCGGCGACGACAACGACGTGCTGAACCGCACGGCGGCCGAGATCGCCGAGGTCCTGCAGACCATACCGGGCGCCTCGGAAGTGAAGGTGGAGCAGACTACCGGCCTGCCCATGCTCACAGTCAACATCGACCGCGCCCGCGCCGCGCGCTATGGATTGAGCATGGCGGACGTGCAGGACACCCTGGCCATTGCGGTGGGCGGCCGCGAGGCAGGGACCTTCTTCCAGGGCGACCGGCGCTTTGACATCGTGGTGCGCCTGCCCGAAGCCGTGCGCGAGAACCTGGCGGCGCTGAAGAAGCTGCCTGTCGCCCTGCCCAGGCAGGAAGGCCAGGCGCAGGCGGCCTACATCCCGCTGAGCGAGGTCGCCACCTTCGACTTGGCGCCGGGCCCCAACCAGATTTCGCGCGAGGACGGCAAGCGCCGCATCGTGGTCAGCGCCAACGTGCGGGGCCGTGACCTGGGCTCGTTCGTGTCTGAGGCCACCGCGGCTATCGGCGAGAAAGTGCAGGTGCCTGCGGGTTACTGGACGTCCTGGGGCGGCACGTTCGAGCAGCTGCAATCCGCGGCCAAGCGCCTGCAGATCGTGGTGCCGGCGGCGCTGCTGCTGGTATTCGCCCTGCTGTTCGCCATGTTCGGCAACGTCAAGGACGGGCTGCTGGTGTTCACCGGCATTCCCTTTGCGCTGACCGGCGGCGTGATCTCCTTGTGGCTGCGCGGCATTCCGCTTTCCATCACCGCGGCGGTGGGCTTCATCGCGCTGTGCGGAGTGGCGGTGCTGAACGGCCTGGTCATGCTGTCGTTCATCAGCAGCCTGCGCGAAGAGGGCAAGTCGGTGGCCGAGGCCGTGCGCATCGGCGCGCTGACGCGCCTGCGCCCGGTGTTGATGACGGCGCTGGTGGCCTCGCTGGGCTTCGTGCCGATGGCGATCGCCACCGGCACGGGCGCCGAAGTGCAGCGCCCGCTGGCCACGGTGGTGATCGGCGGCATCATTTCTTCCACCATTCTCACGCTGCTGGTGCTGCCGGCCCTGTACCGCCTGGCGCACAGGAATGACGACGCCGACGAACTTGAACTGTCGAAACCGGCGCTTGCCCGGGACTAGGCCCGACAGAGAGGCGATCCGATGAATGCCAGACCCGATATCGATATCGCTGTGCTGGGCGCAATCAGCCCGATACAGCTGTCCGTCATCATTCCCTTCCTCAACGAGAGGGAGGTGCTGCCGGCCTGCCACGAGCGCCTGCGGCGGGTGTTGAAGGCGCTGGGGCTGCCGTACGAAATCGTATTCGTGGACGACGGCAGCAGCGACGGCAGCGCCGAATACCTGCAGGCCTTGCTGCGCGAGGAGCGCGGCATCAAGCTGGTCCGGCTGAGCCGGAACTTCGGCAAGGAGGCCGCGATGACGGCGGGGATAGAGCATGCGGCCGGCGCCGCGGTCATCGTGCTGGACGCCGATCTGCAAGATCCGCCCGAGGTCATCCCCGAGATGGTCCGCGCCTGGCAGGAGGGCGCGGACGTCGTCAGCATGCGGCGGCGCAGCCGCGCGGGCGAGAGCGCCTTCAAGCGGTTCTCCGCCTACGCCTACTACCGCCTGCTGAGCCGCCTGAGCAAGGCTGCGATCCCGCCCGATACCGGCGATTTCCGGCTGATGAGCCGGCGCGCCGTGACGGCGCTGATGCAGCTGCCCGAACGCTGCCGCTACATGAAGGGGCTGTATGCCTGGGTGGGCATGCCGACCCGGATCATCGACTACGACCGCGAGCCGCGCGCCGCCGGCACCACCAAATGGAGCTACCTGGCGCTGTTCCGCCTGGCGATGGAAGGCATCACTTCGTTTTCCACCGCGCCCTTGCGCTGGGCGACGGGATTGGGCGCGGTCGCGGCCCTGGGTGGCGCCGTATTCGGCGCCGGCATCATCTTCAAGACCTTGATATTCGGCGATGACGTTGCGGGCTATCCCTCGCTGATGGCGATGATGACCTTCATGGGCGGCGTGCAGCTCATCACCATCGGCCTGCTGGGCGAGTATGTGGGCAAGACCTACCTGGAAAGCAAGCAGCGGCCGGTCTATCTGGTGCGCGACGTCCAGCACAGCGGTTCCGCGGGCGTGACGGCGTCGGGCTATGGGAGGGATGCAGCTTGCAGCTGAGCGCCCGGGCGGTGGCCGCCGGCCTGGCGGCGATATTGGGCGTGCGCCTGCTGGCGATGGTCCTGGTGCCATTCGCCGACACGTCCGAGCCGCGCTACGCGGAGATCGCCAGGCTGATGGCGGAAAGCGGCGACTGGATCACGCCCTGGTTCGCGCCGGGCGTGCCGTTCTGGGGCAAGCCCCCGCTGGGATTCTGGGCCGAGGCGCTGTCGATCCGGCTGCTGGGCCTGAGCGAATTCAGCATCCGGTTCCCGTCACTGCTGGCCACGGCGGCGACGCTCGCCATTCTTTATGCGCTGGGCCGCCGCCTGTACACGGCGCAGGCCGCCAGATGGGCCGTGCTGGTGTACGCCTCCATGTTCCTGCCCCTGGTCGCGGCCGGGGCGGTGTTGACCGATCCGTTCCTGGCCTTGGGCGTCACGCTCAGCATGGCGTCATTCATCCTGTCGCGCGGGCCCGCGGCGGGGTTATGGCGCTACGGTTTCTTCCTGGGGCTGACCATCGGCCTCTTGTCCAAGGGCCCGCTGGCCGCAGTGCTGGTGGCGGGCGCCATCGTGCCGTGGATGCTGTGGCAGGGGACCGCCAGGGCCGACCTGCGGCGCCTGCCGTGGGTGGCGGGCGCCATCATGCTGGCTGTCCTGGTCCTGCCCTGGTACGTGGCGGCGGAAATCAAGACGCCGGGCTTCCTCCAGTACTTCATCGTCGGCGAACACTTCCTGCGCTTCGTCGATGCGGGCTGGAGCGGGGACCTCTACGGTTCAGCGCACCGCCGGCCCTATGGCGCCATCTGGCTGGACGGCGTCGTGGCATCGCTGCCTTGGGGGCTGTTCGGCGTCTGGCTGCTTGCGCGCCGCTGGCGGGGCTGCGGGACCGCGGCGCAGGCCAGGAGATGGCTGCGCCGTCCGCGCTGGACCTATCTGCTGGCCTGGGGCGCAGCCACGCCGGTCTTCTTCACCTTGTCGGGCAACATCCTGTGGACCTACGTGATGCCGGCCTTGCCGCCGCTGGCCCTGGCGATAGGCGTATGCCTGAGCCGCGCCCGCGCTTCTGCGCCGGGCCGTGCCGCGCTGGCCTGCATGGCGCTGGCCCCGGTTGCGGTGATCGTCTTCTGCGCCATGCTGCAGGCCAACCCGGAACGGCTCAAAACGGAAAAGCAGTTGGTCGCCAGGGCGGATGCGTTGATGGCGTCCAAGGAAAAGTTCTACTTCGTCGACAGCCTGCCGTTTTCGGCGCGCTACTACTCGCGCGGGCAGGCCGGATTGGTGCCGGTGGACGGCGTGGCGACTGTGTTGCCCCGGGAGAGCGGCAGGGTCTTTCTGGCGGTGGAAAAAGCGGACTTGCCGCGAGTGCGCGAGCAACTGGGCACGGTGCTGGCGCCCGTCTACTCGAGCCGGCGCTATGTCTTGCTGATCGCGGGGCCGCAAGCGTCGCCCTAGGGCGTGCAGGCCTGGACGATCACGCTGGCGACTGTCTGTGCCGCGTGATCCGATAGCCTGAAATGCGCATCGCCGCCGGCAGCGGCGGCGATGCTCGGCGCGTCGAGCCCGGCCAGGCCGGGCGCCTGGCCGACGTGGGCTCAGAAGCCGACGGCCTGGCCGTCGCGGCGCGAGTCCGAAGCGGCCACGTAGCCGCCTTGCGGCAGGCGGCAGATCAGCTGCGCCGAGCCGAACTCCAGACTGTCCGCAGGAGCCACCGCGACGTTGTGGCCGCGCGCGCGCAACGCGTCGACCACGTCCGCGGGCAAGTGCGATTCCACGTTGACCACCGGGCCTTTTTCCACGCGGAAGCGCGGCGCGTCGCTCATGGCCTGCGGATTCTGGCCGAACGCCGCCAGGCGCGTAACCATCTGCAGATGGCCTTGGGCCTGCATCGACCCGCCCATCACGCCGAACGACATCAGCGGCTGGCCGCCGCGCGTGACGAACGCGGGGATGATGGTGTGCATCGGCTTCTTGCGCGGCGCGACCTGGTTGGCATGGCCCGGCGTGAGCACGAAGTTCAGGCCGCGGTTATGCAGGCTGATGCCCGTATCCGGCACCACCACGCCGGAACCGAAGCCGTGGTAGTTGGACTGGATGAAGGACACCATGGTGCCGCTGGCGTCGGCCGCAGTCAGGTACACGGTGCCGCCGGTGGCGGGCGTGCCTGCGACCGGCATGCTGGCCCGATCCATGGAGATCTGGCGTGCGCGTTCGGCCAGGTAGGAGCGGTCCAGCAGGGCGGCAGCGCTGGTGCGCATATGACGCGGATCGGCGACGTGGTGGTGCAGGTCGGCGAAAGCCAGCTTCATCGCTTCGATGCTGACGTGGTAGTAGTCCGCGCTGTCGCGGCCCATGCTTTCCAGGTCGAACTGCTCCAACATGCCCAGCGCCATCAGCGCCGAGATGCCCTGGCCGCTGGGCGGAATCTCATGCAGCTCGTAGCCGCGGAACGATTGCGAGATTGGCGCGACCCATTCGGGGCGGTGTTCGGCCAGGTCCTGGGCGCCGAGCGCGCCGCCGGTCTGGCTGGCGAAATCGGCAATCTTCTGGGCGAGTTCACCGCGGTAGAAGCTCTCGCCGCCGCTTTCGGCGATGGCGCGCAGCGTCTTGCCTTGCGCGGGAAAGCGCCACCATTCGCCGGCCTGCGGCGTGCGTCCCTCGGGCAGGAAGGCGGCGGCGAAGCCCGGCTCCTGCGCCAGCTTGGGCGCCTGCGTGGCCCATTGGCGGGCGATGGTGGGCGATACCGCGAACCCTTCCTCGGCATAGGCGATGGCGGGTTCGAACAGCTGCGCGAAAGGCAGCTTGCCGAAGCGTTCCGACAAGGCCTTCCAGCCCGCAACCTGGCCCGGCACGGTCACCGTGCCCCAGCCGGTGCCGGGCATGGCGTCGCGACCGGCGAAGTAGTCCGGCGTCCACGCGGCGGGCGCGCAGCCGCTGGAGTTCAGGCCGTGCAATTGGCCGTCATGCCAGACCAGCGCGAACATGTCGCCGCCGATGCCGTTCATGACGGGTTCGACCACCGTCAGCGCGATGGCGGTGGCGATGGCGCTGTCCACGGCATTGCCGCCGGCCAGCAGCATGCGCAGCCCGGCTTGCGCCGCCAGCGGCTGGCTGGTCGCGACCGCGTTGGCGGCCAGGACCGGCATTTTGCGGGAGGCATAGGGGAAAGACCAATCGAAGGGTAAAGACATGGATGCGGGAACTCGTGATGAAGATTACTGGGGCGTGATGCCGGCCTGATCGATCAGCTGCTTGGTGCGCGGGATTTCGGCCTTGATGAAAGCCGCGAATTCCTCGCGGCTGCCGCCACGGGGCTCCGCGCCGGCTTCCGCGAGCTTACTGCGCAGCGCCGGATCGGCAAGCACTTTGTTGACGGCGCGGTTGAGCTTGTCGAGCACCGGGGCGGGCGTGCCTTCGGGGGCGACCAGACCATACCAAGGCGCGATGTCGTAGCCCGCGTAGCCTTGCTCCGCGATGGTGGGGATCTCCGGCGCCAGCGCCGAGCGCTTGGCGTTGGACATGCCCAGCGCCAGCAGCGCGCCGCTCTTGGCCTGGGGCAGGCCGGTCATGATGGTGTCGAAATACATCGACACCTGGCCGCTGAGCAGCGCCGGGATGGCTTCGCCCGCGCCCTTGTACGGCACGTGCAGGATGTCGATGCCGGCCACGGACTTGAGCATTTCGCCCGCCATGTGAGACGTGGTGCCGGTGCCGAACGAGGCATAGGTCAGCTTGCCCGGGTTGGCGCGCGCGTAGGCCACCATTTCCGGCAGGGTCTTGAACGGCTGCGACGGGTTGGCCAAGAGGATGTTGGGCGTGTAGGCCACCATCGACACCAGCGCAAAGGCGTCGGGGTCGTAGGACAGGCGCTTCTGCAGGAAGCGGTTGGTGACGATGGCGGCGGGGCCGCCCATCAGCAGCGTGTAGCCGTCGGGCGTGGCGCGCGCGACGGAGGCGCTGCCGATGGCGGCCGCGGCACCCGGACGAGCCTCGACGACGAAGGGTTGGCCCAGTTCCGTCGACAGCGCGGCGCCCAGCTGGCGTGAAATCAGGTCGGTGGCGGAACCGGCCTGGAAGGGCACGACGATGCGCACCGGATGCTGCGGCCAGTCGATCGCCTGGGCGCCGGCCTGGCTTGCGAAGGCGACGGCGGCGGCGCCTGCCAGCGCCCGGATGAGACGAAACTTCATGAATTCCCCTTGATCGCGTTATGGAGTGCGTGCAGGGATTAGACGCAAGCAGGCGGTCCAGGACTATTAGGATTTGCATCCATGGATCACTGGATCCAATTTGTGTTATTTTTGCGGTTATCTATCATGGCGGCTTCGTGGGGCCTGTGCGAGGCTCCTTTTAGTGTTGACTGGCCCTAACCCTGGATCCCCAATGCTGCAATTCCAGAAGACAGCGATCAGCGCCGAAGACGAGGCGTACCTGCACCTGCAGCGCGAAATCCGCCTGGGCCGCTACGCGCCCGGCCAGCGCCTGGTACCCGAGGTGGTCGCGGCCGAGATCGGCACCAGCCGCATGCCGGTGCGCGGCGCCTTGCGCCGTCTGGCTTCCGAAGGACTGGTCGAGATCCGCGCCAACCGCGGCGCGGTGGTGCGTGGCCTGAATCAGCAGGAAATGCTGGAAGTGTTCGAAATGCGCTCCGTGCTGGAAGGCCTGGCCATGCGCAACGCGGTGCTGCACATGGGCGCCGAGCACATCCGCCGCTTGTCCCTGCTGCTGGAGCAGCTGGAGCAGGGGCCGGGCGAACACCTGGACTGGATCACCGCGCACCGCGAATTCCACGAATACCTGTGCAGCTTCTGCCAGCAGCCGCGCCTGCTGCGCCAGATATCCGAACTGCATTCCGTCGTCGAACCCTATATGCGCCTGTGGGTGGCGCAGCCTGGCCGCGTCCTGCGGGTGCGCGAATCGCACCAGGAACTGATCGCCACGCTGCAGACCCGCGACCCGGCGCGCTGCGAAGCGGCGATGCGCCAGCATGTGCTGAATACGGTGCCTGCCTTGCAGGCGTTCCTGGAGCAGGCCGCCTAGGACTTGCGGCTTTGCTCTAGACTGGCGCCATTCCTCACGCGCCCGTCCCGCCATGACCGCATCCGCCGCCGATCTGATTCACCGCCTGGACCTGTTGCCGCATCCGGAAGGCGGCTACTACCGCGAGACCTATCGCGCCGCTGACTCCGTGACGCGCGGCGACGGCGCGCTCCGCTCGGCCAGCACCGCCATTTACTACTTGTTGTGCGACGGCGCCTGGTCCACCTGGCACCGCATCCGGTCCGACGAGCTCTGGCATTTCCATGCGGGCAATGCGTTGCATGTCCATGTGCTGGCGCCGGATGGCGGCTACCGCTGCCTGCGCTTGGGCGATGCGCTGGCGGACCCCGATGCCGTGTTCCAGGCGCTTGTGCCGGCCGGCAGCTGGTTCGCGGCGGAACTGGCCAATCCGGCCGACCTGGCCGGTTACGCCTTGGCCGGTTGCACGGTGGCGCCGGGCTTCGAGTTCAGCGAGTTCGAGTTGGCCGACGCTGCCGAACTGCAACGGCTATACCCCGCTCAGGCCGGCCTGATCGCGCGCCTGGCGCGCTAGTCGGCGCCTTCCGCGCCCCGGGTCGCGGCTTGCGGCTTCTTCTTGCGCCCAATCTTGGCTTCGCTCGCCAGCACGCCGGCCACGATCAGCCCCGCGCCCACCAGCGCCAGCGCCGGCAGCCGGTCACCGGCCAGGCGTCCCACGATGCCGCCCCACACGGGCTCGCCCGCATAGATGACGGTGGCGCGGGTGGGAGACACCGACTTCTGCGCCCAGTTCATGGTGAGCTGGATGATGGCGCTGGCCAGCCCCAGGCCGATCGCGGCGCCCGCCCACAGCCAGGAGAATTCGGGCACGGCTTCGCCCATGACGGGCATCAGCGCGAACGACACCAGGCCGGCGGTCAGCAACTGCACGAAGGTGACGCGGCGGCTGTCGACCTTCTTGGCAAAGTGGCCGATCAGGATGATCTCGGCGGCAATCGCCGCAGCCCCGGCCAGCGTCGCGGCTTCGCCCGCGCTGAAGTTCAGGGCGCCTGCTTGCGGACCCGCCAGCAGGATCAGCCCGGCGAAGGCCAGCGCCACGCCCACCCAGCTCATCAGGCCGGGCGGCTTCTTCAGCACGGCCCATTGCAGCAGCGGCACGATAGGCACGTACATCGCCGTGATGAAGGCGGACTGGCTGCTGGTGATGGTCTGCAAGCCGTAGGTCTGCAGGAAGTAGCCCAGGAACAGGGCGCAGCCGATGGCGATGCCGGCGCCGACCTCCTGGCGGGTGATCGCCGCCATGTGCTTGCGGAACATCAGCAGCGCCATCAGTCCGGCGATGGTAAAGCGCACGCCCACGAAGAACAGCGGCCCGCTGTGCTGCATGGCGATGTGGATGATGAGGAAGGTGCTTCCCCACAGCATGGTGACCAGCACCAGGGCGATTTCCTGGCGGGACAGGGCGAACATCGAGGTCTTGGACTTCACGGTCTGCTTCGGGCGCTACGAAATGGCGAGCAATATACAGCGCTTCGGTGACCGCTCACCGAACAGATTCCCGGATTTCGACCGGAGCAGGCATATAGCCGGGAGTAATATGACACGTCCGGCGGCTTTAGCCCGCCGACGACGACAAGCCGGTGCACGCCTCTTTTTTCTTGCCCCCGCCGCGCCTTTTTTGGCGGCGTCGGTGAATCTGGGCGCGCAAAGCGGCCACAAGAAGATATCGAGGAGAAGCACAAGTGGAGAAGCAAGAGTCGGGCGGCTGGTATTTCGGCTGGAATATCGTAGGAGCTGCGACGGTACTCACCCTGTTGACCGTCGGTCTGCGCATGGGGGTTGGGCCGTTCTTCCTGCCCATCGCGGAATCCCTGGGCTTTACGCGCAGCACGCTGTCCAGCATCGTCGCGCTCGGTATGCTCTGTTATGGGCTGGCCATGCCGCTGGCGGGTTATCTGGTCGGCACGCGCGGCACCCGCTTCGTGCTGCTGACCGGTACCGCCATCGTTGTGTTGTCGATCATCTGGACGGTCTTCGCGCGCGGACCCATCGAATTTCTGCTGTCCTTCGGGGTGGCGCTGTCCATCGGCCTGGGCTTCACCAGCCCGGTGGCGCTGACGCCCGTGATCAGCCGCTGGTTCACGCGCCAGCGCGGCATGGCGCTGTTCTTCCTTTCCACGGGCTCCATGGCCGGCATTGCGCTGATGACGCCGACCCTGACCTTCGCGATCTCGGCCGTGGGCTGGCGGGAGACCTTGTTGGCCTTTGCCGTGCTGTTCGCGCTGCTGACGGTGCCGGCGGCGCTCTTCGTCATGCGAGATGAGGCGCCCGAGCACACCGACCTGCTGCCGCACCAGATCATCGATAAGGCGGGACCGGCCAAAGCCGCCTCCAAGCGGCCTGCGCCCAATGTGCGCGCGGCGCTGAACTCGCTGCCTTTCTGGCAGGTGGCGCTGGGCCTGTTTGCCTGTGGCTTCAGCATGAACCTGCTGGGCACGCACGGCGTGCCCATGCTGATGGACCATGGCTTTGACGCCACCACCAGTTCGCTGGGCATAGGACTGATCGGCCTGGTCGCTATCTTCAGCACCCTGGTCCTGGGGCGCATGTCCGACCAGGTCGAACGGCGCGCCATCCTGGCTGCGATTTACCTCGTGCGCGGGCTGGGCTTCTTCGCGCTGGTCACGGTGGGCGCGCATTGGGAGCTGTACGCCGCCGCCACCCTGGGCGGTATCGCGTGGGCCGGCAGCATCGCCTTGTCGTCGGCCATTCTTGCGGACGTCTACGGCGTGCGGCTGGTGGGCGTGCTTTACGGACTGGTCTACCTGGGCCACCAGGTCGGCGGCATGATCAGCTCATGGCTGGGCGGCTGGGCCTACGAGACCTTCGGCACGCATTGGGTAGCCTTCGGGGCGGCGGGCGCGCTGCTGTTGGCAGCCGCCCTGATTTCCCTGCGCCTGCCGGCGCGGGGCCTGCCGCGCGCGGTGGCGGTGGCGGGAAGCTGAGCCCGGCCGACTGCGGGCCGATGCCGCCCGCAGTGCCGCCATCGCGTCCGCGGCAACGGAGGCGATGGCAGGGTAGAACTTCCTAGCGGTCCTTCAGCAGCGACACCAGTTCCGGCACGTAGCGGTCGCCGCCGCCTTGCGTGACGGCCTGGTCGAAGGTGTGCTGCACGGCCGCGCCGATTTCGCGCACCGCGCCCGTTTCCGCAGCCATGGTGTTGTAGTAGGACAGGTCCTTCTGCGCGTTCGACATGAAGAACCGCAGCGAGGACGGATCCTGTTCCAGCAGGTACGGCTTGATGCGCTCCAGCGCCACGCCGCCGCCGCCGCCCTTGGCCAGCACGTCGGCGAACACCGCCGGGTCGATGTCCGCGCGCAGGGCGCAAGCCGCCGCTTCCGACAGCAGGGCGACCACGCCCAGCGACACGTAGTTGTGCAGCAGCTTCATGCGGTGCCCGGCGCCGATGGGGCCGGCATGCGTGATGTTCTCGGCGAAGCAGGCCAGCAGCGGCTTGCATTCCTCGAACAGCGCGGCATCGCCGCCCACCAGCAGGTTGAGCCGGCCTTCGGCGGCTTCCTTGGGGGTGCGCGTCATCGGCGCGTCCAGGAAGCGGCCGCCGCATTCCGTCACGGCCTGCGCGACTTTCACGGTGGACGAGGGAATCGCCGTCGAGCAATCGATGATGACCGTGCCCGGCCGCAGGCCCGCCAGCACGCCGCCTTCGGATAGCAGCACCGCCTCGACCTGCGGGCTGCCGGTGACGCAGAGGATGATCACGTCAGACTGGGCCGCCAGCGTGGCGCCATCGGCCACGCTGGCCGCGCCCGCGGCCTTCAGCGCGTCCAGCGGCTGGTTGCCCGGATGCTCCAGCACCGTCAGCGCATGTCCGTGCTTGACCAGATTGCTTGCGATGCCATGGCCCATGAGGCCGATACCAACCATGCCGACTTTTGCCATCTTCCACTGCTCCTGCCATGTAGGGGTTTGTTATGGCGTAAATCTTACTCTGACTTGCGGGCGGCGCCGGCGCGCTTCGAATATGCCGAAAGTAGCCTTCGAATCTTTCGGATGGTAAGGGGCGGGAGCCATTCCTAAAATCGATCCACTTCTGCCGGCCATGCCTGGCGCGGATCGAACTACAACGGAGACAACCGCCCGCAGGCGGATACATCAATGCCGCAAATCGCAAACGAGCCGGCGCCCAGCGCCGAGCGCCATTACTTCGAGCAGCTCGCGCAGGGCCGCTTCGTCATTCCCCTATGCCAGGCCTGCGCCAGGCATCATTTCTATCCCAGGGTAGTCTGCCCGCATTGCGGTTCCGACGCCCTGCGTTGGGTGGAACCCAGCGGCGACGGCGTGGTGTATTCCACCACCGTGGTTCGCAACAAGGGCGGCGACTACACCGTGTGCCTGGTGGATCTGGACGAAGGTCCGCGCCTGATGAGCCGCGTGGTCGACATGCCGGTGGAAGCGGTGGCTATCGGCCTGCGGGTCCGCGCCAGGGTCGATGCCGTGGAGGGCGCGCCGCTGCTGGTGTTCGTGGGACAGGAGGAGCGGCCATGACTAGAAGCTATCGCGGCGCGATCGCCGTCCTGGGCACCGGCATGGCCGGCCTGGGCGACTGCCAAGGCCGTTCCGAACAGGAAATCATCGCCCAGGCCTCCCACCGCGCGGTGGCTGCCAGCGGCCTGAAGATGCAGGACATCGATGGCATCATCACCTCGAGCCTGACCTCGCCCTGGTGGGTGATGCGGATGGCGGAGTACCTGGGCATCCGGCCCCGCTTTTCAGACAGCACCATGTTTGGGGGATCGTCGTTCATCGCCGACCTGAAGGTCGCGGCCATGGCGATCGAGGCCGGCCACTGCGAGCATGTGCTGATCTGCTACGGCGCCAACCCGCGCAGCGCGCCCAGCAGCACGCAGATCAATCAGATGCGGGCGGCGCTGGACCCGCAGCCCTACGAGCATCCCTACAAGCCGTTCAATCCGGTATCCAGCTACGCGCTGGCCGCCGCGCGCCACATGCACCAATATGGCACCACGCGGCGCCAGTTGGCCGAGGTTGCGGTGGCGGCGCGCAAATGGGCGCAACTGAATCCGGACGCCTTTCTGCGCACGCCGCTGACGATCGAAGAGGTGCTGGGCGCCAAGATGATCTCGGACCCCCTGACCGTGCGCGACTGTTGCCTGGTGACCGACGGCGCCGGCGCCTTCGTGGTCACGCGCGCCGAACGGGCCCGCGACCTTCATCCGCGCCCGATCTATGTGCTGGGCGCCGGGCACGCCCACTGGCACCGGCAGATATCGTGCATGCCGGACGTGACCGTCACGCCCGCGGTGGACTCCGGCCGGGCCGCGTTCGCGGAAGCCGGATTGACTCCCGCCGACATCGACCTGGTCGAACTCTACGACGCCTTCACCATCAATCCCATCCTTTTTCTGGAAGACCTGGGATTCTGCGCCAAGGGGGAGGGCGGCGCGTTCATCGGCGGCGGGCGCATCGAGCCGGGCGGCGACCTGCCGATGAACACCAACGGTGGCGGCCTGTCGTTCACGCATCCGGGCATGTACAGCATCTTCCTCGTCATCGAGGCCGTGGCGCAACTGCGCCGCGAGGCAGGGGAACGCCAGGTGCCCAAGGCCGACGTCGCGCTGGTGCACGGCAATGGCGGGGTGCTGTCCAGCCAGGCCACCGCCATTCTTTCCCACTCCCTTTGATGGCCGCCATGATGAACAAGACAGTAGATTGCGCCGCGCAAGCGGTGGGGGATGTCCCGGACGGCGCCACCGTCCTGGTCAGCGGTTTCGGCCTGTCCGGCCAACCCGTCGAATTGCTCGATGCGCTGGTGGAGCAGGGCGCGCGTGAGCTGACCGTGGTGTGCAACAACAGCGGCGCCCGCGATAGCGGATTGGCGCGGCTGATCCGGTTGGGCCGCGTGCGCAAGCTGATCGCCTCGTATCCGCGCGGCGCGGAGTCCCAGGCGTTCGAATCGGCCTATGCCGACAGCTTGATCGACTACGAATGCGTGCCGCAAGGCACGCTGGCCGAGCGCCTGCGGGCGGCAGGCTCGGGCCTGGGCGGATTCTTCACGCCCACCGGCTACGGCACGCTGCTGGCCGAAGGCAAGGAGACACGGATGATCAAAGGCGTGGGGTACGTGTTCGAGGAGCCCCTGCACGCCGACTACGCGCTGGTGAAGGCGTATTGCGCGGATCCCCTGGGCAACCTGATCTACCGCAAGGCGGGACGCAATTTCGGTCCGCTGATGTGCATGGCCGCGGCCACCGCCGTCGTGCAGGTTCATACGCTGGCGCAGGTGGGCAGACTGGATCCGGAGCACGTCGTCACGCCCGGCATTTTCGTACAGCGCGTGCTGCGCATTCCCGACGCGCAGTTGACTGGAGCCTTGCAATGATCGAACGATACTCCCGCGAGGACATCGCGCGCCGCGCGGCGGCGGACATCCCTCCCGGCTCCTACGTCAATCTGGGCATCGGCTTGCCCGTCATGGCGCTCGACTACTGGAGGCCGGAGCATGGCGTCATCGTCCATAGCGAGAACGGCATACTCGGCATGCGCGCACGCTCGGAGGCCGATCCGGTCGATCCCGACCTGACCAACGCGGCCAAGCAGAGCATCGCCATGGCCGCGGGCGGCAGCTTCTTCAATCATGCGGATTCCTTCGCCATGATGCGCGGGGGACATCTGGACTACTGCATCCTCGGGGCCTACCAGGTGTCGGAAACCGGCGACCTGGCCAATTGGTCGCTGGGCCAGCCCGGCGTGGCTGCGGCGGTGGGCGGCGCCATGGACCTGGCCGTGGGCGCCAAACGGGTCCACGTGCTGATGGAACACCTTACCCGCGACGGCCGCTCGCGGCTGCGCCGGCTATGCGACCTGCCGTTGACGGGCGCGGCATGCGTGGACCGGGTCTATACCGACCTCGCCACGCTCGACGTCACGCCCGAGGGATTTCTGGTGCGCGACATGGCGCCGGGCCTCACCCGCGTAACCCTGCAGGCGGCGACCGACGCGCCGCTGCGCTTCGCGGAGGATCTGCCCGATGCCGCTTGATTGCTCCCTCGAGGACTTTCGCCGCGAAGTCCGCGCATTCCTGCAAGAACGCCTGCCCGCCGACCTCAGGCGCAAGGTGATGGATCATCAGCGGCTGGACAAGCAGGATTTCCTGCGCTGGCACCGGATCTTGAACGAGCGCGGCTGGGTCGCGCCGAACTGGCCCGCCGAGCATGGCGGGGCCGGCTGGAGCATCGAGCAGCGCAACCTGTTCGACGAGGAGTGCGCCTTGGCGGGCGCGCCCGAAACCGTGCCGTTCGGGCTGCGCATGGTGGCGCCCGTCATCATGGCCTATGGCTCCGCATGGCAGAAAAGCTACTTCCTGCCGCGCATCCTCAGCGGGCAGGACTGGTGGTGCCAGGGCTATTCCGAACCGGGTGCGGGTTCCGACCTTGCTGCGCTGAGTACCCGCGCTCGCCGCGAGGGCGATGTCTTCGTGGTGAACGGGCAGAAAACCTGGACCACCTACGCCCAGTACGCCGACATGATGTTCTGCCTGGCGCGTACCAACCCCGAGGCCAAGGCGCAAGAGGGCATTTCCTTCCTGCTCATCGACATGCGCAGTCCCGGGGTGTCGCTACGGCCGATCCGCACGCTGGACGGCGGAGTAGAGATCAACGAGGTTTTCCTCGATGAGGTCGTGGTGCCTGCCTCGCATCTGGTCGGTGAAATGGACCATGGCTGGACATACGCAAAGTACCTGTTGTCGCACGAGCGTTTCGGCGCCGCCCGCGTGGGCCGCGCCAAGCGCGAACTGGGCCATCTGCAGCGGCTGGCGGCGCAACGCCAGGCGGACGGCCGTCCTTTGGTCGAAGATCCTGTTTTCGCGCAGCGGCTGGCGCAGCTGGAGATCGATACGCTGGCCCTGGAGCAGACCAATCTGCGGCTGATTGCGCGCGACCAGCGCGGCGCAGGGCACGGCGCGGAAGCTTCGATATTGAAGTACCTGGGGTCCACGCTGGCGCAGCGCATCAGCGTAGCGCTGGTCGACACGGCCGGTACGCATGCGCTCGCCTATGACTCAGGTGCGCTGGAGCGTGACTATGCGCGGGGCGCTCCGACAACGGCAGAGGAACTGGAAGCCATGCCCGGCTTCTATCTCAACCTGCGCAAGATTTCGATCTACGGCGGAACGGACGAGGTCCAGAAGAACATCATCGCCAAGCTGGCGTTGGGCGAGGCCGACGACCTGAGCGTAGACCAGCGCACGCTCGATGACGCCGTCGGACGGTACCTTCAGGGGGAGTATCCGTCTCCCGCCGCCCGGCCCGCGTTGCCCGGCGATGCGGACCCCGAAGCTTCGCCGCACTGGCGCGCCTTTGCCGACATGGGGCTGCTGGGCCTGGGGTTGCCGGCATCGGCAGGCGGGATGGATGGCGGGCTCGCGGACTTGTGCGTGGTCATGCAGCGCTTCGGACGTCATCTGGTGGTCGAACCCTACGACGCCAGCGCGCTGCTTTGCGGCCAACTGCTGGCGCGCCTGCCGCAAGGTGAGCGGGTGAGCGCGCTGTTGGCCGAGATCGCGCAAGGCGCCGCGCCGTTGTTGGCTCATGCTGAACCAGATGCGGATTGGCCGATTGACGATCTGAACGTGACCGCTGTGCGCGGAGGCGGCGGCTGGTTACTGAACGGCGTGAAGCGGCGCATACCCTATGGCGCGGGCGCCCGGCAACTGTTGGTCACGGCACGTGACGAATCGGGAACGGCGGTATTTCTGGTCAAAGCCGATGCGCCCGGCCTGGAGCGCCAAGGCGCGCCCGGCCTGGACGGCCGTCCCTACGCGGACATCAGGCTGAAGAACTGCCGCGTCGACAGCGCCGCGCGGCTGGGTCCGGCAGCCGATGCCCTGGCGTTCGCGGCAGACGCCACGCGCGTGGCGCTGTGCGCGGAAGCGCTGGGGGCCATGCAAGCACTGCTGAACGCCACCCGCGACCACGTCGCGGAACGCCGCCAATTCGGCCAATCCATAGGCCGCTTCCAGGCGGTACAGCACAGGTTGGTGGACATGCTGCTGGCGCTGGAGCAGGCGCGTTCGCTGACCTGGCTGGCGGCAGGCGCGGCGCAATCGGACGCGCGCCCATGGGCGCAGCTGGTGTCCGCCGCCAAGGCCAGTTGCGGCGCGGCCGCGCGCTATATCAGCCACCAAAGCATCCAGCTGCATGGGGGCATGGGCATGACCGACGAACTCCCGGTGGGCCACTACGTCAAGCGGCTGCTGGCTATCGAATACACGCTGGGCGACACCCGGCACCATCTCAACCGCTATCAACGGTTGGCGACGGCCTGAGCCGCGCCGCTGAACGAGGTACACCATGAACTTGCCCGCCGCATCGCCGTCCCGCGACCTATCCCCAACCACCCGCTACCTCCTGCAGGAGCGAGTGGCCGTGATCTTTCTTGATAACCCGCCCGTCAACGGCCTGGGCGATACCGTGCGCAGCGGCATCCATGCAGGGTTGGCCCTGGCGCTGGCCGATGAAGGCGTGGACTCCATCGTCATCGCCGGCGCCGGCAAGGCGTTCTGCGGCGGCGCCGATATCCGCCAGTTCAATACGCCGGCCGCCACCGCCAAGCCCATGCTGCGCGACGTCATTGCCGCGATCGAGGCATCCGCCAAGCCGGTGGTGGCCGCGATCCATGGCTTCGCCTTGGGCGGCGGGCTGGAACTGGCTCTGGGATGCCACTACCGCGTCGCGCAGGCGGACTCCAAAATGGGGCTGCCTGAAGTGAACCTCGGCCTGGTGCCAGGCGGCGGCGGTACCCAGCGCCTGCCGCGATTGATAGGCGTGTCGCGCGCGCTCGACATGATTCAGTCCGGCAAGCCCATGGATGCCACGGCGGCCATGGCGGTCGGGTTGGTCGATGCGGTCGCCGAAGGCGATCTGCTGGATTTCGCGCTGTCTTACGCGCGTGAACGTGCCGCACAGGACTCGCATCCGCTTGCTGCGCGCCGCGCCTTGGACGCGGGCGGCGTGGATTTCGCTGCGGCGCGGGCTGGCGTCAATCCCAAGGCGCGCAACGCAATTGCGCAGCGCGCAGTCATCGATTGCCTGGAGGCCGCTACGCGCCAGCCTATCGAGCCGGGGCTGGATGAAGAGCGCCGCCTGTTCGACGCGCTGGTCGAGGGCGATGCCTCCAAAGCGCTGCGCCACCTGTTCTTCGCCGAGAGGGAAGCGCCGCGCGTCACCGGTGGCGGTAGCGCAGGCCGGATCGGCCGCGTCGGCATTCTGGGGGCCGGCACCATGGGCGGCGGCATCGCCATGGCATATGCCAATGCCGGCTACGACGTGACGCTGTACGAGCGCGACCAGGCGGCACTGGACCGCGGCATGTCCCTGATCCGCAAGAACTACGAAATCACCGCCGCCAAGGGCAAGCTCGATGCCGCTGGCGTCGAAGCCCGGATGGCGCGCATTGCTCCCAGCCTGGACATGCAGGAACTGGCGCAGGCGGATCTAGTGATCGAAGCCGTGTTCGAAGACATGGCGGTCAAACAGGCCGTCTTCCGGCAACTGGATGCGGTGTGCAAGCCCGGTGCGATCCTGGCCACCAATACCTCGCGCCTGAACATCGACGAGATAGCGGCCTGCACGGCGCGCCCCGAGGCGGTGATAGGCCTGCATTTCTTCAGTCCGGCCAACGTCATGAAGCTGCTTGAAGTTGTGCGCGGCGCGCGCACCGGCGCCGACGTCATTGCGACCTGCATGGCGGTTGCGCAGCAAATCGGCAAGATTCCGGTGCTGGTCGGGGTGTGCGAAGGCTTCGTCGGCAATCGCATGCTGACGGGATACTGGCGCGAGGCGGGCTTCCTGCTGGAAGAAGGGGCCAGCCCGCAGCAGATCGATGGCGCGCTTACGCGCTTCGGCATGGCCATGGGCCCATTGGCCATGGCCGACCTGGCGGGCATGGACATCAACTGGGCCACGCGCAAGCGGCTGGCGCCCACCCGTCCCGCGCATCTGCGCTATTCCAAGGTTGCGGACCGCATCTGCGAGCTGGGCCGCTTTGGCCAGAAGACCCAGGCAGGGTATTACCGCTACGAGCCGGGCAGCCGCCAGCCGCTGCCGGATCCCGTGGTGGACGGCATCATCGAGACATGCGCGCGCGAGGCCGGCATCGCGCGGCGGCCGGTCAGCGATGAGGAAATCGTCGAGCGCTGCATGCTGGCGCTGGCCAACGAAGGGGCCCGCATCATCGAGGAAGGCATCGCGCAGCGCGCCTCGGACGTGGATGTTGTCTATGTCCACGGCTATGGCTTTCCGGGCGCGCGTGGCGGCCCCATGTTCTATGCCCAGACCCTGGGGCTGGCCGAGACGCTGGAGAAAATCCGGGAATTGCAGCGCGCCCATGGCGAGCATTGGACGCCCGCGCCGCTGCTCGAGCGGCTGGTGAAAGAGGGCAGGACCGCATTCTGACGCGTCCGCGCCATGGCCACGGCCGCGCCCGGCGTCATGCCGGCCGCGGCCTTCTTTGCGATACTGTATTCCCCCAGACATAGATCCCAGCCATGACAGACTCCATACCTTCCGGTTTTGCGCCCTGGCGCCCGAGCAGTCCCTTCATGGCGCATCTTGCCGAACTTGGCGCGCTGTACAAGCGCGACAGCGATAATGTGCTCGCGTTGCGCCTGGACCTGGCCCACACCAATATGCATGCCATTGCCCACGGCGGATTGCTGGCCACCCTGGCCGACAGCGCGCTGGGGCATACCATCGCCACTCAGGCGCAGGTGTCGGTTGTCACCGTGCAGATGTCGGTGGAGTACATGAACCCCGTCAAGCCCGGCGACTGGCTCGAGGCACACGTCCAGATCGACAAGCATGGCAAGCGCCTGATCTACGCCACTTGCCTGTTGCAGGTGGAAGGCCGTGTCATGCTCAAGGCCAACGCGGTGTTTGCCGTGCGCGCGGCGTCGGCGCCGGCGTCGGACGGCTAGCGTCCCGTCCCGCAGGTACCGGACAAGACCCTAGCGCCCGCGCCGGCCGCAAGGGCGGCCAGCGTCGCCTCTGCTGTGTCTACTCCACCTTGACGCCAGTGGTCTGAACCACGTTGCGCCATTTGGCGGTTTCGTCCGCGACAAAGCCGCTTACCTGTTTCGGCGTCATCGGGCCCAGCGGCTCGCTGTTCTGTCCGGCCAGGCGCTGAACCATTTCGGGCGAGTTCATGATCTGGTTGGTGGCTTCGTTCAGCTTGGCCACGATGGCCGGATCCGTGCCTGCAGGCGCGTAGAAGCCCAGCCAGGTGTAGACGTCCAGGCCGGGCGCGCCGGATTCCGCGAAGGTGGGAAGATCCGGGAACAGCTTGCTGCGTTCGGCGCTGGCGACGCCGATGGGACGCAGCTGTCCGGACTTGATGAAGGGCGCCACGCTCATCGCGTCCTGCACCGCGACCTTGAGTTCGCCCGAAACGACCGCGTTGGTGGCCGGCGACGCGCCCTTGTAGGGCACGTGTTCCATCGGCACCCCGGTAATCTTCTTCAACCATTCGCCGCCCAGATGGGTGGATCCGCCGAATCCCGCCGAACCATAGGGCACGCCAGGCTGCGACTTGCCCCAGCTGAGGAACTCGGGGATGGTCTTGACCGGCAGGCCCGCGTTGACCACCACCAGATTCGGCGCGCGGGCGAGAATCGAGATGGGTTCGAAGTCCTTGATCGGGTCATAGCGGACCTTGTCGTTGACCGCCGGGCCGATCACATGCCCGGTGGCGCTGACCAGCAGGGTGTAGCCGTCGTTCTTCTGGCGCGCGACCAATTCCGTACCTATCTGTCCGGCAGCGCCCGGCTTGTTCTCGACCACGAAGGTCTGGTTGAAGCGTTTGCCCAGTTCCGCCGACAGCAGGCGGGCGACGATGTCGGTCATGCCGCCGGGGGCGAAGGCCACCACGACGGTGACGGGATGGTCGGGGTACGCGGCGTGGGCGGCGCCCGCCGCCAGGCTGCTCGCGAGCAGCGCGCCGAGCGCGCCGCGTCGCAGGATATTGCGGATCATGGTTGTCTCCTGGAGTCTTGTCGTCAAGGCGGCGCGACTGCCGCCACGCCTCCGTGCGGCCAGTATGGAGGCGGCCTGCGCATTACTCCATCCGAAATATTCGAACCCAACTTTCGCGGTTTTCTAAAGGACTGTGCCGCTCCGCAGGGCGCGCCGGCGGCTTGAATGCCGACGAACACAGCGTTCGAAACATTCGACTCCTCACCGCGCAAGGTGGCCTGCATACTTTTCCGGATCGCCTGAATCACGGAGAAACTATGCTTCACAATGCCTTGCGCGGCGTCAAAGTCGTGGACCTGTCGCGCATCCTCGCGGGCCCATGGTGCACGCAGAACCTGTCGGACCTCGGTGCGCAAGTCGTCAAGGTGGAGCATCCCGACCGCGGCGACGATACGCGCGGCTGGGGGCCGCCAGACCTGCGGTCCACGGACGGTGGAGCCTCCATGTCGGCCTATTTCATGGCCTGCAACCGCGGCAAGCAATCCGTCGCCATCGACTTCGCCACCGAGGCTGGGGCCGCCCGCGTGCGCGAACTGGTCGCCGACGCCGACATCCTGGTCGAGAACTACAAGGCCGGCGGCCTGCGCAAGTACGGGCTCGACTATGCCTCGCTGGCTAGCGTCAACCCACGGCTCATCTACCTGTCCATCACCGGCTATGGCCAGTCCGGTCCCCTGGCGGGCAAGCCGGGATACGACTACGTATTCCAGGGCATGGGAGGACTGATGAGCTACACGGGGCAGACCGATGGCACGCCCGGCGCGGGGCCGCTGCGCACCGGCGTCGCGGTGGTGGACCTGATGACGGGCATGTACGCCACCTCCGCGGTGCTTGCCGCCTTGCGCCAGCGCGACCAGACCGGACAAGGCATGCCGCTGGATATATGCCTGCTTGACGTCGCGGTGGCGCTCAATGCCAACCAGGGCGCCAATTACCTGGTCTCGGGCGAGGCGCCCAAGCGCAGCGGCAACGCGCATCCGAATTGCGCGCCCTACGAGGTCTTCGCCTGCGCCGACGGCCACCTGATCCTGGCGATAGGCAACGACGGCCAGTTCGCGCGCTTCAGCGGCGTGGCCGGCCATCCCGAATGGGCGGCCGATGCGCGCTACGCGACCAACAGCGCGCGCCTGTCCCACATGGACAGCCTGCGGCCCCTGATCGCCGAAACCTTGGCGGCTGCGGCGCGCAAGCGCTGGACGGACGCCTTCGACGCGGCGGGCGTGCCCTGGGGGCCGATACACACCTTGGACGAGGTCTTCGCGCATCCGCAGGTGTTGCATCGCGGATTGCTGCAGACCGCCAATCATCCTGCCCTGGGAGAGGTGCGCCTGGTGCGCAATCCCATGCTGGCCGGCACCCCCGCCGAAGCGTTGGGGGCGGCGCCGCCGCTGTTGGGCGAACACACGGCAGCGGTGCTGCCGGATACCGCATTGCAGTAATACCCCACGAGGAGACAAAACAATGAAACTTTCCCGATTCCGCCTGGCGGCATGCGTCTGCCTGGTCTTGCCGGCCATGGCGGCCGCCGAATATCCCGACCGGCCCATCCGGTTGGTCGTCCCTTATGCCGTGGGAGGCACCACGGACATCATCGCCCGCGTGGTCGGCGGCAAGCTGGGCGAGCAGCTCGGCCAATCCGTGGTGATCGAGAACCGGCCGGGCGCCGGCGGCAGCATCGGTTCGGCCTACGCCGCCAAGCAGCCCGCCGACGGCTACACCCTGGTGATGGCCGTCGAAAGCTCGCATGCGGTCAATCCGAACGTCTACGCCAGGAGCGCCTACGATCCGGTCAAGGATTTTGCGCCCATCAGCAACCTGGCCGACGTGCCCAATGTGCTGGTGGTGAATCCGTCGCTGCCTGCGCAGGACCTGGCGGCGTTTCAACAGTTGCTGAAGGCATCGCCCGACAAATACGCCTTCGGCTCGTCCGGCAACGGCGGCCTGAGCCACATGAACGGAGAACTGTTCCTGAAGACCACCGGGACCCGCATGCTGCACGTTCCCTACAAGGGGCTCGGACCGGCGCTGAATGATCTGGTGGCAGGGCAGGTGCAGGTCGTATTCGACAACATCCCGTCTTCCTATCCGCTGATCCAGGCCCAGCGCATCCGCCCGCTGGCCGTGGCGGCCAAGCGCAGGCTCAAGGTATTGCCGGACGTGCCGACCTACGCCGAGGCCGGCTTGCCGGCCATGAACAACCCCTCATGGTTCGGCTTGGCCGCACCCGCGGGCACGCCGCCAGCGGTGCTGGACAGGCTGAACGCGGCCGTGCGGCAGGCCCTGGCCGATCCGGCGACGGCGGACGCCATCGAGAAGCAGGGCGCCGTGCCCAGCCCGATGTCGCGGGACGAGTTCGGCGCGCTGATCGCGCAATCCTACGGCCACTGGAAAACGGTGGTCGAGGACATCAAGTTCGAGAAGATGCAATAACAAGGAGGTTTCATGAGCACCAGATCCCACGTCATTCCCCATGCCCGAGCCGAGATCGAGGAGTCCGGCATAGCCACCTTGACCATGCTGGACGCCGGCGCACTGAACATCCTGAGCACGCCTGTGATAGACGGCCTGCGGGACGCGCTGGCATGGCTGCGCGCGGATGAGTCGGTCCGCGTGCTGGTGCTGCGCGGCGCCAGCGACCGCGCCTTCGTCGCGGGCGCCGATATCGCGGAAATGGCCGCGCTCGACGAGCCGACGGCGCAGCGCTTCATTTCGAACCTGCGAGACCTTTGCAATGACGTCCGCCATTTCCCGGCGCCCGTCATCGCGCGCATTCCTGGCTGGTGCCTGGGGGGCGGCTTGGAATTCGCCCTGGCTTGCGACCTGCGCATCTGCGCCGATCACGCACAGTTCGGCATGCCCGAGGTGAAGGTGGGCATACCCTCGGTGATCCATGCGGCGCTCATGCCGCGCTTGATCGGCGCCGCCAACAGCGCCTGGATGCTGTTGACGGGCGATCTGATCGATGCGCGGCGCGCGCAGGACTGGGGCCTGGTGAACGCCGCCGTGCCTCAGGCCGAGTTGGACAGCGCCGTCCGCAAGCTGGCGGAAGGATTCGCCGCGCTGGGGCCGGCCGTGTTGCGTCAGCAAAAGAAGCTGTTGCGCCGGTGGGAGACCATGCCGGTGGATGAGGCGATCGAGGACAGCGTTGGTGAATTCGCCGTGGCGTTTAACACCGGTGAACCGCAGAAGTTCATGAACGAATTCCTGGAAAACAAGCGCCGCGCCAAAGCCTGATGCGGTCCACGCCGGGACGCCTGGCTCCTGACGAAGTATCAGTCCTGCTCGCGCGTGGCCGCCACGATGGGATCGTCGAGCAGGTACTCGGCGACCTGCTCGACGAAGGGCGAGGGCGGCACCCCCGCCTGAGTGACCAGCGTCAGTTCGCGCAGGGCCCAGGGTTCGCTCAGGGCTACGGCCGCAATCCGCTTTTCGCGCAATGCGTTGGCGGCCACGCTGCGCGGCACCAGCGACACGCCCACGCCCGCTTCCACCATGGACAGCACCGCGTCGAAAGTATGCACGTGGATGCGTACCTTGGGCGTCTTGCCGGCCAGCTTGGCCATGTCGCACAGGAACACATAGTTGCTGCTGTTGCGGCTCATGCAGACGAAATCCAGGTCCAGCACCGCAGGGAAGCGTACGGGCGAGCTTTCCACCACCGGGTGGTTCAAGGGGGCGGCAATGATCAGTTCGTCGACCGCATAGCGCATGGCGTTGACGCCGGCGGACTTGGCGCGGCCTGCGAAGATGCCGATGTCGGCTTCCTGGCCGGCGATGGCCGCCTCGATCGTATTGCTGGAACGCTCTTCAAGCAGGATGTTGACGTTGGGGTTGGCCGACAGGAAACGGCTCAGGCTAGGCACGATGAAGCCGTTGAGAGAGCTGCTGTTGGCGAACAGCTTGACGCTGCCCTTCAGGCCGCTGGCGAAGCCGCTGACCTCTCCGTGCATGCGCTCGACCCCGGCCAGCAGCGAGCGCACATGCTTGAGCACGAAGGTCCCTTCCACCGTCAGTTCCATGCCGCGGGCTTCGCGCTTGAACAGCGGCACGCCCATCGCGAACTCCAGGTTCTTCAGCCGGTAGCTGGCCGAGGACGCCGTCAAGTGCACGGCGTTGGCCCCGCCAGACAGGCTTTTTGCCTCGGCGATCGCGAGGAACAGGCGGAGATCGGTAAGTTCGTAGCGCATCGCGCAAGATTACCGTAGTTGCGGCGGCATCGTCACAAATAGGGCGTGGCCAGCCAGATCACCTTGTTGCGCAGGCGCTTGGCGAACGGCGCCCGCAGCAGGTTTTCCAGCGTTTCGCGCCGGCCTTGCGCGATCAACCCGTCGACCCGCGCGCCGATCCAGCGCGCCACGCCCGGATCGTAGATTTCGGTGTCCAGCTCGAAATTCAGCCGCAGGCTGCGCGGGTCCAGATTGGACGAGCCCACATAGGCCCAGGCATCGTCCACCGTCATCAGCTTGGAATGGTCGAACGCGCCATGCGAGCGCCAGACCCGGCAGCCCGTGCGCACCACCTGGTCCAGCTGCGCCGTCATGGCATAGTCGACCAGCCGCAGATTGTTCTTGCCGGGAATCACGATATCCACCACCACTCCGCGCCGCGCGGCCGTGGCCAGGGCTCCGATCAGCGTCTGGTCGGGCAGGAAGTAGGGCGACTGGATACGTACATGGCGCTGCGCCACCGCCAGCGCGCCCAGCAGCATATTGTGCGTGCTGCCCAGGGCGCGGTCGGGGCCTGACGGCACGCAGCGCATCGGCACGTCGCCCGTGGGCGGCAGGGCCTCGGGATCGAACCAGGGCTTGGCAGGCAGCGATTCGTGGGCCGTGAAGTTCCAGTCGTGCGCAAACACCGACATCAACTGCGTCACGATCGGCCCTTCCACCCGGAAGTGGGTATCGCGGTTAGTGCCGTCGCCCGCCAGCGCGCTGACAAAGGCCGCGCGCACGTTCATGCCGCCGGTAAAGCCCACGCGTCCATCGACCACCAGCACCTTGCGGTGGCTGCGCAGATTGGCATAGGGCATGCGCAGCACGCCCAGCGGATTGGTCATGAAACGAGCCACCGGCACCCCGCCGCGCGACAGCATGCGCACGATGGGCGGGCGCGAATACTTGGAGCCGATGGCGTCGATCAGCACCCGCACCTCGACCCCGCGTTCGCGCGCCTCGATCAGCGCCTGCGCCATCTCGCGGCCTATGGCGTCGTTGTCGAAGATGTAGCTCTGCATCGCCACCGCGTGGCGCGCTTCGCGGATCGCCTGCAGCATCGCCGGATAGGCCTCGTCGCCGCCGGCCAGCGGCCGCACCGCGTTGCCGCCCAGCAGGCGGAAGCGGCTGACACGGTCGCCCAACACCTTCAGCGACGAGAACTGCTGGCCCGAGATCGGCGCCACGTCCACGGGCGCGGTCTCGACCTGCTCCGCATCCACCACCATCGCCTCGTCGCGCTGCTGCGACAGCCGCGTCTTGCGGATCCGGTTGATGCCTGCCACGAAATAGAACAGCGCGCCGAACAGCGGCGAAAACAGCGCCACCCCCACCCAGCCGATGGCCGCCCGCACGTCCTGCTTGGTCATCGCGGCATGCACCGCCGCGCCCGTCCCGGCTACGATGCTGATGGCAAAAACCAGATGGGGCCAATAATCGATCAAGATTGCGTGTATGCGGTCCATGGCGATGGCGTAAGCGCGGCCTCCGTAGATGATCAATGGCGAAGGATAGCAAGGCGGCTGGCCCTGGCAAGTGGGGAAGTGGCGGCTGTTTTCACATCTTCAAAAAAACGTGCTAGAATTCGGCCTCTTCGTTGTTGAGCAGCTTTCAAAGCGGCGCGGCAAGGAAGAAAGCAGTACCAGAGGTGGCTGTAGCTCAGTTGGTAGAGTCCTGGATTGTGATTCCAGTTGTCGTGGGTTCGAGCCCCATCAGCCACCCCAAGAATTCCCCTTACATTACAGACGCTTAGGCGTCTGTTTTGCTTTCTCGGGGAGATTCTGGGGAGAAATCGCCGTTTCTAGCCGGCTCATCTCCAAGTCGTTCTGATCTCCATCCAGCCATTTGGAATAGGTTTTCAGGAACATCTCCACGCTGTGGCCCAATTGCTTCGCGCAGAAGGCCGGCGTCATCCCAGCCATCAGCATGACCGTCGCATACGTGTGGCGCATGTTGTACGGCCGTCTGTAGCGAATTCCAAGAAGTTTCAGCGTCGCCGTCCAGAAGCTGCGCCGGAATGCGCGCTCGTCCTCCCACTGTGCCGAATAGCGCGGGTCGCTGAATACCGCAGCGCCTGCCACCTGAGTGTGCTGGCGCTGGGCCTGGATTGTGTATTGACCCAGCAGAACCTGCTCAGGTTAAGCGGCTAATGCAAATGCCTCAGCCGGGGTCTTCATGTCGAGCGCCTGGTGCGGGCGCCGGTGGTTGTAAAAGCGTATCCAATCACCTATCACGCGGCTGGCGTGCTGGATGGTCTCGAAGCGATGCCGATGCGCGCACTGTTCTTTGAGTGTGCGTATCACCCGTTCGACCATGCCGTTCTGTTGAGGGCAATGCGGCGTGATGAACTCCTGGTGTAACCCGTAACCTCGCACCAGTGCGGTATAGCTGCGGGAGGTGAAGACCAGACCGTTATCGGATCGCAGCAGGAACGGAGCGGGAACCCGGCCAAGCGTGCCGAAGCGGGCGATCAGGGCGTGTTCCAGCGCGCTGCCCGCAGTGCAGGCTTTACCACTACGCGACAGATGCCAGCCGAGGAGTTCGCGCGTGTGGCAGTCGATCACCAACGCCAACGTTGCCCAGCTGTCACGTCCTGCCCAGACGCGGCACAGATCCGTGGACCAGCGCTCATTGGGCATCGTCGCCACCGACGGTAGCGCCTGGATGCGAGGTCTGAAGCCAATCGGCCGTTTGCGGACTTGCCAGCCCATCAGTTGGAACACGCGTTGCACGGTGTTCTTGTTGAACCCCAACAAGTGAGCAACCGTTCGGTACCCAAATGACGGCGATTCTTCAATCATCGCCTTGATTGGCGCAGCGAACTTGGGGTTGACCTTCGACGCCGACTTCACCGCCTTGTAGTACACCGTGCGGCGCGGCACTCCGAACCATCGGCACAGCTTGGCGATCGAGACGGTTATACCGTCGGCTTGCAGTCCCTGATGGATCATCTCGATCGCTTCTCGTCCTCGCCCAACAGGGACTGCAATTTTTTTCTGGCACGCAACTCCAGCATCGCTTCGCCGTACGCCTCTTGCAGATCTTTGAGCTGGCGCTCGTACTGCTCCCGAACATCTTGCGGATTCGCCCTGAGCGCGTTCTCCATGCCCCGCTTGCCATCATCGACCCACTGCTCCACTTCCGAGGGCGACAGGTCGTACTGGCGGCTGGCCTCGGCCACTGTGGTCTTGCCTTGAATAATGTCCAGCACCAGCGCGCTCTTGCGCTTCGCGGTCCAGCGTTTGATGTCGTCTTCCATCTTCGTGCTCATCGTCTATTTCCTTGATTATGACGTGGGCAGGTTTTCACTGGGTCAATACACGGCTGCAATATCGGGGCAGCGTAGGAGAGCGTTGGCGTCGAAAGTGCCCTCCCCATGCTTCGCGTGATATTGCTTTGTGAGCACGAAGGGCACCACCCCGCACGCGGGGCATGAGCCGGGGCTATCAGCGGACCTTGAGGCAGGAGAGCATCCGGAACCGGCGTAGTGGCTAGCCCGCCAGCGAGGTGACGAAATATGAACTCAGAGGAGCATTGGATGGAGTACATCAGTGTGGTTTGGTCATCCGGATCTAAGGAGGATCCAATTCGGATGGTTTCGGAGCTAGACGCGGACCGCTTCGAGCGTCGGAAGCTGGAATTTTTTGAGGACGGAAGCGTTGATGCTGCTTCCGATTTTCAGGAGACGCCGAGGACAGCGCTTGGGACGATGGCTGTGCCGACGGTCGAAGAGATCAATATCGATCGGCAGTTCACAGCTCAATTGATTACAGCTGCCGATTTCGAGGCCCTTTGGGACGCATGCAGATAGTCGGCCGCCAGCTTCGGTAAGCGCTGACTCGCAGCGCTGGCCGAAACCGCCTGGTCGAGTACCAGGCGTTTCTCTACCGTCTATCCGGCCTGTCTCCACTTTCAGTGCTTCGCTTGCGTTGGTCTTCCGCGGCGGTGGCACCCGGTTGCTGTTTCGCACCACCTACGTGGAACTGGGCGCGCCCGCGCGCGGCCCCGATGTGGGGCATTGGCTATGTTCGTTCTCCTTGTTAATCAGTATGCGAATCCTGAAAGAAACGGGCCAGACTCGACACTGGCTGTTTGCGCTAATGTCTACCGCCGAGGTGTCCCAGGGGCGACTGCGTGTGACCGGTTACCGGCGCAAAAAAGCCGCTCAAGGCGGGCAACCAATCTGCAGTGATTTGGATACAAATCGTCGGGAATTGTTAAAGTGAGAAGGCTTGCCCCCAATTGCACGCACAAGTGGGCGTCGACATCGCATATGGAGAAAAAATGTCGAGAGTAAAAAAAGCCGCCTTGTTAGCCTTTGCCACGGCCTTGATCGCTGGCTGCAAGACAACGGTCGAGACTGAGGTCAGCCTATCCGACCTGCTTACCTCGCCGACCAAGCAACTCGCAGGCAATCTACTGGTGGAGGTTCCAGCCTGCGAAAGTCTTGAGGATTCGCGCCAGCCCTCGGAGGTCTTGCTGGACGTGCAGCAAGCCGTTCCAGGCATTTTTTCCGATGCTAAGTACGCAGAGTGTTATCGAAAGGGGTTCAATTCATTCGCACGATTCTCATTGCCGATTTTTCTCGACAAAGACAGGGACGGAAAGCTCGCGTCGGATTCGCACATCAACTTGGGATCCAATGAGGAGGGGCTACTGTCGGTCGGCGTTCCTCAGAAAATCAAGGCCAAGATTGTTGCCGCTCAAAAAAATTCTCCGATCGGCGCCACGGACTTGAAGTTCACCATCAAGGTAAGGAATGACACGGGTAAAGACTTCACGTTTTCCGCCCTTGCGGTCTTCATTGATCAAGCGCCGCATGTGTTCAGCACGTTGACCTCCAAGGCGGGAGGGGCGTTCGTCGTAACTCTATCGGACGTTTCTGCGAAAGCCGCCGTTGACAATGGGGGCGCATTGGTTTTGCTGCACAAGTCGGAATAGTGCTCCTCTCTGTTTTTGCGCAAGCGGTGTTTCTAGGCAGGAGCGCTGGAGGCGGGCTTTTGGGGAAGGGCGGCTTGGTAGGCTGGCTCCAGAGGGCCAGTACCGGCACTACCGCCTTCTTTGCTCGCGAATTCAAGTGACCTTTGTCTTGGTGGCGCATCAGCAACAGAAGGCCTATTCCGTTAGCCACATCTACCGGATGTTCGGCATCAGCCGCTCTGGCTACTACGTCCGTGCGCTGCGGCGGTGAGAGATGCCAGCGGTGGAATGCTGACCTTGGAGTCGACCGCATTCCGATAAGTGGAGTGGCCCCAGGCAAGGAAATTCAAGCCCTAACGGCGCCTACAGCCTGGCTTTTGCGATTTCGACGGCCAAGCCAGACTCGCTTCGGTAAGATCGCTCGCTGCCTGGTAGACAGAGTATCCTGCCCCGCTCGGGGCATCCCAGGGTCTTTGAGCTGCTTGGGTTCGTTGGGCGGCGGCTATTGCCAGTTGCGGGTCGCCAGGAGTTTCCGGCTAGTTGTCGGGGGCCATTCCTCCCGGCGGAATCCGCCAGGCGGTAAGTCGGTCAGGGCCGAGAGTGTCCGAGACTCCCATCACTCAGCCCGCCACCGCCCCGCCTCATCATCCCGCAACCGTGCACCCGCCCACACAACCCGCCCCAGCACCCGCACCGATGCCCCGTTCTCCAGCGGGATGTCATCGTGCAAGGAATTGAACGATCGCGCCACCCATTGCCCGGTTAGCCGTTCCCTGGCCACCGTCTTCACGATCATCTTGCCGTCGTAGTTGATGGCATAGACGCCGCCGGCGGCGATGTCCTGCAGCGTCAGGCTTTCGTTGGGGACCACCAGCAAGGCAGCGCCGTCACGGATGACGGGTTCCATGCTGTCGCCTTTCGCGTACACGACGCGCCCCTTGCCGTTGTCCGCGCCTACCGACCGCAGGAATGACTTGCGGAACTGGATCATGCCGGTTTGCTCTTCGGCGTGGTTTTCGATCGGGTCGCCCGCCGCCAGGCGCACATCGGCCAGCTCGGGAACCTTCTCGAATCTGTCGTTGGCCGCGGGCGGCTCACCCACTCCCACATTCGCCACCACGCCAGTCTGCGTGCTGATCCGGACGCGGCCTTCGCGCTCGGTCTGGTGCGTGGTCTTGCCGCCCTCCCACGGCGCCGCGGGCAGGCCATCGATGCGCAGGGGGAATTCGTCGCGCGACAGATAGCTGTCTATCAGCGAGTCGCTGCGCAGGACCGTCGGCATCGGCGGCGCGGCAGGGGTAGGCGAGACATCGATCCCCAACTTCAGTTGAGCGATCGCCAATGCAAGCGCGCCCTGCAGCTTGTTCAGCTGGTCCGGGGGCAAGGCGCGCACTTGTTCTTCCGGGATGCCAGGGAAGGGCCAGGGCGCAGGGGGAATTGCCAGCGCAGCGGCTGCAAGGGAGCCATCGCGTGCAGGCAGTTTCGGCGGGCTGCCGTCATACAGCCATTGCGCGTTCACGCGCAGCAGCGGGGCAACCTTGATGCAGGTTGCCATGTCCATGCCGTTGGAGCCATTGAACCAATGCGTTGCCGCGCCGGAAGAGGCGCCTGCTGCCTTCCATAGGTCTGTCTTGGTCAGGCGTGGTTCGGCCGCGTCCGCCCGGCGGGTCGCTTCCTCGTTGAACGCCTGTGTGATTCGCTTCTGAAAGGTCATCTTAGGATGCTAAACAAAAACAATCTTAGTTGGCTTGCATTTAGAATCTTAGCATTCTAAGATTTAAAAATGATAGTCGGGTAAGAACGGGCGGAGGATGCAGGAGCACGCATGAACTACTACAGCCACAACATAGGCGACTACGCCCAGGCCACGGCGCACCTCAGCCTGGTTGAGGATGCCATTTATAGCCGTCTGCTGCGCCGGTACTACGCGGAAGAGCAGCCCATCGTGGACCACCTGCAGCAGGTATTCCGGTGGGTGGGGGCGCGGACCGAGGAAGAAAGGGAAGCCGCCACGCAGGTCCTGTCCGAGTTCTTCGTCTTGCGGGACGGCCATTGGCACAACAAGCGCGCGGACGTGGAGATTGCCGCTTATCACCTCAAGGCCGAGACCGCCAAAGCCAACGGCAGGCGGGGAGGCCGGCCGAGGCAGGGCGACCGCAGTCCGGAACAACCCAGCGGGTTTCCCATGGGTTCCGACGAGGAACCCGGCCATGGCCGGGAAAAAAACCGATCCGAAGCTAACCAAGAACCAGGAACCAAGAACCAGGAACCAGAAGATCACCCCTCCACCCCTCGCAAGCGAGGCAGCGCATTCGACGCCTCCGTGATCGATCTCCCGGATTGGCTCGACCGCGAGGACTGGGTCAGCTGGATTGCCGATCGCAAGGCACGCAAAAAGCCGGTGACCGAGCAGGGCGCCAGACGTCAGTTGCAGCAGCTTGCTGGCTATCTCGCCGAAGGGCACCAGCCGGGCGCCGTGATCGCAAACAGCATCGCGGGCGGGTATCAGGGCCTCTTTCCTCCGCGTACCCGGAACAACCCCACGACAGGCAGGGCGCAACGCCTGGCCGACTGGACCGATGAACTGCGCGAGGTCCTGGCCGACAAAGGCCGCTCGCGCGAACGATACATGGGGACGATCGATGCCAGCCGCTGACGTCCAGCCCGCCACCCTGGGGGCGCTGGTGGTGAATGAAATGCTGCTGATGTACGGCGCCAAGTTCGCGCAGCAATGGCAGGGCCTGACGGCGCGGGAGCTGAAAGATTCATGGAATCAGAAACTGGCGGGCCTGGATGAAGTCCAGGTACGCCGTGGCCTGGTCGCTTGCCTCACCCAGGAATGGCCGCCGACGCTGCCGCAGTTCATCAAATCATGCTGCCCATGGATGGTCCCGGAAGTGGCCTATCACGAGGCGGTGCGCGGCATGTCCGCCCGCAGGCGGGGCGAACTGGGCGCCTGGTCGCATCCGGCGGTGTACTGGGCCGCGGTAGGCGTCAGCACGGTGGATCTGCTGGGCTGCACCTATGGGGCGATCAAGGCGCGGTGGGAGAAGACCTTGAACGAGGAACTGGCGAAGGGCGCATGGGCGGACATCCCGTTGCCGCGCCCAGCGCTACCGGCGCCCGGACAGACCATGGCGACGCGCGCCGAGGCCGAGGCAGCGCTCAAGAAAATGGGCGCGCAGAAGGTATTGAGGGACCGTGGGCGCCCGCATCGGAGCTGGATCGAAAAGTGGGAAGCGCGCATCGCGCGCGGCGATTACCCGAGCAAGGGCATTGCCGACATGATCCAGCGCGCCAAGGGCGAAAGCCAGGAAACAGCGGACCGTCTGAAGAACGGTCCCAACGGCAAGACAGGTAAACAATGCGAGGTGGCTGATGAGTAAATTGACGGGCGACGATTTGATATGGAACTGGGTACGGTGGACCTGGTCCGGCGCTACCGTGGGGAACATGGAGGTGTACGTGTCCGAAGAGGAGGACTACCGGCCCATCAACCATCACCACGCCATGGAGGTCGAGGCGATGCATGCCGCGCTGCCCTGGCACGAGCGGATGATCATTATCGCCGAGTACCCACAGAAAAACGTGATGTTCGGCCAGCTGGAGGGCAGGGCGCGCATCGCGAAAGCGCTGGACTGGATCGCCGATACGACAGGCGTAGCCCTGACCGAAACCGAATACAAACTGTACCTGGGCCTGTTTCGCAGCCTGGTCGAAAGGAGACTGGCGTGAAGTACGCGCACGAGGTGATGGATTTGATGGCCTGCTATCCCGGGCGCTCATTCCGCTTGATGGAGCTGGTGCGGCACGTGTCGCATGGCCGCTCTTTGTCCCTTCCGGAAAAGACGCGCATGCAAAGAGGGATTCAGCGGGCCATGGATGCGCTGCAAGATACCGGCAGCGTGCTGATTCAAGAGCCTGTAGCGGGCGGCCACGGGCGGACCTACGCATGGCGTGTGACGGTTCCGTCACAAGCCCCCGCCCCTTAGGTCACGCAATCGGTCACAATGGGTCCGGGGCATTGCGTCCCCAGGAAATGAAGCCTCGGCCACGCGCCGGGGCTTTTTGCTTTTGGGCATGTTGCCTTGGCCTCTTCGGCAGGGCGCCGACTCGATTCTGCATGGCGTGTGACGGTTCCGTCACAAGACCCCGTTTCTCAGGTCACGCAATCGGTCACAATGGGCCCGGGGCATTGCGCCCCTAGCAAATGCAGCCCCGGCCAAGTGCCGGGGCTTTTGCATTTTGGCGCTTCGTTTCGATGCGTACTTCTTTGGCAGGACTCCTACTCCATGAGCGTTCAGATCTGCATCACAGAAGACCAGCTGGTAGCGGACCTCGTCGCCTTCTTCAAGACCTTGGTCGACTGCGAAGTTGTCCGCGGCCTGCCCAATTGGGTTCCCACTCCGCCGCGCGAGTGCATCGTCATCACGCCGCTGGCGGCGCTTGGACTTTCTGTTCCGGTCATGGCCTACGCCGATCCGTCGCCCGCGGCGGGAACGCGCAGCATGACCCAGGCCACGCAATGGTCTGCCCGGGTGGATGGCTACGGGGCGCGGGCCCAGGATCTGGCGCTCGCGCTATCGATCGCCTGGCGCAGCCAGTACGGATGCGAGTTCCTGGGGAGCCTAGGTAGAGCCCAGCCGCTATATGCGGGCGAGCTCAGGCAATTGCCTTTTGATAGCGGAGCAAGTCCGACTTTCGAGCGGTGGTCATTCGACGCCGTCCTGCAGTTCAACCCATCCATCACAGTGCCGCAGCAGTTCGCGGACCAACTTCACGTGGGCCTCATCGAGGCCGACACCACCTACCCTACGGGAGCTTAACGCTATGTCCATTCCCGCCAGTGAAATCGTCCAGGTAGTCCCTGGCGTGATCGCAGCCGGCGGATCGGCGCTCGACTTGAACGGCCTGATCCTGACCAACGATACCGCCGTCCCCATCGGCTCCGTCCAGAGTTTCGCGACCGCGCGCGACGTACAGCGCTTCTTCGGTCCGACCTCGACCGAGGCCGCCCTGGCCGACGTCTACTTCAACGGGTTCGACAACTCGACCCGCAAGCCGGGCAATCTGCTGTTCGCTCAATATCCGACGGCAGCGGCTTCGGCCTATCTGCGTGGCGGTTCCATGGCCACGGTGACGCTGGCCCAGCTGCAGGCGCTGTCCGGCATCCTGACGGTGACCGTTGATGGCGTGGCCAAGACCTCCGCCAGCATCGACCTGTCGACGGCGACGAGTTTCTCGAATGCCGCTGCAACCATCGAGGCGGCGTTCACCACGCTGGGCGCAAGTTGCACCTATGACGCGCAGCGTGCCGCCTTTATCATCACCTCGGCTACCGACGGCGTCGCCAGCACGGTGTCCTATGGCAGCGGCACCATCGCGTCGGGCTTGAAGCTGACGCAGGGCACAGCCGCGGTTCTGTCGCAGGGCGCGGCGGTTGGCGTTCCGGCAGTGGACATGGGCCGGATCACCGACCTGACCCAGAACTGGGCGGCGTTCATGACGACGTTCGAACCCGATACGGCCGGCAAGGTGGCGTTTTCGGCCTGGACCAATGCCCAGGGCGATCGCTACGCCTACGTTGGCTGGGACACCGACGTCACCGCCGCGCAGCAGGGCAATACGTCCAACTGGGCCGCTATCGTCAGCGCCAACGAGTACTCGGGCTCCGTGCCGGTCTACAAGGACGTTCAGCACGCGGCCTTTGTGCTGGGCATGGTGGCGTCGCTCGACTTCGAACGTACCAACGGCCGCGCCACCCTGGCGTTCAAGGGCCAGTCGGGCCTCGCGTTTTCTGTCACCGACGCCACCACCGCGCAGACCCTGATCGACAACGGCTACAACTTCTATGGCGACTACGCGACCAGCAACGATCGCTTCCGTTTCCTCTACCCTGGCCAGGTCAGCGGCAACTGGAAGTGGGTCGACACCTACGTCAACCAGATCTGGCTGAACGCGGCGTTCCAACAGGCGCTGATGACGTTGCTGACCCAGGTGAACTCCATCCCCTACAACATCGACGGCTACACGCTGATCGACGCTGCCTGCCTGGACCCGATCAACGCCGCGGTCAACTTCGGCGCCATCCGCGCCGGCGTGACGCTGTCGAGCCAGCAGAAGGCGCAGATCAACAGCCAGGCCGGCGTGGATATCTCCGACACGCTCCAGACCCGCGGCTGGTATCTGCAGATCAAGGACGCGACGCCGCAGGTGCGGGAGGCCCGCGGCACCCCGCCCATGACGTTCTGGTACCTGGACGGCGGTTCCGTCCAGCAGATCACCCTGGCCTCGCTGGCCATTCTTTAAGGATTCAACATGGCGACTTTGACCAGTGCCAACTCGGTTCTGATGCTTGCGGTGGGCGGCGTGTTTCCGGTGCCGCAGAAGATCGAGGGCTATGCCTCCGAAAGTGCCTTCACCTTCGAGGCTGCCACGCCCGCGCAGGTAACCATGGGCGTGGACGGCCGCATGTCGGCCAGCTACGTGCCGGTTCCCCGCGTGCAGATCATCACGATCCAGCCCGACTCCCCGTCCATGCGCGTCTTCGAGATCTGGATGGCGGCCAGCGAAACGGCCCGGGAAGTGTTCTATGCAAACGGCACCCTCAACATCCCGTCGATCGATCGCAAGTACACGCTGACCCGCGGTGTGCTGACGCAGATTCCGCCGGCGCCGGACGCCAAGGCGATGCTCCAACCCATGGCGTTCCAGATCACCTGGCAAAACGTCTCGCCGGCGTTGGTGTGACATGGCTAGAAAGCAGACAACCCTGACCATCGGCGCCGAAGGGCGCGACAAGGGCAAGGTGTTCATCCTGACGGAGCTTTCTGCCTACGAGGCCGAGGAATGGGCCGGCCGGGCACTGTTTTCGTTGATGAACGCCGGGGTGGAAATCCCGGACAACATCGCCGAGGCAGGGCTGGCCGGCGTGGCCGCCATGGGCATGAAGGCCATCGCCAAGCTGCCTTTCGACAGCGCCAAGCCGCTGCTGGACAAGATGATGGATTGCGTGCAGATCCAGCCCAGCCCGAATGTGACGCGTGAGCTCATGTCCGGCGATGTCGAGGAGGTGGCGACCCTGTTCACGCTGCGCAAGAAAGTCCTGGGCTTGCACTTGGATTTTTTTACGGCCGCCGCCCCATCGACTTCGGGCTCCAAGTCCACAACGGCGGCACGCGCCTGATCCGCTACGCCAATATTCCCCGGATTATTGGCGCGGTGATTTCCCGGCACCCGGGCCTGCTGCACGATCTGCAGACGGTCTATGGTGCCGAGGACCTGTACAACTTGCTTGAGGTGATTGCGGTGGACGCACACAACAGGCGCGTCCTAGCTGAACCGAGGTAATTGCATGGCCACCATCATCGATGCCTTGCTCGTCACTGCGGGGTTCGATCCGAAGCGTTTTGCGGCGGACAGCTACTCCGCTGCGGTCAGCCTGGCCCCAATGGCCCAGAATCTGGATATGAGCACCGAGCGGCTGTCCGCGTGGCAGAAGGCGGCCGAGCGGGCGGGCGGAACTGCTGAAGCCATTTCCGCCCAGTTGAGGGAATCCTCGGTCGAGGTAGCCAGATTCAACCGTGGATCCGCCGCGGACTCGCTACCTGGGTTCTTTCGCAACGGCGGCAATGTCGGCGACCTCAAGGATGGGAACACCTACCTGCTGGCCAGGTCGAGGATCATTGCCGATCTTTACCAGAAGGACAGGGCCCAGGCCGCGCTGGCCGCCCAGGACATGGGCATCAGCGAGGGCCTGTTCAATCTGTTCAAGCGCGGGCCGGACGAGCTCGAACGGCTGCTTCAGGTCCAGGAGAAACGCGCTGCCATCTCCGGCAACGATGCGGAAGCTGCCTTGCAGCTGCGCGACCGGTACCTGGACCTGCGCGACACGTTTGAATCGGTGAGCGTCAAGGTGCTGCTGGCGCTCATGCCGGCGTTTGAGCGGCTTATCTCGCTCGCACAGGGCTGGGGCGATTATCTGCTTGAGAACCGAGACGAAATCGTCGAGTGGGTCGACGGCGCGGCGCAGGCCATCGTGAAGTTCATTGATGCAGTCGATTCGGCGGCGCAGGCGGTGGGAGGATGGCAAAACGTCCTGCTCGTGCTGGGGACGCTCAAGATTCTGTCCTGGGCGAATTCGCTGCTGAGCCTGGCATCTGCCTTGGGAGCCGTGGCTACGGCCCTCGGAACCCTCGGGGGCGCTGGCGCGGCGACAGGCCTGGGTGTGTTGAAACGCTTGGGACCTGTGGCGCTGAGAGCGGCGGGACCTGTCGCGGCAGTCGTCGCATCGTTGTTCGGCAGCAAGGACTTGAACTCAGGCGAGGATGAAACCTTGGCGGCGATGAGAAATCCCGCGCTGAAGAGCAAGGAGGTCGTCGATGCGGTCAGGTACTTCGAGTCCAAGGGCTATGCCCGGGAGGCGGCCGTGGGGCTGGTGGCCAACCTGCAGGCCCAAAGCAATTTGGACCCCAGGGCCGTGGGCGCTGATGGCGTTTCCGCCGGCATCGGACTATGGAATCCGCGACGCCAGGCCGACTTCAAGCGCGTATATGGCATGGACATGCGCGAGTCCACGGTTGAACAGCAGCTGGATTTCGTCGCCAGCGAGTTGGAGAGCACCAGGCGTAGGGCTGGAGTACATCTGGCAGCCGCGACCACCCCGGCCCAGGCCAGCGTGGCCGTGTACCGCCACTTTGGGTTGAGCAAGTCCGAGGGGGCCAGCTCAAGCGAAGAGCGCAAGCTCGCCGCCGCTGCCGGAGCGATCCATGGGACGCTTTCCCTTGAAGATCAGGAACGAGGCGCCGCGGCTGCGGCTACTACAGCTACGGCAGCGCAAGCCAGCGCTGCCGGCATTCCGAGCAGCACGGCTACCACCAACAATTCGTCTGAAACCCATATCCACGGCCCCATCACGATTGTGACGCAGGCGACGGATGGTGCGGGAATCGCTCGTGATTTGGGACGAGTGGGGGGCTCCCAGAATCTCGTCCAACAAGGCAATACGGGGATGTTCTGATGCCACTTATTCCTTTTCCCGATGTCCCGAGCAGTCCTGGCGTACCGGCGGTCTTCCGCGAAGTGACCATTCCTTCCATCTCCGAGCTGGCACGCTTCGGATCGGAGGCGCTGACCGATCTGATCTTCGGTCCTCCTCGCTGGGGCTTGTACGGCGCCGATGGGCAACAGATGCTGGTCTTCGAGACGTTTCTCAGCATCGCCTTCAATCAGGGCGGCCAGATATCCAGCTATCCCTCGGAGCAGGGCGGATTCTCAGCCTTCAACAAGGTCGATGCGCCATTCGAGGCGACCATCAAGCTGGCGCATGGCGGCGACCCGGCATCGCGCAACGTCATGTTGTCCGTGCTGGAGCGCATCGTCGGCAGCACGGAACTGTACACAGTGGTGACGCCCGAGATCGTCTATCCGTCGGCCAACTTGGTGAAGTACTCGTACACCCGCGCCGACAAGAACGGCTCCAGCCTCCTGGTTGTCGATCTGACCCTGCTCGAAGTCCGGCAGACGGCCGTCCCGCTATCGCCGGCCACGCAGGACCCCAGCGGCGCGAATGAAGAGAGCAATGGCCAGGTACAGGCGTTCGAGATTGACGCCTATCCCCGGCGCGACCAGAACAAGGTGGCGGATCTGGAGCCCATCCAATGAAGAGAATTCCCTTGAGACCCGTGCCGGCGCAAACGCTCAGCGTCGTGTTGTCCGGGCAGAACTGCCAGATCGCCGTCCATCAGAAGTCGACCGGACTCTATCTGGATCTTGAACTCGACAATGCGCCTATCGTGACGACGGTGCTTTGCCATGACCGGGTACGGCTTGTGCGGTCTGCCTACCTGGGCTTCGTTGGGGATCTGGCCTTTGTGGACACTCAGGGCCACGCCGACCCGCAGTATCAGGATCTCGGCTCGCGCTTCGTCCTGGCTTACCTGGAGCCGCTGGAACTATGAGCTTCATCAAGCGCCGGCTGGACGTGACCATCAGCCTGGGTAAAGGAAAGTTTGGCGACGAGCAGGGGCCTGAGGTAACGCTCAGCGGCTACCGGACGACGGTGGATATTCCCGCCTACACCGCCTTCGAAAACAGTCCGCTGACCCTGCTGATCCACGGGCTGAATCAAGACCTGATGAACAAGCTGACGACGATAGGACCCGTCATGAAGGAACGCCGGGGAAAGAACCTTGTCCGGATCGACGCCGGGGACGATTCCGGTGTTCCCTGCGTGGTCTACGAGGGAGACATCGTCGAAGCCTGGGCTGGCTATGGAATGGGTGCAGAAGGTAAAGCGGCTGCGGGGGGCGTATTCACGGTCAAGGCCGAGGTGGCCGGGGCCAAGCAGCTAAAGTCCGCATCCGCCAGGTCCTTCCGCGGCGCGAAAAAGGCGCAAGAAATCATGTGCGATATCGCCAGATCGATGGGATACAAGGGTGAAAAAAGCGGGGAGGACTATGTATTGGCCGATCCCTATTTTTCCGGAACCGACATGGACCAACTACGCAGTTGCGCGAAGGCCGCCCGAGTCAACTTCACGATAGACCGCGGCGTCCTGTCAGTCTGGCCGGAGGGCGGATTCAGAAAGGGCGATCCGATTCTCGTGGCGCCGGAAACGGGGTTGATCGGATATCCGGCCTTTACGAGCAAGGGACTCCAACTGACAACGCTCTACAACCCGCATCTTGGGTTGGGAAAAAGAGTGCAAGTCATCAGCACCGTAGAACCCGCGCACGGCGAGTGGATCATTGTGAGTCTGTCCCACAAGCTGGAGGCGGAAGTCCCCGGCGGCGTCTGGCAGTCAGTGGCGGTGTGCGAAAGGAATCTCCATGGCTGAGCAATACGGATACGCAGGTCTGGCGCAAGCCGGCCAGGGCGACAGCGAGTTCGGCGCCTTGCAGTTCCTGATCAGCCAGGCCCTGAATCGAGTCAGTACGGCGACGCTCGTCAAGGTGGTGTCGGTGACGAATTCAGGCGGGCTGTCGCCGGTGGGTTTCGTCGATGTGCAGCCGCTCGTCAACCAGCTCGATGGGGCCGGCAATGCCGTACCACATGGCGTCCTGCATCGCCTTCCTTACTTCCGCCTGCAGGGGGGAGCGGACGCCGTCATCCTGGACCCGAAGGTCGGTGATGTCGGCATGGCGGCTTTCGCGAATCGGGACATCTCGCTAGTGAAGACTTCGAAGGCGCAGAACAACCCTGGTTCCTGGCGTTCGCACGACATGGCGGATGGACTGTATTTCGGCGGTCTGCTGAATGGGACGCCGGTCCAGTACGTGCAGTTCACGGCCGGCGGCATCAACGTGGTCTCACCCTCCAAGGTGACAGTCAGCGCGCCCGACATCGAGTTGAACGCCAGTGCGCAATGCGCGTTGAACTCTCCCCAGATCGTGCTTAACGGCACTGTGCGGCAGGGCGGCGGATCCTTGGGCGGCACGTCCACCTGGCAAGGCGACATGAACACCCTGGGTACGCTGCGCAACAACGGCAAGGACGTGGGCAGCACCCACACACATTCCGGCGTGCAGAGCGGGCCGGCAAATACGGGAGCACCCAATTGAACACCATGCTGCTAGACCGGACGGCCTGGGATCTGGTGCTCGACGCCGCGGGCAATATCGCGCTGGCGTCCAAGGCCTACGCCGTCGCGCAGGACGTCGCCAGCGCCATCAAGCTGTTCAAGGGCGAACTGTTCTACAACACTCTCCCTGGCGTTCCCTACTGGGAAGAATTCCTGGGCCATCAGCCGCCGCTGGCCTTGGTGCGAGAGCACGTCAGGCGTGCCGCGATGACGGTCCCCGAAGTGGCCAGCGCGATCTGCACGCTGACCTCCTATACCGACCGCGCCCTGGCGGGCTACGTCGAGATCACCCTGCAAGACGGAACGACGCATACCGTCAGCTTCTGAGGAAACCATGCCGAACAACTCGAAAGTGCCGCGCGTGCAGTTCACGCCGGAAGGGCTGGTGTTGCCCAACGAATCCGACATCCTGGCCGGCGTCCTGTCCGACATGGACGCCGCGTTCGGCGGCGGGCTGAATCCCGCGCTGGAAACGCCCCAGGGCCAGTTGGCCTCCAGCACCACCGCCATCATCGGCGACAAGAACAACGAATTCGCGGCCTACGTGAACCAGGTCGACCCGGCCTTCGCGCAAGGGCGCATGCAGGACGCCATCGGGCGGATCTACTTCCTGGACCGCAAGCCTGGTACGCCTACCGCCGTCATTGCCACGTGCACAGGCCTGGTGGGAGTGACCATCCCAGTGGGCGCCCGCGCCCAGGCGGTGGATGGCAATCTGTACCTGTGCACCCAGGCGGGAACCATCCCTGCCAGCGGGCGCATCGTTCTTCCCTTCGCCTGCTCGGTCGATGGACCGGTGGATTGCGCGCCTGGTGCACTGAACCAGATCTATCAGGCCATCCCCGGTTGGGACTCGGTGTCGAACGCAGACGCCGCAACGGTGGGCAGCCATTTGGAAAGCAGGGCGGAGTTCGAGGCGCGTCGGCGGCAGTCGGTGGCGCTGAACGCGCGCGGCTCGATCCCCGCGATCTACGCCAATGTGGCGAACGTGGAGGGCGTCATCGATGTTTATGTGACAGAGAATGATCTCGCCGTGCCGAAGACGGTAGGCGGCGTCGTCCTGCGTCCGCATTCCATCTGGGTGGCGGTGACGGGCGGGGAGGCAGCGGATATTGCCGATGCCATCTGGCGCAAGAAGAGCAACGGTTCCGACTACAACGGCAACACCTCCTACACCATGGAGGACAAGGAGGGGTACGCCTATCCCTACCCGTCGTATGTCGTGACATGGGAAACGCCTGCGGCATTGCCCGTGCGTTTCGCGGTGCAGCTGGCTGACAACCCGGCCCTGCCATCGGACATTGTGGCTTTGACCAAGCAGGCGATCGCGGACGCCTTCAACGGCGGGGATGGCGGGCAGAGAGCGCGTATCGGTTCGACCATTTATGCGAGCCGGTTCTATGCGCCCATTTCGGTGCTGAGCCCGGCGGTCTCCATACTTTCCTTGCTTCTGGGGGCGGCAACGCCGTCGGCCGCCAGCCTGGCCGTTCCGATCAACCGCCGGCCCACGGTGACGGCGGATGATATCTCGGTGACCTTGATATGAGCGTCGCGCCGAAGTCGGGGCTGGTGGCCCGCACCCTCATCAGCCAGTACGCCAACAGTCCCACGCTGGTCCAGTTGATCAACGACATGGACGACTACATCAACCCGGACGCCGATTTCGACGCCTTCCATGACTTCGTCTGGAACGTCGAGACCGCGCAGGGCTTCGGGCTGGAAATCTGGGGCAGGATCGTCGATGTCGGCCGGATGCTGACCATCCCGGGCGACGTCACCTACCTGGGGTATGACGAGGCGCTGAACTGGCAGCCCTTCGACCAGGCGCCGTTTTACACGGGCGAGCAGGCGACGCAGACGTATCGGTTGGCCGACGATGCGTATCGCACGCTGATCCTGGTCAAGGCACTGGCCAATATTTCGGATTGCACTTCGCCCAGTTTGAACCGACTGCTGTCGAAACTGTTTGCGGGGCGCGGGCGTTGCTACGTCTCGGACACCGGAAAGATGGAGTTCCGCTATGTGTTCGAGTTTGCGCTGGCACCCCATGAGATCGCCATCCTGACTCAGTCCGGCGCGATACCCAAGCCGGCGGCGGTCCTGGCGAACATTCTGCAGGTCGATCTTTCCACCACGTTCGGATTCCACGAGGCGCTGATGCAGCCGTTCGGCTCGGGCGTATTTTTCACTTCTTCGGGGCTTATCAATGCAAGCTAGCAATGCACCCAGCAAGTCCGCTATTCCGTTTGCGGAAGGCGGAACTAAAAACACCATTCCGATAGCATCGCAGATCGGCGTCACGCCGGGCATCGCATCCTTTACCGACGGGTTCCCCCCGTTGACGATGACCCCCTTGACGGCAGGAGGTGTGCCGCCCCATGGCGCCGACTTCAATGGCATCTTGAATTTTCTCAGCGCGGCCATTCGCTGGAATCAGGCCGGGGGACGATATGCCTATGACGCGACTTTTTCCGCGTCAGTCGGCGGTTCGCCGAAAGGCGCTGTTCTGGCGGCGATGTCCGGGGCCGGAGGATGGTTGAGTCTGGTCGACAACAACACGACCAACCCGGACTCGGGTGGCGCAAACTGGATTGCGCTACCAGCGGGGATCTCTTCCACCGTTCAGGCGCAAGCGTTGACGGACGACACCACGGCATTGACGCCTAAAAAACTCGCGGATGCGTTTAAGGGCGCGAACCAATCCACTGGCGTCGCCGGCTACCAGAAATTGCCTGGTGGGATCATCGTGCAGTGGGGCAACACCACGCCGACCGCGTCCACCGGAGATGTGTCTACCCCGTTTCCGATCGTGTTTCCGACCGCCGTGCGTACGCTTATTCTTTCTCCCGGAACTACTTCAAACATGGCGACGGCCACTTTCGGATCTCTCAGTACCGCGAGCTTCGGGAGTTCCATATGGGGGGCGGCCGGTTCGCGCGGGGCTGGCTTGACGGGCTTTTTCATTGCGGTAGGGGTGTGACCATGAAATATATGCTGTTCGATGATTCGGGACGACTCGCAGGCCGTTACGATTCCGAAATTCATGGCGACAACATCCCCGAAGTGGCGGTCCCCGTCTCGGATGAATTATTTTTCCAGACGCTTGGCGAGGCGGACGGGGTTTGGACGCGTGACGAGAATACTGGCGATGTTTCGAAACAGCCGTTTCCTCAGCCCTCCATTGCTGAGCTTGCTCAAGCTGCACGGTTGGACCGAGACGCCCGATTGGCGGCGTCTGATTGGGTTACCTTGCGCGCATATGACTCCGCAGCCCCGGTGCCCGATGCTTGGCTCGATTACCGCGCCTCGCTCCGTGACGTCCCGTTGCAATCCGGATTCCCGCAGTCCATTGATTGGCCGCAGCCCCCCGTGTGACGGTAGACCCACAACTTCGACAGGATCCCGAGCCCGCTTCTGCGGGCTTTTTTCGATGCGGCCGGTATGGACACACGCCTGTGCGTGCAAGTGCCGCCATGAGCTGGCCCCAATGGATGAAGTGAGGCGTCACTGCATGAAGGTGGGGCGCAACTGAACCACCATATGCGGAACCGCATGTACGGTGGTTTGGGAGGGCGGAGAGGGGGTATCCCTCACGCTTACCCAATCCTACGAGGAACGAGATTGAACATCCAAGATTTCGACGCCCTCGCGGCAAAGCTCGCTGGCGTGCTGGGCGCGGTGGTGTCGATGCGCTACCTGCAAGGGTCGTGGCCGGTGCGGTTAAGCATGGCAGCTAGTGGCTCATTGGTCGCCTACTACGCATCGCCGTACCTGTCGCTGCTGCTGGGCATCCCGGAGGGGTTGGCCGGGTTTCTGACCGGCATGTTTGGCATGGCTATCGTCTCGCGCGGCTGGGAGGCGGTGCAGGCGGCCCCCATAGGTGCGCTATGGCAGGCCGTTATTGACCGCGTGCGCGGAAAAGGGACATGACGTGGAAGGCTCTAGCACTTTGACGCTTTGGGTGGTGCTGGTCATGTCGGTGGCTTTCCATGTCGTCGCGGCGACGGCCATGCATATTCGGAGGCCCCGCCAATGAACACGTTTCAGCTATCTTCACGCAGCCTGAGCCGCTTGGTCGGCGTGCATCCCGACTTGGTCGCGATCGTCCAACTGGCGATTCAGCGCACACCCGTCGATTTCACAGTGGTGGAAGGTGTGCGGACCATTGCGCAACAGCGCGAGAACGTCGCCAAGGGCGCCAGCCAGACAATGGCCAGCTACCACTTGCCGCAGGTGGATGGCCTAAGCCATGCCGTCGACCTGGCCCCTCTGATTGACGGGGCGATTCCCTGGAGCAACTGGCAGGCCTTTGCCGATTTGGCCGTTGTGATCAAAGCATGCGCGGCGGAACTCGGAATTCCCATGGAATGGGGAGGTGACTGGAAAACGCTCAAAGACGGGCCGCACTTCCAGATTCCCCGCGACTGGAAGGGGAGCGCGTGAATCCCTCCTTGCGCGCCTTCGCGCCATATCTGATCGGAGCGGCCCTGGTAATCGTCATCCTCCTGGGCGTGCGTTGGTATGGCGCCAGCCAGTACCAGGCCGGCATCGACCAGGCAAACACCGATCACGCACTGGCCGAACTGGCCGAGTTCAAGCGCCAGACAACACGCCTGGGCGGGATCGCCGACACCCTGGAGGGCGCGCTCGCCGCGCTGCGCAACACCGCGCCCAAGACCATCGAGAGATATAGCCGTGTCGAGATCCAGAGCCCTTTGCCTGTTGGCTGCCGCATTGACGCTGAGCGGCTGCGGCACATCAACGAAGCCGGCCGCCTGGCCAATTCTGCCAGCCAATCTGGCCCAGCCGTGCCTGCCCGTGCTCGAGGTGAGCAGCGATAACTGGGACGATCTGGCGCGCAGCTATATGGCATTGGCTGTTCAGTATGGGGAGTGCGCGGCACGGCATCGCGCGGTGGTGCAGGCGTGGGAAAAAACCTAGTGCGGCTTGGGCATTTTTCCGAAGGCGTCGCCCGTTGACCGCGCCGTTGGGAAGGGGGATCAGTTTCGAGATCGATGTACCCGCCGTGGAGCCATTTCTTGCCGCGCTTGCCAGCGTTGAATGGCCGTTGTTCCGGGACCCGACGGCGCAGTGGTATCGCGGCAATGACATTGAAATCGGCGTGCGCGAGTTCCTGGTGCAGGATCCGGACGGCTATTTGCTTCGTTTCTCGGCGCGAATCGGTGAACGAGGGCATTCCGGCTGAGATTGCCGGCCGCATTATGGATGCGGTCAAGACCAGATTAAATCGATACCGAAATAGTTGGCCCGCCCTTGGCGGGTTTTTTTCGTCCCTACGGGAGGTAGCCATGTAGACCAGAGGCGCAAGCATCGCCATGGAATGGCGTTCCTTCTGATGGGAAGGCGGCACCGCGATGTCCCTGCCGGCCCATTTACTTCGGGAAATATCCCTAGACCTGCTTCGGCAGCTTGCCGTGAGAAATCCAAATGAAGATCAGCAAATTTTCCCTGCAGCAATTGAAAGACTCAGTCGAACATTCGTCAGCCATTGAACGCTCTACCAGCGACTCCGCGGCTGCTCCTATTCCGGAGCCGGATATCGGCGCGTTGGGAGCGATGGCGACTCACTCCATTGATGTCAAGAATTTCGGAGCGATCGCGGATGGCTCTCTGCATACGCTCGCTGAGCGCTACGCCACGTTGCCCGCGGCTCAAGCCGACTATCCTTTCGTAACGTCACTGACGGCGTCCATCGATGGCGCAGCCATTCAAGCGGCATTGGATGCGGCTTTCAGTAGCGGGATCGGCCAAGTCCAATGCCAGGGCGGAACCTACGTAATCAATTCGTCGATCTACATGCGCGCCGGCGTGGAGTTGATTGGCGATGGCAAGACCGTCATCACGCAACCTGATGGCTTGAATCTGCTCACCCTGATCGAATTTGGTTCCGCGGATGGAGCGGGGCTGCGCAGGTGCACGATCAATGGCAACCGCAACAACAACTCCGTGGACTACAACGCCGTTCTTGTTCACGTGCGCGCGGCCAATGACACGAAGATCTACGACAACGTGCTCGTTGGTGCATGCGGATACGGCATCGCGTGCAATGGGGCGCGCATGAGCGTCGTCGGGAATCGCATCGAAGACACGTTCATGCACGCCATCGGTGTGTACGGAACCGTGGGCCAGGAGTCCCGGCACCTCATTCTTCAGAACCGTATCGTTCGCCCCGGGGCCGGCGGCATTCTGCTCGGTACTGCCGACTACAGCATCATCGCGAGTAATTCGTTCTATTCGCCCATTATTGGCGGGCGCGGCGGTCGGCTGCGCGTGAATCTCGTTGGCGCAACCGTGACGTGGGTGTCTGGTCCAAACTTCGCGAGTGTCCGGGCGGGTGAAGTGCTGGTCATCGACGGAGGTAAGGAATTCCGCGTCATGGCGAAGGTCAGCGATACGGTGTTGACAATAAATCCGGAAGGTAGCGCCCTGACGTTGACGAACGAGCTTGCCGCAATCGGGTGTGGTGACTGGATAGGCGTGATGAGTCAGTTTTGTCGGATTACGGACAATATTCTGGTCGGTGGCGCCACTTTTGGCATTGGTTGCACGGTGGGCGACAACGCCGTAAGCACGGTTGGCAACGAAATTGAGGGGAATACCCTGAGGGGACAGGGCAAGCATGCTTTGGTGGTGGGCTGGGACGTAGGGGCAGGTGGGGTCTACGACACCGTCTTGCGCGGCAACATGATCTACAACGCCGGGGATGCCGGCGGGAACAGCATGTACGATCGTATCCCCATTTATCTGTCCGGCCAGGATCTGGGCAAGGTGAGCGGCGTTCTTGTGGAGGGAAATTACGTTGTTGGCCCGGATGGTGACAGCCGCTGTCCGCATTGGATGGGTACGGACCTGAAGCTGGAGTACGGGTCGGTGCTTGTTGGCCGGAACTACTCAGTCCGCATGGCGAATCCGGGGATTTTTAATGACGTGGTATCCGTGTCGCTGTCTGGTTGGGGGAGCTCGGCCAACGCCACTGACATCGTTTCCTATGGCCACTCCGTCCGGATGACGATCAATTGCTCCGGCTCCGGCGTCACCGGGGGTCCGTCCTTCACCGTCAACAAGATCTGCGACAGTGCGGAGCAACCCGCCATGGTTAAGGCCGACATTGTGAGTACCAACGGTACGCTCGGACCGATGTGGGGTGAACAGATCACCGGGGCGGGACAGTGGCGTGCCACCTACTACGGTACACCGGCCGCAGGGAACATTTTCGTCATCACCACACGCGCTTGAGTAATGGAAAGCGCGAATTCAGGATGACTGAAGTGCAATGATGATGCGGGGCTTCGGCCCCGCCACCTTAAGCAAAAGCCCGCAAGCGCAAGCCGCGGGCTTTTCATTCCTACCCTTCAAAAGGACTCTTCTTCTTCCTGCGATTCACCGGCCGGAGGATTTCACCTGATTTGAGCCGGTACACGTCTTTACCCTCCCAGATCACGGTGCCGCCGGTGGACAGGCGGCATTGCAGCACTATGTGTGGATCGGGACTGTCGTCCGTCGCGGGTTCTTGAATGATATGTCGCTCGATCCGGTATTGGTCTCCAGCTGCCGAGACCGCAATCACATCCTCCAGTCGTCTACATGAGATTGACATGATGAGCCTCCTTCACTGCGCCACGTTGAAACCTGTGGTGCCGAGGTCATCGTCTCGATTGGCCGTATCGCTGTCAATGCTGCTGGGGCCCATCATCCAAGCGTATGCACGGCGCTTCCCAGGGAGCGTCGTGCATACGCATGAGGCGGTGCATGCGTTTGATCTAGGCTGTTTTCAAGGCCGGGCGGGCGTTGAAATGAAGTCGCGGTTTGATGTATCGGCAGTCGCCGCGAAGCCTGGACTCGACCTTATTCAAGCTTCACATTGGCGGACTGGATGACGCCGCGCCACTTCTTGTAGTCTGCCGCGATGGTCTGCGAGAACTGCGCGGGCGTGGTGGGCATGGCAGTTGCGCCTTGCGCCGCCAGCGCATCCTGTACATCCTTCAGCGCGAGGATCTTGTTGAGTTCCGTGTTCAGCGTCTGGATGATGGGCTTGGGGGTGTTCGCGGGGGCCAGCAGTCCGTACCAGACCCGCACGTCGAAATCGGGATAGCCGGATTCGGCGATGGTGGGTACGTCGGGCATGGCCGGGCTGCGCTTGAGCGAGGTCACGGCCAGCGGGACGGCGCTGCCGGCCTTGATCTGCGGTGCGGCCGAGGGGATGGACGTGAAGATGACGGGCACCTGGCCGCCGAGCAGGTCGGCCATGGCCGGCCCCGATCCCTTGTAGGGCACGTGGACGAGCTTGATGCCTGCCTGGAGCTGCAGCAGTTCGGCGGCCAGGTGGGTGATGGTGCCCGCTCCCGGCGAGCCGTAGTTGATCGTTCCCGGCGCCTTCTTGGCGGCAGCGATCAGGTCCTTGAGGGATTTGTACGGACCGTTCTTGCCGGCCACGACCACCAGCGGGGCTTCGCCGACGATGCCGATGGGCTCGAAGTCCTTGACCGGGTCATAGGCCAGCTTGGCGTAGAGCGAGGGGGCCACGGCCAGGTTGTCGACCTGGCCCATGACGATCTCGTAGCCGTCGGGCTTGGCGCGCGCGGCGGTGGTGATGCCTATGGTGCCGCCGGCGCCGGGACGGTTCTCGGCGACGACGTTCCATTTGACCGAGTCGGACAGTTTGGCGGCGACGGTGCGCGACAGGAAGTCGGTGCCGCCGCCAGGGGTGAACGGCACGATCACCCGTATGGGCTGGTTCGGGTACTGCTGTGCGGCGGCGGGGGCGCAGGCGGCGAGCGCGCAGGCCGAGAGCATAAGGGCACGTAGCATGGTTGAGGTCTCCATTCCTTGGTGGGCGCGTCCGGTCGTGATCGCCAGACGTCGGTTACTGCGGATGCTGCTGATGCGTACTGCGGGTTCGGTTGCCGCGGGCGGCCATAAATAAGGTCATGCTCGCTAGACGGCTCCAGTCTCGCGAAGTTCCCGGATCCGGTCGCGGGACAGGCCCAGTTCCTCCAGGACCGCGTCGGTGTCCGCACCTAGCGCGGGCGCGGCGCTGCGGGCCTGGCATGGGGCCTCGGCGAATTTGATGGGAAAGCCCAGCATGCGCACTTGCTGGCCATCGGGATGCGGGACGTCGATGGCCATTTGCTGGTCCGCCACCTGCGGATCGTCGAAGACTTCCTGCAGGTTCAACACTTGCCCGCAAGGCACGCCATACTGGTTCAGGCGTTCGATCCAATAGTGGCTGTCCCTTTGGCGGGTGCGTGCTTCGATGGCGCTCTTGATGGAGGCGCGGTTCAGCATGCGGTCGGCGTTGGCCCGGAAATCCGGATGCGCGCGCAGTTCGGGCAGTTCCAGCGCGTCCAGCAGTTTCTCGTACATGGCGTCGTTGGACGGAGCGATCGCGACCTGGCCGTCGGCGGTCTCGAACAGCCCGTAGGGCGCGACGATGCCGTGGTCATTGCCGGTGCGCGGGGGCAGCTCGCCGCTGGCGAAGTAGTTCGACGCCTGGAAGCTGAGCAGTCCTATCATGCTGGACAGCAGGCTGACGCTGATGGAGTCGCCGCGGCCGGTGCGTTCGCGGCGCAACAGCGCGGCGACCACGCCCAGCGCGCCGTTCAGGCCGGCGACCAGGTCGCTGATGGGCGGGCCGGCGCGCATGGGCGGATCGTCCTCGCCGCCGTTCAGGCTCATGAAGCCGCTCATGGCCTGGGCGATGAAGTCGAAGGCGGGTCGGTCGCGATAGGGACCGGAGGTGCCGAAGCCGTTGATGCTGCAATGGATGATGTCCGGTCGCAGGGCTTTCATGGCCTCGTCGCCGAAGCCCATCTTGTCCATGATGCCGGGTCGGTAGTTCTCGACCACGACGTCGCAATGCGGTATCAGCTGGCGCAGGATGTCCTTGCCTTCGGCGCTGTACAGGTCCAGCGTCACCGAGCGCTTGTTGCGGTTGTAGTTGGCGAAGTACCAGCTCAGGCCGTCCTTGACCACGCCCTGGCGGCGGATAGGGTCGCCTTCGCCGGGGGCTTCGATCTTGATCACTTCTGCGCCCATGTCGGCGAGGATGGAGGTGCAGTACGGTCCCGAGATGATGCGGGTCAGGTCCAGGACGCGGATTCCGGTAAGTGGCATGGTGTGCATCTGCTCAGGTTTTGGTTTTCGGTCAGCCGCCCAGTCCCGGCAGCCATAAGGTCAATGGAGGAAAGGCGCAGATCAGCGCAAGCACGATCAGCGACCAGATGAAGAAGGGAATGATCTCGCGCACGATGGGGCCTATCGGAGTGCGGCCCACGGCGGATGTGACGAACAGCAGGATGCCGACAGGCGGGGTCAGCATGCCCGTCATCAGGTTCAGGATCAGGACCATGGCGTACTGTATGGGGTCCATGCCCAGCTGGACTCCGATAGGCAGCAGCGCCGGCAAGGTGATGATCATCGCCGGCAGCGGCTCCAGGATCTTGCCCACCAGGATCAGGAACACGTTCACCGTCAACAGCACGACCCAGGGCTGGTCGGAAATGCCCAGTATGCCCTGGGCGATGGTGGCCGCCACGCGCGACTCGCTGATCAGCCAGCTGAACGGACCTGCGGCGGCCAGCAGGAACAGGACCACCGCCATGGTGCGTCCGGCCGAGTAGAACGCCGCCCCCAGTTCGGCCGGCTTCAGTTCCCGGTACACGGCCAGGCCCACGAGCAGGGCGTACATGGCAACGAACGCGGCCGCTTCGGTGTCGGTCAGGAGGCCGAAGCGTATGCCGGCGATGATCAGGACCGGCATCATCAGCGCCCAGATGGAGGCGCGCGTGACCTTGGCCCGTTCGGGCCAACTGGCCCGTGGACGCGATTTGTAGCCGTGCCGCCGCGCCTGCCAGGCGCAAATCGCCATGTAGCCTGCCAGCAGCATGAAGCCGGGAATGATGCCGGCCAGGAACAGGCGGATGATGGAGAGGTTTGCCAGCACCGCGTACACGATCATCGGGATCGACGGCGGCAGGATGGGCCCCAGCATGGCGCCGCAGGCGATGACGGCCTCGGGATAGCCGCGGCGGTAGCCCTCCCGCTTCATCGAGGGGATCATCGCGGTGCCGATGGCGCTTGCATCCGCCACGGCGGAACCGCTGATGCCGGCCATGACCAGGTTGGTGGTCAGGGACACTTGCGACAGGCTGCCGCGCATGTGTCCGACCATGGCCATGGACCAGTTGATGAGCCGCAGCGTGACGCCGCCGCGGTTCATGAGTTCGCCCGCCAGGATGAACAGCGGAATCGCGACCAGCGCGGTCTCGTCTATGCCGCCCAGCATCGAGAGCGGAGCCTGCGCGATATCGACCCCGCCGCCGCCCTTGAACAGCATGCCGATCAGGGCCGCGGTGATCATGGCGAAGCCTATGTCCAGCCCCACCAGGATGAGCACAACGAAAAGCACGACGGAGAAGAGGATCATGGATGCGTTCCCTGAGTGTCCAGCTCGTCGTGCGCGAAGGCGTCATGCGGCGGGGGAGCGTTGGGGATCAGCAGGCGCAAGGCCAGGAACAGCATGAAGAACACCATGCCCACGGTCAGCGAGGCGTAGCTGACCGCGTAGGTGAACGGCGTTCCCACGATGTCCTGGAAGTTCCCCACGGCGACCACGTCCAGGCCCTTGTAGAACAGGGTCGCTGCCAGTGCCAGCAGCAGGGCATCGAACAGGCGGTCGCGCGCGCGCCGCAAGCGTTCCGGCAAATGGCGGTCGATGATGTCTATCACCACGTTGCGGCGTTCGCGCAGGGCCATGGCGGCGCCGACGAACGCACACCACAGCATGCCTATGCGGGCTACCTGGTCCCAGGCGTCGAACTGCGTTTTCAGCAGATACCGGTCCAGTACCTGGGCGAAGCAGAACACCAGGATCATGGCCAGGGTGAGGGCGACAGCGAGCCGGCCGATCCAGCACACGGTGCGGTCGGCTCGCAGGACCAGGCCGCGCCAGCCGGATGTGGCGTGAGCCGCCGGGCGCACCGTCGTCGCGGGCATGGGCGCGGCCATCTGCTACTCCTGCATCTTCTGGATGCGCTCGACCATACCGGCCGGCCAATCCTTGCCTTCGTACTGCTGATAGACGGTGGCCAGGGCCGCCTTGAACGCGGCCTTGTCGGGCTGCGTGTACGTGACACCGGCTTGCTTCAGGATCTTGACCGCGTTGTCGTCCAGTTCCTGGTCGAGCTTGGTGGCGACCTTGCCGCCGGCCTTGGCCGCCTCGGTCAGCGCCTGGCGCTGCTTGGCGTCCAGGCTTTGCCAGACGCGCTCGGAAATGAACCAGCCGGTCAACTCGTAGGCGTGATCCGTGGCCGCCCAGTACTTGGCTTCTTCATGGAAGCGCAGCGGAATCGACAGGTCGAAGCCGTTGTCCTGGCCGTCTATCATGCCGCGGCCCAGCGCGGTGTAGATCTCGGTCATGCCCAGCGGCACGACCTGTGCGCCGAGCTTCTCGAAGGTGGTTTTCAGGATGGGAATGGACGGAACGCGCAGCTTCAGGCCCTTGACGTCCTCGGGCTTGTTGATCGGGCGCGACACGGTTTGCAGCGCGCGCGGCGAGCGTATGCCGAAGGCCGCGAATACCCGGACCCCGGATTTCTTGGCCACGTCGTCGAAGATCTGGGCGAACTCGTCGCTGTTGATGATGCGCTCGGCCTGTTCGCCGCTCTTGAACAGATAGGGCGCGTACAGGATGTTCAGCGGCTGGGCGCCGCGCAGGAACACGACGGAGCCCAGGCCGAAGTAGCCCATGTCCAGGGTGCCCAATTGCATGGAAGACAGGATCTTGCTGATGTCGCCCAATTGCCCGTCTGTGTAGATGTGCACTTGCAGGTCGTTCTGGGATTGCTTGGCGGCTTCCTCGGCGAAGGCGCGCATGGCGTGGTCCCAGGGGCTGTTGGACGCGGCGATGGTCGCGATCTTCATTTCCCGCGCCTGCGCCTCGTCCATGGGCGCGAACACCCCGGCGAGGGTTACCGACAGCGCCAGCAGGGATGCCGAGGCGCGGACCAGGAACGGCGAGTGTTTTTTGTTCATGATGTCTCCTCCGGAATGCGGATCCGGCCTACCAGTTCCAGTGCACGGGCTTGATGCCCGCTACCGGCGAATCGAACACTGCCAGGCTTGAACCATTGATACAGCCCATGTATGCGGTCTTGCGGTCGGGGCCGCCGAACGCCAGGCTGGTGATGTTCTGCAGCCGCTTGCTGTGGTTGTCGTAGACCATGGGGCGGCTCAGGCGGTTGGCCAGGTACTCGGCCTCCAGCCGATCGATGTGCGCGGCGTCGCCGTCTTCCAGCACGAGTTGCTGCTCCCCTTTGGGGCTGACCCGTATCACCCGGTTGGAGACCACGCTGACCACCCAGATGTGGCCTTCTTCATCGACCGCCATGCCGTCGGGATAGGTGCCCTTGCCGAACTCCGTGATGACCGTGCGTTCGCTGAGGTCGCCGTTGGCGCCGATGCGAAAGCGCAGCAGGCGCCGGCCGAAGGTTTCGTTGACGTACAGGTGCGTGCCCGCGGGATCGGTACGGCATTCGTTGGTCCAATGCACGTCCTGCGCGACGATGCGCGTGCCATGTTCATCATGCAGGGCGATGAAGCCGTCGGCGATGTCGCGGCGGAACTGGTGGTCGCCGCGGCGCACGGTGCTGACGCAGATCCACAGACGTTCACGGTCGTCCAGCCAGACGAAGTTGACGCTGGGCAGGCCCACGCCGTCGATCTCCATGATGTGAGGCGCGGCGGCGCCGTCGCGCTGCACGCGCCAGACGCCGCCGTCGTCGGCCAGGTTCGCCACGGCGAACGAGCCGTCGCGCAGTAGCGCGAAGCCGTTGGGGATCAGGCCAGGCTGGGCGCCGATCAGGCGGGCGTTGCCGTTGGGCAGGATGTGACGTATGCCACCGGCCTTGTCCGACACGTAGAGATCGCCCGCCGCAGTGCTCAGCACGCATTCGGGGCGGTTCAGGTTGACGCCGGTCTCGCGCACGGCCGAGAGGCCGATCAGCGGGTCGCGATTCGATTCTCTGTCCATGCGGCCTCCTTAACCGATCGCGCCGGCGGCGACGTTGTAGTCGTGCAGACGCAGGCGCGGCCCCGCCTTCATCAGCTGGCCGGGCAGGCCGCGGCCGACGATGCCTTCCAGCCGCTGGGCCACCTTGATCAGCGCGCCCAGGTCGATGCCACTGTCCACACCCATCTCGTCGAGCAGGTAGACCAGGTCTTCAGTGCAGATGTTGCCGGTGGCGCCGGGTGCGAACGGACAGCCGCCCAGCCCCGCCAGCGAGGATTCGTAAGAGGTGACGCCGGCGCGCAGGCCTTCCACCACATTCACCAGACCGATGCCGCGCGTGTTGTGGAAGTGCAGCGAGATCTTGACGTCGGGATGATCGGCGCGCAGCGCTTCCACCGTGCTGCGCACCAGTTTGGGCGTAGCCATGCCGGTGGTGTCTCCCAGCGTCACGGCGTCGAAGCCCTGCCGGACGAAATGGTCGAAGATGGTCCGGATGCGGCCCAGGTCGACGTCGCCGTCGAAGGGGCAACCGAAGGCGACGGCGATCGCGCCCTTGCGCTTGATCGGATGGCCCTTCAGCAGTTGCGCGATGTCCTCGATGTCGCGCAGCGACTGTTCGACGGGACGGTTCAGGTTCTTGGTGTTGTGGCTTTCGGTGGCGGACAGGAACACGACGATCTCGTCGGCCTGCGATTGCAGGGCGCGTTCGACGCCCTTGCGGTTGGGTGCCAGCGCGCCCAGCACAACGCCGGGGCGCTTGCGCACGCCCTGCAGCACTTCCTGGGCGTCGCGCATCTGCGGCACGGCGCGCGGCGAGACGAAGGACGTGGCTTCGAAGTGCCGCACGCCTGCATCTATCAACGCGTTCAGGATCTGGATTTTGGTGTCGGTGGGCACGAATTCGGACTCGATCTGCAGTCCGTCGCGCAGGCCGACTTCCACGATTTCGACTCGGTCTGGAAGGCTCACGGCTTCGGTCTCCTGGCGCCCGGATCCTGCGCCCGCAGGGGCCTTGCGCGGCGATGTCCGGGACATGGGTTGTCGGCCACCATCTTCTGCGATGGGACCCAGGCAGGACAAATCGTGAATCTTCGGCGGGGTATCGCGAAATGCGATGGCTGGAGCCGGATGCTTCGCGCGCGGGCAGACCTGGTTGCCTTATTGCTGCGTTGCGGCTTGGACGATCAGGTGATCCAGCAGCAGCCGGGCGGCTCCCGACAGCGATTCGTTGCTGCGCACGCACAATTTCAATTGGCGGCGCGCCCAGGCATCGGTCAGCGGAATGATGCAAAGCTCGTCACACACGTACGCGGACAGGGCCTTGGTGGGCACGATGCCTATCCCCAGGTCCGCGCGCACCATGGATACCAGCGCGTCATAGGATGTGACCTGGAAGCGCAGCCGAAGCGAGCGGTTCATGGAGGCGGCCTCGCGCGTGAACAGATAGTTTGCGGCGCTGCCCCGGTGCATGCCCACGTGGTCGTAATCCAGCGTATCGGCGAACGATACCTGCCGGTGCCGCGACAAGGGATGCCCCGCCGGCGCCACCAGCGCCATGACGTCGCGATGGTAGGGAAATATGTCCAATCCGTTCTCGTCATCGGACTGCGTGTAGACGCCGATGTCGGCAGCGTTGTCGATCACGGCGCGCGTGACGCCGGCGCTGACGGATTCCTCCAGATCGATCTGCACATTGGGATGCTGCGTCAGGAAGCGGCGCAATTCCATGGGCAGGAACTGGGCGATGGAGGACAGGTTCGCCGCGACGCGCACGCGGCCGCGCAATCCGGTGGAGTAGTCGCGGATCTCCGCGGCCAGATCCTGGGTTTGATGCAGCAGGGTGCGTGCGCGCCGCGCCAGCGCATGCGCGGCGCTGGTCGGCTCCACGCCGCGCGCATGGCGCTGGAACAGCGGCACGTCCAGGACGCGTTCGAGCTCGGACAGGCGCTTGGAGAGCGCGGATGGCGCGATGTGCTCGCGCGTGGCGGCAGCGGCGATGCTGCCTTCTTCCAGCACTGCCAGGAACACCTGCAGGGTATATAGATCCAGACGAGGGGTCATGGGTAGCTGCGCATAGACACGTCCGCGAGGATAGCGGGTGTCTCGCGCGGCGGACCTAGGGGATTACGCCTAGCCGATTTCCACCCAGCCCGACGCCGCGTCCTGGGCCAACAGCTCGCCGATGGTGGTTACTGCTATCCGGCCGTCGGCTGTTCCCAGGGCCAGTTGTTCGCCCTGCGCGTCCATGGCGTGGACCAGCGTAGGCAGACCGTCCAACCGCATTGCGGCGCGCAGCCGGACTGCGCCCGACGCGGCGTCCAGCAGCAACAGGCCGCCGTCCAGGAATGCGGCCGCGATCAGTCCGGGGCGGGGCAGGAATATGACCGCGCTGGCCGACGCGGTGGTTGGATGGCGCCAGAGTTCGCGGTCGCGCTCCAGCGGCTTGCGGTATATGAAGCCGGCGCAGGCGACGTGGACGGCGGGAGAGTAGTGCCGGCCGCTGACGACCAGGCCGGCGCCTTGCGCATCCTCGAGATAGCAGCCGCAAAGCTCCATGGCGTGGCTGTCGGGCTTGCCGTTGGCCTTGAGCACGGGCCAAAGCGGTTTGATCTGGCCATCGGGCGCGACCATGCACAGGCGCTTGGCCTCGTGGGAGCTTGCGGGTGTGCCCTGCACGCAGAACAGCGACGGTGCGCCGCTGATGCGGATGTAGTGATTGAAGCAGTCGTAGTGTCCCAGGTCCACGCGCCGTTCGGCGCCCGAATGCAGGTCGCGCAACCGATCCTGCGCGTTCCTGGCCGCGGGGACGCGGTTCATGCGCCCCAGCAATATGGCGGGAGCTGATGCCGAGAATGTGAATTCGCCGTCGTACTCGGCGACGAGGTTCAGTCCTTCGTCCGTCAGCGAGTAAAGCCTGGAGTCCTGGCGCCACGTCATGCCGGGCCGGTTCGAAGGCTCCACGACGTGCACGTGGATGCCCGCCGCCCGGATGATCTCGGTTCCGTATCCGGCGCCCGTGTATGTTGCTATCGGGCCGCCGCCGGTGTCATGGATCTCGAGCAGGCAACCGTCGTGCGCTACGGCGATGCGTTGGTGGTCCAGCCAGGCGAGATCGCGGATCGCGCCCCGGTTCGCCAGCTCGGGCAGACCGAGCCATTGCGCAAGGCGGGCCTGGGGCGCCGGCGTGTCGGCGGACGGCTCGTCCGCTGATGAGCCCCCATCGCGGGAGAGTTCCAGATCCTTGGAGCAGGGCGAGGACCAGCTCGCTTGGTCGTAGGGGATGCGCACCGCAAACAGGGTGTTGAACGCGGCGTCGTGTACGTCCTCGGGCAGTCCCTCCCACTCCTCGTCCCAGGGCCGGACCCACGCTTCGATCTGGTCGCCGGCGGCGTTGTAGGCGCAGCGCACGACTTCGGGGATGCGGTTGAAGAATCGCTGCCGCAGGCCGCTATGCCAGTCCCAGGCGAGCAGGTCGCCTTCGAACAGGTAGCCGCCGTCATAGCTGCCGGCGCCAATCGCAACGACGCTCTGGGCCGGATGGAAGGCCACGTCGTTGACGGGGAAGCGCAGATCGTCGAGGGCGGCGAAAGGGGCGAGGCCGCCACGGCGGTACAGGGCGACGCGGTATCGCAAGGCTTGTCCGCCATAAGCGGCGCGCGCACGCGGATTCGCCAGCAAGGGAAATTCGGAAGCCACGGCGGCGATTTCGCCGGTCGGGTCGAAAAAAACTCCGGTAATCTTGCCGCTGCCTCGCAGCGGCGGATCCGTGATCATGGCCATTGCCAGTTCTCCGCGCGGCTGCGCCTTGTCGATGCCGAATGCTAGCGCAGCTTGCGCAGTCGTTCCGCCTGCGCCGCTAGCGCTCGGCCACCGTCCGGAGCAGGGGGGAATCGAACATGGCGGCAGGCGAAATGATGGGCTCATCCCAGGGGATGTCCCGTCCGTAGCGTTCCTGCATCTTGGCGCGCACCGCCGGGGATGAAAGGTCGAAGCGCTTGAGCGGCGCGAGCGCCCCGATTTCCACGCCCAGCGTGCGCTGGTAAACCTTCCAGACCAATTCCGAGCAGTAGATCCTGTCGTCCGACCAGGCAAACACCAGGTCGTAAGGCTTGCCCACGAACGCGGCGCCGGCGTTTGCCAGCTGCGTCCGCGCGGCAGGCGTGAGCCGCGCATCGTCGCGCAGGCGCTTGATCACGTAGTGGCCGCGTTCGCCTTGCGCGGCCCATTGTTCGAGCGGCGTGTAGCTGACGCTGGCCGCGGCTTCCAGCACATAGGGGGCGCCCTGGCGCATGACGATCATGCCCATGTGGCTGTATGGCGAATGCGTGGCCTGCTGGATGGCCAGGCTTTGCGCAGAGCGGGATTGCTGGAATACCAGGTCGCCCGTCTGGACATCGGCGGTTGCGGCTGCGGCCAGGGAAAGCGCGGACAGTACGGCCGCGGTGGCGGCGCGCGCCCACGGCGCCGGGCTCATGTGCGAGCCCGGCTGGCGGCCGGCGTCTCCTTCTTGGCGCGCGGTTTGGCCGCGGGTTTGGGGTCTTGGGCGGGAGCGTCGAACTCCTGTTTGTTGCGTTCGCCCCGCGGGGTATTTTCCGGATGCGGCTTGGGAAAAGCCCAGGGCTTGGTTTTCTGATCCATTGCATGTACTCCTTGCACAGGCGGAACAGTAGCATTAGCCGTGGCGCTGGGTAAGTGAGGGTTGACGTCAATATTCATCACATCGTGATTTTCTGGTGAAAAAACGATGAGTTCGACCCGCTCCAGCCTCTTATGTTCCGCCCTGCAGGATCAGGGCCTGTCAACTCTGACAGGACGCTCCCTTGGCATGGACGCAGGCGCTAGCCGGCTTCCGGCCGGTCTTCCAGCCAGATGCGGTCGAACTGTTCGCGTGCGTGGAGCGCCCAGTCGTCGATGGCGCTGCGCACGTCGTCCGCGGTGGGCTTGCGGTCCGCGGGCAGATTGCCGCCCGTGACGGTGCCCAGCGAGGTGATGAGCAACTCGTTGGTATTGGCGTCGCGCAAGGCGGCTTCGAGCAGCAGGCGCGCGGACTGGTCGCGGTAGCCGGCCGCCTTGACGGTCTGGCCGATCACGAAGCCGATGGGGATGTATTCCATCATCCTGGGGTCGCGTTCGTTGCGGAACGTGCCGGTGATGGCGGCGCTCAGGCGCAGCGCGTGCGGCGTGGGCCGGGTCAGCAGTTGATAGCCGGCTTGTTCGAACTCGCGCCGGAGCGCCTCGTTCAGGTAGGCCAGCGCGCGCTCGCGCATGGCGCTATCGCCCTTCATGTCCAGTTCGTCCGGCCGGTCGCCTTGAATGTATTGCACCGGTTCCAGGATGAGCTTTTTCTGATACTGGCTGGCGATGGGCGGACCGGGCCGCACCCAGACCATGCCGGCGCTCCAGTCGGGATCCTGCTTGAGGCGGCTTTGGTTTTCGCCCAGAGAGGTGGAGTAGTTCTGCGGCTTGGGCAGGTTGGTGCAGCCGGCAAGGCCGATCACCGCACAGCAGGCGGCCAGAGCGAGGCGGATCTTCATGTTCTTCTCTTTTCCTGAAAGTGATGCCCGGCGCGGCGGGCGGAAAGGGCCGCACGCGCGCCGGGGGCGGGCCAATTATTGCTCCATTCCGATCCGGCTTTAGCGCTACAGGCGGCATGAAACTCTTGTTCCGCCGGAAAGCAGAATTCCATTTTGGGAAAACCGGATGCTGTTTTTGGCAAGCGGAAGCGCCATTCCGGGTAGGCCGTAATAGCCGCCGCAAGAAGCCGCAGCGGGACTACGATGGACGAGTGCACATAGGGAGACAACTATGGACACCGCCAAGCAGTGGTATGCCGCCGTCAAGGATTGGCAGCGGTCCCGCGACGAGCTCACCGCCGCGATCGCCGCGATCAAGTGGCCGAATCCCACACAGGATTGCCTGGACACCTACGACCGCGCCTACGCCAACGAAACCGGGGCGCGGGACCGCATGAACCAGGCATACGAACGCGTGCGACGATAGCCGCGCGCATCTGCTTCGAGGCCACGGCGGGCATTGCTACACTGCCGCGCATGACGGACCAACAACAGAAATTCTTGATCAGGCCGGCCCGGCCTGAGGACGCAGCCTGGCTGGAAGACTTGTTGATGCGCACCTACGAAGGCACGTGGATGCCTGAGATGACGGCGGAAAGGGACCGGCAGTTCCGCGCCAGCGGCAAGACGGCCGAGTACGTGCGCACGCGGGGAAACCTCTTCATGGTGTGCGAGATCGACGGCGTGCCGGTGGGCATGGCGGACTGGGAGAACGACTTCATCTGGGCCTTGCATGTGCACCCCGCAAGGCAAGGCCGGGGCGTTGGCGGCGCCTTGCTGGCCTGGATGGAAGCGGCCATCCGCGACGCGGGATTCGGACGCGCGCGGCTGGAGACCGACTCCTTCAACCAGCGCAGCCGCCGGTTCTATGGGAAGCACGGCTACGCCGAAATCGACACCTATCCTGATGAAGAATGGGACAGCGGCTTCACCACCATCCTGCTGGAAAAGCGGTTGCCGGCATGACGCCGCTGGCTCCATGAAATGGACCCTGGCTGGTCCTGGAAATGGAGCCACGATGGCGGTATGTTGTGGTTTTACCCGCAACCGCCGAATCCGCCATGTACCTGCCGTCCGCCTTTCGCGAAGACTCGCTCGAAGTCCAGCATGATTTCATCCGCGCCCATCCCCTTGCGGTGCTCACGACCAGCGGGGAGGGCGGGCTGATGGCGAACCACATCCCCTGTCTGCTGTATCCCGAGGGGCCGCATGGCGTGCTGCGCCTGCATGTGGCCCGCGCCAATCCGCAGCTTGCCGACCTGGCGTCGGGGCGGGAATGCCTGGCCGTTTTCCATGGGCCGCAGGCCTACGTCACGCCGTCCTGGTATCCGACCAAGGCCGAGACGCACAAGGTCGTGCCTACGTGGAATTTCGTCGCCGTGCATGTCTGGGGCGCGCCGGTGATCCAGGACGATCCGGCCTGGCTGCGTGCGCAGCTCGATGCGCTGACCGACAGCCAGGAAAAAGCGCGCGCGCAGCCTTGGCGCGTGGCCGACGCGCCGGAAGATTTCATCGCGGCGCAGATGCGCGCCATCGTGGGCGTGGAGATTCCCATCACGCGCATCGAAGGCAAATGGAAGGTCAGCCAGAACCGTACGGTTGCCGACCGGCGCGGCGTGGCGGAAGGCCTGGCGGGCGAAAACGGCGATGCCGTCATGGCCGGGCTGGTTGCCCGCCGCGGCGGGCTGGAGTAGTCCGCCCCAGGGCAAAACTGACGATGGCGGCGGCCTGCAGGCTGGCTGCCAAGGCCAGGAACCAGAGCAGCGGCTGTCCGGCCTGTTCCGACCATGCCCGCAGCATGCCGAACAGCGCCGGCGCGAAGGCATAGGCGCCTTGCGACATGGCGACGATCAGCGGCACCACGAGCTGCGTGTCCTCGCGGGCGAATTCGGTTTGCGCGATCAGAGGCGGCAGCGAGGTCGCGTTTCCTATGCCCGAGCCGAACAGCAACACGCCCAGCCAGATGGCCCAGGCGTGTTCAGCGGCCAGCATCAGGACCAGCGAACCGGCGATCTGGATGGCGTAAGCCACGCAAGCCACTTTGCGCCGGTCTGCGCCGGCGGGCATCAACCATCCCACCAGCGTGCGCCCGCCGATGGCCGCGGCCGTCGCCAGTCCCATGGCCAGGCCGGCGGTTTGCGCGCCCAGCAGCGGCGCCAGCAGGGAAAGCAGATGCGCGATCAGGCCGATCTGGGCGAACAGGCCCAATGACATGCCGGCGGCCAAAGTAAGAAAGGGCCGGTTGCGCCACAGGTCCGCCACCGGCGCAGGCGTTGCGGCGTTCATGGCCGCCGCTGGCGCCTGGGGGGGCTCCGCGGCGCCGTCCGGATCCTGCCCGAGCTGCTGCGGCGTAATGGCAAAAACCTTGCGCGCGAGCACGGCGATCACCGCCACCATCGCCACGCCTACCCACAAGGCCGCCTGGGCGAATCCTGCATGGCTGATCAAGTAGACCCATAAGGGCGAAAAGACGATGCCGCCGACGCTGGCGCCGTTGTAAGCCATGCCCAGCGCGGCGGGCCGTTGGCGCACGAACCAGGGCGAGATCAGCGCGTTGACGGCTGCGGCGCCCAGCGTCACCCAGCCCATGCCCGAGAACAGCGCGGAGACATACAACTGCCAGGGTTGCGCGGCCGTGGCCCAGCCGCCCACGCCCAGCGCCAGCAGCACGGCGCCGCCCAGCGTTACCGCGGGCACGCCGCAGTGCCGGTACAGTCGCGGCAGGTTGGCGACCACCAAGGTGCCGCAAAGAAAGTGCAGCGTGACGGCGCCCGACACCAGCGCCACGCCCCAGCCGGTGCGCTGTGCCACCGCGTGCAGGAATACGGGCGGGCCGTAGAAGCCGACGCCCCAGCCGAAGACCGCCAGCGCGAAGGTGGCGTAAAGAACCGTCCAGCCAAAGAATTTCCGGGGTGCGCGCATGAATGTCCGGCGGAGCCGGCTGTCTTGTTGTGTTGAGTCGCAGTATGCTTGAGACTGCACACAACACTTTGGTCTGAGCCGAATCATGGAATCCGAGTTCGCCGACGCCAGTCTTTCCGCCGTGGCGGGCGCCATCGCCGATCCGGCGCGCGCGCGCATGCTGTGCGTGCTGCTGGACGGCCGCGCCCGCACTGCGACCGAACTGGCCGCCGCTGCTGACATCGGCGCCTCTACGGCCAGCAGCCATTTCCAACGCCTGCGGGAGCAGGGCCTGGTGGAAATGGCCGTGCAGGGCAAGCATCGCTATTACCGCCTGGCGAACAGCGAGGTCGGGCATGCGCTGGAGGCCCTGCTGGTGGTAGCGGGCGCCGAACGGGTGCCGTTCAAGCCGAATACCCCTTCCGCGCTGCGCGAAGCGCGCACCTGCTACGACCACATGGCGGGCACGCTGGCCGTGCGCATCCACGACGCCATGCTGTCGCGTCAGTGGCTGGCGGCGGACGGGCGCGACTACATGCTGACGCCCCTGGGCGAGGCCGCCCTGGCGCAGATCGGCGTGGACGTGGCGCAGGCGCGCCAACGCCGGCGGCGCTTCGCGTGTTCCTGCCTGGATTGGAGCGAACGCCGTTCGCACCTGGGCGGCGCCTTGGGCGCGGCCCTGCTGGATGCGCTGGCGCGCCGCGGCTGGATCAGCAAGGACCTGGATTCGCGCGCGCTGAGCGTCACGAAAAAGGGCGAAAAGCAGTTTCCTGCCTTCTTTGGCCCAGCCGATGACCAGTCCGCAGCAGGCGCCGCGCAGCGCGACCGGCATGTTGCCGCGTAGCCGCGGCGCGACCGGCGTCGGCTTGCGGCAAAGTGTGCATATGCAACAGATCTAGGGAAATCCCCGGGAGTCGATGCGTAGAGGTGATGGAATAGCGCTCCACATCGCGCCGCAAGCCGCATCAGGCCTTGCCATGCGCGCCTGGCAGGTTCCCTGTGCGGTGTCTCCAAAAAATGGGGACGCAATTCGTGCGATGCAACAGTGTTTCTATTTTCTGCGCGCGTTACAAAACATATCCGAACTGTCATGGACAGCCAGGGTATGCTGGGTCGCACAAAGAGGGCATCCGAAGTGCATCAGAACAATTTGATCTACAAGGGATACCGGCTGACGGCCAAAGTGTCCCGGGGCGCAGACGCCGAGGTTCAGGCGCAATCCAGCGGCCCCGTATTTATCGCGTCAGTGATGGTGGTCCAGGCAGGCGCCGTGCTCGAAGGCGGCGACGAATATCCGGTCCCGCGCTTTGCCGAGGGCGGTTTTGTCTACAGTCCGCGCGAAGCGGTGCATGCAGCCATCCTGCATGGCCGCGAAATCGTCGACGGCCTGACCAACATGCCAGCCTGACGCTGGCCTAGCCGGAAAAGACTTCCCGCCAATCACGCGTCTTGGCCAGCGTCTGCACGCTCGCCGACTGTTCCAGGATGGTCACCGCCTTCTTGAACTCCTCGGCCGAGGCGCCGTCCTCCAGGATGACCATGCGCGAGTTGCGCGCGTCCGCCATCTTCACGTCCGACATCTTGCCGTGGGTCTGGTAGACCTGCGTCCAATCCATTTTCTTGCCGGCCTTCAGGGCGATGGGCTCGATGTACGTCAGCGCTGTGCTGCTGGCCGCGCGCACGGCGAAGGCGAAATCTGCCGTGTGGCCGCTGCTGCCCTTGGCGCGCGCGCCCTTGACCATGCGATTCGCGCCCACGCCTGCCGCCAGCGCCCGCCCGACTTGCGCGCGGAAGCGCAGCTGGCTGAACTTGGGCATCCACTTGGCGCATTGGAAGGACAGCGCCATCGCCAGCTTGACCGCATCCCACAGGGCTTCCTGCAACTGCTCATTGGGGCCGGACGCGACGATGGCGCCGTCGCGGTCGAAATGCGCCAGGCTGACGCCCGGGGTTTCGTTCAGGATGTCGATGCGCTTGGCCGCCAGGTCGATGCCGTAGCTGGACGCGTGCATCGAGGTCTCACAGGCGTCGGTCAGGTAGAACGTGGACTCGTCGGGATGCGCGATGAAGAAGGCCGCGTGCTGTCCGTCCAGGCCCAGCGTCATGGGCGATATGGCGCGGATGGCGTGTTCGCCCGCCGGCAGGACGGTCCAGCCGGAGGCTTCCAGGAAAGTGCTCATAGGATCAGTTCGATTTGGCGGCCTTTGAGGGGATGCGCGAATCCGCCGGTCAGCGTCAGGTTCGCCCGCGGCAGGAAGTACTGCATCAGCGCGCCGATATTCTGCAGGGCGGGCACGATGGGTTCGGCATAGCCTTCGCCTTCGTCCACCCAGATGTGTTCATGGCTGCGGTCCGCAAGCGGCTTGCGGTACTGCGGCCGGCCTTCGCCCACCAGGCTGGTGTGGAAGGAGTCGTCGGTGTCCACGCCGAACACGCGGTGCGGGCCCACGAAGAGGCTGGCACAGAACGCCTCGGCCAGGAAGATGGTGGCCTGGCCGTGCACGGCCGTGCGCGCGCCGCGATAGATCGCGCGGAAGATCACGTCTTCGCGCACGTCGCCCTTGACCCGGCAGGCACAGGCGAATTCCAGCCACTGGAGATTGCTGGCGGCGGGTTTCGGCACCCAGGCGATCGGTTTTACGGTTTCCTTGGGTTCGGCAAGAATCTCTTGCACCTCATCAACGGTGATTAACGGTTCGAACTTGTTGGCCATGGAACTGATCTAGGGTCTTGGAAATGCGCGCGCCGGAAGCGCGCCTGGCATGCGCCGCGCGGCGGCGGGCGCACACGCAACACTGCGAGGGGGCGTCATCTTACAAGATGAAGACCGCGCCGCTCTTTTTGCTGTATGGATGTACAGCTCAAGAGGCGGCGCGGCGGCGGGCGCTCACGCGTCTACAGCGAGGTGGCGCCGAACGTGTCGCACTGCTTGATGCTGCCGCTCTCCAGCCCGCGCTTGAACCAGCGCACGCGCTGCGCCGACGATCCGTGGGTGAAGGAATCGGGCACCGCATAGCCCTGGCTTTGCTTCTGCAGGCGGTCGTCGCCGATCGCGGTGGCGGCGCCCAGCGCCTCTTCCACGTCGCCGCTTTCCAGGATGTTGCGCGCGGCGTTGGCGCGTTGCGCCCACAAGCCCGCGAAGCAGTCGGCCTGCAATTCCATGCGCACCGACAAGGCATTGGCCTGGGACGGATTGCGGCGGCGCAGGTTGTCTACCTGGTCCGAGATGCCGAGCAGGTGCTGGACATGATGTCCGACCTCATGGGCGATCACATAGGCCTGGGCAAAATCGCCCGGCGCCTTGAAGCGGTTCTGCAATTCGTCGAAGAAGGCCAGGTCGATGTACACCTTGCTGTCGCCCGGACAGTAGAACGGACCCATGGCCGACTGGCCGGTGCCGCAGGCCGTGGGCGTGGCGCCGCGGAACAGCACCAGCTTGGGCGCCACGTACTGGCGGTTCAGGTCCTTCTGGAAGATGGCGCTCCAGGTGTCTTCGGTTTCGCCCAGCACCTTCGAGACGAAGATGGCCTGCGGATCGTTGGCGGGCGGACGCGTGGCCGGCCCCTGTTGTTGCTGCGCGGGCGGGCCTTCGGCCATCTGCAGGACCACGCTGGGATCCACGCCGAAATACATGGCGACCAGGGCCAGCACGATCGTGCCTATGCCGATGGTGCCGCGGCCGCCGATGCGTGGGCCGCTGGAACGGCGGTCTTCCACATTGTCGCTTTCGCGCGAGTCATCAAGGCGCATACTGTTTCTCCGGGCGGGTCGGCGTTCCCGCCATTTTGCATCGCCGCTCTGTACTGAGCAGCCTTCAAGAGTGTTAGGATAAACCCATGGCCTTGTATTTCGATATCCATCCCGCGAATCCGCAACCGCGCCTGCTGAAGCAGGCGGCCCAATGGCTGGCCGATGGCGGGCTGGTCGCGGTGCCTACCGATTCGAGCTATGCCGTGGTCGCGCGGCTGGACGACAAGAACGCCGCCGACGGGCTGCGCCGCCTGCGAGGCCTGGACGAACGCCATCATCTCACGCTGCTGTGCCGTGACCTGGCCGAAATCGGCCACTTCGCGCGCGTCGACAACCGCCAGTACAGATTGCTGAAGGCCGCCACGCCGGGGCCCTGGACCTTCATCCTCGAAGCCACCAAGGAAGTGCCGCGCCGCGTGTCGCACCCGTCGCGCAAGACCATAGGCATCCGCGTGCCGGATCATGCGGTCATGCTGGGCCTGCTGGAGCAGGTGGGGGCGCCCCTGCTGTCCACCACGCTCATCCCCAAGGACGAGACCGAAGCGTTGAACGACGCGGAAGAAATCCGCGAACGCTACGACCACGACCTGGCAGCCATCATCGACGCGGGCGCCTGCCCGCAATCGCCCACTACCGTGATCGACCTTACCAGCGAAGAGCCGGTGGTGGTGCGTGTCGGACGCGGCGATCCTGCCACCCTCGGTCTTGCCTGAGCGCGTCCGCCGCGCCGACCTGCACGCCGGCACGCGCCGGCTCGCGGCTCATCTACAATCCGGTTCGCCATGAACGACATCATCCAAACCATTGCGGTCTACGCGATACCGGTCATCTTCGCCATTACCCTGCACGAAGCCGCGCATGGCTTTGTCGCGCGCATGTTTGGGGATCCCACGGCCTATGAGGCCGGGCGCATCAGCCTGAACCCCGCGCGGCACATCGATCCGGTCGGCACGCTGCTGGTGCCGGTGGCGATCCTGCTGGCGTCCAAGCTGCTGGGCAGCCCGGGCATGCTGTTCGGCTGGGCCAAGCCCGTGCCGGTGGATTTCGGCCGCTTGCGCCGTCCTAAGCAGGACATGCTGTGGGTGGCGCTGGCAGGTCCTGCGGCCAACCTGTTCATGGCGGTGCTGTGGGCGTTTTCGCTGCGCCTCTTCCTGGAGTCCGGCCTGCAGGAATCGTTCTGGTTCGAAATGGCCGTCGCCGGCGTGAACGTCAACCTGGTGCTCATGGCCCTGAATCTGCTGCCGATTTTGCCGCTGGACGGGGGACGCATCCTCTTCAGCTTGCTGCCCAACCGCCTGGCCTGGCAATACTCGAAAATCGAGCCGTATGGCCTGGTGATCGTCGTCATCCTGCTGGTGACGGACGTGCTCTGGCTATTGATGCGCCCCGTGCTCGCCCTGGGGACGACCATCGTCCAGTGGTTTCTGTAGGATTTCAGCCAATATCCGTTAAACTCAACGGTTTCATTGATTCTGGCCCCGGGGCATCCCGCCGTGGGGTGTTGGAGCCCTACATTTATGGCATCCCCTGCAACCGCCGCAGGCGTTAATTTCCAAGGCAGCATGGTGGCCCTGGTCACCCCCATGCAGCCCGACGGCAGCCTGGACTACGCTGCCTACCGGTCGCTGATCGACTGGCATATCCAGGAAGGCACCGACGCGCTGGTGGTGGTGGGCACCACCGGGGAGTCGCCCACGGTCTCCATGGAAGAACATGCGGAACTGATCCGCGTTGCAGTCGAACACGCCGCGGGCCGCATTCCGGTCATCGCCGGCGTGGGCGCCAACTCGACCGACGAAGCCATCCACCTGACGCGCCATGCCAAGGCGGTGGGCGCGCAGGCCGGCCTGTCGGTCGTTCCTTATTACAACAAGCCCTCGCAAGAAGGCCTGTACCGCCACTTCCGCACCATCGCGGAAGCCGTCGATCTGCCCAATATCCTGTACAACGTGCCGGGCCGTACCGTTGCCGACATGAGCAACGAAACGATCCTGCGCCTGGCGCAGGTGCCGGGCATCATCGGCATCAAGGACGCCACGGGCGACATCGCCCGCGGCGGCCTGCTGCTGCGCGAAGCGCCGGCCAGTTTCCAGGTCTTCAGCGGCGATGATCCCACCGCCGCCGCCCTGATCCTGCTGGGTGCGCGTGGCAATATTTCCGTTACGGCCAACGTGGCGCCGAAGCTCATGCGCGAGCTCTGTGCCGCCGCCCTGGCCGGCAATGTGCCCAAGGTGCGTGAACTTAATGCGTACCTGGCGCGTCTGAACAAGGCTTTGTTCGTTGAAGCCAACCCCATCCCTGTCAAGTGGGCGTTGGCCGAAATGGGCCGCAGCGCACTGGGTTACCGGCTGCCGCTGGTGGAACTGGGAACACAGCACCACGCGACCGTGCGCGCTGCGCTCCAGGAAACGGGCCTGCTCTAAATATCGTGAGGATACGTATGAACAAGCGTCATGCCGGTTTGTCGGCATTGATGTCTCTGGTGTTGTTGGCCGGTTGCAGCGAGGTCAATCAATTCCTGGGCAATGAAGAGTCCGTCAACTACAAGAGCGCAGTCACGCAGCGTGGAGAGCCTCTCAGCATCCCGCCCGACCTGACCCAGGCCAACGCCGATCCGCGCTACCGCGCGCCGGCTTCGGGCTCGACCACCTATTCGCAGTTCCAGCAGCAGGGCCAGGCGCAAGCCAGCCAGCCGAAGACGAGCAACGTGCTGCCCGGCCGCCAGGACATGCGCGTCGAGCGCGACGGCGACCTGCGCTGGCTGGTGGTGGACCGTCCGCCGGAAGACATCTTCCCGCGTCTGGTCGACTTCTGGACCGAAAGCGGCTTTACAGTGGCCAGCAACAACCCGAGCGCCGGCCTGATCGAAACCGATTGGGCGGAAAACCGCGCCAAGATCCCGGAAAGCTGGCTGCGCCAGGCGCTGGGCATGATCCTGGAATCGGCCTGGGATAGCGGCGAACGCGAGAAATTCCGCACTCGCGTCGAACGCGTCAACGGTCATACCGAGGTCTACGTCAGCCATCGCCAGATGCTGGAAAAGCGCGTGGGCGCCGACGGCAACCAGGTGCAATGGCAGAACGGCAAGGAAGATCCGGGCCTGAACGCCGCCATGCTGGCGCGCATGATGGTCTACCTGGGTTCCGACGTCGACAATGCCCGCAAGCTGGTGCAGCAGGCCGAGGCCGCGCCGCAGAAGCCCGCCGTGCAGCAGGACGTCCGTGCTCAAGGCGCCTCGCTCGTGGTCAGCGAATCCTTCGACCGCGCATGGCGCCGCGTCGGCGTGGCGCTGGATGGCGGCGGTTTCGCCGTGGACGACCGCGACCGCTCCGCTGGCGACTACTTCGTCCGCTACGTCGACACCGACACGGGCGAGAAGATCGAGCAGCCGGGCTTCTTCAGCCGCATGTTCTCGGGCGACAAGAAGGCCGAGGCGCCCCAGTACCGCATCCACCTGGCCGCCACCGGCGACCAGACCACGGTGACCGTGCTGGACGCCAATGGCGCCCGCGACAACAGCGCCACCGCCCAGCGCTTGCTGAGCGTGCTGAAGGACAAGATGTAAGACCGGCCCGGTTCTGCGCTTATGCGCAGGCCTGCGCAAGAGAGGCCCCGCTGGGGCCTCTTTTTTATTTGGGCGCGGTTTGCAAGGGTCTTGCAGACTGCGGGACGCGCGAACCCTGAGCCGCGATGCGGTACGGTTGCGGTGTCTTGCTCATAGACCATCTGGACACAAAAAAGCCCTGGCTGCAAACAGCCAGGGCTTTTTCTTGCGTCCTCAGAGCGGGGGTTCGTCTCTGCGGTTTTTTTATTAGGACGCGGGCGTGGTCGAGCCGCCCGGGGTGGTCGAACCGCCGCCCGGCGTGGTGTTGGGCGTGGGCGCCGGAGCCGGCGAGGTGGCCGGGGGCGTCGTGGTGGGGGCAGGCGTGCTTGCGCCCGGAGCGGGGTTGGTCGCGGGCGCCGGGGCATCTTCCTTCTTGTTGCAGGCGCTCAGCGCGACGGCCAGCACCGAAGCAATAATCAAGGTTTTGCTCATCATTTTTAGACTCCTGTAGATGACGACTCTTGAAACCCCATTAGGGGAAACCAGAAGTCAGGCTACAGGAACACGCGAGCGCAACGCGTATGAAAGTTAAAAAGGTCGCATCCTAACGGCAACAAACCTTTCAGCTTCGTGTTATCTCTTTCTTGATGTGTCCCGCGTATCAGACCTGATTTCCTTCTGTACAGGACTGATACGCGAGGGTGTCCGGATGCTACGCAGATTCGTAGCGGATCCAGCCCGAGTCCAGCCAGTCCGCCAGGCAGGAGCGCGCTTCGTCGCTGAGGCGGGCGCAGGACGGGTCCGCGCAATCCAGGCTGCGCGCGTCGGCCAGCATGCGCAAGGCGGCGTCGGCCGGCGTCATGGCGGTCTCGCCATTGATGAAGAGCTGCTTGCCGCGATACAGCATGCGGCTGCGGCGGTCCAGCACCAGCCTGCCGCTGGCGGGCCAATCCTCTTCCAGATCCACGTCCATGCTTTCGGGCGCATCGAACACGCTGAGGTTGCTGGGCTCGGTCAGCCAGCAGCCCAGGAAGCGCGAGGCCAGCGCATCGTCGAAGCGCAGCTTTTCCACGGTTTCCAGCGTCGCGGCCACCAGCGCGTCCGGCAGGGCGGCAGGAGTGTCGACGGCGGGCTGGCCGGGATCGCGATAGACCGCGGACAGTTTGGGGCCGGGCAGGGCGGGTTCGCCGTAGGGGCCGCCCAGGAGGCCGACGCGCGCCATGACCTGGTCCGCGGCCGCTTCCAGCAGCCCGCGCGCCAGCGTCGCCTGCGTGGGCGCGCGAAAGCCGATGGAGATGGTCATGCAGCCGTCGCCCGCGGCGACGCCGTCATGGGCGGCCTGCGGCGGCAGGTAGAGCATGTCGCCCGGGGCCAGCACGGCGGTTTCCTCGGGCTCGAATCGGCTGAGGATCTTCAGTGGCAGGCCGGGTTCCAGCGACAGGTCCTTCTGGCGGCCATAGCGCCATTCGCGCTCGCCCGCCGCCTGCAGCAGGAACACGTCGTAGCTGTCGAAGTGCGGCCCCACGCCGCCGCCGTGGCTGGCGATGCTGATCATCACGTCGTCCAGGCGCGCGTCGGGGATGAAGCGGAACAGCTGCATCAGTTCGGATGCGGCATCGCTGTGCAGGTCCACGCTTTGCACCAGCAGGGTCCAGTCGCCTTCATTGTCCTTGGGCAGGCGCGCGAAGGGGCCGTTCTCCATTTGCCACTCGCCATTCTCGCGCCAGATCAGGCGCGACTCCACGTCGTCGCGGCGCGCCAGCTTCTTGATGGCGGCGATCGTGAGCGGGGGCTTGAAGCCGGGGATGGCCTGGCGGATCAGCAAGGGCTTGCGCTGCCAATGGCGGCGCATGAAGTCGTTGGGACTCTGGTTGCCCAGCAGGGCCAAGGGAAGGTCGAGGTTCATTGCAGGTGCTTCTTCAGGCGGTAGAGGGCGTCCAGCGCTTCGCGCGGGGTCAGGCTGTCCGGGTCGACGGCGGCGAGTTCCTCGCGCAGGGCATCCAGGGCTTCCAGGTCGTCGGTGCGGTCGGCTTCGGCATAGGCCTGGGCGTCGGCGTCCGCCGCGGCGGCGAACAGGCCTAGCTGCGGCGTGGGGGCGCCCTGGGCTTCCAGGCGTTCCAGTTCGCGTGTGGCCTGGCGGATCACGGCGGCGGGCACGCCCGCGCGCTGCGCCACCTGGATCCCGTAGCTGCGGCTGGCCGGGCCTTCGCGCACTTCATGCAGGAAGACGATGCCGCCGGCTGATTCCGCCGCGGCCAGGTGCACGTTGGCCGAGGCCGGCTGTTCCGCGGGCAGGCGGGTCAGTTCGAAATAGTGGGTGGCAAACAGCGTCAGCGCGCGGTTGTGGGCCAGCAGGCGGCAAGCGATGGCCCAGGCCAGCGCCAGGCCGTCATAGGTCGACGTGCCGCGGCCGATCTCGTCCATCAGCACCAGGCTGTTGGGCGTGCTGGCCGACAGGATGGCGGCTGCTTCGGTCATTTCCATCATGAAGGTCGAGCGGCCGCCCGCCAGGTCGTCGGCCGCGCCGATGCGGGTGAAGATGCGGTCGATCTTGCCGATGCGGGCGCGCGAAGCGGGCACGAAGCTGCCGATGCGTGCCAGCAGCGCGATCAGCGCCACCTGCCGCATATAGGTCGATTTACCGCCCATGTTCGGGCCGGTGATCAACAGCATGCGGCGCGCAGGTTCCAGCCGGCAGCCATTGGGCGTGAAGCGTTCGATGGCATGTTCCACCACCGGGTGGCGGCCGGCCTCGATGTCGATGTCGGCCTGCTCGGACAATTCGGGCGCGATCCAGTCGTGGCGGCGGGCGTGTTCGGCCAGGGCGGCCAGCGTGTCCAGTTCGGCCAGCGCGGCGGCGCAGTCGGATAGCGGCCGCACGTGTTCGGCCAGCACGTCCAGCAATTGCTCGAACAGCCATTTCTCGCGGGCCAGCGCGCGGTCCTGGGCCGACAGCACCTTGTCTTCCCAGGTCTTGAGTTCGGGCGTGATGTAGCGTTCGGCGTTCTTCAGCGTCTGGCGGCGGCGGTAGTCCTCCGGCACCTTGGCGGTCTGGCCCTTGGTGACTTCGATGTAGAAGCCGTGCACGCGGTTGAATTCCACGCGCAGATTGCTGATGCCGGTGCGCTCGCGCTCGCGCGCTTCCAGCTGCACCAGGAAGTCGCCGCCGTCGGCCGCCAGGCCGCGCAGCTCGTCGAGTTCGGCGTCGAAGCCCGCCGCCAGCACGCCGCCGTCGCGGATGGCGACAGCGGGTTCGGCGGCGATGGCGCGCACCAGCAGGGCGGCCAGGGCCGGATCCACCGACAGGTGCGAGATCAGTTCGCCCAGCCGCGGCGAGTCCGCCATGGGCTCGACCAGGTCGCGCAGCGCCGGCAGCGCCTGCAGCGCGTCGCGCAGGCTGGCCAGTTCGCGCGGACGTACCGAGCGCAGCGCCAGCCGGGCGGCGATGCGCTCGATGTCCGGGAATGCATTCAGCGCGCCGCGCAGGGACTCCAGTAGGCCGGCCGAACCAAATCCAGCCGCGCCGAAGGTCTGCTCCATGTCCATGCGGCCCGCCAGCAGCGCCGAGATGGCCTGCTGGCGCGCCAGCGCCTGCTCGTTCTCGCGCAGCGGGTGGTGCAGCCAGCGGCGCAGCAGCCGGCTGCCCATGGGCGTGCGGCAGCCGTCCAAGAGCGAGAACAGCGTCGGCGAGTCTTCGCCGGACAGCGTCTGCGTCAGTTCCAGGTTGCGGCGCGTGACCGGGTCCAGCAGCACGTACTGGCCAGGCCGTTCCGCCGACAGGCTCTGCACGTGGGCCAGGGCCTGCGACTGGGTGCGGGCCGCGTAGCGCAGCAGGGCGCCGGCGGCGCAGATGCCGGCCGGCATGTCTTCGATGTCGAAACCCGCCAGGGTGTCGGTCTTGAAATGCGCCAGCAGATGGGCGCGCGCGCTGTCGCCTTCGAAGTGCCAGTCGGGCACGCGGGCGCGGGCGCCTTCGAAGGGAAAGTCGAAGTCGGCGCTCTCGGCGCAGACGATCTCGGCCGGCGCGATGCGGTGCAGTTCGGATTCCAGCTGCGCAGGCGCGCATTCGGTCACGCGGAACTCGCCGCTGGCCAGGTTCAACCAGGCCAGTCCCGCGCGCGGCGCGCGCGCCGTGCCGCCGACGAACACCGCGGCCAGCGCGCGGTCCGCCTTGGCCGGCAGCAGCGCGTCGTCCGTCAGCGTGCCGGGCGTGACGATGCGCACGATGCGGCGCTCGACCGGCCCCTTGGAGGTCGCCGGGTCGCCGATCTGCTCGCAGATGGCGATGGACTCGCCCATGGCGACCAGCCGCGCCAGGTACTGCTCCATGGCATGCACCGGCAGCCCGGCCATCGGGATCGGCGTGCCATTGGACGAGCCGCGCTTGGTCAGCGTCAGGTTCAGCAGACGCGCGCCGCGCTCCGCGTCTTCGTAGAACATTTCATAGAAGTCGCCCATGCGGTAGAACAGCAGCAGGGGGCCGGCCTCCGCCTTCAGGCGGAGGTACTGCTGCATCATGGGGGTGTGGCCCGGGTGGGCGTCGGCGGCGGTGTTTTGCGTTGCGGAATTCATGCCCGTGATTGTATCGGGCGCTTGGACTGCTGCGGGGAGGGACGGATGCTGGTTTTATCCGGAACTCATTTGTTCATGATATTGCCCAACTTCTTGATGACCTCGTGCCCTGTGTCGGCGCAGGTCTCTGCTGCCCCAGGTCGCATCAATATGGCCATGCCGACTGCTCGGTCGCCGGCGCTTGGCGAGAACAGAAGCAATTGAATTGCTACGCCGGCAGGCAGGGCGGGCGTACGGAAAATGAGGCCAGGAAACCGACTGAACCGGCCCGAAACCGGCTGAAATTGCTTTGCGCAAAACCGCTGCATCCGCTCGCGGGAATAGTCGCTATGGTGGTCGCCACGCCGCACAACAGCGCGGCGATGACGGCATCAGCCTCCACGCCATAGGAAAAAATGAAAATCGCACCCATGTTGTCTTTCGTCGTGCTTGCCGTGTTCGCAGCCGCGGCCGCCCAGGCGGAAAGATGCACGTCCAATCTGTCGGGCGGGCAAGATTGCACCTATGACGACGGCACTACCTCGCGGAGCACGTCCAACCTGAGTGGCGGCTACGACACGACTTACAGCGACGGGCGGACTTCGCGCAGCACATCCAACTTGAGCGGCGGCTTGGACACGAGGTACAGCGACGGCACCACCTCCCGGAGCACGTCCAACCTGAGCGGCGGCTACGACACGACTTACAGCGATGGGCGGAACTCGCGCAGCACGTCCAACTTGAGCGGTGGCTACGACACGAGCTACAGCGATGGCGCCAGTTCCCGAAGTACGTCCAATCTGAGCGGCGGCTACGACACGACGACCAGCAAGGGGAGAAACAACAAAGCCGATACCCGTCATCCAGCAGGCGCCCGCTGAATTGAAGAGAACGGGCGGTGGTCTTGTCGAAAGCCGCAGGCCGCGGGCATGGCGGCCTGGTTGCAGGTTCCTGCGAAAGAGTGCGATTGCAATCGCCGTCAGTTCTGCAACGGCGGTTCAAACGGCTTGTTCAAGACCGGCTACTTGATCTTGCTGCAGCGGAAGGCCTCGATGCCTTTTTCCACATAGTGCGGTTCGCGTGCGCAGGCCGCGCGCATGGCCTGGTTTGCCAGGCTCATGAGGTTGGCTGCATTGGTCATGGCTTCCAGACCGTCGGCGCCCGGGCCGATCTTGTCGAAGCGCGCCTTGAACTCGGCGGCTTGCTTGCTGTAGGCGTAGGCGCGCATCACATCCGTATAGGCGATGGCCCGGGAAATGTCGCCCTCCGTGGGCTTTTTCTCGGCGCCGAAGGCCAGGCCGGACAGCAGAGCTAGGGCGAGCAAGGGGATGAGGGTGGTTTTCATGTTCGTCATCAGGAATTCTCTTGCGGGTTGTCCGATGGGAGGCCGGTTGGCGAGGCGCATGGGCGATCCGCCTGGTGCCGCCATCACCACATTTTGCAGGTCGTGCCGTTGTTGACGAGGTCGCCGCCGACGACGATGCCCTTCTCGTCGACGTGGAGCATGGTGTAGCAGCTGGCGACGCCGGTGCGGCGCTGGTAGATGGTGCCCGTGTTGTTGCCGAAGCCGTAGCTGACGCCGCCCGGCGGGGGAACGTAGAAGCTGCCGACGGCCTCGTCCCACGAGACTTCGCCGGAGGTCTGCCACATGTAGACCAATTGCCCGATCGGCAGGTCTTCACTGGCGTACACGCGATCGGGGACGCCCCACTCGGTCACGATGTCGTTGACTGGCTTGCCCTTGTGGCGCAGCATCGCCACGTCCCAGGTGGTGCAGGCGCTCAGCATGGCGCCGCACAGGCAGACTAGCAGGGCCTTGAGAAAACTGAATCGCACTTTTTCTTCCTTGTTCAGATGCTTGACAGGTGCCCTACGCGCCGCATGATGCCAGCAGGTCGCCGACATGGAAAGTGGGGGGTGTGGCGTGCATTCCACATCCCGCGTGCGCCGGAATCCAGCCCAACGGAAAACGCCCCATTGCTGGGGCGTTTCTTGGGTACTTGGGATTTTACGTTTTATTACAGTTGAGGGGGCGTTGGATCCGACGCACGCGGACCTTGCCTGTACCTCATTTGTTCATGATGTTCCCCAACTTCTTGATGACCTCACGCTCCGTCTCCGCGCTGGCCTGGGCAGCCTTGGTGTAGGTCGCGGTATCCATGTATTGCGGCGACACGCCGGACTGGCGTAGCAGGGCGAGGAAAGCCTCGTCCTTGAGGGTGTCGCGGAAGGCGCCGTCGAGCTTGGCGATAACGGCCGGGTCCATGCCCTTGGGGCCGGCGATGCCGAAAGGCGAGGTGTGCACCACGGGATAGCCGGCTTCCTTCAGGGTGGGTACGTCCGGCAGGTCCGGCGAACGCTTGTCGCCCAGCGACGCAAGGATGCGGACCTTGCCCGAGGCCACGTAGGGCAGGATGGTGCTGGCGCCGACCAGCACCTGGATGTGGCCGCCCAGCATGGCGGTCAGCGCGTCGGCGTCGCCCTTGTAAGGGACGTGGGTCCACTTGGCCTGGGCGGCTTCGCCCAGCTGCACCATGGCGATGTGCTGGCTGCTGTAGGCGCCCGGCGTGCCATAGGAAATCGTGTCGGGCTTGGACTTGGCGTAGGCGACCAGGTCGTCCAGCGTCTTCCAGGGCGAGTCCGCGGCGACTGCGACGTAGTAGTTGTAGCCGGCGATCATCGAGATGTAGGTCAGGTCCTTGATCGGGTCGTAGCGCGTGCCGGTGATGTGCGGCATGCGGAAGATGCCGATGGGCACCATGGTGACGGTATAGCCGTCGGGCGCGGTGTTGAGCATCTGGGTGGCGCCCAGCGTGCCGTTGGCGCCGGTCTTGTTTTCGACCACCAAGGTCTGGCCGAGGCGCTTGCCGGACTGCTCGGCCAGGGCGCGGCCGACCACGTCGGTGACGCCGCCGGCGGAGTAGGGGATGATCAGGCGGATCGGGTGGTTGGGGAAGTCCTGCGCCAGCGCGGGGGCGCTGCTTGCGCTTGCCAGGACCATCATGCCTGCTGCCAAGATCTTCTTCATGTCATTCCTCCTTTGTGTGCCGCCGGCTCGCCGGCCGGCTCCAGGTCTAGCGGGATGCCTGGTATTGAACGTCAATCGATAATGCGCGCCCGGCTTGCACCGAAGCCGATGCACTGGAAACCCTCGCGGCTGCAATGGGCCGTCAGGGTGACTTCGTCTCCGGCCTCCAGGAACAGCCGGGTTTCGCCCGAGGGCAGGGTAATGGACTGTTTGCCGCCATGCGTCAGTTCGAGCAGGCTGCCGTGGCCTCTGTCGTCGGGCGTGGAGATGGTGCCCGAGCCCAGCAAGTCGCCCGGGCGCAGGTTGCAGCCGCCCAGCGTGTGCTGCGCCACCATCTGCGCCGGAGTCCAGTACAGATGGCGCGCATCGGATGCCGCCAGCCGTTGCGGCGCTTGCGAGCGTTCACGCATCAGCGGCGTGGACAGCCACGCTTGCAGCGCGATGGCCAGTCCGCCCGTGGCGGCGTCGTCGGCGTTGCGCAGATAGGGCAGCAGTTCAGGATCGCCATCGCCGCGCGCCATCGCGGCGCTGCGGAACGGGGCCAGCGCTTCGGCAGTCACCACCCAGGGCGAAACCGTGGACGCGAAATTCTTGCCCTGGAAGGGGCCTAGCGGCTGGTATTCCCAAGCCTGGATGTCGCGGGCTGACCAGTCGTTCAACAGGCCATAGCCGGCCACGTGGCCGGCGGCCTGCTCCAGCGGCACGGGCTCGCCGAGCGCGTTGCCGGGGCCGATCCAGATTGCCAGTTCGAGTTCGAAGTCCAGCTGCGCCGACGGCCGGTAGGCCGGGACGTCGACGCCGGTCGCCGTCCTCACCTGGCCGCGCGGCCGCCGCACGGGCGTGTCGGAGGCGCAGATGGAGGAGGCGCGGCCGTGATAGGCGATAGGCACGTGCTTGTAGTTCGGCATCAGCGGGTTGTTGGGCCGGAACAGCTTGCCCACGTGGCTGGCGTGATGGATGCCGGCATAGAAATCGGTGTAGTCGCCCACGTCCGCAGGCAGCAGCAGCTCGCATTCGGCCTGCGGATGTAGCAGGCGCGCGGCCTGCGTCGCGTGCCGCGCGCTGGCAGGGTGTGCGGCGTCCAGCAGCGCGAACAGGGCGTGCCGCACGGCCTTGCGGGCGGCGGTGGGCAAGGCCATCCAGTCGTTGAGCCTGTGCGTCGATAGCGCTTGGCGCGCGACCGGCTCCAGCTCGTCCAGCAGGCCCAATTCCACGGCGGCCCGGACATCCAGCACCTGCTCGCCGATGGCGACGCCGATTCGCGGCGTGCCGCCATCGTGGCGGAACACGCCCATCGGCAGATTCTGCAACGGGAAATCCGGATGGCCATTGGCGCCGTCGACCCAGCTCTTGGCAGTGGGCGCGTGGGTGTGGTCCAGCATCTTGTACTCCTCGGGGGCGTTGTCGGTATCGCTGCGCGGCCTGCGCGCATGTTCAATGGAGGCCGCCGCTGCGGCTTCAGGCTGCGGTGGTGCCGCCGTCCATGGCCCAGGCCACGCCGCGGACTTCGTCGGCGTCGGGCGAGCAGAAGAATTCGCACAGGCCGGCAATCTGTTCCAGGGTGACGAACTTGCCCGAAGGCTGGCGCAGGCCGAGCAGCTTGTTTGTGGCCGCGGCATTGTCCAGCCCTTCGCGTTCGGCCAGCGCGTCGATCTGCTTCTGCACCAGCGGCGTGTGTACCCAGCCGGGGCAGATGGCGTTGCAGGTGATGGCGGTCTGCGCGGTTTCCAGCGCCACGGATTTGGTCAGGCCGATCAGGCCGTGCTTGGTGGCGTTGTAGCCGGTCTTGCCGGCGCGGCCGCGCAAGCCGCTGATGGACGCCATGTTGACGATGCGGCCCCAGTTGCGCGCGCGCATGGCCGGCAGCGCGGTGCGCATGGTGTGGAAGCTGGCCGACAGATTGACTGCGATCATGTCGTCCCACTTGTCGACCGGAAAGGCTTCGATCTGGCTCACATGCTGGATGCCGGCGTTGTTGACCAGGATATCCAGCGCGCCATAGACCTGGTTCAGCTCGGCCATCATGGCTTCGATCTCGGACGGCTTGCGCAGGTCGCAGGGCTGGAAGCGGACCGGCACGCCATAGGTGTCGCGGAACTCGGCGCAAAGCGCATCGGCTGCGGCAGCGTCGGCCAAGCCATTGAGCACCAGCGTCGCGCCGGAGCGCGCCAGGCGCCGCGCCACGGCCAGGCCGATGCCGCTGGTCGAACCGGTTACCAGGGCCACCCGCCCCGAAAGATCAGCCATGCTTGTCTCCACGCTGTGTGTTTATTGGATGCGTGGCAGGTTAGGGCTTGGGGATTGAGTCGTCCAATTTATTATCGGAACATCATTTATATTCATGGAATATCAATAACCGATACCCGACATGGAACTGCGCCACCTGCATAGCTTCATGGTCCTTGCCACGGAACTGAACTTCACCCGCGCCGCCCTGCGCTTGCACATCGCCCAACCGCCTTTGAGCCAGCGCATCCGCGAACTGGAAGAGGAACTGGGCGTGAAGCTGTTCGACCGCAGCACGCGCAAGGTCGCGCTGACGGTGGCGGGTCGCGTGTTCCTGGACAGCATCCAGCCCATGTTCCGGCAGCTGGACGGCGCGGTGGAGGCCTGCCGCAAGGCCGGCCGGGGCGAGACCGGCAGTCTGCGGCTGGGCTATACCGGACGCGCCAGCCATGTGCGCCTGCCGGGGCTGGTGCGCGACTGCCGGCGCCTATACAGCGATATCGCGCTGGACATCCAGGGGCCGCTGCCGACTGGCGAACTGCGTCTGAAACTGCTGGACGGCACGCTGGATGCGGCGCTGTGCTTTCTGCCCCTGGAGGGCAAACATATCGTGTCGCACGGGTTCATGCTTAGCGAGTTCTCCATCGCGCTGGCCGACGCGCATCCGCTGGCGAGCAAGGCGGACCTGGGCGTCGCGGATCTTGCGCAAGAGCCGTTCATCGCCTATCCCTCGGGCAAGGGCTTCCACCTGCGCGGCGCCATGGACGCCATCTGCCTGGAGGCGGGTTTCCTGCCGCGCGTGGTGCGGGAAACGGAAGCGTCCCAGACCCTGCTGTGCCTGGTCGCGGCCGGCACCGGCGTGGCCATCATTCCGCGGGACATCGAGTCCCTCAACATGGAGGGCGTGGTGTTCCGCCCGTTGCCGGCGGACGCGCCCAAGCTGCAGCATGGCATCGCCTGGCTGGAGACTAATCGGAATCCTGCGTTGAGCCGGCTGCTGGCGTTGTGCGGCGTCGAAGCCGAGGCGGGATGAGGCGTCCGGCAGTCGCTTGCGCCCGCCAGTCCGGGGACGGCACAATCGCAGCGCGCGGCCCCGTTTCCGCCGCCGGAGTTTCATTCAAATGCAGGCTTTATCCGTCCCGGCCACGCTCGACGCCAGCGAGCGCATCACCATCGCCAGCGGCCCGCACCAGGCCGAATTTGCGCCGGGCGGCGGCGGTCGCCTGACCCGGCTGTCCACGGGTGCGCACGACTGGATCGTGCCGCTGACCGACACGCAATGGCCCGCCGGGAGCTGGCCGCGGGCAGGCTCATATCCGCTGGCGCCGTACTCCAACCGCATCCGCGACGGCGTGTTCACTTTCAACGGCGCCAGGCACGCGTTGCAATCCGTGCCCGGCCGGCCTCATGCGATCCATGGCGCGGGCCTGTATCAGGCATGGAGCGTGCGCAGCCTGAGCGCGGACAGCGTCGACCTGGTGTTGGCGCAGCCCGCCGGCGTGCTGGGCTGGCCCTGGCCCTTCGAATGCGTGCAGCGCTATCAGCTGGACGCGCGCGGCCTGAGCGTGGCGCTGTCCATCGTCAATCTGGGCGACACGTCCATGCCCTGCGGTCTGGGGCTGCATCCTTATTTCACGGCCGAGCGCGTCACGCTGCATGCGCGCCGCGAGTGGACCGCGGACGCGGAGGGACTGCCTGCCGGCAGCAAGGCCGTGCACGTGCGCGAACTGCGGCGTTCGGCCAGCGGCTGCGATACCTATTTGTCGCAATGGGAAGGGCGGGCCACCCTGCATTGGCCAGATGGGCATCAGTTGTCGCTGCATGCCGATCCGGCCTTTGCGCACCTGGTGGTGTACACGGCGGCGGGCTCGGAGTTCCTGTGCGTGGAGCCGGTCACCAATGTGGCGGACGCGTTCAACCTGGCGGCGGGCGGCGAGACGCGCACCGGCATGCGGGTGCTGGAACCGGGCGCGCGCTTCAGCGCGACCGCGTTGCTGGGCCTGGAGCCGCCCCGGGCGGCGCGTTCCTGATGGTTGCAAGCGGCGCTTGGAAAGCGCCGCTGCCTGCGGCGATAATCCGGGCAAACCAAGATCAGGAGTCCTCGAATGAAAAAGCTCAGCACCGAACAATTGCAGGCCGCAGCCGAGACCCTGCGCCGCGTGCAGGCCAGGCTGGCGCGCGCCGGCAACCTGCCGCTTGAGCCCACCCTCTACGCCTGCGCGCAAGGATTCCGCCGCAACGTGCCCGATTACCTGTGGTCCTGGCTGTCGGGCCTGCTGGCGCCGCACAAGAGCCTGGGCGCGTGGATGGATGCGCATCAGCCGGGCTGGCGCAGCGGCAAGACGCCCGCCGCGGTGGTTTACGCGCGCAGCGAAAACGGCTGGTTGGAGTGGCTGATCGCCGAACTGGAGGCCGAGATCAACGATCCTCATGCCCGCGCCAAGCGGGAAGGGCGCGCCTGACGGCGTGCACGCGAGGCGCCTGCGGTCCGGACCGCAGGCTTGCCTGCCGCCTCAGGCCCGCTCGGGGCGCGAGCGGCGCAGCAGCAGGAACAGAAGTTCCAGCACGGCGGCCGCCAGCAAGGCGGCCAGCACCGAACCCAGCACCAGCGCGTCCCACAGGCGCGGCGGGCCTACGCGGAACTGGATGGTGTCGAAGACCAGCCCCGCCGTGATGCCGGCGACGATGACGGCCTTCCAGCCTTGCAGGGGCGCCAGCCTCAGCATCAGCAGGGTAAAGGCCACCATACCCCAGAGCAGGGGTTCAAGCGTCTGATTGAGAATGTGGTCGAGCAGAAGAGACTCCCGATGGCGTTGCGCATGCGATTGCGCGCAGTCGAGTTTGTACTGCTTTCTGCTTGCAATTGCGAGATGCCCCGCCGCGGTTGGCGGCGAGGCATGGCGCGGGCTACCTAGAAACCTTCCAGCACGATCTTCCCCTGCGCCTTGCCGCTTTCGATGAAGGCGTGGGCGCGGCGCAGGTTCTCGGCGTTGATCTTGCCGTAGTGCGCGCCCAGCGTGGTGCGCAATGTGCCTTCGTCGATCAGGCGGGCGGCCTGATTCAGCAGTTCGTGCTGCGCGATCATGTCGGGCGTGCCGTGCAGCGGGCGTGCGAACATGAACTCCCAATGCAGCGACGCCGACTTGGATTTGAGCAGGCGCACGTCGATCGCGGCGGGATCGTCGATCAAGGCGATCTTGCCTTGCGGCGCGATCGCTTCGGCCATCTGCGCGAAGTGCTGATCGGTCTGGGTCAGGCCGGCGATGTGGCTGACGTGCTGGAAGCCGATGCGCTTGAGTTCGGCGGCCAGCAGCTGGCTGTGGTCGATGACGTGATGCGCGCCCAGTTCGCGTACCCAGGCCTGAGTTTCTGGTCGCGAGGCGGTGCCGATCACCGTCAGGCCGGTCAGCTGGCGCGCCAGCTGCACCAGGATGGATCCCACGCCGCCTGCGGCGCCGATGACCAGCAGGCTGCCCTGGCTGGGCGCGCCGTTATCCAGCACGCGCAGCCGGTCGAACAGCAGTTCCCAGGCGGTGATGGTGGTGAGCGGCAGCGCCGCGGCCTGGGCAAAGTCCAGGCTGGCGGGCATGCGGCCGACGATGCGCTCGTCGACCGCATGCAGCTCGCTGTTGGCCCCGGGGCGGTTCAACGCGCCCGCATACCAGACGCGGTCGCCGGGCTTGAAGAGGCTGGTCTTGGCGCCCACCGCGCGCACGATGCCGGCGGCATCCCAGCCTATGACCTCGGGCTGGCCGTCCTTGGGCTTGCGGTTGGCGCGGATCTTCACGTCCACCGGGTTGACCGAAATGGCGCGGACCTCGACCAGCAGGTCGCGCTCGCCGGGTACGGGGTCGGCGAGGGTGATGTCCTGCAGCGCTTCGGGGTGGTCGGCGGGCAGGTTCTTGAAGTAGGCGATGGCTTTCATGGGTTCAGGCCGTGATCAGATGATGGAGCGCACGACGCCGCCGTCCACGCGCAGCGCGGCGCCATTGGTGGCCGCGGCTTGCGTCGAGCAGGTGTAGACGACCATGTTGGCCACTTCTTCCACCGTGGCCAGGCGCCGCAGCAGCGAAGTGGGGCGGTGCTGGGCGATGAAGTCGCGTTCCATCTGGTCTTGCGTCACGCCTTGCTCCTTGGCCATTTCTGCGAAGAAGTCCGACACGCCTTCCGAACGCGTGGGGCCGGGCAGCACGGCATTGACGGTGACGCCGGTGCCGGCGGTCAATTCGGCCAGCCCGCGCGACACGCCCAGCAAGGCGGTCTTGCTGACGCCGTAGTGGATCATTTCCGCGGGGATCTGCACGCCGGATTCGCTGGAGATGAAGACCATGCGGCCCCAGCCGGCGGCCAGCATGCGCGGCAGGTAATAGCGCGACAGGCGCACGCCGCTCATGACGTTGGTGTCCAGCATGTATTGCCAGTCGTCGTCCGTGATTTCGGTAAAGGACTTGGGCGCGAAGTAGCCGGCGTTGTTGACCAGGATATCCACGTCGGGATGGGCGGCCGAGACCGCGGCCGCGCCGTCGGCGGTGGCGAGGTCGGCCTGCACGGTGCTCACGCGGGCAGCGGGAAACTGCTGCGCGAGCGAGGCGGCGGCCTGCGCCAGCTTGTCGGCGCTGCGGCCGTGCAGCACGACTTCGGCGCCGGCCTCGGCCAGGCCCGCGGCGATGGCCAGGCCGATGCCGCCGGACGATCCGGTGACCAGGGCCTTCTTGCCGTTCAGTTCGATTTTCATGGGGTGGCTCCTTGCGTGTCGGGGGAATGCAGCCATGATTACCCAGTCCAGAGCGGGGAAAAAGCGGCTAGCATCGCACTCAGTTTCAATAATTTTTTGAAAATGAGGCCGGCATGGTGCGCTTCGAGGATCTGAGGATATTCATGGCGGCGGCGGACCAGGGCAGCTTTTCCGCCGCCGCGCGCGAACTGGACCTGACGCCCGCCGTCGCCAGCGCGGCGCTCAAGCGCCTGGAACTGGCCCTGGAGGCGCGCCTGTTCGTGCGTTCGACGCGCAGTCTCAGGCTGACCAGCGACGGCGAACGCTATCTGGAGCATGCCCGCTCGGCGCTGTCGGCGCTGGAAGCGGGCCGCAACGCCGTGGCGCGCAACAAGACGGAGATCTCCGGCACCCTGTCCTTGTCCATCCCGTCCGACCTGGGCCGCCACGTGCTGCTGCCGTGGCTGGACGAGTTCCAGGAGCGGCATCCGCGCGTCAACCTTCAGGTGCGCATCAGCGACCGCCTGGCAGACCTGTACCGGCAGCCGGTCGATCTGGCGGTGCGCTATGGCACGCCGAACGACTCCGGGCTGGTGGCGCTGCCGCTGTCCGAGCACAACCGCCGCGTCGTCTGCGCTTCGCCCGCCTATCTGGCGCGCCATGGCGTGCCGCAAGTGCCCGATGACCTGCGCCGCCACAACTGCCTGTCCTTCGTGCTGGGCGAAACCCTGCATGACCGCTGGGCCTTCAGGCACGAGGGCGCCGCGCTCACCGTCCCGGTCAAGGGGGACCGCGTGGGCGATGACGGCGAACTGGTGCGCCGATGGGCGCTGGCCGGCCATGGCCTGGCCTACAAATCGCGCTATGACGTGCTGGCCGATCTGCGGGCGGGCCGGCTCATCGAAGTCCTGGCCGACTACACCAGCGAGCCCTCGCCGCTGTATCTGCTGTGCGTGCACCGCATGCTGCTGTCGCCGGCGGTCAAGCGCCTGCGCGAGTTCCTGCACGAGCGCTTCAAGGCGTTCGAGGCCGGCTAGCCCGGCCTCACAGATCGCCTTACGCCTCAATGCGCATGGCTGGCCCGCTGGTTCGCCGCGCGCGTGCGGGCGGCCTTCTTCGCGGCTGCGGAACGTCCCGCAGCGCCCTTGGTGGCGGCAGCCTTTTTGGCCGCGGCCGAGCGGGCGGCGGCACTACGCTTGGATGCCGAGGTGCTGGCCTGTCGCGACAAGGCGGTGCGCGACGCGGGCTTGGCGCTTTCCTTCTTCAGGGCGGTGGTGGTGGCCTTGGCGCGTTTGGTGGACTTGGCATGTCCGTCATGGGCCGCATCGCTGTCCTGCTTGGCTTTGCGCTTGGTTGCGGCGCTGGCCTTCTTGGGCGTGGGCAGCGCCACGCCAGCGCGGCGCGCCTTGGACAGCCCGATCGCGATGGCCTGCTTGGTGGAGCGCACGCCGTGCTTGCCTTCGCGCACGTGTTCGATTTCCTCGCGCACGAATTCTCCGGCCTGCGTGGAAGCGGATTTTCCTTGGCGTTTGTCGCGCGCCGCTCGTTCCAGGGTTTTTCGTTCAGGCATGACGACACCTCCTTGCTTGCGTTGCGGGAACGCGCTCCGCCGCGCCGAGGCCGGTGCGACGGAACTCGTAACACCACTCTAGCGCCGTGGGCGTATGCTGTGTGTTCGAATGGATTGCCGGTCGTAAGCGCCGGAACACCGCCGCCAGGCCGACGATGCACGACTCACCCCCTAAGCGGAGACGAGCTATGTCGAATCATGTCTACAAGCAGATCGAACTGGTGGGCTCTTCCACCAAGTCCACCGACGATGCCATCGCCCAGGCCATTGCGCGCGCGTCCGAGACGCTACGCAACCTGGATTGGTTCGAAGTCACCGAAGTGCGCGGCCACATCAAGGACGGCAAGGTGGCGCACTGGCAGGTCGGCTTGAAGATAGGCATGCGGCTGGAAGGGAACGAGTGAGTCCGCTTGCTGCTCCTTTCTTGAGCACACCTTCCAAGTGATTGTCGGATAAAGGTTTTTTCAGCTTGTTATCCGACTGTGCAGAGGCTTGTCCACATTCGGTGGGGACAAGCCTGTCTCGCTTTCGTCTCCCGCCGTCCTCTATCGTCGCGGCATCGCCGGGCCGGGGGACTTGAGCGTTTCTTGAGCGGCCCCTGCAAGTGCTTGGCCTGTAAGGCATTTTGCAGGCTGCCCTCATACTGTCCTCAGGCTTATCCACATTTGCCGGGGACAACCGGGGCACGTCGATACGGCGTTTGAGCCATTCTTGACCACCCCTTGCAGACGCTTGATATGCAAGGGGATTTCCGACCTGCCCTCATACTGTCCTCATGCTTTTCCACAGAACGCGGGGACAAATGCACATTGCCTTGCGGTTGCGGCGCAAGTCCGCCGGTTCATCCCGATTTCAGTGGATAAGTGGGCCAAAAATCATCCAAAAGGATGATTGCGCAATTTTTGATCGGCACTTGCAAGTGCCTGGCGGAAAAGGGGATTTTCACTATGCCCCAAGGCTGTCCTCAACCTTCTCCACAGATGGCGGGGATAAGTGTGAGCCGCAGTATGTGAGCCCCCACGCCGCACTCGCTGCGCTCGCTTGCTGCCCCCCGAGGGGGCTGGCCCGCCTTGGGGCGGCCCGGCGGCGGGCCGGCCCTCGAGCTGCGCTGGCTGCGCACAGTGGCTGCCGGATTCTCCGGTAATGCTCAATGAACCAAAAAAAGCCCCCCGACGTATCGGGGGGCTGGATCGCCCGGAGGTAGACGGGCGATCTCTGCCGGCCGGGAGGAGCCCGCGCCGGCAGCGGCGGCGATCAGGCGTTGAACTTCTTGATCCAGTCCACGTAGCGGTCCACCCAGCCTTGCAGGAATTTGCGGGTGCCTTCGTTGGTGATGTTGTACTGGTCGTCGACCAGGCCTTCCGTGAATTGCAGGAAGACTTCCGGCGTGGTCAGTGCATTGGCGCCCTCGGCGGCCAGGATGTTGCGCAGGTGCTGCTGCATCAGGGCGGTGCCGGCGGCGCTGGGCGAGGTGCCGACGATGCCGACGGCCTTGCCGGTCCAGGAGTTCTGGCCCCAGGGACGCGAACCCCAGTCGATGGCGTTCTTGATGGCAGCCGGCACGGAGCGGTTGTGCTCGGGCGAAACGAACAGGATGCCCTGGGCGTCGGCGATCTGCTGCTTGAGCTTGGCGGCGGGGGCGGGCAGGTTGTTCTCGTTGTCCTGGTTATAGAGCGGCACGTCGCCCAGGCTCACGTATTCGAACTTGAAGTCCGCGGGCACCAGCTTTTCCAGCGCGCGGGCCAGCCGCAGGTTGAACGAGGCAGCGCGCAGGCTTCCGACGAAAACGGCAATCTTATAGGTGCTCATGGGGCGCAGGCTCCAAGGGGTGGACGGGGAATCTCAGTGTAGACCTGTACGCAGGCACGCTCAATCACGATCGCGGATATGGTTATTCAGGATCATGACGCCCTGATGTCGTCGCAGCTCTGGCCGCGAGAGGCACCAGCGTGGTGCGGAATGCGGGTGCTTCACCATAGTGGTGTGCCACGCGGTGCGCAGTCTCGCTCGCCGCAACCCGGTCGCATGCCATGGCGGGGCCGCAGCGAAGGCAGACAGTCCTGGCATGCCGCTTGCTAGGGTTAATACTGCGTTGATACTGCATGAGTACCGCATAACAAGCTGCGCGCCGTCCCAGGAGTTCCGTCATGTCCAGTCCCGCCCCGATCACCTTGTTGGTCACCCGGCGCATCACCCCCGAACGCTATGGCGATTTCCTGTCCTGGATGCGCCAGGGCGAAATCCTCGCCGCAGGCTTTCCAGGCTTTCTCGGCTCTGGCGTGCTGCAGCCGCCGGAGGGCGGAGACCAGTATCAGATCGTGCTGCGCTTTGCCGACGCGGCTAGCCTCGGCCGCTGGGAAAACTCCCTGCCGCGCCGCATGTGGCTGGAACGCGGCGCGGCGCTGGTGCGCGCCAGCCACGAGCGCCGCGTCAGCGGCACGGACGATTGGTTCGCGCCCAGGACCAGCGCGCCGCCGCGTTGGAAACAGGCCGTCAGCATCTGGCTGGCTTATTTTCCGGTGCTGCTGGCGTTTTCCATTCTGGCCAGCGAACAGCTGAGCCTTCTGCCGGTGTTCTGGCGCGTGCTGATCACCAGCGTGGCCCTGACGCCGGTCATGGTGTACCTCTGCATGCCCCTGGTGTTCCGCCTGCTGCATCGCTGGCTGCGCGCGGGCTGAGGCGCGGTGGGCGCGCACCGCCCGCGTGGGCAGACGTCATGCCGCGCGTGCGCCGCGGGCGGCATGCAGGCGGTGCAGCGTGATCTCACGCGCCGCGGCCTGGCTGCCCTGGATATGCACGTGCAGCAGCGCCATCGCGCGTGGCGCGTCGCCGGCCAGCGCGGCTTCGAGTGTGGCGGCGTGCTCTTCGTAAACCTTGCCGATGCGCTCGGGCATCGTGAATGCCAAACGGTGCACGATGCGAAGGCGTTCGGTGGCGGCGCGATGCACTCGTGCGATCTCCGGGTTGCCGGCGGCGGCGACCAGATCAATGTGGAAGCGCTCGTCCAGATCCGCCAGCCGCTCGCAATCGCTCGAGCGCTCGCTTTCGTCGACCAGCCAGAGGTCGGCCAACGGGCGCAGCGCGCGCTGCCGCCCAGTGGCGCTGGCGGACACGCACAGCGCCTGCACGGCGGCCGCTTCCAGCACGCTGCGCAGCTCGTAGAAGTGGTCTAGCGTGTTGAAGTCCAGCGGCTTGACCAACCAGCCGTTGCGCTGCCGCACCTCCAGATAGCCTTCGCGCTCCAGGCGGAACAGGGCTTCTCGCACCGGCGTGCGGCTGACCTGGAGGCGGTCGGCGATTTCGGTTTCGGTAAAGCGGTCGCCCGGCGCCAGCCGGAAGTCCAGGATGTCCCGCTTCAGCGTGCCGTATGCGGTATCGGCCAGCGTGCGCGGTATGTCGATGATGGCAAAGGCGGTTCCCATGTTGTGGCCTCGGATCGGTGGCTCAACGAGCGCGGGGAGCGTTGACGGCGGCGGACGCGTTGCGGCGGATCATGTGGGACTCCTGGTGTGCGCGGAAAGCGGCGCTGGTGGACAAGCTGGCATACCAGGCATCAAGCAAGAGCCGTGCCAACTGCCGGCCGTTAGGCCGGCGCGCGGGAGCGGGCCAGGCGGCCCCGCGCTGGTGCCGCGCCTGAGCCACTTTGGTGCGCGACGCACCATTGATGCGGACACACCGCAGCCCATGCCGCGTCCGGCCTTATGGCGGTAGCATGTGGAGGGATCGGAGCTTGCCGCTCCGGGGTTCTGAACCCTTGCGCGATGCCTTGCCGCGTCGTACCGAGATGAATACGCGTTTTGTCGAAGCCTTTCTGTGGTCGGCGCGCCTGGGCAGTTTCCGGGCGGCAAGCGACCGCCTGCACATCACCCAGGCCGCCGTGGCCAATCGCATCGCCTCGCTGGAAGAGGACATCGGCGCGCGCCTGTTCGAGCGCGACGCCAAGGAACTCAGGCTGACCGCCACCGGCACCCGGCTGCTGGACTACGGCGAGCGGCTGCTGGAGATCCGCCAGCAGATCCTGTCGCTGGGCAAGGGCGGCGACGAGGTCTTCGGCCTGGTGCGCATCGGCGCCATCGAGACCGTGGTGCATACCTGGCTGATCGGCTTCCTGACCAATCTGCGCTCCACCTATCCGGGCATCGAAGTGCAGCTCACGTCCGAGACCACGCGGGCCCTGCACCGCGGCCTGCGCGAAGGGACGCTCGACATCGCGTTGCAGACCGATCTGCTGAACGACAGCGGCATCATCAGCACTACCTGCCTGCCCATGGAGATGGGCTGGGTCGGGCCGGCCGGCGACGAGGAAGCGCTGACCGCGCAGCAACTGCTGAGCGAGCCGGTGCTGACCATGAGTCCGGGATCGCAACCGCATGAAGCGCTCAAGGCCCTGTACCGCGAAGTCGGCATGCCGCAGGGCAAGGTGCATTGCGTCAGTTCGATCTCCGCGCTGGCGCGGCTGGTGCGCAGCGGCTTCGGCCGCGCGCTGGTGCCGCTGCCGCCCATCTACGAGTACGTGGCGCGCGGCGAAGTGCAGATCATCCGCTGCGACATTCCGGTGCCGCCCCAGCTGCTGGTGGTGAGCTATCTGGAAAGCGCCGGGTCGGATGCGATCCGGCTGGTGGCCGAGCTCGCCAGCCGCGCTTCGGACCAGTTCACCTCCTCGGTCACCGCGCCGCGATTGGGCTCGGCGCAATAGTGTTATCCCTAGGGCGTCTTTCAGTAATTCTGTTGCCGCGCAGAAAAATTACTCGTTTGTCCGCCGCCAGTCGGCCGGCTGAAGATGGAGCCTTCCGCAATCGAAGGAATTTCCTGTCTTCCGCCCATGAGCACGCACACCGAATCCTCTCTCCCGCCTCACGGCCTGCTGTTCGTCGCTACTGACGCCGACCCCGCCCACGACGCCGATTTCAACCGCTGGTACGACCGCGAGCACGTGGAAGAGCGCGTGCGCATCCCCGGCTTCCTGTCGGGCGCGCGTTACCTGTCGCGGCAGGGCGGCCGTAAGTACCTGGGCCTGTACCGCACCGAATCGCTGGCGGCCTTCACTACGTCCGATTACCGCGCGGCGTTCGAACGCCAGACCGCATGGTCGGTGACCAACCTGGACCGGATGCGCGATCCCATGCGCCGCGTCTGCGCCGTGCGGGCCGTGACCGGCTTCGGTTCCGGCAGCGAACTCGTGGTCCTGCCGCTGCCGGCGACTGGCGACGGCGAGGCGCAGGTCGTCCGGGCCAGCGCGCTGGGCGCCCAGCTGGCAGAGGCCGACGGCTTCGTGCAGTCCTATCTGCTGGTGCCGGATGCGGCGCTCAGCACGCCCCTGCCGCGCGAGTCCGCCGAGAACCGCGTGCTGGCGCCCCTGTTCGTGGTGGAGGCGAGCTCCGCGGCGGCCGCGCATGCCTTGCGCGACCAGGCCTGCAGCGCTTTCGATACCGATCCGTCCGGCGCCTGGCTGCTGGAACTGGGCTGGAAGCTGACGGCTGGCGACCTGCGCTAAGCCCGTCGTGGCCTGGCAGCAAACATTACATTCAAGGGGAACCCTATGGCTGAAGAAACCTTGTACGACGCCGCGGCGATCAAGACCGCTGCGGCGCCCAACAAGATGCGCAGGCTGGCTCTGGCCAGTTCGGTCGGCACCACGCTGGAGTGGTACGACTTCACCATCTACAACCTGATGGCGGCGTTGGTATTCAACTCCATCTTCTTTCCGTCCTTCGACCCGCTGACGGGCACCATCCTGGCTTTTTCCACTTATGCCGTGGGTTACGTGTCGCGGCCGCTGGGCGGCTTTGTCTTCGGGCATCTGGGCGACCGGCTGGGGCGCAAGTTCGTCCTGGTCGCCACCCTGGTCATCATGGGCATTTCCACCGGCCTGATGGGGCTGTTGCCGACCTACGCGTCCTGGGGCGTGTGGGCGCCGGTGGCGCTGGTGGCCTTGCGCTTCGTGCAGGGCGTGGCCCTGGGCGGCGAATGGGCCGGCGCGGTGCTGCTGTCGATGGAGCACGGCAAGCCGGACCAGCGTGGGCGCAACGCTTCGTTCACGCAGATCGGACCGTCCTGCGGCACGCTGATAGGCACGGGCTTCATCGCGGCGGTCTCGGCCTTCCTCAGCCCCGAGGACTTCCAGGCCTGGGGCTGGCGCCTGCCGTTCGTCTCCAGCGTGGCGCTGGTGCTGTTCGGCCTGTGGCTGCGCCGCGGCGTTGAAGAGACGCCTGTATTCCTGGAAATGGAACAGAAGCGCGAAACCGCCGCCACTCCCATCAAGGAAGTGCTGGGACAGTACTGGCGCCAGCTGCTGATCGCCGGCGGCTCGCGCATCGGTTCCGACGTGCTCTATGCGCTGGTGGTGGTGTTCACGCTGACTTATGTGACGACGGTGCTGCACCTGTCGCGGCCGATGGCCCTGACTGCCACCATGCTGGGGGCTGCGCTGAACGCGCTTGCGGTGCCGTTGTGCGGGCATCTGTCCGACAAGATCGGCCGGCGTCCGGTGTACCTGGCAGGTGCGGTGCTGGGCATGATCTGGGCCTTCGTCTTCTTCGTGCTGATGGACACCGCGCATCCCATCGCCATCTGCGCGGCGGTTGTAGTGGGCTTGCTGATCCACGCGCTGATGTACGGCCCGCAGGCCGCATTCGTCACCGAGCAGTTCCCGGGCCGCGTGCGCTATGCGGGGTCTTCGCTGGCATACACGCTGGCCGGCATCGTTGGCGGCGGGTTCGCGCCGCTGATCATCGCCAGCCTGTTCAAGTCCTGGAACTCGACCTTTGCGATCTCGCTGTACGTGGCGGCGGCATTGGCGGTGACGGCGGTGGCGGTGCTGGCCGCAAGGGAAACGGCCAAGTCTCCCTTGCAGCGCTGAGGTTACTGAATGGCCTGTCGCCGTCCTGACCTGCGTCCGGGTGGCGACAGGCCATTCAGGCAATGCTGCGATGGGCCAGCGGCTCGTCTGCGAGCCAGCGATTGAGGTTGTCGACGAACAGGGCGCGCACGCGCGCGGCATTGCCGTCCGAGAACCCGGCGCTGTGCGGCGTGACGATGACGTTGGGCAGATCCCACAGTGCGGAATCCGGCGGCAGCGGTTCATGCTGGAACACGTCCAGGAAGGCGCCGCCCAGGCGCTGGGTGCTTAGCGCCGCGATCAGTTCGGGCTCGTCGATCACGTGGCCGCGGGCCACGTTGACCACCATGGCATGAGCGGGCAGCGCGGCGAGCGCCTCGCGGCCGACCAGGTTGCGCGTGACGGGCGTGAGCGGGCAGGCCAGCACCAGCCAATCGGCGGCGGGCAGCAGGGACGGCAGTTCGCTGTAGCTCACGGTATGGCGGGCCTGCGGCACGGACGCGCCGCTATGGCGCGCGACCGAAATTTCCAGCCCGAGCGCGCCCAGCAGCGCGCCGATGCGCTGGCCTATGCCGCCCCAGCCCACCACCACGGCATGCTGGCCGGCCAGGTCCCGGGGCGTGCGCCCATCCAGCAGCGGACGCCAGGCGCGGTCGCGCTGGTCGGCGGCCAGCAGCGGCAGGCGGCGCGCCAGCGCCAGCACGCCCGCGATGGCGCTCTGGGCAACCACCGGATCGCTGGCGCCTTGCGAGGTCGTGACCGCCACGCCGCGCCCGAGCAGGCTCTGGTAGATCTCGCGGTCGGCGCCGGCCGAGTGCACGTGCACCCAGCGCAGCGCCGGCGCATGCCGCATCGCCTCGTAATACAGCGCGGTGGATGGCTGGATTTCGAACTTGGTCGAATGGCCCGTGATGTCGCGCGAGACGAAGGCGGCCTTGGCCGTCATGGGCTGGCCCGCCACGGGATGGACCAGTGCATAGCGGCCAGCGGCCGGCGTACGGTCCAGCGCCAGGCGCAATGGCGAGGCTTCGGCCGGCGAGCACAGGATGCGGATGTCGGAACCTTGGGTCATGGCGCCGGCTTCAATGCGCTTCGGGGGCGAACTTGCGCACCAGTACCGCCCACTTGTCATGTTCGCGCTTGATGAAGGCGCCGAATTGCGCGGGCGTGCCGCCGACTGGCTCGGCGCCTTCGCGCAGCATCTGTTCGTTGAGCGCCGGCAATGCCGCGTTGACCTCGCGGTTGACGACCTCCACCACCTGCTGCGGCGTGCCCTTGGGCGCGAAGAAGCCGAACCAGGAACCGGCGTCAAAGCCTGGGTAGCCGGACTCTGCAATGGTGGGCAATTCCGGCAGGGTGGCGGAGCGCTGTGCGGTGCTGACCGCCAGCGCGCGCAGCTTGCCGGAACGGATATGTCCGATCACGGATGGAATGGTGGCGAACATGAAGTCGATGCGCCCGGCCAGCAGGTCGTTGACCGCGTCCGCGCCCTTGTAGGGCACGTGCGTGGCGTTGACGCCCAGCTCGTCCATCAGCATGTAGCTCGACAGATGCGAGGACGTGCCCACGCCGGTGGAACTGTAGTTGAGCTGGCGCGCGCTCTTGACGTACTTCAGGAAGCCCTGGACGTCCTTGGCAGGGGAGGAGGGCGGCACCACCAGCACATTGGGCACGGTGGCGATCTGCACCATGGGGATCAAGTCGGTCAGCGGACTGTAGGGCAGCTTGTTCAGCGAGGGATTGACGGCGATGGGCCCCACGGAATTGACGATCAGGGTATGGCCGTCGGCCGGAGCGCGCACCACGAACTCCGTGCCGATGTTGCCGCCCGCGCCCGGCTTGTTCTCGACCACGAAGGGCTGGCCCAGCTTCTGCGTCAGGGTATTGGTGACGCTGCGCGTGAGGGTGTCGGTGGTGCCGCCGGGCGAGAACGCCACGATGACCTTGACCGGCCGGTCGGGATAGTCCGCGGCCGCGGCCGGCGCCAGCGTACAGGCGCCAGCCAGCGCTGCGGAAGCGAGCAGGGCTCGTGCAGTGTTCAAGATGTCTCCTCGCGTGGGCATGGTGGTGTTTTCGATGGCGCCGTGCCGCCACGCCGGCCGGCGCCTGCAAAATCGAAAAAACTCAGTCGCGATAGCTGGGGTCCAGCCGGTCCAGCTTGCGCAGCAGGGCGGGCCACTCCATCACGCCATAGGGCCGGCGCGTGCCGGGCTGATAGTTGTTCCAGGTTTCCTGCAGCACCGACGCGGCCACGGGTTGCAGCGGCGCGCCCGTCGCCATGGCCGCCAGCTGGGAGCGGCAGGCCAGCTCCAGGCGGTGCATCCAGTTGAAGGCTTCGCCCACGCTGCGGCCCACGGTGAGGGCGCCGTGGTTGCGCAGGATCAGCGCTTCGCCCTGGCCCAGGTCTGCCAGCAGCGAGGCTTGTTCCTCGACGCCGAGCACCACGCCCTGGTAGTCGTGGTAGCCGATCTTCAGGAAGCGCATGGCGGTCTGGGTCAGGGGCAGCAGTCCGCATTCGAGCGAGGACACGGCCATCGACGCCCAGCTATGGGTATGGATCACGCAATCCACTTCATGGCGGTGCGCATGCACCGCGCTGTGGATCACATAGCCGGCCTTGTTGATGCCGTAGTCCAGCTCGCCGAAATCGGGCCGCGCCAGGATGCTGCCGTCCAGATCCACCTTGATCAGGCTGGACGCCGTGATCTCCTCGTACATCATGCCGTAGGGGTTGATCAGGAAGGCGTTGTCTTCGCCCGGCACGCGCGCCGAGATGTGGTTGGCCATCATGTCGGCCATGCCGTAGATCTCGACCAGGCGGTAGCAGGCTGCGAGGTCGACGCGGGCCTTCCATTCCGCCTCGGTGCAATGCGGACGCATCGAGGCTATGCGCAGGCGTCCCCCGGCTTCGGTGTCAGTGGTCATCGGAATTCGTGAAGCTCCATTGCCGCCGCACCATGCCACGGCATCCATGCGTGGCAATTTATCTGCACAGCTGGGCAGGGCCTAGCCATGGCCCCGGCATGGGGGCATCACGAATCGAGAAGGGTCGCGCCGGGCCAGCCGCCGTTGCGTACCAGGGCGCGCATCACGTCCAGCAGCACCACGCGCGCGGCCAAGGCCGCCGGCGACAGTTCTTCGTCGTTGATGCAATAGACCAGGTTGCGGCGGAACAGGAAGGGATCGTCGATGGGATGCATGCTCAGCAGCCCGGACTCCACCCGGGCCACGGCCGCGCCGGGCTGGATGGTGGCCAGCGGATTGGCCTGCACCAGATCCATCAGCGTGGTCAGCCCGTCGACCTCGACGCCGATCCAGGGCTCCACGCCGGCGCGTTCGAAGGCGGCTTCAACCCAGGCCCGCAGGCCGTGGGCCTTGCTGGTCACGGCCTGCGGCAGGCTGCCCAGCAGCGCCATGGTGATGGGCTCGCCGTCGGGCAGCGCGACCATGCCGCGCCGGGCCAGCAGGAACAATCTTTCGTCCAGCACCGGGATGGCGCTGCGGCCCTGGCTGCTGTCGTTCTGGAACAGCACGGCCAGATCGAGCCGCCGCCCCGTGAGCAGTTCGCCCAGGTTGCCCGACAAGCCCTCGACCAGATGCAGCCGCACGTTCGGATAGCGTTCGGCCATGGCGGCGTAGAACGGCCGGGCCAGCACCGATGCGGTGGTGGGCGCGAAGCCGACGCTGACCATGCCGGCCAGCCGCGCCTCGCGCGCTGCCGCGACGGCGTTTTCCGCATGCCGCAGCGTCAGCTGCGCCTGGCGCAGGAAGGCCGTGCCGGCCGGCGTCGGCACCACGCCCCGGGGCGTGCGCACCAGCAGCCGCGTGGCCAGTTCGCTCTCCAGGCGGCTGATCTGCTGGCTGAGCGCCGAGGCGACCACCTCCAGCTCGCGCGCCGCGCGGCCGATGCTGCCCAGTTCTGCGACGCGGACGAAGTAGCGGAGTTGGCGGAGTTCCATGGCGCAAGGCGGGGGCGGAGTAGAGGATAGTAGTCGCTGCCGATGGCCGCGCGCCGCTTTGCCGCCTCGGGGAAAACCTGTCTGCCGGTTCAAAGAAATGTCAGGTATCTGACTTTATTCTGAACACCAAACGAAAATTGTTTACACTCTCATCCTCAAAATTCGAGGTTGAGCGGGCCGCCGTGGGGGCGGTTGCCGTTCGAGTTACGGGAGAAAGTCGATGCGCAAGTTGCTGTTGGGAGCGGTGTTGGCCGCCGCGGTGTTCGGGGGGACGGCCCAGGCCGCGGTGGAACCCAAGGCCGTGGTCGCCACGTATTCGGATCTGGCGCTGGCCGGCTATGAAGATTCGCTGACCTCCGCCAAGACCCTGCGCACCGCCATCGACGCCCTGATCGCCAAGCCCAGCGCCGAAACGCTGAAGGCCGCGCGCGAAGCCTGGCTGGCGGCCCGCGTGCCGTACCAGCAGACCGAGGCCTACCGCTTCGGCAACCCCATCGTCGACGACTGGGAAGGCCGCGTCAACGCCTGGCCGCTGGACGAAGGCCTGATCGACTACGTGGACGCGTCCTACGGCACCGAGAACGACGAGAACGCCTACTACGCGGTCAATGTCATCGCCAACTCCAAGATCTCGGTGGGCGGCAAGACCGTCGACGTCAGCAAGATCACCCCCAAACTGCTGTCCGAGATTCTGCACGAGGCCGACGGCAACGAGGCCAACGTCGCCACGGGTTACCACGCCATCGAATTCCTGTTGTGGGGCCAGGACCTGAACGGCACCGGCCCCGCGCCGGCCGACCGCAAGGGCACGCCGCAGGAGCGTCATGCCGGCAACCGTCCGCACACCGACTTCGATACCAAGCAATGCACGGGCGGCCACTGCGAGCGTCGCGTCGAATTCCTCAAGGCCGTGACCGACCTGCTGGTGACGGACCTGGAAGAGATGGTCGGCAACTGGAAGAAGGACGGCGCCGCGCGCAAAGCCGTCGAGGAAGATCCGAAGGCAGGCCTGATCGCCATGCTGACCGGGCTGGGCAGCCTGTCCTACGGCGAATTGGCCGGCGAACGCATGAAGCTGGGCCTGATGCTGCATGATCCCGAGGAAGAGCACGACTGCTTCTCGGACAACACGCACAACTCGCACTACTACGACCAGATTGGCATCCGCAACGTCTACCTGGGCGCTTACACCCGCATCGACGGCAAGACCGTCAAGGGCGCCAGCCTGTCGGAGCTGGTCAAGGCGCGCGATCCCAAGCTGGATGCCGAAGTGCGAGCCAAGCTGGACGCTACCGTGGCCGCCATGCAGGCGATGAAGACGCGCGCCGAAACGGTCGAAACCTACGACCAGATGATTTCGGACGGCAACAAGGAAGGCAACGCCGTGGTGCAGGCCGCCATCGACCGCCTGGTCGACCAGACCCGCAGCCTGGAGCGCGTGATTGCCCTGCTGGACCTGGGCAAGGTCGCCATCGAAGGTTCCGACAGCCTGGATAAACCTGACGCCGTATTCAAGTGAAACTCGTTTTAGCCGCCGTACTGGCGGCGTCGGCCCATGCCGGCGCCGCCGCCGCTCCAAGCGGGCGCGACGACCTCACGCCCGAGGATCTCAAGCGCGTGACCGCAATCACCGCGCCTACGCAGGACTTCTCGAAGGTGGAAACCTTCGAGACCATGCAGGCCGGCGCCACCACCACCAACAAGCTCATCAACGCCGACATCTTTTCGCAGCCGTCGGCCAACATGAGCTTCGAGGGGCGCCAGGAATTCCAGGTCGGCAACGGCCTGTTCCGCAAGGACTGGGTCTCGGCGCCTGCCTCCACCCAGGCCTCGGACGGCCTGGGGCCGCTGTTCAACGCGCGTTCCTGCCAGGCCTGTCATACCAAGGACGGACGCGGCACGGTGCCGGGTTTCGATCCCCTGGAGCGCACCGACGCGGTGGCGCTGCTGCTGCGCCTGGCGGTGCCGCAAGGCCCTGACCGCGGCCACCCCAAGCTGGCCCCGGGCGAGATTGCGGGCCTGCCCGAACCCGTCTACGGCGTGCAATTGCAGAACTTCGCGGTGGCGGGCCTGCCCGTCGAAGGCCGCATGGAGATCGAATACCAGCCGGTCGCGGTCGCGCTCAACGGCGGCGAAACCGTCACCCTGATGAAGCCTGCCTACCGCATCGAGAACCTGGGTTACGGTCCGATGCGCGCGGACACGCAGATTTCGCCGCGCCTGGCGCCGCCCATGATCGGCCTGGGCCTGCTGGAATCCATCCACGAGGCCGACATCCTGGCCAACGTGGGCGCGGACAAGCGCGATGGCATCGTCGGCAAGGCCAACTGGGTCACCGACGTGCGCACCGGCGCGCGCGTGCTGGGCCGCTTCAACCTGAAGGCCGGCCAACCCACGGTGGAGCAGCAGAGCGCTGCCGCCTTCTCCAACGACATGGGGCTGTCCACGCCCTTGTTCCCCAAGCATTCCGGCGACTGCACGCCCTCGCAGAAGCAGTGCCTGGACATGCCGCACGGCGCGCAGTCGCGCTTTGGTCCGGAAGAAGTGCCGGCCAAACTGATGGACTTCGTCACCATCTATTCCACCAATCTTGCCGTGCCGCAGCGGCGCGACGCCGACGACGCGCGCGTGCTGGCTGGCAAGAAGCTGTTCTACGAAGCCAATTGCGTCGCCTGCCACGTGCCCAAGTACGTCACCAGCCGCAACGCCAAGCAGCCCGAACACCGCTTCCAGCTGATCTGGCCGTACACCGACATGCTGGTGCACGACATGGGCGAGGACCTGGCCGACGGCGTGTCCGACGGCGAAGCCAATGGCCGCGAATGGCGCACGCCGCCGCTGTGGGGCATAGGCCTGACCAAGACCGTCAATCCGAACGCGACCTGGCTGCACGACGGGCGCGCGCGCACCTTGCTGGAAGCCGTGCTGTGGCATGGCGGCGAGGCCAAGCCCGCGCGTGACCGCGTGGTGGCGATGACGCCCGAAGAACGCGCCGATCTCATCCGTTTCCTGGAGTCGCTGTGATGGCCGGATTTGTCCAAGAAGTGTTCAAGCGCGCCGCGGCGGCCGCGCTGGCCGTGGCCGCGCCCTCGGCCGCGCTCGCGGCGCCGCCCGCCGATCTGGGCGAGCGCCTGGCGCGCGACTACGCCCGTCCCGCCGTGGCAAGGATGGTGGATGCGGCGTCGGCGTTGGACGGCGCGCTGGGCCGCTGGTGCGCCCAGCCGGGCGCGGCGGACGCCGCACGCGTCAAAGAGGCTTTCGAGAACCTGGCCCTGGCCTGGTCCGGCATCGAGTTCCTGCGCTTCGGCCCGTTGGTGCAGGCCAACCGCTACGAGCGCCTGGCCTTCTGGCCCGATACGCGCGGCGTCATGCCCAAGCAGGTGCAGGCGCTGATCGCCGCGCAGGACGGCGCCTTGCTTGTGCCCGGCGCCCTGGCGGGACGCAGCGTGGCTGTGCAGGGCCTGCCCGCGTTGGAATACGTGCTGTACGGCGAGCCGGCCTTGCTGCGGCAGGATGGCGGGAAGGTCGACGCCTACGCCTGCGATTACGCCCGGGCGGTGGCCGCCAACGTCAGGCAGATCACGCGCGATGTAGCCCAGGCCTGGAGCGCCGAAGGCGATTTCGGCCGGCAGTTCGCGCAACCCAAGGCCGGCAATGATCTGTACCGCGATCAGCAGGAAGTCGCGGCCGAGGCCATGAAGTCCCTCTCCACCGGACTGCAGTTCGCGCGCGACGTGAAGATCCTGCCCGTGCTGGGCGAGACGCCTGAAGCGGCGCGGCCCAAGCGCGCCGCATTCTGGCGCAGCCAGCTGTCCACGCGCCTGCTGGCGGCCAACCTGGACGGGCTGCAGGCCTTCTACCAGGCGGGCGCCTATGCGCTGCCCAAGGGCGACGCCTGGATGGCCGAGTCCGTGCGCGGCGAACTGGCCAGCGCGGCGCGTACGCTGCAAGCCGTGCCGGTTCCGCTGGAGCAGGCGCTGGCGCAGGAAGACGGGCGTCGTCAGCTGACCCTGGCGGCGTTGACCCTGAAGAACGCCAAGGCCATCGTCGATGAGAATCTGGCGCCGGCCCTGGGCGTCACGATCGGATTCAACGCGCTCGATGGCGATTGACCGGCGCCGCTTCCTGTCGCTCGCGGCCGCGATGGGCCTGGCGCCCGCGGCTGCGCTGGCGGCAGCTCCCAAGGACGGCGAAGTCCTCTACCTGAGCGCGCGCAAGCGCGGCGGGCGGGATGAAACCGCGCTGCTGGACGAGGCTGGACACGATAGGCTGGTGGTGCCCATGCCCGCGCGCGGGCACAGCTTCGCCATCGATGCCGCGGGGGAAAGAGCCGTCGTCTTCGGCCGTCAGCCGGGTTTCTTCGCGCTGGCTTTCTCCTTGCGCGGCGGAGAGCCCCAGGCTTTGCCCATGCACGAGGAACGTCACTTCTTCGGCCACGGCGCCTATGTGGACGGCGGCCGGCTGCTGGCCGCTACCGAAAACGATTTTGAAGCGGGCCGGGGCGTGCTGGGCCTGTACGACGCCTCGCCCGGCGGCGCGTACCGCCGCATCGGCGAGTTCGACAGCGGCGGCATCGGTCCGCATGAAGTGGTGCTGATGCCCGACGGCAAGACGCTGTGCGTCGCCAACGGCGGCATCCTGACGCATCCCGACTACGGCAAGCTGGAACTGAATCTGGACACGATGCGGCCCTCGCTGGCCTACATCGACGCGGCCAGCGGCGAACTGCTTGAGAAAGTGGAGCTGGATTCCTCCTTGCACCGCCTGTCCATCCGCCACCTCGCGCTGGCCGCTGACGGCAGCGTCTGGTTCGGCTGCCAGTACATGGGTCCGGCCTCCGACCGGCCGGCGCTGGTAGGGCGGCACCGGCGCGGCGCGCGGCTGGAACTGTTCGAAGGGCCCGCGCAGGCGCTGCGGCAGATGCGCAACTACGTCGGCTCGGTGGCGGTGGACGCGGCCGGCGCGGTGGTCGCGACCTCCAGTCCGGTGGGCGGACAGGTGATCTACTGGGACGCGGCCAGCGGCCGTTGCCTGGGCACGACCGAACTGGCGGACGGCTGCGGCGTGGCGCCTGCGGCCGGCGAGGGCTTCCTGCTGAGCAGCGGCCTGGGAGCAATGCTGCGCATCGACGCCTCGGGCGCGGAAAAACCCGTGCTGGCGCCGTCGCGCGAGGTGTCCTGGGATAACCATTTCCGCAAGATCCCGGCGCGGGCTTGATCCGCCGTGCTTACAAAGCTTGACACAACAGGGCCGCGATGCGGCCCTGATCGCAAGCGCCATCTGATAAAGTTTTCGGCTGCTTTTTTCAGGCCGCAAGGCGCCCGCTGCCGGGCTGCTCTCGCGGCCTCAACTTTTCCGCAGGAGTATCCATGGAAGAAGCCTTGAAAGAATTTAACGCCTGGGCTCCCAAGCTGGTGGACCTGGGCCTCAATCTGGCGGTTGCGCTGCTGATCCTCATCATCGGCTGGTGGGTGTCGTCCCTGCTGGGCAGCTGGGTGCGCCGCGCTGCGACGCGCTCCAAGAAGATCGATCCCACCATCGTGCCCATGTTCTACAGCACGGTGGTCTGGACGGTGCGCATCTTCACCGTCATCGCGGTGCTGGCGCGCTTCGGCGTGCAGACGGCCAGCCTGATCGCCGTGCTGGGCGCCGCCGGCCTGGCCGTGGGCCTGGCCTTGCAAGGCACGCTGCAGAATATCGCCGCCGGCATCATGCTGCTGATCCTGCGCCCGATACGCGCCGGCGAATACGTAGCGCTGAGCACGGGCGTGGACGGCACGGTGGAAGAGGTCGGCCTGTTCCTGACGCGCCTGGTCCAGGTCGACGGCATCCACCTGACCTTGCCCAACAGCACGGTGTGGAACGCCACCATCACCAACTACAGCCGCAACAAGACGCGCCGCCTGGATATCCCGGTGCCGGTGCGCTATGGCGACAATCTGGAAGTCGTGGTGGCCAAGCTGCGCGCCATCGTGGATGCCCGTCCGGAAACGCTGAAGGATCCTGAACCGCTGGTGAAGGTGGTCGACTACAAGGAAAACGGCGTGGTCGTGAACGTGCGCGTCTGGACCGAATCAGCCAAGTATTGGGACCTGCGCTGGGGCCTGTACCAGGACATCCGCAAGTCGTTGGAAGACGCGGGCTTCCAGCCGCCGATTCCCATGCGCGAGATCCAGAACGCCAAGCCCGGAGCGGCGGCCTGAAGCGGGCCGGTCTCTGCTGGAATGACAACGGGCGCCTTCTGGGCGCCCGTTTTTTTTGCTGGCTGCAGCAGGCTTCAAGCCTGCATCGACAGGCGCGCCAGCTCGGTCTTGATCCAGCCGGCGATTTCGCGCTGTCGCTGGGCCGGCATGCGGTCGATGATGGCCGTGACGCTGACCGCCAGGATCGGCGCTCCCTGCGCGTCCAGCAGCGCGCAGCCCACGCCCAGCGCGCCGCGCACCGCGTGGTTGCCCACCACGGAATAGCCGCGGGCGCGGGTGTTTTCGATCAGGCGGAACATTTCCTGCGGCGTCATGCCGCCGTATTCATCCAGCCGGCCGGAGTTGCGCTCGACGATGCCGCGCGCGATGTCGTCGGGCAGGGCGGCCAGCAAGGCCATGCCGCCCGAGCCCACGCCCAGCGGCTGGCGCTTGCCGGCATAGGTGGCCAGGATCTGCACCGGATAGCTGCCGATCTCGCGATGCAGGCTGATGGAGTCGTCCTCTTCGCGCACGACCAGGAATACCGCGTCGCCAGTGCGGTCGGCCAGGCGGCGCAGCACGGGCAGCAACTGGCGCACGCGCGGATCGCGCGAGCGCGTGTCCGGGTCCACCGCCAGTTGGGCGCGGTATTTCTTGGTGCCAGTTACGGCCAGCACCAGCCCGGCGTCGAGCAGGGCGGCCAGCAGGCGGTAGATGGTGGGACGCTGTATGCCCGTGAGACGGGCGATATCGGTCACGCTCAGGCCATCGGGGCCCTGGTCCCGCAGGACGGCCAGGACGGCCAGTCCGCGCCGCAATGTGCGTGGACCTGCGGCCCCAGCGTCGCTATCTTGCATGAAAATCTCTGAAAACTCGGGTTATTACGGAATGTTCAAGGGAAAACCACTGTCCGTGCCGTGGACTCTACCTTGATGCAGTGCATGTGTATAGCTCAGAATGCTGCATCGAACAATTCAAATCGTCCATTCAATGGACAGTACCTGCACGGAGACTCTATGACTACAGGTCAAAAGCCTGGACTGCGGCGTATCGCCGCGACCCTTCTGGCTACCGCCGCAAGCGCATTCGCCATGGGTTCCGCCCATGCTGCCTACCCCGACAAGCCCGTCCGCATCGTGGTCGGTTTTTCCGCCGGCGGCACCACTGACGTGATCGCCCGCATCATGGCCAAGGAACTGACCGAAAGCCTCGGCCAGTCCTTCGTGGTCGAGAACAAGCCGGGCGCCGGCAGCAACATCGCCACCGACCAGGTGAAGCGCGCGGACCCCGACGGTTACACGCTGCTGTTCGTGGCCGTCACCAGCGCGATCAACCAGACGCTGTACAAGAACGTCAATTTCGACCTGACCAAGGATTTCACGCCGGTGGCGCTGGGCGCCAAGGTGCCGAACATCCTGGTGGTGAATCCGCAAGTGCCGGTGAAGTCGGTGCAGGAACTGGTGGACTACGCCAAGAAGAATCCCGGCAAGCTGGCATTCGCCTCGTCCGGCAGCGGCACCTCCATCCACATGGCGGGCGAACTCTTCAAGATGCAGACCGGCATCGACGTGCTGCACGTGCCCTACAAGGGCAGCGCGCCGGCCGTCACCGACCTGATCGGCGGCCAGGTGCAATTCATGTTCGACAACATGCCGTCGGCCTGGCCGCACGTGCAGTCGGGCAAGCTGCGCGCCCTGGCCGTGACCACCACGGAACGCTCCAAGAGCGCCCCTGACGTGCCGACCATGAAGGAATCCGGCTTCGCCAACTTCGACGTGTCCTCGTGGTTCGGCCTGATCGCGCCCGCTGGCACCCCGCCGGAAGTCGTGAACAAGCTCAACGCGGCCATGGTCAAGGCGCTGGACAAGCCCGAAGTGCAACTCAGCTTCGAGAAGCTGGGCGCCGTCGGCGTGAAGACCACGCCGGCCGAATTCGGCCAGTTCATCAAGTCGGAAGTGGAAGGCTGGGCCCCGGTGGTCAAGGCCTCGGGCGCCAAGGTGGACTGATTTTCGATTTCCGGGCGGCGCGCCGCCCGGTAAACCTTGCTAGGGGACAGGCGTGAGCCTGCCCCTATTTTTTTGCCCCGCCGTTGCGGCGCGCCGTGGCCAGCATGGCGGTGCAGACGCCGCGCATCATGTCCACTTCGTCGCGGCTCAGGGCGTGGCGCGAGAACAGGTGCCGCATGCGCGGCATCAGCTTCTTGGGGTGGGCGGGATCCAGGAACTGCACGCCGATCAGCGCCTCTTCCCAGTGCGCCAGGAACGCCTGTACGGCTTCGCTGGAGGCCGGCGCCGCGCCGCGCGGCGCTTCTTGCGCGGTCGAGGCGGGCAGCAGCGCCGCGCCCTGATCCACCAGCAGCGCGTAGCGCAGCTCCCAGGCGGCCAGCTGCAGGGCCTGGGCCACGTTCAGCGAGCTGTACTCGGGATTGGCCGGAATGTGGCAGATGCGCTGGCACAGCGCGATCTGGGCATTGGTGAGGCCGGCGCGTTCGGTACCCAGCACCACGGCGGCGACGCCTTCGGCCGTCTCGCCCAGATGGGCGCGGGCCAGCTCGGCCGCCTGGCGGATGTCGCAGGGCGGGGGGCCCAGGTCGCGCACCCGGGCGGTCAGCGCGAAAGCCATCGTGACCGGCGCCAGCGCTTCTTCCAGGGAGTCGTGGATGCGGGCGTTTTCCAGCACATCCAGGGCGCCGCTGGCGAGCGCCACGGCCTCCGGCTGGCTTGTTACATCTGGAAATTTAGGCTCGACCAGCACCAGTTCGGAGAAGCCCATCGTCTTGATGGCGCGGGCCGCCGAACCCACATTTCCGGGGTGGCTGGGGTTCACCATAATGAAGCGAACGCGTGAAAATGCTTGAGTCATTTAAAATGGCACGTTTGGCTTAGTGCCTTCCTGGTTTTTTGGGTCGATTTCCCCTATGGGGACTGCGGCGGACCGGGGGGCGGCAAGCGGCCTACCATCAAGCCAACTCATCGCATTCGTACGGAATTTTATGCACCCGATGCTCAACATCGCCATCAAGGCGGCCCGGCGTGCCGGCACCATTATCAACCGTGCCAGCATGGATTTGGAACGACTCAGCGTGGCTCGCAAGGGGCCGCGGGATTATGTCACGGAAGTCGATCGCGCCGCCGAGGAGTCGATCGTCGAGACGCTGCGCGCAGCTTATCCGGACCACGCCGTCCTGGGCGAGGAATTCGGCCTGCAAGGCCCGGACCAAGCCGAGTTCCAGTGGATCATCGATCCCCTGGACGGCACCACGAACTTCATCCACGGCTTGCCCAACTATGCCGTATCCATCGCGCTGACGCACCGCGGCCAGGTCACGCAGGCGGTCATCTATGACCCGACCCGCAACGAACTGTTCACGGCCAGCCGTGGCAGCGGCACCTTCCTGAACGACCGCCGCGTGCGTGTCTCGGGCCGCACCCGCTACCACGAGGCCCTGCTGGGCGCGCACTGGCCCAACTCCGGTGATCCGGAACAAGGCTCGGCGCGCTTCCGCCAGATGGCCGAAGGCAGCACCGGCGTGCGCCGCCTGGGCTCCACCGTACTGGACCTGGCCTACGTGGCCTGCGGCCGCCTGGACGGCTTCTGCGGCGTGGGCCTGAAGGCCTGGGACCTGGCCGCGGGCAGCCTGATGGTGCTGGAAGCCGGTGGCCTGGTCGCCGACTTCGACGGCGAGCAAGGCTGGATGGACACCGGCAACGTGCTGGCCGCCAGCCCCAAGATCTTCACGCAGATGCTGTCCTCGCTGAATCCGCCTTCGGCGGCTTGAGGCCGGGCGGCTCCGCCTGAAAGAAAAAAAACCGGCCCGATGGCCGGTTTTTCATGCGAGCTGGAAGTTCAGGTTGCCTGGCCTTGCGGCATCACTCTCCCATCCAGCAGCACGAACCAAGCGCGCAATCCCAGTTCCAGCACCACCTCCTGCGTCGCTTCCAGCGGCATGTGCGAGAAAGCCGTGGACAGCGCGTCCGCCATGGTTGCGCACGGCGCCATGACGGAGACGCTCAGATACCGCGGCCGGGCGTGGCCCGTGCGTGGATCGAACAGATGGGTGTACTGGCCCGCGGCGTCGATGGCGGTGCCGTAGCCGCCGGAAGTCGCCAGGGCCTGGTTACCCATGCAGGCGCTGGCGAGCAGGCGCGCCGGGTCGCGCGGGTCGGCAATGCCGACCTTCCACGGCTGCGGCGCGGAGCGGCTGTCCAGCCCCTGTATTTCGCCCATGTCCACCAGCGCCCGTTCCAGCCCGCCGCGTTTGAGCAGGTCGGTGACGCGGTCGGTGATGTAGCCCTGGGCGATGCCGTTGAGCGTGATCGCCATGCCGGGCCGCAGCAGTTCGATGCGGTTGTTGTCCAGCATCACGTCGGCATGGGACACGCGCGACAGCGCCTGCGCCACGGCCTCGGGCGGCGGGCCGTCCGGAGAGGCGCCAGGCTGCGAGAAGTGGTCGGCATACAGCTGCCATAGCGGCTGCACGGTGGGGTCGAACATGCCTGCGGTCAGCTCGCTGTAGCGCCGGCTTTCGCTCAAGAGCCGCAGCAGATCGGCCGGCGGATTTTGCAGGAAGCCCTGGCGGTTCAGGATCGAGAGCGCGCTGTCGTCGCGGTACAGGCTGAAGATCGCCTCAAGCCGCCGCAGTTCCTGCAGGGACTGCGCGATCAGGCGCTGGGCAACCGCCGTGTCGGGATGATAGAGGCGCAGTTCGGCATCGGCGCCCAGCGCCGTGCCTTGCCAGGTGACGGGGGCGACCGAGGCGGCGGCGCGGCGCGCGGCGACGGGGGCGAGCGCCAGCGCGCTGGCTGCGGCGGCGATGCCGATGAAACGGCGGCGGGTGTGGTTCATGGCGATAGGCCTGTAGGGGCGCGGACTATTGGGCGAAGACATAGCTTTCCGGTACGTCGGCAAAGGTGACGACGCGGCCGCCGTGGGTGTCGGCGAAAGCTTGGGCGCGGTCGCGCTGCGAGAACGGGATGGCGTCTTCGGCGCCCATGCCGCCGACGTATCGGCCCTCGATGACGTAGTAGGCCTGACGCGCGTCGATCCAGGCGGCCGGGTCCGGCGCGCCGCCAGCGCCCGCGGTGGACATGTCGTTGACGTAGATGGCGCTGATGCCCTTGGGTTCTTCAGGCAGCAGCGTGTAGGCGAAGACCTGCTTGATCGAGGAGAACCATACCGGCGCCGCCTGCCCCTTGATGAATATCTGCCCCTTGGGGCCGTTGTGCTCATTCAGCGCCATCCCGCAGTAGTGGCCGACGGACTCCGTGGTCACGGCCTGGGGCGGGGGCGCGGTTTCGGGCGCGGCGCCGCTGCCGCAGCCCGCGGCAAGCAGCAGGATGGAAATGGCCAGGGCGATTCGCAAGCGTCTCATAGCGGCTTGTTCCTGAAAGCCGCCGTCGCCAGCAGGAACGGCACGGCGATCCACAGCAGCAGCGCCGCAATCAGCGCGGCAATGGGCAGGCTGGCCTGGTCGCTGACGCCCGCCATGCCCGCGTACAGCGAAATGTTCTCGAAGCCTGTCAGGTTCAGCAGGCGGTATACGTCCGAGGGATTGAGCAGCAGCAGCGCGTTGAGCAGGCCGGGGCTGACGTGGCGGCCCTGGTCGGCCGCCAGCACGCCCAGTAGCGCCATGTCGTAGATCACCACGAAGAACAGCCAGACGCCGACGGCGATGCCGGCGGCCGTGGCGCGCTCGCGCACCAGCGAGCTGATCAGATAGCCCATGGCCAGAAAGCTCGCTCCCAGCAGCACGCTGGCCCCGATCAACAGCGCGAAGGGCTGCCACGCGCTGGCGTCCAGGCCGCCGTAGGCCCATTGCAGCGCCAGGCCGGCCGAGCCGTAGCCCGCGCCCGTGGCCAGCGCCAGGATGGCCAGGTGGCCGATGAACTTGCCGACCAGCACCTGCCAGCGCGACACCGGATAGCTCAGCAGCAGCGCCATCGTGCCGCGGTCGACTTCGCCGACCACGGCGTCATAGGCCAGCAGCATGGCGATGAGCGGCACCAGGAAGATCGACAGGCTGGACAGGCTGACCACGGTGACGGTCAGCGGTTCGGCCTTGACGGTGCCGGTGGGCGAACTGCCCAACAGGCCCAGCGCCAGCGCCAGGGCGGCCAGCAGCAGGGCGGTCGCCAGCACCCAGCGGTTGCGCAGGCCGTCGCGGATTTCCTTGCCGATGATGGTGCATACCGCGTTCATACGTCTTCCCGTTCAAGCAGATGTGCATAGATGTCGTCCAGGCCCGGGACCTGGATGTCGAGGTCGGCAATCGTGGACGACAGTGCGCCGATGCCGCGGATCGCGTCGACCTTGCCGCTTTCCTGGCAGGCCAGTTCGAAGCGTCCGGCCTCGATGCGGCGCCAATCGCCACCGGGCGGCGGCGCGTCGGCGTCGGCGAATGTCAGGCGGATGCGGATGGGCAGCCCGGTGGAACGCCGCAGCGCCGACATCGCGCCGTCGGCGATCTTCCTGCCCGCCTTCATCACGACGATGCGGTCCGCATGGCCTGCCAGTTCGGACAGGGCATGGGTGCTCAGCAATATCGTGGCGCCCGCGGCGCGCAGCTCATGGACGATGTCGTAGAACATCAGGCGCGAGGCCGGGTCCAGGCCCGTGGTGGGTTCGTCGAACAGCAGCACCCGGGGCTGGCCCAGCAGCGCCTGGGCCAGCGCCAGGCGCTGCCGCATGCCTTTGGAGTAGCCGCCGACGCGGCGGCGCGCGGCGCCCGAGATGCCGACCTTCTCCAGCAGCGCGGCGTTGCCGGACAGGGGCTGGCGCTTGAGCCTGGCGTAGAACGCCAGGGTTTCCTCGCCGGTCATGGAAGGGTGCAGCGCCACGGTTTCAGGCAGGTAGCCTATCCTGCCGCGCAGGCGCGCGGCGGCCGGGCTGTGGGCGTCCTGGCCGAAGATCGCGACGCGGCCGCGGGTGGGGCGTATCAGCCCCAGGATGAGTTTGATCATCGTGCTCTTGCCGGCGCCGTTGTGTCCGGCGAGCGCGACGCATTCGCCTTCGCGCAGTTGCAGATCCAGGCCGTCGATGGCCTGCTGCGCGCCATAGTGCTTGCTGACGCCGGTAAGCGCCACAAGGTCGGTGCTCATGGTGATTCCTTGGAGCTTGCGGTGGGCGGGGGCTGCATCAGCGGGGCGCTGTCGATCACGCCGCCGGGCAGGATGGCGGGGAACTGCGACTGGGCCCAGCGCACGATGGAAATCGACGGACTGTTCAGCAGGATGCGGGCCGCCGGCGCGCGCCACAGCAGCTGGTCGACCACGTCATTGGGCCGGTAAGCGGTGTCGGCGATGCCGTCGCCGTCCAGGTCGAACGCGGTGTTGTCGCTCCAATAGTTGCCGCGTCCGTCCACCGACCAGTCCAGCGTCCGGGTGCCCACGTACTTCACCTGGTTGCGGTTGTTGATGAAGGCATTGCCCGAGATCCGGTTGCCTTCCGACCCGGCAGTGAAATGCACGCCGATGTCGCAGTTGGAAAAATGGTTGTCCAGAAAGGTGTTGCGGTTGGCGTTGTAGATGAACACGCATTTGCCGGCGCGGTCCACCGTGTTGTTGGCGATGGTGGAGTGGTTGGCGTAGTTCAGCATCAGGCCTTGCTCATGGCTGTCCAGCGCGACGTTGTCGCGCACCACCAGCCGGTGCGAATACATGATGGCGTAGGCGATGTCGGTGCCGGTCGAGACGTTGCCGCTGATCTCGCTATCGTTGGTGTACATGTAGTGCACCGCGTAGCGCAGGTCGTGGAAGCGGTTGCCGCTGAAAGTGTTGAGCTTGCTGGTATTGACGAAGATGCCGTCGCGGCCGGCCGAGATGTCGTTATCCAGCACGCGCGTGCCGGGCGTGTTCCAGAGCGTCACGCCGTTGCCTCTTTCGGCCACGCGCAGCTCCTGGTTGCCCACGATGCGGTTGCCGCGGACGGTCGCGTCCGCGGGTCCCCAGACGTGCACGCCCACGAGGTTGTCCAGGATGTCGTTGCGCTCCACCACCGCGCGGTGCGCTTCGCGGTCGAGGAAGATGCCCGCGTCCATGTCGGACAGGCTCAGGCCGGAACGCGTGACGGTCAGGTTGCGCAGGGACACGTCCGCCGCCTGGACCCAGACGGTGCGCCCCTGGCGCGTGCCGGCGATGATGGCCGAGCGGTCCGCCGGGCCTTCCAGCGTCAGCGGCTTGTCGATGACGATGGCGCCGGCATAGGAGCCCGGCGCAAGTTTCAGCACGTCGCCGGCCTGGGCGGCGGCGACGGCCGCCGCCAGGTCCGCGCCGGCGGCGACATCTAGCGTCGCCGCGGCCGCCGCGCCCGGCAACGCCAGCCCGGCGGCCGCCAGCAGCACGGCGCGGGCGGCCTGGCCGGCGCGCATCGTCAAGAGTGCGGCGAGCTTCATAAGCGCTACACGGTCTTCTTGGGATGCACGACCATCTGGCCGGACATTTCCATGTGCAGCGCGTGGCAGAACCACTGGCAGTAGTACCAGTACACGCCCAGACGGTCTGCCGTGAAGGTGACCGAGGCGGTAGCCTGGGGTCCGATCTCCATGGCGATGCCGTGGCCTTCCAACGTGAAGCCGTGCGTCAAGTCTTCGATCACCTCCATGTTCGTGACCACCACGGTGACCTCATCGCCCTGGTTGACCTCGAACTTCTTGATGCTGAACATGGGCGCGACCGCCATCATGTACACGCGCACCTTGTTGCCGTCGCGCACCACCTTGGCCGCATCGTCCAGCGACACGCCGTCCTTCTTGGCCATCTGGCGGGCGTCTTCCCACATCGGGTCGTCGCGCTTCCAGACGCTGATGGGATGGACCTTGGAGCGGTGCACCAGGCACATGTCATGCGGCTCGGCGAAGCTGGGGCCGTCATGCACCAGCTTCATTTCGTCACCCGAAATGTCGATGAGCTGGTCGTTCTCGGGCTTGAGCGGGCCGACGTTCAGGAAGCGGTCCTTGGAGAACTTGTTCAGCGACACCAGCCACTTGCCGTCGGCTTCACGGGTTTCGCCCATGGTCGAATGGTTGTGGCCGGGCTGGTAGTGCACGTCCAGCTTCTGGATGATCGGATCGACCTTCTCGCCCTTGAACGCGCGCTTGGCCTTGTCTATGTTCCACTTGACCATCTGGCTGTCGATGAACAGCGTGGTGTAGGCGTTGCCGCGGCCGTCGAATGCCGTGTGCAGCGGGCCCAGGCCCAGCTGGGGTTCGGCCACCACGCAATCGCGCGGCTTGATCTTGTCGTCGAACAGGTCGTCCAGCGTGCGCACGTCCAGCACCGTGACGGTGGGCGAGAGCTTGCCGTTGAGCACCAGGTGGATGCCGTCGGGCGCGGCGTTGCAGCCGTGCGGCGAGTTCGGCACCGGAATGTAGCGGGTGTACTTGGAGCCGTGGCGTCCGTCGATCACCGGCACGCCGCCCATGGTCTTGAAGTCGCCCTTCTTGACGGCTTCTTCGATGCGCTTGATGTTGAACACCACGACCCAGTCCTGCTCGTTGGCCGAGGCTTCTTCCACCGTGACGCCTTTCTCCGAGTTGTAGCAGGTGGAGAACGAGTACTTGCCCTGGTAGTCGGCGTCGCCGTTGTCCAGGTTGCCGTCGACCAGCACCTGCCAGGCGACCTTCATGGTGTCGCCGTCCAGCGCGGTGTAGATGGCGAAGAAGTTCTTCTTGGGATCGTCCGTCACCTTGCCGTCGTTGGGCAGGGGGATGATGTGCTCGCCGTTGGCGAACACATAGCCGGTGCGCGGGTAGCGCTGCGGTCGCAGGCCGTGCACGCCGGACACGTTGGGCAGTTCGGTGATCTTGTCCGTCTTCATCACATCCAGGCGGATGCGGGCGACGCGGTTGTTGGCCTTGTCGTTGATGTACAGGTAGCGGCCGTCGTAGGTGCGGTCGGTGAACGAGAGGTGCGGGTGGTGGGCGTCGCCGTTGATGAACACGCCGCCCTTGTCCTTCAGGTATTCGCGGGTCTCGGGGGTGAGGCCTTCGGTCAGGATCTTGCGGCTTTCGTTGGTGCGGCCCCAGCCGGTGGCGCTGCAATGGTTGAAGACCGGGATGCGGACCAGCTCGCGCATGGACGGCAGGCCCAGCACGCGGACCTCGCCCGATTGGCCGCTGGAATTGAAAGCGTAGTATTCGTCCAGCTCGCCCGGGGCGACATGGCCCAGCACGCCATTGGCGCCGCCCTTGGCGTCCTTGCCGTGGGCGGTGGAGATCTGCGCGCCCGCCACCAGGCCTGCGGCGCCCGTGATGGCTGCGGTTCCGAGGAAGCTGCGGCGGGTGAGGCCGGCCTTGTCGGGGTTCTTGTCGGACATGGATAACTCCTTGGTAGGGACGGCGCCGGGCGCCGCTGTGCGGAAAGTGGGTTCAGGCGCCGGGTTCGCTGTTCGGGTTCGGCGCGCGGTGCATGACGATGACTTGCTCGGCTGGTTCGGCCGCCGGTGCGCGGCGGCGCTCCCGCTTGGCTTTCTTCTGGATCAGGTGCGGACACTTCTGTTCGTGGTGATAGAGCATCTGGCAGTGCAGGCACTGGATGCACTCGTTCGGATTGATCTCGCCGGTGGGATCGATCGCCTGCACCGGACATTCGAGATTGCAGCGCTGACAGGGGTTGCCGCAGTCGCGGTAGCGGCGTAGCCAGTTGAAGATGCGCAGGCGGGCGGGGATGGCCAGCGCAGCCCCCAGCGGACAGAGGTAGCGGCAGAAGAAGCGCTCCACGAACAGGCCGGCGGCCAGCAGCGCCACGGCGAACGCGACGAACGGCCAGTAGCGCATGAAGCGCAGGATGATCGCGGTCTTGAACGGTTCGACTTCGGACAGCTGCTCGGCCAGCGCCAGGTCGTACAGCGAAAAGCCGAACAGCAGCAGGAAGATCACGTACTTCAGGGTCGACAGGCGCTGGTTCACGCCGTGGCTGATCTTGAGCTGGCGCACGCCCAGGCGGCGGGCGATGCGGTTGGTGAGTTCCTGCAGGGCGCCGAAGGGGCACAGCCAGCCGCAGAAGGCGCCGCGGTTCCAGAACACCATGGAGATGGCGGTGGCGCACCACAGGATGAACACCAGCGGATCCATCAGGAAGTATTCCCAGCGGAAGTCGCTGCGCAGCGCCGAGAAGAAAGTCAGCACGTTGACGATGGACAGCTGGGCCTGGCCGTACCAGCCGATCCAGAACAGCGCGAACGCCAGGAACGCCAGCCGCAGGCGGTCGTGCAGCAGGGGGCGGCTGGTCAATTGGTCCTGGAAGAAGAAGATACCGACCAGCACCAGCAGCGCCACGGTCAGGACCGCGACCTGTCCGGCCTTGCCATGCCATATCTGTTTCCACAGCGCGGGCGCTGGTTCCTCGGCCTGGGCCGGGACGGCTGCGGCGGGAGTCGGGGGAGCCGCGGCCGCTTGCGCGCCAGCGGCCGGACGGGTGTAGGCCGCCGGCAGCTCATAGCCCAGGTCGAACGTCACGAAGGCCTTGTCGCTGACGCTGAGCACGCGCTGCACCATGAGCTGCAGGCGCCAGGGCGCGACCGGATCCAGCGTGGCGTCCTCGGGCACCACGAACAGCGCCACTTCGCGGAACGCCGGCGCGCCTTGCGCAGCCACGTCGGCCAGGCGCTGGTGGTTGCGGTCGCGGAAGCGGAAGCTGCTTTCGTCCTGGATGATCTCGATGCGGTCGAAGATGCCGCCGCGCACATAGCCCGACCCCTTGAACGAGTAGGCGCCGTTGCCGGCCACCAGCACCGCTTGCTGGCCGGGCTTGAGCCTTTCCTTCAGGCGCTGCCATTCCGTGTCGCCCAGCAGACTGCGGCCTATGGCGGGCACGCTGACCAGCGCGGCGTACAGGTCGATGAAGCCGTCCGCGTCCGCGCTGCCCTCGGCGTTTGCGGCCGCATCGCGTCTGCCCGATGCGAGGAACGCCTGGTTCACGTCCTCCGGACTCAGCCGCAGGTTGCGCACCGCCTTGGCCTCCAGCAGGTCCTGCCAGGATTGGACGGCATCGCGCGTTTCGTCCACCACGCGGGCGGCGGCGGGCGCGGCCTGCTGCGCCGGCGCGGCAGTCTTGTCGATGCCGTAGGCGCGGGCCACGGCGATGGCCGAGCGCGTGATGCTGTCGCCGATCACCATCAGGGTGACGGTCGCGCCGCTGATAATGTCCACCGGCGGCGGCGCGCCATGGCGAGGCGGGGAGTCCACGAAGTTCAGCCCGACATAGCCGCTGATGAAATGGTCGACCTTGGACTGCGGAATGCCGATGAGCACGATGGGCTCATGGTGTTCCACCAGCCGGGCGCCGACGATGCGCCCGTCGTTCGCCAGGCCGACCAGCACGTCGATGGGCTTGCTGGAGTAGCCGCGCGTGTTGACGACGTCGGAAGTGAGATAGACCACGCCCAGCTGGCGCGCGCCCGCATAGACCTTGGCGGCCATGGGTTTGCCGGCGGGCGGATCGGCGCGGTCCGCGCCGGGGAAGATCTGTCCGATCGGGGTGCCGCCCAGGAAGTCCGGCAAGCGCTGGGCCTGCGCGGTGCTGGCGGCCTGCGCGCATAGCAGCAGCAAGGCCAGCAGAACCGCATGAATGAACCAGGTGTACTGATTGAACCCACGCCCCGCCGCTGTGCTGCCTTGCATTTTCGGACTCTGCTGATTGTGTTTGTTTGCAGGCATGCTAAGAACATGCGGCGTCGTTTGTATTGCGGTTTGTCAATCGGCGCGCGCACGCAGGCCGCATGGCGGCAATACCCTCATGCGGCGTAGGGGATATCCCCGTTTTGAAGGGGGTGAACGAGGCGCTATTGATGTCCGTCAATAGCGCGGCTTGCGGGGCGCCATAGACTTGTGCGTGGCGGCAGCGACGCGAGGCATGTGCCTCACGCGTGTCGGAAGAGCTGCCAACGTTTACGGAGAATCTCCATGCTGGCAAAAGCCACCCTAGCCATCGTTCTGTCCGCAGCCAGCCTGCCCGCGTTGGCCGCTCAGTGCGAAGCAACCATAGAAAGCAACGACGCCATGCAGTACAACCTGAAGGAAATGGTCGTCGACAAAAGCTGCAAGCAATTCACCGTGCATCTCAAGCACGTCGGCAAAATGGCCAAGGTCGCCATGGGCCACAACTGGGTGCTGACGAAGGAAGCCGACAAGACGGCCGTGGCCACCGACGGCATGAACGCCGGCCTGCCGCAGGATTACGTCAAGGCGGGTGACACCCGCGTCATCGCCCACACCAAGGTCATCGGCGGCGGCGAGTCGGATTCGGTTACGTTCGACGTATCCAAGCTGACTCCGGGCGAGGCTTATGCCTATTTCTGCTCTTTCCCCGGCCACTGGGCCATGATGAAGGGCACGCTCAAGCTCGGCAGCTGACCGGCTCTCTGCCAGACGCGAAGACCGGCCAGGGGCCGGTTTTTTTTGTTTTTTTGCCATGGAGCCAGGCTGCGGATGCCCTGGTTCACCAGGCCTAAACCGTGCCTGCCTCAGGCAAAAGGACGGGGCTCGTCACCGGCGTGTCACGGATTTTCCATGTACGATTACCGGTCGTGTAACTTCTGGAGCTCCTGATGGAGTGGCTGCTGGACCCTACTGCGTGGGTCGGCTTGCTTACCCTGGTCATCCTTGAGATCGTCCTGGGGATCGATAACCTGATTTTCATCGCCATCCTGGCGGACAAGCTGCCCCCGGCGCAACGCGACCGCGCGCGCATCATGGGCCTGAGCCTGGCGCTCATCATGCGTCTAGGCCTCTTGTCGGTCATGTCATGGCTGGTCACGCTGACCGCCCCCCTGTTTTCCATCGGCCCGCTGTCGTTTTCGGGCCGCGACCTGATCCTGATGATCGGCGGCCTGTTCCTGCTGTTCAAGGGCACCATGGAACTGCACGAGCGCCTGGAGGGCTCCCAGCACGGCGGCTCGTCGGGGCCGCGCGTGTACGCCAGCTTCTGGGTGATCGTGACGCAGATCGTGGTGCTGGACGCGGTGTTCTCGCTGGACTCCGTGATCACCGCGGTGGGCATGGTGGACCATCTGGCCATCATGATGATCGCCGTCGTCATCGCCATCGGCATCATGCTGCTGGCATCCAAGCCGCTGACGCGTTTCGTCAACGCTCACCCCACGGTAGTGGTGCTGTGCCTGGGCTTCCTGCTGATGATCGGCTTCTCGCTCTTGGCTGAAGCCTTCGGCTTCAAGGTGCCCAAGGGCTATCTGTACGCGGCCATCGGCTTCTCGGTCGCCATCGAAGCCCTCAACCAGGTGGCGCGCCGCAACCTGCTCAAGCTGGACGCGCGCCGGCCGATGCGCGAACGCACCGCATCCGCGGTGCTGCGCATGCTGGGCAAGCGGCCGCCCGCCGACGAGGCCGACATGCCCAGCGCGAACGGCCCGGCCATTCCGGCCTTCGGGGTCGAGGAACGCAATATGGTCAGCGGCGTATTGACGCTGGCCGAACGCTCCATCCGCTCGATCATGACGCCGCGCACGGATGTTTCCTGGATCAACATCGACGACGATCCGGAAACCATCCGCCGCCAGCTGACCGAGGCGCCGCACAGTTTCTTTCCGGTATGCCGCGGTTCGCTCGATGAGGTGCTGGGTATCGCCCGCGCCAAGGACCTGGTGGCGGACCTGATCACCGAGGGCAGGGTGCGCCGCAACCGCCTGCGCGACCCCATCATCGTGCACGAGTCCATCGGCATCCTGCGCCTGATGGACACGCTCAAGCGTTCGCGCGGCCAGCTGGTGCTGGTGGCCGACGAGTTTGGCGCCATCGAGGGGCTGGTGACGCCCATCGATGTATTCGAGGCGATTGCCGGCGAGTTTCCCGACGAAGACGAACTGCCCGACATCGTTGCCGACGGCGACAACACCTGGAAAATCGACGGCGCGGCCGATCTGCACCATGTCGAGCAGGTGCTGGAAACCGAAGGCCTGGTCGATGATGCCCAGGATTTTTCAACCCTGGCGGGGTACCTGCTATCGCGTTTCGGGCATCTGCCCAAGCCGGGCGACGTCTGCGAATACGAAGTCCATCATGAGCATTTCCGCTTTGAAGTCCTGGAAATGGACGGCCGCCGCATCGCACTGGTGCGCGTAGAGAAGCGTCCCCAGGAAATGCTCGCCGACGACGAATCCCTAGCCAACGATTAACTGAAACCGACCTCCCATCGTGACCGAAAACACTCTATACCTGATCAAAGCGTTCATCCTGGGCATCATCGAGGGCCTGACGGAGTTCATTCCCGTGTCCAGCACCGGCCACCTCATCCTGGTGGGAGACTGGATCAACTTCGAATCCAGCCAGGGCAAGGTGTTCGAGGTGGTGATCCAGCTGGGCTCCATCTTGGCGGTGATGTGGGTGTTCCGCGCGCGGCTGCTGACGCTGATCCGCGGCACGCTGACCGGCGTGCCCAGCGAGGTTGCCTTCACCCGCAACCTGATCATCGCCTTCCTGCCGGCGGCCGTCATCGGGGCGATCTTCATCAAGTCCATCAAGAGCGTCTTCTATCACCCGGCCGTGGTGGTCGTGACCCTGGTGCTGGGCGGCCTGATCATGCTGTACGTGGAGCGCAAGACGCATCACACGCCCGGCGACATGCCGGGCGCGGCCGACGACACGGCGTCGGACGAGCGGGCCACGGCCCGCACGCTGGAGCAGATCACCTGGAAGCAGGCGCTGGGCGTGGGCGTGGCGCAATGCCTGGCCATGATCCCGGGCACCTCGCGCTCGGGCGCCACCATCATCGGCGGCATGATCGCCGGCATCCAGCGCAAGACGGCCACCGAGTTCTCGTTCTTCCTGGCGATGCCCACGATGCTGGGCGCGGCGGTGTACGACATGTACAAGAACATGGAGTTGCTCACCCAGCACGACCTGACGGGCATCGCGGTGGGCTTCGTGGCCGCGTTCCTGAGCGCGATGGTGGTGGTGCGCGCCGTGCTGCGCTTCGTTGCCAACCATACCTACCGGGTGTTCGCCTGGTATCGGATCATCTTCGGCGGCGTGGTGGCTGCCTGGATCTTCACGCGCTGAGCGTCGAGGGCACTGCCGGCGCGCCGGCAGCAGCAATGACGAGGGCCGCTTGCGCGGCCCTCGTTGTTTTTCGTCGCGATGTGGCGCGTCCGGGAGCTAGGCTTCCGTTTCCAGGTCGTAGAACTGCAGGCCGTCCTGGTCGATGACCAGCCAGCCGCCGCGGGCCGGCGATACATGGTCGCAGTCCCAGTCGGGCAGGACCCAGCGTTCGCGCTTCTTGCCGTCGACTTCCAGCACGTGGCGGGCGGGGCGATGGGTATGGCCATGCACCAGCACGCGCACCCCGGTTTCGCGGAAGACGGATTCGATGGCGGCGGCATTGACGTCCATGATTTCCATGGATTTCGTCTGGTTGGCGGCCTGGCTTTCGCCGCGTGCCTGCTGCGCCATCGCCAGCCGTTCGGGAATCGTCTTGGCCAGGAATTCGGCCTGCCAGCGCGGATCGCGGACCATTGCGCGGAACTGCTGGTAGGCGGCGTCGTCCGTACAGAACTCGTCGCCATGGGTCAGCAGGATCTGGCCATAGTCCGTTTCCAGCAGCGCCGGCTCGGGCAGCAGCTTTGCGCCCAGGGCCTGGGCCAGCTCGTCCCCGATGAGGAAGTCGCGGTTGCCGCGGCCCAGCCAGACCGGAATCCGGCTGGCGGTGTCGCGCAGCGCCGTCAGCGCCGTGGCGAGCCACGGCGGCGCGGCGCGGATCACGTCGTCGCCGATCCAGGCATCGAAGATGTCGCCCGGCAGCAGCAGGGCGCCGGCTTCCTCGCGCGCGGCCTCCAGGAAGGCCAGGAAGGCCTCCGAGGTGGCCGGCGTGGCCGGTCCCAGATGCAGGTCGGACGCCAGCCAGATGGGGCCGGACAGCGCAATCTTATTCAAGAACTTCGGCCTTCTCGATGATCACGTCTTCGTTGGGGACGTTCTGGTGGAAGCCCTTGTTGCCGGTCTTCACGTTCTTGATCTTGTCGACCACGTCCATGCCTTCGGTCACGGTGCCGAACACGGCATAGCCCCAGCCATTCGGCGTGGGCGCGGTGAAGTTCAGGAAGTCGTTGTTGGAGACGTTGATGAAGAACTGCGCCGTGGCCGAGTGCGGATCGCTGGTGCGGGCCATGGCCAGGGTGTACTTGTCGTTCTTCAGGCCGTTGTTGGCTTCGTTTTCGATGGGGGCATGGGTCTGCTTTTGCTTCATGCCGGGCTCAAAGCCGCCGCCCTGGATCATGAAGCCGTCGATCACGCGATGAAACACCGTGCCGTTGTAGAAGCCTTCCTTGACGTAGGTCAGGAAGTTTTCGACGGTCTTGGGCGCCTTGGCGGCATCCAGGGTGATGACCATGTCGCCTTGGTTGGTCTGGAGCTTGACGCGGGGGTTGGTGCTCATGGTTTTTGTGCCTTCAGAGGTGGAGGTGGAGGAATTTGCCGCAGGGGCGGCGCTGACGAGCGCCGGGGCGAATGCCGCCAGCGCGAACGAGCACGCCGTCAGGCGCAGCAGGTGTAGGGGAGAGTATCGGGACATCATTTGGCGTGTTTATCCTTCAGCATGGTTTCGACTTCGCGGACCTTTTCCTGCATGCCGGGCACGCCGTCGCTGGCGGCCTTCTTGTAGGTGCTCAAGGCCTGCAGAAGTTGCAGGTCGCCCATATTGGCGCGGGCGGCGGCGTAGTTCGGGTCGGCGCGCAGGGCCATCGACAGGGCGTCCTGCGCGCGGTCGAGTTCGCCGCGGCCAGCATATAGAGCCGCGAGGTTGTTCCAAGGTTCCGGAAGCTCCGGAAAGCGGTTGGTCATCTCGGTATAGACGCCGATGGCCTCGTCGGTGCGATTCAGGGCGGCCAGCGCGCGGGCGTGCTGGAACATCAGCTGCACGTCGGTGCCGCGCTGGTCCTTGATCTGTTCCTGGCGTTTTTCGATCATGGCCAGGGCTTCTTCGTTGTCGCCGTGGTTCAGCAGCCGCTCGATGTACGTAGTGATCTGCGAGGGCGACGGCGTCAGACGCGTGTCGACGCTCGGCTTGGCCGCTTCCAGCAGCTTGGCCAGGCTGTCCCAGCCGCCCTCGGGCGGGATGGGATCCAGGGTGGTGCGGTTGGCGTTGGGGTTGGTTCCACCGCCGCCGGCCATCGACTGGGCCAGAGAGGCGCCAATCGGTGCGCCGGCAAGGGCCAGGGCGAGCAGGGCGACGCGAAAGCGCGGCTTGATAGTCACTTGGGCATCCGTTAAAAGTCTTGGCAGGCCGACGCTTACGCGCGCGACCGGGCCGCTTGCTATACTTGACGACCGCCATTTTAGCCCCGGTTGTGTTTTGGCTCGACATCGGGGACGAAGCCCGGCGATATCGTTCGTGGAACCGGCTTGGAATGCGGGCCTTCGAATGCGGGCTCGGAATGGTCAGCGCCAGTGGGATTATGGCCTGGGATCGAAATCCGGCCCGGCGGCACGCGCCGAAGGTATTTTCCTTCGGCAGCAACTTTCCGCAACCGCCACGGAAAATTTAGACAAAGCCTATAAGCGCCATGCTGCAAATCTACAACACGTTGTCGCGTACCAAAGAACCGTTCAAGCCGGCCCAGGCCGGTCAGGTGCGCATGTACGTGTGTGGCATGACCGTCTATGACTTCTGCCACCTGGGCCATGCCCGCATGCTGGTGTCGTTCGACGTCGTGCAGCGCTGGCTGCGCGCCAGCGGGCTGGCGGTCGACTATGTGCGCAACATCACGGATATCGACGACAAGATCATCCGCCGCGCCGTCGAGACCGGCCGCCGCATCGGCGAAGTCACCGAGTTCTACATCGACGCCATGCACGCCGACGAGCGCGCGCTGGGCGTCGAGACGCCGGACCGCGAGCCGCGCGCCACCGAATATGTCGGCGATATGCTCGACATCATCGGCAAGCTCGAACAGAACGGCCTGGCTTATCAAGCCGACGATGGCGACGTGAATTTCGCTGTCCGTGGTTTTGCCGGTTACGGCAAGCTGTCGGGCAAGACGCTGGACGACCTGCGCGCAGGCGAGCGCGTGGCGGTTGGTTCGGCCAAGCGTGATCCGCTGGATTTTGTGCTGTGGAAGTCCGCCAAGGCGGAAGAACCGGCCGATACCAAGTGGGAATCGCCCTATGGGCTGGGCCGTCCGGGCTGGCATATCGAGTGCTCGGCCATGAGCAAATCGCTGCTGGGCCTGCCGCTGGATATCCATGGCGGCGGCCCGGACCTGAAATTCCCGCACCATGAAAACGAGATCGCCCAGACCGAGGGCGCCTTCGGCGGCACGCTGGCGAATATCTGGATGCATTGCGGTCCGCTCATGGTCGACTCGGACAAGATGTCCAAGTCCCTGGGCAATTTCCGCACCATCCGCCAGACCATCGCCCAGGAAGAGCCGGCGGCCGACCAGGCCGTCTACCGCGTCAATCCGCGCGAAGCGGAAATGGTGCGCTTCTTCATCGTGCGCAACCACTACCGCAGCCCGCAGAACTACACGCCAGACAACCTGATCGACGCGCAGAACGCGCTCGATCGCCTGTACCAGGCGCTGCAGAATGTGCCTGCCGACGCGCAGGGCATTGATTGGAACGAGCCGCAGGCCCAGGCCTTCAAGGCGGCCATGGACGATGACTTCAACAGCTCGGGCGCGATCGCGGCCTTGTTCGAACTGGCCTCCGAGGCCAACCGCGGCAAGAGCGCGCGCAGCGCCGGCCAGTTGAAGGCGCTGGCATCCCTGCTGGGCCTGCTGCAGCAGGATCCAGCGGCGTATTTCCAGTCGCCCACCCGTTATTCCGCTGCGGCCATCGAACAGGGCGAGCGCCGTGCGCTGGACGCCGAGGCCATCCAGTCCTTGATCGACGCGCGCGCGGCCGCCAAGGCGGCCCGCAACTTCGCCGAAGCCGACCGCATCCGTGCGGAACTGCGCGAAGCTGGCATCGAGCTCGACGACAAGCCGGGCGGCCTGACGCAATGGCGTCGGGCTTGAAGCCGCAGGACCCGCCCGCCATGTCCACTGCCGACCTCGAGATTCCCAAGCCCGAGTATTGGGAAGCCGCCGTAGCCCATCTGATGCGGCGCGACCGCATCCTGAAAAAGATCATTCCCCAGCATCCCGAGGTCTGGCTGACGTCGCGCGGCACGCCTTTCGTGACGCTGGCGCGGGCGATCATCGGGCAGCAGGTGTCCAGCAAGGCGGCCGACACCGTCTGGACCCAGTTCATCGAGGCCGTGGGCAAGCGCCCCACGCCCGTCGCCGTGCTGCGCGTCGGCCTGGAAGGCTTGCGCGCGGCAGGGCTGTCGCAGCGCAAGGCCGAATACGTGCTGGACCTGGCCGTGCATTTCGGCGAGCGCCGGGTCCATCCCGAGAAATGGGCGGCAATGGACGACGAAGCCGTCATTTCCGAACTGACCGCCATCCGGGGCATAGGCCGCTGGACGGCGGAGATGTTTTTGATTTTCAATCTGCAGCGGCCTGATGTCCTGCCGCTGGATGATCCTGGGTTGCTCAAGGCAATCTCGCTACACTATTTCAGCGGCGAGCCTGTCTCGCGTTTCGAGGCTCGCGAAGTCTCGTTGGCGTGGCAACCCTGGCGTACCGTGGCGACCTGGTATCTGTGGCGCAGTCTGGAACCGACTCCGGTCCAGTACTGACGCAAGCCAGGCAGCCCATCTACGGAACCACACTACATGCGCAATACATTTCTGGAATTTGAACAACCGCTCGCCGAGCTTGAGAACAAGATCGAGCAGCTGCGCTACGTGCAGGCCGATTCGGCCGTAGACATCTCCGACGAGATCGGACGTCTGCAGCAGAAGAGCCAGACCTTGGCCAAGGAAATCTACGCCAAGCTCACGCCCTGGCAGACGGCCCTGGTCGCCCGCCATCCCCAGCGTCCCTACACGCTGGACTACGTGCGCGAAATGTTCACCGACTTCCATGAACTGCACGGCGACCGCATGTACGCCGACGACCAGTCCATCATCGGCGGCCTGGCGCGCTTCAACGGCACGCCCTGCATGGTCATCGGCCACCAGAAGGGGCGCGACACCAAGGAACGCGCCGCGCGCAATTTCGGCATGCCGCGTCCCGAGGGCTATCGCAAGGCCCTGCGCCTGATGCGTCTGGCTGAAAAATTCGGCATTCCCGTGTTCACGTTCGTGGACACCCCGGGCGCTTATCCCGGCATCGGCGCCGAAGAGCGCGGCCAGTCCGAAGCCATCGGCCACAACCTCTACGCCATGGCCGAGCTGAAGGTCCCCGTGATCTGCACCATCATCGGCGAAGGCGGCTCGGGCGGGGCCCTGGCCATCGCCGTGGGCAATGCCGTGCTGATGCTCCAGTACGCGACCTACGCCGTGATTTCGCCGGAAGGCTGCGCCTCGATCCTGTGGCGCAGCGCCGACAAGGCGCCCGAGGCCGCCGAGGCCCTGGCCATCATCGCGCCGCGCCTGAAGGATCTGGGCCTGGTGGACCGCGTGGTCAACGAACCGGTGGGCGGCGCCCATCGCGATCCCCGCGTCATGGCCCGCCTGCTGCGCCGCGCGCTGGGCGATGCCCTGCGCCAGCTCCAGGGCATGACGCCCGAACAGCTCGTGGAACAGCGCGTCCAGCGCCTGCTGTCCTACGGCGCCTACCAGGAAGCGCGCGCCTGAAGCAGGCAGGGCGCCGGCCCATGTGCCGGCGCCACGGCCTCGCGCCACGCGCCATCCCGCCATGACCGCCCGCCAGACGCCCGCCGCCACGCACCGGGCCGAGGCGGGCGTCGTTCATTCCCTTCCCGTTTCGCCCGAACTGATCACGGCACTGCGCCGGGCCTTGCTGGCTCTGCCTGAGCGTCCGCCGCGCATCGCCGTGGCGCTCAGCGGCGGCGCCGATTCGGCCATGCTGGCCGTGCACGCGGCCGCCTTGGTGCGCGAGTTGGGCATGGAACTGATGTTGTTCCATGTGCATCACGGCTTGCAGGACGCCGCCGATGCATGGACGCAGCATGTGCGCACGCTGGCGGATCTGCTCGCGCTGCCGCTGTCGGTGGCGCGGGTCGAGGTGGCCCAGGCCGCGGGCAAGGGGATCGAGGCGGCGGCGCGCGATGCCCGCTATGCCGCGTTGGCGCAATTGGCGCGAGAGCAGGGCGTGACGCATATCCTGTTGGCCCATCATCGCAACGACCAGGCGGAAACCGTCTTGCTGCGCCTGTTGCGCGGCACCGGTCTGGCCGGCATGGCTGCCATGGCGCCGGTGTCCAGGCGCGATGGCCTGCGCTACCTGCGCCCCTGGCTGGAAGTGGACCGCGACGCGATCCTGCATGCGGCGGACGCGGTGGCGGCAGCCACCGGCTGGCGTCCGGTGCAGGATCCCACCAATGCCGATCCCCACTACACGCGCGCCGCTCTGCGCGAATTGCTGGCCCCGGTGCTGGACGCCCGCTGGCCGGGGTGGCGCGGCATCGTCGCGCGGCACGCGCGGCACATGGGCGAGGCGGCCGAGATCCTGGACGAGGTGGCGCGGGAAGATTTCGCCACGCTCGACCCTTCCGGCGACGGCGCCAGCTTTTCGCTGCAGGCGTGGCGCGGATTGTCCGAGGCGCGCCAGGCGCATGTGCTGCGGCACTGGCTGGAACGCAATGGCGCCAGGATGCCGACCGACGCCAGGATGCGCGATCTGCTGCGCCAGCTGCGCGGGCTGCACAGCCTGGGCCATGACCGCCAGTTGCGGGTCGAGCAGGCCGGCCACGTCATCCGTTGCCACCGGGGCAGGGTCTGGGTCGAACCCAGGGAGTAGGCGGGCGCGTCCCGCTTGGTGTCCCCCAAAAGTCGCGGCGTGGACGGAATTTTGCACAAGCTGCGCAAATTTTTACCGTCGCGCTAGAATATACGGCTTTGCCCGTCAACCTTTTGCGGCGGGTTCCCAGCCAGAGTACGAGATGTCCCTGATCGTTCACAAATATGGCGGTACTTCGATGGGCTCGGTCGAGCGCATCAAGAACGTGGCGCGTCGCGTCGCGAAGTGGCACGCTGCCGGCCACCAGGTTGTCGTTGTTCCGTCGGCGATGGCAGGCGAGACCAATCGCCTGCTCGGCCTGGCGCGCGAGATTACGCCCCAGCCCGACAGCCGCGAGCTCGACATGATTGCCGCCACCGGCGAACAGGCCAGCAGCGGCCTGCTGGCCATCGCGCTGCAGGCCGAAGGCGTGCCGGCGCGCAGCTATGCCGGTTGGCAAGTGCCCGTGCGCACCGACTCGTCCTTCACCAAGGCGCGCATCTCGTCGATCGACGACGAGCGCATCCGCGCCGATCTGGACGCAGGCCGCGTGGTCATCGTCACTGGCTTCCAGGGCATCGACCCCGAAGGCCACATCACCACGCTGGGCCGTGGCGGTTCCGACACCTCGGCCGTGGCCGTGGCGGCCGCCATCAAGGCCGACGAATGCCTGATCTACACCGACGTGGACGGCGTCTACACGACCGATCCGCGCGTGGTGCCGGAAGCGCGCCGCATGGCCGTCGTTTCCTTCGAGGAAATGCTGGAAATGGCGTCGCTGGGCTCCAAGGTCCTGCAAATCCGCTCGGTTGAATTCGCCGGCAAATACCGTGTGCCGGTCCGGGTCCTGTCCTCGCTGACCGACCCGCTTATCCCGCTCGCAGAAGAAATGGTCTCGGGCACGCTGATTACTTTTGAGGAAGACGAAAAAATGGAAGCCGCCGTTGTCTCCGGCATCGCCTTCAGCCGCGACGAAGCCAAAATCACCTTGCTGGCCGTTCCGGACAAGCCCGGCATCGCCTTCTCCATCCTGGGTCCGGTCGCCGCTGCCAACATCGACGTCGACATGATCGTGCAGAACCAGTCCGTGGCTGGCACGACCGACTTCTCGTTCACGGTCAATCGCAACGAGTTCGCCCGCGCCGTCGATCTGCTCAAGCGCGAAGTCATCCCCGCCGTGGGCGCGCGTGAACTGTCCACCGACGAAAAGGTCGCCAAGGTCTCCATCGTCGGCATCGGCATGCGCTCGCACGTGGGCGTGGCCAGCCTGATGTTCCAGACGCTTTCGCAAGAAGGCATCAACATCCAGATGATCAGCACCAGCGAGATCAAGACCTCGGTGATCATCGACGACAAGTACATGGAACTGGGCGTGCGCGCGCTGCACAAGGCCTTCGGCCTGGACCAGGCGCCTGGCGAAAAGGCCTGATATAAGACTCCGGCACGATTTTTTTTGCGATGTACGCCCGATAGCGGGCAAGAGTGAAAAAAGTCGTGCTAGAATCTCGTTCTCTTCGGAGATGTGCCCGAGAGGCTGAAGGGGCTCCCCTGCTAAGGGAGTATGTGGCTAAAAACTGCATCGTGGGTTCGAATCCCACCATCTCCGCCAGATTCTCTCCGATCTGGCTTCGGTCAGCACCGGAGATAAAAAACCCGCAATCACGCAAGTGATTGCGGGTTTTTTCATGGGCTCGCGACAAGCATGCGAGCGAGCCTGCCTCGCATGAGAAAATCGCAGATTCCCTTTCAGGCGCGGATCCCTTGAAACACCTGCTCGCCACGCTCGACCGGCTGGACGATTTCGATGAAGTCATCGACGTGCGCACGCCGCTCGAATTCGCCGACGACCACATTCCCGGCGCGATCAATGCGCCGGTGCTGAGCAATGAAGAACGCGTGGTGGTGGGCACGCTGTACAAGCAGGTCTCGCCCTTCGAGGCCTCGCGCGTCGGCGCGGCGCTGGTGGCGCGCAATATTGCCGCGCATCTGGACACCACCTTCGCGGACCGGCGCCAGGGCTGGCGCCCGTTGATCTATTGCTGGCGCGGCGGCACGCGCTCCGGCTCCATGACGACGATGTTCAACATGATAGGGTGGCGCGCGCGTCAGCTCGACGGCGGCTACAAGACCTATCGCCAAGCTACGCTGGACGCGCTGGAAAGCCTGCCCTTGGGCTTGCGCTACATCGTGCTGGCCGGACCCACTGGCAGCGGCAAGACGCGCTTGTTGAACGCGTTGGAGCAGGCCGGCGCGCAGACGCTGGACCTGGAGCGCCTGGCCTCGCATCGCGGCTCGCTATTGGGCGCCTGGGCCGGTGTTGCGCAGCCCTCGCAAAAGGGCTTCGATACACAGCTGGCACAGAGCCTGCGCGCGTTCGATGCCTCGAAGCCGGTGTTCGTCGAAGCGGAAAGTCGCAAGATCGGCGCGGTCGCCTTGCCTGCGGCACTGTTGACGGCGGTGCATGCAAGTCCGTGCGTCGAAGTCCGCTCTAGCCGCGAGGACCGCGCAGCCTTTTTGCTGCAGGATTACGCGCATCTGTTCGACGATCCTGAATCGCTGAAGGCGCAGCTCCAGCGCATGATCGGCCTGCACAGCCGCGAGCGCGTGAGCGGCTGGCTGGCCCTGGTCGACAGCGGCGCGCGCGCCGCGCTGGCGCAGGAACTGATAGACCGCCACTACGACCCGGCCTATGCGCGCAGCTGCCACGCGCACTTCACCCAATTGCCGCAGGCGCTGCGGCTGGACTTCCGGCCCAATGATGCCGATGTGGTGGAGCAGGCGAGGGTGTTGCTGGCGAAGTTGGATGGGGCGGGCAGGACGGCTTGAGCGTGCTCGATCGGGCATGAGTCCGTCGCAGCCTTGCTTGGATTTATCAGCGTCTGACTTGCGCGCTTCGTGAAATAACGCTATTATTCAAGGCTTGCTTTTAAACGCAAATGCGCCCGTAGCTCAGCTGGATAGAGTACCTGGCTACGAACCAGGGGGTCGTAGGTTCGAATCCTGCCGGGCGCACCA